>JACJYL010000002.1:0-1325000 GCA_020636105.1 Lewinellaceae bacterium
AAACGCTTTACAAAAAAATCAAAAGCATCGAACGCCCCCAAGCTTTAATCGTACCATTTTGGAATTGAAACGCTCCTGGTCCTCTAACTGGTCTAACTTTCGGAGGATGCTTTAATCGTACCATTTTGGAATTGAAACAACAACGCGGACAAAATAACGGACTCCGGATTTATGGCTTTAATCGTACCATTTTGGAATTGAAACTAGCCTTAAAACTTGGTTGGGCTCCAGGCTTACCGGGCTTTAATCGTACCATTTTGGAATTGAAACCAGATAGCTCTAAACTAACCAGCCCTCCAGGGTGAGCTTTAATCGTACCATTTTGGAATTGAAACCGGTTACTACTGGAAGGTTTACAGGAGTGCAATCTGGCTTTAATCGTACCATTTTGGAATTGAAACGGAGTATATAATAACATCTACCCAAAGCATCAGTTTGGCTTTAATCGTACCATTTTGGAATTGAAACATTTTCCTGTGTACCATTTAGCTGGTGCTGATATGGCTTTAATCGTACCATTTTGGAATTGAAACTCGCTTGCTGAAAGGTAGTTACCTCACAACCAGCATGCTTTAATCGTACCATTTTGGAATTGAAACGAAGAAGCATTTGAGTTTTTGCAAAAATATAATTTCGCTTTAATCGTACCATTTTGGAATTGAAACGAATAAAATTCATCTTTGTCCATAATCGGATTTAAAGCTTTAATCGTACCATTTTGGAATTGAAACTCAAAAGAGTTTTCATTATTATCTTCCCCTACAAAAGGCTTTAATCGTACCATTTTGGAATTGAAACGACAGAGTAAAGCAGTTTATAAACTTTGAAAATTGCGCTTTAATCGTACCATTTTGGAATTGAAACACCCTAAAAACACTACATCTAAACTATGCCTGGAAGCTTTAATCGTACCATTTTGGAATTGAAACGGTCGAAGGCGTTACATAATTGCCCGCTCGTGGGGGCTTTAATCGTACCATTTTGGAATTGAAACAATGAAGCAACAAATCGCAACCAACTTTTTATCGGCGCTTTAATCGTACCATTTTGGAATTGAAACCGGGCTAAACCTCCAGGCTGGGGGAAGTATAATACTGCTTTAATCGTACCATTTTGGAATTGAAACGGGCCAGCTCTTTGTCTCGCCCGTCGGCCATAGCCGGCTTTAATCGTACCATTTTGGAATTGAAACGGCTTATAGTAATAGTTATCAATTTTCGCACCGGGGCTTTAATCGTACCATTTTGGAATTGAAACACTTTTCATGATTGGTCACGAACTCCCGCATACGTAGCTTTAATCGTACCATTTTGGAATTGAAACTATTTGTCGGATATAACGTTTTCTATCTTTACATTATGGCTTTAATCGTACCATTTTGGAATTGAAACAAGTATCAGTTTGTTCCTCGGGGGTATAGGCTCGGGCTTTAATCGTACCATTTTGGAATTGAAACGCGGAGGATGGCCCCGGATAGGTCCACCTCGGATAGGGCTTTAATCGTACCATTTTGGAATTGAAACACGGGTAGAAAAAAGCTAAGTAATGCCAAAGAGCGCGCTTTAATCGTACCATTTTGGAATTGAAACTTTGCTGGGCACTCTGTTCCATGCTTTTTGGAGGCGCTTTAATCGTACCATTTTGGAATTGAAACACATCATTATAAACTTCAATAGTCGAACTAGCAGGTGCTTTAATCGTACCATTTTGGAATTGAAACCCGTTACCGTAGTGGACACCAGCGACACGGTAGTAATGCTTTAATCGTACCATTTTGGAATTGAAACCTTGTAGCGAGTATGCTGTAGTCCCCGCGAAATTGCGCTTTAATCGTACCATTTTGGAATTGAAACCGTTAAACATTAAAGCCGCGGAGGCCTCGTATATTGCTTTAATCGTACCATTTTGGAATTGAAACTAAACTTGAATCTTTCCAGTCTATGTATGAGCCTAAGCTTTAATCGTACCATTTTGGAATTGAAACTTCTAAGATATTATCTAAAGTCATTTTTATAGATTGCTTTAATCGTACCATTTTGGAATTGAAACGGGGGATAATTAATCTAAATTTTGGGTTTTCCGGGCTGGCTTTAATCGTACCATTTTGGAATTGAAACATCAAAAGCAAGGGCCGCCTTTTCTCCGGCATCTCGCTTTAATCGTACCATTTTGGAATTGAAACTGGATGAGCTGGCCAATATTTCCAGGCTTGTAGCCCGCTTTAATCGTACCATTTTGGAATTGAAACGGGTTGCCCGGAGACCGCTAAAAACCCCCTGGCTGGGCTTTAATCGTACCATTTTGGAATTGAAACGGGTTAAGGTGGGCAAGGTGGACCTAACCCCTCGGAGCTTTAATCGTACCATTTTGGAATTGAAACCGGATATACGCAAACAAAGCGATATTTAAAACGCTCGCTTTAATCGTACCATTTTGGAATTGAAACAGGAAAAAAAAGACTCCATGGATATACCTTCCAGCTTGCTTTAATCGTACCATTTTGGAATTGAAACGAATTTAGATAACATACCCTCCACCTCGTTAATTTTGCTTTAATCGTACCATTTTGGAATTGAAACCCAGGAAACCTACGGCGGTAAGTTAGTAGAGAACAGGCTTTAATCGTACCATTTTGGAATTGAAACTTTTTTAAAGGTGATTTTATGCAAATAACCCTTTGCGGCTTTAATCGTACCATTTTGGAATTGAAACCCTTAAAATAGAATCCCTGCAGGATAATATTCTAAAAGCTTTAATCGTACCATTTTGGAATTGAAACTCTGTATTTTCGTCGATATAGAAGTACCCGTATTTGGCTTTAATCGTACCATTTTGGAATTGAAACAAATCTCCAGGCGGCCACCGTTTGAGTGCTATACGGGCTTTAATCGTACCATTTTGGAATTGAAACGGACCAACCAGGGCCGCAACTTTAACCGGTGGCGGGGCTTTAATCGTACCATTTTGGAATTGAAACAACCAAAGAATTATATTTCCTCCCGCCTGAAGGTTTGCTTTAATCGTACCATTTTGGAATTGAAACGGTTCTCGCCGCGGTCGGCAAGTTTGGCCATAATGGGCTTTAATCGTACCATTTTGGAATTGAAACTAAAATCAGCGCTGAACGCTATTGTATTAGAAGGAGCTTTAATCGTACCATTTTGGAATTGAAACCTGTATTACTGTGGGTAGTGGTCCCCAGGGAGGTACTGCTTTAATCGTACCATTTTGGAATTGAAACGGAATATTAGTTTATTCTGCCTTACCGTATCTACGGCTTTAATCGTACCATTTTGGAATTGAAACCAATTTAACCTACAATAATGGCAGACCCTAAACAAGGCTTTAATCGTACCATTTTGGAATTGAAACCAGTAATAGCGGGCGCCGCGTTTTGGCCTATAGTGGGCTTTAATCGTACCATTTTGGAATTGAAACTATATTCCCAGTGTTTTTCGAGAGTGTAGGCATAGTGCTTTAATCGTACCATTTTGGAATTGAAACGGAGCACGTTATTAGCCGCCACATTTTGCATTTTCGGCTTTAATCGTACCATTTTGGAATTGAAACGGGGTAAATACCTCTCCTCCGCTAATAATTTTAATCTGCTTTAATCGTACCATTTTGGAATTGAAACACAGGAATACACAGATAACAGAAGGTTTAGCAAAGCGCTTTAATCGTACCATTTTGGAATTGAAACTAAACAGTACAAATTTAGCGTAGATGAAAACGCTTTGCTTTAATCGTACCATTTTGGAATTGAAACGGATTTTTGGGACTGGTTAGATTCTTTCTGGCATAGCTTTAATCGTACCATTTTGGAATTGAAACTAAACAGTACAAATTTAGCGTAGATGAAAACGCTTGCTTTAATCGTACCATTTTGGAATTGAAACCCGTTTGAGTGCTATACGGTGAAAATTGCCCGCCTTTGCTTTAATCGTACCATTTTGGAATTGAAACACATAATGAACCAATTCAACGCTCCAGCCGAGGAGGCTTTAATCGTACCATTTTGGAATTGAAACGAGCGTTTTTACGTTGTTTTTCGGTACCTATTACCCGCTTTAATCGTACCATTTTGGAATTGAAACTAAGAACATCCGAAAACAAAAGTTTCTTATACCTTGCTTTAATCGTACCATTTTGGAATTGAAACAAGGTAACGCCTCCCCGTTTGCCAGGTCTACTATTTTGCTTTAATCGTACCATTTTGGAATTGAAACAACCGAGGATTACAGCCTCCTGCCAGGGCATCCAGGCTTTAATCGTACCATTTTGGAATTGAAACTTATAAAATAACTTTATGCTTTAACCCGTTTGGGTTGCTTTAATCGTACCATTTTGGAATTGAAACTTTGTAGCTAATCCAAGATCATCGTTAGCGAGTAGAGCTTTAATCGTACCATTTTGGAATTGAAACTAATTTTGAATTTTCAGTAAATACCGAGTTTGTAAAGCTTTAATCGTACCATTTTGGAATTGAAACTAAAAAACATAAAAAACATATTTTCAAAATGGGAGGCTTTAATCGTACCATTTTGGAATTGAAACATGGCCTATATCCTATTTTATATAGCCTATATATACGCTTTAATCGTACCATTTTGGAATTGAAACAGATCATCGTTAGCGAGTAGATACATTCCGCTATTAGCTTTAATCGTACCATTTTGGAATTGAAACTATATAGGGGCTCCGGAGGCATCTACGGCGGTTATGGGCTTTAATCGTACCATTTTGGAATTGAAACCTAACCTGGAGGCATTAATTTGCCCGTAAACATCGCTTTAATCGTACCATTTTGGAATTGAAACGGGTGAGGCTTTGGAGTGGTACTACGACCTCCTCCTGCTTTAATCGTACCATTTTGGAATTGAAACCAAGAATTAATCCAGTAAACCTTTACATCTCTGTCTGCTTTAATCGTACCATTTTGGAATTGAAACACAGGAATACACAGATAACAGAAGGTTTAGCAAAGGCTTTAATCGTACCATTTTGGAATTGAAACAACAGGAGGACACCTACCGGCCGGCATACGCCAGGAGGCTTTAATCGTACCATTTTGGAATTGAAACTGGCCTCCTGTAGAGTTAGGGAGCCATCCTCCATAAGCTTTAATCGTACCATTTTGGAATTGAAACATGTAAAAGAATTGGAGCTCAAATTAGAGGCCGCCGTGCTTTAATCGTACCATTTTGGAATTGAAACGACGCTGGTAACCCCAACCCTCAGCGGAGATTTTAGGCTTTAATCGTACCATTTTGGAATTGAAACGGTTCTCGCCGCGGTCGGCAAGTTTGGCCATAATGGGCTTTAATCGTACCATTTTGGAATTGAAACCGGTATAAGCCTCTCCGGCGCCCTGCCTATATACCTGCTTTAATCGTACCATTTTGGAATTGAAACGGGTAAAATAGTAAAGCAGTTAGAGGGGTATTTAAGCTTTAATCGTACCATTTTGGAATTGAAACCCCCTAAAAGGTGGTCCCTGGTGGAGGTCAATTTTGCTTTAATCGTACCATTTTGGAATTGAAACAAACGAATTAAATAAATTTAACATAAAGCAAAAGTGCTTTAATCGTACCATTTTGGAATTGAAACAGCTTTGGAGCTCGTTTGTCGGGTCCGCGTCCGCGTGCTTTAATCGTACCATTTTGGAATTGAAACGGGTAAAATAGTAAAGCAGTTAGAGGGGTATTTAAAGCTTTAATCGTACCATTTTGGAATTGAAACAGGATGGGGAGGTTTTCGGTATTTTAAGCCGTCCGGGCTTTAATCGTACCATTTTGGAATTGAAACAACCGAGGATTACAGCCTCCTGCCAGGGCATCCAGAGCTTTAATCGTACCATTTTGGAATTGAAACCCCGATACGGGGGAAACGCCAATACTATCCGTTACATGCTTTAATCGTACCATTTTGGAATTGAAACTTTTTTATTTCGCTCGTCCATACATTTTCGGCCAGCTTTAATCGTACCATTTTGGAATTGAAACGTATTTCCGCCGCGGTTACTCGGCATACCGCCAGGGCTTTAATCGTACCATTTTGGAATTGAAACACGTTGAGTATATGCGTAGCGTAACGAAGTGGAGTTGCTTTAATCGTACCATTTTGGAATTGAAACGTTCCTAGGCAAAGCGCCAAACGGTACCGGAGGGAGCTTTAATCGTACCATTTTGGAATTGAAACCTTGTAGCGAGTATGCTGTAGTCCCCGCGAAATTGCGCTTTAATCGTACCATTTTGGAATTGAAACATAAAACCGCGCCGGGAGTAGTAGATAACGCCTGGGGCTTTAATCGTACCATTTTGGAATTGAAACAAAATATTTTATCTACTTCCGCAAAGTTAATATCCGGCTTTAATCGTACCATTTTGGAATTGAAACATACTATTTGCCCGTTGCTGGTTAGGTCTTGGGTAACGCTTTAATCGTACCATTTTGGAATTGAAACGTAGGAGTTTCAACTAATACGTAGTCATTATGGGTGCTTTAATCGTACCATTTTGGAATTGAAACCCCGGAGTCCCGGAGGTCCAGGAGGAGGTCGTAGTGCTTTAATCGTACCATTTTGGAATTGAAACGGATATGCAAAACGTTTATGATACTCTTCACCCCTGCTTTAATCGTACCATTTTGGAATTGAAACCAATTTAACCTACAATAATGGCAGACCCTAAACAAGTGCTTTAATCGTACCATTTTGGAATTGAAACGTAATTTCTGCTCCTCTTTTTCATACTCCGCCCGGGCTTTAATCGTACCATTTTGGAATTGAAACTGTGCTCGAGTGTTATAGAATCTAATATATCCCCCGCTTTAATCGTACCATTTTGGAATTGAAACCCAGCTAATAAAATCCTGGTACACGCCGTTTATTTTGCTTTAATCGTACCATTTTGGAATTGAAACTGGAGAGAGCAACATACAACATTTTAACCGATAGAGCTTTAATCGTACCATTTTGGAATTGAAACAGCCAACAAAGTGTAAAGGCGTATGTTCTTAACCAGAGCTTTAATCGTACCATTTTGGAATTGAAACAAGCCGAGAAGGGCCTGGCTAAAAAGTACGGTATTGAAGGCTTTAATCGTACCATTTTGGAATTGAAACTGGGTATCAATAGTAGTGCATACCTCCTCCTCTATGCTTTAATCGTACCATTTTGGAATTGAAACGGGCTACTACCCTAACTTTTTCAAATTTGCACATTGGCTTTAATCGTACCATTTTGGAATTGAAACGTTATAAAAATAGTTTTAAATATTCTGGCCTCATCAGCTTTAATCGTACCATTTTGGAATTGAAACATCAAGTTTGGATCATTTGACTCATCTGGATTGGTGCTTT
This sequence comes from Lewinellaceae bacterium, assembly GCA_020636105.1. NCBI lineage: Bacteria > Pseudomonadati > Bacteroidota > Saprospiria > Saprospirales > Lewinellaceae > Lewinellaceae bacterium. The sequence goes on from JACJYL010000002.1 coordinate 7,363, forward strand.
AATCGTACCATTTTGGAATTGAAACTACGCAACAATAGCAGGAGCATTTTCAGGATCAACTGGCTTTAATCGTACCATTTTGGAATTGAAACTTGTCAGATCTATATTTTAGCGATTCAGCAAACACGCTTTAATCGTACCATTTTGGAATTGAAACGGAGAAAGGATCAACATTCAAAGATGGATCCAATGAGCTTTAATCGTACCATTTTGGAATTGAAACGGATCAACAGGGACAGGAAAACCAGGATCAACATTGGCTTTAATCGTACCATTTTGGAATTGAAACGATTTGAAACATAGGCCAATCCCATCAATAATCAGGCTTTAATCGTACCATTTTGGAATTGAAACCTCTTTTTTTAGGTGACTTATTCTTTGTTGCATTGCTGCTTTAATCGTACCATTTTGGAATTGAAACAATTAAAAATAGATGACTGGAAGCTGGAAGGTATATCGCTTTAATCGTACCATTTTGGAATTGAAACCCAAGACGGATTTTTGACCACCAACCAGGAGCAGCAGCTTTAATCGTACCATTTTGGAATTGAAACGGGCAAAAGAGGGGCTACGGTTGCCGAGCTGCAAAGAGCTTTAATCGTACCATTTTGGAATTGAAACACAACTAAACAAAAAAGCCCAACCGGAAAAAATCCGGGCTTTAATCGTACCATTTTGGAATTGAAACTATATTTATTAAACGATGCCTTTGTTTTCAGGTGATGCTTTAATCGTACCATTTTGGAATTGAAACTGTTTTGTATTATCCGGTTTGTAATTAACCTGAAAAGCTTTAATCGTACCATTTTGGAATTGAAACGGGGGAAGGTTCAGATATTACGACCCATTAAACGTGCTTTAATCGTACCATTTTGGAATTGAAACAGGGGTGGCCTGGCATTGGCTATCATTACGTAATAGCTTTAATCGTACCATTTTGGAATTGAAACTAGGAAGTATAACTTCCTTTAATAGTTCGCTAGGAGCTTTAATCGTACCATTTTGGAATTGAAACCGGAATACATGGCAAGACTTTGTAAATTTTTATCGCGCTTTAATCGTACCATTTTGGAATTGAAACTGATTTGATTTTCTATGCCGCACATGGTTCGGATAAGCTTTAATCGTACCATTTTGGAATTGAAACCCCGATACGGGAGAAACGCCAATACTATCCGTTGCGCTTTAATCGTACCATTTTGGAATTGAAACCTGGAGATAGAAAATACAACATGCCGAAAGGGCAGGGCTTTAATCGTACCATTTTGGAATTGAAACCGAGCAGAAAGATTCAGAACGCAAAGATTATCAAAGCTTTAATCGTACCATTTTGGAATTGAAACTGCCATTCGCATCCTTATATATAATAGTGTACCGGCGCTTTAATCGTACCATTTTGGAATTGAAACCTGGAGATAGAAAATACAACATGCCGAAAGGGCAGGGGCTTTAATCGTACCATTTTGGAATTGAAACATGTTAAATCTCAACTCACAAAGTTGATTGAAAAGGGCTTTAATCGTACCATTTTGGAATTGAAACAGAATGAGGACCCCGGACGCACCTTTGTTTTTTACTCGCTTTAATCGTACCATTTTGGAATTGAAACTGATTTTAAAATCCTTGCTTTAGGATCAATAAATGAGCTTTAATCGTACCATTTTGGAATTGAAACTCGAGCAGGAACAGACGGGGCCTACGGCTTACGATTGCTTTAATCGTACCATTTTGGAATTGAAACAACGAAATTCACGAGGCGGAAGGATTTTTTGATGTGGCTTTAATCGTACCATTTTGGAATTGAAACTCGCAATAATTGTTCAATTAATATCAATAATCGTTGCTTTAATCGTACCATTTTGGAATTGAAACACGATTTAAAAATGGCAAACCTACGCGGGGCAAACCGCTTTAATCGTACCATTTTGGAATTGAAACCCCGCAGTATCGTGTAGATAGTCCCAGTCTGTCGGGCTTTAATCGTACCATTTTGGAATTGAAACCAGCCAGCGTTTTAGTATCGCTTTTCGGAATAATCAGCTTTAATCGTACCATTTTGGAATTGAAACGGGGTTTAACCTTTATACTTTAATCGGCCTGGACCGCTTTAATCGTACCATTTTGGAATTGAAACTTAACATTGACAGTGAGTGGGAGTGGATCAATTGCGCTTTAATCGTACCATTTTGGAATTGAAACATTTTAGGGAAAGTATTTGACAGTTTAAACAATGGAGCTTTAATCGTACCATTTTGGAATTGAAACTCAACTTTGACATATTTCAATCCATAACAAATGCCGCTTTAATCGTACCATTTTGGAATTGAAACATGTATTATTTAAGATCTCATACCTTTCCTGCAAATCGCTTTAATCGTACCATTTTGGAATTGAAACTGGTTGTGGAAACAAGGGACCCAACGACAATAGGAGGCTTTAATCGTACCATTTTGGAATTGAAACTGATTATTGATAGTGACATATTAGATACTTTTGTGAGCTTTAATCGTACCATTTTGGAATTGAAACGGCGATTACATGGATAGATAGCGACCACCAAGGCCGGCTTTAATCGTACCATTTTGGAATTGAAACAGGCTTGCCCGTTTTTGGCTCTAATAATGCCGTTAGCTTTAATCGTACCATTTTGGAATTGAAACCCATCTGAACTTATTAAACCAACTGTTTTTTGCGCGCTTTAATCGTACCATTTTGGAATTGAAACAGATAACCGGAGCTTCCTGAATCATCATCCAGGATGGCTTTAATCGTACCATTTTGGAATTGAAACATCCTTTTCACCCGGCTACAATAGGATTTAAACGCGGCTTTAATCGTACCATTTTGGAATTGAAACTATTAATAGAAATTCCGGCCCCGGCTGTTATTGTGTGCTTTAATCGTACCATTTTGGAATTGAAACGGGATTGGTCGCCTATCTGCATCTTGTGTATCTTCCGCTTTAATCGTACCATTTTGGAATTGAAACGGTTATAGAAGTCTTCCGGAAGGCGCAAAATTTTGGGCTTTAATCGTACCATTTTGGAATTGAAACTTGACATACAGTAAAGATCGTTTTTGTCGTCGGCAAGCTTTAATCGTACCATTTTGGAATTGAAACTGGTTATGGTTCAGCTATTGCGGCGGAAATGACAAAGCTTTAATCGTACCATTTTGGAATTGAAACTGTTATTAATATCCTTGAGTGGACAATAGAATTTCTGCTTTAATCGTACCATTTTGGAATTGAAACTCAAAATCTTCAATTCCCGCAACTACCGGCCGGCCGCTTTAATCGTACCATTTTGGAATTGAAACTTAATAAAACCATGTTGAAAAATTCTTTAGTTTCTTGCTTTAATCGTACCATTTTGGAATTGAAACGCGACAATAGGATTTAAACGCGTTTCAGAAAGTTACGCTTTAATCGTACCATTTTGGAATTGAAACAAAGGAAAAAACGGCCTCATTAAGTTATCCATGAAGGCTTTAATCGTACCATTTTGGAATTGAAACATTGTAATATTTTCGGGCGTAACCTCGAGAGTGGACAGCTTTAATCGTACCATTTTGGAATTGAAACGTATCTAATGCCGGGGAAATTTCCCCCTCGCTAATATGCTTTAATCGTACCATTTTGGAATTGAAACTGAGTAAAATCATGTTAAAGAATTCCTTAGTTTCTGCTTTAATCGTACCATTTTGGAATTGAAACCACTATCAATTTGACAAATAAAAATTATTAATCAAGCTTTAATCGTACCATTTTGGAATTGAAACAGGGGTGGCCTGGCATTGGCTATCATTACGTAATAGCTTTAATCGTACCATTTTGGAATTGAAACTAGGAAGTATAACTTCCTTTAATAGTTCGCTAGGAGCTTTAATCGTACCATTTTGGAATTGAAACCGAATAAATAAAATATCATGTCATTAATTACAGCATGCTTTAATCGTACCATTTTGGAATTGAAACAAAAAGAAACGTTGTGTAGGCTCTTTGATACTGAAGCTTTAATCGTACCATTTTGGAATTGAAACTACCAACAAGCCACGGCCAATGGTAGGATACGAATAGGCTTTAATCGTACCATTTTGGAATTGAAACTAGGTAGGGTCGTAGTACCCTGACGCCTTATAACCCGCTTTAATCGTACCATTTTGGAATTGAAACGGGCCACAAGCCTGGAAATATTGGCCAGCTCATCCAGCTTTAATCGTACCATTTTGGAATTGAAACTGCTGGAGGTGGCGGGAGACGATAACAGGGCGCGCGGGCTTTAATCGTACCATTTTGGAATTGAAACTTTGTAAAATCAGGCGGCGAGTTTTACGCCGGATTTGCTTTAATCGTACCATTTTGGAATTGAAACTAACTATCAAAGAGGTGACCCGTAACGGCGTACGAGCTTTAATCGTACCATTTTGGAATTGAAACGGAGTCCTACAGTTTCCTCAAATTGTACATTACTGGCTTTAATCGTACCATTTTGGAATTGAAACAGGAAGGGAAAATTAACGAGGTGGAGGGTATGTTAGCTTTAATCGTACCATTTTGGAATTGAAACATTTACGTGCTAAGGGCAAAGTAGCCGAGCTGGCCCGCTTTAATCGTACCATTTTGGAATTGAAACGGAAAGAGATAGACGACCTTAAAGAAAACAGAGAGGCTTTAATCGTACCATTTTGGAATTGAAACTTAGAGGATGTGGATTGGAAACGTGGAGAAGAAGGTGCTTTAATCGTACCATTTTGGAATTGAAACGGCTAATCTCTAATGTTGTGCCTGTTAATTGTAGTGGCTTTAATCGTACCATTTTGGAATTGAAACTTTGTAGTTTCAGCAGCTCTATGTCTCGCCTAACCGGCTTTAATCGTACCATTTTGGAATTGAAACGATTCAAATCCGTACCGTCGTATGTCCCCGAAATTACGCTTTAATCGTACCATTTTGGAATTGAAACTATTTACATAAATGCCGGGGCATTGTGTATGACCGGGCTTTAATCGTACCATTTTGGAATTGAAACTCAGCTTATTATGACTGCCGGACTTTTGCAATATTGCTTTAATCGTACCATTTTGGAATTGAAACTCAAAAGCCCCGGACGCGAAAAGAATCGAAGCGGGTGGCTTTAATCGTACCATTTTGGAATTGAAACTTAATCACCCCTTAAAAATCGTTTTTATCCCTATCGCTTTAATCGTACCATTTTGGAATTGAAACAGTGCAACCCTCAAAGGAATTATTAATAAATTGACGCTTTAATCGTACCATTTTGGAATTGAAACTTGATAGTGATGACGATATCCGTGATGCCTGGGTCAAGCTTTAATCGTACCATTTTGGAATTGAAACCGTACACAGACATGCCTTTCTTGAGCGTTTCTTCCGCGCTTTAATCGTACCATTTTGGAATTGAAACCAGGCTTTGGCAGAACTCAAAGACCTTGACGCGGACGCTTTAATCGTACCATTTTGGAATTGAAACATGAAATTCAGGTAGTCGATACGCTTGTTTTAACCGCTTTAATCGTACCATTTTGGAATTGAAACGTTCAAGGTATAGGTTAGCAATCATCTCATTATCGCGCTTTAATCGTACCATTTTGGAATTGAAACTGTTTAGTGTATGTCTTAGCGTGATTCGATGTAAAGCTTTAATCGTACCATTTTGGAATTGAAACCCGCAAGATTAGAACAACAAAAACTGGAAGGAGAAAGCTTTAATCGTACCATTTTAGAATTGAAACGGGTTTCTTTACTTGCCAACCAAAGTATAGTAATATTTGAAGGGTTTATGCAATGCTACAGACTTTTCAGCATCCTGACTAATCCGCAAAAGTGGTGAGGGGTTATTATTCTTCTGCTTTATCTTTGAAACATCAAGGAAACAAACGCCAAAAAGCCAGTTGAAGACGTTTTTAAAGCTATGAAAACTGACAGATGGAAGCAACCGTTTTTCCTCAAAATGCGCTCTCATAACAGGATTCAGTTTCTGCCTTTACAGGTGAAACTCCAAGGCCCACGGCAATTAAACCTGCTCTTCGTGGGTCTTTTTTATTTCCATTGCTTTACTTTCCAAAATCGAGGATGTTGCCCATGCTGTAACATGTACGGCAGCGGGGTTCATAGCTGTCCTTTTCGCCCAGGACCACCGTATCTTCCTCCTTGGTTTTCCGGTAGGAAAAAACGGCGAGGTTTCCGCAATGTTGACAAATAGCGTGCACCTTGGTAATATATTCAGCAACCGCCAGCAATTGTGGAATGGGGCCAAAAGGCTTCCCCTTAAAATCCATGTCCAGCCCGGCTACGATCACTCGTACGCCCCGGAGAGCCAATTGCTCACAAACCAAAGTGAGGTCTTCATCAAAAAACTGTGCCTCATCAATGCCGACCACATCAACACCTTCCGATAATTCGAGGATCTTCCGAGATTTTTCTACGGGAGTAGAGAGGATATAATTGGCATCGTGAGAAACCACCTTCGCTTCATCGTACCGCGTATCGATTTTGGGTTTGAAAATTTCCACTTTTTGGTTCGCGATCTTGGCTCGCTTCAACCGCCGGATAAGTTCTTCTGTTTTTCCTGAAAACATGGATCCGCATATGACTTCGATCCAACCACTGCGTTGACCTTTAAAATGTGGCTCTAAAAACATATTGTTCTTTTATTATACGATTCAATTTACTTCAGTTTTTCAATAGGTTTAATGGTTCAAGTGGAGCGCAGCGACATCCCGGCATTAAATGCCGAGGACAGGTTCCCGCACCGTAGGTCGGGAGGGTTCAAATCTTTAGCAATTATTTGATAATCAAAATTTTGCATGCCAACGACCCCCGACTATTCGTGTAAGAGACAGGTTTGCGAGAGACATAGTTAAATATACATTCTCTCAAAAGGGCTCCCAATCTATCTCAATCTCCCTCAATCTCCCTCAATCTCTTTCAATCTCATTCCATCTCCAAAAAATTCTCCGCCAAAAGTAAAACAAATAAAGAATAAATGGAGTTAGGAGTAGATTAATATCATTATATTATCTTTGCGAAAAATTAAATCGAGGATTCATGGATTTTCAACAAAGCAAAAAACTGTTAGATAAAATAAACGCCCTCCACCAAAGTATATCCTTTGAGGAAGAAAACATTTCATCCATAGAGAGAGATCTCATGCTGAGTTATATTCGGCAGTTTTACGAATCTTTCCTGAACACCCAACCGGAAACACTTTCAGACCCGGCAAGAAATGCCATTAAAAAGGCCAAAATTAAAAAAGAGGCCAGCACAAGTTCCGCGGAAGAATACGCTCCCCCTCCAAAAGTTAAAATTCCGGAGCCAGTAAAAGAGATTGAATTTGAGGTGACTCCGCCACCTCCGCCACCACCTCCGCCACCGCCAGTGGTGAAGGAAGAACCAAGAGTTGAAGTACCGCAACCTCCAAAAGCGACACCGGCACCAAAATCCGCTCCTTCCGGAAAATTCAGATCTCTTTTCGACAACAAAGAAGCTTCAGAGCTTTCGGAAAAACTGAGTCTGCAACCCATCAGCGACATCAACAAAGCAATTGCCATCAACGACAAACTGTTGTATGTCAATGACCTGTTCGGAAAGGATCCCAATGCCTACTCCGCAGCGATGATCCGGCTCAACAATTTTAACACCATGGATGAAGCCAGGGATTTGCTTGAGCAATTCGCACAAAGTCACGATTGGCTGGAAGAGGAAAAACAGGATACCGCCCGCGCATTCATAAAAATCGTCAGGCGCAGGTATATCTAGGGGGTCAGGATATTATTTTTGTTGATCCTGGGAGGTAATTTCGTGCCCGGCCAAAAAACAATCTGTTCCCTTAAGAACAGCGGATGGTCTTTTAGAAACATTAAACAAAGCTACCTCCCCACCCTGCCAGAAGTCGTAGAAACCACCATTTTTTTTTATTTTTGTGACATTTTACAACAGGAAAAAACTTTTTTATTCAAATAGAAAAGGGTTATTTTACACTAAGGTATTAAATACCTGGGACAGCAAATAAATTTCAATTAAACCGAATAGTCATTTATCCCCTCGTTAAAAGAGATAAAGAGGTGGAAAAATCAGGATAAATAATGCAATGGCTTTAAAAAGAGCTCGTAATTACATTGTTTATAAGGATAAAAAACTTTACAAAAAATGAAAAAAATCGCCGTATTTACCTCTGGAGGTGATGCCCCCGGCATGAATGCGTGTATTAGAGCCGTAGTGCGTGCAGCAATCAAAAACAACTGCGAAGTTGTTGGAATTATGAGAGGTTATGAAGGTATGATGGATGGTGACTTTACACCATTGAAGCGAAGAGATGTTAGCGGTATTATCCAACAGGGAGGTACGATTTTATATTCAGCCCGAAGCGAACGTTTCAGAACGCCCGAAGGGAGGAAGATAGCCTACAAAAATTTGAAAAAAGAAGGGATCGAAGGGGTGGTTGCCATTGGAGGAAATGGTACCTTTACGGGGGCCAAAGTATTTATGGAGGAATATCCTCAAATCCCTTTTGTAGGGGTTCCGGGAACCATCGACAATGATCTTTATGGAACAGATTACACCATTGGTTACGACACTGCCATCAATACGGCCATGCAGGCCATTGACAAAATTAAAGATACAGCCAATGCCCACAACCGGATTTTCTTTGTAGAAGTAATGGGGCGTGATGCAGGTTTTATTGCACTACTCAGCGGCATTGCCACAGGATCGGAAGCAGTGCTCATCCCGGAAAATAAAACGGAAATATCCGACCTGATCGCCAGTCTCGAATCATTGGACGGAGAAAAGAAAACTTCAAGTATTGTGATTGTTGCTGAAGGCGATGATGCCGGAGGTGCCTTTAAGGTGGCAGAAGATGTAAAACAATTACGCCCGGATTTAAGTATCAGGGTTACCGTGCTGGGACATGTGCAACGAGGAGGAAGCCCTACCTGCATGGAGCGGGTAAGAGCCAGCCGCCTGGGGGTAGAAGCTGTCAATGCGCTTTTTACAGGAATGCGAGGAGTTATGATCGGGCAGATTCATAACGATATTTCTTATATTCCCTTTGCCCGGGCCATCAACTTCAAACAGGTAATCAATCCTGTACTGCTGGATATGGTTAAAATCCTTCGGTAACCAATAAGTAAAGACAATCAAACTGAATTATATTACAGAAAATTTATCATCATGGCAAAAGCGAAAACAAGTAAAGGAACCATTGCAATTTTAACGGGTGGGGGTGATGTACCCGGACTCAATCCGGCAATACGCGCGGTAACCATCCGTGCCAACAGGGAAGGATTCCGGGTCATTGGAATCCGGAGAGGCTGGGGAGGTCTTGTCGATATTATCAGGGACCCCAAAGCTGATAACAGTAATAATTTCCAGGAATTGACCAACAATATCGTCAACAAAGCCGGTAGAACCGGAGGTACTTTCCTTCACTCTTCAAGAACTAAACCCAGCCATGTGAAAAAATCTGAAGTGCCGGAACACCTGAAGGATTCATTCAAGGAAGATATCAATGACCTTACTCCTGAGGTATTGAAAAACCTCGAATGGCTGGGAATTGATTATCTAATACCCATTGGAGGAGACGATACCCTGAGTTATGGCGTACACTTATCCACCCTGGGCGTCAAAGTGGTGGCCATTCCCAAAACGATGGACAACGACGTACCGGGAACTGATTACTGTATTGGTTTCAGTACCTGTGTGACACGAACCATCAGTATGACCAACAGCCTTCGTACTGCCGCCGGTTCGCACGAGCGTATTATGGTCCTGGAAGTATTTGGCCGTTATGCAGGCTTTACGGCCATGTTGCCGACTATGGCGGGAGCGGCCAACAGGTGCGTCATCCCGGAATTTGAATTTTCACTGGATCACCTTACCGAAGCCTTGTCAGAAGACAGGCGCCAGAACCCCAGCAACTATTCCATCGTTCTGGTATCAGAAGGCGCCAAATTCGAGGGAGCTGAAATGATGTTCCAGGATGCGGAAAGAGATGCTTACGGTCATGCCAAACTCGGAGGAATTGGTAAAATTGTGGCTGATCAGATCAAAAAGCTTTCTCCCAAATACAATAACGGCAAACGCGTAGACGTCATTGAGCAAAAACTGGGCTACCTCACCCGATGCGGGGATCCGGATGCAGTGGACTCCATCGTACCAATGGCTTACGGCAACCTCGCCCTTGACCTGATCATCAAAGGAATGCACGGGAGACTGGTGGTATTGAAAAACGGCCGCTATGACAACCTCCCTATAGAGGTAGTGACCAGTTCCAATAAAATTGTCGATGTAAAAAAACATTATAACACAGAACGGCTTCGTCCGTTTTACCACAGTTTCGAGATGCTGCCACAGTTCATCATGACCTAAGTGGCGTTGGTCTAATTTTCAGGAAGGATTGAACCTAAAAGGACGGGAATTCGTTATTTTAAGCAATATATCCATTATTACAATCAAGAAAATGGCCAATAAAACATCAAATCGACTGTTACAAAGTTTGGGCGCCCCTGCAATTTTTGTCGGCATCCTCGTCCTCATCCAGCTATTGAGTTCCCTATTGGGATTACAGCTTGGTGTTTATGGTATTTACCCGAGGGATCTGACAGGTTTCAGGGGCGTTTTTTTGGCCCCCCTACTCCATTCAGGCTGGCCGCACCTGATTTCCAATGCACCTCCCTTGTTTTTCATGAGCGCCATGATTCTCTATTTCTACAGGCGTGTGGGCTATAAAGCCATCACCATGATCTACATTCTCACCGGCCTTGCCGTATGGTTGTTTGGCCGGTCGGTATTTCATATCGGTGCCAGTGGCGTAGTTTACGGCCTGGTGGCTTTTGTCGCCTGGATGGGTATCTTCAGAAGGAATATCAAATCCATAGCCCTTTCTCTTATCGTGGTCTTTTATTATGGCTCCATGTTCATGGGTATTGTTCCGGGGCAGGAAGGCATCTCCTGGGAAAGTCACCTTTTTGGGGCCCTGGTAGGTATTTTTGTGGCATACTGGTACAAGGCTGATATTGAAAAAGATGAGGAAAAAGAAGTCCCTTCCTGGGAAAGGGAACCTGAACTTCCACCCAAAAATTTCTTCGATTCCGATCCTTTTGAAAAAACAAAACAAGAAAAACTTCGCGAAGAACGGGATAAGGGCAATGACCCGCCGAAGTGGTTTTCGAATTATTAATGCTGGTTACTGGTTTGCTGGTTACAGGTTTGCTGGTTGCTTGTTGCTGGTTACTTGTTGCTGGTTACTTGTTGCTCGTTGCGAGATTGACAGCTGTAAAGACATTAGTGCTCTTCCCACCCCATGGTGCGTTGAATGGCCTTTTGCCAGCCAGCATATTTCTCTTTGCGCCAGTTTTCGTCCATTTGTGGGAAAAAAGTACGGTCCAGCTGCCAGTTTTGGACAATTTCTTCCATCGTCAGATATCCTACCGACAACCCGGCGAGGTAAGCGGCTCCCAGTGCGGTCGTCTCCACCACTTTGGGCCGTTCCACCGCTGTATCCAGAATATCCGACTGAAACTGCATGAGCAAATCATTGGCACTGGCTCCGCCATCCACTTTTAACTTTTTCAGTGAAATGCCCGAATCTTTTTCCATGGCCTCCAAAACATCTTTGGTTTGATAGGCAAGTGATTGTAAGGTGGCCCGGATCAGGTGTGCCTTGGTAGTGCCCCGGGTAAGTCCGAAAATAGCCCCCCTGGCATACATATCCCAATATGGAGCCCCTAATCCTGCAAAAGCAGGAACGACATAAACCCCGCCGGCATCTTCCACTTTCAGCGCATAATATTCCGAGTCCGGAGATTCATCGATAAGATGAAGTCCGTCGCGCAGCCATTGAATAGCAGCCCCTGCAATAAAAACGCTGCCTTCCAGGGCATAAGTGACTTTCCCATTTAGCCCCCAGGCAATAGTAGTTAACAACCCAGATTTCGACAACACGGCCTTTTCCCCGGTATTCATCAACATAAAACATCCTGTACCATAAGTATTTTTGGCCATACCCGGTTGGTGACATGCCTGGCCGAACAAGGCAGCCTGTTGATCACCGGCCACCCCTCCTATCAGGATTCCGGCTCCGAACCAGGACTCATCCGTGAGGCCAAAGTGCCCGCTGGAAGGCCTCACCTCCGGCAACATGATGGCCGGCACCCCGAGGATTTGCAACAGTTTTTCATCCCATTTCAATTCATGGATATTGTACATCAGCGTTCTTGAGGCATTGGAATAATCCGTAGCATGAACCGTCCCGTTGGTCAGTTTCCAGATCAACCAGGTATCGATCGTTCCAAAAAGCAATTCGCCCATTTCCGCGGCTGGTCTTGCCCCTTCCACATTGTCCAGTATCCACTTCAGTTTGGTTCCGGAAAAATAAGCATCCAGCACCAGGCCCGTCGAATTTCGGAACACATCCTCATGTCCTCCGGACTTAAGATCATCGCAAATGCTGGCCGTCCTTCTGTCTTGCCAGACAATGGCTTTACCTACCGGCCTTCCCGTTTTTTTATTCCAAACGACCGTGGTCTCCCGCTGGTTGGTGATTCCAATAGCCGCTATTTGCTGAGGGGAAATATTGTTTTTGCCCATCACCGCCCTGGCCACTTTCAGCTGAGTCTCCCAAATTTCCATCGCATCGTGTTCAACCCAGGCTGCTTGAGGAAAAAATTGGGTAAACTCTTGCTGCGCAACATCAACAATATCTCCTTTCCTGTCAAAAATAATCGCTCTTGAGCTTGTCGTCCCTTGATCCAGGGCAAGGATATATTTTTCCATAACTTTGAAAATTTATTTATGCTTTGAACCTGTCAACCACCAGGAAATGAAGTGATTAACAAATTTTATACTCAATTTAACTTTATTTTTCTATCGAACGGTATGCCCCCTTTTGCTATGCTGCCATGCATCACGGGAAGAGGTCACCTCATTTGAAGCAAATCAAATTTCCGGGGAGGCAAACTTTAAAAATATTTGGTTGTTCTATCAAATTGTATTAATCTTAAGCCTTATAAAAAACACAAACCATCTACATGCAAACGGTTAGAATACCTTTTCAAAACATACCTCAGCTCAGTAAAAAAGACATTGCATACGCTACGGAAAACCCTTCTTTACGCCCTTTTTTTAAATACGATGTCAAAATAGAAAGTTTCGGACAAATAATAACCGACAAGCAAAAAGAAAATACAGACCGCCAGGTGCTTGTGGATGCCCTTTTAAAACAATACAGCCAGATGAATCCCCACCAAAGGGTTAAAGAAAATATTCAGTCCCTGGCTCGGGAAAATACATTCACGGTGACCACCGCCCATCAACCCGCCCTTTTTACCGGGCCGCTTTATTATACCTACAAGATCATTTCCACCATCCGTTTAGCAGAAGAACTGAACCGTTTTTATCCGGATTATCACTTCGTCCCTGTTTTTGTTTCCGGTGCGGAAGATCATGATTTTGAAGAGATCAATCACGCCAATTTATTCCAAAAACACATCGTTTGGGAAAATAATGAAAAAGGAGCCGTGGGAATGATGAAAACGCATACCCTCAAAAACCCACTGGCAGAACTCAAAGAAATCCTGGGCGAAAGTGAGCAGGCAAAATCAATGTTGAACATTTTCTCCACCGCCTGCGCTTTTAATGAAACCTATGGCGAGGCGACGATCCAGGTAATTAATGAGCTATATGAATCCTATGGATTGGTTGTTCTGGACATGAACAAACCTGCCCTGAAAAGACTCTTTATCCCTATTGCCGAGCAGGAGCTGTTGCACCAGGTATCCCAACCCATGATAGAAGCTGCCCAGGAAAAACTCGAAGCTGCGGGATTCGGTGGCCAGGCACATGCCCGTGACATTAATTTGTTTTACCTGAGTGACCAAATCCGCAACAGGATCGTATTTGAGGACGATTTGTATAAAGTCGTCGAAACCGAATTGGTTTTTTCAGCAAAGGAAATCCTCGAGGAGCTGCACAACCACCCGGAAAGATTCAGTCCGAATGTAGTCCTGCGCCCGCTGTACCAGGAACTGATACTCCCCAACCTGGCTTACATAGGCGGAGGCGGAGAAATTGCCTACTGGCTGGAACGCTTAAAACAGTTTGAGCATTTCGGCATCAATTTCCCGATGCTCGTCCGAAGAAATTCTGTGTTGTGGATCGATAAAAACAGCCAAAAGAAAATAGAAAAACTGGGGTTCAATGCTGAAACTTTGTTTAACGATACGGATTGGCTTATCCGAACTTATGTCGATCATAATGCCTCTTCTCCTCTGAGCCTGGAGGAGGAAAAAAAACTCCTTGAAGCCGTTTTTGAGGGCATCCTCAAAAAGACCGAAGAAGTAGACCCTTCCCTCCAAAAGGCCGTCCTGGCCGAGCAAACACGCCAGTTGAAAACCATTGATCAATTGGAAAGCCGGCTGCATCGGGCGGAAAAACAAAAACACGATACGGCCATTAACCAGATACGCTCCTTAAAGGAAAAATTCTTTCCCAACAATGGACTCCAGGAAAGAACAGATAACTTTTTACCATATTATCTGAAATATGGGGAAGCCTATTTTGATCTGCTCAAAGCTGAACTTGACCCACTTGAGCAGGGTTTTATTGTTTTTATTGAGGATTAGTACCAACTTTTGTTAATTTGTTCAAGTTTTTAAAAAAAAATCGTTGCCAAAATAATAGGATCATGAGAAATATCAAAGCCTTTTTACTGGTGCTGTCGTTACTGGCGACCACTGGTTTTTATTCATGCAAAACCACCTCCGGGCCTGCAACCTCCCAAACAAAAACGGCAGTTCCGACAGATCCCCTCCAGCTGCTAAAGGTCAACTACAATTCTCCCTGGCTGGGCATTACCGTTGCAGATAAAAAAATAACCAAGGTTAAAACGTTGAATCATTTTAAAGAATCTAATTTTTCTTCCACTCCAGATTCGGTCAGTACCGAAATGCTGATGGATGGAGTAGCTTTAAGCGACAGTATTCTCAATGTATTGAACAAACTGATCGATGAAAAAAAATTCTGGGAACTAGAAGACAATTATGGAGCCCCCGAGGGACTACGATTTTATCCTTACACTATTTCTGTGGAAAGAAATGAAAAAATAAAGACAGTCACTTTCCGGAGCAATCCTTCTTATGGCCTTGCCCCTTCCGGGTTTACGGCGATCCAAAAATTCCTGGAGGAAATGAAGTAAAGAAAGAAACATGAGTTCATCCCGAATTTTCAAAAACTGTCTGAAATAGAATTTTTTAGATTATTTGAAGTATTTTTTAAATGTAAAACCTGCCTGCAGACGCAGGAAGGCAGGTGTAAAACAAGGAATTTAAAACCTGCCTGCTGACGCAGGAAGGCAGGTGTAAAAGTGAGTGGGCAAAAGGTTTGGGTTTTGGAAAAAAGTCATTTTTTGTCGCAAAACACCTAACACACGACCCAAACACTTCTAAATTTTGCGGTTACTTGTTTTAAACCTTGCCTGCTGCTGCGACGGAAGGCAGGTTTTGCGGTTTATTTCTTTTGTAAAAGAAAAATCCCGAATTTAATCTGATTAGATGAAATTCGGGATGACTCATGTTCTTCATTATTGTATCACGAAACAAATTTAGTCTTCTTCCAAAAGGGCCAATGGGGTACGATCAGGAAGGAAACCGTAGATTTTTGTATCCGTATGGTAAGCGTACCATGCATACCAGTAGGAAACTACCGCCGGTAACAATTGACCGTCCTCATCCGTCATGACAAAAGATTCATTTTCTGCATTAAAGCTGATTCTCACCTTCATCCCGTTAAAGTAATCTTCGACGACGGTGTTGCTGCTCTTTAACATAGAAAACGGGTATGCTTTATATTTCCCATCCACTTCCAGCCCGATGACCTTACTCTTCAAAGGAAGTTTCTTATTGGTATAACTCACCGGGAACGGCAATTCAACCGTATTTTCAAACTCGCTGTAAGCCGCCTTGCTGTAATCAATCCCCTCACTGTTCGCCATGGAAAGCACGCTGGTTTCAGGATGCATCAATGTCCACTCTTTCCATGTAGTGTAAACCACAGGTACTTTATCCAGGTACGTTCCGGCTAAATCCCCACTCACTGCCTGCCCGGTCATCTGTCCCCACAAAGAACGGGTAGCATTATCGTAGAAAAGGGTGTTGTTGTTGAATACCATTGCGGAAACGCCGGCATCCGTGCCTTTATAAGCCTGGCCACTGTAGGTTAGGGCACTGAAAGTCACCAAAATGTTTTCTCCGCCAAAATTGTCATTGACCACCTCATGCCATGAAATGATTCGTATAGGATAGGCTTTGGCAATACCGTTATAGGTGATCCCCAGCACCATATCCTTAGCATCAAGCCATTGATCAGCCTGTAAGGAGGCTTCAAAAACCGGAGCGCTCAACGCCGGAATTCCCGTCCTTTTTTCAGCTCCCGGGTAAATCTCACTGATGGGAATTTCAAGATTGGACAGTTCAAAATAGTTCGCTGCAAAAAATTCAGGATCGTAATCCACATTTTGAGCCGTAGCCCCATGAGTGAATCCCAAGAATAAAAGCGAAAAAAGTGTCGTAATTTTCAATACAGTGTTCATAGAAAAAAATTTAGAATAGTGTTTAAAAAATAATTGTTTCAGGTGAAGCATTTTCATGCCTACCAATAACTAATTACATAAAGCGTGCCAAAAATGAAAAAGAGTATTTTGAAAGAGTTTTTTTAGCTATTTTCTGAAATAATTATGATGTAGAGCCAATTCATAATCCTATACTGCAGCGATTGCTTTTTAGCTTTGTTGCTCGAAAATCGTTGGATACTGGAATTGTTGTTGAATTTTATCTATTTTCATCTTTAACCGGGGTTGCATTTTAAAATTTATCATTTATCATTTTACATTTATCATTTTACATTCCAAAGGTCTTATCTTTGTGGAAACTAATGTACTATGAGATTTTACAAACCCCTGGTCGTTTTAACGGTCATTTACTTTATGATTGCTTCCAGATTATTCGCCACAGGGGATAGTCTGTATTACCTCCTCCCAAAGGATTCTATCATACTGACGATTGACAATGATGGCGAAAAAATATTTAACCATAAAATCGAAAAAAAACAAACCCTCTACAGCCTGGCCTATTTTTATGGCCTTTCGGTGGAAGAATTGTACTATTACAATCCCGGGCTAAAGGAAGCTACCGTCAAAATACACCAGGGTATTCGGGTGCCCATTCCCAACAGAGCCATCACCAGGTATTTACCCCAGGATGAAACCGCAATTGGGTATATCCCGGTTTATTATGTGGTAAAAAAGGGAGATACCATGTACCGGATTTCCCAGCAATTTTTCAGGCTGCCCATTGATGTACTAATGGAACGCAATCACCTGACAAACAACCAGTTAAAAACGGGACAACTATTACACGTGGGTTGGATGAACATGGGGGGCATCCCTGAGGATTACCGACAAATTACGGGTGGCCCTATGGCCAGGCGCAATTTCGCCATGAAAAAAGTTTATCTTCGCGAGTCCAATGGGAAAAAAGAACACACTGAACAGGGCGTGGCCTTTTGGCAAAAAAACAGTAAGGAAGAGTCTGATTTTTATGCCTTACACCGCACGGCTCCGGTTAACTCAGTGATCGCAGTCGAAAACCCTATGACCAAAAGAACCGTTTACGTCAAAGTCATCGGGGACATTCCGGACGCGGCCTTTGGATACGATGTTGTGGTGGTCCTTTCTCCTTTGATGGCTAAATTATTGGGGGCAAAAGATCCCCGGTTTTTTGTCCATGTGAATTACCATAAGTAAGCAGTCCGAACCTGTCCTTGTTGAGTATTTCACTGTCCATCCCCTATCGGGTTGACCCGAAATGATAAAATCCAAAATTGACCATATTTTCAAAAAGTTATCAATGCAAAAAGAAATCCAGTACTACGACAACATCCTTGAGATCATCGGCAACACCCCTTTGATCAAATTGAACAAGATCACGAAAAATATTCCTGCCCTTGTCCTGGTTAAATTTGAAACCGTAAACCCGGGACATTCCATCAAAGACCGTATGGCCCTTAAAATGGTGCTGGATGCTGAAGCACGAGGCGACCTGAAACCGGGAGGCACCATCATTGAATGCACCTCAGGCAATACCGGCATGGGACTGGCCCTGGCTGCTGCCGTCAAAGGATACAAATGTATTTTTACCACGAGTGATAAACAATCCAAGGAAAAATTCGACCTGCTCCGCGCCCATGGTGCAGAAGTCATTGTATGCCCTACCAACGTCATGCCGGAAGACCCCAGGTCCTACTATTCCGTTGCTAAAAAGCTGAGTGAAGAAATTCCTAATTCCTACTGGTGTAACCAATACGACAACCTTTCCAACCGTCAGGCTCATTACGAATCGACAGGCCCTGAAATCTGGGAACAGACTGGAGGCCGGATTACGCATATGATCGTAGGCGTAGGGACAGGAGGTACCGTTTCGGGAGTGGGCAAATACCTGAAGGAACAAAACCCCGACGTAAAAATCTGGGGAATTGACACCTACGGCTCTGTTTTCAAAAAATACCACGAAACCGGAATCTTTGATGAAAAAGAAATTTATCCCTATATCACGGAAGGAATAGGAGAAGATATCCTTCCTGCCAATGTAGATTTCTCCGTAATCGATCATTTTGAGAAGGTAACGGACAAAGACGGCGCCCTCATGGCCCGCCGTCTCGCTGAAGAAGAAGGAATGTTATTGGGGTATTCCGCAGGGTCTGCAGTGGCCGGCCTTTTGCAAATGAAGGATCAACTCACCAAAGATGACGTCGTGGTCATTGTCATCCACGACCACGGGAGCCGCTATGTGGGGAAGTTATTCAATGACGACTGGATGCGGGAACGCGGTTTTATCAACAAAGAACCCGTGGTGGCAGACATCCTCGCCAAGAAGACAGGCATCGAGTTGATTGCCGTCAAACCGGATAATACGGTGAGGGAAGCTTTTAATATTATGAAGGCAAGAGAACTTTCTCAACTCCCTGTTATGAAAGGTGAGGATATCGTAGGCTCTGTGACGGAAACCATTGTACTCAACTACCTACTCGAAAATCCAATGAAAAATACAGAAAACAAGGTCAAGGACATTATGAATGCTCCTTTTCCAATGGTAAAAGAGGATACCCGCTGCAGTGATATTCGTAAAATGATGGATAAAAATGCTCCGGCCGTAATGGTAAAAGATAAAATGGGAGCCCTCCACATTATTACCAACTACGATATTATAAAAGCAATGTAGATTAATTATTACAAAAAATTCCTACATTAGACCGCTGTTGAATACCTAAATTGGACATTTAAAACCTGACACATGAAAAAACTAGCCCTGCACTGGAAAATTCTCATAGGAATGTTATTCGGGATCATTTTCGGAATGATCATGATACAAGTAAATGGTGGAAGTGCTTTTGTGGAAGAATGGATCAAACCATTCGGAACCATATTCGTCAATTTACTTAAGCTCATCGCAGTCCCCCTTATTGTGGCTTCCCTCATTAAAGGGATTTCTGACTTGAAGGACATTTCCAAATTTTCAAAAATTGGTGGACGGACCATTCTCATTTATATCATGACAACGGTTTTAGCCATTACCGTAGGCCTTTTACTGGTAAACACTCTAAAACCAGGAGTAGGCATTTCACAGGAAACCATCGCTCAGCTCACCGAAACCTACGCCTCCAGTGACCAGGTAGCCTCCAAGATTCAGGAAGCCACCCGACAAAAAAGCAGCGGGCACCTGCAATTCCTGGTGGATATGGTTCCCGACAATGCCATAGCCGCGATGGGAGAAAATACCCGAATGTTACAGGTGATCGTGTTTACCATTCTCTTTGGACTGTGCATGCTGCTCATCAAGCCTGAAAAGTCGAAGCCACTTAAAAAATTCTTTGACTCTCTCAATGATGTGATCCTTAAAATGGTGGATCTCATTATGCTGTCGGCTCCTTATGCTGTGTTTGCGCTGCTGGCCAGTGTGGTCTCCTCTTCGGATGATCCGGCCTTATTGTACGCTTTATTAAAATATGCCCTGGTGGTCGTGGGAGGCCTGTTGGTCATGATCGTCATTTATTCGTCGATCATATTTTTTATCGTAAAAAAGAACCCATTCTGGTTCCTCCGCGAGATCAGCCCGGCTCAGTTGCTCGCCTTTTCGACAAGCTCCAGTGCTGCCACGCTGCCGGTGACCATGGAACGTGTCGAAGAACATTTAGGAGTGGACAAGGAAGTATCCAGTTTTGTACTGCCCGTGGGAGCCACCATCAACATGGATGGTACCAGCCTTTACCAAGGCGTTGCCGCTGTTTTTATTTCACAGGCCCTGGGACACCACCTCTCCTTCGGTGATCAGTTGACCATTGTCCTGACCGCACTGCTGGCCTCTATAGGATCTGCAGCAGTACCGGGCGCAGGAATGGTAATGTTGATCATCGTATTGGAAGCTATTGGCTTCCCTCCTGATAAACTGGCCATTGGCCTGGCGTTAATCTTTGCCGTTGACCGTCCGCTAGATATGTGCAGAACGGTCATCAATGTCACAGGAGACGCCACGGTCGCCATGCTGGTAGCAAAAAGCGTAGGTAAACTGGGAGAACCTCATGTGGAAGAATGGGATGATGATTATTCCCCTGATTCGAAAGAAAATTAATTGTTCAAGTAAAAATAAATAAAATGAGTTCGACACTTGGCATCGGCTCCAGAGTAAACCACCCTGCCTATGGAAAAGGAGCTGTCATTCGCCTTCATAAAGCAGCCTATGAAATTTGCTTCATGATGTATGGGATCAAACACGTAGGTTACGAATACGACAAATGGGAAGTCATTGAAGCTATTCCCGCTGAGGAAAGCATCAGCTTTTCGGAAGCAGAAAAAGCGCTCATCAAGATTCTGCAAACTTATAACGGACTGGAGGAAATCGTAGACCTTGGAGATAAATGGCTCAATGGCACCCTGATCCTTAAGCCTGAAGATCCTGATCTTAAATCCAAGGAAATGCCTATCGAAACCTTTTTTCACAAATTGGTCATGGTCCGTGACCGGCTCAGGGTCATGGAACAGCGCATCAACAGCAGTGAGCTGACAGATGAGGATAAGGTTAACCTTCAACAGTATATCACACGTATTTATGGTAGCCTGACTTCTTTCAATATACTGTTCAAGTACAAGGAAGACCATTTTACCGGAGAAAAAACAAAGTGATCCCATATTTGTTGAATGAAAGCAGGGAGTTAGGTTTTTTATCCTGATATTTGAAGCAATAAATTCATTCCTGCTTTTATCTAACCTGTTTTAACTTGAAAGGATATGTCATTGCTCAATAAATTTTTACTCCTCTCCGGAATGATCTTGCTGATCAGCGGATGCCTGGTCGTTGACCATCCGTTTACAGGACTTCCTCCCGGACCATGGAGGGCCGTTTTGAAACTGGATGGCAATTTAAATCTGCCGGAAGAAGACCTGGGGTTATTTGAAATACCGGAAATCAGGGACGAAGCCATTAAACCTGGAGAATTGCCTTTCAACTTTGAGGTCATTTACGATCCAAACAATGCTGATATCTTCAGCATTGAAATCATCAATGGGACAGAACGCCTGGTCGTCTCTCCTGACGATATTAAAATGGGATGGGATCATCGGATAGGAAAAGATACGATCACCATCAATTTCCCAATCTATGAATCCTACATAAAAGGGATCTATGCGGAAAATTACATCCAGGGGTTCTGGATAGTGACTACAAAAGAAAATTACAAAATTCCCTTTGAAGCCACATTTGGACAAAACCACCGATTTGCGAAATTGTTGGAAACTCCGGAATTTAATGTCGACGGAAAATGGGAAGTAACTTTTGAGGTAGAAACCGACTCTCCATATAAAGCCATTGGCGAATTCAAACAGGAAGGAAGTAAACTTACGGGTACATTTCTCACAGAGACCGGCGATTATCGATTCCTAGAAGGCACGGTTAGGAAAAACAATATGTTCCTGTCCTGTTTTGACGGGGCTCATGCTTTTCTCTTTGAAGCCAAAGGGATGGAGGACGGCACCTTGTCGGGACTTTTTAAATCCGGTAATCATTATCAATGCCTTTGGGAAGCAAAACGCAATCCGGATTTTGAACTTCGGGATCCCGATTCCCTGACTTTCCTGAAAGAAGGGTATGATAAGTTTGCCTTTACTTTCCCCAATACTGAAGGAAAAAGAATTTCGTTGGAAGACGAGAATCTTCAGGGCAAGGTAAAGATCATCCAGGTGATGGGAACCTGGTGCCCCAACTGCATGGATGAGACCAAATTCCTGTTGGACTTCCTGAAGGGAAACCAGAACGAAGACCTGAAGGTTATTGCCCTGGGGTTTGAAAAACATGATGAATCCCAAAACCAGGAGTTATTAAAAAAATACAAACTAAAACTGGGTATTCCCTATGAGATACTTTCTGCCGGCCCGCCGGAAAAAGCTGCAGAGGCTCTCCCCATGCTCAACCACATCATGTCCTTCCCTACCATGATCCTTATCGATAAAAAGGGACAGGTAAGAAAAATACATACGGGGTTCTCCGGTCCGGCAACCAGCGAATACCCTGCTTTTAAAAAAGACTTTGACCAAACGATTAAAATGCTTTTAGAAGAACCCTCCTAAATAAGTGAGATGCATTATCGCAGTATCGTAGAATCGTAGTATTATACCATCACAAAGTCTTCTGTTCATCACAAAGGATTGGTTTTTATCGGAAATTTTTAATTATTTCGCACCATGAAGCGGTTCAAACTTCCTTTTCCTTATTACTATGCCATTCTTGGTGGAATCCTTTTTGTGATCATTGCCACCCTGAAAAGTTATTTCCAATTGGTTTATTGGAATGAATTTGACCTGGAAAGGCTGAAAAAGCACTTCATCGTTCACGTTTTGAATTACGTATTGTGGGGACTGCTTGCCCCCATTGTTTATTACCTGGTAAAAAAGTACAGGATTTACGCCCCCGCTTCTTTCAGTGAAAAAATCAAAGCCATTGTAGTCAGTTTCCTGATGGCATCATCCCATGAGATAATATCGAATTTGGTTTACCTCGTTCCCGCCCATTATTTCGGTTTCGAACCTTTTACCAATGAAACCTGTAAATACCTTGTAAGAGCCATGCCTTCCGCACTGGTCTCAAGATTCATAGAATACTGGATCATTTATGCTTTTTTTACCGCCATTGATTTTCAAAAGCAATTCAGAGACAAACAACTCGAACTGGTGGAACTGGAAAAACAATTATCCCAGGCTGAGATGCAGGCCTTAAAATCCCAGCTGCAGCCGCATTTCCTTTTCAACACCCTCAATACTATTTCAGCCTTGATGGAGTTTAACATAAAAGGGGCTCAAAAGATCGTTTCAAATTTGGGAGGGTTACTTCGAAAAGTACTGGACAGTAATAAAGAAAACTTCACCCCATTGAGTGAAGAAATAGATTTTATCAGGAATTATCTGAATATCGAACAGGTCCGTTTCAGTGATCGGCTTGAAGTCAGGTACGATATCCGGGAAGGGGTATTAAATACCCCTGTTCCCAATTTACTGTTGCAGCCCCTTGTGGAAAATGCCATCAAGCATGGGTTTTCCAACCAGACAGGAAAAGGAATCATTGAAGTGAGCGCTAAAAAGCTGGATGAGGAATATATCCAATTGATCGTAAAAGACGATGGCATTGGATCACAAAGACCTGAAAATGAATTAATTAATTCGGGGATTGGCCTGAAAAACGTAAAGGATCGCCTCAATCTGATTTATAAATCGGATTATAAACTTGAAATTCGAACGGCCCAAAACAAAGGATTTGAGGTAATCATTTCCATTCCGGTAAAGGGACGTTCCTAAACAACCAAAAGATAAACCCTCCGTTATTATGAGAATGATCAAAACGCTGGTGGTAGATGATGAACCCTTTGCACGTGCAAGGATACTCAAATTGCTGGAAGAGTTTGATTTTATTACTGTTATCGGAGAATGTAAGAATGGTAAAGAAGCCGTTGCCCAAATCCAGAATTACAAACCGGATCTCGTTTTTCTCGACATCCAGATGCCCGATTTTAGTGGTTTTGAAGTCCTTGCCAAAAGTGAGAAGCAAAAACTTCCCTTTATCATTTTTGTCACGGCATTTAATCAATATGCACTGAAAGCTTTTGATGTAAAAGCAGTAGACTATCTGCTTAAGCCTTATGATAACGACCGTTTTGCCCAGGCATTGGAACATGCCCGGGATCAGATCATTCAAAAAGATGAGTCATTACTCCACAAGAAAATGGTCGGCCTGCTCGAGGAACATGTCCAACAACAGGAGGACATCAAATTTAAACTGGAAATAAAAGATAAAGGCAAGGTTTCCAGGATCAATGCCTTTGACATTTATTACCTTGAGGCCCAGGGCAATTATATAAAAGTTCACCTTGCCGATAAAAGTTTTATGATCCGGGAAACCCTGCAAAATATAAAATCAACCCTGGAAAAAAATACCTTTTTACAAATCCATCGCTCGGTGATGATCAATACAAATTATATTAACCAGGTCAAGTACACCGGCAATAATCAATACCAATTAATTCTAAAAAACGGCACCTCTCTCCATTCCAGCCGAAGTTACAAAACCGACATTCAAACCTACCTGAATGAAGTAGATTCGGGGGAATAAGGAAGCTTTGGAGCAGAAAACAAAGTGAAAAAGACTTTTTTTTAAGATAATTTTAAGATTTCGCCCTCTTTTTTATCCGCTCGTCACAATTCAAACCATTCATCACAAAACATTTGTACTCCATTTCATCTGTCCTTAACTTTGGTTTAAAGAAATCACCTGACTGCTTTTTAACCTTTCCGACGGGTAATTGACTGCAGTCAACAAAACACCTGACATGCAAAAGTATTACACAACCATCGCTTCACTGTTATTGGTGATGATCCTGCCCTTTGCCGGGATCAGCCAAACACAATTAACCACTACACCACGTGCCAGTCAAAAGGCGGCAACCATGCAACGAATCGGCCTGGCGGACATCACTGTAACCTATCATCGTCCCGCTGCCAAAGATCGTGAGATATGGGGAAAACTGGTTCCCTATGGCACGGTTTGGAGAGCCGGGGCCAATGAAAATACCA
This sequence comes from Lewinellaceae bacterium, assembly GCA_020636105.1. Lineage (NCBI taxonomy): Bacteria > Pseudomonadati > Bacteroidota > Saprospiria > Saprospirales > Lewinellaceae > Lewinellaceae bacterium. The sequence continues at coordinate 32,547 of JACJYL010000002.1, forward strand.
CCATCGAATTCAGCCGGGATGTAAAAATTGAGGGAAAGCCTATCAGTGCCGGAATTTATGGCCTACACCTCATTCCTGAAGCAACAAAATGCACGGTTATTTTTTCCAACAATAGTACTTCCTGGGGAAGTTTCACCTACAATCCTGCAGAGGATGCACTTCGGGTAGAGGGCCGGTTGGTGCCTACAAAACACGATTATGAACTGGTGACCTTTGAATTTGAAGAGGTTCAGAGATCCTCTGCCGTGTGCAACCTCAAGTGGGGCAACAAAAAAGTGGCCTTCACCATTGAATCCGAGGTGGACCATGATGCCATTGCCAGTCTGAGAAACGAACTCAGGGATCGTCCCGGTTTCAGCTGGCAGGGATATAATGAGGCCGCTGCCTATTGCCTGCAAAATGAAGTGAACCTCCAGGAGGGCCTGCAATGGGCCACCCAATCTGTTTTCATGAATCCCAACCCCATAAATTTGAGGACCAAAGCGCTTTTGACAGGAAAGATAAATGGACAGGGAAATAAAACTGAAGCACTAAATCAAAGCATCGCTTCTTTTACCAATGATCTCAACAATCAGCCCTGTACCTGGAAAGAATGGAATGCAGCAGCAACCTTTGCCAGCCAGAATAAAGCCTACGACGAAGCCCTTGCCTTTGTCGAAAAATCTATCGACATGAATCCAAATATGACCAATATGATGGCAAAGGTGAATATTTTGGAAGCCAAAGGAGATGAAAAAATGGCCATGAAAGTAAAAAAAGAAGCCATTTCAAAGGGATCTAATGCAGAATTGAACAATTACGGTTATCAGTTGATGTTCGGTGGAAAAATCAATGAAGCCGTAGAAATCTTTGAAGCCAACACGGAAAAAAATCCCAAGGATCCCAATGCATGGGACAGCCTTGCGGAAGGATATAAAAATAAAGGCGATAAGGAAAATGCCATCAAAGCCTGTAAAAAAAGCCTTTCACTGAATCCCCAGCCAAACGTAAAAGCCAATACACTGAATACACTGCGCAGCCTCGGGGTAGATACCGATGACATGTAAGTTCAGTTAACCATAAAAATATATAAAATTAATGATGATGTGGCATGGCGGTTTGATCCTAAGGGATTGAACCGCCTTTTTTTGTTAAAAATATTTCCCCTTCCGTACCATAGCTTTTCACCAAAATAAAATGTGCCACTCACCTGTCAGTAAGTGGCACCTTTACATAAGCCAGTAAATAATTATTCTTAATACGGTCGACCCTGATTTTGTAGACGCTTAGTTTATTTTTTCATTTTTTCTGATGGCTAAAAAAAAGAGTGCAACGCCAAAAATTACAATTCAGGCTCCACCCTGGTAATTTCCCCTTCCGGACATCTGCCTGTTGCACTCCTTAAATTATCATTTAACCTTTTTTTTAAAAAACATTGCCCGCGTTTTTGGATTACTCCGATTACTTGCGAAATTTATCCTTATCAATTCAACCCGGGCAATGATTCACAAATCATAATATCACCTGAACATATAAAAAACAATTACCATGCCAAAAATAAAATCCTTACACTTCACCTTGCTTTTGGCCTTTATTTTCGGGGCTTTCGCGTGTAAAAAAAATTTTCCTGCCCCTCCCTATGAAGCCACCAAAAGTATGGTAAGTGACTCGGCAATGGTCGTTTCGGCCCACCCTTTAGCTACTACGGCAGGAGTCGATATCTTAAGAAAAGGAGGTAATGCCATTGACGCTGCGATTGCCGTTCAATTTGCCCTGGCGGTGGTTTATCCCCGGGCTGGCAACATTGGTGGTGGTGGATTTTTGGTTTACAGATCCAATACAGGACAAACCGCAGCCCTTGATTACCGGGAAAAAGCACCCCAAAAAGCTGGGCGAGACATGTACCTTGACGAACAAGGCAACGTCATTGAGAATATGAGTACTTTAGGACATTGGGCAGTCGGTGTCCCGGGTACGGTTGCCGGTATGGTTGCGGCCCATGAAAAGTACGGGAAACTCCCCATGGAAACACTCCTGGCTCCCGCCATTGAACTCGCTAAAAACGGGTTTGGAATCACTGAGCAGGAAGCCAACCGTTTGAACGAATTCCAGGAAGCGTTCAAGAAAGTGAATGATAAACCCAATGCATTCATCCGTCCAAACTGGAAAGCCGGTGACCTGCTGGTTCAGTCGCAACTCGCAAAAACGCTCGAACGCATCAGGGATCTTGGCATGGCAGGGTTTTACGAAGGGCAAACCGCCCAAAAAATTGTGGATGAAATTCAAAGCGGCGGCGGTATTATCAGTTTACAGGATCTGAAGGATTATCGGGCCGTCTGGAGAGATCCCATCATAGAAACCTATAAAAACTATAAAATCATTTCAATGCCCCCTCCCTCCAGCGGAGGAGTCGCCTTGGCACAACTCCTCAAAATGATTGAACCCTATCCGATTGAATTGCTTGGATTCCACTCCAAAGAGACCATTCACCTCATGGCGGAGGCTGAAAGAAGGGTGTATTCGGATCGGGCAAAACACTTAGGGGATATAGACTTTTATGAGGTTCCAATGGAACAATTGCTGGATAGTTTTTATCTGGCTGGCAGGATGAGTGATTTTTCAATGGATTCCGCTACCATCAGCAACACTGTGAACGCGGGTAATTTTAATATGCTCAAGGAGAGCTTTGAAACCACCCATACTTCAATTGTTGATCGGGAAGGCAATGCCACTTCCGTCACCACCACCTTAAACTCCAATTACGGCAGCAAAGTAGTAGTGGATGGGGCCGGATTTTTTCTCAACAACGAAATGGATGACTTTAGTATAAAACCCGGGGTGCCCAATCAATTTGGCTTATTGGGAGCAGAAGCCAATGCCATTCAACCCGGCAAAAGAATGCTGAGTTCGATGACCCCTACCATATTTGAAAAAAATGGAAAATTGTTTATGGTCGCTGGTACGCCGGGAGGTTCGACGATCATTACCGCCGTTTTCCAGGTCTTTGTCAATGTGGCCGAGTTCCATATGCCCCTGGATCAGGCCATTGAAGCCAAAAGATTTCACCACCAATGGCTGCCCGATGAGATCCTTATTGAAGAAGGCAGCCTGACAGACCAGCAAAAATCTGACCTTGCTGCTCTGGGGCACCAATTCAGGGAAGTCAAATACATGGCCATCGTAAAAGCGATTCAGGTGCTGGATAATGGCCGGCTCCAGGGCTGCGGCGACCCCAGGAACCCGGATGATACGGCAAAAGGATATTAAAAGGGAAAAGGCTATTAAAAGGGAAAAGACTAAAGATTAAAGGCTAAAAAATAGTATCACAAAATAAAAAGAGCTTTGAAGAAATAAATCTCCAAAGCTCTTTTTGTTTTGTCTTGATCCTTGAAACTATTGTCTGACCGGTATGAATTTTTTACCGGTTTCAAAAGCTTTTTGAATGATGCGAACATCAAGGAACAAGGCATCACTGCTATTGTTCTCTTGTTCTAATTCATCCGCTTCAACATATTCTGAATTGCGGAGCATCGTTCCTTTTTCGCTTGCTTCAGGTTGTTGAGTATTCAGGTATATGGTACAGTAAATACTTACAACGGCAAGAACCAAATAGAGTGCGTGTTTAGCGTTAACGTTTTTCATTACTTTCAGGTGACTAATTTTTTTGACATAACCAAAAGTCTCGTAAAAATAACACTTTTCTACGAAAAGTATATCATAAATCGACAACTGGAATGGTTTTCGCTATAAAGACGATTTAAAAGAAAAAAGGTTGCAATGAAATGGGAATAATTTCAATAAAATTCGACTATTTTTTGCCTTAGAGATTTGATGAAAATAAATTGACATATTTGCCACCGCTTACCCCGTCCCTAAAAGGAGTCATCCCCCAATAGGTCAATTTATTTTTAAAGTGTTCCTTATAAATTTACTAGACTTTGGACGCAGGCTGCTTTTTAGAAAAAAGTTTTTGAGCTCCAATCAATCCTACAACTCGTTGATAATCAATTAAAAGTGACATAATAATAAAATTATAGTTTCCTATATGAGAATTTTATTTTTTCGACTTTCTGCAATCTTTATAATTGCTCTAAAGTAAAAAAATAAAATAAAAAACATTTAAATAACTGTTAATCAATTACTTATTAAAATTAAATATATTGCTAGGTCGCAGTTCTATTTTGTGCCATTATTCAAACATTTGCGCAAAAAATTCTACATTCTATACCTAGCTATAGTATATACACAAATGTTTCTTTTGGGTATATATTATTCAACCCTTTCAGGGTTGCCAAATTTATTTTATTAAACAATGGATTACATCCATTGCCATTAATATTGATTCCCTTTCGGGAAGTAATGAGAAACGAATTAATTGGATTATTCTGTAAAAAAAATCCCCAACGGGGATAAATCTCAATTAACACAGTATGAAATGCTGTGTTAAAACAATATCTGCAGGCAACCCTGAAATGGGTTGTATTTTATTGTATCCTAAAAATTTATAGTATATACGGTAGACGACGTCAGGAGGCAGGTAATGAAATGGAAACATTTCCAAATTTGCCTACCCTTTCACTTTGGGCACATTTTAGAACTGCGCCCTATTGGTTTACGTCCAAAGTCTAGTTATAAATTTAATTCCTCTTTGAGGGATGCCGGACCCAAATGCAACCAAATGTTAATTTTTATCATTTTTTACGCATTGGACATTTAATTCGTTAAAAATTCATGCAAAATCCCAACCTATTTTAAAAATTAAAGCTCTCATTAACTGGGCAGATGAATGAGTTTGTCCGAAAACAACTAAAACAACCTATTTTTTATGCAAAAAAGATTCTACGCGCTCCTGTTGTTTTTTTGGACCACAGGACTGTTCTCTCAAAATTTCACCATTAGCGGTTACATTGAAGAAGCTTCTTCCGGGGAAAAACTGATTTCCGCCAACATTTTCGATCTAAAATCCGGGAAAGGTACCGTCACCAACACCTATGGTTTTTACAGCCTCACCCTTCCAAAGGATTCGGTTGAACTCACCTTTTCCTATATTGGTTACCAATCAAAAACCATCAAATTTTTTCTTAACAAAGATGAGACTTATCTCATCAAACTCGAGCCCATCCTGGAACTGGGTGAAATAGAAATCATCGGGGAAAGAGTCGAAAAAATTGAAGAGTCGAGCCAGATGAGCCAGGTGGATATCCCGGTCGAGCAGATCAAAAAGCTCCCTGCACTTTTAGGCGAAGTGGACGTTCTCAAAACCTTACAACTGCTGCCGGGGGTTCAATCCGGTGGAGAAGGCCAAAGCGGTTTATATGTCCGTGGAGGAAGTCCGGATCAAAACCTGGTGCTGCTCGACGGGGTGCCCGTGTATAACGTTTCGCACCTGCTGGGCATTTTTTCTGTTTTTAACGCCGATGCCATCAAAAATGTAACGCTGACCAAAGGAGGGTTCCCGGCACGTTTCGGTGGGCGATTGTCATCGGTGATTGAAATCAACATGAAAGAAGGAAATATGGAAGAATTTCATGGAGAAGGCTCCATTGGTCTCATTTCTTCCAAATTCACCCTGGAAGGACCTATCAAAAAAGGAAAAACCTCGTTCCTTCTTTCAGGAAGACGCACCTATGCTGATTTGATCTTCCGGCCGTTTATCAATGCCCTGGCCAGTTCAGAAGGGATAAAATCCAAACTCAAAGCCCACTTTTATGATCTCAATGTAAAAGTACAGCACAAGTTTAACGATAAACACAGGCTTTTTCTCAGCGTCTATTCGGGAGCCGATGTGTTTTACAATAAATTTGAAGAGGATCAGGATGTCTTTGAAGGAGGAATTGACTGGGGCAATGCCATTGCGGCCCTCAGATGGAACTACCAGATCAACAACAAGCTTTTTGCCAATACCACGGTAACCTACAGCAATTACGATATCAACTTCCTGGCCGCCACCGAATTCAATGACGGCGATTTTACCGAAAAATTTTCGGCAAAATACCTCTCCGGAATAGAAGACGTCGCCGCGAAAGTAGATTTTGATTTCATCCCGATACCCAACCACTACATCCGTTTCGGTGGCAGTGCCACACACCACACTTATCGTCCGGGCGCACTAACGCTCAAAGGCAGTGATGGCACCTTTGAAATCGACACCCTTATTGGTTCACAAAACGCGTATTCCATGGAATACAGCACGTATTTCGAGGATGATATCAGGCTTGGTGCATTAAAAGCCAATATCGGGGTTCATGCCTCTGCTTTTAATACGGAAGGAAAATGGTACACCTCTCTTCAACCACGCATCGGATTACGTTACCTGCTCAGCAATAACCTGGCGATCAAAGCCTCCTATGCAGCCATGACGCAGTACATTAACCTGCTCACATTTGAAGGACTCAGCCTGCCCTCTGACCTTTGGCTGCCCAGTACTAAGTTGATTAAACCGCAAACTTCATGGCAAGCCGCCTTTGGGCTGGCCCGTACCTTTGGCAGTAAATACGAAGTGAGTGTTGAAGGGTTTTATAAAGAAATGAACAATGTTGTGTCCTACAAGGAAGGCGCCAGCTTCCTTTTCGGGTTGGAAAATGACTGGCAGGATAAAGTCACCCAGGGCAACGGCCAATCTTACGGACTCGAAGTTTTCCTGCAAAAAAAGAAAGGCCGTACCACCGGTTGGATCGGCTACACCCTGAGCTGGAATTACCGACAGTTTGACGAATTAAATGGCGGCAAAGCTTATCCTTTTCGCTACGACCGAAGACACGACATCTCTGTTGTCGTAAGCCATGAATTAACTGATAACATCTCTATTTCCGGAGCATGGGTTTACGGCACCGGAAATGCCGTTACCCTTAATGTTTTCAGGTACCCTGTCGATGTGGACGGTTATTGGGATGGGGGAAACACTTCCTGGCTTTATTTTCGGGAAGTAGAATCAGGAGGACAGAAAAATGCCTTCAGGATGACCGATTATCACCGGCTGGATTTTAGCATTGAATTTAGAAAACAAAAACCAAAATACCTGCGCCATTGGACGGTAGGAGTTTACAATGCCTACAACCATAAAAATCCTTATTTTATGATAGCCTCATCGGATTATAATCCGGATACCGGTACTTCGACCCGGAAATTCAAGGAAATCAGTATTTTACCCATTATCCCTTCCGTTTCATACGGCATAAAATTTTAAAGGGTTCATTTTAAATGCTTAAAAACTAACAACATGAAATTCATACTCAATATATTAACTGCTTTTGTTTTGCCCGGTTTTATGATCTTAGGGCTTACGGCCTGCGATGAAGATACTTTTTCACAGGTCGTAGAAGTTGAAATCCCCGAACACAGATCGGCCGTAGTGTTGAACGGATTTTGGTTCAGTCAGGATTCTTTGTTGGACATGCTGGTTTCCAACAGCCTGAGCATCCTGGACAATTCAGACTTTACAGTGCCACAAGACGCTGACGTGAAATTGTACAAAAACGGAAACCTATTAGGCAACCTGACCCTGAACCAGGAAATTTTCAAATACCAGATGCCCCTCAATGAATCGCTGGGTGCTGAGGGAGCCACCTATAAAATCGAGGCCGTATTTGGGGATCTCGAGCCGGTAAGTGTGGAACAAACCATGCCCGGTTTGGTTGAGATCAAAGAAGCCAAATACCAGCCGGAGGGTACTTTTGACCCAACAGGGGAAAAGGTGGATGAATTTTCCATCACTTTTAACGACCCTCCGGGAGAAGAGAATTATTATCTGTTTCGCGCCTCAACCATTGAACAATACGAAGATTGGAACGGAGACACTATTACCTACAGGAACTACATCTATCTCGATTCCAATGACCCCATCGCCGAATACAGCGAAAAGGGTCTCATTTTTTCTGACAAGGCTTTTAATGGCAATGAATACACCATCAAAGGGTGGAATTACAGTTGGTGGGAGCAGGTGGAGAAATTTGAAATGGAACTCGTGAGCATCAGCAAAGACGGGTATTTATACCTCAGGTCCCTTGAAAATTATAACAATGCCGAAGGCAACCCTTTCGCTCAGCCTGCAACGGTTTATAGCAATATTCAAAACGGGTACGGAATTTTTGCGTTGGGAGCCTCAGATAAAGTATTGATTTACAGATAAAACGCAGCGTTTTTTCATAAAAAAAGAATCCCGAATACTCGAATGTGGAGCAATCGGGATTCTTTTTTATGCTTAAAAATCAAAGCCAATATTTATTCCTCATTAAACCTGATAGACAAAGAATTCACGCAATGACGGGTATTTTTTTTCGTCAAACGTTCCCCGACAAATACATGGCCGAGATGTCCTCCGCAATGGTTGCAAATGATCTCGGTCCGGCGTCCGTCCGCGTCCGTTACCCTCCGTACAGCGCCTTCGATCTCATCATCGAAAGAAGGCCAGCCACAGCCGGAATCAAATTTGTCACTCGATTTGTACAAAGGTGCATCACACTGGCGGCAGATATAAGTTCCCTGACCTTTATGGTTCCAGTATTCCCCTGAAAAGGGCATTTCCGTCCCTTTATTCAATATCACCCGGGCTTCTTTCTCTGTCAACGGATGGTAATCATCCGAATGCTTTGGCTCCATAGGCTATTATTCGATATTATTTTCTCTTAAAATTTTAATGGCCTGATCCACCCTGTCAGGCAGCACGTAAAGTACGGCTTCCCCTAAAGGCTGAAGCATGGAATCGGGCTTTTCAAGAATGTGGCTTTCAACATTGTTTTGTTTGAGAACATCCTCTGCGAGTTTTACCTCCAGCAACTGAGGGGAAGAAAAAATTTTTACCCAACCTTCTTTCATTGTTTTAGTTTTATATTTACTTTTAGTAACGCTTGTAAGATATGAAATGTTTGCCTAACAATCAATATATTAATGCATAAAGATATAGATTCTTTCCAACGCCTTTTCGGACTTATTGGTTACCCGATTTCTCATTCATTTTCAAAAAAATATTTCACTGAAAAATTTCAAAAGGAGTCCATAGAAAACTGTTTTTACGAGTTGTTCCCCCTGGAGCATATTGATCTTTTACCTTCCCTGATCCAAGCCCATAATCACCTAGAGGGACTCAATGTCACCATTCCTTACAAACAGCTCGTTATGCCCTTTTTGGATGAAATTGCCCCCTCAGCCAGGGAAGTCGGTGCAGTGAATACCATCAGGATAAAGAACGGTAAGCTCCATGGCTACAATACGGATATTTACGGTTTCGAGCATTCTTTGTTAAAACTGCTAAACTCGGGGCCCGTTCAACCGAAAAAGGCCCTGGTGCTGGGCACAGGGGGGGCGGCAAGTGCCGTTATTTATGTTTTAAACAAACTAAAAATCGGTTATAAAACAGTTTCCAGGACGGCAGACAAAGGAAATTTGGTTTATCAGGATTTGAACGCTAAAATTATGCAGGCCTACAAACTAATTATTAATACGACTCCTTTGGGAATGTCGCCAAATATTAATAATTTGCCACTAATTCCATACACTTCAATCGGAACAGAACATTTTCTTTTTGACCTCGTATATAACCCTGAAGAAACCGCTTTTTTGAAAACGGGAAAATTTGCAGGAGCCGCAACTTCCAACGGGATGGAGATGCTATTTTTGCAAGCGGAAAAAGCATGGGAGATCTGGAATCTCTAACCAAATATTACCAGGGGTCTGTAAATTTTACAGGCACTAAAAAAATTAAATACAAATGAATAAATCAGGTGGACCTGTTCAAAAAAATTTAGATAAGTACAAAAAACTTGCTGAAGAAGTGTTTGGATCGAAAGAAGCTACTGTCGATTTTTCAAATACTGAAATTGCCTATGCTCACAAAGACGATAAAGCTTTGAAAAAAATGCTTTGGCTCTTTGGTATGATGAATAAACACTGGCTCGTCGGGCTGGGAGCCAAACTCGGGATTCCGGCCATCAAAATGCATCTTCCTTTTGTAAAATCCATTGTAAAAAATACCGTTTTCGAACATTTTTGCGGAGGAGTGTCCCTATTGGAAACACAAAAAGCCATTGACACGCTTTGGAAAAGTAATGTTCAAACCATCCTGGATTACGGCGCTGAAGGCAAGCAATCTGAAAAGGAATTCAACAAAACCATGAATGAGACCATTCGTGCCATCCAGTTTGCCGCAAAAAATGATGAAGTGCCGGTGGTGAGTTCTAAAATAACCGGGTTGGCTCGCTTTGGTCTGCTTGCCTCTATACAGGAGGGGCTGCCTTTAACCAAAGAGACCAAAATCGAATACAGGAACATCCTGAAAAGGCTTGATTCCATCTGTTTTGTGGCTTCACAAAGCAATACGTCCATTTACTTTGATGCAGAGGAAACCTGGATCCAGGGAACGCTGGATCACCTGGTGGAAATCATGATGCGACGTTACAACAAGGAAAAAGCGGTGGTCTCTACCACCTTCCAGCTGTATCGGACAGAAGCCCTCCAGTTGTTGATCGATTCCTTTGACAAGGCCAAAAAATACAACTATTTCCTCGGGGCCAAACTCGTTAGAGGCGCCTATATGGAAAAAGAACGAGATCGCGCGGAAGAAATGGGCTACCCCTCTCCTATTCATCCCAATAAAGCAGCGACTGATGATGCCTACAATTCGGCTCTTAGGTTCTGTATCGACAATTATGAAAGGATCGCCTTATGCAATGCCACACACAATGCAGAGAGCAATTATCTGATGGCCAAACTCATCGATGAAAGAGGATTGCCCAAGGCGCATCACCACCTCAATTTCAGCCAACTCTACGGCATGAGTGACAACCAGACTTTTAACCTGGCCAAAGCCGGTTATTTTGTGGCCAAATACTTGCCTTATGGCCCCGTTGAGGAGGTGGTACCTTATCTTATTCGCCGTGCAGAAGAAAATTCATCCGTGACGGGAGATATGAGCCGGGAATACCAAATGGTGCTGGCAGAGGTTAAAAGAAGAGGAATTTAAGCACTGGTTACTGGATGTCGGGCCCCGAATTGACCCATTCGCCGGGTAAACCTGCGAATGGGTATAAGGTATTGTACGGAAAAAAGGTGTATAACTTCAACCCTCCCTCCTATTCAAGCATTTTGATCAGTCGATCCAGGTCTACATGCTCTTTGATGAGTTCCACGGCACGATCCGATTTCCAGGGCGTACGAATGTTGATTTTCACTTCTATCCGGTTGATTTTAATCACCGCCCCAAGCGTGTCGAACTGAGTGGTGATGACCGGGATGCCCAGGCTTTCAATGTATTCTGCTTCCTTGAAGAAAATTTTGTAATACTTTTCAATAGAGTCTTCTCCGGTGAGAATGATTCCCGAAATGGGTAACTCCTTGATCTTTTTCTGATGCGCTACCCTTCTGATCTGGTGGATGGCTTTATCAATACGTTTTATGCTGGAAACGAGCAAAATATTCGCAAAGTGATCGATTTTATCCGCCTCTATCAGCGAAGCAGGAAGAATTTCTTCAATCCGGTTATTGAGATTGTCTTCATTAAAAAGCACTTTCCCGTCAACGACCCTGCGTACGGAAGCCATGATAGGATACATGAGTGTTTTGTCATAAGGCAAAACCCCAAGTAGTGATAACCCCATTTTATCAAGGGCCTTTCCTACATAGTGTTTGACCATATCCATTTTTTCAGGAATAACCTTGTTGACAATGACGCCCAGTATTTCCACATTTTGTTCCCGAAACAGCGAAAGGCTCAAATTGAGTTTATCCAGTGTACTCCCAACGCCCCCCTGCACCACCATCAGGACCGGCGCTCCCAACATTTTCGCCACATCTGCGTTCGACAATCCAACCACACTTCCTACTCCAGGGTGGCCTGTTCCTTCATAAACGATTATTTCATGATTGGAACACAAAATTTCATCTGCCTTTAAAATGCGCTCCCTAAAAGGAAATGCTTCCGGGTTATCAAGATATGCAGTTGTAGCGCCCTTGCCCAGAATGACCGGACTGTGAATATCAGGATCCAGGGTAAACCCACTGACTTTTGAAAAAAGTAAAGCATCCTTATCTGCCCTCAAATCTCCAAGGTCTATGAATTTCTGACCCACCGGTTTACAATAGGCAACGCTATGACCGGCATCTTTTAAAGCTCTTACCAACCCAAGGGTGGAAGTGGTTTTTCCTATGTGCTGACTTGTCGCTGCTACATATACTTTTTTACAAGACATGAGGCTTTTTTTTATGAAAGAGGAATTTTTAGGTCGAAGTATAAATGTACAAAAGTTATCCAGTACCAGATAAAAAATAGTTTAGGTTTTTTCCGGCCATTCTTTTTTCGCTCAAAGAAAATCACCCTGTGCTGTAACATTTTCTGCCTTCAGAAGATAAAGTATCGATACTGAAACAGGAAAAACTGTTTTGGAATAAACAATTTTAAAAAAAATCAAATGTAATGGCAAAAGCAAAAATTCCCGAAAACCGTTTTAGCCTTAACGTCAAAGCAGACGTACAGGTTACCGACCCAGTCCAAAAATTACCCAAAATGGCGGTTTACGCCTTTTCCTCAGGAGGACAACTACTCAGTTTAGAACTCCTAGGAAAAGACCACACAGCCTCCCTAACCCTGCCAGGGGTGAAAGAGCGTCAGAGAATACAGGTTTTTCTTGGCCCTGTGATTGAAAAAGAAAACATTGATATCAGTGAATTGAAACGCCGCGGAAGCATCAGAGAATTTGTGGCCATTGATCCAAAAGTGAAAACACCCGAAGTGATCATCTCCGTTATTAATGAGAAAATTCTATGCTGGCTGCGTAGTTTATGTTTTGTCCAGGGAAATCTCCTGAAGCGGATAAACAGAGACGGGATAAATATCGATATGCCCGTTTGTAATGCAAAAGTAGAAATCTATGAGGTGGATCCCCTCTACCTGATCATTCCAAAACTGCCCGACCTGGTGATCGAAAGAATCCGGGAACATATCATTGACCCCATTGGTCCTGTCGTCCACCCGGAAATTCCATTTCCTCCGGTTGAGTTAATGCCACCGCTTCCCGCACCTACGTTCCCTGAAAACCTTTCGCTCATTTCAGGAGGCCAGAACAGGATGATGATCAATGATCCCGAATTAAAACAGTTGGCGCTCAGCACCAATACAGTTCAATTCAGAAATGAACTGGTTCGGTATGCCGATAAACTGAAATACTGGATTTGCTGGTATTGGCCGGTAAGCAAAAAACTGGTGGCTACTACCACTACCAACGGTTGTGGCAAATTCAAGGCCTACTTTTTCAATGGCTGCAAAAACCCGGACCAACCTGATCTCTATTTCATCGCCAAACAGAAGATCTTTTTCCCGTTTGAAACGACCATTTATGAACCTAAACCTGTGTCCTGTCATACTTTTTGGAATTATCAATGCGGAACAGAAATTACCCTTTACACCAACCATCCCCTTGCCAGGACTTGTGCTCCATGCCAGGATGTAATTGCTCCCAACAATTGGGTGTTGGTTTCAGCTGTAGGCAATTTGTCCCTAAATAATATCCATGGCACCAGCCAGGCATTGTCGGTCAGTACCAACGCAGCCAATAAAGGCCTGACCGCCGGGGGAGCTGCTTTCGGTGGTTTATTGCGCTTCAGACTGGAGTTTGATAATGCCCTGAGAGACAGTCTCGGTGTAAAATATTATAAGATGTATTACCGGAAGGGGAACACCGGAGATTTCACCCCAATGACCGGAACCGTAAACAGGCACTACACCCAGGAAGTAGGAGACGAACTGATTTTAAAAGCCTATAATCTGGGACCTCAATCAGCAGGTACCACTTCCCATTTATTTGAAATCCCTCCGGCACTGCCTCCTGAAGGTCAATGGTCCCTGCCTAACGTAGTGGAAGATACTACCAGCGCTTATTTTAATTCCCTGGATGTAGCACCTCTTGAGGGCAAGGGAGTAACCTGGCCGGAACATGGAAAATACCAGATCAAAGTGGAACTGTACAACGCTTCAGGAAACCTGGTAAACATCGATGCTCAGTCCATAAAATATGTAGTGCAGGCAGAAGTAGATGCTGATAATACCATCCACACTACTGCCGCCACAGCCCTTGGGCTTGTCCAGGTGGTACCGGGCGAAATCCTTAAGAGTTTTGTCATGGAATTGCATATTGACAATAGCCGTTGCCTGGCACAGGTGGGCAATCCAAGCCTGGACGGCACCGGAGCAGGGGTGAAATGCGGCGTGATCGATTATGACGCTTCTGATATGGCCAACATGGTGGACATGCCTTTTGAAGCCCGCCATCCGAATGGTTTTGCCACCTATAATTTCAGTGTAAAACGTGGTGTTGACCAAAGGGTATCTGCCTCAGGAAACGTTCCATTTCCGCCGGCGACGAGCCTGGCCCAGGAAACCGTTGCCAATTTGCTCGACGGATGCGCGGTAGCCGGCTTTTCGGAAGCCCTGCATGTGTGGGCAAATGTGACCAATGGATGGAGCCGTCAAAGTGGTTATGATGATTTTGACCACCGGGCTTTTGTATTGTCTGATAAGTAGTAATCAGTGTTTCGGATAGCCCTTTTTTAACAAAGGCACGCTCCGGTTTGGAGCGTGCCTTGTTTTATTTTGATTGAATTGGAAGCAAAAGTTAAATCCTGGTCAACCGCAGAACGCCGATACCTTTCTTTGTGGTAACTTTTACGGCATAATTTCCGGCAGGAAGATTAGATATATCCAGGTCGGTTTTCACAAGGTTGCCACCATCTTTGGATAAAACCATCTTTCCTGAATGGTCAAATACCTGTATCAATTGCATTTGAAGTGCATTATTTTTAATTTCTATTTCAACCTCATTTTTTGCCGGATTCGGAAACAAACTTAATGTATTTTCACGTAACAATATTTCAGGAGTCCCCACCGTCATACTGCTGGTTGCACACAACCATCGTTCCGGGTCAAACTGGGCACTTTCGATCTCAAAATCCATGGGTACATAAAAGCTCTGGCCATTGATCATGTTGTCGAAGGTAAGGGTAACGGTATTGCCCTGGCCAGAAAACTGAATAGGAACCGGCATTTCAAAAAATTCCACCGATTCGTGAGATGGTGTTTGATATATTTCCACTTTCAATACATTCTCAGAATTTTGTGACCAGTCAATCTGATAATCAGGATACCCCTGACCATAGTACCAGTCGGCAAAAAATTCCGTCAAATCCTGTCCGCTTTGGGCTTCCATGTGGGCGATCAGTTCAGGCGTTTTGGCGTAGCCATAGGCGTTACCCGGATCAGTAAGGTAATTGCGCAACGCCTGAAAAAAATCTTCATCCCCCAGCTTCCAGCGCAACATGTGGAGCAACAAAGCCCCTTTGCTGTAACTCAACCGGCCATCAAAAATCCTGTTGACACTTGTGGTATCATCCACACGGACTGATCCTCCTGGCTGAGCCGTCACCTGGTCTATCCGCTGTTGTTTCCAGTTCATCCAGGTGTTTTCTCCAAGGCCGTGTTCCTGTGTCATTCCTTCCAGGTAAGTGGCAAATCCTTCATTAAGCCAGATATCTTCCCAGCTTCCGCAAGTAACCATATCGCCAAACCATTGGTGGGCCAGTTCATGCGCCTGAAGATAAGGAGACCATCCACCCATAAAAGTCATGGTGGTATGCTCCATTCCTCCTCCCCAGCCAAATTTGGCGTGACCGTATTTTTCATCCGCAAAGGGATATTTGATAAATTTTTCATTGTACAATTGCATTATTGGCGGAAACCATTCCAGCATCAGTTGGGCCCACTCCAGATCCTCAGGATAGGTGTAATTGCTAACAAGAATGGGTTCATCATCGGTTTCCACGTAAAAATCATACACTGAATAATTGGTCACCGCAATGGCTATAAGGTAAGCCGGGATCGGGTATCTATGTTTCCAGTGATAAATCATACTATTGCCTGTCTGAACAGAATCGACCAACAAACCGTTGGAGGCTACCCTGTTAGGCATCGGGGTTTTTACATAGACATCAATGCTATCTATTTTGTCATTAAGGTCTTGTTTTGCCGGCCACCAGTCCTTGGCCCCATAAGGTTCTGACAAAGTCCATATCATGGGGTAGTTTGCATGTGTACCTTGTGCAAAGGAACCAAAACCACTTCCTGAAGGCTGTCCCTGGTAATAGACCTTTATGGTCCGCTGATCTCCTGCATTGAGCGTTTCCGAAAGATTTATGACCAGAAGATCCGGATTGGTTTGCGAAAAAGTCAAAGATTGACCATAATAAATAACGCTATCCACCTGCATCCCGGTGGAGAGGTCAAAGTGCAGGGTCGCAAAATTATTTTCCTTTGCCTCAAAAATGGTTTCTACGGAACCTTTTATGTAATAAACAGCGGGATCCACCTCCCAATCAAAGCGGTGATATTTGATATCGTAATCTGTGGTGAGCTCGTTGAACCGGTAGTTCATCAGGGAAGCATGAGCCTCCCGCTCGGCATCCACCATATCCTGAAAATATTCTTTATCTGTCTGACCAAAGGCTGAAAAAACAGAAAGTATTAACGCAAATAAAAGTGTGTTTTTGTGTGTAAACATGAATGAGAATTATTGGTAATTAAAACATGCAAGCTAAGAAAATGGAACATGAAATTCAAAGGAATTGTTTTTGATTTTGGCAATAAGGGGACAAATGAGTTACATGGTTAAAAAATTCTAGTGGAGCGTCACAACCTCCAGCACCAAGAGACCGGGAGAGCTCTAAAAGGGTTCAATGATCTATTCGTTTATAGCACCATTCTTCTCAAAAAATCGGGTAAAACTTACCGGCAAAAAATTCGAAAGGCTGAAAATTTTTAGAGGCTTCAGGTTTTTTTTACCTTGCAGCAGATGAAGGACGAATACAAAACGATACGGGAATTAAGCACTGGAGAGTTCCGCGATAAGGGCAGTAAGTTTCTTGCCTATGCCTGGCCGGTTTATACCCAGGAAGAATGGCAGGAGCATGTCAATGAACTTAAAAAAGAACACTTTAAAGCCGTCCATTATTGCTTTGCTTATCGACTGGGGACGGATAACAATGAATTCCGGGCCAATGACGACGGAGAACCCAGCGGCTCTGCGGGCAGGCCTATCCTCGGACAGATAGACAGCTTTGGGCTCACTAATATTCTCGTGGTGGTGGTTCGGTACTGGGGAGGCACTAAACTAGGTATTCCCGGACTGATCAATGCCTATAAAACCAGCTCCGCTGCAGCCTTGCAGCATGCCGAGATCATCGAAAAAACAGTAGAAGATATCTTCAGAATCTCCTTTGATTATGCCTTGATGAGTAACGTCATGAATGCGGTAAAAAAGGTCGGCGTTGAAATGATCCACCAGGATTTCAGCACGACAGCCACCCTGGACATTGCCATACGAAAAAGTGAAGTGGAAGAAACCTGCCATCAAATCCGGGCTCAGGTGGCCGGGGTCCGTATTGAAGAAGTTGAAAAATGGGAAAAAATCGAAGGCTTTGAACTTAAGTATCTGGAGACGAGATGATGGAAAAAAGACCCAAGGGAGGTGACACCTTCGTGCAGTGGCTTTCGGGTAATGCAAAAAGGTGTCGTCTCCTACTTCGGTTGAAAAAATGATTATTTCTTTTTTCTCCTCTTAAGCGTCCTGCGGATAACCCAAAACAATCCTCCTGCGATGATCCAAAATGGCCAGAGGGAAACTACCCCTATCATGAATTCCTGTCCGCCACGCCATCCATTGCCCAGGGCCCGGCCCATCCGACTCCAAAAGGTTTCCTTTTTTGCATAAGACTGTTCGAATGTTTCATAAATGGTTAAAAACAGCGTACTTTCTCCCACCTGGTCTTTCAACACCCGCAATTGACCTTCCATAGACTCCACTTCTTCCACCACCTGGCGCAAATGTTCTTCCACGTCGAGAATATCCTTAATCGTACGGGCAGTTTTTAAAATATCCCTGTACCGTTCAATGACGGCACGCTTGGAAGCCAGGCGCGTTTCCAGGTCGACGTACTGACGGGTGACATTGCGGCTATTGATGGATTTGTTGTCCACATCAACGCCAATGGCCACTGCGGCAGCAATCAGATCGTCCAGTTTTTCGGGGGCAACCCGAATCGTCAGCTGATTTTCCACCCGGTAGGAATGCCGTGACTCCTGTTCGCTTTCCACCCTGGCGCCAAAAGTCATCAGCATCTTTTCAAGAGCCACTCTTGCCGTATCGTATTTTTCCACCTCCATAGTCATCCGGGCGGTGCGGATGATCTTTTGGTTGTCCTTAGCGTTCGTGGAATTGGCTGTTTGTTGAATTCCCTGTTGCTCGTTTTCGTTGGTGGCCCTGGCACCATCTGTAGAAGAAGATTTGGAAAAATCATAACTGCCGCCTGAAGATGACATCTCTTCAAATTCGCCAGAAAGGTCTACGTCTGCACCTTCTAATTCCTCATTTGGATTGATGGCTCCCGCTACAGAACTTCCTTTCATGTCATACATTTCAGCACTGGCCTGGTTATCCATACTATTCTGGCAGGAAAGAAATAAAAAAATCAGGGGCAATAAAATCAGCTTTTTCATAAATTTTAAAATTTGGTTACCGTTCATTCAAAAAAAATGAACTCTGGCGTAATTTAAAATGTTTAACTGTCAAAATGTCATGGATAGGATGCAAAAATGTTTACCTTTGCACACAAAATAAGGAAAAAAATTGGTTGCTGGTTACTTGTTGCTGGTTACTTGCTGCTTTGATTTCGTTTGTTGTGTAGGAGGGTTTGCGAGAGGGATTACAGAACAATGTGAGGCGCCAAATTTATTCTTTATATAACTAATTGAATACCATTGACATAAACTTTTAAATAATTATCAATGTACGACGACAATCCGACATTATCGGGCCTGATCAAGGAGATTGACGAAAGCAAGCAGGGCGAGGTCTTTTTCAGGGAAGGAAATACGGACGGGAAGAAATTCTACATAGAAAGTTACGGCTGCCAGATGAATTTCAGCGACAGCGAGATCGTAGCATCTATCCTTGCCGGAGAAGGCTTTGGCCCAACGAGAAATTTGGAGGAGGCAGACCTTATCCTGGTGAATACCTGCTCGATACGCGAAAAAGCGGAAGAGACCGTACGTAAACGCCTGAGAATATTCGATAAAATTAAACAACAAAGACCCGGCACCCTGGTCGGCGTATTAGGTTGTATGGCAGAACGCCTTAAGGAGAAATTCCTTGAAGAAGAAAAACTGGTGGACATGGTAATCGGTCCGGATGCTTACCGTGATTTACCCAAACTGATCGCTACGGCAGAAGATGGAGACAAAGGAGTGAATGTATTCCTTTCCCGTGAAGAAACTTATGCCGATATCAGTCCCTTGCGGCTGGACTCCAACGGCGTGACGGGTTTTATTTCCATCATGCGCGGTTGTAATAATATGTGTTCTTTTTGTGTGGTTCCTTTTACCCGCGGCCGGGAACGCAGCCGTGATGCTTACAGCATCATTGCCGAAGCTACCGATCTTTATGAAAAAGGATATCGGGAGGTGACTTTATTAGGTCAGAATGTAGATTCTTACCTCTGGAAGAATCCAGAAACGGAAGCCGCTGTAAATTTCGCTCAACTGCTGGAAATGACTGCCTTGGTGCATCCTGACCTCCGGGTTCGCTTTTCGACCTCTCATCCAAAAGACATCACGGATGAGGTGTTGCATACCATGGCGAAATACGAAAATATTTGCAATTATATCCATTTACCGGTGCAATCCGGCAACAGCCGGGTACTGGAGTTGATGAACAGAACCTATGACCGTGAATGGTATATGGAGCGTGTAGCAGCCATCTACCGGATCATGCCGGACTGTGCCATATCTTCTGATATGATCGCTGGCTTTTGCACGGAAACAGAAGAAGAACACCGGGATACGCTTTCGATGATGGAATATGCCAATTATAGCATGTCGTATATGTTTTTCTACTCTGAACGCCCGGGCACACTTGCACACCGCAAGCTGGAAGATGATGTTCCCGAGGAAGTAAAAAAACGCAGACTACAGGAGATCATTCGATTGCAAAACCAAATTTCTTTCCAACACAACAAGGCTGACATTGGAAAGACTTTTAAGGTCCTGATAGAAGGAACCTCCAGGAAATCCGAGGATGATTTTAAAGGGAGGAATTCACAAAATAAAATGGTTGTTTTTCCTAAAAAGGAAGGTTTAAAACCAGGGGATTACGCCATGGTGAAGATTCTGGATGCAACAAGCGCCACTTTGAAAGGGGAGATTGCTTTGTAGCCAGTGGACGGTGGGCGACAGCTGACGGAGAACAGTTTGTCATTTTAAAGCGTTCAAATGGAACGCAGCGACATACCGACAAGTCATGTGCGGCACAGGTTCAAAAACCGCAGGTCGGGAGAATTCAATGGAGTTAAAAGAATTATCATAGAGGGCTATGGAATTATTTATCAATTGTAAAAATTGCCGGGAAAATTTTCCGATTGCCTCCCCGGCGATCACACGCGGGGAATTAGAGGATGAATTGGGCAGGTATTTTAAAATTCAATGTTCCAACTGTCTTAGTACAAGGGAGTATCATGTGAATAATATCCGAGCCAGGGCAGGTAGAAAGCAAATTTTGATTTTTGGATTGAGTATGTTGGGGGTGAGTGCCTTGCTCACCTGGTTGTTTTGGAGCGCGGGAACAGTGATCATCCTTACCGTAATCCTGCCCATGGTTGCCTTTTCTTATTATTACGCATTGAAATCTACTGCAGCCAACCAGTTCAACAGAATGCTGATCAAGCGGGATAAGTGATGGTTTGAAATTGAGTTGATATCCAATGGGTTACCCCTCCTCAGGAGAATCTATTTGGGAGCAGAATAACGAAAAAGAGGAAGAAATAGCCTGGACGGAGTCCATTATTTAGGAACTATGAAAAAACAAATTGACATTCTTAATCTTGTAAATCACTGGAAATCAGTACTTTTAAACCAGCCTTCCTGCGGAGCTGGCAGGTTGGTTTAAAAGTTAACATTTTCCTTAAGGACTTTGGTGGTGAAATAAAAATTCAATAAATTTATTTGAATTAATGAAGAATTTACAATCCATAAAACAGCGGTACGGAATTATCGGCAGATCCCCTTTATTAGATCGTGCGCTCAACACGGCCTTCCGGGTGTCCAATACTGATCTTACCGTGCTGATAACGGGTAAAAGCGGCGTTGGGAAAGAGGTTTTCTCAAGAATCATCCATGATAACAGCCCGCGAAAACACAATAAATTCATTGCCATCAACTGTGGCGCCATTCCGCCAGGCACTATTAATTCAGAGCTTTTTGGTCACGAAAAAGGAGCATTTACCGGGGCCATCAACGAACGAAAAGGATATTTTGAATCTCACAATGGAGGGACTATTTTTCTGGATGAGATTGCCGAAATGCCACTCGATACCCAATCTTACCTGTTAAGAATCCTGGAATCCGGCGAATTCATCAGGGTGGGCTCCAATAAAATCCTGCATACCGATATTCGAATCATCGCGGCCACCAACGTTGAACTGGAAGAAAAAATAAGAAAAGGAAAATTCCGGGAAGATCTTTTTTATCGCCTGAATATTGTTCCCATCAAACTGCCTTCGCTCTCTGAAAGGAGGGAAGACATCTATATGCTGTTCCGGAAATTTGCCATCGACTTTGCAGAAAAGTATCACATTGAACCTTTGCAGTTAGACGACAACGGCAGGATACTGCTGGAGAACTATTCCTGGCCCGGTAATATCAGGGAGCTCAAAAATATGGTGGAACAATTATCCATTCTTTCCGAAAACAGGATAATGGATGTGGATGACCTGTTAAACCTTGCCCCTCATTTAAGAGAGCGCCGGCTTCCCGTCATCGCCGGCGGAGCAGGCAGCGTAAATGATGGAAATACTTTACAGGAAAGAGAAATCCTCTACAATCTGCTTTTTGATATGAAAGGTGATCTCAATGATCTGAAGACCCTTGTTTTTGAACTCATCAAAGACAATGACCTCCAGGTGCCTGACGTTCAAAATCTAAAAAGCCTTAAGGCAGGAACTTTTACCCCAACAAAGGAAGATACGTTTCATTCGCCATCCCGCCAGCAAAGGCCCGTTCCCGCATCTCGTCATTATGAAGGAGAAGAAGCCGTCGGCGGTCCTGTAAAAGCTGTTATGCTGGAAAAAAACCTCCACGAAGATTATGACTCCATGGAGGTGGTGGAAGAAAACCTGTCGCTGGATGATAATACCCGCGAACTCATCAAAAAAGCCTTAAAAAAACATAGCGGACGTAGAAAGGATGCCGCAAAAGACCTGGGGATTTCTGAAAGGACACTCTACAGGAAGATCAAAGAATATGATATGGAGTGATCGGTACTGGTTTGCTGGTTGCCCCGACACTGCGTATCGGGATGTCATTTCATTCCACTGGCTGCCGGGTTAGTAATGACTAAAATTTATTGACAAAAATTGAGTTTTTTTTCACACTAAATACTGGTTATGAAAGGTGTTTTTTTATGGATAGGCTTATTAAGCTGTTTTTTCTTTCAGCATTGTTATAGCTTTCGGGGCATTAGCATCGATCCTGAAACAAAAACCTACTACGTCGGGCAATTTAAAAACAATGCCTTTAGTTCCCCTGCTGCCCTTGAAGTAACCATACAGGAGGCCCTGAACAAAAAGATACGTACCGAAACCCGTCTGATTTTTAATGATACGCAACCCGACATTTCTTTTGAAGGAAGCCTCGTTGATTACCTGGTCACTTCAGAAGCTCCCAAAGCCGGGGAGTCCACCGCTATAAACCGGTTGACGATCCGACTTGCCGTGGATTACATTGTTTTCAATAAAGATGGCTCAGTGAATGAGGATAAGGGCTGGAAAAGCAACTTTTCCTATTTCTACGACTTCGACAGCAATATCGACCTTTCCAGTATTGAAGATGAAGCCATTGATGCCATCATTACCCAATTGATGGAAGATATTTTCAACAAGGCTTTTGCGGATTGGTAAATGCAATAATGCTTGAATGCGGGAATATTGAGATGCAACTTTTTGGAGCATAAAGCAATGACAGAAAAAAATTGTCTGTAGTAATAAAAAAAGCCCCTCGTTAAGGATAACGAAAGGCTTTTTTTATTAGGGTGAATAACCGGATTTGAACCGGCGACCTCTGGAACCACAATCCAGCGCTCTAACCAACTGAGCTATACTCACCAGTTTTGAAAGGCTTTTTTCTGTAAAAAATACCTGCTTTTACCAAAAGCGATGCAAAGATAAAAAAGTTCCATGAAGTATGAAAGACCCTTTGCTTAAATTTTTAATTTAAAATAATAATTTAAACAAGACCTAGAGTTATCGGCCATTCCGTAATTTTACAAAAAATTCAAAATGATAGTCATTACTGGTGCTGCCGGATTCATTGGTAGCTGTATTGTAAGAAAACTGAACGACGAAGGGTACACAAATCTGATGATCGTCGATGATTTCAGCAGGGCTGATAAAAACGTAAACTTTGAAACCAAGGTCTTTACGCGGAAGATGGACAGGAAAGAATTTCCTGGGTGGCTGGAAGAAAACCAGAAAGAGGTAGGTTTCGTCTACCACATGGGGGCGCGTACCGATACCACGGAAAAAGATAAAGCCATTTTTGATGAATTGAACCTGAATTACACCAAAGCGCTCTGGAATACCTGCACGAAGCACAACATCCCATTTGTTTACGCTTCCAGTGCCGCCACTTATGGGTTGGGAGAACACGGGTATGAAGATTCTCACGATATTGTAGGGCAACTTAAACCGCTCAACCCTTATGGAGACTCCAAAAATGATTTCGACATCTGGGCCCTGAAACAAAAGACCACCCCTCCCCTATGGGTCGGGCTGAAATTCTTTAACGTTTACGGCCCGAACGAGTACCACAAAGGGCGTATGGCCTCCGTGATCTTTCACACGCTCAACCAGATCAACGCCACTGGCAGTATGAAACTCTTCCGCTCCCATCGGCCCGATTTCGAAAACGGACATCAGAGCCGGGATTTTGTCTATATCAAGGATGTAGTGGATGTATGTTATTTTTTCTACCTGAACCGCCCCCAAAACGGACTATTTAACCTGGGCACTGGTAAAGCCAGAACCTTCCTGGACCTTGCAAAAAACACTTTTTTCGCCATGGGACTCGACCCCGACATCTCCTTTGTCGATACGCCGGAAGATATCCGGGAAACCTACCAGTATTTCACTGAGGCCAATATGGAAAAACTCAGGAAAGCAGGATACGATAAGCCTTTTTATTCCCTCGAGGAAGGCATAAAGGATTATGTACAACAATATTTGTTGGAAGAGAAAATCTGGTAATATTCCCCGATTAAAGGAACATTATCATTGCCTGACACTACTCAGCCCTATGTAATAGATCAGTTCCCAATCCTCCCCGGGTCTTTTGGCGAATCGCCTCATCATGCCCAGGCCTACCTGCTCGTTGATCAGAGTCTCCTCCACCATATTGTCCGTCAGCCAGGAGTATTTAACCACAAATCCACTTCTTGCAGGATCGATTTCTTTGTGCATCAACCATTTGTCTTCCTGCCACATGAACTGGCCGTTAGGTAAAGTATCACCGGCACTGGCCTTGTCTGGCCGGCCATCCAGTGGAAAGGTTATGTGGGTCACCTGGAACAAACTGTCTCTTAAAAATTTTTTCCGGAAAGTGAGGAATTCCTCTTCGGCGGTAAGTTCGTCTCCATGATTGTTCTTTGACCGATCATTCTGGCAGGCCAGCAAAAAGAAGGCCCCGAAAAGGATAAGCATATATGGTTTCATTAGTATAAAAATTTATTAATCTTTTATGCTTGAGGTTTTTGCAAATTCTTCTAAAAACCCTAGAAATAGCCCCGTATCCGAACTTATTCAATGCGCCCCAATAGGGCCATATAAAACCCGTCGCAATGTTCCCCGGGGTGTATCGTCTGTTCTTTTTTTAGTTCAAATTTACCTGGGTGCCTTGTCAAAAAATGACGAACCTGCTCCTCATTTTCAGAAGGAAAGATGCTGCAGGTAGCATAAACCATTTTGCCCCCGACTTTTACCATTCCGGAATACCGGTCCAGAATTTCCACCTGGGTCTTACGGACTTCTTCTAATTTTTTGGCCGAGAGCTTCCATTTGGCGTCAGGCTTCCGTTTTAAAACCCCTGTTCCCGTACAAGGTACATCTAGCAAAAGTCGGTCGGCCGAATCATAAAGCCCTTCGACGATCTCTTTTGAAATCAGGTGGGAGTGAATAATGGAAACTCCGTTCCTGGTCGTACGTTTTTTAAGTTCTTTTAGTTTATCCCGCTGAACATCCAATGCGATTATTTCCCCTTTATTCTCCATCAAGGCTGCCAGATGCAGCGTTTTTCCCCCCGCTCCTGCGCAGGCATCCACTACTTTCATCCCGGGCTGTACCTCCAAAAAAGGAGCGATCTGCTGGGAACCGAAATCCTGAACTTCAAAAAGCCCCTGTCGAAAAGATTTCAGGGTGCCCAGTTTCCTTCTCTTTTCTAAAACAAGGGCCTCCTCCCCTATTGACCGGGCTTCCACTTCTTCCTTTTTCAACTGCACCAAAAGGTCTTTGGCATTGGTCTTCAATGTATTGGCCCGCAGGATCAGCGGAGCATTTTCGTTCAGGGTATGGAGGATTTTCGTCCATAATTCGTCCCCCAGTTCAGCAGCAGCCTGTTCATCCAGCCATTCCGGGATGGAGGCCGCAATGCTCCTTTTTTCTTCTAATAGGCCAAAACGTTCCAAAATTTTATCCGCCTCCAAATCCTTAAATTCTTCCCACGGGGGCAAACTTTTTTGTTGGATAATTTGAAGAATCCCGAACAACCTCCACCAGTCTTTTTCTGACTCCGGTTCCCCCCCGCTTATCTCATACAACAAACGATACCAACGGATGATCTCGTATATACTCTCCGCAATAAAACGACGATCACGGCTTCCCCATCGGCTGTCCGATTTGAGCATTTGTTCTACTACCGTTCCTGCATGTTCTCCCTCCTGAAATATACTTTGCAGGGCCTTTACAACGGACTGGATTAAATTTGGGTAATACCTCATTTTATGTTTTAGATCGGAATGTTGTGTTATTTAATTTTTACGGTTCAAAACTAATAAAAGAATAGAGAATAGTGAGAATTGTGTTTCAATTTACCCGTTTGGAAGAGCATATTATTTTTTTAAGCCCGGATAAATAGCAGGATATTTTTTAAAAATTTTATACTGCTCCTATCAGATAATATCATTTTTATTATTGAATTTATCCCAATTATTAAACAGAAATTAGGATTTATCTCTTATCTATGAGGTTGTTAATAATTTATCCCCGTAATCCTAACCTAAAAATGCTATTAAATTGAACGCTGAAGAAATATTAAAAAGGGGCCGTGAAATCACTAAAAGCCCTATTCGTAAGCCAAATATTGGCAAGTTAAACGACGCCTATGCCGCTTTAAAAAGCAGCACCCCCAAGTCCTTCCTTTTATCCGAAAAGGCCAAAGAAGTATTGCCGAACGGATCCCAGCATACCCTTCCTCTCTCGGATCCCTATCCTTTCTTTATGAAAAAAGGGATGGGAAGTATACTGGTGGATGTGGATGGCAATTCATTTATCGACTATATTTTGAGCGGCGGTGCCATTATCCTCGGCCACAACGACGAAGGCCTGGTCAGTACCATTCATGAATTATTAACTCAAAAAACACATTTCCACGGTCATTTTGATGCTTTGGAAATCGCGGCAGCCGAAAAAATAATTTCTTTTTTCCCGTCCATTGAAAAAGTGCGCTTCACCTCCAGCGGCAGTGAAGCCAACGCAGCA
Source organism: Lewinellaceae bacterium (assembly GCA_020636105.1). NCBI lineage: Bacteria > Pseudomonadati > Bacteroidota > Saprospiria > Saprospirales > Lewinellaceae > Lewinellaceae bacterium. The sequence goes on from JACJYL010000002.1 coordinate 59,358, forward strand.
GCCGTGAAAATAGCCCGGTCGGTAACCGGCAAAAAAAAGCTGATCAAGTTCATGGGGAATTATCATGGCTGGGGCAATGAATTCCTGGTAGATGTGGAAGTGCCCGGCTCCGGAAAGTTCATTTCCCAGGGTATTCCCGATGAATTCATGGACCAGACAGTGCTGGTGCCACAAAATAATCCGGAGGCATTGGAAGCGGCTTTTAAAACTCTTGAAAACAAAGGCGGTGTCGCCGCTGTCATTTGCGAACCCATGGGTGCGGAGTCCGGTCTTATTCCATTTGAAGAAGGTTTTCATGAACAAGCGATCGAAATAGCCCACAGGTACGGTGCACTTTACATTTTTGATGAGGTAGTTACCGGTTTTCGGATGGGCATCGGGGGCGCCCAAAAATGGCTGGGCATCACGCCTGACCTCACCACCCTGGGGAAAGGAATGATGAATGGTTTTCCTTCCTGCGGAGCTGTGGGCGGGAAAAAGGAAATTATGGATGCCGCCAGTACCGGGCTGCCCATGAAACAACCCTATACCTTTATTGGAGGAACCCTTGCCGGGAATACGCTTTCCATGGCAGCCTGCCATTATGTGGTTTCCTCCCTCCTGGATTATAATCTGCTTGAAAAGGCCGCATCGACAGCGGATGATGTTACCAGGAAACTGAACGACCTTTTTGATTCCGGTGACACCGGTTTCTTTGCCTATAATTTTGGAAACATTCTTCGTGTGGAAATGACGGCGCCTCATGCTGTTGAGATCACCTCTCAGGAAGCCATGCATGAGGTCGTCATGCGCAGGAAGATCCTTTCAGCTTATTCCGTCATGATTTCAAGTGCGGGTGTGCTTTCCCGGATGGGGAGGGATTTTGTGAGTTGCGCCCATTCTACGGCGGATAACGACCGGTACGTGGCAGCTTACAAAAAGCTCATTGACGCATTGGATGGATAAACAACACTTCAAAGAAAATTCATTCCTTTAAGACTTTTTGAATGGACTTTTTAATTTCAACTTTACATAGGTCCTCCTGAACAAAGCGATCCATTCATGGAAGATCAAATAAATAAAATTTCGGTTGGTCGGATTTTCCGTTAACCCATAAACGGGCGGTTCCGCCTCTCTTTCGAAAGTTCCGAATAACCTGTCGAACAGAATCAGGGTGTTCCCGTAATTTTTATTGACATACATTGGATTGGAACCATGGTGCACCCGGTGATGGGACGGAGTATTCAGGACTTCCTCCAAAATACCCAGTTTGGGAATGACCGTGGTATGCTGGAGGAAATTGAAAAGAAAACAATACGTTTGAACGGAAAGGATAGCCATCGGTTCAAACCCCATGAGGGGCAGTGGGATCCAGAATAAAAAATGGTAGGTTGCCCCAATATAGGTCCTTTTGCTTTTTATAGCTGTAAATGGCCTCTCCAATGATGGTTAAGACGATAAGAAATAACAAATAAGAAGTAATTTTCTCCATCATAAAAGGCTGAAATCTATTTTCACAAAAGTTAAAAATAGGCTTTTTATTTTAATCGGAATGTTTCAAGGCAGGATGGGTGGGTTGATCTTTGATGAAATGGAAATGAAAGGGCCTGTAAGAACGAAGAAATGGCATTGAAAAAAAATTATGCCGGGATTGGATTGGAGCATGTCAAATTAGCACTGTTCCTCAATTCAACTGGAAGAAGGCGTGATTTTTAGTTTAGGCCAATGATTTTGGTTGGAACAGGAATTGGATAGTCCGGGAAGATGATTACCAGAAGGTATCGATCAGTTTTAGTATGTAACTTGGGGTTGTGACCAAATGAATGTCATTACCCTTTATCACAATAGGTTGCATAATGACATCGGGGTTTTGCTTGATGACCTTTAGCCAGTCCTCTTTCCCCAGGCTGGATTCTCCATACCTCTTTTTGAAAGAAGGGTGCTCGGTGAGCACTAAATCCTGAACGTCCAATTTTAACTTTTCTGCAATTTTCAACCATTGGGTTGGTGTCGGGGATGTTTTGGTGATGTCCAGTGCCAGAATGGAATGAGGAGTTTGCTGGGCATAAGCGAGAACCTGGCGCCCTCCACGAGTACGAGGATTGTAATATATGGTAATTTGAGTTCTGCCGGCTGTGAATTTTTTCATCTTTTTTTGTTTTTGATAAAAAATGGGAAAACCGGATACCCGCGAAAAGCGGATACCCTGGATTACCCTATGTAAAACAGGTATTGAAGTACATAAAATAGTTTCCTTCAACTTTCCATACCCGAATTTTATCCTTTTTAATTTTTTCTCTACCGTACACTTTTGCGGGAAGTCCTGAAAATGCATGGTTGGTCCTCGCAGAAAACGCAGATAAACGCAGATAAACGCAGATGGAATATAATGACATTCCGTACTTTAGTCGGAAAAACAAGGCAAAATTTTCGAAAATGATCAGCGAAAATCAGCGGAATCAGCGTGACACAAAAAAGTGTGTACGGTAGCGAATTAATTTTCAATAACCCTTGGGGGATTGTGCATCCAGGCATTGAACATCCAGTGTTTCTTCTCCATGTTTTTGATAAAGGTATTGATAAGGTCTTCGGTTCCCACGTCTCCAATGTCAATGGCTGCATCTGCTACATCCACCATGAAGGAAAGCAACATTTGAAAATCATTGAGGGTTTCTCTTACCATGGCTTCACTGGTCAGGCCTGTTCCCACCTCTTTTATTTCAGCCAAGTCAAGATATTCTTTCAGCCTACTTGCCGGAGTCTGACCAAATACCCTCACTCTTTCAGCCACATCATCAATATTGGCCTGGGCAGCATGGTACAGATCTTCGAATATATCGTGCAATTCGAAAAAATCTCTTCCTTTTATGTTCCAGTGGAAGTTTTTCATCTTTTGCGAGTGAATGTGATAATTGGCTAACAATTTATTTAGTGATTTAACAATCGCAACCGTTTCCAGTCCGGTAAAACCCAATTTTTTATAGGTCTTTTTCTTTAATTTTGTAGTCATTAATTTTTTATTTGTGTGATTTAAAAAAATGATCCGGCAACCGCATTGTCAAAAGCAATACCTTAGTCTTTCCGGATTTACAGGCAAAATCCTGAAATTTCATCCATAACAGATTTGTCTTTTTGTTACAGTAAGTTATATTCAAGGTTCATGCCAAAAAATTTAAAGTATTGATTATCAAGAAATTACAATATTTATTGAAAATATTATTTCTGATATTTAAGAATTATTCTTATTTTTAGTAACTTATGAGCTCACCTAATAAAAAATATGGCAGTTAAGAAAAATGAAAGCTCTAATAACCCGCAGGTTGAAACGGCACTCAGAAAAACAGCGGACATCATCCAAAACGGCATTTTATTTCTGGATGAACGGGGATACATCCAATCCATAAACAGGTCCATGCAGAAAATGCTTGGCTATAAACCTGATGCCCGCCTACCCAAAACCATTTTTGAAATAAACCCTTCCCTGACCTTAAGAAACTGGAAAAAATTCTTTGGGGATCTGGTTCAACAGGGACATTCCTCCGTTGAAATAGAGATCATTACCGCGGAGGAAGATATTTTCCAGGCAGCAATGCAGGGTATCTTACTTGACGCGGATGCCCTTAAAACCTGCATGATCGTAATGGAAGGAAAGGCTCTCCCCTCCCCCGATCAAAACAGCAGGCCAACCCCTCCGATGCCCCGGAATGATACCGAAATGTCCCTGGCACACCATACGATAAATCAGGCACGTGAGATAATATACTGGATGGATCATAAGGGTAAACTCATCTTTGTTAATAACACCTTCTGTAAAAAACTCAAAATCTCCAAACAAGAAGCACTTCTGTCAGAGCCTGATATGTTCTTTCCCGATTTTGAATTGGAAAAATTCAAGGAGGAATGGGCCTTATTAAAAAAGGATAAAGAGATCAGCCGCGAATCCCTCATCAAAAAATCAGGGGAAGCCACCATCCCTGTAGAGGTCAGTATCACCCTCTTTTCCAGCGAAGGCAAAGAATATTATTGTGCCATTTTACGGGACATTAGTGAACGGAAAAAGCTCGAAGCCCAACGGGAACTGCGAGTGGAAGAAATTGAAAAACTTCGTCAGCAGCTGGCAAGTGACAATGCTATCCTGAAAGAGGAGATAGAACTCAGATATCCACATAAAAATATCATTAGCCAGAGTGACAATTACAAAAACGTCATCATGATGGCTCAGCAGGTAGCGCCTACCGATACTACGGTTCTGGTCACGGGAGAAACAGGAACGGGCAAGGAACTGATAGCCAATATGATCCACGCACTCAGTAAGCGTTCAGACCGGGTTCTTGTAAAAGTAAATTGTGCCGCCTTACCGGCTACCCTGATCGAAAGTGAGTTATTTGGCCATGAGAAAGGGGCTTTTACCGGAGCCACCCAACAGAAAAAAGGTCGATTTGAACTGGCAGATAAAGGAACTTTATTCCTGGATGAAGTAGGTGACCTTCCCCTCGAGTTACAGCCTAAACTGCTCCGCATTTTACAGGAAGGAGAATTCACTCGGGTAGGTGGTACCAAAACCATCAAGGTTGATGTGCGGGTTATCGCTGCCACCAACCAAAACCTGGAAACACTTGTCCATAACGGGAAATACAGGGAAGATCTTTATTACCGGCTCAACGTTTTCCCCATTCATAATTTGCCCTTAAGGGAACGCCGCGAAGACATCCCGCTGCTTATCAAACACTTTGTCGACAAGTATAGTAAACACATGGGCAAACGCATCGAAAAAATTCCGAAGTCAACCGTCATCCAATTATATAAATACGAATTCCCCGGGAATATAAGGGAATTGGAAAACATTGTTGAAAGGGCCATCATCCTCTCAACAGGAAACAGGCTTCAGCTTGGTGCTTCCTTTTCGCCGGTGAAGAAAAAGTACCGGTCAAAACTTGGTAAAAAGTTCAAATCATTGGATGAAGCTCAAAAAGTCCACATCCTCAAGGCACTTGAACGGTGCAATTGGAAGGTCAGTGGTGCTGACGGTGCTGCCGTACTGCTCGATATCCACCCCAAAACCCTCTGGTCAAGAATGAAAAAACTGGACATCAGGAAAAACTGAACATTCAGGTGGTCAGAAACCTGCAAATGACTTAACCCGAGCTCCTGATGCCCCCTCTGCCTTGTCTAAGTAACTTTCTTAATAGTCGTAATTTTTCTTAAATATCAGAAATTATTTCATATTTTTATTTTTCGATAAAATCATAATTAATTGATAATCAATTAATTAATCCAAATATTTTTAAATTGGCACGGTGTTCGCATCTATTATTGTAAATAGATCAACCGAATGCCACACCCATGACTTTACAGAAATACAAAGACGTTAATCAAGCAATTGCCCTGTTGAGCCAGAGAGGATACAATCTGCAATTCAGCCTAAGATCCTTGGGTTTATACAGTAGGGGTACCAACAGGTATTATCAGCAAAAGGATTTGACAATTGACGAATTATACCGTTTCAGAAATCCTAAAGAATCAGCCTTTGATACTATTCTTTTCGCCATTACCTGTGTAGATGGTTCAAAAGGAATCATTAAATCCCCCGGCGGAGATACCCCCGATCTGAACCTTCTGTCCTTCATGGATAAAGTTAAAATCAAAGAATGGCAAAACATGTCATGATTGTAACTTCCAAAACATTGAACACAAAATCAAATACTTATTTTAATTAAGGATGATTCTGTTTTTATTATTAATCTATTTTTTAATCAAAAAACTCAAAAAGATGAAACATATAAAAATTTTAAATTGGTTCAGGGTATTCCTGGTTACTATTTTGGCGACTTTCACCCTAGCATCATGTGACTCGAAAGTATCAGAACAATCGACCACAGCAGATCAGGAAGTCTCCATGGATGATGTCCAGGAAAATTTAGAAACAACCTACCAAACCTTTGAGGGTTATCTCTATGATCAAAAAAAAGAAATGGTCGAAAGAGCCAACAAAAGAATGGATAGGATAAACCACGAAATCGAAACGATGGAACAGCATTTCAACGACCATGCATCGGAAATGCAAGACAGCTTGCAGGAGAATACCATGACGATGCTCAATGAACTCAAAGTAAAAAAGATGGAATTGAGTCAAAACCTGGACAAATTGGAATCCAGCTCATCCGAAGCCTGGAATAAGATGAAAGGCAGTTTTAACAAAGCTTTAAAAGAGCTCGAATCGTCGCTCGATAAAGCAGGAGAAACCATGAAAGGGTAATTTTGCCCTAGTCGCCCCCATTAAACCTATTTTTTAACCTAAAAATTATAACAAATAATGGATAAACAAAGATTTAAAGCAAAAGCAAAAAAACAAATCGACGAAGTATTTGACAAGATCAATGAGTTGGAAGCCAAAAGCGACCAGGTCAAAGAAAATCTCAAAGACACCTACCATGAGCAGATTCGCACCTTAAAATCTCAAAAAGAGGATCTTAAATCCAAATATGAATCCCTTGAAGATACGGCTGAAGAAAAATGGGATGAATTCCAGGAAGCTTTTTCTGAACGTGCGGAGACCTTTAAGCAAGGTGTTTCAAAATTAACTGCCGCCTTCAAATAATAAAAACGGAACAGCCGGATAATCAACACTCTTTCGCACTATAATTCAAAACTTATCCAATATAATGTTTTGAATAAGACAAACGGGGCTTAGGCCCCGTTCGTTTTTTATCTGAAAAAGATAAGCCCGTGTAAATTTTCATTTACACGGGCTTTTTTTGTGGAGACGCCGAGAGTCGAACTCGGGTCCAGTGAAAGCACTTGAGAGCCTTCTACATGCTTAGTTCCCAGTTTAATTTTCGAGGTTCCGGAAGGATTGGAAACCCTCCTGTGCGAAACCCTTATCTTCTAAATCTCGCAGATATGATCGAAGCGGGTCATACTGCCAGTCTGAGGGTTGGTTGATGTGCGGCACCTCTATGTATCAGACATCAAGTGGGCGGCACAATGGTGCGCTAATTCCTAGAATTAGGCAGCCATGGCAAAACGTGTGTTGCCATATAAAATTGTTGACAATCATTTGTTAACGGAGTGAATTATCGTGCTCCGGCATGCTTACTAACCAGCTACATTTCCTGTCGATGCCATTACGTCCCCTTGTTAAAAGTGAAAAGACTAAAGACTAAAGACTAAAGACTAAAGTGTTGCCGCTTCTACTTTTAGAAACGACCTGCAATAATAACCCTTTTTGTCAGGAAAAAGTTCCTTTGCACGACAAAATAATTTTTCCCGGGATTTTCCCGGCTAAACTGAAGCCTCTCAGGATGTTTCAACCATAAATTCACCAAGCGACGATTCGGGCATCTTTCCCTGGTTTAAATTGTCCATTTAATACCATAAGTTTTCTCCTGTTTCAACTATAAAATACTTATTTTGTGCCCTGACTAATCAATAAAATCATGAAAATAGGATTAATTAAAGAAGGTAAAATTCCGCCGGATACCCGGGTTGCGCTTACCCCTGAACAATGCGCTGCGATCAAAGCTAAATATGGACTGGAGGTAGTGGTCATTGCTCAAAAGTCGAAGATCAGGGCTTATGGAGATGAAGAATATACCCGGCATGGTATTGCTCTTGTGGATGATGTATCAGATTGTGACCTGCTGATGGGGATCAAAGAGGTGCCCCTCGACGAATTGATTCCCGGGAAAACTTACAGTTTTTTCTCCCACACCATTAAAAAACAGGTGCACAACCGCAAATTACTCCAAACCATCCTGGCCAAAAACATTACCCTTATCGATTACGAGGTACTGACCGATGACAAAGGTCGGCGACTGATCGCTTTTGGTTATTATGCGGGCATGGTGGGCGCCCATAACGCCCTCTACACCTATGGAAAAAGAACCGGCGATTTTTCGTTAAAGAGACTCCACAAATGTTTTGATTATGCTGAGGCAAAAGCCCTCTATCCAGGCATTTCATGGCCCGCCGTTAAAATTGTGCTCACCGGTGGCGGCAGGGTAGCTTCAGGAGCCGTTAGAACGCTCCGTGACATGGGCATCAGGCAGGTTTCTCCACAGGAATACCTCGGGCAGGACTTCGACGAAATTGTTTTCACCCAACTGAATTGCGGTGAATATGCACAAAGGAAAGACGGTAAGGCTTTTGACATGCAGGACTTTTTCGCTCATCCGGCTGATTATGAAAGCATTTTTGAGCCTTACACTAAGGTGAGCGATATCATGATTAATGGCATCTTTTGGGACAACCGTGCCCCTGCTTTTTTTACGACACAGGACATGGCGGCGCCCCAATTCAATATTAAAGTGATCGCCGACGTCACCTGTGACATCGCACCTAATTCGTCCATTCCTTCCACCATCCGGGCCTCTAAAATTGCCGATCCCATTTTTGGGTTTGACCCGAAAACAGGAAAGGAAACCGCTCCGCACCAACCGGGCGTAATTGATATGATGACGATAGACAATCTGCCCAGTGAAATCCCCCGGGATGCCTCGAAAGCCTTTGGGGGAATGTTCATCGAACATATTTTGCCGGAGTTGCTCAAGGAAAAAAGCGATTTGATTGAAAGAGCTACCATTTCGACCCATGGTAAACTTGGTAAACATTTTCAATATCTTGAAGATTATGTAAAGAACGAAGCTCAGGGGGGGCAAACGGGTTAAAGCGTTCAAGTGGTTCAAGTGGAGCACAGCGATATCCCGGCATTATAAGCCCAAAACAGGTTCCCGTACTTTTTAGGTCTGGAGGATTCAAGTTGAACACTTTAAACAAAAAAAGTTTCCAAAATAAAACGCCCGGTCAGTATTTCAACTGCCCGGGCGTTATTATTATCACCTGATCCTAAAGCCATTACAGCTTTTAAAAGACCGGCTTTATTCTTTTACTACGGATTTGCTCCATTGTTTTCCATTCAGGGAAAATCTGACATGATAAACCCCTTTGGCCAATGTGCTCATATCCAGTTCGAACACCTCTTTTTTATGGAGGTCACTCATTACTTCCTGTCCCAGGACATTGAATAATTGAATGCCATCCACTGCTTCACCTGTTCTGATGAACAAACGGGAAGTAACCGGGTTCGGGAACAATTCCACCTTTACCGGTTCAGGTTCATTGACTGCATCAATAATTGAAATATCAGCCCAATATCTTGGAAGTATCTGGTAGCCGCTGGTATAAGGTGAAGAAGAATCAAACTGGCCGCCTATTCCAACCAAATCGAAAGCATAATCAGGAACAGCACCTCCAAATATTTCAACATCATTATCAATACGCATGGCATAGGTATTGATTCCGTCAGTCACGTTTACATTAAAACCTGAGCCGCTGTTGGTCCATTGCCCCGGGTCAACGATGGTTAATCCGGTGATCATGACCAATTGTGATTCAGTCGATTCATCCAAAGCCGTTACTAGGGTCGGATCAAAAAGAGCATTTCCTGAAGAAACCATCCAAACAGAATCCAGGGCCACCTGAGCCAGACCACTAAACTGGTCGATCGTTCCCTGAACAATGACTTCATCCCCTTCATTGACCGTATAACCAAAGTTTCCGGTATTCAAAAAGATGCCAATACCCTCATTATTACTGTCGATAATGGTACACTGAATTCCAGCAGGTCGCTGATTCACTCCGTAAACGACCCCCTGGAGCTGACATTTAACGCCTAATGAGTCCGCCACTCCATCTGCATTCATTGTGGTAACCACCCCAATATCATATACAGGATAAAAAACATCATTATCCTCGATCTGAATGGTGTAAACATCAAAATTCGGATCGACGGTCGCGTTAGTGGAAGTCAGATTAAGTACGATATTTTCTAAATCCTCCGGCAACAGATCATCGATGATGGCTACCGGTAAATAAACCGTGTCAGTAGCAAAACCGGACAGGTACATGGTCGTATCACTCCAAAGAAAATCCATTCCTTCAGTAGCAGAAGAACCGGCTACATCAAGTGAAACGGTGACTTCCCATGCGACCAAATCACCCGCAGGATATTCAACTGCCACTTCAATGGTTCCCGCATCTTCGTTGACGATAAGACCTGTACCGATAAATTTCACGGCTCCGTCTGTACTCAACAACTCAATATCTGCTGTATAACGCGGCAATAACTGGTAACCGCTGGTATAAGGGGAAGAAGAATCAAATTGTCCGCCCAATCCGGTCAGATTAAATGGAGTCGTTGGAGCAAGAGTGCCGTAGAGATCCACATCGTTGTCGATCCTCATAGCGTAAGTATTCACCCCGTCGGTGACATCTACATTAAATCCAGAGCCGCTATTGGTCCACTGCCCCGGATCTACAATGGTCAGGTTTTCTATTTTTACTAATTGTGATTCGGTGCTTTCTTCAAGAACTGTGACTATGGTCGGATCAAACAAGGCATTCCCCGCGGACACCATCCAAACCGTATCCGGAGCGATTTGCGCCAATCCGTTGTATTGTTCGAGGGTTCCCCGGATGATGATCTCATCGCCTTCGTTGACCGTATAGCCATAATTGCCACTGGATTTAAATACCCCTACTCCGTCGTTATTGCCATCAATGATGGTAAACTGCATGCCGGCAGGTCTTTGGTTAACGCCGTAAACCACCCCTTGTAACTGGCATTTCACCCCTACTGAATCAATCACGCCATCTGCATTAATTGCCGTCACCAATCCAATATCATAAGGTGGATAATTAGGATCAACATCCATGATCAACTCAATATCAGCTATATAACGAGGTAAAATCTGGTAACCGCTAGTGTAAGGAGAAGATGAATCAAATTGCCCGCCCAATCCGGTCAGGTTAAAAGCACCAGTTGGTGCAGCAGTGCCATAAAGATCTACATCATTATCAATACGCATTAAATAAGTATTCACCCCGTCCGTAACATTTACATTGAAGCCTGAGCCGCTGTTGGTCCACTGTCCGGGATCAACGATTGTCAGGTTTTCTATTTTCACCAGTTGTGATTCGGTGCTTTCTTCAAGAACAGTAACTACAGTCGGATCAAACAAGGCATTCCCTGCGGACACCATCCAAACCGTATCCGGGGCGATTTGCGCTAATCCGTTGTATTGTTCGAGGGTTCCCCGGATGATGATCTCATCGCCTTCGTTGACCGTATAGCCATAATTGCCACTGGATTTAAATACTCCTACTCCGTCGTTATTACTGTCAATGATGGTAAACTGCATGCCGGCAGGTCTTTGGTTAACCCCGTAAACCACCCCTTGTAACTGGCATTTCACGCCAACTGAATCAATCACGCCATCCGCATCAAAAGCCGTCACCAGGCCAATGTCATAGGGAGGATAGTTTGGATCATTTTCAGCAATCAACTGAATATCAGCCATATATCTTGGGAAAATTTGGTACCCACTCGTATATGGTGAGGAAGAATCAAACTGACCTCCTAAACCTGTCAGGTTGAAAGCTCCTGTTGGTGCGGTCGTTCCGTAAAGATCCACATCGTTATCGATACGCATCAAATAGGTATTCACGCCATCGGTAACATCTACATTAAATCCGGAACCGCTATTGGTCCATTGTCCGGGATCGACCAGGGTCAGGTTTTCTATTTTCACCAGCTGCGACTCTGCACTTTCATCCAGAGTTGTTATGACAGTAGGACTAAACAGGGCATTGCCTGCAGACACCATCCAAACCGTATCCGGGGCGATTTGCGCCAGCCCGTTGAATTGGCCGATGGTTCCCTGAATGATGATCTCATCGCCTTCATTGACCGTATAGCCATAATTGCCACTGGATTTAAATACCCCGATTCCGTCGTTATTGCCATCAATGATGGTGAATTGCATGCCTGCAGGTCGCTGGTTCACCCCGTAAACCACTCCCTGAATCTGGCATTGCACGTTCAAAGAATCAAGCACTCCATCGGCATCCACACTGGTTACTGTACCAATAGGATAGGCAGGTAATCCCGGAAGCATATCCGTGTCCTCAATAATGATGGTGAAAGTCTGGTGTAAGATATCCACGTCGATATTCGTAGCAGAAAGCTCCAGGACAATTTGCTCCGTACTTTCAGGAATAGCATCATCAAATATCGGGATGGTAAGGTACATGGTATCAGTGGCAAAACCGGAAAGCAAACTGGTGGTATCGCTAAAAGTGTAATCCCAATCCAGCGTAGCCGTGCTACTCCCGGCATTGAGGGAAACGGTAACTTCCCATGGAACGAAATCCCCTGCGGGATATTCTACGCCCAATTGAACCGTACCAACACTTTCATCCACGGTAATCCCATCAGAAATAAAACGTACGAGGAAATCCGACTGACAACCAGATGCCGCGCCGGGATTGCCATAAACGCTTACCCCTGCAATATCAAATCCCGCATCCGTAGAAGCGGCCTGCCAATTGGCAGGGTCATTGTGATCGCCGGCATAGTCACATAAAACCAATGAAGAGCCAAAACCATCAGGTTCCAGCGGCCAGCCTCCTGCATCATCATAATTAACGGAATCAACCGTAATGCCGGCAGGATTTGCAATAGCAATATCTTCTCCGCCATTGCTCAGCCCACCACTGGTCCATTGAAAGGCCACGACGCCAAAATTATTAAACATTGCCTGGGAATTGACCGCGACAACGATGTAGGCGCCCGGGTTAATCGTATAATTCGGAAAGGTGTATTCCACGCCTTGGGTGAAGTAGTATCCTTCGAGGTTGATGGGATCGGTATCCGCCCCTGAGGCGTTATAAATTTCAATGTATTCCAGAGAATCCGTTCCGCTCTCCGGCGGATTGTAGCTTATTTCAGAGATGACGAGTTGGGCATGAAGGCCCAAGAAAGTAAGAACAAACAAAACAGGTAGTAGAACCTTTTTCATAGAAATGATTTTTTGTTAAAAATGTATGGGCAAGATAAAAAAAAGAGGCTGCATTAATGAATAATACAACCTCTTTTTAGCAATTATGACAAACTTATTGTCTAATCAATATTATTTAAACTTCCATTAAAACTGAAATCTGAGCGATACGTTAAACGTACGTCCTTTACCAAACTGCACGTAGTTTGATTTATTCACACCATTGTAGTTTTCAGATTCAGTAGTTGAAGGCTGAACGTTGGAAGTTGCATAGGAAATATACTCTGCATCAAGAAGGTTGTAAACGTTTACCCTCACCTTAAGAATATTGTCTCCAAAGTTGAATTTATAAGAAGCTCCGGCATCCAGCAGGCTGAATGAAGGCAATGAAATTACACCTTTATTATCCGGAGAAGAAAATACACCATCCTGTGGTCCAACTTCTGCATACAGGTTGTCATAGTAGTTGAAATCTGCATCGATCTGGAAATCTTTGGTGATTCTGTAATCAAGTCCAAGTCCCATGGTTGTCTGTGCTGAACCACCTACTTTCGCTCCATCGAGGAACAAGGCATCCACACTTTTCAGCAGTTTACGCTCACTGTCATAGATATCCTGAGTCGCATTGCCTTGGAATTGCCAGTTTCCGAGTGAAGCAAAACCTTTGATAACCAATCCTTTGGTGGCTCTGAATCTTGCGTCAAGCTCAGCTCCCATGTGCAACTGGTTGATGTTTGACTGGTTGCTAAATCCATCCGCCAGGAAAGTATATTCTGTTCCATCCTCCAAAGTGATCACATCCCCTTCGAAAATAGAACGTGTCTCAACTCTGTTAGTCCATGCCGTTCTGTACAGGTTGAAATTAAGATCAAATTTATCAGATCTCAATTTGTAACCTGCTTCCAAACCAATCACATTTTCGTTTTCTGCCACCTCGTTTACGGTATTTCCGTAATTCAGGTACAGGTTATCGTGGTAAGGTTGTCTTGAATAATAACCTGCATTAATGAAAATCCCATTGGATTCATTCAAGTTGTAGTTTGCACCACCCTTAACATTAAAACCAGGGTTAGTAATTTTTGCAGATTCTTCCTCAGCCACAGAATAACCATATCTGTCCCAACGGATGTGAGACTGAATAGAAGCAGAAGCCTGCAGGTATCCTGAAAGTGGTCCGGAAAGGTATTCCAACTGTCCAAATAATCCGCCGTAGCTGATTCTTTCATCGTAATCATACGCAATTCTATCGTCCACACTTGCTGTATTGAACAATGCAGACCATGGATCTGCTTTAAAAGTAGCAGAGATAATTCGTGGATTATTGGCATCGGCGCGAACACTGATATCCGTTTCATCGAAAGCAGTCAGTCCCAAAAGGTTAACCAATTCTCTGAAGTGAGTACCTTTGTAAGTTCTAAGGTCAGCACCTATACTGAAATTGAGTTTTTCGGACAATTGTGTTTCGTAAGTAGAAACGACACCATACCAGGCGTGGTTATTGGCTGAGGCTCTGATAGCAGAACCCGTGTAAGTTTTGGCATTACCTATACCACCTGCTACAGTACTATTATAATCAACCACGGCATCCCAGTTTATTGTGCCGTTTTCAGCAGTGCCATTAGGAATATAATTGGTACCATTTCCGTACCCTCCAGTTCCTCCACCACGTCCCCAAGAGGCGTAAACTACAGTAGATAAACTTGATTTTTCGGACATGTTCCATGACCAGTTAAGGTTGGCAACTGGCTTATGGTAATAATTTCTTCTCGAAGAAAGATATTCACCATTAAGGAGTCCCCAGTTATTGTTGAACTTAGCGTTAATATTTCCGTCTGCATCCTCAAAGGCAGAAATTTTCTTTGTAAAATTCTGATCGTGCCACTGAGGAGCCCCTGTAATCAGGAAGTTGAGGTTATGTTTTTTAGAAGCCTTATAACCCATTGAAACGAAATAGTTTTGTCCCTGGCCTTTGGTTCCGTCAGCCCAGCCATCACCTTGCCAGTGGGTAAGCAAAGCGGTGATACCAAATTTATCATTCATTAAACCAGTGCTGTAAGCAACAGTTCCTTTGATGTAGTTATCATTACCGTAGGTCAATTGAGCCCAACCACCTTGTTTTGCATCAGTGGCTTTGGTGATGATGTTGATGGTACCTCCAACAGAAGAGATCGCCAGTTTGGAAGAACCCAATCCTCTTTGAACCTGAACCGCGTTGGCAATGTCATTCATACCTGACCAGTTTGACCAGTACATTTTACCATCTTCCATACCGTTGATAGGCTGACCGTTCAACAGGAATGCAGTATTCGTTTGGTCAAATCCACGGGTATAAACCTGGGAATCTCCAAAACCACCATTCTGGTTGGAAACGTAAATGGAAGGGGTGTTTTTCATGACTTCAGGAAACTCTGTGTTACCAGATTTCGCCTGAATTTCAGCAAATTTAATGGTAGAAACAGCCACAGGAGTTCTCCTGTCCTGCGCGACGTCGACTACCCCAAGTACGACAACTTCACCAAGGCCAACAGCAGTTGAACGCATGAGGATAGTTCCCAGGTCCAAACTTCCTGAAACATCAATTGTTTTTTCCATTACATCGAAACCGACGTATGAGAAAACCAACGTAGTAGCGCCTTTGCCCGGCACGGAGAGGTTGAAGTCCCCGTTGAAATCTGAAACAGTACCCGTTGAAGTGCCTTTAACCAAAACCGATACCCCTATTAAAGGGTCTTCCGTTTCAGCATCAACCACTGTACCTGTAATGTTATTCTGAGCAAAAGCCACAAGAGCTGCCAGAAAGAAAAAGCAGAATGTAAATAGCTTCTTCATAATAAATTAAGTTAATTAAGTTAATGAATAAAATCCACCGTAAAGGTAAACAACCCCAGTCATTTAACCCGAAACTCAGGTTAACTTTTTGTTAACTTTCAACTTGGAACAAGTCGATTAATTTTCATTTCATTCAATATCAGGGGCTTAGAAAGTCTTTTTAATAAAAAAAAATAAATTAATCCATTTTTTTTTGGAAATTTGTTCCAAAATAAGGCAAAAAAATATGACTATAAGATATTCCATCCTGGTCAGCGCCCTGACCCTGTTCATGGCATTTTCAATATGTCCAAAAGAAAAAAAAGCAAACAGTGTAAGCTTAATTGAATCACTGCATTATAATGAACAGCACCCTAAATATTTTGTGAGCGCGCATCGCGGAGGACGTTACATTAAAGGCTTCCCGGAAAACGCCATGCCAACCTTTGAATATACCCTCCGGCTTGTTCCAAATACCTTTTTGGAAATGGACGTCAATATTACTTCCGACAGTGTGTTGGTTTTAATGCATGATAACTCCCTTGAACGCACCACAACGGCTTCCGGGCTTGTTTCAGAAACGGATTGGGCCACAATGAAAAAGGCTATGCTCAGGGATGATTTCGGCAATATCACCCCTTTCCATATTCCTGAATTTACGGAAGTATTGGATTGGGCGAGACCCCGAGGAGTGATTATTAAAGTAGATATCAAACGCGGAGTTCCTTACGAAAGAGTTATACGAACCATTGAAGCCCACGGCATGACAGACCAGGTCATTCTGATTACTTACACAGCCGAAGGGGCTGCCGAAGCTTATAGCCTTACAAAGGAAATGATGATCTCTGCCTCTATCCGAAATATGGCCGAATGGCAACGGATTCTTGAAACCGGCATTCCCGCCCAAAACCTCATCGCCTTTACCGGGACCATCATGTCGGAACCTGAATTATACCAGACACTCCATGCCAATGGCATCCTTTGCATCCTGGGTACGATGGGGAATATCGACAACAAAGCCGCAGCAAAGGGCATGAGTGTTTATCACGATTGTATGAAGGCAGGTATTGATGTTTTCGCTACGGATTATCCTGAGGCTGCAGAGGCTTCTATTCGGACCTTTCATCCCTAATTCACAAAACGTCTACCGGTTAAACTTGCCATGAAAGGGAAGCATTAATAATGTTTTTCGTTCATGGCAGGTTAGTAATTCCTTCAAAATTACAAGGTCTGCGACGTCCTGCCGCAGAATTGTCGTAACTTTTTGATTGATAAAAGAAAACAGCCCAAAAAAACGACAAAAAAGTTTAAAATCTATTCACATTACATTATATTTGGGACAGGGCATATTGTTTTGAGGGTGATATGCTTTTTTTAAATTTTTGTTTGCCCAAAAAAGGGTGGCCAAAAGCAATTATTATACTTCAACCCCTTTCTCTTGCTTATCTTAGGTTACTTTCAGACATTTTAAATGTCTTAAAATATATTTCGCCCGACTTAGATGTAATTATACCATTTTATTCATATAATCTAAACCAACTATGTCTTTACCAAAAGTACTACTCATGTTGTTGGTCTGGTTACTTTATACTATTGTTGCATACAAAGGTTGTATAGAACAATGCTGTACTTCCGGTACAGGAGATGCAGTAACCGAAACAGTCCAGGACACCGTTCCTCCAGCACCTAACCGCTATGCGCTGGATTCTAAATGGGGCGATGCTACGGCTTTTACCAACGACGGGTTTGAAACCTTCAAGGAAAGAATACTTGCCGGCATGACAGCAGATAACATTCTGGAAATCACCGGTGTTTATTTCGAAGGGGAAGAAAAACCCGAAGGATTTGAAAACATGGGATTTGCCCGTGCCGAAAACATCAGGAAATTGTTCGCCAATGATTTACCTGAAGATCGCATCAGGCTGCGCGCCCGTTTAATGGACGAGTCTGAGAATTCCAAAACCGGTTTCTTCGAGGCAGGAATATTCGACTGGATAGAAGTCGAAAAACAGGCCGAAGCTCCGGACCTGCAAGAACTGGAAGACAGGGTCATTATCCGGTTCCCTTCCAACTCTACCGCTAAAAAAGCCGATCCTGCAGTCGATGAATATCTGGTAAAACTTGCCGAAAGGGTAAAAGTAAGCGGCGAAAAAATAACCATTACGGGACATGCCGATAACCAGGGAGATGAAGAGGCTAACCTACTACTCAGCAAAAAACGTGCTGAAAAGGTCAGGGACATATTACTTACCAAGGGAGTCAGTAAAGATCAGATTACCGTAGATCAAAAAGGCGAAACTCAACCTGTTGCCTCTAATGAAACAGAAGCCGGCAGACAGGAAAACCGTCGCGCTGAGGTTCGGTTGATTAAACAATAAATTTAACAAAACAAAAATTATAATATAATGAACGATCATATCATATTATTGGATTTTTTGGGAATGCCCAACTGCTTTTGGTGGTGGGTACTTGCTTCCCTCGGAGCATTTCTTCTTGGTTGGTTACTCCATTGGTTGCTGTTTTCCAGGAATCTCAAGGAACAGATTGTTTCCCTGACTTCAGAAAGAGATGATTTTCATAACAAGTTCACGGCCATGGAGAAGGATTACATGGGATTGAAGTACAAATTTGATGAACTTGAAAAAGATTACAATAAAAACAAAACTTCCCTACGTTTGTGTGAAGCCGACAAGAGCATCCTTTCTCACAAACTTGAAACTGCCCTTGGAGGATCAGGCATTGTAGTGGGTGGAGGAACCGATGGAGCTGATGATAGTGTCAGCGATTATGCAGCCATCCTGGGTTCAGACAACCTTCAGATTGTTGAAGGTATCGGACCAAAAATTGAAGACCTCCTGAAAGAAGCTGGAATAACCGACCTCAAAGCCCTGGCCGCAGCCAGTCTTGAAAAAATTCAGGGTATTTTAGACAAGGCGGGGTCCCAGTACAAAATGCACGATCCAAAAACCTGGTCCAAACAGGCCCAGCTGGCTGTTGATGGCAAATGGGATGAATTGATAGCCTTCCAAAAATTCACGGATGCCGGTCGTGATGATACTGGAAGTTTTGAAACACCGGCCAAGATTGAAAAACTGCTGCTCAAGAAATTTGGGTTTACCACCAATGCTGAGGATCTGAAAATCGTGGAAGGTATCGGACCAAAAATTGAAGACCTGCTAAAAGCTGCCGGCATCAAAAATCTGACCGACCTTGCCAACGCCGCCGAGGCCTCCCTTCAGAGCATTCTTGATAATGCGGGGGATAAATACCGCCTTGCCGATCCATCTACATGGGCCAAGCAAGCCGGGTTGGCCGCGGCCAGCAAATGGGATGAGCTCAAAAAGTACCAGGATTTCCTCAAGGGAGGCAAAAATCCCAAGTAAAGTAAAGATGTAAAACGGAACATAATGATGTAAAACCTGTCTCCCGTAAAGGAAGACAGGTTTTTTTTTCGAAATATGAGTCATCCCGAATTTTGCCGACCGGCAAAGTTTGGAATTTTTTTCAATAAACTGATTGTCAGATAATTATAACTTTTTATGGTTTTTTAAATTTGAAACAGGTTACATTCAACTCTTTCAGAGTTGGTTTTTGTTCCTTTTTTGGCAGTATTTCATACTGCGTTATTGATATTTATCCCCATTCGGGGAAAAATTTAATCTTCTTTTTAAAAATTAACTCTATTCTTAATCCATTTCCCGAAGGGAATTAACCTGCCTGCCTGCCGGAAGGTATTAATGGCAATGGATGTAATCCATTGGAAATCAAATAAAAATAATCTCAACTCTACCTGGCGTCGCCGGAAGACAGGTCTGAAGGAGTTGAATATATTGCAGATAAATATTGTTAATATATTTTCAGCATCCATTTGAATTAAAAAATTCGGGATGAACTCATGTTAAAAATTGAGTTTGGGTAATTCTTTTTTATCATAATGATACAAAACATCAGACTGTTGTCAATAAAACAGCACCAATCCAGAAATTCCCTTAAATTTGCCCCTTCAAAATTTTAATAATAAGTTATGCCAGGTATTTCTAACAGAGCACAACACGTTCCTTTGTCTCCATTCAGGAAATTGATTTCCATAGCAGATGAGGCAAAAGCCAGGGGCAAGTACATTTACCATTTGAATATCGGGCAACCGGACATCGAAACTCCGGTAGAAGCCATGGAAAAACTGAAGGCCACGGATATTACCATCCTTGAATACAGCCCTTCCATTGGTTATGCTTCCTACAGGGAAAAAATGGTAGGATACTACCACAATTATGGCATTCATGTAAAGGCTGAGGATATCATCATTACTACCGGAGCCTCCGAAGCCATTCAATTTATTTTCCAGACCTGCCTGAATGAAGCGGATGAAATTGTCATCCCCCAGCCTTTTTATGCGAATTACAACGGTTTTGCGCATATGGCGAATATCAACATACACCCGATTACCACCTTTATCGAAACAGGGTTTGAATTACCCTCTCCGGAGGTATTTGAGTCCATGATAGGCCCGAATACCAAGGGCATCATGATTACCAATCCAAACAATCCGACGGGTTGTCTTTACAGTAAGGAAATCCTCATGGAACTCGGCCGTCTTGTCAAAAAATATGACCTGTACTTTTTTGTGGATGAGGTGTACCGCGAATTTTGTTATGAGGGCCAGGAATTTTTCTCCGCCCTGAGTATTCCAGGGATTGAAGATAATGTGATCGTGATTGATTCTATTTCGAAGCGTTACAGCGCCTGTGGTGCGCGTATCGGAGCGATTGTCACCCGAAACAAAGAGGTATTGCAGGCCGTAACCAGGTATGCCAACCTGCGGTTGAGCCCTCCCGGATTAGGACAAATACTCGGCGAAGCACTTGTTGAAATGGACGGAACCTATCTGGATCAGACCAAAGAGACTTATGATCGGCGCAGACAGGTGGTATTCAATCGTTTGCAAAAGATGGAGGGAGTTACCAGTTATCTTCCCGGAGGGGCATTTTATTGCTTCGCCCGTTTCCCCATCGATAGCGCAGAAGATTTTTGCCGGTGGCTGCTGGAAGATTTTGAGTATAAAGGGGCCAGCCTGATGTTATCCCCCGGCAATGCTTTTTATTGCGGCAACCAACTGGGTCACAACGAAGTACGTATTGCTTATGTATTAAACGAGGAAAAACTCCACGCAGCAATGGATTGCCTGGAGCAGGCGTTAATCGCCTACCAGTCAATTCATAAAACTACAAAAATGAATGAATTGCCGGTTTAATAAGGTGCTCCTTCCTCTATCGCAGATTTTTTCTTATTGCGGTACCAAACGTATCCAATGCCCCCTATGAGAAAATACGGCAAAGACAAAAGATACAAAATACCTGAATTGAGCCCTTTTCCCTCCGATCCTCCGTTTTTCAGGTTGGATTCAGCAGACATTCTACACATGGGGCACTGTGCCTCAACAGGTGTACTTACCTGGAAAGTAAAGGCTATTGACAGGCAAAAGCTTAAAATATAGAATTTCTTCCTGATTTTTTTTAAACTCATTTTTTTAAATTTAACCATAATAAGGTAATAACATCAGATAACAAGCCGGTCCGGTAATGGCGACATACAACCAAAAAGGAAAAACCCACCGTGCCATTTTACGATGTTTTGCAATCTGATTGGTATAAGCCCTGATAAAGGTAAAAAGAATAAAGGGAAGAATCAGCCCGGCAAGCAAAATATGTGTGCCCAAAAGGATCAAATACACCATTCTTGTGCCTCCAGCTGCTAATTTTTCCGCATCAGTCAGGATGCCATCATGATCCATATCTCCGAAAATAGTCTCCGGCATCGTAATATGATAAGTAACATAAGACAATAAAAATAAAAGAGACAACCCAAAAGCAATATAGATCATCTTACGGTGCATTTCAATATTTTTATGCCTGATGAACCAAAAGGCTGCTAAAAGTACCAGGGCCGTTATCGCATTTACGGTAGCATGGAAAGGCGGCAAAAAGCTAAAATCCCAACCTTCCGGCAGGGGGATTTTCACCTGACGCATCATGCCTACCAAAAACAGGACCACTACGGTAAAGGCCCATGCCCATTTTTTTAGCTTATTTGCAAGTTGAATATTTTCTTCCATATATTTTGTTGCTGGTCGCTGCGACTGTAAATGGTTTAATTTTTTTCGATTTCATATTTCCCGGCTCTGCTTTCTCCTGCCGGCAAAAACATAATAATGTGGCGCACAAGGAGCTGGCTTTCTGCTTCGTCCAGTATATTGTAATAGCGGCGGATCGTTTGAGCTGTATCACAAAATGCTACGAGATTATTTTCTCTAACATTGTCTCCTGGCTCAAATGGAAAATGAAAACCTTCGGAGGCTAATTTTTCCAATTCCCCCTCTTTTTCCTGTACAAAAAAACACCTGTTAACGTCACTGAGTTCAAAGGATTGAATATAATCCGTCAAACCATAGTGTTGTATGGAGTCATTTTCATTTTGAGGTATAAAGTTGAGCAGCAAAACATCTTGCCGATCTTCAAACTGAGTTAAAAGTTTTTTGAGGATTTCACCCTTCTCTCCATTTTTGCCTTGCTGGTTGGGTTCCATGAAATTGACGACCACAAGATTGTGCTTTAATCTTGAGTTATCAATGGTGTCTCCTTTATAGTTGAGCCCTTCAAATTGAGGTGTTTCCCCCAGATCCTTCAATTCAGCCATGAGTTCCTTGCGGTAATCCACTCCTTCCTCGAGGAAATAAAGCGCTGCCACCGGTAAAACAATCAATAAGAAAAACAGACTCAGGAAATTTAATATATTCTTTTGTTTTCTCGTCATCGGTTTATGTTGAATGCCTAATTATAAAACACAAAAAAGCGATCTCTGTTTAAGGAACAAAGATCGCTTTTTTATATAAATTATGATAAAAGTGGTTACCCCCTTCCTTTCAAAATATATACATCTTCAGTGAAATTCATTCCCTGTTGATCCACAGGAGCCTCTTTCTTCACCTCTGTACTGCCTTCATTCTGGCGGCGGTGTTTCCAGGAGTTTCCTTCCTGGAAAAAAGCGATAACTGCCCAGACTAAAAGAGTGGTAGGCAACAATACACTCCATGCCAGCCCTCTCACTTCGTATTTCATGTGCATAAACTCATAAATGATAAAGTAAGCTTTATACAAAGAAAAGGCGATCAGCAAAAAACCGATAGTATAGTGTGCCCAGGTCAGCCCTTTTACCCCATCAATCAGATGGCCTTTACCCACAAGGGAAAAGAATACTTCCACCAGGGTTACAACAGCAAGCAGTCCCAACCCAAAGAAGACTCTTTTTTTACTATCCTCATAACTCAAATGTGCCATTATATTTCGTTTTAAATATTATCAAATTAAAGTAAGTAAAATACGAGGAATACAAACACCCAAACCAAATCCACAAAGTGCCAGTACAGTCCAATTTTTTCTACCATTTCATAACCGTTCTTACGCTTGACATAAACACTGCCGGCAGCGTTGATCAGGATAATGAGCAGGAACAATACCCCGGAAAACACGTGAAAACCGTGAAAACCGGTGATAAAAAAGAATAAAGCACCGAAAGCTTTGGGCCCGAATTCCTGGGTCATCACTTTTCCCTGCATATCTCCTTCAGAAGTTACTTTGAATTTCCTGAAGACGAAACCATTTTCATCCATAACATACCCTTGATGGTCACCAGGTTCATAGGCGATGGCTTCTGCACCATGTTCTCCGGCAGCTTCTCCATGACCCGCTTCTGCTGCAGCACCATGTTCACCTCCGTGGACTTCTGCCCCTTGATTTACATGTTGTTTATGAATCAGGTAACTGTCACCGGCCACAAAAGCTTCTTCCGATTCTGTTCCATCAGGATTGAGGTACACTCCGGAAAAGGCATGAGATCCAAAAGGATCACGGGTAATAGACATATGCTCTCCGGAAATCAGGTTGTTCCACTCCCAAGCCTGGCAGGAAAGGAATCCCAAACCGCCAAAAACGGTAAGCAACATCCAAAAAACAACGCCTCTTTTGTTCTCTCTGTGTCCTTCCTGTACCGCACGCACCATAGTCACGGAGCTGATGATCAAAAGGAACGACATAAAAGTCACAAAAAGTAAGGGCATCTTGACCTCATGGCCAAAACCCAGGTTATTGAAAGGTGCCGTCGAAAATACAAAATCCGGCACCGGCCAGGTCGGGCTGCTAAAACGTAATGCCCCGTAAGCAATAAGAAAGCCTGCGAAGGTAAAGGCATCAGATAACAGGAAATACCACATCATGAGTTTTCCGTAACTAACCTTCATCGGTTGTTTTCCACCCGACCAAAGGTCCTCGTTCTGCTGTTGAACTTCCGGTTCATGTGCTGAATGATTCGCCATCAGTTATATCAATTTAAATAATTACTATTGCAATAAAAAGAATAAAAATAAATACACCCACAGGAAATCTACAAAATGCCAGTAGGTGAGCGTCAGTTCCAAACGCAATGTTCTTACCGGGGTAACCTTAAATTTAAGGGAAAAAGCAACGATAGTCGCCACCATAAGGGCTCCCACGCCTCCCAAAACATGTCCGGCATGCAACCAGGATAATGCGTAAACAAAATCTCCGGAAGCATTGGTCTTTAACGGTAATCCGATTGCTTCAAGGCCCATCCAGCCCTGGTATTGTAAATAAAGGAAAAAAAGCGCCAAAACCATCGTCATCAACAGCATTGGTTTGTATAGTTTTTCCTTACCTGATTTAAATGCGTTGTAAGCCGTGTGGAGCGTAATACTGCTCAACAGCATCACAAGAGTACTGTAAATAAAAGCTGTAGGCATTTTAAATTCAAGCCAGTTGCCCGAAGCATGCCTCACCACATAAGCACTCGTCAATGAAGCAAATACCATCAACATACTGCCGCAAGCCACCCAAAGTCCAAACTTTAGTGGGTGAATCTTACTCCTCATGTACGGTGTTGTAGTCAAGGTTGTTGTGCTCATTTTATAAATTAAATCTTATCGAGATAAAAAGCGATAAAGGTTAAAGGGATATATAAAAAGGAGAAAAACATAAGCTTTAAAGCTCCCTTCCTTTCGAATTTTCTGAAAAAATTCCAGGAAAAATATACGAAAACCAATCCCAAACCTGCCGCAATAACTGCTGATATCCACCCTGTAACGCCTAAAATCCAGGGCCCCACGCTTACTCCTGAAAGCAAAATGGCATAAAACAATGCCTGCAAACCAATGTTCCGGTCCGGGCCCTCTCCATCTGATGAGGCCGGGATGAACCGGAAACCTGCTTTTTTATAATCTCCAAATCCGAGGTAACCGATGGACCAAAAGTGCGGAAACTGCCAGAAAAACTGTAAACTGAATAAAGTCAGTCCCAGTAAAGTCAGTCTTCCTTCCGCTGCTGTACATCCGATCAGCGCCGGTAATGCCCCGGGAATCGCTCCCACGAAAATGGCTACAGGAGCTATCCGCTTCAGGGGAGTATAAATAAAAGCATAACTCACCAAAGCCACCATTCCGAAGAATGCGGTCCAAGGATTGAACATTGCCAGGAAAATGATTCCCAATAAAGTCATCATACCCGCAAGCATTACAGCTTCCCCTGTTTTCATCCTTCCTGAAGCCAGTGGCCTTCCTGCCGTTCGCTCCATCAAGCAGTCATAATCCTTTTCAAGTACCTGGTTGAGGGTATTTGCTGCACCGGTGACCAGGAATCCTCCGAGGAATAAAATCAGCACCGCAGTCCAGCTAATGGGCCCGTTCGAAGCGATCAAAAAGGCGAGGACAGAAGATAAAACCACCGTCAGCGTCAACCTGATCTTTACCAGCTGTGTATAATCCTGCACTTTTTGCAGGACGAGATCTTTTACCTTTAAACTATTAGTATCCGTTTTTACCGACACTCCATTATTTTTTTATACTAAAACTTCACTTACCAAAAATTTCTCTGGTGCTTAATGCACATGCTTTTCATTATCTTTCAACGGCTCAATTTGAGGCGTAAAATCCTGCCCTTCCTCATCACTGTAATAATCGTATGCCCAACGCTGAACGGTAGGCAATTTTCCTGGCCAGTTTCCGTGACCCGGACGTATTGGTGTGGTCCATTCTAAAGTTGGCGCACCCCATGGGTTTTTAGTCGTAACCTTTTTGCCTTTCCAAATGCTGTAAAAGAAATTGACCACAAAAATGATCTGGAAAACAAAGGTAATGATAGCAGCAATGGTAATGAACTGATTGATACCGTCAAAGTGACTGAACGTCTGGAAAACATCAAATCTGTAATAACGCCTTGCTACCCCGGCAATCCCCAGATAGTGCATTGGACCGAATACGGCATAAGCCCCGATGAGCGTCCCCCAGAAGTGAATTTTCCCCAGAGTTTCGTTCAGGAAACGTCCATACATTTTAGGAAACCAGTGATAAACACCGGCAAACATTCCGAAGAAGGCCGCAACCCCCATTACAATATGGAAGTGAGCCACCACGAAATAGGTATCGTGCATTTGAATATCAATAGCTGAATTTCCGAGGAAAATACCTGTCAATCCACCGGAAATAAACATAGATACAAATCCGATGGCAAACATACTCGCCGCCGTAAACCGGATATTCCCTCCATATAAAGTCGTTATCCAGTTAAACACCTTCACCGCTGAAGGAACCGCAATGATGAGGGTAAAGATTACGAAGAAATTGGCAATGAACGGATTCACCCCTGACATAAACATGTGGTGAGCCCAAACGATAAAGGAAAGAAATCCAATCGCCATCATGGAATAAACCATGGCCTTGTAACCAAAAATCGGCTTGCGTGAGTGTACCGCCAAAACCTCAGAGGTCAAACCCATCGCCGGGAGAATAATGATATATACTTCAGGGTGACCCAGGAACCAGAAAAGGTGCTGATATAAAATCGGGCTACCTCCTACCCTGTCGAGTACCTGACCATTGATAAAAATTTCACTCAAATAAAAACTGGTGCCCAAACTACGGTCAAGCATCAAAAGGAAAAATCCTGATACCAATACCGGAAAGGATAACAGACCGATGATTGCTGTAAGGAAAAAGGACCAGATGGTCAAAGGCATACGCCACATTCCCATTCCTTTGGTTCTGAGATTCAGTACAGTGGTGATATAATTCACCCCACCCAACAAAACAGAAACCACGAAGAATACAAGGCTTATCAGCCAAAGCGTCATACCAACACCCGAGCCCATAGAGGCCTGTGGCAAAGCACTTAGAGGCGGATAGGCTACCCAGCCCCCGGCAAAAGGCCCTGTACTGACGAACAAGGAAGAAAGCATTACCGCTCCTGCCAAAAAGAAGAACCAGTATGACAACATATTAAGGAAAGGCGAGGCCATATCCCTGGCACCTATCTGCAATGGAATAAGCAGGTTACTGAAAGTACCGCTCAATCCGGCTGTAAGCACGAAGAATACGATGATGGTACCATGCAGAGTCACCAGTGAATAGTAAAAATCCTGGGATAAGGTTCCGAACCCTGCCGCATCGACAGTGATCCATTTCCCTAACAATGGTTTTATCCAGGCCATGCTCTCTTCAGGAAAACCCAATTGCATCCTGAAGATCAAAGACATGCTTGCACCAATGATGGCCCAGATCATCCCCGTGATGAGGAATTGCTTGGCGATCATCTTGTGATCCTGACTAAAGATATATGTAGTGATAAAATTCGACTGATATTTATCTCCATGATGGTGGTCATGGAAATGATCATCATAGCCGTATTCTTGTATCAGAAAGTCATCCCGGTCAATTTCAGGAGTTTTAGAAACTACATTTGCCATTTTCTGATTATTTTATTGTTTTTCTTTGAGTGTATCTAATTAATTTAAGGATATGAGCTTCGATAATTACTCTCCGCTTGTTTCCTCACCTGTTTGGGTTGTATCAATTTCCGGTGTAGTAACGGTTTCACCAGGAAGTGCTTTACCGTTATAAGGATCTTCATTCGTATTTCTAATAGCAGTCAGATAATATGATTTCTGATCCGCCAGCCATTTATCGTATTCTGCCTGCTCAACAATTCGAACCACCTTACGCATACTAAAGTGACCATTACCACATAACTCGGCACAAGCCAGTTCATAATCGAAGGTTTCCCACAGCTGTTTTTCAGGATCATTGGGATCCGGTTGCTGGTATTCAGGATAGGTACTCAACTGCGCCCGATAATCGGCAGTGGTGGTGATAGGGGTAAATACAAAATACGTAGGCATACCCGGCACTGCATCCATTTTTACCCGAAAATGCGGGAGGAAGAAACTGTGCAATACATCGCGAGCCCTGATCTTCACCCTGACCTTCTTTCCTACAGGAAGTACGATCTCGTTGGCATGAATATCATCCCAGTTGGCAGCGTCCGTCCAGTCCTGGCCAAGAGGATTGGAGCCATTGATGAGGGTATAATCCCGATCTCCCAGTTTTTGATCCGGCCCTGGATAACGAAGTGCCCAGGCAAATTGATAACCGGTAGCCTCAATTTCCATAAAATCTTCATCTTGTCCTACATCGGCCATCACCTCATTCCATGCATCGAGACCTCCGATCACCAGCAATGCCATTGCGATAGCAGGAACGCCGGTCCAAATGATCTCCAGTTTGGTATCATGAGAAAAGAAGATGGCTTTTCTCTTAGAATTTCCACTGTATTTAAAGGCAAAGAAGAACAAAGCAATCTGTGTCAGCACAAAAACAATGAGGGTCACCCACAACGTCAATTTGAAAATATGATCAAGAGCCCCCCCGTGAGCTGATGCCGCCGTATGAGGTCCGAAACCCAACATAAAGTTCTTGTAATAAATTGCCGAGGCAAAACTCGCTACGAGGAAAACCACCATAAATATCAGGAAGTAGAACCCTACCCTGCGGTTGGTTGCATTTTGCGCCTCTACTTCACCTTTTATTTTATCCGTAATTTCTGTCACCTTTCCAATCTGGAGCGCAATGATGACAATAAGAGCAAAACAAAGAATAATGAGTAAACCGGTCATTATTTTTTTTATTTAAGTTTTTCTGTGAATTTGAATTCTTTCTACACGTGATGGTGCAAACTCTCGCCCAAATAAGGGTCATTTTCCGGCACTAAGGCGGCCTGGCTCAACCTGTTTAATACAAAATAAAGGAAACCGGAAAGGAATCCGACCATTGTACCCAATTCCAGCAAACCCGGCATGGTGTACCCCATGGCAAAAATATGCTCGCCATGTCCGTGCATTGCCGTTTCGCGAATCCCCGGTTTCAGCATCAGGAAGAAATCCATCCAATGTCCGAGAAAAGTAATGATGGCAACAAGAGCCAACGTTCCATATTTACGTTTGGTATCATTCCTCATTAAGACAAAGAAAGGAACAATAAAGTTCAGCACCAAATTACCAAAAAAGAGTACCGGATAATTTTCCCTTCTCAGGAAAAAATATATCGTTTCTTCCCCGTTATTGGAATACCAAATAAGCATGTATTGAGAGAACCACAAATAGGTCCAGAAAATACTAAATGCAAAAAGATATTTTCCCAAATCGTGCATATGTTCGTCGGAAACGTTCTCATAGTAACCCTTTGATTTCAGGTAAATCATCAACAAGATGACTGAAGCAAAAGTAGCTACGAACCAACTGATGGTGGCGTACCATGCAAAAAGTGTACTGTACCAATGGGCATCCACTGACATGACCCACTGCCATACGATGGCGGCGCTGGAAAATCCTGCCAGGGGCAAAAAGATCGCTGACCAAAGGCGTATTTTTTTGTAATGCGCATAATCCGTTGTACCCGATTTATCTTCATCGAGGGAAAAACTTCTCAGTTTTATGGCGAAGTAAATCCACATACCAACAATGATAATCGTACCAAAGGTGTACCAGTTTTTATTGAGGAAACCTGATTTCCCACTTAATACTTCGTCTACAAAACCATCCTCATCTGCCAGAAAAGCCTGTGGATCAGCCCAGTGATACAGGTGGTGGAAATGACCCCAAAACCCTGCAATAATAATGATCATCAGCACCAATCCTGGAATGAGGAAAAGAGAATAAGCTTCAAACACCCTTTTGAATACGACATACCATCCTGCCAAAGCAGTGGTAAAAGCTGTATTGATAAAAAGCGCCAGGAAAGCTATTCCTGTAAAGAATACTGAATTGTGCAGGAAGTTGGACCAAAAACGGGTATGGTTGGCGTCATCTCCTAAAAAAGTTACGAGCAAACACAACAGCCCCAGGATCATGCCTCCAATAAGTACTCGTTTTTGTTTCGATTCGAATGAAAATTGATTCATTGCTATAATTACTTTTTACTTTCTTAATTAATGCTGAGTTATCTTCTGATACAGGCTACTCGTTTCCTTGTGATCCTATCGTTGTATCTGTTTGCTGTGCGGCTTGCACCGGGCTGGCAGGTGTGCCATATTCCGGATTCAACGTATTCTCTGTCTGGTTGTAAGTCGCTCCGATGGATGCGGCCTGCAAGGAACGGATATAGTGGATCACCTCCCAGCGTTCCTCATAGGAAAGTTTATCCGCAAAACTGCCCATCACGTTCCTTCCATACATAATAGCATGGTAATAACGTCCGTTGCTGGAAGCAATAAAAGCATCCTGAGTGAAATTGGCCGGTGCCGCAGGAAATTTGACCTTTTTATTTTTGGTATCATCAACAAGATATCCGAGACCATTGCCTTTTTCTCCATGGCAAATGGCACAATTGATGATGAACAAATCCTTGCCCCTAACCAATCCGGCATCCGTGATAGGATATGGATTTTCGATAATTTCAGCAGTGGCACGGGCACGTTCTTCTTCAGTATCCTGGTAATGATAAGGTACGGAGCCGTTAATCGGCACCCCTATTTCATTGAGTGAAGTCATTCCTCTCAGGTGTTCATCCATCATTTCCCTGGAAGAATCACTTGAGGAAGAAGCCATTCCGGTAAATCCACGGGGAATCGTTCCGGCAACAGGATCATGTATATTGACTAGGTCCTTCAATTTTATCGTGCTTTCCTCATCCCAGGTATTGTATTTATAATAGGTATAAATATTAGCTTCCTGGGCAATGGAATGCGCCATATCAGGCATATATTCACTCCCCCCGAAATCTCCGTCTGCCGTAGAGCAGGCGTTGAGGGCAATGATCATGACAACCAGTATTAAAAAGTTTCTTATATTCTTCATTTGTAACATTTGACTACCTTTCAAAAAATTAAATGTTGGCCGTTTCTACTGTACCTGCACCTGTTGAGGCGAAAAAGTCTTGCAGCTTTTGTACATCAGCATCTCCCGTTTCAAAAGCGATACAAAACTTATCATCCGTGATACGGTCGTGCAAACGAATGGTTTTTGAACCCGGCCACAGTCCGCAAACGGTGTAAAAGGTAATAACCATTCCAACCGAAGAAAACAGTACCGTAAGCTCAAACATAATCGGCACGAAAGCGGGCAATGAAAAATAAGGCTTACCCCCAAAAATAATGGGCCAGTCACGGGTAAACACCCATGTCATAAAAAGAAAAGCCGTAAGGGTACCAATCGCGCCATAGATAAACCCGGCAATATGCAGGCGGCTCTCGGCAAGTCCTAAAATAGGATCGAGCCCGTGGACAGGAAATGGCGTATAAACGTCCATGATGTCCAGATGTTCCTCCTTTGCTTTTTTGACTGCAGACAATAATACTTCTTCATCGTCGTATAAGCCAAACAGCACTTCTTTATTTTGATTTTCCATCATTTAATATTTATGATTGTTAGGTTGATCATTGTTGTTGAATTCCATCAACCCTATTTCATTAATGGTGTTTTTTAGCTTTTCCTCCAGTGTACTGATCCCCGTATCCTTTGAGAATTTGCTTGACCTCCGCGATGGCTACCACCGGTGCCAATCGGGTAAAGATGAGGAAAAGCGTAAAGAATAAACCAAGGGTACCGGCAAACAAACCGATCTCAACCCAGGAAGGAGAATAGTAACTCCAGCTGGAAGGCAGATAATCCCTGGCCAGGGTAGTCGCGATGATCACGAAACGTTCAAACCACATACCGATATTGATAAAGATGGACATGAAGAAAGTCCACCAGATACTTTGACGGATTTTCTTGCTCCAGAAAATCTGTGGAGAAAGTACGTTACAGGACATCATTCCTACATAAGACCACCAATACGGTCCCATTACCCTATTATAGAAAGCAAATTGTTCATAAATATATCCTGAATACCATGCGATGAACAACTCCGTAAGATAAGCCACACCAACGATAGAGCCGGTAAGCAGGATCACTTTGTTCATGACATCGATGTGTTCGATGGTAATATATTGTTCCAGTTTGAGTACTTTTCTTGAGATGACCATTAAGGTCTGTACCATCGCAAATCCTGAGAAGATCGCCCCGGCCACAAAGTATGGAGGGAAGATGGTGGTATGCCAACCAGGAATTACGGAAGTGGCAAAGTCAAAAGATACTATCGTGTGAACAGAAAGTACCAGAGGAGTAGCCAAACCCGCCAGGATAAGGGAAAGGCTTTCCCATCTTTGCCAGTGTTTCGCAGAACCGTTCCAGCTGAAAGAGAACAGGTCGTACAATTTACGACGCAATCCTTTTGCTCTGTCGCGAACCGTTGCCAAATCCGGTACCAGTCCTGTGTACCAAAACAATAGTGAAACGGTAAAATAGGTAGAGATCGCAAATACGTCCCAAAGCAGTGGTGAGTTGAAGTTCACCCACAAAGGACCACGTGTATTGGGATAAGGGAAAATAAAGAATCCCAGCCAAAGGCGTCCCATGTGAATCAGCGGAAACTGGCCCGCACACATTACCGCAAAGATGGTCATGGCCTCAGCAGCACGGTTTACACCGGTACGCCACCTTTGACGGAACAATAACAAAATGGCAGAGATCAACGTACCCGCGTGACCAATCCCGACCCACCAAACGAAGTTGGTAATATCCCAACCCCAGTTGATCGTACGGTTAAGGTTCCAGGAACCGATACCTACCCAGATTGTCCATCCCACACAAAAAACATAAAAAGCAAGTAGCGATGAAGCAATGCTGAATGCAATGACCCACATCAAACTAGGTGTCTTTTCGGTCGGAGCACAAATATCCTCTGTGATTTGATGGTAATTCTTACCTCCTAAAATTAACGGTTCTCTTATTGGAGAAACTACTGCACTCATGTTCTATATTTTATCAAAATTCCGGCTTACACCGTAAATGAGTTATTCAAAAAAATATTAGGCGTCTAATTCTTCGTTCCTGTTATTGATCCGGGCTTTATAGGCGATGGAAGGACGAACGTTGATCTCTTCCAGCACATAGTAGTTAAGCGGATTATCCATTTTTTTAGAAAGTTCGCTTTCCTTGTTATTTCCGTCACCGAATTGGATCGCTCCTGTAGGGCAAGCGGTCTGGCAGGCTGATTTAACCTCAGAATCACGCAATGCCCGGCCTTCTTTCTTCGCGGAGAGTTTTCCTTCCTGGATACGCTGCACGCAGAAACTACACTTCTCGATCACCCCTCTTGAACGTACCGTCACATCAGGATTGAGGACCATCCGTGTGAGGTTGTCTGCTCCAAAAGGAAGTTCTTCTTTCATGGCAGAAGGTTCATTGATTGGGAACAAATCCGCCGTGGTATAATCCAACCAGTTGAAACGACGCACTTTATACGGACAGTTGTTTGCACAGTAACGTGTTCCGATACAACGATTGTAAGCCATCTGGTTCAAACCTTCAGAACTGTGGTTCGTTGCAGCCACCGGACAAACATTCTCACAAGGAGCGTTATCGCAATGCTGACACATCATTGGCTGGTAAACAACATTTGGGTTTTCATAATCACCATAATAGTAACGGTCGATACGAATCCAACTCATTTCATGGTGGCGGTGTACCTCGTGTTTTCCGACAACAGGCACATTATTTTCAGCCACACAGGCTACCTGGCACGCACCGCAACCGATACAACCGTTGAGGTCGATGTGCATTTCCCAGTGGTGTCCCTGGCTATAGAAATTTTCTTTATATTCTTCGTAAGGATAAAGCGACTTAGAGTTCAGGTGTTCGGCTTCTTCCCGCTTGTGGTGGATGTGTTTCACCAACTCAGGCAACTCGTTGAGGTGTGACTGATAAATGATGGAACGTTCTGTCAAACCGCCCTGGAAACCAGAACCAAGGGTCATCACGGTCTTCTCATCGACATTGAAATCCTTTCCGGTTTCTTTGTCTTTCATGACTTCGCCGTTTTCATCACGTGTGGTAACCCCCATGGTGTGGTGATACTGCACGCAGGCGAACTCCTTATCTGTCTCCACCTTATCGGAAACGCTTACATTGGTAGCAAAATACTGAGTATTGCCGTCTGCATCAACAGACAACCAAGGATATACGTCCACACCCACCTGTTGTCCTAAAGCTCTACCGACTTTTCCTGTATTTTTTCTTCCGTAACCAATCGCAAGGCCAACGGTTCCTTCCATCTGGCCAAACTGGCGGATGACTGAAGTCAATTGTTTCACTTCTCCCACCTGTACCTCAACTTTATCCGCTTCAGAATAAATCTCCATTGGGTTGAGTCCTTTGAAGGCAGTAAATTCGTTGCCTCCATCCCACTTAACAGGGATGGTCAGGTTATTACCCCAAACACAACGGGTAACCGGATCAGGCATTTCCTGCAACCATGGGTTGTTGGCATAAACGCCGCCACCCATGTTTACGGTTTCAAAGAAAGAGATTTCCAACTCGCTCCCTGAAGGTTTACGAACCTTGGCTGCCGCGGCATTCACATCTCCGGAGAAGGCTACCTGAATGGTTGTCTGTTCTACCTCAAAGATACCGTCGTGCAAGGTACTGTCCCAATAATCCTGGAAAGTGGAAAAGCGCGATTGAGCCGGGAACATATTTGCTTCCCAGTAGGCTTTAACGTATTCCATATAAGGCTGATCAGCCGTAGTATTCAATTTATCGCTTGAAGCCCAACGCAACAGACTCTCTTCAGCCTGACGTGTTCCTTCACGGCCTACTGCGGCAAAGATCGGGTTGATCGTTGGCTGCATAAGGCTGTAATGGCCACGTTTAGGCGCAGCATCTCCCCAGCTTTCGAGGAAATGGTGAGTTGGAGCCACGTAGTCACAAAGGCTGCAGGTTTCATTAGGTGTGCCGGAGAAGGACACTTTCAAACCCACTTTAGCCAACCCGGTCACAAATGCCTGGCTGTCAGGCAAATCGTAGGCAGGATTTGCTCCGTCCATCACAAAAATGGCATTGACGCTGCCGGAGTTCATTGCTTTCACAAGGCTTCTGACACTGCTGTCCATTCCCTGGCGCTGCAAAGAAGCATTTTCGAAAGTGATGGTATTGCCGTAACTGCCCAACATATCATTGATGGCATTGATCAATACCTGTTCTCCTGTATTATTGGAACCGGAAACAACTAAGGCACGGGTTCTGTTACCTACCAATTCCTTAGCCACCTTAACGATCTTTGCTGCTTTATCTGCTGAAAGTGCAGGCCCACTCACCGTGGATCCGCCGGTTGCTTTGGCTACCTCATTATATAAAGCAAGTATTGCAGCACCCTGCTCGGATGGTTTCACCAAAATACGGTTATCGGCATTCGACCCGGTAAGACTCATATGACTCTCAACCTGGATATGGCGTGACATACTTGCCTTGGTCACATCGTCGATCTTACGGTTTTTGATATAATCCCCGGCATACTCAATCGGAGAGATCCAGGTACCGAGGAAATCGGCGTCGAAACTCACGATCATGCGTGCTTTGTCGAAATGATAATCCGGCACTACCTGCTGGCCGAAACACTGCTGGTTGGCCTGGAGCATGGCAGAACTTGAAACAGGATCGTACATTACGATCTCTGTATTGGGATATTTTGCCGCAAAATCAGCCATAGCCTGTTTGGAGGAAGGGCTGAGATTGGTATGAGATATTATTTTAATAGTAGCATTGGCGGTAAGTTTACCGCTGATGGCTTTGTCCAGGTCCACCCAAGTCATTGCCGTTCCGTCGGCGGCTACCGGGCCATCAAAGCGGCTGGTATCGTACAAGCTTAAAACACTTGCCTGTGCTCTGGCGCTGGTTCCGCCTTTGGTCACCTTGGAAAAGCTGTTGCCTTCGATCTTGATCGGGCGGCCTTCGCGCGTTTTTACCAAAACAGCGCAATAATCCCCTCCCTGAACAAATGAGGAAGCATAATAACTGGCAATCCCCGGAACGATGCTGTCAGGCTTCATTACATAGGGAATGGCTTTTTTGACCGGGATATCACAACCGGCAGCCATTACAGCGGTACCCATTCCGAATCCGAGCACTTTCAGGAAGTCCCGGCGATTGGCGGGTGTCTCCATTATCCTGGTGTCGGCAATTTTATCGAAATAAATTACCTCGTTAAATTCATCATTAGAAGCTTTTTGAAATGCAGGGTCATTGGTCAATTGTTCCACACCCACCCAAACTTCTTTTTTCTTATTCTTCATTTTTATGAATTATGCGATCTTTTCTAAAATTAGGTTACATTCAGGCTTACACCTAAACAATTAATAATGGCACTTTTGGCATTCCAATCCTCCAATATCCTCGACGGTAACTTTATCTCTCGTGCCCTTAGATAATTCATCGTGAAATTTGGTAAATGACTTGTAGTAGTCGTTATCCTGGAATTGCACTTCCGTTTGGCGGTGGCAGTTAATACACCATCCCATGCTCAGTGGAGCCTGTTGCCTGACCAGTTCCATTTCCTGAACAGGACCGTGGCAGGTCTGGCACGCCAGTTTACCAACGGTAACGTGTTGAGAATGGTTGTAATACACGTGATCCGGAAGGTTATGGATTTTAACCCACTCGATCGGACCCGGGATTTTTGTATCGCCGTTTTCAGGCGTAGTCAAAGCATCCACGATATCTCTCCACTGCTTTTTGGCCACAGCCTCTGCTTTGGCATCACTGGAACCGAATCCGAGTTCCTGATCTATGATCCATTTTTTATAAATCTTTTCGATCTCTGCTTCAGGCATTTCATCGTAGTTCGGAATGTATGCATTAGCTGAAGGGTCAAAACCGACAGAGGCGAAAATCTTGGTCAACTCTGCCGTTCCGTACTGCGAACCTACCATAATAGCTTTGTGGCAAAGCATACAGGTATTTGCTGAAGGAATTACAGAATGCTTGCTTCTCCTGGCACCGTCATGACAGAATTTACAATCGATTTGTTGATCTCCTGCGTGGGTAAGATGCGAAAATTTGATGGGCTGCTCCGGGGCGTAACCGATCTGACGACCAAGCATTACTGCCTGATTGATGAAAGTGTTGCTCACAAAGATGACCAGCGCAAATATAGCAAAACCGATGACCGATTTGCTCGTGAAGATACTCCACAACGAAGCAGGCTTTGCTGCATTGGTATCCCCTTCTTTGATTTTAACCAGGTAGTTCAGGTTGGCCACTACGCGCATCAACACAATGGAAACTACCACCAGCACTCCGGCCAGCAAAAGGTACAACCACGTATTGCTTCTGCTTTCCCCTGTACCTGCGGAATCCGTAGCTACGGCAACCGTCTCCGGCACAGCGTTATAAACTTCATCTATATAGGCTAATACATTTTGTATGTCCTGATCGCTGAATCCAGGAAAAGGGAGCATGGCCACCTTGTTGTATTCCCCGTAAATCTGAACCGCTCTCGGGTGGCCTGATTCAACCATAGCCTGGGAGTTACGCACCCAGGAATAGAGGTCTTCAATGGGATAATCCGCCCAACGATCCTGAACCCCTCCCAGGGCAGGACCCGTCATTTTGGATTTCATATCCTTGTTATGACATGCGGCACAATTGTTACGGAAAAGCTCTTTTCCTGCTGCCGTATCTGCGCCCTGGGCATAAGTGGCAATAGAAAAGCCAAGGATCGTCAGTAACAGGAAAGTCCTTTTAAGGAAGGTATTAAATATCATCTTATTAATGATGTTTAAAGTATTTGTTTAATTGAACTGTTGGTTCCTAAATTTTCGACCAAAAATGAAATTCAAATTTGGGCGTTCAAAATATGTGATTGGTAGATTAATGCGGTAAATCTGTCCGTTTTTCAACATATTCTGCGCAAAGATAAAATTCGTTAACTTTTTTTAACACAAATTGTCAAAAACCTGTCGTTATTTATATTAATTCTAAATAAGACAATCAAATAATTGATCATATCTTCATCTATATTGATTTTTAAGGGCGCAGACCTGGTGTCGGAGGAAGTGGTTGTCTGGTGTCAAACACCCATTTTAAAAGGTTTAGTGGGAATAAATTGCTTTTCTCAGAGGCATTTTAATTCAAAAACATCTTGTTACAAACCTTTTTCGAATTGCCCTTGTTTTTCGGAAGCCGGACATTCGTTAACCGATATTTTTCGGGGTTATGGGCTAGCAGGTAAAATCTAAGTAGTTCCAATGTGTATTTTTTATTAAAGGTAAAGGCGATTCCCTTGATTAAAGGAAGGTTAGGTTGCGGTGCGCTGCACCTTGAATCCTCTTCGCCTTTGTTTGACAACAAAGATATGGGGTGCGCTGCACCTGGTTATTTGGGGAGTGGAATTTTTCCTTTTTTTCTTTTGGCCTGGTGCTAAAACTTTAGGTTGCGGTGCGCTGCACCTTGAATCCTCTTCGCCTTTGTTTGCAAACAAAGATATGGGGTGCGCTGCACCCGGTTATTTGGGGAGTTAAATTTTTCCTTTTTTTTCGTTTTTATGGTTCATAAGCTTCCTTACTTCATGGGTCACACTGCCACCGGTGCCTTGATATGCGGATCCGGATCGTAGTCTGAAAGGGTAAAGTCCTCAAATTTAAAATTGAAGATATCGGTCACTTCAGGGTTTATTTCCATTTTAGGCAAGGCACGTGGAATTCGGGAAAGTTGTAATTCGGCCTGTTCCATGTGATTGGAATACAGATGCAGATCACCGAAAGAATGGATAAACTCTCCGGGTTGCAAGCCGCAGACCTGCGCCATCATCAGGGTAAATAAGGCATAAGAAGCAATATTAAAAGGTACGCCCAGGAATACATCGGCAGAACGCTGATAGAGCAGGCAGGAAAGTTTACCTTCTGCCACATAAAACTGGAACAGGGCATGACAGGGCGTCAGGGCCATTTTATCGAGTTCTCCCACGTTCCATGCATTGACGATGATCCTCCTGGAGTCCGGGTTGTTTTTGATGAGATCAACGGCCCGTTGAATTTGGTTGATCTTACTGCCGTCGGGGGCTTCCCAGGCGACCCACTGTTTCCCGTAAACGGGCCCAAGGTCTCCGTTTTCGTCGGCCCATTCATTCCAGATGCGCACCCCGTTCTCCTGAAGATATTTTACATTGGTGTCCCCTTTCAGGAACCATAACAATTCATAAATTATAGATTTTAGGTGCAGTTTTTTGGTTGTCAGCATGGGGAAACCTTCCTGCAGGTCAAAGCGCATCTGGTATCCGAAAACGCTTTTGGTACCAGTTCCCGTACGATCAGACTTTTCGACTCCGTTGTCGATGATGTGTTGTAATGCGTTAAGGTATTGCCTCATGAATTTCTCTTATTGGTTTTGTTATAGCTAAACTGCTGTCTGGCAGGTCGGGTGGTTAATTATATTTTGCTCTAAGGCCAATTGTTGTCTAATTTGCAAAACATCTAATATCTTTGCTTTGATTTCAAAAAGACATTTAAATATCTTAGCTTTCGATTTCAAATTATTGCAAATATAAAAAAGATAGCCTTTCCTCGGCCTAAATTTTAAACAACAAAAGATGAAAAAATTATACACTAAACTCCTTTTACTGCTTTTCACCCTTACTATATTTCAGCTCCGGGGTCAGGTAGTGATCAATGAATTTTCAGCCGCTAACCTGGAATCCAATACCGACAACTTTGGCGAGCATGAAGACTGGATCGAATTATACAACACCTCCAACGCTTATGTTGACCTTTCAGGTTACCACCTTAGTGATCGTACCAACAATCCTGACAAATGGACTTTCCCCGATGGCTCGGGCATAACGGCCAACGGTTATTTGCTGATCTGGGCGAGTGGAAGGGATTTGGTCACCGGAAATAATATCCATACCAATTTCAAGATTACACAAACCAAAAATAGTGAAGATGTGGTTTTTGCAGATCCTTCCGGGAACATCATTGATTCCAATCCCATCAATATCCCCAACCAGCTCGGGCACTCAAGAGCCCGGACGACCAATGGCGGACCTACATGGGGCGTGGCTCTCATTCCCACTCCGGGATACGGCAACGGGCAGGTAAAAGGTGAATATGCACAAAAACCCTCCATTTCGCCATCAGCCGGTTTTTACACTGACCAGGTAACGGTCACCATTGAGAATACGGAACCCAACTCCACCATCTATTACACCACCGACGGCGGTGATCCGGATACCGGCTCAGGCATTTACACCGGCCCGTTCACAGTGACTTCGACCACGGTGGTCAAAGCAGCGGTGTACAGCAATGATTCGAACATTCCTCACAGTTTTACGGACTACCATACTTTTTTCATCAATGAGGTGCATACCATCCCGGTGGTTTCTGTATCCGGACGGGTGTTGCCCAATTTGTTCAACGGACAACAATTCAATCCTAAAGGCACTTTTGAACTTTTTGATGAAACAGGAGACCGGGTGGCGGATGGCAGCGGTGAATTCAATAAACACGGCAATGATTCCTGGGCGTATGACCAACGTGGCGTGGATTTTGTCACCCGTGATCAGATGGGCGATGATTATGCCCTGAAATACAAGATCTTTCCTGATTTTACCGACCGGAAAGAGTTTCAGCGGATCATCCTCAAAGCGGCGGCCAACGACAATTATCCGGAAATTAGCGGAAGCGCCCATATCCGGGATGCCTATGTTCACGAGCTTTCGCAACTGGCGAACCTGGAACTGGACGAACGTACCTACGAACCTTGCATCGTATATCTCAATGGATCCTATTGGGGCGTGTATGAGCTGAGGGAAAAAGTCGATG
This sequence comes from Lewinellaceae bacterium, assembly GCA_020636105.1. Lineage (NCBI taxonomy): Bacteria > Pseudomonadati > Bacteroidota > Saprospiria > Saprospirales > Lewinellaceae > Lewinellaceae bacterium. Next base: position 100,009 of record JACJYL010000002.1, read on the forward strand.
ACCCTGACTTTACGAGTTATTATTACAACCAGGATGAGCAGGACATCGATTTTATCAAAACATGGGGAGGCACCTGGCAGGAATACGGCAGCTGGGTCGACTGGTATGCCCTGACCGACTTTATCCACAACAACGACATGGCGGATCCGGCCAATTACGCTTATGTTACGGAACAATTTGATGTACTCAGCCTCATCGATTACATGATCCTCCATTCACTCAATGTATCCAGCGACTGGCTGAACTGGAACACGGCATGGTGGCGCGGCCGCAATCCGGAAGGCGGGGCCCGCAAGTGGAAATACATCCTTTGGGATGAGGACGCCACTTTTGGTCATTACATCAACTACACCAGCATTCCTGACCAAAGCCCAACGGCAGATCCCTGCAATCCGGAACTCATTAGCCCGTGGATTGATTTTGAAGGCCATGTAGAACTTTTAACGGACCTTTCGGTCAACGAAGATTTTTTCAGTCTGTACATCAACCGTTATGCGGATATGAACAACAGCTACTTCTCCTGCGATTTTATGATCCCATTGCTGGATACACTCATCGCCAGGATTGCCCCGGAAATGCCCCGGCATTGTCAAAAATGGGGAGGCACGGTAGCCGGCTGGGAAGCCAATGTGGAACAACTCAGAAATTTTATCGAAACCCGCTGTACTATCATCGATGAAGGTATTGTCGATTGTTATGAAGACGAAGGCATAACCGGCCCTTACGAGGTGCTCATTAATGTAGATCCTCCGGAATCCGGCAAAGTCAAAGCCAATACGGTGATCGGACAGAATTACCCCTGGCAGACCACCTATTTTGGGGGCATTGGTATTGAACTTACGGCCATCCCTGAAAACGGAGGCTCTTTCCTCTACTGGACCGTTAACAACAATATTTACGATCCCAACCAGTTTTCCGATATTATCAATATGGAACTGACTCAACATGACGAGATCACGGCCCATTTTACGGGTTCCATCCCTTGTGGGGAGCCTTTTGACATTTCCAGTCAACCTACTATGACCAGTGCTACAATTGAGTGGCTGAGCGCCGGAGATGTCCTGGCCCACGAGCTCAGGTATCGTCCGGCAGGCAGCAGTGAAGACTGGGAAGTGATGGTAGAGCAAGGCGATGCTGTTACCCTTTTCGGGCTGGATGTCTGTACCCAATACGAGGTGGAACTGAGAACCATTTGCTCCTTTTCTGTGAGCAATTATACTGAATTCAATTTCACCACCGAATGTGTCAACAGCACAGAGGAAGTCATCAACGGTATCGCTGAATTGCAGGTCTATCCGAATCCGTCGAGCGAGGATCTTTTTGTGGATCTTGTGCTGGATGAAAACAGCGACATTTATGTTGAATTGCTGACTGTATCCGGCCAAAAGGTTTTCCAGCAGGGATACTCTAATCTGCCTTTCGGCAAAAATACGATCCGGTTGGAGGAGGAAGTGAAAATTCTTCCGGCAGGCATTTATTTTTTGAAGATTAGCAATAACGGGGAGAGTGTTGTGCGGCGGATTGTGAGGAGTTAGGCTGGTTGCTTGATGCTTGATGCTGCTTGCTTGATGCTGGTTGCTGGTTACTTGATGCTGGTTACTTGATGCTGCTTGCTGGTTGCTTGATAAACACTTGTGCAAATTAAACCATCTGAATTTGAATAATCCTTTGTCTGCTTGTTTATCAACGTCGGTTTGACGGCGGACGGTGGCAATATCTTTGCGCAAGCCGGGTGAGTTTGGAAAAAGATATTGTCTCCGGGCAAGACGGAATATTTTAAAAAGGAGCGGGCGCGGAGCATTTCAGGATGCTTTGCGCCTTCTTTTTTTGGGTAGATTCCTTTCTTATGCAGCCGTTTGTAAACGGCTACAAACGGCTACAAACGGCATTAAACGGCTAATCACCGGATAATAATAAATAAATGCTGAGTATTGCAGATACTTAATTTTTAAATCAACCTGCAAACCGGATGAAAAAAGAATCACCTACAGTACAAGCCAGCATTTTTCAATATGAAGGACGTTCCCGAATCGCTTTGGTTTTCGAGTATGATCCTGACATTATTGAAAAAATAAGAAAAATATCAGGCAGGCAATGGAGTAAGGCATTAAACTTATGGCATCTGCCGAATACTCCAAATAGTCGCGAGGAAATCGATAAAATATTTCCTGGTATTTCCATTGAGAACGCCTTAAATAAAAAGGTAGGCCTGTCCGTCCCTGCCGAGGATCAAACGACGGAATCAAGGTTATTCTTCGCTGTAGATTTGGTGAACATTGACCTGAGAGCAAAGGTCAAAAACATAGCCAACCGTCGATGGCATAAGGAGGAAAAACTGTGGTCTGTTCCCGACCTCAAAACTTCGAGAGATTTTTTAGCAAAACACCAACTTGCTTTTACGACGAAGGAATTTCCGATCCATATTAAAAAAGAAAAAAAAGCCACTCCTGTCCAGCCACGGGAAGTGCTGCCTGAAGAAGTACAGCTAAAGGTAAACGAATTCAAAAAATGGATGGAGCAGCAGCGATACAGTTATTCAACTATAAAATGTTACCTGTCTTTCGTAAGCAAATTTTTCGCCTGCACCAAAGATAAACACTGGAAAACCATCACCCAGGTAGATATTACCGACTATAATCACCAGCAATTTATTTTGAAGGATAAATCCTATTCCACTCATAACCAGTTTATCAATGCAATAAAACTCTTTTACACGGTTCACAACGAGGCACAGATCATTCCTGAAGAAATGCAGCGTCCCCGGAAAAGCAGGAAACTCCCGAATATTTTAACCAAAGATGAAATCAAACGCATCCTTTCTTCCACTGGAAATATAAAGCACAAATGTTTACTGATGGTAATTTACGGTTCCGGTTTGCGCATAGGTGAGGCCCTTCGTCTCAGGATTGGGGATGTCAGAAGTAAGGAAAAACTTTTGTACATCAGGGCGAGCAAAGGAGCAAAAGACCGGAGGGTTCCCCTCTCAGAAGTCACGATAAAGGTACTGCGAGAATATTACCTGGTGCACCGGCCCAAGGATTTATTATTTGAAGGCCAAAATGGAGGTGCATATTCAACCCGGAGTGCTCAACAAGTCATGAAAAGAGCCTGTAAAAAGGCAGGAATAACATCAAAGGTAAGTCTCCATACATTGCGACATTCCTATGCTACCCACTTATTGGAGAGTGGAGTCGGGCTGCGATACATCCAGGAGATTTTAGGCCATAACAGTCCCAAGACGACTATGTTATACACTCATGTTAGTGGAAAACGCCTAAGTGAGGTAAGGAGTCCGATAGAAGATTTTGATTTATAATCCGCACAAAGTATTGCGATTACAAGCATATTCGGTTATATTTGGAAAACATTCGCAAAATATATTTGGAAACATTTACACGTAGATAAACAAGTTGTGGTGCATTTAAAACTACATGGAGAACATTTTACAGATTAATTTTAATAAATCTTATTAAATGACAGATATAATGAACACCGTTTACATTCAAATATTTTTAATCCTAATTTCTATAAATGGTTTTACTCAAAACAGAACGACGGACACAGACATAAGGAAACCTATTAAAACCGAAAGTGAAATTATTATTGACGGAAAATTAAACGAACCTATTTGGCAAAAAACAATTTTTATAAATGAATTATATGATGAAAATGGTAAATATAACGATACAGAGGCTCATGTTACTTATGATGCCGATAATCTGTATGTGGCTTTCATGTGTCAAATAAAAGACACGTCTGAGTTGAACAAAGAGCATTTGGATAAAGACAACGAGTTCATGTTAAGTAATGATTGGGTTGCATTTTGTGTCGATACCTATCATGATGGAATCAATGCTTATGCCTTTTTGGTAGATGCTGCTGGCAATGAACTGGATGGTGCCTTAAACCCGCCCACAAGGGATTTATCTTTTTCTTTTTCTACAAAATGGACTTCTGCTGTTAAAATAAACCAAAATGGTTACACGGCAGAAATGAAAATTCCACTTGAGAACCTGCCCGTAAGATGGAACAAGGATAGTGTAACAATAGCCATACAAATTATCAGGTACGATAAACAGAATAACCGAATGGTTCAGTGGCCGCAAACCAAAAATATAGGAAAATTTCAAACCATTGTTCTGCATGAAATAGATCAAACACATCCCCAAAACCTGTCAGGAGTAAATATTTCAGACAGGTTGATCTATAAAAAATCGAGAATAGATGTTAGCACCTTGTTGGGCCGGTGCCAGGGAGGAGATGCTTCTGTAATGGACTATTTAATATTCAAAAAGAGGGATATTGGTGGTGCTGAACATCCCAGGATGCTTCATCACAAATTGCAAACAGAACGGGTTAAGGAAATGTTTGAAAACACTGCGTATTTCAAACATTTAAATACAAATATAGATTTCGAAACCATGCTGGAAAGAGCTCAAACTACCGCATTTATTGTATTAAGAAACGACACAATACTATACGAAAACTATTTTAATGGCTTTAATAACGATTCAATTTTCACCTCATTTTCGGTTGCCAAATCATTTGTCAGTACGCTGGTAGGATTGGCTATTTCGGATGGGTTTATTAAAAGCGAAGATGATAAAATAACCGAATACCTGCCTGAGTTGATAAAAAAAGACACACTTTTTTCAAAAATCGCCATCAAAGATTTATTAAGTATGAGTTCAGGTCTGGCATATTCACATGATGGATTTCCTTCTGATGATGAGTTTACCTATGTATCTCCCGATTTAAGGAAAACCACACTTGATAATGTTCGAATTGAAGAACCACCGGCTACGCATTGGCGTTATAATAACTATAATCCCCTTTTGATCGGTATGATACTGGAACGAACAACAGGTAAGTCGGTCGCTAAGTATGCCGAAGAAAAACTATGGAAAAATATGGGCGGAAGCAATGCCAGTTGGAGCCTTGACGAGCATGGTTTTGAGAAAATGGAAAGCGGTATAAACTGCCATGCTTACGATTATGCACGATTTGCTTTGCTATTGCTTAATAATGGCAAATACAATGGAGTACAACTAGTACCTGAAAGCTGGGTACAAAAAGCAACGCAACCACAAGTCAGACCCGAAGGATATTATGATTATCTTTTAGAAAACAATACGTATTACAACTATCTCTGGTGGGGGAAATTTCGTGACGGACAGGAAAATGCCAATGACTTTTTTGGAATGGGAAACAAGGGTGAATATGTTTATATCTGTCCAGAGAAGAAGCTTACTATAATCAGGTTAGGGTTTGAATATGGTTTCACTCCCGCATCATTATCGTGGCCGGCTATGTTTTATGAATTTGCAACAAATTTTAAATAAATGAATATTTTATTAGAGAATAAAAACGACACCACAACATTTTGTATAAGTAATGGCAGGCGATGTGGTAAATATCAAGGTTCGTAACCCGCTCAAACTGCGTAGCTGTTTGACAGGAAAGTGTCACGCAATCTGCCACTACTCATACAATTTACCGTTAGCGGTCATTGTAGAAAAACGCACCGCTGAAAATGACTGAATATAAAAGACAAGTAAATTCTAAACCTAAAAATGTAAAAAATGAACGACATATTTAATACATACAAACCTGACAACTTTCATACAGTTACTCCATATCTTTTTGTTGACAAACCACAACTCTTAATTGACTTTCTGAAAAATGCCTTTTTTGCGAAAGAAATTAACCGTTCTGTAAACCCAACCAATGGAGATATAGCAAACTGTATTCTGCAAATAGGCGACACTTGCTTTATGATTAGTCAAGCCAGAGAACAATTTGAAGGAATGAGAACAGCACTTTATCTTTTCGTTGACGATGTAGAAGCTGTTCATCAAAGAGCCGTTGACAATGGAGCGAAAATTGAATTTGAACCAGCAGATATGCCATACGAAGACAGACAATCGGGTATAATTGACCCTTGTGGAAATTATTGGTGGATTTCAAAACGACAAGTAAAAAAGGGTTATCACGAATAAAAAAATACACGAGAACAACAACGAACCGCTAACATGGTATTTATGAAAGGCGGGCTGAACGTCATAATTTCAGCTACAGTAATTCTATTGAGCGGTAGTGCAAAACTGAACTTTTGTGCTCCGATTTTCCGCCCTTCATAAATACCCGGACCGTTGTAAGCAAGCCTAAAGAACGACCGTACTCCGAAAAAACAGACTTCTGAAAAACGAACTTTGACATCTTAACATAAACTTACGGACTGACTTTGGAAATACACAAGCCGACACGAATGTTTTAAAAATTTTCCCACCGCACATTTTAAAAATTAATTTTAGCCCACCGCACATTGGCACATTTGCAAAACCGCACAAGCCGACACACGACCCAAGTTTTGCAAAAGAGCCAATATCCCAACACTCAACAGACTGTTGAAAATTAAATTCAAAAAAATCTTATCAAGCAATGTGATGTTCAAAAATTGTTTTTACTTTTGCGAAGTAACTATCATAAACTGATACTTGTTTCAAAATGGCAAAACAATTTTATAAAGCTGTCTATTTCAGCGACTACCCTTCGGAAGATTCAAAAGATAAGTCTGTAACACTTGCGTTTAGTGAGCCAGAAGAACCATACTATTCCAAAGTAAAAGACTTGACAACTCAAGAAATAAAAGAACTGATTGGCATTGAAACATATAAACAGCTTACACTTTTTGCCGAGAAACAAGAGCGTTCAATTAACCAAGTTGTAAAAAGACTTATCAAGCAAAAACTTCCTGAAATAGACAAAGTTGAAGGCGTTACAGAGAAAGATGTAACATTTGTAAAAAGTAAAAACATCCCATTTCAAAGATGGTATCCTTACATTGAAGGCTATTCTCCTGACTTTGTAAAATCATTAATAAAAAACTATGGAATAACAGATACTCTAATCTATGAACCTTTCGCAGGTACAGGCACAACACTCCTTGCGGCTGATGATTTAGGACTATCAACAGTATATTCAGAAGTAAATCCTTTATTACAGTTTTTAATTCAAACAAAGCTCAATGTTTTAAAAGCAAAAGAGTCTCAAAGGAAAAAGCTGTCCAAAGACCTAAAGGATATTCAAAAAGTTGTACTGAAGAACCTTAATAAGTTTGAAGAAGATAAATCTTTAAGAGAATCCTATAAATCTCTATTCTCTGATAAAAAATATTTCCCTGATGAAACTCTTGAGCAGGTATTAAAACTAAGGTCATATATTGATATTATTAAACTAGAAGATGAACTACTAGCTGATACTCTAACCGTAGCTGTTATTTCTTGTCTACTCCCTGTATCATTTCTTAAGAAAGTTGGAGATGTAAGATTCAAAACAGCGAAAGAAATTGAGAAAGACCTGAAAACATTTAATGATATTTTGCCAGAAAAAATTGGAAATATTGCCGAAGATATTTTGAATTTTGACTATAAGCTAAAAGGAAAGCCCGAATTTATTCTTTCAAATGCAAAGAATATAGGTCGTGTAAATGATTTAAAAATCGGAGCAATCATTACAAGTCCGCCTTATCTAAATGGCACAAACTATTTCAGAAATACAAAAGTAGAGCTTTGGTTTTTAAGGTATTTACAGTTCGAAAATGATTTGCGATTTTTTAGAGACCAAGCATTAACAAGTGGAATTAATGATGTTAAAAAGGAATATGCCTATGTCAATGGACTTGATATAGCTTCAAAAAGTAGTTTGCTGAAAGCGACACTTATTGAGCTGAATAAAAATGCTTATGATTCTAGAATTCCGGTAATGGCACAGAGCTACTTTAAAGAAATGTACACAATCTTTAATGATGCAAAACCATTACTAGCTCAAAATGCTAAAGTTCTTATTGATATTGGGGATTCTATTTTTAGTGGCGTACATATTAATACAGATGACATATTAATTGAGTTAATGCAGGGATTAGGGTATGAATTCGTTGAAAACAAGATTTTAAGGAAAAGACGTTCTAGAAATCAAGAAATACTTACCCAGTCATTATTGGTTTTTGAATACAAAGAAAAACAACCAAATTCTGTAAACGGAAAAATAAAACTTCATTGGAAAAAGAACTGGGACAGTTTCAGAAATGAAATCCCCCATCAACAAGAACCATATTCAAGTAGAAATTGGGGGCATAATAATCACTCTCTTTGCTCGTACCAAGGTAAGTTAAAACCAGCAATTGCACATCATCTTGTTAAGACTTTTGTACCTGAAAATGGTTCTGTTCTTGACCCTTTTTCAGGTGTAGGAACAATTCCTTTTGAAGCAGCGTTAACGGGAAAATTATCCTATGGCATTGATATTAGTTTGCCAGCTTACTATATCTCTTATGGTAAAGTAAATACACCAATTTCTTCTGAATCATTTTCTTATATAGAAGCATTGGATAATTTTATTAAAGCCAATAAGTGTACTAAAAAAGAAATTGATGAAGTTAAAAATTTTGGATTTAACAAAAAGCTATCTGAATACTATGAAGAAAACACGTTAAAAGAAATATTGCTTGCTCGTAGATTTGTAAAGGAAAATTATCCGTCCACACCAAGCGAAATGTTAGTAGTTGCTTCATTACTTCATATTCTTCACGGCAATAGACCTTATGCTTTGAGCAGACGTTCACACCCAATTGTTCCGTATGCACCTACTGGGGATTTTATCTACAAAAGCCTAATCGAAAAGCTTTGCGAAAAAGTAAACAGAGTAATTAACGAAGAATTACCGCTTAATTTTAAAAACGGTAAAATATTTAATCAAGACACAACGATAGTTTGGCCACAAGAAATTAATAACCTAGATGCTATAATTACTTCACCACCGTTTTTTGACAGCACTAGATTTTATTTGGCTAACTGGATTAGAATATGGTTTACTGGATGGTCAGAAATTGACTTCAAACATCAACCTAAATCATTTATAGATGAAAGGCAAAAAATTGATTTTGCCATTTACGAATCCATATTTAGACAAGCAAAAGAACGTATGAAAAAGGATGGCACTTTTGTTCTACATTTAGGGAAAAGCAATAAATGTGATATGGCATTAGAACTTCAAAAAATAAGTAAGCGTTGGTTTAAAACTGCTGACTTATTTGATGAAAGTGTAGAGCATTGCGAATCACACGGTATAAGAGATAAAGGAACGGTAACTTCGCATCAATATCTCGTACTTGTATAGAAACTATTCGAATCCTAGCAGCTTTTTATTTTCGAGAGAAAGATTATCTACCAATTCATATACGAGCAAAATCTTTTTGATTTCTTTTATACGTTTTGGCAGGTCTGACTTTTCTCTGACTTGCAAATAACGTTCAACTCCCTTATTGACATCTATGTTGTGATTCATTATTGGGAGCTTATTTGAAATCAAGTCAATATTTGCTCCTGTAATTCTGGCAAGATCAATTAACTCATTATTTGTATAGAACTTACTTGGCCATTTATCTCTTTTATTTTCGTTAGCATTTTTTGAAAGTAATGCTGCATTTTCCTTTTTAAGTGGATAGAGATATTTTGATGGTAAAATGTGGTCAATTGACCAGGTATCGCGTTGATTAATATCTAATGGTTCTTTTGTCTTGAAACATCGACTTTCAAATCTTTTAAATAAATCCTGAAAGTCAATTGATTCGTTTTCTTCTTCTATAAATAAATCAGCTATTCTTCTTCGAACGGCAGATTCGTGTAACTGCTCTTTTGTTCTTTTGGGATTTAAAACTGCATTAATGGCTCCCTTACAACTCCTACATTCCATTTGCTTCTCCAAAGGACCCCAGCCTGAATGTTTGCTAAAAGCATTGAAAGGCAAAATTCGAGTACAAACATTACATTGCTTCCAATATGATTCAGGGTGTTCAGTTGCAATCCGAAAAAAACCTTCCCAAAATCGCAAAGCAGTAGTGGAATCAGCACTGTTATATTCTTCTTCCCAGTTATCAAAAGGCAAATCGGTTTCTTTTGAGTGAATAAATCCACAATGTTCGCATTTCCAAACAGCCGTTTCAATTGCTTCTTGTGGCGTCAGCAACTTTTGTCCGACTTGGACATAGTTCATTTCTTGGCAACTTACACATTTATATGCCACCCAAGCATCGTGATAAGGAATACCACCTACTCTTAGAATTCCTGTATTATTTACCGTTTTTCTTCTTGCCATTAACTTCTTTAAAAGATTTTTCACAATCGACAAAGGTAAATAATTAAAATTAAACCCTTTTCACAAGTGTAAGCACATTTGCAATTCGCACAAGCCAATGCACAAACCAAAAATTGCAAAAGAGCTTCCACCTGCCAACCCGAAGGAAAAATTATTTTTTAAATCTCTCCCTTCCAAAATTCTTAAAAACAGCGGACACACAAAGCTGAGATTAATAAGGACAAACCAGAACTTGAAAGGAAAAGCCAGCTTACAACATTGTATAAACGTAATGCGGGTTGAATCGCTAAAATTTATTATTTTGGCTACTATTAAAGTTTCGTGTTGGCAGACAGCATATCGCTCCAAAATCCCGCACTACGCTTATACTTGACCGTTCCAGTCAACCAAAAAACAAATAGATGATAAAAACTTTGATAAAACTAATACCCTTGGTTTTGATAATAAATACGATGGAATTGAAATCACAAAATTGGATAAAATACGATAAAGAAGAATTCCCATTTTTGACATCAAGGGATTTAGATGATTCTTTCCACCCCTCTTTGGATCAATATAAGCAAAAATTATTTAAAGATTACGAAAGAGCAAAAAAAGAATTTGGGTTTAATAGTTATTTTTTTGATGTTGAGTTTAGTGGAGAATTAGAGGACTATGCAGCGCTTATTGATTCCATATTATCGCTACTGCCTGATAAATGCGAATATGAAATAGTTGAAGCATATACGGATGAAAAAGCAAATAAGTGGGTCGTTGATGTAAATGTAAATGGCGATCAATATCAATTTTCAACGATTGCTGTCAGTGGAGCATTTTTAGAAATGGTTGATATTTATGAAAATTTTGATGAAATCATTGCCCGGAATATTCCTGATTATAAGATGATCTCTCCTATGGATTATGGGCAAATTGCTGAAGTTTTTATTGAAAAAAAAGAGGATTTAAAAAAAGCCAGTCAGATAGGTTTTCCTTATCCCCCCTTTTATTTAGAATTCAATCGGAAAATACCTAAAAATTGGTACTTGCTCTTGCCAGAAGCCATAATTGAAAATGAGGAAAAATTGATTGAAACATATATTGAAGTATCAAATGAATTTCATAGAGATTTTACTCCTGAGAAAAAGCTAAATAAAGAAAATTTTCATATTTGTGATATCACTGGGAATGGCCCAATTTACATCTGGCTTCATGGTAAAATAATCGAATCTCCGAGTAGATTTAACAATATGGTCAGATGTTATCCTAATTTACCTAGTTTCATTTTCGCTTATTCTGTGGTTAAAATGAATGATTGTGATTTATATCTTTATGACACAAAAGAAATGAAACGAAGACTTTTAAACCTTGAAGAATTAAAAGATCTTATTGAAACAAATTTATTAAATGAATAAAGGAGGGCAGACTGGAACATACGCTACCAGATCATGCCTTGCCGCAGGCGCAACACAAGGCACACCGGGTAGCTTCACCGTTCGCTTCCATGAAAAAAGAAAATCAAATAGCAACCAAGCTGAAAGAAGATGTCAGGAAAATTGAAAAATAAAAATTATGAAGCCCAAAAATGGATGATATGTTTCCTGATTTCAATTCCGATGACATTTGGACTAATAAAGATACTTGAATATAAAAATGAAATTTTGTTTTGGTCATATATGGGAATTGGAGGAGTTTCAGCATTAATCATGCGTTGGGTTGGAGGTACAGAGGATAAAAGCAAGTTCTTGAATATTGTTGAATATGTTGCCTTAATCTGTGCAATCACGTTATTTTCATGGGGAATTTGGAATTACTTTTTCGGTGAATAAATAAAAGCAAGAACATGAAGATAATTGAAATAGAGGGAGGAAGATTCTCGAATCTAAAAGGTTTTTATGACGAAATCGAGAGAGGTTTAACGAGTGGTTTAGATTGGAAAGTTGGGAGAAATCTTGACGCATTTGATGATCTGTTAGAAGGAGGATTTGGAATGCACGATTACGGCGAAGAAGTTGAATTAATTTGGACAAATTCAGATAGAAGCAGAATGAAATTGGGATATGAAGAAACTGTAAAATATTTCCAAGACAAATTGAGAAAATGCCATCCTTCAAATAAGAGAGAGGTGAAAAATGAATTAGAAATGGCAATGAATGGAAAAGGTGAAACGCTTTTTGAAATGATTGTTGAGATCATCAAAGATCATCAACATATAACCTTGAAAATGAAATAAGAAAAAAACACGAAAGCGAACAGTGTATAGCTGCCATGTCGCCCTATCGGGACGCCACGATCAGCTATACTAACCGTTGTGGTGCATTGAAAAAAAACTACTAACAAATACATGAAAAAAGGAATACTATTAATACTGACCATCTTCTTGACATATTTGGCTAATGCACAGAACTGTAGTTGCGAAGACAACTTTATTTGGTTGAAGGAAACTTTTGAGAAAAATGATGCGGGTTTTCAATTTTCTGTTGACAAAAAAGGAGAGCAAGAATATCAGAAACATTCTGATTCATATGCCCAAAAGGTGAAATCGATTACCAGCAAACAAGAATGTGCTGAGACTCTTCAACAATGGTTAAGGTTCTTTCGTGAAGGACACTTATCCTTACAGTTAAATGGTAACACCACTTCATCTACTCCTGAAAAATTCGATTCTGAGAAAGTGAAGGAGCAATTCAATTCATGGCCAACATACCCATACAAGAAGGTACAGTTTGACGCATACATTTCAAAGCTCACTGAACCTGGACTTGAAGGAATTTGGTCCGATCCACCTTATAAATTCGGAATTAAAAAAGTGGCTGATCAGTACATTGGATTTATTCTTGAAGCAGATGGAGTTTACTGGAGACAATCACAAATAAAGTTTAGAATATCTGAGGATAATGATTCCCTCTCAGCAGTTTACTACATGAGAAATCACTCAGAAAGGAACTTTGAAAATGTTGAACTTGTGGGTAAAAACCATCTGCAAATTGGTTTTGTCACCTTGAAAAGAATAGCACCTGAATTCAAAGCTAATGAACAGGATATTAATATTGAAAGACAATTAAGATTTCAGTCAACAAGTGCCCCACTGTTTGAAAAATTGACGGATAATACTGTAATACTCCGTATTCCTTCTTTCTCATATTCCGAAAAGGAATTAATTGACAGCTTAATTGATTTACACTTCCAAGAAATCATTAGTACCGAAAATTTAATAATTGATTTACGAAACAATGGTGGTGGAAGTGATGCAAGTTTTGAACAAATTCTCCCCTTAACCTATACAAACCCAATCCGAACCGTGGGTGTAGAGTTTCTTTCAACCCCACTAAACAATCAGCGTATGCTTGACTTCATGAACGATCCAGATTGGACGACTGAAGATAAAAAATGGGCAGAGGAATCACTACGAAAACTCAATCAACATATTGGAGAATTTGTAAATCTTGATAGCACAGCTGTTACGATAGAGACATTTGACACAATCTATCCCTACCCTAAAAATGTAGGTATTATAATAAATGAAGGCAATGGAAGTACTACAGAGCAGTTTTTGCTTGCGGCTAAACAAAGTAAGAAAGTAAAACTTTTTGGAACGACAACTGCTGGAGTACTTGATATTTCGAATATGTATTTTACTGATTCTCCTTGCGAAGACTTCAAATTGGGGTACAGTTTATCAAAAAGTATGCGAATACCTGAAATGTCCATTGATAATAAAGGAATACAACCAGATTATTACCTTGATGAGACAATTTCAAAATTTGACTGGATTAGCTTTGTCATTAGTATCTTGAACGAAATAAAATAAGGAAACGCACCACAACAACGCCTATACGCAATGCCCTTCGGGACACTGCGCATAGCCAAACCGTTATGTATAAGGCCGGGTTAAGTCTAACATTGTCGTAATTGAGGATTATTAATTTTCTGGAAGGACGTCAAAAATGCGCTTACAAAAAATAGCATGTTCCACCCAGGTAGAAAAAATAGAGTTAGAATTAGAATTACGTCAAAAGATAAAAGATCAGAATTTGGACAAATTTATGTGGAATAAAACGATTTCCAAATTAACCGAATCCAAAAAAGAATCGAGCAGAAATTGAGAAGAATTAGATTTCCAAAATTAGGAATGAAATAGAAATTAGAAAAGCGCATTTTGACTTTTTCTAAACGGGACAGAAACCGACTTTTGGAATAAAAAATTACAGATACAGGTAGAAGATTGCTCTGAATCACGGCCCAAATACATAACACTGGCTATAGGTAATAGCTGCTGAAATTGTAAACGCAAAAAATATTAACTTTAAGCAACGGAATTGTTTACGGGAAGGAAGTTACCATTTGGCCGCTACTACCCATAGCCCGGACCGTTGTGCGGCATACAAAAAAAGCCAACGCTCGGTCAAGCACATTTGTTTTTTTGCCAACGCTAAAAGCCAACGCTAAAAAACCAAAAGAGCTTGCCCTTTCCAAACCCACGACAAGACAATGAATAATTACACTGAAAAATAATGAATATTTACTATCTTTGACACCGAATAAACAAAACTTAGGTTTCAAATGAACCGAATAAAAGAAGTTTTAAAAGACAAAGGGATTTCGCAGGCTTGGCTTGCCAAACAAACAGGAAAAAGTTACAACACGATTAACGAATATGCTCGTAACGTGAGACAACCGAGTTTGGAAGACTTATACACCATTGCGGAAATTCTAAATGTGAAAGTCAAAGATTTATTAACTGAAAGAAGATAAATGAAATTATATACAACATTAGAGCAACAACTCAAGAAAGAACCCAACTTCGTGACAGACAACGGAGAACTGAAAAAATGGGTGGTGCTGAACAAAGCACAGAACTTTGACGAAGAATTGATTGGACTGTTGCTCGACAATGCAGACCTGAAAGAAAAGTTTTTTGTAAACGTGAAAGGCACGTTGGTTTTTAACCAAAACTTGTTTGTGCAGTTTTTGGAGCAGAAAAACTATCTAAACGACAGCTACACCCAATACAAAAACAAGGTTGGACTGACCATTGACGGCAAATACCTGAAACAACGCAACGAAGTAGCTTTGGTGTGGCCGTTTAAGGACTGCATTTTGGAAGGCGGACAAAGCCGTGAAGAAGACAAACGAGAAGAAATTTTCTTTAATGAAATTTTAGCACAAGACGAAATTACTCAGCTTTTAGAGCCAAAAGTTTTGACCAATGCCAAACGCATTGACAAAGACGGAGAAAAACCAGTCGACCAATTTAACCGAAACGAAAACGGCACAATAACCGACAACCTGATTATTAAAGGCAACAACCTTTTAGCCTTGCACACGCTGAAAGAAGAATTTGCAGGAAAAGTAAAACTGATTTATATAGACCCGCCATATAACACAGGTAATGACAGTTTTCAATACAATGATTCATTCAATGAAAGCACTTGGTTAACCTTTATGAAAAATCGGCTTGAAATTGCAAGGGACTTGTTATCGAAAGATGGGAAAATGTTTATACAGTGTGATGATAATGAACAAGCATATCTTAAGATTTTGATGGACGAAGTCTTTAAACCACAGAATTTTGTGGAAACATTTGTTTGGAAGAATACTGATAATGCACCAGCTCTTTCAAAGAAGACACGTAAAAATCTTGAATTTATACATTGCTATGAAAAGGTTCTTGATACAAGTAAAGGATATGTTGGAAGAGATAGTGATAATGATGATGCACCATTGTTAAATAGTGGTAACCCAATAACTGTTTTGAAATTCGAACCAGAAATTATACAGTTTAGAATTCCCGATGGTAATTATCCCAAAGGAAGTTATGATAAAGTTGAGCTACTTGATGACTTGGTCGTTAAAAAAGGAAAAAACGAGGACACAATTAGATTGAAAGGTCGATTCAAATGGCAACAATCATTTTTGGATACCGAAGTTAGCAATGGAACGTATTTTTTAATCAAATCAAATAAATTTTCTATTAGGTATCAAAGGGAAATCGCTTCGAATATGGCACCTGATAAATTAATTGATGAGATTTATCTCTCAAAAGCCATAGGTGTAGAAACAAATGAAGATTCAAAAAAGCACATTGATTCTCTTAATCTTAATTTTAATTCTTATCCCAAGCCCGAATCTTTGATTGGCTTTTTAATAAAGGCAGTTACAGAAGAAGGAGACCTTATTTTGGACTATCATTTAGGAAGTGGAACTACGGCATCTACAGCCCACAAAATGAAACGCCAATATATAGGCATAGAGCAAATGGATTACATTGAAACAGTTGCAGTCGAAAGGCTTAAAAAGGTAATGGATGGAGAACAAGGCGGTATTTCAAAATCCGTCAATTGGCAAGGTGGTGGTTCATTCGTCTATCTCGAACTCAAGAAATACAATCAAAATTTCATTGAGCAGATTGAAGATGCCAAAGACACCAAAGCACTTTTGAATGTTTGGGAACAGATGAAAACCAAAAGTTTCTTGAATTACAATGTGGACATTAAGAAGCAAGACGAGCATTTGGAAGAATTTAAAGCCTTGAGCCTTGCTGAGCAGAAACAACACCTTTGCGAACTATTGGACAAAAACCAATTGTATGTAAATCTTACTTCGCTCAATGATACCGACTTTGCTTGTACCGAAGACGAAAAGAAAGTAACCAAAGATTTTTACCAAATTAAAAAGTAAGCAAATGGCATTTCTACACGAAATATTCAATAATCCATTTGCTAAAAGAGCTTTAGCACAGGTTGATTTACCCAATTGGATAAGTGACAATTTAAAACCCGGATTTGGTCAAAGACCATATCAGATTGAAGCTTTTAAGCGATACATATACTTAGACCAAGAAGATTTAGAAGAAAAGCCCAAAAGACCTTACCATTTGCTTTACAATATGGCAACGGGTAGCGGAAAGACTTTAATAATGGCAGGTTTGATGTTGCACCTTTACCAAAAAGGCTATCGCAACTTTTTGTTTTTCGTAAACAGCAATAATATCATTCAGAAAACCAAAGACAATTTTCTCAATCCGCAGGCTTCAAAATACTTGTTCAATAACAAAATTGTGATTGACGGAAAAGAAGTGCTAATCAAAGAGATTGACAACTTCGAAGAAGCCGACAATGAGAATATCAATTTGAAGTTTACCACCATTCAACAGCTTCATATTGACCTGAACAACACCAAAGAAAACAGCGTAACCTACGAAGATTTTAAGGACAAGAAATTGGTTTTAATTGCTGACGAAGCTCACCACTTGGTAGCAGGAACAAAATCGGGGAATATGTTCGGCAGTTGGGAAGACACCGTGAAGAAAATTCACGATTCTAATTTTGAAAATATCTTATTGGAGTTTACGGCAACCATTGACACTGACACGGCAGAATTAGTCAAACACTATCAAGATAAGGTAATTTTTAAATACGACCTTGCTCAATTCCGTATTGACAAATATTCCAAAGAAATTAACCTTATTCGTTCCTTATATAACGAACAAGATAGAATTATCCAAGCCGTAATTTTGAACTTGTATAGGCAAGAATTGGCTACTTCAAACAATATCAATTTGAAGCCAGTAATTCTATTCAAAGCCAAAAGAACTATTAAAGAATCGGAACAAAATAAAGAGAACTTTCACCAATTGATTGATGATTTTTCGGTGGCAATGGTAGAGAAAATTCAAAAGACTTCTACCGTTCCAATCGTTCAAAAGGCTTTCCGTTTTTTTGAATCCAAAGGGATTTCAGCCAACGAAATTGTTAAACGCATTCAAGCAAATTTCAGATTTGAAAATTGCCTAAGTGCAAACAATGACGCAGAAGCCGAGAAAAACCAAATTTTGCTCAACACATTGGAAGATGAAAACAATCCTATCCGTGCCGTTTTTGCCGTTCAAAAATTAAATGAAGGTTGGGACGTTTTGAATTTATTTGACATTGTTCGCCTTTATGAAGACCGAGACGGAAAAGATGGCAAACCAGGAAAGACAACACTTTCAGAAGCCCAGTTAATTGGTCGTGGTGCGAGATATTATCCGTTTGCCTTAGAAGAAGGACAAGACAAGTTTACCCGAAAATTTGATGATGATATTTCAAACGATTTAAAGGTGTTAGAAGAATTATATTACCATACCAAAGAAGATAGCCGTTACATTTCGGAATTGAAGAAAGCTCTTGTAGATTCGGGTATTTATGAAGATGAAGCAAATTTGGTTCAGCTCAATTTATTCTTAAAGCCTGATTTTAAGAAAACAGATTTTTACAAAGACGGACACGTTTTCTTCAATAAGAAAATTCCAAAGAGTTTTGACAATATTAAATCGTTTGCCGATTTAGGAGTTACGAAAACCAACTATCGTCACACATTATCTTCGGGAGTTGGCAGAATGTCAAGTGCCTTTTTTGAAATGGAGCCGACACAATCCAATGATGAAGTAATTAAAACCAAAGATGTTAAGCTGACTGAAATTCCGAAAAACACAATCCGTTTTGCATTAAGCCAAAACCCGTTTTTCTACTTTGACGGTTTAACACATTACTTTCCAAGCGTTGGTTCACTTTCAAACTTCATTGATAGCAATGACTTTTTAGCAGGTTTAGAAATCACCTTTAGCGGAACACCTGACCGACTAAAAGAAATTAGCCATTTTGACTATTTGCAAGCGTTAAACGGACTTTTGCAAAACATTGAAGCAGACATAAAAGGCAATTCAACAGAATATGAAGGTTCAGACTATATCAAAGAACCAATTCATAAAGTATTCAAAGACAAAGAAATCAAGGTTTATAAAGACAGCGAACGAGCAAACGGCCAAGAAACATTGGTAGCCAACGAGCCTTGGTACGTTTATAATGCCAATTATGGCACAAGTGAAGAAAAGAAATTTGTAGAACTGTTTTCCAGACGATTTGAAGGACTGAATCAAAAGTTTGAAAACATTTACCTAATCCGAAACGAAAGAGAAATTAAAATCTTCGACAAATTCGGAAGAGCTTTTGAGCCAGACTTTTTACTATTCTGTAAACAACGTGACGGAGAACAAATGACTTTTCAAGTTTTCATAGAGCCAAAAGGAGAACATTTAAAAGGATACGACAAATGGAAAGAAGACTTTTTGAATGAAATCAGAGCAGAACAAAAGACAGTCAAAATCCATACAGACACTTATTTGATAACAGCCGTTCCATTCTATAATTACAATAACGAAAATGAATTTAAGACAACATTAGAAAACACATTAAACGAATAGAAATGCCAACGCTAAAAGCCATACACATTTGCAATTCGCACCAGCCAACACACAAGCCAAAAATTGCAAAAGAGTATGTCTTTGCCAACGCTGACAGACGACCGAAAAAGAAGTACGACCGCACAACACTGTATAAGCGTAATGCGGGCTGAACAGCTAAAAATGAGCATTTTTGCTCCTAAGAAACTTTGCGGTGGGCGGACAGTGAATTGCTCCGAAATCCCGCACTACGCTTATACTTGACCGTTATCGGTCAGGCTAAAAACCAACACCAATATTATTACTAAGTAAAAGGGTTAAATTTTAGAATGAAAGTACAAATTTATAAAGTCAAAAATCCGATCAGTTGTGTTTCAGAAATCGTAGAAATAAACTCAGATCTAGCAACTGATACTTTGACACACTTTGTACCACCTTTTGGGAGCCCTGAAATTATTCTATTCATTGGGCATGAGCATCAAATAAAAAATGTTTCCATTACTAATGGACTAATCAAAGGATTGTACAACATTTCTCAAAAAATTGAATTTTCACCAAATTATCATTTTATTACTATTCGATTACAGCCCTATGGATTAAGGCAATTATTCAATATAAATACAACAGAGTTAAATAATTCAGTAATAGATATTCAAAGTCATCCAATTGGAGAAGTACTGTTAAATATCACAAAAGCAATAGACAAACTAGAAGTTTCTACAGCAAATAATTTAGTTAATATTATAGAGCAATTTTCTATCTATCCCGTGTCCACATCAACAAAAACATTTATCAAAAATACTTCTGAAACAATCTACACAACTGTAAAAGACATAATTTTTGAAAGCGGTATTGGTCTAAGAACCTTACAACGCAATTTTAAAAAAGAAGTGGGTTTGACACCAAAAGAATACTTGAGAATAAAACGTCTGAACGCAATAGAGCAAAAATTGTCGCAGAATGTAAATGTTTTTGAGATTATTTCCGATTTTGATTTTACAGACCAAGCCCATTTCATTAAAGATTTCAAGCAACTACGAAATATCACACCAGCAGAAATTGTAAAAAAGAAATTATTGCTTTCCGATCAACTCGCTATTCCTGATGTAATATCAATCTAACTTTGTCGCTTTTCTACAATGAAATGTCACTTCTTGCAAAGACCTTTGCAACAAAATATCATTATATTAATAGTATGAAAAGAATTCACGCTCTTGAATGGGAAGATTTGCAATGGTTTCCTGCAAATTGGAGAGATTTTGGCACAGACTTTTTAAAGTTTATAGCTACTAAGTTTAACATATACAAACCCATTTTACCTTTAATGCAAAAGTGTTTTGACAAAAGTGGACAAAATCATTGGGTTGACTTGGCATCAGGCGGTGGCAGTGGTCTGATAGGTTTAGCTCGGGATTTAAAACAAACCAATCCAAGCTTGAAAATCACATTGACAGACTTCTATCCAAATATAAAGGCGTTTGAAAGTTTAACAAAAGAAGATCCTAATACATTCTATTATGAAAAATCATCAGTTGATGCCACAATGGTGCCTAAGCATTTACAAAATTCAGTACAGACCCTATTTGGAGCATTTCATCATTTTCGCCCTGACAAAGCTAAACAAATTTTACAAAATGCGGTCAATTCTCATTCAACTATAGCCATCTTTGAACCCGTAGGAAGAAACTTCGGAAGTTGGTTTGCCATGTTTTTTACACCGCTAAACGTGTTACTATTCACCCCATTTATCCGTCCTATTCGTTGGAGTGTTTTACCTTTTATTTATCTGATTCCAATTGTACCTTTATACATTGTATGGGATGGAATTGCCTCTATTTTAAGAATGTACTCTAAAAATGAATTGAAAGAACTTGTTAGTTCATTAGAAAATGTCGACTCCTATGAATGGGAAATTGGCAAAACATCAGGGCAAATGCCCGTATATTATATTATTGGTTATAAACAAGACAAAAAATGAATTGGGCACAAGAAATTGATAAAATAACATTGGTTGCGGAAATGCTGTTTAGCGGACTAAGCAGTGAACAACTAAATTGGAAACCAAATTCAGAAACTTGGAGCATTGCACAAAATTTGGAACATTTGATAGTAGTTAATGAAACTTATTATCCTGTTTTGAGTTCTTTAAAAAAAGGAACTTACAAAAAGCCCTTTTTGGCAAATTTTGGTTTTATTGTTTCATTTTTTGGGAAAACAGTTTTAAATGCCGTTAAACCTGACAGAAAGAAAAAAATGAAAACTTTTTCAATTTGGGAGCCAGGACAAAGCAGGGTAGGTATTGATATAATATCTCGTTTTAAAAAACATCAGTCCGAACTACAAAAACAAATAAACGAAGCCAAGGAACTCCTTACTAATCGAATTGTAATTTCATCACCTGCGAGTAAAATTGTAGTTTACAGGTTAGAAATTGCATTTGACATTGTTGTAAATCACGAACAACGTCATTTGGAACAGGCTAAAGAAATCCTAAGGGAATTAAAAAAATGAAAAACAATTTATAAAAGCCCGAACCGATAACAGGCGTTTGGCTCAATGGCGGGTGACGTGGTTAATTGAACATTCTACCTCGCATCAACTTTTGTGGTGTATTGACAGTTTGGTGCTCCGAAGTCCGCCACTGCGCCAAGCGCCAAACCGTTGGCAGTAATAAAAATAAATGAAATACGTCGATACATATGAAACCAAAGACAAAGTGAAATTTGAAGCTGTTATAGACATCTTTGAATCTAAGAAAATACGTTACAAAAAGCTTCATGAATACAGATTAAAAGAAGAGAATGATTTTGGAGAAATATATGGCGGAGCAATAATAAGAGTAGCCCAAGACGATTTTTTGAATGCAAATCATCTATTAATTTCAAAAGGATTCAAAGAACAAATAGATTATGAAAGTGCAGAATTTAAATTAATAAGGAAGTTTAAAGAAGTCTCAAATAAAATTCCAATCTTAAATAAACTATCAAATCAAACTCAATTAATTTTGGTTGCTTTCATTTTGATATGTATATCGATTTTTTCTTTTGGAATTTTTGTTGTTAATAAATTGGAAACACCCCTAATTGGAGCAACATGGTGTGTGGGAAAAATCAAAACAGAAGAAAGAGAATTTTATCCGAACACAGATGAATTAATAATTTTTATTGGAGCTGGTTGTAAAGAAAATCTATTTTTTCATCTGGATGGTACTGTAGTATTACCTGGATTTAAAACTCCAAAAACTAAGGGCAATTGGGCATTTATTGACGATACAAAACAAGAAGTGAAGATATTTAATACTGATAAATTCGGAGATATTTATGAAGGTGTTTATAAGGTGAAAAAGAAAAAAATGAAACATGAAATCGAACTAATTTCAAAGCATTCTAAAATCATATTAAATAGATAAAACTACTGCCAACAATATGGATGTCGGTCATACTTTTTTGCCGCAGGCGCAACACAAAAAAGTACGCCGCATCCACTGGACGTTAGTAGAGATTTTCATAAAAATAACGCCGGCGCACTTGGAAGACCGAAAATTAGAGGAGTTTAAGATGTAGTAATCATGTAAAACAACAAGTTGCAAAGCATTATTTATTTCAAAGGGTTTCTTAATTTTCGTGTGGGAATATGGGAATAAGAGAATAAGAGTGTGTTAGCAGGGCTTCTCCCCTATTGGTGCAAATATCCTCAGAGGTCGTGTGGGGCTAAGAAGTTAAGGGTTAAGGGTGTGAAAAAACCTCTACTAACACTGGCTATAGGTAATAGCTGCTGAAATTGAAAGGCAAAGACATTAACTTTAAGCAACGGGATTGTTTACGGGAAGGAAGCTACCATTTGGCCGCTACTACCCATAGCCGAGACCGTTAGGGGCAATGAAAATGAAATAATAATTCATTAATCCATAAAAAGGATATTAAACTAGAATAATAATACAACTCAAAAAAAAAGTAATTGAAATCAATAATTGTTTTGTTTTTATGTTTTTTGACAATCGGGGGCAAAGGACAAGAAAGGTGTGATTTGTCAAAATTGGAAAAAGATTCAATTAGAATCCATGCAGAAACTCGAATAAATAAATATCTAGAAATTAAAAATAGCATTCAGGACCAATCAATGTATAATTTGATTTGTGGATATATTTTACGAAGTGAGAATTTTGACAAAATGCTTATTATAGATACATGTGGTCACATAACAGCAAATCAAACGTGTTATTCTGGAGATATGATTCTTTATAATTTAAACACTCAAGATTTAGTCAGAGCTAATGAATTGTTTTCAAAAGAATTGCAGCCAGGTATTTATGAACTATATTGGAGTGCTTGGCCTTCAGGAATAAATGAAAATATGGCTAAAATGAAAGAGGAGCCCTTATGGGTTCTTTTTATAGAATAATCTTGGAAAAATTAACCAAAGCCCCTAACAATGTGGATGTCGATCATACTTTTTTGCCGCAGGCGCAACACAAAAAAGTCCGCCGCATCCACTGAACGTTGGGCACAATATGAAAAAAATGAAAATGAAGAACTTAATCATAGGAATTCTATTTATCTCAACTTCTGCCGTTGGACAGGAGTTTAATTTTGACATTCACAATACGTCTCTCAATGAATATTTGAAAATGGAAGAAGAGATAAGAGGAGAAAGAATTCCAACAACCTCAAATCATGTATCTTTTGGAGGGAATGCGCAGCCAATCAAGTTCCGAAGAAAGGAGAAAATAATTCCTGATTTGACTGCCTTCTATTTCTTCAAAAAAGCAGACTCTACAATGTCATATATTCTTTACGAATGGGACGTTTCAAACTTTGAGAAAAAAGACAATAACCAAAAATCAGAAAAATTTCAAAAAACCTTAATCAAAAAATATAAAGAACTTAAGGCAGATATTACAGAGGATTTCGGAGAACCAAAAGTAAAAAAGAATTATTCGAATATTAGCCAATTAGATTCCATTAACACATTTGTCGAAAATTCAACTTGGATACCTGATGACAGCACCGAAATAGAACTGTATGTAACTGCATCAAATTATTTTGAGAAGAAAGGTGCAATGACAATTAATCCAGTTCATCGAATAAGGCTTTATATTAGAAATCAACCCAAAGAAAAAGAAATTCCAAAATTAGATAATAAAAGATTGGTTAAATTGGAGGAGATTAAAATCGACTTTTTTGAAGCATTAAAAGGAAGAGATTTGCCAAGGTCAAAAGAATTTTTATCAGACTTAATTCTTGAAAAGGTTACAGATGAGCAAATCAATATGCTAATCGGTAATATTAATTTTGAGAAAGAAAATGAATTGATTTATAGTGGAATTCAAATAGGATTTGGTGGGAATGTATTCACGCTTCTTCAATATAAATATTCGGACGACAAATCAAATCCCCCAATTGAAATAATAAAATTGATTTTTGACGACAAGGATAAAGTGGTAGGAATACAACCAATTAAATTGCAAAATAAAGGTATCGATTAAAAAAGAATACTGTGCCCAATATTAAAGGCTGAATAGTCTGGTGCAACCGACTATTCGGACTTTGTTGAACGAAGCGCAGCCGGAAGTGAAAGAAAAATTCTTTATGGGTTTTCGATTCAAGGCAGGAATTTTATAGAGGAAGGTTTATAGAGATTTATTGGGATTACTTGCCCTGTTGGGGTTAAAAAGAGTGGTTTATCATTAAATATTAGAGAAAGTTATTTACAAAATACAGCACTTTTTTAAGCCTTTTGCCTGTGATTTCTGCCAGGTAAACATAAAGATGCCAGGGCAGGTTAAGCTGCCAAAGTGAAAGAGGGTTGTTACTTTGAATGAGTAATGGCTGTATGGTAAACCGGCGGATCTTTATTTGCAATAAAAGCATAAACAAGGATCATTTTACCTTTTTGACAACAGGGACAACGATCCACTTTTTGACTAAAGAGTCGAAGTTTAGCCAGTACTTTTCGTTCGGCCCGTTGGAGTAATTGTTTGTGTTTTCGCCCCAGAGCCTTACGGGCTGCAGCTATGTCTTTGGTTTTAGAGGCATTGGCAAGAAAACCGTACTGCCGGACTTTTCGGAATCCCGGGGGAAGGATGTGGAGGCAAAACCTCTGGATAAAATCCTTTCCGGATAACGTCATCACTTTTTTCAGACCACGATCAGCATAGTCTTTGTAGTCGAATTGGACAGATTGCTGATCGATTTGTTTGATCCTGTGATTGGTGATGGCCACGCGGTGAGAATACCGGGCGAGGTATTTAACCACATGTTGAACTCCGGCAAAAGGCTTTTTGGTGTGTACCACCCAATCCTTAGCATAAAGGTTTTCTTTCCAGGGATGATAGCGGGCAGGCTTGGAAGGAAAGTCAGGGGGTAATATTAAAAGGCCCTGCTCAAGTGCCAATCGCATTTGTTTGAGGAAAAAAACTTTGAATACTTTTTTCAGGGCCTTTACCGGATAAAGGAATTTGGCATTGCCGCGTTTGGGGAGTTGCCACTCGTCCTTCGACGTAAGGCCACCATTGGGTACGATACAATGCACATGAGGATGAAGTACCAAAGTTTGTCCCCAGGTGTGCAAAACCATAGTGGCAGCAGATTTAGCGCCTAGCCATTTGGGATCCCTGGCAAAAGTGTTCAGGGTGTACCAGGAGGAACGTAGCAACAAATCATACATGAACCGGGGATTGTGTAAACACAATCCGTTGAGTTCATGTGGCAGTGTAAAAACGACATGGAAGTAGGTCGTTGGCAGGAGTTGATCCTCTTGTTGTATCGTCCACATTTCCTTGTTGAGGCCTTGACATTTTGGACAATGTCGATTGCGGCAACTGTTGTAACTTATACGCAAATGACCGCAGCTATCACAAGCATCGACATGCCCGCCCAGAGAAGCAGTTCGGCAAGCCTGAATAGCCTTAAGCGTGCGTCGGTGGTACTTCGTCAGTTTATGGTCAGGCAGTTGATGTAAAAAACGATCAATTACCTGAGCGACTTCCAGTTGGGGCCTCATTTTGTTTGCAATAAGTTGTCCAGCAAAGAAATAGCTGCCATTCCGGGAATATGAGCATACTTCAGATAGTGTAAAGTAGTGGTGATATGCTCATGTCCCAGCAGGCGTTGAAGCTGTGGCAACGTACCACTGAGGTTGAGATAATGCACCGCAAAAGTGTGGCGCAGGGTATGCGGATGAATGCGTTTTTTTAGCCCGCTGCGACGTACCGCTTCTTTGACAATGAATTGCACACCGCGAATCCTAAGTGGGGTGCCGGGTTCCTTAATACTTTCAATGATTGTGTTTGTGGGAACACTACCTCGAACGATGCAGTATTGACGCAAGGTATTCCGCAACTGATCACCATAAGGAACAGTCCTGGTTTTGCGACCTTTACTATTACGGATGGTGATGATACGCAGGTTTTTGTCGAAGTCGCTTACGCGAAGCCTGACCAGCTCCCGGGTACGAATACCGGTCTCGTAGATAAGTTGAAGGACCAGTAGTTGGCGCATATCGCGGCAGGCTCCAAAAAGTCGCTCCACTTCCTGAAAAGTCAGGACCTCGGTAAAATACTTTTGGAGGCGCGGGTTGGGAATTTTCACTACCAGGTCCAGTCGGCGAATGACTTCCCGGCAATAATACTTGACACCGCATACGCGAAGATTGACAGAAGAAGAACTGAGTTGTTGGTGATCGCGGGCAAAAACGAGGTAGGCTTTAATCTCATCGGCAGAGCAGTCTTCTGGTCGTTTGTCCAGGTGCAGCATTAAATCACGAAGACCACGAAGGTAATTTTGTCGGGTAGCCCAGGCATTATTGGCAAGAGCCATATGGTTATCCATGCGCTGGAGCGCGTCATCAAATTCAGTTACGCCCGTGGGCTTCCAGGTTTTTTTTAACAATCATAATTGATTACTTTAGTGAAACAATGAAAAGAAAATAGTAATTTAATCGGTGCAAAGCAAGTGGGGAGTTAGTTGCTCCGTAGGAGCTTTGTTCAACAAAGGCTAAAACGTTCATAGCCAGCAAAAGCTGGCTACGCCGTTTAGCCAGACCGTTACCACCTATTAAAAAGACAGTGCATAGTAAGAACAACATATTGACAATTCTTCTGACTTTATTTCTAAGCACAGCTTGGGGACAAACGGAAATGACTGTGAACTTCAGAAAAAATGATCACGTTTCTAAAACAGATGGTTTCCGTTTTTCAATTGTGACTCCAATGGACACCATAATTGTTTTCAATAGTCTTATGAATTCAGAAATGAAGAAGAATAGCCTCGAATTACTACTTACGAGCGATTCCCCTCAGGGTTTATTCGAATACAGAACAGGAATGGACAACTGGAAAACAGTGCAATATTCTTTTGACTCAGACACTACTGAATTAAAAAGAATCGAAATAGACTTATACTTCTCAGTTAACGATAGTAAGACAGAGTTTTTGCAAGATTTCACAGTCAATAAATACTATCAAACGAATTCAGTTTCACTAAAGAGCGGTAAATTAAAAGTTGGGTCTCAACCTGTCTTTATGTTAATAAGCAACTCGGACACGACATTTTATGGTGCAAGTCCTACCAATCATTTTTACGGTACAATTAAAACCAAGATAGAAAATGGTTGGTACGACTTCTCTGGTTCTTATTGTATGTCGACAGTTCCAGAGAAGCCATTAATCAAATCCGATACGGTTTATTCGTGGATTCCAAATTATAGTCCTGGAGACGAATACATTATTAAAAGACCTGGAACTTATAAATATGTTGTACCAATGGGACTGGAAAGGTATTCGGACGGAACTCCAACGAGATTGATTGACAACGGAGAAACAAGAATGAGAACTCGAACTTTTATAGAACTTGAAACTGAATTTAAAATAGAATAAAAAAAACAGGTGGTAACAACGCATATAGCTTATGGCGGGTAAACGGCTGCCAGCAAGGTTTTCGCTCCGTAGCCAAGTTTAGTTTCGGTGGACAGGAAAGTGCTTCTAAACCGCCACAAGCCATATGCAAACCGTTACTGGTCAGCTACAAAAAAGATGATCAGACATACAAGCAGAATCTTAGAATTCCAAAAAGCACTTTGACAAGAAATAAATCAGAAAAAAATCGATTCAGAAATCTGTAGTTTTTAGTTGCGAGATCCACAAATAGTATCTGGAATTTTGAGTTGCGACGTTGAACAAAGGTAAAAGTGATCAGAATTTTGTAACTGGATTTTTAGGTAGATATCCCAAAAAATAAGTAAATTGAATTTCTAAAATCATCCCAATATTTTTAGAAAGTAAACCTGGAACAAAAAACTATGTCTGGAAAACGATTTTCAAATAAGAAAAATACGAAGCGGGAGCTGAATCGAAAAAGCCGAACCAGTAACACTGGCTATAGGTAATAGCTGCTGAAATTGAAAGGCAAAGACATTAACTTTAAGCAACGGGATTGTTTACGGGAAGGAAGCTACCATTTGGCCGCTACTACCCATAGCCGAGACCGTTGGCGTGCATTAAAAAATGAAAGACCGCATTAACGATATAGATGATTTGTTTTCCATGTTTCACGACTTTGAAATCGTGGGACTGAACCTTGACGATAACATATTAA
The DNA here is from genome assembly GCA_020636105.1 of Lewinellaceae bacterium. Classification (NCBI taxonomy): domain Bacteria; kingdom Pseudomonadati; phylum Bacteroidota; class Saprospiria; order Saprospirales; family Lewinellaceae; species Lewinellaceae bacterium. The sequence goes on from JACJYL010000002.1 coordinate 128,956, forward strand.
CCATAGAAATCCTTCTTCCTTGGAGTGAAATGTGGGACATTGAAAATTATAAGATGACAATTCGTTTTCACGGGTGCCAGAATTTAAAATGCCATTATTGGAAGCGGACAAGTAATGAACTTAAAGAATGGGAAAAAGGAGTTTATTATCCAAGTGAAGAACATGAAACGACTGACCCGAATGAAATTGTTAACCTTGGGTTAGACGTTCAAAGCCATGACTTCAATGAACCTGACAATTTTATACTTCATTGCAACAGTTCAAGCTCTCATGGAAACCAAATCGGACAAATAGAATTCGGGAGAATAGAACTTAAAGCAACAGACTACCAAATATTTGACAACGAAATGAATGAAATGACCCTTGATAAAATGAAAAGTTGGGGAACGGAATGGTGGGACAGCATCCAGAAAATGTGGGACGAACAAAAGGAAAAAAAATAACGACACGCCAACATCGGCTATAGCAAATGCGGGCTGACTGCTTAAAAATGAAGATATTGCAACTAAATAACATTCGGTCTGGCGGACAAAGATTCGGTTTCAAAATCCCGCACTTGCCATAGCCAGGGCCGTTGGCTGCAATTAAAAATCATGCAAAAAAAATTTATTATATTATTGCTTCTACTATTTCTAGGCTATCAATTAGGATATACTCAAAACATTGGAGACACCTTAATAATTGAAGGCGAATTTTATAGTGGCTTTAATTTGTCATCAACAAATAGAATTAAGCCTACTGAACGCAATAACTGGTTAGAATCAATCAAACCAATTTCTAATAAACTAAATGAAATTGATCATTATTTGCATGCTTTGAATGAAGGGGATACTTTAACAGCGAATGAACTTGTTAGAAAGGATAGTTCTGTATTACAAATACGAAGTTTTGAAGGAAGTTATTATTATATTATGGCTAAGATGAATAACCTCAACATCTTATTTAAACCACTTCTACAGTGTGATTATTTTGATAGATCTGAAGGGTTTCATTTGCTTTCCAGTACTGAAAAGCAATTAACCTCTTTAGAAAAAAGCATGGCTAAAAATAAGCCCTTGAAAGTAAAAATTGTAAAAATAGATTACTGGGAAATGGATAAGACTCATGTATATAAACTCCTTGAAATATTAAAATAAAAAGCAGCCAACATCGCGTATATGCCATGGGCTGTGATTTATCTAAAAACTTTAAAGGTACAGCCCACGTCATATACGCTAAACGTTACCTGCAAGCTGAAAACAGACTATATAAAACGTAAAGACGAACCTAAATTGAAAAAATGGCAAAGTAACTTATGTTACAAACTGTAATAAAACACCAATATAACTTCACATAAATAACTTGAACAATAAAAATCATAAAAAATGGACAATACAAATCAAATCGGACTTGACAACAACAAAGCAAAACATTTAGCCGAAAAACTGAATGAGCTTTTGGCTAACTATTCAATCTTTTATCAAAATACTCGTGGGTATCATTGGAACATTAAGGGTGAAAAATTCTTTGAACTTCATTTGAAATTTGAAGAACTTTATAATGACCTAATCTTGAAAATAGATGAAGTTGCAGAAAGGATTTTAACCTTGGGACATACCCCAAAACACAACTATGCTGACTACCGCACTTCTTCTAAAATTAAGGAAAGTGTTCAAGTGAGTGATGGAATAAAAGCAGTAGAAGATATTCTGTTCTCATTTCAAACAATAATAGTACTACAACGAGAACTTCTGACGATTTCGGCAGACGCAGAAGACGAAGGAACTAATGCCTTAATGAGCGATTATATTCGCTTACAAGAAAAATTAGTTTGGATGTATTCTTCATTTTTAAACAAATAACTTTTAAACAATAAAATTATGAACGGTAAAAATAATATTGCAATCGGCTTTTTAACAATGGGCTTATTTATGGCTTATGGATTTTTATTAATCTACCTTCGAGACTTTGCACCAGGAAAAGAAGAATGGGTAAACTCTTATTCCTTTGGCAAACATTTTGAAACAAGATTAGCACACGTACACGGTAATTTATTTGCTTTCTTAAACATTCTTATTGGTTACTTGCTTTTAAGATTTAGCGATACATTGAGTAATGTTAAAACAATTTCTTGGTTAGCATTAATTGGGCTTCTTATGCCATTGGGCATTTTATCAGAAGTATATTTTGGACTTCCACCAATTTTTGTTTTGATAGGTGCTATCTCAATGACAGTTTCAGTTGTTTGGTTAGGAATTTCCTTTTGGAAAATGAAACAAATAAATACAAATTGAGATGGACATTAGAAAAGTACTTCGCTATCTATCAGCCATTATATTAGTTGGTTTTGGACTACTTACTTTGTTTTTGAGTACGTCTATAATATTTGACCTATTTGGCATACGAGCAAAAGAAGGTAATTATGTCTTATTTGTTGTTTGGTCAAATTTTGTCAGTAGCATTCTCTATTTGTGTTCGGCTTATGGATTTTTAAAATTCAAAAGTTGGACAACTATTATACTTTCAGTAGCTTCCGTAATTTTAATCATTTCGTTTGTTTCATTAAAAATCCATATAAGTAATGGCGGTATTTATGAAACCAAAACAGTTGGTGCAATGATTTTTAGAATAAGCTTGACAATTGCATTTACACTAATTGCATATTTTACCATAACGAACAATAAAGACAATGAACTTAAAAAGTAATCATTCAATCGACAAACCAGTTTCTGCAGTTCCATTCTTTAAAGGAGAAGGTATTGCAACGGCTCTTCAAATATTACAAAATCAGGAACTCAAAGAACACGTAACAAAAGTGCCGGCATTATTAATTTGTGTTGAAGGTGAGGTTGTTTTTGAAAACGAAAAAGGTATTAAAGAAACACTGAAAAGCGGAGAATATGTAAATATTGAACCACTCGTAAAACATTGGGTAATTAGTAAAGTAGACAGCCAGCTCTTACTGCTAAAATAGAAAGAAATGAAAAAAGCCAGCAGGTAACAATGTATATAAAAAATAGGCGAAACAGTAATAGATTCAAGGGTTTTGGCTCGTATCAAACTTTGTGCTTAACCGAAAATTTGGTGCTTCGTAGTCGCCTACTTTTCATATACTAACCGTTATGTATAAGGCCGGGTTAAGTCTAACATTGTCGTAATTGAGGATTATTAATTTTCTGGAAGGACGTCAAAAATGCGCTTACAAAAAATAGCATGTTCCACCCAGGTAGAAAAAATAGAGTTAGAATTAGAATTACGTCAAAAGATAAAAGATCAGAATTTGGACAAATTTATGTGGAATAAAACGATTTCCAAATTAACCGAATCCAAAAAAGAATCGAGCAGAAATTGAGAAGAATTAGATTTCCAAAATTAGGAATGAAATAGAAATTAGAAAAGCGCATTTTGACTTTTTCTAAACGGGACAGAAACCGACTTTTGGAATAAAAAATTACAGATACAGGTAGAAGATTGCTCTGAATCACGGCCCAAATACATAACACTGGCTATAGGTAATAGCTGCTGAAATTGTAAACGCAAAAAATATTAACTTTAAGCAACGGAATTGTTTACGGGAAGGAAGTTACCATTTGGCCGCTACTACCCATAGCCCGGACCGTTACTGGTCAGCTACAAAAAAGATGATCAGACATACAAGCAGAATCTTAGAATTCCAAAAAGCACTTTGACAAGAAATAAATCAGAAAAAAATCGATTCAGAAATCTGTAGTTTTTTAGTTGCGAGATCCACAAATAGTATCTGGAATTTTGAGTTGCGACGTTGAACAAAGGTAAAAGTGATCAGAATTTTGTAACTGGATTTTTAGGTAGATATCCCAAAAAATAAGTAAATTGAATTTCTAAAATCATCCCAATATTTTTAGAAAGTAAACCTGGAACAAAAAACTATGTCTGGAAAACGATTTTCAAATAAGAAAAATACGAAGCGGGAGCTGAATCGAAAAAGCCGAACCAGTAACACTGGCTATAGGTAATAGCTGCTGAAATTGAAAGGCAAAGACATTAACTTTAAGCAACGGGATTGTTTACGGGAAGGAAGCTACCATTTGGCCGCTACTACCCATAGCCGAGACCGTTACTGGTCAGCTACAAAAAAGATGATCAGACATACAAGCAGAATCTTAGAATTCCAAAAAGCACTTTGACAAGAAATAAATCAGAAAAAAATCGATTCAGAAATCTGTAGTTTTTAGTTGCGAGATCCACAAATAGTATCTGGAATTTTGAGTTGCGACGTTGAACAAAGGTAAAAGTGATCAGAATTTTGTAACTGGATTTTTAGGTAGATATCCCAAAAAATAAGTAAATTGAATTTCTAAAATCATCCCAATATTTTTAGAAAGTAAACCTGGAACAAAAAACTATGTCTGGAAAACGATTTTCAAATAAGAAAAATACGAAGCGGGAGCTGAATCGAAAAAGCCGAACCAGTAACACTGGCTATAGGTAATAGCTACTGAAATTGAAAGGCAAAATTATTAACTTTAAGCAACGGGATTACTTACGGGAAGGAAGTTACCATTTGGCCGCTACTACCCATAGCCCGGACCGTTATGTATAAGGCCGGGTTAAGTCTAACATTGTCGTAATTGAGGATTATTAATTTTCTGGAAGGACGTCAAAAATGCGCTTACAAAAAATAGCATGTTCCACCCAGGTAGAAAAAATAGAGTTAGAATTAGAATTACGTCAAAAGATAAAAGATCAGAATTTGGACAAATTTATGTGGAATAAAACGATTTCCAAATTAACCGAATCCAAAAAAGAATCGAGCAGAAATTGAGAAGAATTAGATTTCCAAAATTAGGAATGAAATAGAAATTAGAAAAGCGCATTTTGACTTTTTCTAAACGGGACAGAAACCGACTTTTGGAATAAAAAATTACAGATACAGGTAGAAGATTGCTCTGAATCACGGCCCAAATACATAACACTGGCTATAGGTAATAGCTGCTGAAATTGTAAACGCAAAAAATATTAACTTTAAGCAACGGAATTGTTTACGGGAAGGAAGTTACCATTTGGCCGCTACTACCCATAGCCCGGACCGTTATGGCCAATTATCATTGAGGAAATGAACAAAGAATCAAATACGAATTTTATGACCGGCAAATATTTTATACTTGCAATTTTGGTTATTGTTGCAGGGTATAATATTTATTCGGGATTGGGTGATTTAGTCAGCTCCAGAAATGAAAGGCAAAAGTGGACAGATGAAGAACGAAGTTTGCTAGTTAATAAGTGTATCCAAGAAATCGGAGAAAAAGGAGTTTTATTCCCAGAATTAACAAAAGTTTATTGTGAATGCTCGAATGACAAGATGTTTGCACATTTCACTAAATCTGAATACTTGAAGATATTAAAGAAGCCGAAAGAAGAAAAAATTAGAATTTCAAAACCTGTATTTCAAGAATGTTTGACAGAATATCAAAATTCTATAAAATCGAAAGCCTCAGAAGAATGGAGTGAAAATGAATATGCACTTATGTTAAAGAAATGCATGCAAAATTTAGGAGAAGATGGAGCTGATTATCCAGCTTTGTCAAAAACCTATTGTGAATGTTCATTAACCAAGCTCATTGAATCATACTCAAAGTCCGAATTTGCAGAGGTATTAGAAAAACCAAAAGAAGAATTGGAGGAATTTTCATCATCTTTAGTTCAAGATTGTTTGATCGAATTTAAGAGGGCAATTAAACAAAAAGAAAGGTAAAAAAGATGGAGGGATTTTATAGGACTTTTTCGGACATTATCCAAACTATTGAAGAAGCTTTAGAAAAGGAGCGAATAGTTCCATGTTTAATATTAATTTTTTCGGCTATTGACAGTTTTAGCTTTTTAGCAGAAAAATCTGATCGAACTGGAAGGAGTGTATTTAAATCATGGGTAAAAAAGTGGATGCTTACAAAATATCCTTTACCCTGCAATGAGAATGATATATATGCCGCAAGGTGTGGATTACTTCATCAACAAGTAAGTGAATCTAATTTATCCAAGGAAGGTAGAGCTAAGCAAATTTATTACTCCTGGGGTAATTCTAATCATGAAATCCTAGAAAGTGCGATAAGCAAATCAAACAAAAGAGCTAATGTTGTTGCAGTAAAAGTCGAAGATTTGTTTTGGTCATTCAGAAAAGGATTAACTGATTGTAAAATCGAAATAGGAAAAGATAAAAATTGGGAATGTATATTTAAAGAAAAAGCTAAGAAACTATTTATCAATGTTTCATCTTAAGATAGAAACTGGCCATAATATTAAAGGCTGAATAGTCTGGTGCAACCGACTATTCGGACTTTGTTGAACGAAGCGTAGCCGGAAGTGAAAGAAAAATTCTTTATGGGTTTTCGATTCAAGGCAGGAATTTTATAGAGGAAGGTTTATAAAGATTTATTGGGATTACTTGCCCTGTTGGGGTTAAAAAGAGTGGTTTATCCTTAAATATTAGAGAAAGTTATTTACAAAATACAGCACTTTTTTAAGCCTTTTGCCTGTGATTTCTGCCAGGTAAACATAAAGATGCCAGGGCAGGTTAAGCTGCCAAAGTGAAAGAGGGTTGTTACTTTGAATGAGTAATGGCTGTATGGTAAACCGGCGGATCTTTATTTGCAATAAAAGCATAAACAAGGATCATTTTACCTTTTTGACAACAGGGACAACGATCCACTTTTTGACTAAAGAGTCGAAGTTTAGCCAGTACTTTTCGTTCGGCCCGTTGGAGTAATTGTTTGTGTTTTCGCCCCAGAGCCTTACGGGCTGCAGCTATGTCTTTGGTTTTAGAGGCATTGGCAAGAAAACCGTACTGCCGGACTTTTCGGAATCCCGGGGGAAGGATGTGGAGGCAAAACCTCTGGATAAAATCCTTTCCGGATAACGTCATCACTTTTTTCAGACCACGATCAGCATAGTCTTTGTAGTCGAATTGGACAGATTGCTGATCGATTTGTTTGATCCTGTGATTGGTGATGGCCACGCGGTGAGAATACCGGGCGAGGTATTTAACCACATGTTGAACTCCGGCAAAAGGCTTTTTGGTGTGTACCACCCAATCCTTAGCATAAAGGTTTTCTTTCCAGGGATGATAGCGGGCAGGCTTGGAAGGAAAGTCAGGGGGTAATATTAAAAGGCCCTGCTCAAGTGCCAATCGCATTTGTTTGAGGAAAAAAACTTTGAATACTTTTTTCAGGGCCTTTACCGGATAAAGGAATTTGGCATTGCCGCGTTTGGGGAGTTGCCACTCGTCCTTCGACGTAAGGCCACCATTGGGTACGATACAATGCACATGAGGATGAAGTACCAAAGTTTGTCCCCAGGTGTGCAAAACCATAGTGGCAGCAGATTTAGCGCCTAGCCATTTGGGATCCCTGGCAAAAGTGTTCAGGGTGTACCAGGAGGAACGTAGCAACAAATCATACATGAACCGGGGATTGTGTAAACACAATCCGTTGAGTTCATGTGGCAGTGTAAAAACGACATGGAAGTAGGTCGTTGGCAGGAGTTGATCCTCTTGTTGTATCGTCCACATTTCCTTGTTGAGGCCTTGACATTTTGGACAATGTCGATTGCGGCAACTGTTGTAACTTATACGCAAATGACCGCAGCTATCACAAGCATCGACATGCCCGCCCAGAGAAGCAGTTCGGCAAGCCTGAATAGCCTTAAGCGTGCGTCGGTGGTACTTCGTCAGTTTATGGTCAGGCAGTTGATGTAAAAAACGATCAATTACCTGAGCGACTTCCAGTTGGGGCCTCATTTTGTTTGCAATAAGTTGTCCAGCAAAGAAATAGCTGCCATTCCGGGAATATGAGCATACTTCAGATAGTGTAAAGTAGTGGTGATATGCTCATGTCCCAGCAGGCGTTGAAGCTGTGGCAACGTACCACTGAGGTTGAGATAATGCACCGCAAAAGTGTGGCGCAGGGTATGCGGATGAATGCGTTTTTTTAGCCCGCTGCGACGTACCGCTTCTTTGACAATGAATTGCACACCGCGAATCCTAAGTGGGGTGCCGGGTTCCTTAATACTTTCAATGATTGTGTTTGTGGGAACACTACCTCGAACGATGCAGTATTGACGCAAGGTATTCCGCAACTGATCACCATAAGGAACAGTCCTGGTTTTGCGACCTTTACTATTACGGATGGTGATGATACGCAGGTTTTTGTCGAAGTCGCTTACGCGAAGCCTGACCAGCTCCCGGGTACGAATACCGGTCTCGTAGATAAGTTGAAGGACCAGTAGTTGGCGCATATCGCGGCAGGCTCCAAAAAGTCGCTCCACTTCCTGAAAAGTCAGGACCTCGGTAAAATACTTTTGGAGGCGCGGGTTGGGAATTTTCACTACCAGGTCCAGTCGGCGAATGACTTCCCGGCAATAATACTTGACACCGCATACGCGAAGATTGACAGAAGAAGAACTGAGTTGTTGGTGATCGCGGGCAAAAACGAGGTAGGCTTTAATCTCATCGGCAGAGCAGTCTTCTGGTCGTTTGTCCAGGTGCAGCATTAAATCACGAAGACCACGAAGGTAATTTTGTCGGGTAGCCCAGGCATTATTGGCAAGAGCCATATGGTTATCCATGCGCTGGAGCGCGTCATCAAATTCAGTTACGCCCGTGGGCTTCCAGGTTTTTTTTAACAATCATAATTGATTACTTTAGTGAAACAATGAAAAGAAAATAGTAATTTAATCGGTGCAAAGCAAGTGGGGAGGGATTAGTTGCTCCGTAGGAGCTTTGTTCAACAAAATGGATGTCGATCATACTTTTTTGCCGCGGGCGCAACACAAAAAAGTACGACGCATCCACTGACCGTTGTGTGTAAGTGAAAAAAACAGTAACTGCTCAATGAATAAAGAGATATTTGATAGAGAAATAGTTGAATTAGACAATGTAACTTATGAAGTTAAAGGTCTTCGAAAGGGTGAATATGATTCTCAAGCAATTCAATATGACAAATTAATAAGCAATTATTTTTAAGTAATTGTTCAAAATAAAATATAACTAAAAGGAGTATTTTGAAAAGTTTATGAACAAGGAACTACCGATTGCTGAACAAACTCTATTTACAGCATAGAATAAATCATCAGCAGAATGGTAATCGGAAGGTTTCAGCCATCCTTGTTTCATTTCTTTCCAAAGCCTTTCAATAATATTGAGATGTGGCGAGTATGGAGGTAAGTAAAAAATAAACAAACCTCTTTGCTGCCATACCTCGAAAAGTTGTTTGACTTTACGGGCAGTATGTATTCTTGCATTATCCAGGACCACAAAAGTAAACTTGGTTATACGCAAGGATAAGTTATCCAGGATTTCAATTACAAGATCTGAGTTGATATTTTGCGTTGTCATTTTGTAGATGAATTGATTGGTTCTTGAAAGCAATCCGAAGCAGTTCAGTGATTTGCCTTTGCATGCTTCAATAGCTACATCTTCATCATTAAATTGCCAGCCGTAAGGAACATAGCCTTGTTGAGAAAATTGCGTTTCATCAGCATAATACAGGTCAATGTTTCCAAGTTCAGCTTGCTGTTCTATCAAACTCAAAGATTCTTTTCGAACTTCATATAGTTCTTTATTAGGTTTTCCTTTGGGTCTTAAACGGATTCGTTTCCATCGGCACCCAAGTTTTTTAAAAATCGTTTTAGGGTTAAAACACTGAAGCTTTTTCCTAAATCTTTTTCTAAGTCTTCTTTCGCTAACTTAATTCGTTGCCGTTCATTTTTGATAGCTGCTTTTACTTTGGCTTCATCCTGTTCTTTGTTTAAAATGGGCTTTCTTCCCTGACCAGATTTTGTTTTCAAACCTTCGATCCCATCGGAAAGATACCTTTTGATCCAACTATTTACCGGTTGAAAAGTAACGCCAAAAATATCAGCAATCTGTTGTGAGGTCAACCCTTGATTCTTCAATAAAATCATGTGACATCGCTGGGAAAACACTTTTGATCCAGAATATTTGAATCCTTTTTCCAATTCAGCTTTCTCTGCCGCCGTTAAGTCTAGCTTCTTTGATTTTCGACCCATCTTTTTGGGTACAAATATAACTTATAAATAAATTTGAACAATTACTTACAATAAAATAATGTGGGGTAATTCCCCACAAGACTATTCCAATTTTTGTAAAAAGGGGATTAAACACAGTAGCAATGGAATAATTGTAGATATTGGCTGTGGAACACTTGGCTTTACAAGCAAAATATATGCAGAGACTATCTTACAAGACCTTTATCTTTGTGACCTTTCGTTAGAAATGTTACGACTTGGACGGATTAAACTTGAAAATAAATCAAAAGATATGTCTTCAGTAACTTTTATGCGCTCAGATGCTCTTCATATGCCATTTAAGGATAACATTGTTCAAACAGTTTTGAGTTTTGGTGTATTTCATATTTTTGATAACCCTTCGAGATTATTAGAAGAAATTGTAAGGATATTGAATCCTGATGGTAAATTGTTTATTTCAAGTTTATGTACAGACAGAAAATGGAGTGCTAAATATTTAAAGTTTCTTCATAAAAAAGGACACGTAGCAAAACCACTTAATTCATCTGAAATAATGATTATTGTTGAAAAAAGTGGAATAATTATAAATGAGAGCAAAGTGAAAGGCGGTATGATATATATATCAGGCACGAAAAACACCAACACACAATATTAAAGGCTGAATAGTCTGGTGCAACCGACTATTCGGACTTTGTTGAACGAAGCGTAGCCGGAAGTGAAAGAAAAATTCTTTATGGGTTTTCGATTCAAGGCAGGAATTTTATAGAGGAAGGTTTATAAAGATTTATTGGGATTACTTGCCCTGTTGGGGTTAAAAAGAGTGGTTTATCCTTAAATATTAGAGAAAGTTATTTACAAAATACAGCACTTTTTTAAGCCTTTTGCCTGTGATTTCTGCCAGGTAAACATAAAGATGCCAGGGCAGGTTAAGCTGCCAAAGTGAAAGAGGGTTGTTACTTTGAATGAGTAATGGCTGTATGGTAAACCGGCGGATCTTTATTTGCAATAAAAGCATAAACAAGGATCATTTTACCTTTTTGACAACAGGGACAACGATCCACTTTTTGACTAAAGAGTCGAAGTTTAGCCAGTACTTTTCGTTCGGCCCGTTGGAGTAATTGTTTGTGTTTTCGCCCCAGAGCCTTACGGGCTGCAGCTATGTCTTTGGTTTTAGAGGCATTGGCAAGAAAACCGTACTGCCGGACTTTTCGGAATCCCGGGGGAAGGATGTGGAGGCAAAACCTCTGGATAAAATCCTTTCCGGATAACGTCATCACTTTTTTCAGACCACGATCAGCATAGTCTTTGTAGTCGAATTGGACAGATTGCTGATCGATTTGTTTGATCCTGTGATTGGTGATGGCCACGCGGTGAGAATACCGGGCGAGGTATTTAACCACATGTTGAACTCCGGCAAAAGGCTTTTTGGTGTGTACCACCCAATCCTTAGCATAAAGGTTTTCTTTCCAGGGATGATAGCGGGCAGGCTTGGAAGGAAAGTCAGGGGGTAATATTAAAAGGCCCTGCTCAAGTGCCAATCGCATTTGTTTGAGGAAAAAAACTTTGAATACTTTTTTCAGGGCCTTTACCGGATAAAGGAATTTGGCATTGCCGCGTTTGGGGAGTTGCCACTCGTCCTTCGACGTAAGGCCACCATTGGGTACGATACAATGCACATGAGGATGAAGTACCAAAGTTTGTCCCCAGGTGTGCAAAACCATAGTGGCAGCAGATTTAGCGCCTAGCCATTTGGGATCCCTGGCAAAAGTGTTCAGGGTGTACCAGGAGGAACGTAGCAACAAATCATACATGAACCGGGGATTGTGTAAACACAATCCGTTGAGTTCATGTGGCAGTGTAAAAACGACATGGAAGTAGGTCGTTGGCAGGAGTTGATCCTCTTGTTGTATCGTCCACATTTCCTTGTTGAGGCCTTGACATTTTGGACAATGTCGATTGCGGCAACTGTTGTAACTTATACGCAAATGACCGCAGCTATCACAAGCATCGACATGCCCGCCCAGAGAAGCAGTTCGGCAAGCCTGAATAGCCTTAAGCGTGCGTCGGTGGTACTTCGTCAGTTTATGGTCAGGCAGTTGATGTAAAAAACGATCAATTACCTGAGCGACTTCCAGTTGGGGCCTCATTTTGTTTGCAATAAGTTGTCCAGCAAAGAAATAGCTGCCATTCCGGGAATATGAGCATACTTCAGATAGTGTAAAGTAGTGGTGATATGCTCATGTCCCAGCAGGCGTTGAAGCTGTGGCAACGTACCACTGAGGTTGAGATAATGCACCGCAAAAGTGTGGCGCAGGGTATGCGGATGAATGCGTTTTTTTAGCCCGCTGCGACGTACCGCTTCTTTGACAATGAATTGCACACCGCGAATCCTAAGTGGGGTGCCGGGTTCCTTAATACTTTCAATGATTGTGTTTGTGGGAACACTACCTCGAACGATGCAGTATTGACGCAAGGTATTCCGCAACTGATCACCATAAGGAACAGTCCTGGTTTTGCGACCTTTACTATTACGGATGGTGATGATACGCAGGTTTTTGTCGAAGTCGCTTACGCGAAGCCTGACCAGCTCCCGGGTACGAATACCGGTCTCGTAGATAAGTTGAAGGACCAGTAGTTGGCGCATATCGCGGCAGGCTCCAAAAAGTCGCTCCACTTCCTGAAAAGTCAGGACCTCGGTAAAATACTTTTGGAGGCGCGGGTTGGGAATTTTCACTACCAGGTCCAGTCGGCGAATGACTTCCCGGCAATAATACTTGACACCGCATACGCGAAGATTGACAGAAGAAGAACTGAGTTGTTGGTGATCGCGGGCAAAAACGAGGTAGGCTTTAATCTCATCGGCAGAGCAGTCTTCTGGTCGTTTGTCCAGGTGCAGCATTAAATCACGAAGACCACGAAGGTAATTTTGTCGGGTAGCCCAGGCATTATTGGCAAGAGCCATATGGTTATCCATGCGCTGGAGCGCGTCATCAAATTCAGTTACGCCCGTGGGCTTCCAGGTTTTTTTTAACAATCATAATTGATTACTTTAGTGAAACAATGAAAAGAAAATAGTAATTTAATCGGTGCAAAGCAAGTGGGGAGGGATTAGTTGCTCCGTAGGAGCTTTGTTCAACAATGTATATGCGATAATGCTCCCTAGGCGGTCGCACTACGCATATACTGACCGTTGGCACCAATAACTAATTATACAACCTACTTCTTTCCAATTATCTTGGTTGAAGAAATAGACAGCATTTATGCTGAGAGAAGAAGAATTTTGCTAACCAAATCATACCATCTTTCTTTTATGCCATTCAAAAATAACTACTTTATGAACCGAATAACTCAACTATTTATATTTCTAGTACTTGGTTTCTTGTTCATCCCCACCGGGATGCAGGCACAGCCCTTATCCTGTCCCATAAATCATGGCGGTTTAGTTTTCAGCATATAACCTAATTTCATGGCTCGTAGTAATTTTAAACTTTGCCATAATAATTTTTCTCCAGGCAAAGGTTGAACTTTTGATTTTGCAAAACCTGATAAAGAACCTAAGGCTAAAATAAAATCTGTTACTGTTTTTATTTTTACTCCAGTATATTGTTTCAAAATTTCAATTTCAATTGTATCAAAGACCTCTGCTGCTATTGCATTGGGCTTAGCTTTCCCTATATATGCTAACCACAATAGCTGCCAGGCGACTAAAGAACAAACTTCTAAAGCATGTTTTAACCTAATGAAAACATCAAATTGCAAACGCTCCACTTTTAACCCTGATTTGAGTACTAAATGAAACCGTTCGATAGGCCAGCGTAAAACATAAAAATGTAATACTTCATATGCCTCATCAAAATTATTTACTTCTAAAGTCGTCAATAAATACCATTCAACAGGTGATTTTATTCCTTCCTTTTCTATTTCTTTAACATGGACTAATGTTAAGGAATGGGTTTTACCTTTTTTATGATAAGCAGGGGGATATTCTATTTTTGCTACTCGAAGGGATAACTGCGCCTTCCTTTTTTTTCTGTTTTTTTGACGAGGAATGGTTACTTCTAGCTTCCCTAATTCTTCTACCAATTCTGGGATTTTTGATACTTTAGTTTTATTTCCCTTATAAAAAATATTGCGATTAAGGTGTTGTGCTCGAATTAAAAGTTCAATCGACTGTTTTCGTGACCATGAAAAATGTTCATAAAAATCAGCCTCCCTGTCTCCAACTACAATTACCTGGCCGTGATAGTCCTCAAACCATTCATTAACCCAGTTTTTTGTTCGAATCCATTTGAAACTTTCCTTTTCTTGTATTGAATAGTTATGGTTTTTCTTCTTTCTCCCTGAAGCTCTAGGAGCCCAAATATATTGACCAATCAATCCTAATGGCTCTGCTTCTGTAGTCAGAACCATCGCAGAATGAATATTTAGCCCTTTTGTATTTTTTCCACCAAGACCACCAAGACCTTTAGTGCTTTTGTGGCTACTATAATTCAAATCAGCTGTATCCTCAATTACTAAAATCCGGTTGTGATTTTTACACCGCTCTAGCGTTTTGTGCCGATGCCCAAGTTGAATATCAATTGATTCTTCTTTTGAAAAAAGACGATGTGCTGATTTTCTCACGACTTCTCCACATGCAGATGAAAAAGAATGTTCTGGCTTCTCTTGCAAAGAATGGCACATCTTTACCAAGTTTGATCGAAAACGTTCATCAGGTAATTTTGAATACTCGAGTTCTTCGCTCCAAAATTCTAAACTAGCCGTATTTTTATGCATAATAAACACTTGTATTTGACATAAAAATAAACTTTTTTAAATTTATGGGACAGGATAAGGGCACAGCCTTGTATGGAACTGATCTGGTCCGATGAATTTGACGGCATGGCCCTGGACACCACCCGGTGGAGTCAGCAAATCGGAAACGGCTGTCCGGAACTCTGTGGTTGGGGGAATAATGAACAGCAGTACTATACAGACGCTCCCGAAAATATCAAGGTAGAAAATGGCCTGCTGGTCATTACCGGACGGGAGGATAGCGTGGGAGGAGAGGACTATTCTTCCGCCAGAATCAAAAGCCAGGGAAAAGCCGACTTCCGGTACGGCCGCTTTGAAGCCCGAATGAGGTTTCCCACGACACAGGGGGTTTGGCCCGCCTTCTGGATGCTCCCGACGGAATCCGTCTACGGCGTATGGCCCGGAAGCGGGGAAATAGATATCGCAGAGATGATTGGGAGCAATCCTGGTCAGGCCGTCGGAACCGTACACACCGGCATGCCTTATGACTACAATTCCGGGTATTATGATTTGCCTCCGGGCGAAACCTTCGCCGACGACTTTCACGTGTTTGCCATGGAATGGGAACCCGATTCCATCACCTGGTTTGTGGATGGCATCCAATACCATCAATTGACTGCGGATGATATTGGCCCCTGGGAACCTTTCCAAGAAGACTTTTATCTCATCTTGAATCTGGCCTTGGGGGGGAATTGGCCAGGAGATGTGGACGCCACCACCGTACTGCCTCAGACCCTGGAGGTGGATTACGTACGGGTGTATAACCGGCCGGATAGACTCCCTATAAGGGGTGTTCAACCCGTGGTGGAGGCGGTTGGCCTTCAATACCGCACCTTTGACATTGCTGGAGCCAATTATATCTGGACGGTCCCTCCTGATGCTGAGATTACCTCCGGACAGGGCACCCATGAAATTACAGTGGACTGGGGCTGTACCCCCGGAAATATTTCCCTCGAATTACAAACCGCTTGCGATACTGCGACCCTTTCCTACGATGTGCCCAGCTTTGCGCTTCCGACCCTCTCTGGTCCGGGCACCGTCACAGGAAATCAAGCCGGCATCACCTATAGCCTTTCACAGGCAAGCTCGGGCTCCTTGACATGGGAAGTGCCGAATGGGGCCAGTATTGTCTCGGGACAAGGCACCAACCAAATTGAAGTGGACTGGGGATGTGAATACGGTGATGTGATCGTCACTTACGCCGGCTCCTGCGGCTCCTCTTTTAGTGATACCCTGTCGGTAGCTATCCAAACATATACCATTAGCGGTCAGCCATCCATACCCCCCAATACTACAAACCGCACCTATTCCATTGGTGAGGTACCTAATGCCACCTATATCTGGTCTGTTCCCTCCGATGTTAGTATCATTTCAGGACAAGGTACCTCTACCATAGAGGTCGACTTCGGAACTATGGACGGGGTCATCAGCGTAATAGTTGAGACGACTTGCGGGACGAACAGCTACGATTTCCCTTTTGCGGTTGAAGCATCTTTTCTGTATGCAGATTTTGATGTCGTGGATTTGGAATTCATACCCTATGAAGGTGTAGTATTCGAAGAGGTCGACAACCCTTCACCTTCCGGGATCAATACGAGCAATCGCGTAGGCCGTGTAAACAAAACGTTTGGATCCGCCCCGTTTGCGGGAATTGAAGCAGATGTGTATGAAATAGCCTTTGACCTCAGACCCGTTATGAGTCAAAAAGTATTTTCCAGTGCAACCGGCGTGGTTCGATTCATGCTGGACGACGAGACAACGGGAATGGAAAGAATCAAGGTAGAGCTAGACTACGGCCCCAACGATGTCAATCAATGGGTCCAACTCGTCTATGACTTCACAGGAATACCCTCCGAAGTCTATGACCAACTAAGATTGACTTATAATCACGGGAGTACAACCACAGAATTCTGGTACTTTGATGATGTGATGGGGCACACTGAGGCGATTTTAAGCACCAGTTTGGTCGAATCAATCACAAAGACGATAAAGGTCTATCCCAACCCCTCCTCAGATCTGTTTTTTGTGGATACAAAAGACATTTTCCCAGTGGGCAGCAACTACGATCTCGAGATTCTGGATACACAGGGAAGACTTGTATTAAGGCAACAAGATATTGCTCAGGGGCAACCGGTAGCCTTTGATCTCGGTGCACAACCAACAGGCATGTACTTCCTGCACTTGAGCGGTCAATCACTGCACTATGTCAAGGCCATCGTGAAAAAGGAATAATCGGATTCACCATCTGAGGGCACCCTCTTATGGGAGCTGGGATTACAGTGGTTCCTTTTATTGGAAGAAAATTGACGTTACTTACAATTTTGAAATTGAAAATAGAATTTTAAAAAGGAATATTAAGAACAAACAATCAATGGAAGATTCTACTTATAGTGAAATTGACCAATTCACAGTGGAGTTAGGACTATTAAGGTTTCAAAGAACGGATGGTCAAATTTCAGGCTTTAAGTTTGACTCTGATAGGCTGAAAAATTTAACGTTCCGAAAAATAACTGGTGCCAACAATGTGGATAATGTCCAGTGCCTCCACAAGGTCGGCACCCTCATATCCACCCACGTTATGTATAAGGCCGGGTTAAGTCTAACATTGTCGTAATTGAGGATTATTAATTTTCTGGAAGGACGTCAAAAATGCGCTTACAAAAAATAGCATGTTCCACCCAGGTAGAAAAAATAGAGTTAGAATTAGAATTACGTCAAAAGATAAAAGATCAGAATTTGGACAAAATTATGTGGAATAAAACGATTTCCAAATTAACCGAATCCAAAAAAGAATCGAGCAGAAATTGAGAAGAATTAGATTTCCAAAATTAGGAATGAAATAGAAATTAGAAAAGCGCATTTTGACTTTTTCTAAACGGGACAGAAACCGACTTTTGGAATAAAAAATTACAGATGCAGGTAGAAGATTGCTCTGAATCACGGCCCAAATACATAACACTGGCTATAGGTAATAGCTGCTGAAATTGAAAAGGCAAAGACATTAACTTTAAGCAACGGAATTGTTTACGGGAAGGAAGCTACCATTTGGCCGCTACTACCCATAGCCCGGACCGTTACCAGCCATTGAAATGAAGAGCAGATTCAAAATATTGACACTTTTATTTCTATTTGTAATTGGTTGTAATTCCAAGCAGAATAACAATACCTCTGTCATTGAGAAAACTGACGACGATTCTGTGACTTTTGAAAAATTAACTAAGAATAACAATTCTGCAATTGACTCTAACATTAGTAAAGTTCTTGACTCTCTGAAAATTGATACCGAAATTAAAAGTGCCAAATATTTTATTTACGCTTGTGAGCATTTATTTGACTTTAACTCATTGCAATTTGAATTCAACAATTTATCAACAGGATTTTTAAAGGACAACATAAAAATCAAATCTTATAATAGTGATTTTCTAATTACAATAAATTATGAACAATGGTCAACTAATGGAAATTCAATCAAACTATTTCTTTATAACAATAATTTAAAGGAATTAGGGAATGGAGAATTAATGGGTTGTCACTATCATAATGATGTAATAAAAATTTATGATTGGAACAATGATTCAATTGATGAGATTCAATATAGAATAGATTGGCCGACACAGTCAGTAGCATACATTGAGCATATTGAAGAAATTTATAGATTTACTGAATCATTTGATTTTGAGAATATATTTTGCATTTCTTTGGAAACAAGAGATTGTAGTCCCACGAGAGAAGAAAAAGGTGAAGTTGTAGAAAGGCACTATAAATTTATGAATCAGAAAGAGATAAAAGTAACAGAACTCGTTTTCTCCTTTGACTGTGAAAACTTTGAATGGCACGATAGAATTAATAAGAAGAAAAAAGTAAATTCCAATGAATATTTAATGAAATGGAATGAGAATAAAAAAACATTTGAAAAACAACAGGCTGGTAACAAAGGCTATACCCAATAAGGGTTTTAGTAGTAAACTGAAATTAAGCGCAAGTAATGAACATTAGTAATAAATTGAAACGGAAGCGCTTCGTAATCCCTTACTGGGCATAGCCAAACCGTTAGCAAACATTATAAAAAATTACTCATTAAACTGTAACATTTTACTTCGTCTTGTATCTAAAGGATATAAACACAAAAAACAAGAAAATGTGCACTAAAAGAAAATCAAAATGGTTTCCATTAATTTCAATAGGACTATTAATGGTGGTACTTCCAAATTTCATTGAGCGGATAAGTTCTTTGCATATTACGGATTTCTATAAAAACATATTGATGATAAGCGGAATAATTGTTGAACTTATTGGCGTAATATTAATGAGTAAAGAAAAAAGACAAGCTAAACATCAATAAATAGTTTTAGCAGTATTTTATTAAAACTACGTTATGGATTTTGACGAAATATATAAAAGCTATTCATCAAAAATATTTCGTATTTGTCTAGGATTTTTTAATGACTTTGAATTAGCAAAAGACATAACACAAGAAACATTCATTGCAGTTTGGGTGAATTTGAAAAAATTTGAAAACCGCTCTTCCATTGGAACTTGGATTTATAGAATAGCTACTAATAAATGTCTACGTCAAATTCAAAAAGAAAATTCTCATCCAACTGTAGAACTTCCTGCAAATTTAAAGAATATAGCACCAAGTTTTGAAGAAGATGAAAAACTATCAAGATTACACCAATACATTTCTGAACTTCCAGAATTGGAAAGAATAATTATCACGTTATCATTAGAAGACGTTCCGCAAGAAAAAATTGCAGAAATTATTGGGATTTCACACGCTAATATTCGAGTGAAATTTCATAGAATTAAAGCAAAACTCACAAAAAAATTCAAAGAGAATGGACAATTTTGAAGACATTAAACAACTTTGGAATTCCAAAAACACTTTGGATATTCCTAATTTAGAACATATACAAAATGTTGTAAAAAAATACCAACGCAAGAGAAAACGTAATGCTTTTTTAGTAACTTCTTTATTTGTTTTATGTGGTATAGCTTTTATTTTGATTATTATTCTTCACAAGCCATTACATTGGTCAACCAGTTTAGGAGAAATTCTAATTGCAATAGGATTTTTATCAGGATTAGTTCTGAAGTTAAAATCATTAAAAAATATTTCAAAAAACGAATTGAAATCTAATAGCGATTTCCTTAAAGATTTAATCAAAGACTTCAATAAAAAAAAATCAAAAGCAAATTGGCATTTAATATTTTCAGTTCTTTTGTTAGCAATTGGATATGGATTTTTCATCTATGAAGAGATTAAGGATAACCAACTTGAATTAATTTTAAGTTACCTTGGAATTACACTTTTTGCAGTTGGAATGTATTTTATTTTCAGACCTTTTATGAAAAGAAAATCAAAAAAGAAAATTCAAATAATAATTGATGAAATAGAAAAAACGTTTGCTAACAATGTATATAAAAAATAGGCGAAACAGTAATAAATTCAAAGACAGTATCCTATTAAGTGTGTAAATAAAAAATAGAGGGCTTCGCCCGAATTTTTAGATTTTGACTCTTTCGTCAAAAATAGCAATAAATTGGTTAAGAATAATGGGCCAGTTGCGAATCGGCATGGTCCATTTTTTCGTTATTTCAAAAATCGCTAGATAAACCGACTTTTTCAATGCATTATCCGTTGGAAAAGACATTTTGTTTTTGGTGTATTTTCTGATTTTTCCGTTGAGATTTTCAATCAAATTTGTGGTATAAATGATCGTTCTAATTTCAAGAGGGAAGTCAAAAAAAGTGGTCAGCTCATCCCAGTTATTATACCATGATTTAATAGCGTAAGGATACTTGTGATTCCATTTTTCATCAAAGTCCTTTAGAGCTGCCTGGGCGGCTTCTTTGGTCGGTGCTCCATAAATGGTTTTCATGTCTTTGGCAAAAACCTTACGATCTTTCCAGACAACGTATTTGGAAGCATTCCTGATTTGGTGCACGACACAAATTTGAGTGCTCGTTTCAGGAAAAACACTTTTAATAGTCTGGGTAAAACCGTTGAGATTATCCGTCACGGTAATTAAGATATCTTCTACGCCCCGAGCTTTGATATCGGTCAGTACGCCCATCCAAAAACTGGCGGCTTCACTTTTACCCAACCACATGCCCAAAACCTCTTTCCTCCCGTCTTTCTTGAGTCCTACGGCCAAATAGACTGTTTTATTGGTCACTCTGGAGTTCTCACGGACTTTAAAAACAATCCCATCCATCCACACGATTAGATACTGAGATTCCAGGGGGCGATTTTGCCAGGCAATGATATCCTCGGTCACCTTATCGGTGATTTTGGAGATGGTAGACGTAGAGATGTTGAAGTCATACAAATCCCGAATTTGTTCCTCAATATCGGCATTGCTCATCCCTTTGGCATAAAGTGAAATTACGATCGATTCAATGCCTTTAGCCAGCCTGGATCGTTTAGGAACAATCTGAGGTGTAAAACTTCCATCCCGGTCTCTGGGCACCTCGATTTCAGATTCGCCATAGGAGGTTTTGATTACTTTTTTAGAATTGCCGTTCCGGGCATTTGGATTGTCGCTCCTCTGGTGTTTGGCATAATCCAGATGGGCATCAATTTCTCCTTCCAGCATTTTTTCAATGCCGCGTTTGTGAAGCTCACTGAGGAAAGATTCTAACTCATCCCCAGTCTTAAATTGCTTCAGGAAATCATCGTTTAATAGATCTTCTTTTTTCATCATCAGTAAAGTATGTTTTAAAATTACAAAAAATTAAAATAGGGGGCCATGGCCCCCTATTTTAAAACTTACACACTTTACTGGATACTACCAATTCAAAGCTTGTTGCTCGTATCAAACTTTCTGCTTAACCGAAAGTTTCGTGCTTAATAACCGCCTACTTTTCATATACTAACCGTTAGCCACCATTAAAATAGAAGAATCCTGATCTCAATAATCAATCACAACCATCATTGAAGAAAGAAAAGCATAGCATACTGTAATTTTAGGACCGTATCTTAAAACTTCCATTCCACACCCATATTCAAGTTGAACTGATGTACCCCTACTTTTAAATCATCATCGCTGAATAACTGGTTGTTGCTCCAATTCCATTGAGGGCGAAAAGCAAGTTTGATATGTTCTGATAAATGATAATTAATAAATGGGCTCATTCTAAGACTTAGGCCAAACTTTTCAAAAATAGCAGCTGGATCAGATTGTGAAAAATTGATAACTGAAGATTGGTCATCCAATGTTTTGCCAGACTGATAAATACGGAAATTAAATGCCACTCCACCTGAAATACCATAACTCCATTTATTATTATGTTGAATAAATCCAACCTCCACCGGAATGCTTAATAAGCGGTATTTATTGTAATGTTCTATTTGTCGTATAATTCTAGCACCAACTATTGTATCGCCAAACTGCTCACTGACCGTATTCCCTAAACTGTCAATGAACACAGCTAACAAGGCCTGGGGTTTGAATATTTGACTGTCCCTTTGGGTGCTATATGTGAATTTAGAGTGCAATTGGTGATATTCCAATCCGCTGGAAACCTGCCATTTTTTATTGATGCTCAGGGCGGTAAGAAGTCCGATACTATACCCGGTTTTTCCTTTTTCTGTTTTTTCTTTTAAGGTTGCTGTTTCGTCTTGAGAATGAAAATAAAAATATGGTTGATTAAATCCACTAATAACAGTAAAGCTCCAAGAAAGAGGGATGCCGGAAGAAAGGCCATCCGGCAATAATTTATCCTTGGGTAGCAGCTCCAGGTTGGGAAGGGGGCTTTCCTTTAATAGCGAATATGGCTTTAAAGGCAGTGTTGCCAATTCCAAAGTGTCGCTCAAGGAACGAATGTTTCCATTCAAAACTATGCCGTCATCTGGCAATTTGTCTGTCGCTTCGTTTGGAATACTAAGTTGTGTTTCTTTATTTGTTTGATTATTAGCATTATCTGTAGTTGCTGATATGACTGCGTCATTTACTGCCTGATTTATGTAGTCTTTATTATCTTCGAGTGATGATTTTTTTTTGGTTTGCGATAAAGAGTTTGATGTTTTTTCTTCGCTATTATTTAAATCGGATGGTGAGGAAAATAAAGTCTCTCTTTCCTGGTTATCATGTATACGTAAAGCATTTTTTTTACCTGAAAAATTCTCATTCCTCGTCCTGCTTAATTCATGCGAATTAGATTTTTCGATGTCGATTGGAGCGTTTGGAGAATTAACTTTATTTTCTTTTCCGATTACTTTTGTAGTTTCAGTAATATCATGAGCGTGGTTATTTTCATTGAAGGAAAGGGAGTCCGCAGGTTTAATTTCCGTTATACCATCAATGGACAGTTCATCATTCTGATTGGTTAAGACTGTACTATTTTCAATCTCACCAGGATTTTGTTTAATATGATAGACCACAAGGATGGAAACAGGCACTAACAATAAAAGCAGTAAGCCATGTTTCCAATTAAACGACCACCAACCAGTTTTTCTACCAGTATCATCCAACTCTGAGGCAATCTCCCCCCAAAGACCTTCTACATCAAAGTCATCGCCAGGTAATTCCTGGTTGTTAAATCTATTGGTATATTCTTCTTCTAGATTTTCCATGTTTTAAATATTTAGAAGTACAGGGTACTCATGCCCCGATCTGATTTATTTTAATTGTCTATTAACATTGGTTTGGCTTTTTGAAACCATGCTTTTGCCCTTGAAAGGTTCTTTCTGGACAATGCCTCGCTGATCCCAAGAAAAGAAGCAATTTCCTTATGATTGTAACCTTCAATAACAAAAAGGTTGAAGACTTCAAAATAACCTTTCGGCATCTTTTTTAAAATAGCCAACAATTTGTCATCTGTTACTTGTTCAAGTGCAGTCGGCCTTTGCGTTCCTTCGTGGTTGACAACCAGGAGCTCTTCCGTCGGTGCACCTATAACCCTCTCGTTATAATTAAGGCAAGTATTGATAATTATCCGGCTTGCCCAACTTTTTAAGGGTGCTTTCTTAGAGTCGTAGGTATTTATACTCTTAAAAATTTTGACAAAGCTTTCTTGCAGTACATCTTTCTCATAAGAAGTGTTTCGCAAATACCTATTCGCAACAGCTCTCAGATAAGGAAGAAGTATTAAATACAATTCCTTTTGATCCTTTCGGTTATTAGAAATGCAGCCTTCTAATATGCCTGGAGCTAATTCCATCTATAGCTATGTTAGTTTTTTGAAATCGTTGAAACAACTCTAGTAAACAATTATTTTATGAATTAAGGAGTCCATCAAAGGATGACTAATTTTTGCAAAGTATATTCCTCTTGCCCAGTTGGATACATCTATTTGAAAAACACCTTTATTGTTTAACTTATGAGTATTGACCAATTTCCCAAGTTCATCAAAAATATTCAATAGATAAGTATCGGCAACACTTGTATTTTCTTCAATGTTTATATTCAAAATTGTTGAAACTGGATTAGGGAACACCTTAAATGTGGTAGTTATAATCTGAGCTTCGGAATTGCCGGTAGAAATCATTTTATTGGTTGCGTTGGGAGTAGGAATTTGAAAAACAACCCAATCCAAACCACCATCAGGTAGTCTGCCATAAGAGGTGTTTTGGGACAATAGCGAAAATTCTATGGCATCAATTTCGGAAATCTCATCTGTTTGATTTTTATAAAATAACCCGACAACTTCCCCTTGCGCCTTTAATTTGAAATTCAAATGCAATACTCCCTGCTCTGGATCATCATCAGCAAAAAAAGTAATATACTCCCCAGGCAGCAGATTGGTTTTATCTGGTTCCGAACTGGGTATCTCCCATTTTAGGGGATCATCCAAATCATCAGTTAAATATAATTCTGCAAGGTTGACAGGAGTATCTCCTCCATTATAGATTTCAATCCAGTCTTCAAAGGCACCTGAATCATCAGGGTACAAGCTATTATTGGAAGCCATGATTTCATTAATATATAATGATGGAAGTTGAGTACTTTCATCCGGTCCAAATACTGCCTGTAACATTATATCTTCTGTTAAGGCCAAGGTCAAAGAAGGGTCGTCCGAATTAATATCCCCTTCCCAGTATAAAAATTGAAATCCCGGTTTGGCTATAGCTGTTACGTTAATTTCAAAACCCTCATAATATTTACCATTCCAAGGGTATGGTCGTTTTTGCCAGCCCAGAGTGTTTTCATCAATAATTATCGTATTAATCTTAATATTTCCTGCCTGAGTATCAGAGACATTTAATTCGATGTCATGAAGGGTTGGATTTAGGTCAAATTCACTGGCAATATGGACCCTATTGTAATATTGACGTTGCTCCAAAAAGTTTCTCGTATGATCTAAATCCGTATTCCATTGACTAACAGAACTTCCCCATCTGGAAAATTGTTTTTGCATATCAGACTCGATGGAACTGGCCAAATAATCAAATTGATAGAGGGTGTATTCTGGTTGGAAAGTGGTATTTAAGAGGTCTAAAAATCGAGTGATAAATTGTCTTTTAAAATCTTCATTCTCTACAATATTGCGAAACATCCACGTCCAATCATCATTTCCCCAACCTCCCCAACTGGTAACCATATGCATAAAGTCAAAGTCAGGATGTCCAACTGGATAATTTTTCTGAGTACCTAAAGCATAATCGGTATCCCAAAGTACCCATTTCCATTTTCCTGACGGTGTTTTTGGCCTCCAAAATTTAGTATTATTGTTTATCCAATCCTGATTGCCTATGAAAATTTCAAAAATTTGATAATCAATATAGTTATCAACATCTATCCAGTCTTCAACAACCTGGTAATTTTGGCTGACACTTAAATCTTTTTCCACCACGTAAGCATTTAATGCGTTCCAGTCATTCCAATCCCCGCAAACTGTTTTCATTCGACCGGGTTCAGCGTAATCATACTCCAGAAAATCAACCTCATCTTTAGCATATCCAAAATTGGATTCAATGTAGTGCTCGTCCTGCCGTTCTCTTAAATTATAAACCCCCCAATAATTGCCGTTTATGTAAACATGAACGGGTTGATAAGCAGCTATCCCGTATTCTATATCTTGCAATTGATAAACTCGATGAGTAAATGCATCTCTGATGTGTGTTTTTTGTGATTGGGCTCCATCATTTCCTCCGTTTCTCAACACTAAGGTTTTAAAACTGTCAATATCCTTATCTTCAAAAATTTTGTAATTGATGATCTTTGTACCATAACTTTCCCGTGCATATAATCGCAGTGATTTTTGCTGAAGACTACTTGGTGAATGAATTTTTACGCCAAGATCAATTTTAAATCCCAGAGATTGATCTAACTCATAGTACTCTAAATGAATTGGACGTTCTTCCCCAGAATTGTAGTTTTGATAAATGCCATTGCTTCCAAATAAATTATCAGGATCGGTCGCAAGACTTATCACCCTCAAATTCAGATCATTGTCGAAAAGGTAGCTATTGGTTGTTATTCTGCTTGGCAATGCGTCTTGACGATATGCTTTTACTCTCAAAACGGTATTTGTACTTATCGTGATAGGGCTGGAATAAAGCGGTGAACTTTCGTTGGGGGAAGAACCATCAATAGTATACCTGAGTTGATCATCAGGATGATTGGGGTTGAGGGTAATGGTAACTGACGTAGTGTAAATTCCCCCCTCTTGAGATAATCCTGGCACCTTTGCTCTATCAGAAAAATGATTAGTATTATTTTCACTTTCAGGAGTTGGGACATTAAAATAATACCAATTAATTAGATCCGAAGGAATTCTACCGATAGATATATCCGGGGCCAATTGGATGGAAGGACTTTCATCTAATAATTCCCTTGACGGGGAGAATAGAAAAAGTGATTCTCCTGTTGATTTAATTTTAAAATTACAATGAATTTCTCCAGATGTAGTTACTGTGTTTTTACCACTTGCCCAAATAAGTAAATATCCATTAGCGGGGATTTCCACATCTGGAAAGATCCATTTGTCTGGATATTCCAAATCATCCGATAAGGAGTAATTGGATAATAATATTTCAGTGTTTTGATTGTTGAATAATTCTATCCAATCGGAATATTCATTTTCAAAATCAGTTATCGTATTTGCATTGGAAGACATATACTCATTAATTATAAGGCTGGATTGAGCGAAATTATAACCAACGCAGAAATGTACCAGTATTCCTATTATGATTTTATTCATTTATTTAAGTTTTTAAAATTTACTTAACAAGCCCTTCATTACGTGCTTATCTAAGCACGGCAAACTTCTTGACAAGTCGTTCTTCGTTGTGTAATGTTGTAAGAAGATATAACCCCGAGGGGAGTTCTGAAATATCAGCAACAATGTTGTTCTCCCCAGCATGGTAATAAGTCGTACCAAATGATTTGATTATTTGCCCGGTTAGGTTAGAAATAGCCAATTCCAAACTAACAGGATGGGCGAGGTGGAAATCTACAATGAGCTCTTCACCAATTGCCGGGTTCGGATAAATAGACAATGAATTAAGGTTTAGAAAATGACCAGTACTGGTAGTAGGTTCAGCAACGGCATGGAAAGGGTTGGACTCGATTGCGCCAAAATGGCCGCCCTCAAAAATT
The DNA here is from genome assembly GCA_020636105.1 of Lewinellaceae bacterium. Lineage (NCBI taxonomy): Bacteria > Pseudomonadati > Bacteroidota > Saprospiria > Saprospirales > Lewinellaceae > Lewinellaceae bacterium. Next base: position 156,294 of record JACJYL010000002.1, read on the forward strand.
ACGTTTCCACTGATATCCCTCACCTTGTAATAACCTACACCGAGTTCACAACACATCCCGTCACCATAATAATCAGTAATAACAAAATCGTAGCAACCTTCGTGGGGGAGCACTACCTGAATATTGTATTGTTCAGTAAATGAGTAAGCATTGGGGTCAGCGGGAGGCGGGGAGGTGTTGGTGCCAATATTGGTCAAACCAACTCCATGATTCCCCCCTTCTGCAACGACCGTGTTGCCATTGTCCACATCCAATATGGCCCAGTACGTTTCCCGGCCCGCCTGGTCGGTCATGATTTCAATGTCCAATGTGAGCATTTCTATATAATGACTGACTTTTCTTGTGGTCAGGTTGTTGGCAGGGCTCTCATCCCCTGCAGCCACAATATTGAAAGTTATTTCTGTCCCCGTTGAAATCGGTAAAGGTTCGAAGCTTAGGGTTTCTTCCTCAAAAGTTGCCAAATTGCCTGTCCACTCCATTGAAGAGACTATGTTTCCATTTACCAAAGCCTCGATTGTTGCCGATGTAAGCGGTTGTGTGCCTGCATTGAATATTTCAAGGTCGAACTTGGCTTCTGAATCGGGGCAAGAAAAACCGGATACCTCTCGACAGCCGAAGGACGCATCTTTTGTTTTTGAAGGAACTGTACATTGGTCATTAAGCAAAGCTGCTTTTACGGTTTCAAATGGCACGATTCCCAATTCATAGATGGTCTTGTCAATTGGACAGATTTTATAAATTGTCGGATAAAAATTGATTTGCAGAACCGAAGCTAAAGAGGCATTATCAACAAAAGGGTAAGGGGTCTCCGCCAACCAATCCCCCCTGGTGGTTCCTGTGTTGCCCATCAGATCGTCAAGGGTAGTTCCAGGGTCAACTTCAATGGCAAACACCATGACATTTCCTGTTCCTTCTGGGCCATAGCAATTATAAATATCCCTGAGTATATGTGAATTATGAAAGGCCCAACAAGGTCCACACCAAGTGGTGAAGACATCGAGTATAACGCCTCTACCTGAGTCAAGAACTTCATATAAATCATAATTATTCCCATTTATATCAGTCAAGGTCATATTAGGCACCACACTTCCGTCAGGAAGCTGAGATGCTGCCTTTTCCACAAAACCAGAAAAAAATAAAACAACCAAAAAAATATGGATGAAGATATTACTACTACTTTTCATTTTGTATCTGTATTATATTAGGGAGTAAGAGAAACCGACCAAAGGGTTTACCTGCCTAAGAAACAGCCCCTATAGCTAAAAAATATTGGTTATCAAAAAGTAACAACCATTTTTGAATCAATTTTCGACAATAATACTCCGGTAAGAATTTAGGCCTGAACCTTCACCGAAGTATTGATTACTTAAACATTATTTTATAAACAAAATAACCATTTTCATCTTGAATTTTAACAAAATAAATTCCTGTCGCAATGCCATATTTTTGCATATCGACATTAAGGTTATTTCCATTTGCTTTAATTTTATCAATAACTCGCCCAGATGGAGAAATAATGGTTATATCCGCTTTATCAGAAATAATATCTGAAATGTATATTATCCCACTGGTCGGGTTTGGATAAATTTTTATATTATTGGAAGTGTTGAGATCAGCTACATCAGTAGTACCTCCACCAGCGACAAATTGATAAACACCATCCGGCGCAACAAATGGCTTTGAAATAGTCTTAAGGTTATTATCTGTCGCAGCGATGTAATAATAGATCGTTGTATTTGCGGACTGGTGTGGGATATCTGCAACATACTTATCACCAGACGTATAACTCATAGCAACATCCTGATACGGACCATTGGGATCTGTACTCCAAAACATGCTTACATTACTTAGCCCTAAGTTGGACATTACCGTAGCTTCGACCGGGTAGTCTCCACCGATGTACACCGTGTCTTCATACCAAGCATGTTTTATATAGATCGGATCATTAGCATATATCTCCTTCGTCATGCAATGGATAGTACCGGCGCTTTCCTGGAATTGACGACAGTTGACACCAACAATGTTGTATCCGGGCATTGCCGCTTCATAAGCATCGAGTGCAAGTTGGTCATAGGGCTGAGAGAGATATTGAGGTACCAGCACCGTTTTATTGATGATCAGAGAGTTGGTGTAAGTGGCAAAGTTGGTAAGCGTTGTTACATTAAGAGGGATGCTATTGTCACTCGGAGCATTTTGAATCGGTATAATCTCAAAGTCCCTTCCAAATGCGCTTTGCAAATGGTTGCCGATCATGCTCATTGTTGTGTCAATTTTATGCTGCCACGCTTCCAACTCTCCAGGGACCGGATTAACATCCGGGTGAGCATTGGACGGAGGTATGTAGCTTACAACAAGAGTCTCCTCGTCAAGCAGTTTCAAGTAATAGTCAATATGCCAATCCATTCCAAGTACATTTAGAGTTTGTGATACTCCTAAATAATTTGATTGGGGTATGGAATTGTTGATCATTCCCAATGGGGTATTGTTGTCAATGATATCAAGTTCGTGTACTGCGGCAATATTAAAAGTGCCGTGACCATCAGACAGCCAATTTCCCCCATCATAGTAAAATTCCGAATTGTTGGCTGTATAGGGCATTTGCGCCAGTGGAAGATTCAGCCTGCTACTAATTGAATCACCATAACTGTTGTCATCAGCATACTTGTACAAATGCAGATCTCCTACTTGATTTTCATAAACGCTGAACATACCGTGGTCTCTTAACCAAGGATTAACATCATAATCCACTTCGATAATTTCAACTAATGGCGAATTAATTCCCCTATTCGAGAACACCGTATCAAGAATTATATCTCCAACCCCATATAGCTCATCATTACCATCGAAAATGTAGAATTTGATGTTTTCATTTATGCATGCCTCTGCAACTTTTACGAAGGGGTCAACACTTTCATCCCACGGTAGATCGGGATGTGAGCTTACTGGAACGAATCCCATGACTATTGCTTGTTGTTCTTCCCATTCAGCAGGTGAACGAGGATTAGAAACCTGAGCTTGACTCAAAATGGTCATACTCATGAGAACGAAAAATATGATTGCTGTCTTTTTCATTAAAATTTAGTTTTAAATTCAAAATCTATAATACACTGTTTTCGATTTTTTGGCTTATGAAGGTTTTGAGTGAAAAAGAATAAAAGCCTGAGTGAATTCACAATTTGCATATCATTGGTTTAGGCTTATTGCTTTATCAACATTTCGGCAACACCCCCCTCACCCATCCATGTTTTCAGGACATATGTCCCCTTTGCCAGTAGGACCGTAGGGGTTAGGACAATGGCTTCCCCTGCATTCACGTGTTTTCTTTTTTCGGAAAAAACCAATCTTCCGCTTACATCGAAAAGCTGAAACTCAAGTCCTCTCTTCAAACTTGCATCGCCGTTTAATCGCAAAGCAATCTGCTCAGAAAAAGGGTTGTTGACTACGTTGATGAAATTTTCGGAAGCAATGACCTCCCTTGAAGAAGTAGGGGAAATGGGGAACTTATACAATCGGTATTCACCAAAACCAGTTCTTCCGAGTACCCAAATCCCTTTGCCTGGCACATAAGAATTCGCAACATAATATCCGAATGCGCCTGTAGCCGGGCTTTCAAAATCAACTGGTTCCCATGTTTGTCCTCTATCTTCTGTTTTATAACTTGTGGAATTAGCTTGTAAACTCCAGCCCCTGTTTTCGTCAATAAAAAATGGGGCGTATGCATTGTTCGGCAGGCTCAGATCAGACCAGGTCTGTCCACCGTCATTTGTAATTTTCATGTGATCACTACTATTGGCAGAAGCCCACCCAAAATCCCCGAAAATCTGAATATTTGCAAAAGAAAAGGCATCGTCAGTCACTATGTTTTCCCAGGTCTGTCCACCGTCTGTTGAGCGGGCAACGAAACCGCCGTCATTGCCTGAAACCGAATTTCCACATACCCATACTTCCTGGGCGCTCTTTAAAAAAATATCCTGGCCAACTAAGTAATCAGTCCCTGATGGGAATATCGCCGTATAATCCCAATCAGCACCTGAGTTCTGACTTTGGTAGACCCTGGCCTCCGGAGTGGACTCCGTAGCAAAAACAGTGGAGCCATCATAAGATTTGACCGCTCCCACAAGGCCGTCATTATCCATATTGTCGTAAGGGCTGACATCCGTCCAAGTCGCCCCCCCATCGCTGGTCTTGTATAACACTCCGTTTTCACCACCTGCCCAGCCGGTCATTTCATCATAGAAAAACAATTCAGATAAAGTGCTTGGATAAGGTGACGCTATGGGCAATGGTGATATATCCGTCCATGTTAGTCCCCCGTCCGTTGTTTTCCACACGGCAGAACGAGGTTCTCCCAAAGGATTATTTTTCAAGCCAGATACCCAGCCTATATTTTCGTCGAGCATTTGAAGCGCAACCACTTCAAATGTCTCTGATGACGGCAGGTCGGCAACCACTTCAAATGTATCCTGTGCCGAAACGGGAGCGGTGGAAAACAGGTAAAAGCTCAAAAGAGCCATCATTGAATAGTCTAATAAACATTTTTTCATGATCAAGAATTTTAAGGTCATGTCAAAAACTGAATCGGCATAACCTGTAGTTAAAAAATATGGATTTTCTATGTCAGTACCAGGTTGGGGTGTCCTGCCCCTTCCGGTCGCCCTATTCAAGTCGAAGTACCAGCGGTTCGTTTTCGCTGAACCTTTAGCGCACCACCGTTATCCCGCCTTTCAATTCCTTTGCAACAAAGTTTTCGGGGCCACTGCCAATGTTGAATACAAGGTGATAGACATACAGCCCTGGCACTACTGCCTTACCTTTCCAAGAGCCGTCCCAGCCAGTGCTGATGTCGTATGTCTCAAAAACATGGCCGCCCCAACGGTCAAAAACCGATAAGTGGAAGCTGGACAGATTGCAGTCGCTGGAGAGATAAGCCTGGAAAGTATCATTGAACCCATCACCGTTGGGGGAGAAGGCATTTGGAACATAGATGCAGGAGGGGCAATCCTGTGCATTTTTCTCACGGATGTTCAAGCTGTCTACTTGGTGGCAGCCCTGATAGGTCAACTCAACAGCATACACGCCCGGTGCGAACACCTCGATGACAGGGTCTTCTGCCCCGGTGTTCCACTTGTAGCTACTGGCCCCTGGGAAATGGGCGTCCAACTGCAGGGAATATCCCGGACACAAGGTCGTGTCCGAAAGTAAATCGTCAAAGAATCGGAACTCCGTTACCTCCACTGAACCTTCGGTGGTACAGCCCTTATCGTCAGTTACTACCAGGCTATACGAACCTTTTGCTGCGTTTTCCAAAAAGGGCTGGTCAGATTGGTTGCTCCACAGGTACTGATATGGAGGGGTGCCCCCGTTGACTTGTGCAGTTGCCCCGCCGCCGCCGTTACAATTGGCAGGCACGAGGTCAGAAATGGAAAGTTCAGGCCATTCGGCCACTGGTATGCTAAAGGTATCCGAAATGGCACAACCGTTTGGGTATTCAATCTTCACCTGATAAACGTCGTTGACGTCGTAGCTGTCGAAATTGCCCAGGGTGCTTCCCGTTTCGCCCGGGACGGCCACCCCGTTTTTGTACCATTGGAAACTTGCCCCCGACACCTCGACCGAGAAGGCAACGTCATTGGTGCACGGGTACCCTGTAGTGTAGGAGTTAGTGTCTTTCCCGTACAGCTTGAGGTCGTCCAAAAACATATAAGTCTTGTTTGATGAAGCGGGGGCAAGGGGGCAAGCAGGCCCGATAGCAAAACCAAAGATGTCTATGCCTGGGGTGAAGGATATGCTTCCTTCCACCCACCCTTCCGAACCGGCAATGGTGTCGAGGCCCAACTGTACCCAATTGGGGTTTGCGGTCGGACAAACACCGGGGCTGGTCACTTCGAAAGGGATTTCCCCACAATCTGAAGTACCGAAAATGCCGACCACATAGGGGGACGGTGACTGGTTGGGAGTCATGGGATCCACACAATTCCAATCGTTGGCGAACCCAAGTTGAAAAGTAAGGTTGTATTCATTGCCGGCTTCCAATATTCCGTTCAAACAAACTGCAGCATATTCCTTTTGTACAGGAGAAGAAATGTCGGGGTCATTTACGTCATGAAAACCGATATATCCATTCCCATCGGGTAGTGAACCGCTGGGGAACAAGCAGTTGTAATTTAGCCCGTCGGTGTGGAAATAATCTGTCGTGCCGGGAGCAGGTTGTTCCCAATCGGTCACGCAGAACAGTTGGGACAGAGAATTGGGGGTGCAAAGTTTTTCCTCAAATGATGGATTGGGAATGTTGTCCAGCAAGGTCCATATTTCCTGCCCACAGGAACAGTCCGGGTCGTTCAGATCAACCAACCCATCACTGTCATCGTCTATGCCGTTGTCGCAGATTTCTTGGCTGAAGCAGTGTGCAACCCCCATGATAAGAAAAGCAAGTGTAAAAAGGGAATTTTGAATATGCATGCTTATTCTTTGCAGAAACACAGAAGATTTTTTAATTGGTTGAGAATGTATTTGAATAGAGTACCCGGAGGACAGCCACATTGTGACACTGACTCCTCTGTTTTTTTTACAGTGTAATTACTTCCTCGTCCGTACAGCCCTCGTTATCCGTCACCGTCACCGAATAGGTATCGGACACATCGGTCACTAAGGTCTCTACGGTCGAGCCTTCCGACCATAAATAATAGAAGGGAGCAGTGCCCCCCATCAACTGAGGAGTTAGGGAGTAGGTAGTTGGGAAACTATCCGTTACCACCTGAATAGAAGTGATCTGGAATCCAGCACAAGGGTCAGGTGATTCGTAGTCAAAATCGGCGGTGGAGGTACATTGGTTATTGTCGGTTACAGTAACCGAATACGTACCATTGGCAATGACAAGCAAAGTATCAGCTTTAGTACTATCCGACCAGAGATAATTAAAAGGGGCAGTCCCGCCTTGCAAATCCACCCATAGAAAAGGCATATCCATGCTGTCTTCCTCTTGAAAAATAGTTACCAAAAGGTCACAAAGGATAGTATCCACCGGAACCTCTTCCTCGATTATTGTCATATCTATATTTTCCTTTGTGCAGGCTTGGCACAAGGCCAAGAGCATGAACACGAATGAACCAAAAATTAATAGTTTATTTTCTTTCATTATCTTTTGATATTTTAGGAAGGTTTCAGAAATAATACCCACATTTTTTGCTGAATGTGACACAACGCTAAAAAAATGCTAAAAAAAGTAGTAAATTATGAACGAGGCCGAATTAAAATGACAATACAAGTTATAAAAGGTCATTATCTTGGTCTGGCCAAAGCCTTTTTATCTTTCAAATACCAAATCTGGGTTTCCCACTATTTTGACTATAAAGAATAATGGAATGCATATAAACTAAATCTATAAAATTGAATGAAGACAAGTAAAACGGTGGCTAACAATGTGGATAATGTCCAGTGCCTCCACAAGGTCGGCACCGTCATATCCACTCACGTTGTGTGCCATGCTAAATGAAACTCAAACTAACATTTTGAAGGAATGAAAAAATCGACTAAAATTCTTATTGCTATCTTAATATGTGGAATTATTTATTCGGTAGTATCCAGTAAAGTGTGTAAGTTTTAAAATAGGGGGCCATGGCCCCCTATTTTAATTTTTTGTAATTTTAAAACATACTTTACTGATGATGAAAAAAGAAGATCTATTAAACGATGATTTCCTGAAGCAATTTAAGACTGGGGATGAGTTAGAATCTTTCCTCAGTGAGCTTCACAAACGCGGCATTGAAAAAATGCTGGAAGGAGAAATTGATGCCCATCTGGATTATGCCAAACACCAGAGGAGCGACAATCCAAATGCCCGGAACGGCAATTCTAAAAAAGTAATCAAAACCTCCTATGGCGAATCTGAAATCGAGGTGCCCAGAGACCGGGATGGAAGTTTTACACCTCAGATTGTTCCTAAACGATCCAGGCTGGCTAAAGGCATTGAATCGATCGTAATTTCACTTTATGCCAAAGGGATGAGCAATGCCGATATTGAGGAACAAATTCGGGATTTGTATGACTTCAACATCTCTACGTCTACCATCTCCAAAATCACCGATAAGGTGACCGAGGATATCATTGCCTGGCAAAATCGCCCCCTGGAATCTCAGTATCTAATCGTGTGGATGGATGGGATTGTTTTTAAAGTCCGTGAGAACTCCAGAGTGACCAATAAAACAGTCTATTTGGCCGTAGGACTCAAGAAAGACGGGAGGAAAGAGGTTTTGGGCATGTGGTTGGGTAAAAGTGAAGCCGCCAGTTTTTGGATGGGCGTACTGACCGATATCAAAGCTCGGGGCGTAGAAGATATCTTAATTACCGTGACGGATAATCTCAACGGTTTTACCCAGACTATTAAAAGTGTTTTTCCTGAAACGAGCACTCAAATTTGTGTCGTGCACCAAATCAGGAATGCTTCCAAATACGTTGTCTGGAAAGATCGTAAGGTTTTTGCCAAAGACATGAAAACCATTTATGGAGCACCGACCAAAGAAGCCGCCCAGGCAGCTCTAAAGGACTTTGATGAAAAATGGAATCACAAGTATCCTTACGCTATTAAATCATGGTATAATAACTGGGATGAGCTGACCACTTTTTTTGACTTCCCTCTTGAAATTAGAACGATCATTTATACCACAAATTTGATTGAAAATCTCAACGGAAAAATCAGAAAATACACCAAAAACAAAATGTCTTTTCCAACGGATAATGCATTGAAAAAGTCGGTTTATCTGGCGATTTTTGAAATAACGAAAAAATGGACCATGCCGATTCGCAACTGGCCCATTATTCTTAACCAATTTATTGCTATTTTTGACGAAAGAGTCAAAATCTAAAAATTCGGGCGAAGCCCTCTATTTTTTATTTACACACTTAATAGGATACTGTCAATTAAACCTACCTCCTGGTATTTACTTTTTAAATCTGAAAAGTAAGAGTAAAATTCATTCTGTCCATAAATTAGTTAAAATGTAACCCTGCTGCCAATGTATATGAAATCATAGCACCCTTCAGATGCTACGCTTTATATACTCACCGTTCGCGGGCATTGTGAGAAAGATAACTGCAAAACAAAGACGACCTATTCCAAACGAAACATTATTTGGAATTACAAATCTGAAATCAAATAAATGATAATCAATTAATTACAGGAACATACTAATGTAGTTCAGTAAATATTTTTTTAACATCAATAAATATTTATTGTTTATCAATAAATAAATTTTATCTTTGCGACATCAATTTTAACTCATTAATAGATATGTCAAAAAGAAACAACTTCATTTGGAAAGGAATTCAGGTCATTTGTTGGCTGATTTTCTTCGGTTACTGCATCCAAACAGGTGCATTGTTATTCAACTACGTTTTTAGTTTGTTTAAACCCATTGCAACTCATAATCTTCATCTTGGGCTTGACCTTTCGGAACTCTATTTAAAAAGTAAGTCAATCTACACATTGGTATTTGCTCTAATTGTAGCAATTTCAGCATTAAAAGCTTACCTCTTCTTTGTTGTACTCAAGCTTTTCAAAACACTAAACATTACAAAGCCATTTAGTGAGAATGTAAGTGGAGTTATCACAAAAATCACTTACTACACTCTTTCAATTGGAATAATCAGCATCATAGCACAAGAAGTTGTCAGCCAACTATCTGATAAAGGCTATAATGTTGGAATTGTTGAAAGATATTGGAATGACGGTGGAGCTTATTTGCTAATGACGGCAATACTATTTGTGATTGCTTTCATATTCAAGAAAGGTATTGAATTACAAAACGAAAACGACTTAACCGTATAAGCTATGCCAATCATTGTAAACCTTGATGTAATGATGGCAAAGCGAAAAATGTCGCTTAATGAGCTATCCGATAAAGTAGGGTTAACCCTATCAAACCTTTCCATTTTAAAAACAGGAAAAGCAAAAGCTATTCGCTTTAGCACTTTAGAAGCCATTTGTAAAGTTTTAGACTGCCAGCCTGCTGACATTCTTGAATATGTTGAAGAATCCGAAAATTAAAACAATTATGAAAACAATATTTATATATGGCAAGATGGAAAAATCCACTGCCAGAAAATGAGCGAATTGAATGGAAGGAGATTTCTGTTAAAAGTAAAGCAGGTGCAAATATTAAATTAAATTTAGGATTGTGAATTTAAATAAACATTGTAAATTGAAAGTTAGGTGCATTAAATATAAGTTATCGGAAAAGTAATACACCCGGACAGCTACAGTGCAACCAAAAATATATAAATATGAAACGAAATTTAGCTTTAACAATCACTTTATTTCTTTGTGCAACCATCCTTGGGTATTCACAAACAAAAATTGAAATAAAAGACAACTGGTACTATCTTGAAGGAGAAAAGTTCTTTATAAAAGCTATCGGTTATGAAATAGGGGCACGTCCAGGACAACATCCTTATGAGGACGAAAAACAAGATTACCTGGAATTAATGAAATTCGATCTGGAAAACATTAAAGAGGGTGGCTACAACGCCATTAGAACCTGGAGTCAATATTCTGAAGCTCAATTGAAACTTGTTCAAGAATCGGGTTTAAAACTTATTATGGGTTTAGAGGTAAATCCGAAAGGAGATTACGGTGATCCTGAATTTTTAAATCGTATTAAAAAAGACATGAAAAAACTCATGACGTATGCTCCAAAATACGATTGTATAATATCCTACCTGGTTATCAATGAACCACAAACAGACCATATCCACCACGTTTCAGGAAAAGCATTTGTAAATTTTATGCAACTCCTTAAAGATATTATTCATGAAAAACATCCTGGAGTTCCGGTAACGCTTTCGGCAAATGCTATGATTAGTGATTACATGGATCAAAGTATCTTTGATGTATACGCATACAATTGTTACGACCATATCGAGGGTCAAACAGCAACAATGGGATTTAGAGATTATATTAAAGGCTTGAATGAATTAAACGGATTAGATAAGCCTTTTATAACGACCGAATTTGGATATTCCGTATCACCAAAAGGTGGTTCTGGTCGATACGGCAGCAATACACTACAAGAACAAAGTGATGGTCTAATTGCTAACTATAGAGACCTTCTTGATGCTGGTGCTGTTGGTATGTGTCCATTTTATTATGCCGACGGATGGTGGAAAGGCGGTGAAAAAAGTGTTCACAATATAACTCAACCAGAAGAGTGGTTTGGGTTTTGGGGGTATAGCGATTTAAACGACCATTATGGTTCGCCTCGTCCGGTTTGGTTTGCTATGAGAGATTATATGAAAGGCTTGATTTTAAGTCCAAAGAACAAATCGATACATACCAATACTAAAATACCTTTAGAACTCTATAATAACGAAGATGTAAAAAAAGTGGTTGTAAAATACCGTGATAAAGTTATCTATGAAAAAAACATAATAAGCAAAGGCTATTTTGCGGATGAATTGACAATTAATCCAGATGGAATTGAGGATATAGAACTTGCTTTTGAGTTTTACGATAAGGACAATACCATTGTTAAAACTGAATCTATCTTTATTTTAGCTTCAAAAACACCTTTCGAATTACCTAAATTGAGCATTGAAGTTACTCCTGAAAAAGATCTGAATAAAGGAAAAATCGGAAGCATCAAAACTAAAATAGAGCCCAACGAAAATTTTAAATTGGTCGGGGATTTAGTAGTGAGCTATAACACGCACCTAGGGTGGGATGTTGGACCACAAATATCAGTTTCTATAAAAGACCAATTGAATAATGACGTAATTACATCTGAAAATTTCTTTCATATCCCTGATAATTGTTGGATTGTAAATGCATCTGCCGGAATTTCAGTTCAGTATGGTAAGTTTATTTTTAAAATTCACGACCAAAAAATAGTTTATAGAGGTGATTGGGCTAAGGAAGTTGGTCGAAAATAAGGCTGCTCACTCATGGTATAGATAAGCCAGGAGGCTGTTTTGACAGCCATACCTTTAACCCCATTACCCCCTGTAAAAAAGGACATCAGGGAAGTGAAAGAAATATCCATTGACCGGAAGCCCATCGGATCAGGAATAGAAAATCCGGTGGCATCCCAAAACGTCGATATGGAAAAGGCAAAAACCAAAGAAAAACCATTGATCCTGCTTGTTGAGGACAACCCTGATGTCGTGGCCTATGTGGCCTCCTGCCTTGGGGGCTACAGGCTGGCCGTCGCCAAAAATGGGCAGGAAGGGTATGACATTGCCACCGAGATCATTCCCGACCTGATCATCAGCGATGTGATGATGCCCGTGATGGACGGGTTTGAATTTTGCCGGAAAGTCAAGTCCGATGAACGAACGGATCACATCCCCGTGATCATGCTCACCGCACGTGCCGACATGGACAGTAAAATAGAAGGGCTGGAACTGGGAGCCAACGCCTATCTGCCCAAACCTTACGAAAAGCAGGAATTGTTGCTGACCATCAGGAACCTGTTCGAGCTGAGAGATAATATGCGGAGGCGCCATCAAAATATTGCCGGTTTGGTTGATGCATCTGAACCAAAAAATATGAAGGAAGCAGCCATCGAAGATCCATTTGTTGCCAGAGTCCGGGAGATGATTGAAGAACACATAACCGATTTCAATCTGAATGTCGATCAGCTGGCCAAAGAGCTGTACCTCAGCCCTTCCCAGTTCCGGCGAAAGCTGGATGCATTGACCGGTTTTTCTCCCAACAGCTTCATCCGTTTCCTGAGGTTGAAAAAAGCAAAAACATTGTTGCAGGATCCGGAATTGAGCATCACCGCCGTTGCTTTTGACAGTGGATTTAGTGATCCCAGTTATTTTACCAGGGTGTTTAAGCAGGAGTTTGGGAAGACGCCAGTGGATTGGCGGATGGAAAATCCAAGCGAGGCGTTACCTTGACAAGGTGACACACTGGATTAAAGTACTTACCTTTGACATATGAAAAAACCACTGAGGTACCGCAACGGCATCCCATTCTTTTACGATAAAACTGCAACAGATTTTAAAAAGGATATCTACGAACGGTATGATGATATGGTGGTTCGGCAAACGGCCCTTCATCTCGCCGATGCTTTATGGGGGCACTATCCGATACAGGCCGTTTTGGATTTCGCTGAAGAACACTATCAAAATTACCCGGAACACAATATCCTGGAGGTCGGGTGTGGTGTAGGGCGCTGGATTGGCAGTCTGGCAAAGAGCTTTCCAAAATCAAAATGCCATGGAATTGATTACAGTTACCAGATGCTGAAGCGGGCGCGTGAATTTTGGGTGGACGGTAAAGAATTGATCATTGACTTGAGAAGTAAGGGGTTTTCGGACCGGCTGAAGATACAGGGGCATCAACTGGAGAATTTACAATTGGGTTTAGCGAAAGCATCAGATCTGCCCTTTGCAAAGGAGAGCCAGGATCTGGTACTGAGCAGTTTTTTATTGGACAGACTGGAAAACCCGGGAGAAGGTTTGCTGGAAATGCATCGTGTTCTAAAACCCAATGGCCTGCTCATTTTAATCACCCCGCTCAATTTCAAACAGGCTGAACACTGGGCGGCCTATTATCCTCCTGTTAAACTTGTCGAATTATTGACGAAAATCGGCTTTGCCATAATAGACTGGCAGGAAGAAATCATCATCCGGGAGCCCATTGATTTCCGGGACAATGCGGTGACCTGGAAATGTTTAGGGGTTATTGCGAGTAAAGCGAAATGATTACTTATTACGGTGTAACAAAAGATTCATTATAGTTTTTCAATAGGGGGATTTTACAGATTTTTCCTGGGAATTAAATTTCAATTAGCGAAGGAAACACAAAAACCAACACTACAAGGCTTTTAGCCCTTTTTTATGGTCGTTTTTTGGAGGCCTAAAGGCCTGGGGTTTGATGATATTTTTTACCCAGCGCTAAAGCACTGGGCAATCAAAATTTTATTTAAAGACATTATTTTTGTTATACGGCCATAAGTAGTTCGTCTGGAATAAGGAATGAACACCCTGAATGTTAATTTCTGCCTCACCAGGTTCATTTTTACCATCCCATAAAATAATACCTGCCCGTTTTTCATTATGTCTTTAGGTTAAAGTAATAAAGCTAAACATCCCAGGGAAAATTAATCCAACTTCTTTCAAAAACACCTAAATGTTATCCCGAAAATGATTAGACTTTATTTATCTACTTGTTTTATTGTATTTACTTTTCTTCAGGCAAATGCCAGTTTTTTTACTACATTTTATTCCAAAAACACCCCTGCAAGGCAACTTTCAGGAACGAAAGCCCCATGGGTGAAAAATGCCGGGCAGTGGGATGGGGACATTTTGTATGTAGCCCATACCTTTTCAGGAAATATCATCATTAATAAGGCAGGTGAAATCCTTTACGCCTTGCCCGTGGATAGTACCTCAGGTTATGTATTGAAAGAAAGATTTGCAGGAAATACAACAAAATATTCCCGGAAGATGCCCTCCGGCGAGCAAAAAGCGCTTTCAGTTTTCAACTATTTCATCGGCAATGACCCATCGTCCTGGAAAACGAATATACCCAGCTATGAGATGCTGAACCTGGGGGAGATCTGGCCGGGTGTTGACCTCAAACTCAACGCTTATAACGATAATGTGGAGAAGCTGTTTTATGTAAAACCCAACATTGATCCACGATCCATTCAAATGGCCATTGACGGGGCGGATAAACTGGAAATATCCCCCAACGGCAATTTGATCGTGTTCACACCCGCCGGGAAATTATCATATTCTGCTCCTGTGGCCTACCAGTGGATCAATGGCAGGAAACGTTTCGCGAAAGCGCAATATAAAATAGAGGAAACGGAAAAAAATACCTATGCTTTCCTGGTGGAAGATTATGATCCGAATTACGAACTGATCATCGATCCATTATTGGCTTCTACCTTTATGGGGGATGGCGGCAATGACTGGGGCAATGCCCTGACCGTGGACGAAAGTGGAAACGTTTTTATTACCGGCTACTCCTGGTCCGATAACTTTCCCACTACGGCGGGGAGTTTCGACGAAAGTTTTAATGGCGTAAAGGAGGCCTTTGTGTCGAAATTCAACAATGATCTTTCCACTTTACTGGTTTCCACTTTTATTGGGGGCAGCAGCTGGGACAACGGACTTTCAGTGATTGTGGAAGCAACGGGGGAGGTGATCATTTCCGGAGCGACCGGCTCCTCCAATTTCCCGATGGCGGGGGCCTCTTACGATAATAGTTATAATGGGGGCAGCAATGATGTTTTTGTCTGCAAACTCGACAATGACCTTTCTACCCTCATCGTCTCCACTTTTATCGGCGGCGGGGATGATGATTACGGTTATGACCTGACCCTTGATAATGCGGGAAATATTTTTGTGACAGGGAGAACAGAATCGACTGATTATCCTGCCAATGGCGGATTTGACAATACTTTTAACGGCGGTTTTGAAGATGTATTTGTTTCAAAACTGAACAATGGGCTCTCTGCCTTACTGGCTTCCACCTACATTGGCGGGAGCACAGATGAAGGAGCCGATGCGATCATTACCGATAATGCCGGCAATGTTTTTATTTCGGGATTTACCTACTCTGGTGATTTTCCCTTCGCCGGAATGCCTTATGATTCCACCCACAATGGTTCGGGAGATATTTTTGTAGCGAAATTTGACAATGATCTTTCTATGCTTTCCGCCGCCACTTTTATAGGTGGAAGCAATTTTGAGGAGAGCCATGCCATTACGCTGGATTCGGCGCAAAATGTGTTTATAGCAGGTTATACAGGTTCTCCGGAGTTTCCGACGACTACCGGGGTTTACGACGCTACTTTTAATGGCAACCACGATGCAATCATTACGAAACTGGATAATGATCTGTCCGGCATCATTGCTTCCACTTTCATTGGCGGAGCAGACGATGATGACTGTTACGGGCTGGTCATTGAAGGAGCGGAAAATGTTTTCATCACAGGGATCAGTTTTTCAACCGATTATCCGGTGACCGCCAATGCGTTTGATCAGACGCACAATGGCGACAGGGATATTTTTGTCTCGCGTTTTTCTTTCGATCTTTCAGCACTACTGGAATCGACCTACATTGGAGGCGCTGACAATGACTGGGCCCTGGATCTCGCCATCGACGAAACAGGAAGTGTTTTTGTCGGCGGTGGAACGTATTCCAGTGATTTCCCCATTGAAGGCAGTCCGTATGATGATTCCTATAACGGCGGAGAGGATGTTATCATCGCCAAAATAGTGGGTTGCGGAGTCAATGACCTTTGTAATCCGGATAATTCATTCGGCTCCATATTTTTGGATATCAAACGGGATACGATCTGCAGCATGGGATGCAGTGCCTCAGCCACGCCCGGCCCGACAAATATAGGAGGATGTTTTGATTTTCAATATGCAACGGTCTGGTACACTTTTACCCCCGAGGTGGACAGGGATTGTATAAAGATCACGATCGACAGTGAAGATCTGCCCCAGCCTCAAATGGCTGTTTTCCAGGGGGATTGTCCCGGTATTACTTCTTCTATTCCGTTCACTTGTGATACGGGTTCCGGCGGCGAATTATCGATCCATATGGGCGTGGAAGCCAATACTACCTATTTTATTGCCGTCTCGGATGCTACAGGAGCAGAAGGGTATTTTGACATTTGCATAGAAAACAGCCCTGAAGATGCGATTGCGTTGGATGTTGTCGCCAGCGACCTCCACTGTTTTGAAAGTAATGACGGAAGCATTCAAATTACGGTAAATAATGGAACGGGGTTTATTGATTATGACTGGAATGAAGATGCTTTGGATGGGATGGAGGATCAAAATACTTTATCAATCGGAGCTTACCTCGTTACGGTTACTGACGAGAACAATTGCACGGCTCAGAGCGACTCGATCATCATTTCGCAGCCAGACCAGATCTTTGTCGACCTGGCATTGCAAGCCGAGGATAATGTAATCCTGTATGGTGATACAGTATTGGCCATTGCGTTGCCATCTATCGATGAAGAGGCTATTGCAAATACAATCTGGTCGCCTCAACAAATTTTGACGAATCCAACCTCAGGAGATTTCTTTGAGCAATATGTTTCTCCACTTTCGAGAACCGAACTGATGGTTATGATTGAGGACACATCGGGTTGTTTTGCGATGGATTCTATCCTGATCGCGGTGAGTAAGGATTTTCCTTTTTACATTCCCAATGCGTTCGCTCCCCAAAGTGCCAATGCACCAAATGCCATCTTCCGTCCTTTTGTTACCAATAAAGTAAAGGTCATAAACTTTTTTAGAATCTTTAATCGCTGGGGCGACCTGGTTTATGAAAGAACTAATTTCCCCATAGGCGATACATCCGCCGGTTGGGATGGTACCTTTAACGGGAAATTACTCAACTCCGGTGTTTTCCTGTTTTTCCTGGAAGCGGAATTTATTGACGGATCTGTTGAATCTTTTTCGGGGGATGTAACGCTTGTTAGGTGATTGAGGGTTCATTGGCTTTGTTTCATGGGGTTTGACTTTATTTGAAGGTTTGAAATGGTTTAATTGAACAGTCAAATCCAACAAGATATGCAAAAAAAGCAGAACCGCAGAATAATGGATAACCAATAACGAATTTCGAAGTTTGCCCTATTTTAAACTTCTGTGTTCGATATTCAGTATTCGATATTCTGCGGTTCTAGCTTGATGCTCATTATTCCAATTTCATTTTTTTTTGCATCATTCCACCTTCACAATCTTAACCCTCCTGACCAGATCAAGTTGCTGTAAACTCAAAATATAACTTCCTGCCACGATCGGCAATGAACTGATGTCCAGTTCCACCTCATTGGATACCGGGGTGATCTCCCCGCTTTTTATTGTTTTACCTGAAATGTCCCGGATGGAATAATAGATCGTAGCATTACTGCAATGGGAGGAAATAATAGCTTTTGAGGCTTCCGTGACCGGATTGGGAAATATACTGGCGGAAAGACAGCCGGGATCAACCGGTTCGTCAACACCTACAATGGGGGCATCCGCCACATCAATTCTTATTTCGCTCAACCCAAAGCAGGAACCGCCGTGATTGCTCAGCCCGGTGATCAGGACATACTGAGCGCTTGCTCCTTCAAAGTCAAAAAGATCCAGTCCTTCATAAATGGAAGTCCCGTCGGCCATCGGAATCTGAAACACCCCTGCTTCCGTCCAGCTAACGCCATCATTCGAAATATCAATCACGATGTTATTCATCCCGTCGGTCAAATACTCCGGTGCATTCGCATTCCAGATATGCATTTGAAACAATTCATACGCGTCATTCAAATTATACATTATCCAATGCGACTCCCCCCGGACAGGATTCGGATTCATCGACGCAGTACACGAGATCCATGAATCAAACCAGGTCGTATTATGCCTGTCGAGAAAACATTGGGCTGAAATATTCGCGCCAGCAAAAGCGAAAAACAGGGCTATTAATATAGATTTATTCATTTGTTTAAAAATTTACTAATGTTTTGAAAATAGTGAGCTAAAATAACCTCAAATTCATTTCAACATTCAAGCATATTGTCATTCCAGTTCAGTGATAGCATAATAATTCAGCTACATCGGAATAGCACCTTTTCAATGCACATGATCGATAGGTGCCGTTCAGGTGGAACTAGGATATAAGGTTGTCTTTTTCCGGAGACTATGTCTCACGGAAAAAAGGTTTCATGCCTACGGCATTAAGTGAGACTGTTCAAAAAAGTGTATCAAAGTAAATAGTTAAACTCTTTAATTGCTTGATAATCAAACCTTTGCGTTAAATGCGTAATTTTGAACACCCTCCATCAAGTAAAGAAAATCTTAATTCCCGACTACCCTCACCAAAGCAGGGATCTTTAAACGCGCAAAGCCCACAAAAAACGCTGCTTATCTCCCTATGTCCTTTATCTCCTTTATCTCCTTATCTCCTTATCTCCTTTTTCCCTTAAAGGTTCATAAACCCCATAGGCCCCGCCGAAGACCCCGTATCGTAAAAATTGCCGATATTCGGAAACAGCGTACTTAAATCCGACGGACTAACACCAAACCACAAAGCCAGTTCAGCGAAATATTCATCATTGGAGGTAGTGGGGATCAGTACGCCATTATGAATTTCATACGGTCCTCCCAGCGCCAATGAAGGATAGGTCCCATACATATCCCCTCCCTTGATATCACCGCCCATCACCAATGCGTTGCCGCCCCAGGCATGATCACTTCCGTTGCCGTTGGAGGTTAACGTTCTTGCAAAATCTGATATCGTAAAGGTCGTCACCCCATCGAACATACCTATTTCATTCAATCCATTGGAAAATTCAAATAAAGCCTTATCAACAATCTTAAGGTTCCTTTCGTGGGAATCAATTAATTCTCCATGCATATCCCAACCACCCATTTGCACGAAAAATATCTGTCGTTTAAAGCCGAGAATATCCCGGGCCATGATCACCTCGGTGATTCGCTTGAAGCTTTGTGAAATACGGTTGTCGGAAAAGAAGGTATTCAAATTGCCGATCTGCTCCATGGCGGCCCTGAATTCAATACTGCCGTCAAGGCTTCTTTTCAGAATATCGGTGTATGACTTTTTAAACATATCGGGATGATCTACTCCGAGCAAAAGATCGATTCCTTCGGTCCTTTTTGCATTAAAACCTGTCGACAATGGATCATACCCGTCAATTCCAGGACTTCCGTCATACGGGTCAATGGCAAATTCAACCAGCGTCTCTCCGTATTGAAAAATATTCGTACCAGAGAGGGAAATATTCATCGACACATTTTGATTCGTATTCATGGAGTTGAGCAAATCCGCCATTCTCCCTCCCCAACCGATATGGGTTCTGACATGGGGCAAACCCGTCTGACAGTTCTTCAACTGATCCGAATGGGAAAACAACCCCAGGGGTATGGGCGCACTATTATTTTGATAGGTAATTTTTGTGGTCGGCTCTATCAATGGACCCACATTATTGATAAAGGAGACTTTGCCTGTGTTGAACAATTGATGGATGTTGGTCATCGCAGGATTCAGACCATACTGTTTTCCATCGCTGGTAACCGGGGTGATCGGCAGCAGTTCATTTTGGGAAATGGCCAGGTCAGAGCGTGTCACGGCGTATTCGTCGTATTCCGGATTGCCACGGGGAACCACCATATTAAAAGAGTCGTTTCCGCCATTGAGAAAGAAACAGACTATCGCTTTATAATCGCCATATGGATTGTAAACCAGGTTATTAAGATAAGCGGCATTAATGGCTTTAAGTTGAGTAATGGTCGAAGCAGTGGTCACACCCAACGCCCCTAAACCGAATTGTCTTATAAATTTTCTTCTTGAGTTCATTATTATTAGAGTGTTTTTCTTTATGTTAGGAGAAAATTCCGTAGAAGGATTTACCTTGAACTTTGAAAGGATTATTTGCGAACTCTGCGCCTTCTCCCGACCTATCGGTACGGGATGTGCCATTTGCGCCCTTGCGGTTAAAAAAGACTTCCATTTTTCGTTAGCTCCGGGAGCCTATCCTTCTAAATCCAATCTCCACCTTTATTTCAGAATATTATAATCAGAGCTGATTACCATCAGGTAAATAGTCAATTTCACTTTTTCAAACATATCTTCTATCGGGTCTACAATGGTCGTTATGATTTGTCGCGTATCGTCTTTGAGCATGCCATTGGTCAGTAGAATATCCAGCTCATTGATCAGGATCTCGGTGTCTTCCGCATAGGTCAGCAGATCATCCAGATTGGTGTAAACAATATTATCAGGATTCTCCCTTGTTCTTAAAAGGGTTTCGTTAACGGCCCATTCATTGACAAAATTCACAAATCCGATGCTGGTCCTTGAATTGTAAACCTGGAATTCGGGTGCAAAAAACCCCTGGTCGCCAATAGGTCCAATGGGCTGAAAATCAGGCCAGTAAAAGTTAAAAACCGAATAGGAATACATGGGATGCTGTCCGGCATCGTCGTTGTAATCAAAGCCGTAATTCCAGAAATTTCCGTTCTCACTGAAACCGCCGAGTGCCCTGGCAAAATGGGTGTATCGGATAATCGGCTCTTTAAGTTTCCCCTGAACAGGGTCATTGTACCATTCACAAGTTCGCGCTTCTTCATCCAGCAAAACAGCCTTGATAACTGCTTTCATATCGCCTCTGACGCCGGCACCATTATCATTGAATGCCGCAGCCACCCGTGAGACATATGCAGGCGATGGATTTGATTTCACCAATCGCTGTATCAGTTGTTTTCCAATGAAAGGCCCTGTATTAGGATGATTGAACAGATGATCGATGGCAGCATTTATGTCTTCCATACCTGTTTGACCGGCGGGCACTACAAAACCGTTTAACAAGTATTTGGGGCCGGGTTCGTGGTAATTTTCATACATCACCATCGGTTCCGCCATATCTATTATTTGGATGCCCCTGCCAAACGCAGGCACGATTACCGTATCCGGCAGCGAAATGGTAGCTCCGCCTCCAAGCCCGGTATATATTTTGGCAAACTCCTTGATATCATCATTATCATAAGTCGGAATATCGTGACCTTGATTGTCCTGCACCCTTGTGCCATCCTGGTTCAGTTCATACAACCCTATGGTCATCAACTGCATCATCTCTCTCGCAAAATTTTCATCGGGATGAATGTAATGGGCGGGATCGGATTTAGGATTATTCAGGTGTGTCAGGTAAAATCCCATACACGGATGCAGGGTCACATCGGTCAGAATATCCTTAAAATTCCCAAAGGCATTTTCAATCAGCATGTCGTAATAACTCGCCACGCCTTCGCCGTACTTGTCCAGTTCTGAATAAAACGAGATCACAAAAATTTCGCTCAGGGCAAAAGCGATCCTTTGCCTTAACAGATCCTCATTCGTCATGTTGGCTTGCCACCAGGCGTAGTCAAAATGCACATTGGAAGGGATTTGCGGATAATCCATGGTATCCCCTCCGGCCGCGAGAAAGCGTTGAAAGGTCGTATCATAAATTTCCTGGATAAGTGGTCGGACAAACGTCGGTGGCAAAGCATACTGTTGATTGATCCAGGCTCCAAAGTCCATTTTCGCAACGGAATCGATGGTACTTCTGTTGGCTCCCAAAGTGGCCTGGGCCAAAAAGCGGCCGGCATCGATAAGCTTTCCCGTAAGTCCTGAAATGGTCAGCGTGTTGGAGCCTTCTGCAATCTCTTCCCATCCCGGAGGCTGGAAATCACTACTCGTGGTCACGGTAATATTCTGATCATGACCGCCACCGATGTAGTCCCCATAGGTTTGGGAGCTTAGCAGAATGGAATAGCATAAAAAGGGTAATAGGAATAATACTCTCATAAGGATAATGCTTGGAAAATGTAAAACGCAAAATGTAAAAACCGGGGAATGAAGCAAAAATTGGGGAACAGTTTAGAAGGGGCCTAATTGTAATGGAGTTGAAACATTTATTTTTTGCTTCCTCCTTATTAATGTTTTATTTTGGGAATTTATTTTATGAAGGTGTTTTTATTTGCCTGCTTACGCGAAAAACAGGGATTTTTGACGAAGTCAGATCGATGTGGAAAATTTGGATTTTCGAAATAATATTGATTTGTGTATTTGCGGTAGACGCCGCAGGAAGGCAGGCTAAAGCACTGAGCAATCGAAATTTTATTTAAAGCGATTATTTTTGTTGCGCGGTACTAATAATAAATACGATGGAATTGAAATCCCAATTAATAAAGTGACCCTGATCTTCAAAGCATTCCGTCAAAAAACAAAAAAAGCCGTGGTCAACGCTTCCGTTGTAATTTTAAAAATCGGAGCTATTCCGTTTGATTCATCTCCTTTTGGGGAAATATTTTCTGTTCGATATACTTTCCGATTGATTTAATCGCATCTGGATTTTGAGTGACAAGTTTGGTAAGTCCAAACTGTAAAATATATCCAAAAAGTTTTTTGAGTTTAGTATTTGACTTGCCTTTGGCGGCTTTTTGAGCAATATACCTGGTAGTCAGACCAATGAAAGTGATCAATATATTATTGACCAGGTAGGGAGATGAGGCAACTTCTTTCAAGGCGCTCTCGATGAGTCTCGCAGGTTTTAAACTCTCGTAGGAAAGGAAAAACTGTTCTCTCAAATTTTGCAAATGAATAACCTGCTCTGTTTCTAATAACAGCACCGCATTTTTAAGATCGGCAGGTGTGGTAATATTTCCCATAACCTTTTAATTAAATATCTGTTTGACCATATAATTGTAAATTTTCTGTTTAAGCCATTTATGAATAAACAAGTGAATCAAAAGTGCTGCAACGCCATAAAAAGCAGCCACCACAAAAAAACCCAAAAAGAGATTTTCAGTAATTTCTCCAAGCCAGAAAGCCAATCCCAAATTAAAAAAAAGCGTAAACAAAACAATGATGACAAAAACAACAGCATGAGGAATTAAAGTGGACAGCACATCCGATGTTTTGTCCAGGGTCTTTAGTCTTATCAGCTCGTAGCTTGTTTTACCATATTTTCCAGCGCTTTCCAGCATTGATTCGATTAACTTAACATTGTCTTCCAAAGTTTCTGACATGATAATAATGGTTTACGAAAGTTCCTTCAAATTTCTATAGGTGAATCTCCATTTGTGAGGGTTATCAGGAACTCGGTTCCTAATGCTTCTTTAGGCGGAAGCATATATGTTCATTCATTGCATCCTCGTAAAAAATGGTTAGTGCAATCTGTCTATCTGGCCCGTTCATTTTGTCGTAGGGATTGATTTTCAATGGTCCTGTGAACATGATGAACTGATTGCACTAACCTGAAACATTTTTACACTTCAGCTTTTTTTCCGTTTTTTGCAGCTACTTCCGGGTTAGACAGTGTTTTTTCAGCGTAGCCGGCCATTTCTTCTTTTACTTTTTCAAATTGCCCGGTAACTTCATCGAGTAATTCATCAAATTTTCCCTTTAACGCATCGACGTAATTCTCCCCTTTCTTTAATATCCTTTTCCTTGTTTTTGTTCCTTTTGCAGGGGCAAACAATATTCCTGCCAATGCACCTGCGGCAACGCCGGCGAGCAATCCTAATACCACTTTTCCTGATTTCATAATTTTATTATTTAAATGTTTGTTGATAAATTTAACTGATTAAAAGGTCAGCCTTCCTTTGGCAATTTTTAATACACCAATACAAATTCTCAAAAGGATTTTAACTGAAAATCAAAAAATTGAGGGTTGTAATTTGTAGTTTGAACTTTCCCCAGGTTGCATCGCATCTTGGGTTAAATAGTAATGCTCTTTAAACTATCCAACACGCCAAATACATTCAGCAGCCAAATTACAAGAATGATTATGACCACTGCATTGAGAATTTTTTTAACTGAACCTTGCATTGGAATAAAATTGTTTATCAACCAGAGGATAACTCCGACGACAATTATCGCGATAAGAATATTTAAGATTGGCATGATGATAATTTTTAATTTGTACTAAATTATACGATGTAAAGATCGGGCTCCCTGGCCAACAAAGTGTTACATTATTCCTTTTAAGAGTTGCATCATTCACACATTCAAACGATTAATTTCCTCCTTTTGAAATCAACTTCTCCCTGCCTGATGAATCGAGAAAAGATAGGAAGGGAATGGGCACAAAACAAAACAGGCAGATGAAGATCATCTGCCTGATATGGTTTTTTGTGAGGAGGTAATTCCTTGATTTGTTTTTCAACGCATGGATTCCCCTCATTTTGTTTCAATGAGAACTGAAAGGGAAAAATTCAATGGATTAAACCAAAAGGATAATTAAGATAATAATCAAAATCAGTGCGCCACTTCCAATATAAATGGCTCCACTTTGGCTAGCCAAATTCTTGTCAATTCCTCTGGCTTCTTTCTTAAGCTCACGTTTCTCTCTAATAGTCATGTTTGTTTTATCCATATTATGGATTTCTTCAGAGCGATTTTCTAAACGGCTTAATTCTACTTCAGAAAGCTTATTCTCAGTGGGTTCTGGAACTGTAGGAAGCTCTGAATTCGATTTTCTATCACCATTATTTGCAAAGGCAAAAGTCGAGCTCAAAGTGAAAATCATCACGATAACAAAAACAATAGTCTTTTTCATTTTCTTTCTTTTTAAAATTTAAAATCAGATTAAAGTAATTCAATAATTTTGTGTAACTCTTCTTTTGTTTTACCAAGTTTTATTTGAAGTTTACCATACATTTCATCTTTTTTGCCTTCTTCAAACAAAAGATCACTGTCTGTTAAGATTGCAAATTTCTGTTTGAGCAGACCTTTATGCTCATCCCAGTTTCCTTTTACTTCTGTAATGTTCATTACGTTTAATAATTTATTTCCTCAACTGGAGGACCAGGTGTGAAATAATTTTCACGATGTAAATTTCATACCTTAATTGCTGCAACGAATTACACCATTCCTTAAAAATAAGTCATCATTAATGCATTGAGCAACGCCAACCCGATTTCCTGTAATGGCTACGAGAGAGCCTTTTTCTTATCAAGTACAATTACAATAATGCCCCCGACAATTAACACCAACCCAACCAGCGGCGGCCATTGTACAGTGTGATTTTTTTCTGCATTTATTTCAATCGGACCTATATCAACTACTTTTTCAGTGGTTACATAATTGAATCCGGTATAGGCCATCATAATTATTCCGATAGCGAGCAGCACAAATCCAAAAGTTTTTTTCATCCTATTTTTTTTTAGTGAACTAAATATCAAAGTAGTTAAAACCGGTACCCAATTGAAATTCCATAACCTGTATTTTTAAGCGTTGAACTATCATCGGGGGTGAGATAATGATCGGGCTTTATATTGATCATGCCGAGTTGTGCATTCAGCAGCACAAACAACCCGCCTGCCATTTCATATCCGAAGAAGATATTACCCCCGGCATCAAATGGTTTAATATATGTTGTAGTTAAAGGATCGCCGGACACCACCTCTTTTTTGAATTTAATATCAGACTCAGAAGATACAGAACCATCTTCATAAAGAGCTTTGCCCACTATACCGTATCCCACATAAGGCCCTAATCCTATCATAAAATAACCAGAGCCCAACAGGCCTTTATACACAAAATTCAGAGGCAGTTCAATATAAGAAAGCCTGGTTGTATTGGTTAAAGTGCTAATGGTGCTTTTCGCCCCCTTTGTTGAGAACAGTAAACCTGGCTGAAAGTAAAACTCGGGCGCAACGGGAATCTGAGCATTTACCCCAAAGTGATAGCCGATAATTAAATCGTTTTCGAGTTTGTCACCACTCAAATTTTCCCCGTTTAAATTTTGAAAGTTAACACCTCCCAGAATGGCAATGGATGTTTTTCCATTTCCAACGGTTTGGGCTATTGCAGCAGAAACAAAAAGTG
This sequence comes from Lewinellaceae bacterium, assembly GCA_020636105.1. Classification (NCBI taxonomy): domain Bacteria; kingdom Pseudomonadati; phylum Bacteroidota; class Saprospiria; order Saprospirales; family Lewinellaceae; species Lewinellaceae bacterium. The sequence goes on from JACJYL010000002.1 coordinate 182,635, forward strand.
CAAAAACCAGAATCAAAGAAATTTTTCTTGCTTTCATAATAAATATTTTAAGTAGTGGCAATTAATTTTGGGCATCCTTTTCCGCATCTGCTTTCATTTTTTCGTTGGCAGTGATCAAAAACTCTACCCTGCGGTTTTGGGCGCGGCCACTATCTGTTTTATTCTCGTATTTGGGCAAAGTTTCGCCAAATCCTTTTACAGCAAGCCGGCTTCCCCTTATCCCTTTATCTGTTAAATAATAAGAAACCTGGCGAGCCCGTTGAACAGATAAGTCCTGGTTGTATGCTTCGCTCCCTTTGCTGTCGGTATGTCCCTGTATTTCAATATCTGTGTCCGCATAACTATTCAACACAACAACTAATTTATCGAGGTTTGTTTTTGCGTCCGCTGAAAGGTTCGATTTATCGAAACCAAATAATATACTACTGTTAAATTCAACAACAATGCCTTCACCAACACGTTCCACTTTTGCACCGGGAACAGTTTTCTCAATTTCCTCAGCTTGTTTGTCCATTTGACGGCCAATTACAGCGCCCGAAGCCCCCCCCACAGCTGCACCAATAATGGTGCCCAGGGCAGTATTGCCCGAAGCCCTGCCGATAACGGCGCCAGCTGCGCTGCCGGCTGCTGTTCCAATAACAGCCCCCTTCTGGGTTTTACTCCATGAAGCACAGCTCGGAAAAATTAAAGCAGTCCCTAAAAATATCAGTAAAATCATTCTTAAATTATTCATAGTAAATGTTTTTAAAATTTGAACAAAGGTCGGCTTAATTAAATAGAGAAGTGTTACACAACTTTCGATAAGGTTTGTATTATTCACACATTTTCAGCTTTGATTTTGTTTCAAAAAAAGAGCCATCACAAATTTTGGGTGACACCAAAATTTGTGATGGCTTCTGTTAACAAGTAAATACTTGCGGGCTAAGAATATGAATACTTATCAGAGATTACATCCGATCCATATACCAACTTAACTCTTTCTCCATTTTGTTGAAGCGCAAAACGTTGGTAATAATTTTTTGAAGGCGGATAAAAGCGGTTTCACTTTTTACCACATAATCGACAGCTTTATGATGCATACAATTTATTGCCACATCAATTTTATCCTGGGCAGATAACACTATAACCGGTATATCTTGATTAAAGGCTTTTATTTTATCCAGCGTTTCAATTCCGTTCATCGCGTTTTTATCAACGCTGTCAAGATGATAATCCAGGATGACTATATCAGGTTGATGAGATAAATTCGCAATACAAAGTTCTCCTGTGATAAAGGTTTCAATGTCAAAATCGGCCTGTTGCAAAAAATCAATTTCCAGTGATTTTAAAAACAATTCATCGTCATCCACCAGGAAAAGTTTTATCTTATTTTTATTGTTCAATTTTTGGCGTTTTTAATGGTGATGAGTTCTTCTTTCAATTCTTCTAATGACTGTGTAAAAACCCCTTCGAGTTGTTGAATCATTTCCGATATTCCTGCTGATTGCTGCTGGTTTTTGGCATAATCCTGTACTTTATGGGCCATTTTTTCGAAATCGGAGCTAATGCCCATAATGGAAAATGAGGGAATCATTTTATGGAGGGCGGTATGCAACCTGCTCCAATTTTTATCTTTAAACCCTTGTTTCATTTCCGAAACTAAAACTGGGGTTTGTTCTAAAAAAAGCGAAATCATTTCCATCATTAAAATTGGATTCGATTTGGTACGCGTGTTTAAATAATCGAGGTTGGTACATTTGATTTTAATTTCTTGAGGTTGAACATCCAAATGAGGTTCAATAACTGCTGATGTTTTTTTCACCGACCCAATTATTTTACTGTACAACACTCTTTCATCCACTGGTTTTGCAATGTAATCATTCATGCCAACGACCGTACATTTGGCCAGATCAACCGTAGTGACATCGGCCGTTAAGGCAATAATGGGGATATTGGATTTCATTTTATTCCGAATAAAATCGGTAGCCTCAAAGCCGTTCATTTCGGGCATTTGCAAATCCATTAAAATAACATCGTACTCTTGTGTTTGTAATTTCTCAATGGCTATTCTCCCGTTATCGGCAATATCACATTCAAATCCAAAATCCTCTAAAAGTGTTCTCATCAGTAATTGATTGAGTATAATGTCTTCCACAACCAAAACCTTAATATCCGTTATATCTGTATCTATTTCTATTGATTCAGTTTCAAAATCAACTTCAGCATTTGTCTTCTGAAATTTTAACACAAAACTGAAAGTTGAGCCTTCGTTCAGTTTACTGTATACTTGAATGCTGCCGCCTTGTGGTTCTACTAAATTTTTAACAATCGAAAGACCTAATCCTGTTCCCCCGTACAATCGGGAAGTGCCGCTTGATGCCTGCTGGAAATTTTCGAAAATCTGTTCTAATTTAGATTCCGCGATGCCAATTCCTGTATCTTTTACGGCAAATTCAATGCTTGCTTCATTATCATCTTCTTCCAATAATTTTATACTCACTATAATTTCCCCCTTCGTAGTAAATTTTAGTGCATTACTCACCAGGTTTATAATGATTTGATGCAATCGAACCGGGTCGCCAAGCAACACCTCCGGTATTCTATCGTCGTATTCCTTAATTAATTTCAAATTCTTTTCCTGAATTTTGGGCTCGAACAAATGAAGGATAGCTGATATCGATAAAACCAATTTGAAGGGTATTTGCTCAAATACCATTTTCCCGGCTTCAACTTTTGCCAGGTCCAGAATATCGTTGATGAGTACGATTAATGCATTGCCACTTAATTTTATGGCTTGTAAATATTCTTTTTGTTGTGCCGACAAATTTGTTTTTAACAACACTTTGGTAAATCCGATAATCGCATTCATTGGGGTGCGAATTTCGTGGCTCATGTTCGATAGAAATTGCTGCTTTGCTTTCACGGCATCTGTTGCAATAATGGTTGCACTTTCAGCTTTAAGTTTCGCTTCTTCGGCAATCAAAGTGGCCATTTCCGCAAAAACGATGGCCTCTGTCAGTTCCATTTCAATTCTTTTTTGATCCGTAACATCGCGGGCAACAATTACGACTCCTTGTACATTTTCCAGATCATCTTTATATACCGAACCGTTAAATAATACATCAGTCAGTTTACCATCAATATGCCTCAGCGTAAGGGGTGAGTCCGTGACAGAACCCATTGCAAATACTTTCTGATAAACATCCCGGGCTTTTTGTGGTTCGGTAAAATAATCGAAGAAATCAGTTCCGGTGAGTTTTTCGCGTGTTACCCCCGTAATATTAACGGTGGCTTCATTCATGTCTGTTATCTTACCTTCAGCGCTTATGGTTACCAGCGGATCTAAACTGGCTTCAATTAAACTTCGGGCATACTGAGAATCTCCCGTTTTTTCTGATTCCAATATTTCTATGGGAAAAATATCAGGAGATTCGGAAGCAATATGATTGTCCGTCCGTTTTCCAATTTCTTCAATTGGGCTGCGCCTTTTGTCTTTTAGCCGCTTAAAATGAGAAGGGGAAAGACCTGTAATTTTTTTAAACTGATTGGATAAATGGGAAACACTTGAATAATTCATTTTCCAGGCTATTTCCGAAATAGATAATTCATCATAAATCATCAATTCCTTTATCCGTTCTATTTTATGCAAAATCATAAAATGCTCAATGGTAGTTCCCTGGACTTCTGAAAATAAATTTGACAGATAGGTGTACTGGTGATGGAGTTTTTCGCTTAGAAAATCGGAGAAGTTTGTTTTAAGTACACCGTCGGTATGGTGAATTGTTTCAACAATCGCTGTCTTGATTTTTTCAATCAAAACAGCTTTTTTATCATCAATCAGTTCAAGCCCGGATTCCAGTAAATTCATTTTTAACTGCTCCCGCTGTTCGGTAGAAATATTTTCCATTATTTCAACCTCGCCCAAATCAACCACAATAAAATGCAGCCCGAGTTTTTTCAACTCTTCTTTTACTGCAATTTTACAGCGGTTACTTACCATATTTTTAATAAATACTTTCAAATTTAAATTTTTAAGTTCAGTGTAAAGATCATCACTTATGAAGTATAAATTCTTATATAATTTTAGGAATTAGTTGCATAATTCACACATTTTCAGATAATTCCCTGTCCATAATAGCGGCAATGATAACCTTGGTTAGACTTTTATTGGCTAGGGCATTCGATAACAGGTTGCCCTGCAGTGTCTCTATTTTTTCGGGATCAAAATCCAATTCCAGAGTGCCGGGCCAATCCATGAGCTGAATCCGGCTGTTTTGCCTTTCCGCCAAACGATGATAAGGTTCAAAGAAATATAAAAGGCAGGGGACGATATCGCCCATCTGATGTCCGAAGGTTACCGAAAAAAAAGCCGATGGTTATCGTTTAAAGATTTGACTGAAATAGGCTTTTAAGGCTTTCTGCCTGTTCTATAATTTCACCCCGGCACGTCCGTTACAAGCTTATACCCTATGCCCCGGATATTTACGATTTTTACACTTGTATCGGCTTCGAGCTTCTTGCGTAATTTTGAAATATAAACATCCAAAGTCCTCCCCACATAATCCCCTTCGTCTCCCCATACGTTTTGGAGTATAACCTCCCGCGCTACGGGCGTATTCGCAGCGGTACAAAGTAAATAAAGCAGTTCAGCTTCCTTATTGGATAATTCAACGCTATTATTTTCAAAAGATAGTGCCCTGTTTTTTTGATCAAACTTAGACGCACCGATCATGATCAAACTCGGGTCCTGATCTGCAGCGTTCTTTTTCCAGATAAAGAAACCTGCAAAACCAATGAGGGCAAGCAATAAAAAGATTAAAAAAGCAGGTTTAAAAGGATTTGCTTTTTTACCCTCCGGAGCGGTTAAAGACGAAGCCGACAAACTCGCAATAGGCCCGGCATTCTCAAAAAGAGTAACCCAAAGGCTATAACAATCCCTGGGCAGCGGTCTCCCTTCACATGGAATCAGGTCGGGATTCGCCGCATAACGCCGAATCTCAAAGCTGTACACCACGTCTTTCGTTTCACATTGCTGCACTTCAACCAGGTAGTCGGAAGCAATGCTGTTTTCCATCATAACCCGACCAATGGTGGAGACGATATCATCCGGATCAAACCCAAACTCAGATTCAAAAGAGATCTTGTATTGTCCACCGACCTTCTCAATCGGCAGGATACGCGACTCCCTATCCCCCAAACACAACAAAACCTCATGTCCGATCATTCTCATCGCCACCCCGATACGCTTTTCACCTATCCCCTCCTCCACAGTGCTATTTGCAACGAATGGAAGCATACAGGCAAAAACAAAAAAAATGGATTTTTGATACACTTGTATGAATGGTCTGAAAGTCATGCCACAAATCTATTGGATTATTACACTATTTGACCTTTTTTGCAATCATTTTGCACACAATTTACACTAATTTACATTCATTAAGGCGGTAAACAGGGGTGCTGACTTACCTTTAACCCGTGACAGGAGGTCGGTGTATTTCCCATTTTTACAACATTAATAAATTTTTAAACAAATGAAAAATAACTTCGCGACGTTGATTTTACTACTCCTGGCTTTTTCCGGCTTTTCCCAGGAAATGGGCTATGACGTTTTTGGCACTAAAACAAACCCCTATGCAGGTCCGTATTCCATATTAACGCTGGATACCCTGAAAGAGGCGAAAACACTCAGTGATATCAATGCAAAGTATCGGTCATCCTGGGTCGCCAGGTATATTTCTGTCGAAGTTTCTTCGATCTGCGAGGAAGTGATCAAAAAGGCAGTAAGCCAAAACGACACCCTGACCCATGAACAGATGGGCCTTTTGAAAAAGGCTGAAGAGGGCTGCCTAATCAGTGTCGAAGTGGATTACATCCCTTTGAACAACCTGAAATATAATCCTCCCAGGAAGATGGATTTTACATTGACGACGATTCCCATATTCGAAGCCAAATACCCTGGTGGTTACGGAAATTTGAAGGCATACCTTAAGGAAAATATCATGGATAAAATTCCCGAAACATCTCCTGGATCTGTAAAATTTGCAAAAGTAAAATTCAATATTACCGGAAAAGGTCAGGTATCCGACGCTCAAATTTCCAGGACATCCGAAAATGATAAAGTGGATAAATTAATCCTTGAAGCCATTGGCAATATGCCCAAATGGATCCCGGCCCAAGATTCAAAAGGCATGAAAATTACCCAGGCATTTGAGTTTAGCATGGGGACCGACCTGCTTAGGTGCGATTATCAATATTAACATTTCGTATTGCACTCCAACAGATCATTTTCCTCCTCCTGCCAATGATATTAAAAAGGGGTTGTTAGCTATGGCTAATGAAAGCCAAGGAGAGCGTCCCACCCAAAACCATACCTGCCGGGAATTTGCTTCCGAATAGAATGGTTGAAGCTAAACTCCATTCTGATTGGGGTTTGGTTTATACAGGCGTTGAGGGAGCGAGGATACCTCTGAATGCAGACTACGGCAGTTCAATTGATCTACAATTTGGGATGAAACAAAGTAGAACCTATCCTTTTTTACAGCCTAAATTCGATTCCGGAATTATTTTTTTTTTAAAACTTTGCCATTTCTTACCTAACTTTCCGGCTTTTAAATATGCTTGTGATAAAGAGAACCTACCTTTGTTTCCATTTAAAATTCAAGCCAGCTTAACCTGATATTAATGCAAAAATTTTTAAACCTCCCCCTGATCTGTATTTTAATGTCAACGATCATCCCTTCGAAAATAAATTCGCAGGTGGTCATCAACGAATTCATGGCAGCTAATTCCTCTGCCATATACGACCCTGAAAATGGAGAAAGCGCAGACTGGATAGAACTTTACAACACCGCCGACAGCACCGTTGACCTAAGCGGGTATTACCTGACCGATAACCTGAGTGACGAGACCAAATGGCCCATCCCCGCAGGTACGATCATTCCTGCGAATGGTTTCCTGATTTTCTGGGCCGACGGAACCGATTCGGGAATGCATACCCTTTACAAACTGAGCAGTGCGGGAGAAGAAATCGGGCTCTACGATCATGATCTCAACCTGGTGGATGGATTCGTTTATGCATTGCAGGAAACCAATATCAGTTATGGCCGGGAGACTGACGGCAGTCTAAACTGGGCCTGGTTTTCCGAATCAACCCCAAATGCTTCCAATAGCAGCTCAACACCCTATGCCGGGATCACCTATAATGAACCTTACTTTTCCGTTAAAGGAGGATTTTACCAATCGCCTCAATCGGTAGCGCTCTCCACTCTCGACGGTGAAATCCATTATACCTTAGACGGCCGAACCCCTACCATCAATGATCCCATTTACACTGCGCCTATCAGCTTTAACGAATCCACCTTTATCAGGGCGAGGGTCTTTATTCCCGGTTTTATTCCGGGGCCAACGAAAACACATTCTTACTTTTTTGAGGCCACGTTCGCGGAACGAGGCCTTCCTGTGGTTTCCCTGGTCACCGATCCTGATCTGTTTTGGGATCCGGTTATTGGCATTTATGTCCAGAATTTCAAACCCGATTGGGAACAACCGGTGAATATAGAATTCTTTGAAAATGACGGCAACAACCGGGCCGTTTTCAACGAAAGAGCCGGGGTAAAAATCAACGGCCAAAACAGCTGGGAACTGCCGCAGAAAATGCTGGGCATTTATTTTAGAGGAGAATACGGTGTAGGAAAACTGGACTACCCGCTATTCCATGACAGGTCGCGGTCGTCATTCGATGATATTATCCTGCGCGCGGGAGGAAGTGACTGGTCATTCACCCTCATGCGGGATGCCCTCTGCCAATCCCTAACCCAGGAAAATGCCCCGATCGCCTACCAGGGATTCAGACAAAGCATCATGTTTCTGAATGGAGAATATATGGGCATTCACAATTTGAGATCCAGGACAAATGATGGGTTTATTGAAGAAAATTATGGTCTGGAATCAGGAACTTACGACCTGATCGCCAACGACGGACAGGTGGAAGAAGGATCAGACGCTCAATACCACCTCATGGATTCACTTTTTAATCTGGACTTGAGTATCCAAAGCAATTTCGATTCCCTTAGCAACATAGTAGACGTCCAGAATTATACCGACTACTGGATCAGTGAAATATGGAGCAGCAACAGCAGCTGGGGACATAATGTGAAACTTTGGAAACCCAAAAACGGAGGCAAATGGCAGTTCATTTTCGGAGATCTCGATCGGGGATTTTCCGGAAGCACCAACGACCCCATTGAAGGATTTTCAAACCCGGTAGGAAACAGCAGTTATGATTACGCCCGGATATGGCTGCAACACATGTTGGCCAACCAGGCGTATGCCGCCTACTTTGCCCAAAGATTCAATGACCATGTTTATACCTCTTTTCACCCGGTAAGGGTCAATCAGGTTATTGATGCTTTTGTCAGCCCGTTATTGCCGGAAATAGCTTATCACGTCGACAGATGGAGCGGTACCACTTCCAATTACGGGAACGGCATCTCTTCGGTATCTTTTTGGGAACAGGAAGTGCTTAAATTGCGTGATTTCGCGAACCAGCGCCAGGGATTCATCATGTCCAATATCCAGTCCAGGTTCGGACTCGGTCAGTTGGCTACCCTTGGAGCAAACAGTACTCCCATTGAAGGGGGCGGAATAAAAATCAATACCTTTAAAATTCCGGAACTTCCATGGAGCGGCCCCTATTTCGAGGACATGCCCCTTACATTCACAGCCGTTCCCAATCCGGGGTACGAATTTACTGGCTGGTCGGCAAACGAGTTTCAGCAAATCATCTCCCTGGAAGAAGCCTGGAAATACAATGATCTCGGCGAGGATCTTGGTACTTCCTGGACAGGGTTGGGCTACAACGACAGCTCATGGTCGGAAGGAAATGCTGAATTAGGATACGGCGATGGGGATGAAACGACCGTCGTCTCTTATGGCAGCAACTCCAACAACAAACAGATCACCACCTATTTCAGAAAGGCTTTCGAATATAGCGGTACGGAGGAAACTCTTCCCTCTCTGCTTAAAATTCGTCGGGATGACGGAGCCGTAATTTACCTTAATGGAACCGAAATTGCCAGGACCAATATGCCCTCAGGATCTGTAACCTATAACACACAAGCGACCACAGCCGTTAGCGGAACCGATGAATCCAACTTACAGGAATTTCTTGTGGAAGTGCCCCTTTTGAATGGTACCAATGTGATTGCTGTCGAAATTCATCAAGCCAATGGCCAAAGTTCAGACATCAGTTTTGACCTCTCCTTTTCCCTCCAAACCCCTACAACCAATATCATTTCCACCAACTTAACCCTACCCATCAACCTAACGGGAAATGCTTCCTATACGGCTCATTACGAAACTACCGGAGCATGCCTGCTGCCCGCACAAATTACCCAAAACACCACGCTAACCATTGATTGCTCCCCTTATTTGACCAGTGGTGATGTGGTGGTAATGCCGGAAGTTTCTCTAAATATAGATCCGGGGGTCGAAATATGGTTCCCGGAAAAGGCACGCCTCATCATCCGGGGAGCCCTCCAGGTGAATGGAACGGAAGACCTGGGCGTCCTATTAAAAGAGAATGCCGAATACGGAGCATCTTCCTGGGGCAACATCACCTTCCAAAATGCCACCGGCGCCAGCCATCTCAATTACCTCGAAGTGCGCAATGCCACCCAGGGAATACACCCGGTGCATAACCATGCCGCAATAACCGGATGGTACAGTGAAGTGGTTATGGATCACGTGACATTGGTAAATAATTTCAGCAATCCTATTTTTGCCGAGTATTCCGACATTACGCTGACCAATAGCACTCTACATTCCGACGTGATCGGTGACCTGATCAACGTCAAGTATGGGGATGCTTATGTCAGTGATTGTACTTTCACCGGAAATGACCGACCCGATACCGATGCGGTGGACTACGATGAAGTGGTGGACGGGGTCATCAGAAATTCATCCATTGAAGGATTTTATGGTTTCAATAGCGACGGTGTGGACCTGGGAGAGGAAAGTCAAAATATATTGATTGAAAATTGTTTCATCAATGATTGCACCGACAAAGGCATTTCGATAGGGCAACGCTCTGATGCCGTGATTCAAAACAACACCATTGTCAATTGCAACCTCGGGATCGGCATCAAAGACCTGGGAGCGGCAGTGGTGGACCATACTACTTTTTATTCCAATGTCAGGGCCTTATCAGCTTTCGAAAAAAATCCAGGCTTTGGGGGAGGGTACGTTTCCGTAAAAAATTCCATCCTGTCGAACTCCAGCGATTCGCCCATGTTTGTGGATGACAAGTCGACCGGAACGGCTGAAAACAACTTATACGATACAGACATATTATTCGGTACCAACAATACCTGGGCAGATCCAATATTCGAAGCTCCTACCAATTACCATTTTCAATTACAGCCTACCTCCCCTGCCCTGTCGGCCGGGTTGGACGGAGAAAATGTGGGCACCCTCGATTTCCGTTTTTATGCTTCCCCGAAAATAATGATCTCCGATATTCAGTATTTCCATCCCGAGGATGCCGACAAGGAATTCATCAGGATTCTGAATTCCGGTTCAGAATTTACGGATATCGGAGGTTATATGATCTCCGTGGGCATCTATTTCATTTTTCCGGAAGGAACCATGATCGCCCCCGGTGAAAAGGTAACCCTGGTCCGTGACCTTAATCTTTTCCCCGATCTGGCAGGTCAGGTTTTTGAATGGACTTCCGGGCAGCTGGCCAACGAAGGAGAGTTGCTTTTGTTGAGCGATAACTATGGTATCATTTTGGATCATGTTTACTTCAGTCCGATAGCCCCGTGGCCATCGTCCACTTTTCCTGACGAATATATTACCCTCAAATCGCCCTTGCTGGACAACCACTTTGGCACAAGCTGGAAGCTGGAAAGTCCAATAGTAAGCCTTGAAGAACCCGAAAATTCCACCGTGAACATTTCCCCCAACCCGGTTAGTACCTGGTTAACCTGTTCTGCAACAGAAAGGATCAGGGAGATCAAAGTCTACAATAGCCTGGGGCAATTGATCATGGAACGGAAATCAAATTCAATGGTGCTGGAATTGAACGTCAGTGCGTTGAGCCCTGGCCTGTTTACGATTCTGATCAATGGGCAGGTTACCTCAAGGTTCGTTAAATATTAAGGGTCAAAATTCATTCGGGAAAATCATGGATAAAACCTTATATTGCTCAAAATTTTTAAATTAAATACCTTTTTGTTATGACAAAAAACAACAAATTTCCTTTTAGCAGATACCATTTTATTTTCCTGATGGTTATCGCCGTTATTTCGCCTTTTTGTAAAACAGCCCAAAAAGCTGTTAGTACGACGACGACTCCGACGCTCTCCTTTGAGCAAAATATTTTGCCTATTATGACTCAAAGTTGCACCCCTTGCCATTTCCCTGAAACGGGACGCAAAAAAATGCTCGACACCTATGATGCAGTAAAAGATAATATCGTCGATATTATGGCCCGTGTTCAGCTCCCGCAGGATGATCCAAAGTTTATGCCTTTCAAAGGGAAAAAACCGGCTTTAACAGAAGCGGAAATCAACCAGTTTAAAGAATGGGTGGCTCAGGGTATGCCGAAATAGAAGCAACCTAGGTAAATCTGACTTTGCTTTGAGCCTGTCTCAATAGTCATTTAGAAGAATGGTGATCAAATGTCAATTCATCAATGCGTTTCCAACGGTTGAATCAGTTGGGATAGCGTTCCATTTTTATTGAAATTGAATAATATTTTAAGCTATTTTTCACTAAGCTACTTTTGAGACGGTCTCAAAGGCTATTTCCTTTGGGATGGTTAACCAACCTGCTTGAAAAAAGAAAAACCGGCTTGAATTTAGTTCACTTCAATTTTTCTTTCTAATTGCAAGGTATAACATTCATTGGAAACCCTTTGTATAATCAGGTACGATCCATTTTCATTGTAGACATGTTTGGGATCCGTTTCCTCGGTGGTATCCCCATCTCCAAAATGCCATTGAATTGACCGATAATTTTGGGCTCTGTTGACCAATTCCAGTGCCTTATTTTGGAGAATCAAATCAAAACCCGTTTGCATTTCAGGGTATATGGGGGCCCACCTCCATTTATTCAAATTATTCAGAACCACCTGTGAGGCACTCAGCTCAATTACCCTTCTTTCTTCATCAGGTAACTGCATTTTAAGCGGACAATTCATCGGGCTAACCCCAAAAATACTGGCATAAAATGTACAGGCTGATAAATAGGAACCTAACAAGGAAGGATGATGAAGATCCGCATTGTATAAATTAAGCCCTGGGTTTTTAAAAAAAACGTCTTCCCAAACCATTCCTACAGGAGCAATACTCGCCGAAAAAATATCTGAAAACCGAAGGTATTCTTTTTCAATCACTTCCTGCATCAATTGATAAGAAGAGATAGGTTGCCAACGAGGATTACCATTCTTATACCCCCAGGTCATATAAAAAATAATTTTTGCACATGGGTTATTGTCCATAATGCTGTCAATGATCTGTCTTGCGAAAGGCAACGTCTTTTGGTTAATCACAGACTCAGGTTGAGCAAATTCATCACTATGGCCCTGGATAACCACAAAGTCCCATTTTCGTGATTTTATTTTGTCGTAAGTGCCTTTTTGACGGGCATGATAAGATAGATTTTGCCCCTGCTTAACCAGTGTGTCGACAAAGACTTTTTTTCCAAATGAATCGGAAATGTCTCTGAATATAAAGGGCATATCATTGAAAAAAGTAAAACTGTTTCCGATAAATAAAACCGATTTTTCATGCTGATTTTGCCCAAATCCAAAGGTCAGAAAAGTCAGGAAAAAAATAGTAAACACATACCTCATAAGTGGATAATAATCGTAAAATAAAATGAAATTATTCTAAATCTGATCATAATAAGGGAAAAGGTAAACAAAAAAAGGCCAATGTTTTAGTCGTATTTAATCAGCCCAAAAAATAATTTCTTTAAGACTCCCGGGCCACCTTTATTTTCCTTGAATGTACCCACACAGGTACAAAAACGAGGAAAAACATAAAAAGGCAGATCAGCTCACAAATCAGCAGGTACCAGGGCCACGGTCCAAGAAAATCGAGCAAAGAGGCCGTTGGAGGTTTGCCCAATACATATACATAATTCGATCCGATCAACAGGTTGATAATAAGAATGAATACGACATACCCCTGAAGCGCCAAAAAGGCTCTCCAAATGCTGCGGAAGGTGGGTTTAAGATCAAAAACGACCGTGGTGTAAACGGCAAAGACCACCAGCCCCGCATGAACAAACCAATATTTAAAAAAGATGAAATTGGGAAAACCGTTATACAGATAAGGTGTGATAATGGCCTGAACGGTCCCTGCCAAAATCCAGAAGTAAAGTACCTCATGGATTTTCCGGGTAGGGTTCCACATCAAAAAAGGAAGCAAAAAAGCCGTAATATTACATATATCCAGCGGCAGGTCCGTTTTGTAATTGAAATCTCCCAGCCACCACAGGATAACAGTAGAAAGTAATACCCAAAACGAAATCGTTATAGCCATGGCTCTCGACAACATGAGCTGCTGAGGGGCATTGATAAATCGTTTGGCAAACCAGGGAAGGATGACCGCCAAAGAGATCATCAGTAAAATCACCGCAAGGTGTTGCGGGCCAAAAAGCGAAAAATCCTGGTTGTATGCAATGAAATCAGTGTGCTCCATTTCTGAAGTTTTTACAATTCCAGAACAAAATAGTAAATAAATCGAAAAAAGTCTGCTTTGCATGGCAAAACAGCCCCGGCCAATAAAATAACTTGTATTTTGAACCCGAATCAGGAAAGGACCTTTTAACCTTTCACTAATACAATACAATACAATACAATACAATACAATACAATATGTACAGGACAGGAGCCATCGGGGCACTACTTGATATATACCAACAATCTATTTCATCCCTAAAAGAGGTCATCTCTGCCATTCCCGATGAGGAATTAACCATTGTTTACGATCCTCACACCGCCGATGAAGATTGCAGGTCGATCCAGACCATTTTAACCCATGTGGTATATTCGGGATTGGGCTATGCCACCAGCATCAGTAACCATAAAGGAGACGCCCATTCCAGGCCGGAAAAAGCCTTCCATTTGAGTGTAAAGGAATATTTGGATGATTTGGATCAGGTTTTTCAATTTACCGAAAAAGTTTTCAGTAGATTACATGACAATGAACTGGAACAGGCGGATCCCTCCCAAAAGATCAAAACCGGTTGGGGGCAATTCTACGATATTGAACAATTAACAGAACACGCCATCGTACATATTTTACGCCACAAGAGACAAATTGAGCGTTTTTTAATTAAATAAATAATAATATTGTCCCCACCCTAGTGGAAATCCAGAGACATTTTTATTTCTTGTGCTTTATTGGTTGACTGTGCACACTTTTCTGAACCAATACCCCTAAATAAAACCTTTTTTAAGCTTTTCAATTATCCTAAATACCATGATCAAAATTTATGAAATTAACCATAGGTAGAGTTGACAAGGCCGATTTTCCTGAATTACATCTAACTGAAATAGATATAAAAGTGGATACCGGCGCCTATACTTCTGCCATACACTGTAACCAAATTGAAGAGGTGGAAGGAGAAAATGGAGATAAATACATCAAATTTACACTTTTAGACCCCTCACATTCCCACTATAATGAAAAAGAATTCATTGTAAAAAAGTACAAAAAGAAAAAAGTAAAAAGTTCCTTTGGCACTTCTGAACAGCGATTTGTCATAAGCACTGAAATTCAGCTTTTTAATGAAACCTTTCCAATTGAACTAACCCTAAGCGAAAGAGGTGAAATGAAGTATCCTGTTTTACTCGGAAGAAAGCTTTTGGCGAGAAAATTTATTGTTGATCCATCAAAAAGAAATCTTTCCTTTAAATCGAAAAATAAAAAGACATGAAAATTGCGATTTTATCCAGAAATCCAAATTTGTATTCGACCAGGAGGCTTTTGGAAGCAGCCGAAAAAAGAGGCCATGAAGCAATTGTCGTGGATCACCTGAAATGTATCATAGAAATCGAAAAAAAAAGCCCGAAAGTTTACTATAAAGGTGCCTACCTGGATGATATTGATGCCATTGTCCCAAGAATAGGCGCCTCTGTTACTTTTTACGGAACAGCAGTAGTTCGTCAATTTGAAATGATGAAGGTATTTTCTGCGGTTGAATCCCAGGCCCTGGTAAGGTCCAGAGATAAACTTCGTAGTTTACAGATATTGGCCCGGGCAGGAGTAGGTTTACCTAAAACCGTATTCACCAATTATAGCAAAGAGGTCGACCACCTGGTGGACTCTGTTGGTGGAGTACCCATCGTTTTAAAGCTTTTGGAAGGAACACAGGGGTTAGGCGTTGTTTTAGCAGAAACACAAAATGCAGCCACTTCTATTCTGGAAGCATTTAATGGGCTGAACGCCAGAGTTATCGCCCAGGAGTTTATAAAAGAAGCCGGAGGAGCTGATATTAGGGTATTTATTGTTGATGGCAAAATAGTAGGCGCCATGAAACGCCAGGGAAAAAAAGGAGAATTCCGCTCGAATCTTCACAGGGGAGGCAGTGCTTCCATTATTGAACTAACCGATGAAGAAGAGAAAGCGGCCCTCAAAGCAGCCAAAGCGATGGGCTTAGGCATTGCAGGCGTGGATATGTTGCAATCGTCACATGGGCCCCTGATCCTCGAGGTCAATTCATCTCCAGGTTTAGAAGGGATTGAAACGGCCACCAAAACCGATATTGCCAAGGAAATAATCCGGTATTTAGAATTAAATGTAGAATAAGATGTTCAAAATACTGGGGAAAGAAATTAAAAGAGGAACCAGCACAGTAATTGATTTAGAAGTAGCCAAACTCCATACTCGCACCCCTTTAAAAATACCGGTCATTGTAGAACGAGCTAAAAAAGACGGACCCGTTTTACTTTTAATAGCCGGCATTCATGGGGACGAAGTTAACGGAGTTGGAATTATTCGGGAAATTATTCGCAAAAAATACAATAAACCTTCCCGGGGCATTGTGATTTGTATTCCCGTGTTTAACATTTTCGGTTATCTTATCCAAACGCGCGAATTTCCGGATGGAAGAGACTTAAACAGGGTATTTCCCGGTACAGAATCCGGATCTTTGGCAAGCCAGTTCGCTTATGCGTTCTCAAAAGAAATAGCTCCCCTGGTAGATTATGTAATTGATTTTCACACCGGAGGAGCTGACAGAGAAAATGCCCCCCAGGTGAGGTGTGTACTTTCCGAAACAAAAGCATTTGAACTGGCTAAAATATTTGGTGCCCCCTTTATCATACAATCCAATTATATTGCCAAATCTGTTAGAGAAATGGTCAATAAATTAGGGAAAACCTCTTTGCTTTTTGAAGGAGGTAAATCAAAGGAATTAGATGATAAAATCATTAGTTGTGGCGTTAATGGCACCTACAATGTGATGAAATACCTGGGTATGCATGAAGGCAAGCTGACTGTTCCTTTAGATTCTATTATTGTGTCCAAATCAAAATGGATCAGAGCCCCTTTTTCCGGGATGTTCAAATTAAAGGTGGCTAATGGAAGCAGAGTCCATAAGAAGGATGTTTTGGGAGTGATCCAGGATCCATTCGGATCATTTGAAAAAAACGTCAAAGCTCCTTTTGATTGTTTTGTCTTTTGTGTTAACACCTCACCCGTAATCAATAAAGGAGATGCCCTATTTCATGTGAGTGTCGAGAGTGAATCAAAAGTATCAGCAGATGAATAAAAAACTATCCCCTCAGTACTGTCACCGACCCTGAGAATTGTCTTTCTTTGCCATCGTCCATAACGATACGGACCACATAAACAAACACGCCCGGATTCACAACTACTCCTCTGTTTTTGCCATCCCAGGCAGTGCCGTTGAAGATTTTTGCCCCCCATCTGTCATAAATGGTGAGGTCAAGGGATTCAATTTCTCCGAGCGGACCATTTACCGTAAACAGGTCATTAATGCCGTCATCATTCGGTGAAAATACATTTGGTATGAAAATATTGTAAAATTCAAGTTGCAAAAGCACCAGGCTGTCACACCCAAAATAAGAAACCAGGGTAGCCCAATGATCCCCTTCCTGATCAAAATTATAATGATCCAGTTGATAACTTTCTCCTTCAAATATTTTGGCACTGATGGTGTCTGAAAGGGCCTCCAGCACTGAAAGGTCCAATGAAACAATGCTGTCGCAATTGTCGGCCGTTTTCAGGGTATCAATATAAAAGCCACTCTCAGTGAGTTGTTTGTTGCCAAAGGTGTAGAACTCTTCGTTACAGATCGTTTCGGTAAGGTGTTCCGTAAACACGGGGATATCGTGCAGGTAAGCCTTGGTTACGCGGCACAAGCCATCCTCATCTTCAATTTTGACCTGGTAAGTGCCTTCTCCATACATTTGGGTGATTTGTGGAAAGGTCTCACCGATCAGGGCGATTCCGTCTTTAAACCATTGGTAAGAAAGTTCCGGGTTATCCGGAACCTCCAACAGGAATGTCTCCGAGCAAGGATGGGCGATTTCATTTATTTTAAATTCAAATGACCGGATGTCTGCCAATATCAAATGATCAAAAAAGTAATAGGTACTAACAGGATTATTCACCGCGGGGCAGGCAGGTCCAATGGCAATTGCGGCAATATCTTCATTTGGCGTAACTTCAATAAAAGTCTTGACCCATTTGTTTCCCGTGCCGCCATTAACGTAAACAGCCCCCAATTTCACCCAATCAGGTCCATTGGTCGGGCATCCAAAAGCATCATTTCCTGTTCCAAAAGGAAGGTAGTCACAACTGCCGGTTCCAAAAAAAGTAATATCAATAGGGGGCGAAATAGCGGCATTGACGAAACCTACATAAAATTCAAACCGATAAGAGGTTCCTGCTTCCAGCGGCCCAAGCAGGCAGGCTCCAGCGTATTCCTTCCAGTTTCGTTCAGGCGTGTTATCATTTCTCACCCTCCCGTCCCGAAACCCCATAGCTCCCTCCCCGTCCGGGAAAGGAAGCGGCGGCGGAAATTCATCCCACCCCATCCAACCGCACGTATGCAGATAATCGGTAGTAGGTTCAGATGCCTGGATCCAGCCTGTGGCACAATCCAACTGGCTGCGGTCGTGCGGGCAACAATCCATCTCTTCAAAAGAAGGGTTGGGAATCAGGGATACAGGTTCAATCTCCTGGCATTCACAATCTGGATCATTCAGGTCGATCAGGCCATCCCCATCATCATCGATCGCATTATCGCAGATTTCTTCCACAAATGGTTTTAGGCCTGCATCCATTGAGATGAAACCCCAATAGCTAAAAGCCAACAAGGTGATCAGGACTTTTATGCCCGGGCTGGTGTTTTGTGGAAAATTCATTATTCAATTTACGAAAAATTTGATGAAACGAAAAAATATATTTTATCCCTATATCGGGTTGCCGACTGATTTCAAGGAAAAGACTTGATCACTCAACCCTTGTCAATAGAGTTAGGATTAACAATTATTGGAAAAATGAAAAGTGAACTATTGAAAATTAAGTGTAATTTGAACCTGAATCCCGTGAAGTCCCATGAAACTCATCCCGTTCAAAAGTTTCAAATCACACAAACGTTAAAAAAATAAACTGATGAAACGCAGAAATTTTCTTTCCGGGGCAATGGCATTGTACCACATCTCCATTTTTACAAAAATAAAAACAGCTATCTTTATGAGAACAGACAAAGGATTTAAAGTAAAGGCAGGCGAAGCAAGATTCGGCGAGCACTATAAAATGAAGGGCGTCACCCTGAATACACTGGACATAAAAATATCCACTGAGGATACTGAAGGTGATCTGGCTGTTTTTGAACAAACGGGATTAACCCCCAATGGTGGACCGCCTTTGCACATTCACCCTTTTCAGGACGAATGGTTTTATGTTATTGAAGGAGAATATTTGTTCCAGGTGGGTGAGGATAGATACGAAATGAAAGCAGGAGACACCATTTTTTTGCCAAGAAACGTTCAACATGCCTTTCTTCAATTGACAGAGACCGGTAAAATGATCGTTTCATACCTGCCCGCCGGAAAAATGGAAGCTTTTTTTCAGACCACAGACCAATGGAATACGCCACCTTCAAGGGAGGAAATTGCACAAGTATTTCTGGACCATGATATGAAAGTGGTAGGGCCACCATTAAAAATGAATTAAGTTTTGATCAGATATTATTGCACAAAAGACAGGGAGGAACTTATTGAACTGATGCAGCTCAACATTCCACATTATTTTGCCCTTTCCGAATTAGAAGATTTCATCACCTATCTGGATAAAAACGTGGAAGATTATTTTGTGGTCGAAGACTCAGCAAAGATTATCGCCTGCGGAGGAATCAACTATTTTCCGGATCAAAGGCAGGCCCGTTTTTCCTGGGATGTTGTCCATCCCGACCAACATGGGAAAGGTATTGGGAAAAAGCTGGCCCGGCATCGTATGGACCATATCCGGCAAAAAACCGGTATTGACCTCGCAGTGGTAAGAACCTCCCAAATGGCTTATGGATTTTATCAAAAAATGGGCTTTGAGCTAAAAAAAATTGAAAAAAATTATTGGGAGGAAGGGTTTGACTTGTATCTGATGACCCAAGAGGTAAATAAAAAACCATTATCAAAAAAATAAATATGTTTCTTTTATATTGAAAATATTAAGAAAATAATAGAAAAAGTTAGCTATAATGCTTAATTTTCAGAATTAAATATGTTATTTTTTCACAAAATCAATTAAAAATGAATACCAACAAAATTCTTTTGGCGGGGCTCGTCGGCGGAGTCGCTGCATTTTTACTTGGATGGCTAGTATGGGGCATACTACTAAGTGGTTTTTATGCTAACAATGCAGGACCTGCCGCTGAAGCTGCGATGAGAGGTGATAAGGACATGCTTTGGATTCCCCTGATCCTGGGAAATCTGGCATGGGGTTATTTCTTTGCCGTTATCTTTGGCCGCTGGGCCAACATCAGTACGTTTGTCACCGGCGCCAAAGCAGGTGCAGTTTTGGGCCTTTTGGTTGCCCTCTTTTATGACCTGATGAACCTGGGAACAACCTACCTGATGACCACCACGGGAGCTATTGTTGACATCATCGCTTCGGCGCTTGTTTCAGCTATTATCGGAGGTGTAGTAGGCTGGATGTTGGGAAGAAACGGCGGAAAATAACTTTTACCATTCTTGAGCGGTAATTGATTTAATTCTTTTCTTTAACCAACGAAAATCGAAACAACATCGTGGGCTAAGCTCATAAATTTCCTTGTTTCCGAGCTTAGCCCATTTTTTTGATCCACTTTAAGACAAAACAACGAAGGATCTCCCCCCCCTAATAAATATTTTTCATTAAGGTAGCACTAAATTCCTTTTTGCCCTTGTCGAAATTACAATCAGATGAAGATTTTCAGATTTGTTTACTTTGCAAGAATACTTACCAACATCAATATCTTTTTTGCATTTTTGACTTCCATACCGGCTTATGTATGGTGGGCAATTTCGGTTCCGCAGAACGGATGGATTACACCATCATAGGAGAAGCTGTAAACATGGCTTCCCGACTGGAGTCCAATTCCCATCCCGGAAAAATCCAGATCTCCCAAAACACTTATGATTTGGTAAAAGATAAAATGTGAACCCAGAGGACTGGTCAAAGTCAAAGGATTTGACCGGGAGATCATGACTTATTGGGTTTGAAAATAAAATAAAAATAAAATATGCGAGAATCGAATATCAAAACCCCGGGAGTGTACATTACCGAAGTCAATGCATTTCCAAGTTCGGTAGTTCCGGTGGCCACTGCCGTCCCTGCCTTTTTCGGCTATACTCCGCAGGCTTCATACGAAGGCAAAACTTTGACCAATGTACCTCAAAAGATAACTTCTTTTGCAGAATTTCAGGCTATTTATTGCTTCCCTGATCCTCCCCCCCCTTCAGATCCGGCTAAACAATATTCCCCACAATATTACCTGGTAAAAGAAAATGGTCAACCCGAAAAAGGCAATTTTCTGCTTATAGAGGGTAGCTATTATTCCGTTGTACCGGACCCAAATACCATTTATTACCTCTACAACAGCATCCGGCTTTTTTATCAAAATGGAGGAGGCGATGCCTATATAGTTTCTGTTGGAGGGTATGGTCCGCCTTCCGGCAACCCTATGGTTCCAGGTGCTCAAATTGTAAATCCGAATGTTAAACTCAATGACTTGCTGGCAGGCCTTGCCCTTTTGAAAAAAGAGGAAGAACCTACCATGTATATTTGCCCGGAGGCCACCTTACTTTCTGTGGATAATAATGCTACCTTAATGCAGGCCATGCTGCTACAGAATACGGAAATGCAAACGGCCATCAGTATTTTTGATGTCATTGGTGGAAGAAACCCGGATCCCATTCTTTTTTACAACGACATAGAAACCTTTAGAAACAATACCGGATCTATAGGTTTGAATTATGGCACCGTTTATTACCCGTTTGTGGGAACGACTATCATGCAAAAGTCAGCTATTGATTATACCAACTTGTTTGGAGGAGACCTCAAACAACTGGAGTCTGTATTAAATCCACCTGACCATCCAAATCCAAGCGTGGCCGATATTATCGCCAACATACTGGATGCTTCCTCAAAATTGACCATAGCGCAAAATAACAACGCTCTGCTTATTGCCAGTAATACCTATGGTACAATCATTCAATACGTTTTGGAAGATGCCAATATGCTGCCGGCAAGTGGAGGGATGGCAGGAATAATTACCACAGTCGATAATCTGCAAGGCGTTTGGAAGGCCCCGGCCAATACTTCCATGAGCGGAGTGGCCCGTTTGCCCATCCATTTGTCTGAAAGCCAGCAAGGCCCTTTGAATATGGATGCCGTATCCGGGAAATCGATTAATGCAATTCGGCCTTTCCCCGGGTTAGGCATTTTGATTTGGGGCGCCCGGACGCTGGATGGCAATAGCCAGGACTGGAAGTACCTGTCGGTGAGAAGGACGATGATATTTTTGGAGCAGTCTGTTAAAATGGCTGCCCATGCCTATGTTTTTAATCCAAACGATAAGAACACCTGGGAGGCAGTAAAATCCATGATCAGTAGTTTTTTAACTACCTTTTGGAAACAAGGTGGCCTATGTGGGGCAAGTGCAGCGGATGCCTTTTCAGTGGAATGCGGATTGGGAACGACCATGACAGGAGAGGATATTTTGAATGGAATGATGAGGGTCTCGGTTAAAGTGGCCGTAGCACATCCGGCAGAATTTATTGTGATCACTTTTGAACAGGCTATGGCAACTTCAAGTTAATTAATGAACAAATGATGGTTTTATGAAAATGATATTGGCGATAATATTGGTCTTATTCCTGGTTTTCTATTGGCTTTTTGCCCAATCAGACAGGCATTTAAACAGGAACAAACACAACCAATTGCCGAAAGGCAGATTGAAGCATCTCCAGGACAATTATTACGAGGATGAGGTCGGGTTGATTTGGGAATTACAACCCCAAATAAAAAATAAATTTCACCAGCCCGACCATGAAGTTGAAATAATAAATAACCATTATCCTAATGTTGACGGGACATTTTCCCTGGATCCCAAAAATCCAAATTTTAAATTTTTATCCAAAAACAATAATAGGGGATCATTTGAAGCTATCTTACAACCTGATGGAACTTACCTTACCGAAGGCCTTAAGCAGGGAACCTATAATTATGGTCACCCCGATGGACTTTGGGGCAGCATTAAACATGTATTCCTGGATGTAATTCCTCACTTTTTCAATTCAAATTACAAAAGTTAAAAGGTTACTATGATTCATAAAATATTACCAACAATAGTTGAAGAACTCAATGCTTATATTTCAAGAGTTTATGGATTTCACGCTACGGAAAAGAAAGTACTCCTCGGCAATTTGATCGACCAAAACGGACGTCCGAACGGACAGGGAATGGACAAAGTTATCTGCTCCCTCGTCAATATCCAAAAAGAACAATCGATTCAAAATATAGGAAGGATGCCCTCTCCTTCTCCCCCACATTTAAATATCAGCGTTTTGTTTGCTGCCAATTTCAATGATTATATAACAGGATTAAAATTGATCAGCGGCATATTAGCCTATTTTGAAGGCAAGCCTGTTTTTACCGATCAAAATACTCCAGGCCTGCCCCTGAACACCCAAAAGGTTACCGCTGAAATGGTCAACCTGAATACAGAAGAACTCAGCGATTTATGGTCTGTTTTAGGGGGAAAATACTTACCAGGCATCCTCTATCAATTCAGATTTTCCTATTCATCGGATGAGTTGACACTGGAAGAATTACCCCAGGTGGTCACATTGGTATCCCCTCCTGTTAATGGTTAAATGAGGTGATTTTTTTTGCTTAAATTTTTAAAATGCCATTATGAAAAAATTGAGAATCTTATTTTTCATTGCCCTCCTGTTAGGTTGGGCAAGCTGTAATGATCAAAAATCCGACAACGAATCAGGCCCTACAGGGGATAAAACGGCCTATCTCGATTATTCAAAAAATGACGATAAGCTAACGGGAGGAGTGAAAATGATTCCGGTTACAACTCCTGCAGGCACCTTCAACGTTTGGACAAAACGAGTGGGTAACAACCCAAAAATGAAGGTACTTTTATTGCATGGAGGCCCCGGTGCTACTCATGAATACTTTGAATGTTTCGATTCCTATTTCCCCAATGCCGGGATTGAATATTATTATTACGACCAACTGGAATCAGCTTATAGCGACCAGCCATCCGACAGCAGTCTTTGGGAAGTGGACAGATTTGTAGAGGAGGTGGAACAGGTCCGAAAAGCACTTAACCTGGACAGCAGTAATTTCTATTTGCTCGGGCATTCGTGGGGAGGAATACTGGCTATGGAATACGCGCTGAAATACCAGGACAACCTCAAAGGACTGATCATTTCCAACATGATGTCCTCGATTCCTGAATACATCACCTATGCCAATGAAGTATTGGGGCCTCAACTTGACCCCGAAGTCCTGGCCGAAATCAGGGCGCTTGAAGCGGCCGGGGATTATGCCAATTCAAGATACAGCGAACTCATTTACACCCACTATTACCCGGAACATGTGCTCCGTATGCCGCTCGACCAATGGCCGAACCCGGTCAACAGGGCCTTTGCACACATCAATGGCGATATGTATGTCACCATGCAGGGACCCAGTGAATTTGGGGTCGTCGGAGATGCCAAATTAAAAAACTGGGACAGGAAGGCCGATCTGGCAAAAATAACCGTCCCTACCCTGACCATCGGGGGCGCTTACGATACCATGGATCCTAAACATATGGAATGGATGGCCACAGCAGTGCAAAAAGGAAGGTATGTACATTGCCCGACAGGTAGCCATTTTTCCATGTATGATGGCCAGGAAGATTATTTTGATGGACTGATAAAATTTGTCCGGGATGTGGATGCAGGAGATTTCCAATAAACCATTCCATTGGAACTATTTGCCCGCACCCGATAAATTTCATTAAACATGAATCATCCCGAATTTTTTAATTCAAATGGATGCTGAAAATATATTAACAATATTTATCTGCAATATATTCAACTCCTTCAAACCTGTCTTCCGGCGACGCCAGGTAGAGTTGAGATTGTTTTTGTTTGATTTCCAATGGATTACATCCATTGCCATTAATACCTGCCGGCAGGCAGGTTAATTCCCTTCGGGAAATGGATTAAGAATAGAGTTAATTTTTAAAAAGAAGATTAAATTTATCCCCGAATGGGGATAAATATCAATATCGCAGTATGAAATACTGCCAAAAAAGGGACAAAACCCAACTCTGAAAGGGTTGAATGTAACCTGTTTCAAATTAAAAAAAAACTTAAAAAGTTATAATTATCTGACAATCAATTTATTGAAAAAAATCCAGGCAAGGAGGAAGGCGTTAAATCGCCTCCAAGTCCAGTAATTCGAGTTTCTCAAATTTTTCGTATCCAGGAAACTGATCTCTGCCTTGCTGCAGGGTTTCTACAAAGTGAACATCATCTCTCAGCTGGTAATGGCAAAGCGCCTGGTTATAAAAAATATCTGCCTTAGGGCCGAATAATTTAGCGGAATGCCCGAAATAAAGCAGGGCATCCCCGTAAAAGCCAAGATCGTAAAAGATTCCCCCTATTTCATAAGCAAGGTCAAAGGATTCATATATGGTAAAATACATCTCCCATGTTTGATGCATCGTTTGGGCCAGGCGGGTTCGTTCGTTGAAGGTAACCTGTTTACATATCTTCTTCAGCCATGGAAGCAGATTTTTAAATATGGTAGAATCATACCCGAATAATCTCAGGATGGCAATCAGTTCCATCAGGTTCATTTGCCTGAAATTCTGATAAGTAAAACGTTTCAATCCATTGAGATCGTCCGGGCCAAAATCATTCACGAACCGCTGGTAGGCTGCACCAGTCTCCCTGTAGGTTTCGCCATCAGGCAAAAATTGCAGGCACCCTAATTGCAGATACAGTGAAGCAAATGCCGGGAACATCGCATTACCACCTTGTTTTTTGCAAAAAGCCCCGAGGGCATGATAATTGACCCAGACAGAAAAACTTCCATGGGTGATGATCTCCGGCTTATCGGAACCTTCCAGATCATGCACTTCTGCATATCCTTTATCCATAGTAAGCAGCATCAGCCCTTTGGAGGAAAGTCCCTGTAGGTTCTTGATGCATTGAAGGCCTTTTTCCGGGAACAGGATATAGGATTCCTGAACCAACTCCTTGTAATCCCCGAGGATCTCGTCGATCACCGGATCTTCGTAAAAAGGGATATTCAGGGGAGCTTTATCATACACCAATTCCAGGTTTTTGAGCAGGGTGGCTTCATCCATTCCTTCCGGATCAAGAGCTGATTCAAGTGCTATGGAACAATTGTAAATTTCACCATCCTTAACCTGAAAAAGAGCATTGGGCAGAGAATCAAAAAAGTAATTGGCAATGGCAATCAGTGGCTGATCCAGCTGCTGCGGCAGGAGGATGGTTTTTGAATGACGCAATAACAACTCTTTGCTCTCCAAACCGTCAAAATAGGCCATATCCAACAGTCCCTTTGAGAACCACTCCTGAAATTGTGGGTGAGCATGAAAAAAGTCGAGATTGGATTCTACTATATCGCTCAGCACATAACAAAAATCAGGAAGCACCGTATCCACCATTCCAATCAGTCGTTGCAGGTGTTTGATAACGTGAAAGGACAGCCGGCCATGTCCCGCGCCCAATTCAAGGATGTAAATTTTTTCACGGGTTACGCCTTTAGAAGCCAGATCTTTAAGAAACCCAAAGATCAACTCAGCATAAGCCCTGCCTACCATGACATTGCTCGTCAAATGGTGGGGAACGTCATTGTCCCGCCAGGCATTCAATCCGGCTTTTTGATAATATCCCCGATTAATCTCCCAGATCATGCTTTCTGAAAAGGGCTTCGAAGATTCGACCTGGTATTTTTTTTGCTCCATAGGACAAGCTTATTATGTGAATAAAACCATCCTATAACTCGGCCAGCTTATACTAAATAAGGAGTGAAGTAGAAACAAACGAAGATTCAAATGTTAGGTAAAGATACGTTTTCTTACGCAACAACCTTGCGTCCCCCTAAAAACCCCCACAATTTCCTGACTTTAGCAAAATTGTAGCCGATTCCATTTCCGCAGCGGTCCCTTTCTTGATAATCATTTAAAGCTGACTTCAACTGCTTCTCCCCGGTAAACAATACTCAGGCCTGTTTTTAACTCCGGATCAAAACCCATGGGTGTTTCCTGGCTGATGTAAACAATATTAAACCGTTGCTCCGCAGGCATTCCGTCATAACGACCTTCCCGCTGCCCGATCTTCAGCATGCCGTTTTTTTCATCGTAGGAAATGATGACTTTGGAACAGGAACCATTTTCATAGTTATAGTTGATTCCTTCATCGTTATACAACATAAAAACAGCATCGTCACCCGCATACACAAACAAGGTGATCAGGGTATCCGGTTTTTGATTGGTAAACTGAATCTCCTGTCCTGCCGGAATGATCGAACCGGCTTTGACAAAAAGTGGAATCCGGGTATAATCAGCTTGGGCTTCAACAGTTTGCCCTCCTTCCAGGTAGGCACCGGTATAAAAATCATACCACCCCTGCCCTGCCGGCAGATAAACGTCCCTTTTCCTGGCACCGTATTCCGTTACGGGATTTACCAGTAAGGAAGGACCAAACATGAACTGGTTATCGATATTTAGGACCTTTTTATCATTCGGAAAGTCCATTACCAATCCGCGCATGATGGTATAGTCATCAAAATAAGTTTTAGCGGCGATAGCATAAATATAAGGCATCAGGCGATAGCGTAATTTGTTGTAATAAAGCATAGACTGGTAGGCCGGATGATCTTCCTGCGCTATGTTAAAGACTTCCCTGTAGGGAAACTGCCCATGAACCCTGAAAACAGGGCAAAAGCTTCCAAATTGAAACCATCTGGTATTCAATTCTCTCCATTCATCCAGGTTTTCTTTTGTAGGCGTATCTCCATAAGCACCATACCTTGTTTCCAGCGCAAATCCCCCGATATCCATTGTCCAGTATGGAATTCCGGAGAGGCAAAAATTCACTCCTGCTGAAATCTGATCCCGCATATCACTCCACCTTGAGACAATGTCTCCGCTCCAGGTAACGGCTCCGTAGCGCTGCTGGCCCGCATAAGCCGAACGGGTGAGAATGAAGGCCCGCTGATTCGGAGCGGCCTGCCGTTGCGATTCATAAATACCCCTGGAGTTCATCAGGGAAAATCCATTGAAAAATAGTTCTCCCGGGCCAAGGGCGGTAGGGTTCATGTTGAGTTTGCGCTCGGCAATACTTATATTGGAATGCATATCGGGTTCTGTTGCGTCCAGCCACCAGGCATCAAAGCCTTTGCTGAACAACTGCTCATTGATCTGGCTCCAGAACATATCTCTCGCTCCAGCATTGAAAGCATCGTAAAATGTACTCTCATAACCGGGGCCTACCCAGTCTTTGCGCGCTTTTTCGATGTTGCGCCGGTACAAATATCCTTTTTCATTCATTTCATTGAAGTGATCCGTCCCCTTGTAATATTTGGGCCATACCGAAATCATGATGTGGGCATTAAGGTCATCATGTAACGTCTGTGTCATAGCTGCCGCATCAGGGAAGCGAGAAAGATCCATCTCATGCGACCCCCATTGGTCTTCGGGCCAGTAAAACCAATCGAGCACTATATTGTCAATAGGAATCTGCTTTTGTCTGAAGGTGCGCACCACATCCAGTAATTCTTCCTGGGTTTTATACCGCTCCCGGCTCTGCCAGAAACCCAGTGCCCATTTCGGCAAAATGGGGGCTTTGCCCGTCACTTTACGGTAACCGCTGACAACCTCATCAGCATTATTGCCATGAATAAAATAATAGTCGATCTCCCGACCGGATTCCGAAGCAAGGGAAAGCTGGTTTTGTTCATTACCTTCCATCGGATCGAGGTGGGTCAAACTCATGTAACCCGCATCAGGTATCCATTCCACTTTTACCTGGTGCTGCTCGCCATTTTTTATATTGATCTCAAAGGGATTTGACCACGGATTCCAGTTTTGCCGCCACTTATCCATAACCAGTTTACCATCAACCCACAATTTAAAATAACTGGAGGCGTACAGCAGGAATTTGTGAAGCCCTTCTTCCTCAGCAGCAATGGCGCCTTCCCAAACAATTTTGGTGGCCTCTTTAGGCAATTGCTCATAACTTTCCGTCTCCAGAAACCGGAAGTCGATTTTATTTTCAACCTGTTTTTTCATTATCTTTTCACCTTGGAAATAAGTAGTGGTAAATCCACCGGGGTGGCCTTCAGCATCAAATAATAGCATATCCGATATCTGTCGATAATCCCTTGGATCTCCGAATTTGGTGATGGAATAATTGTCCCAAAGAATACCGTAATTTTTACTGGAATAAAGAAATGGCACGACGGAAACGATATTGTGCTGGGCAAGATCCACGTCTTTGCCTTTGTAATTCATATAACCGTGCTGGTGCTGCCCCAATCCGTAAAAAGCTTCATCGTCCGGAGCATTAAACATTTGTCTAACCCTGAACAGCCCGTCATTGATCCCGGAAGGAGTAAAAGTTTTTCCTCCCTCCGAAAGTTCTTCGAGCAGCACATTCCCATCCTGGTCTTCAAAAATGATGGCTCCGGTAGCCGTGGAGATTTTAGCCTTAATAGAAGGCGTGGACAGAACGACCATACCTTCCTTTTCCTCCGCCTTCCAGTCGTTGTAGTCGCTTTCCGGTAAAACAGACATCAGGCTTTCCACTTCCGAAAAAGCGGAAACGGGGCTGGCGGTCACCCTGATGATGTTTTCGTCGATCACGTTGAGGCGAAGTTTTTGAGCCTGGTTTTCAACCCCAAAGTCTATGGTCACGCCGTTCCCGGATTTTTGAAAGGAGGGCTGATGCAACGAACAACTGCAAAGGGATATCATTATTATGATAGCTGAAAAGAAAACATTCAAGTTGGTTTTCATGATAATGTAATACGTTGGTTAAAAAATGGTGCTATTTTATCGTCAGTCAGGAGTAAGGGATTTGAATTTGTAACTTTAATAAACGAAACAACTTTACAATAATCCCGGGCTGTCGTTCTAGGAAAACAACTTCGGAAAAAATGGCAACCCGGTAAATCAAGTCAGATCAACGCTTCAAAAAATTGTGTTTGAAATTTGAGCTAAAATAACAAAATGAATTCGAAACGAAAAACCATGCCTCATCCCGCATTTTTTAATTTAGCAAATTACTGAAAGTATTTAAAGTATATTGATCTCCAATTTGAATGCTTCCGGATTTAGAAGAAAAAAATAATGCCCTCCAAATCATTTTTATATTTGATAATTCTAAAAGTCAAGCTACATTTGCTGTGCAAAACGAAAAAACCTTGCTCCTACCCAAGAACATTCATTTAAACCGGGCAACTCCAGATCTTTATTCAATATTTTTTCCGGGCAGACCATTTTCCTTTAAAACCTCTGTGGATTTAAAGTTAAAAAGTCGACTCACCATGTAAAACAACAAAATTAAAGCACATTAGAAATGACGAGAAAAATTTTGATCTTGATGTTATCCTTCGGCTTATGGACCAGTTCCGTTGACGCTCAGGATTTTCCTTTGAAATTAAAAAACGGAGACATCCCTTTACGCCAGCTCGTAAACCCCAAATTACAGGAAAACCTGGAAAAAACCTTAGGCGGTCACGATCATTGGAAAACACTCATCAGCCAGAAAAAAATGGCCGTTGGCGTGGTGGATCTAAGGGACCTGAACAACATTAAGTTTGCAAGCATCAACGGCAATGAAATGATGTATGCCGCCAGCTTGCCCAAAATTGCTGTTTTACTGGCCGCCATGGATGCCATGGATAAGGGCGAGCTCGCCGAAACACCCGAGATAAAAACCGATCTCAAACTGATGATCAGCAAATCCGACAACCAGGCGACCACCAGAATGATCGACCGATTGGGATACCAAAAAATCGAAGACGTCCTCACTAGTGAACGTTATGCCCTATACGACGAAAATTACGGGGGCGGACTCTGGGTAGGAAAACGTTATGCAGCAGGAGGCCCCACCAACCGAGAGCCAATGAAAAACCTGAGCCACGCCGCTACCGTGACACAAGTTTGCCGTTTTTATTATCTCATGTTCCAGGGCAAATTGGTGAATGAGAAACGATCCAAACAAATGATGAGCATCATGGAAAACCCTGCACTGCATCATAAGTTCGTCAATACCCTCGACCAGATTGCGCCCCAGGCAAGATTATACCGCAAATCGGGTTCATGGAAAACCTATCATTCCGATTCTATTCTCGTGTGGGGGAATTCCCCAAACAGGAGATACATCCTTGTGGCCCTTATCGATGCCCCTGATGGTGAACAGATCATAAGAGATTTGGTGATCCCCATAGAAAAAGTACTCAATACCAGCAATTAGGCTAAAAAAGCCTACCTTTAAGACCTAAGGATTTTTTAAGCATTACCTCTAAACCTCATGTAAAACTTATGTAGCCAGGAAGTTTTACCGCTTCTACAGGGGTCAAGCGGCACCAAATTAGCTGTCATCGATGATTAGAAATACGGTCAAAAAGTTGTTCGATATCAGGGACGGGGAGTTAAGAATTACCTTTCTGATGCTGACCTATATCTTTTTGATTATAGCCACCTTGCTGATCATTAAGCCAACCGTAAATTCATTATTCGTCTCTGAACTGGGGGCTGACAGCCTTCCTTTCGGATATTTACTCGTGGCCGTAAGTGCCGTATTTTCTTCCTATTTCTATACCCGGGCCACCGAATATTTTTCCCTGTATTACATCATTCGTTTTTTCCTGGGATTTACCATTATTTCCCTGATATTTTTGGGTGTTTTCCTGCACCTCGGAAAAATGCAGGGATGGGTGCTTTATGTATTTTATGTGGGCGTTGCCATTTACGCGGTATTAGTCACCTCCCAGTTTTGGGTACTGGCCAACCTTGTTTTTAACGTAAGAGAAGCCAAAAGACTCTTTGGCTTTATTGGGGCAGGAGCCATAACCGGTGGCATTTTTGGCGGGTACCTTACGACGATTCTGGCCCCCCTGATCGGCAATGAAAACCTGGTATTTTTGGCGGCTTTGCTCATTCTATTGTGTTTTCCCATCCTAAAAATTATATGGCATGAAAAAGTGGGGGACCTCAACAGTTTCAAGCAGAGAAAAAGGATGCCTGAAAAAACGGAGTACCCCTTCAAGCTCATCCGGAATTCAAAACACCTCAGTTACCTCGCCGGGATCATCGGAATAGGAGTCATTACCGCCAGGTTGATCGACTACCAATTCAGCGATATTGCCGTACAAAAAATACCCGATAGTGATGAACTTACTTCCTTTTTCGCCTTCTGGTTATCCACTTTCAATGTCATTTCATTATTGATCCAACTCTTTATCACCCGGAGGATCGTTGGTGTTTGGGGAGTGGGATTTTCCCTGTTATTACTACCCGCTGCTATTTTTCTGGGGGTTTTACTATTTTTTGTTTTTCCTGAATTATGGGTGGTCATTTTGCTTAAAGCAGCTGACGGAAGCCTCAAACAATCAATCAATAAATCCGCTGTGGAATTATTGGTACTGCCATTGCCTTTTCAACTAAAAAACAAAACCAAATCTTTCATTGATGTGGTGGTTGACAGCGTGGCCACGGGGATTGCAGGGTTCCTGCTCATATTTTTCATTAAAGGACTAGAGGTGCCCACTTTTTATATAACTGCTTTAATTTTACTGCTCTCTCTCGTCTGGGGTTACTTTGTCATGAAAGCCAGGAAGGAATACTTCGTCTCTTTTAGAAAAAACCTGGACAACCTTTCTTCCAGGGTGGTCAAAAAAACCAAACAAGTCTCCAAAGAATCCTTTCTCAACGGCATGATCAATGTTTTTAATAACGGAACCGAAAGAGAAATCCTTTTCATGTTGGGCAAAACCCAGGAAATTAACGATAAACGGTTCACGGATACCATCACAAAATTGTTGCATCATCCCTCTAACGCCGTGAAGGCCGAGGCCCTGCGCAACCTTTATTTCCTGAATGATCAAAGCATAGTCATGGAGGTACAGGAACTCCTTTTTATCCAGGATGAGGAAGTTGTCCTGGCCGCTTTGGAGTATTTATTACTGCATGCGGTTAAAAACGAAGATGTGGTCTTTGACGCTTATCTCGATCATCCCAACCCTTACATTTCAGGGGCGGCGTTGTTTTGCCTGGCCAAAGAAACACGCGGCAACAACACCTTAAAAAAGAAATACAAGCTAAAAAAACGGCTGAAAGAAAAGGCGCTTGAATTAGAAAAATTACCCGAGGAAGAAAAACTTACTTCCTTGAAAAACCTAATTTCAATGGTGGGGTTCGCCGATCAAAAGGAAGGTTATTCCTATATTTTTGATGGATTGGATCACCCGGATTCTGGAGTAAGGGCCGCAGCTATACAGGCTGCAGGAAACACCCTGAACCCCATTTTTATCGACAAATTACTTTTACTGCTTGAAAATAAAAAATTTAGGGTAGAGGCGACTTCTGCTTTAACATTTTACGGAAAAGAAATGTTGAATGTGCTGAGTGATAAGGTACTGAATAATGAAGTATCCATGGAAGTCAGCAGATTGATCCCCCCCGTAATAGCCAAATTTAAAAATCAGGAAGCCATCAAAATGCTCCTTTCCATGCTCATTCACGCTGAAGATCTAACCGTGCGACTGGAATGTCTTCGCGCTTTGACCGGTTTGAAAAAGGAAGCACCCGCTCTTCACTTTGACAAAAAACAAATTGCCAAAACCATCCTGGAAGAATGTCAGCTTTATAATAAGACATTGAATGCCATGCATACTCAAATCATTGTTTATTACCTGAAACAAAAAAAACTTAAAAAAGCCTTTTACGGCAAGGAAATGGAAGCAAGAGAAAGCCTGCTGGAACTCCTGGAACGCCGACTCGACGCAGGACTCGAGCGAATTTTTAAACTTTTGGAATTACAGTACACTCCCAGGGATGTACAAATGGCTTACAATGGGATATTAAGCAGCGAACAGGAAAAAAGAACCCAGGCCATAGAATTTTTGGACAACCTGCTCAACCCAAACTTAAAAAGCATCCTCATTCCCATTATCGAATCCAGCGTGCTCGACACCTCCTCTGAAGAAGTGATAGAAATGATCCGCAAAAACAGGCATTCCGAATTTGAGTGTCTCCAGGATATTTTAAACGGAAGAGACCAGAAACTTAAATTGGCTGTCTTATTCCTTATTGAACAAAAAGCGGATCCTAAATATACCCGGCTAATCGAAAGCCTTCTCACGAATGATGACCCAAAGATCCGTAGTTTTGCCCAAAAAGCTTACGAGGCTTTGAATCCCACCACTTAATATTCAGTAGTCAGGAACAGGTTTTCAATACCCTTTGCTTCAGGTAAAGCAGGGTGGCTAATTCCCGTCACTTTTTGTTTCTGATGATTTTATCGATATTTCCCGCCAGGGACATGTGATCATTTGCCGAATTCTTACCTAATACATTGGTCATCAGGCAAACCATGTATTTCGTTCCGTCAGGATGCTCGACGATGGCTACGGAATTCATATAATTATACACGTTTCCCTGGTATTTGCCGCAATCGGGATTCTTGGTCTTGTCACATTTGTACAGGCTCCCCGACTTAAAATACACGGCCGCTTCCTTGAGTTGAGGGGCCTGAGCATACCGGATTCTCCTGTCAGTCATATACATCAGTCGCTTCATCTCAAGGCTTGACGCTTCGTCCACAATTTTGCCTTGCTCCAGTTGCACCAGCCATTTCATCAACCCGAAAGGGGTACCGATACTGCCACCTTTATCTCCTACGTAGTTGTTGGCCCCTTTTGTAAAAAAGCTACCCAGGCGCCATTCGTTTTCCGTGATACCCAGGTCACGAAGCGGAAGGTTTACTACATCATTGGCCAGGTCGGTGAGTTCCTTTCTTGGAGTTGTCTTAAAATAAGCATCCGCCTCACTTTCCGTAAGTTCCTCATAACGTTCCCCAAACGCTGCCATCAGCAGGACCTCGCGCCAAACCACACTGGCTGCCCCGTTATTGCTAACGGACAACATATGATCCACCCATTCATAAAGGGTGAACACATCGCTGGCCACCACCTGGCGTTTCACCAGTTTGTTGGTCTTAATGTCAAAAACAGGTACCGTATGCTCATCCGTCAGGGCCCATTGGCCTGCCCGGACTGATTTTGATTTCAAAATTTCGGTGCGATCCCTAAAGGAATCAGGACATATTTTTTCCAGCTGAACAAATAATCCCGTGAGCACGGCCAGTTTGCCGACACTTCCAGGCTGATATCCCCTTGTTTCATTTTGCTGGGCATAAAGCAGGGTATCCGGACGGGTCATATCGAGGACGGTTATCGAGTAACTTTTGTCCAGCCTTGGAAATAAAGCCTCAATTTTCTTTTGGAAGGCAGCATCCTTCACCAAAATGTATTGGAGCGAATCCTCGCTTCTTGAGGTGAGCTGGAGCTTGATGTCATTGATTGATTTAAAGGCTCCCTTGGGTAATCCGGCATCCGGCAGATCACCGGAGACGGAAAGCTGTAAGCGTTTCAGCCTTCTGATCCCGGTACTTTCGTAGCCATCAATGGGGTAATCAGTCGGTATGGAAAAGGCCATACAAACAAGCGCAAGGACCGCTATTTTTATTATTTTAGTAATCATGGTTATAATTTACCGGATAATTGAATTTCTTTCGATTTGTCCACTTTTGGCGTAATGGATTCGAGATATTCCGAGCCCAATGCCTTTTTATTCTCCACAAAAGGACGAATCTGGAACAACCACAATTTGTCCTCTTTAAAACCCAGTTCCACATCATAGGCTCCTGCATAGGAGGAACCCGTTCGTTCGGCATAAGTTCTCCTGATTTCGCCGGCAAATTCCTGGATTTCCTGGATATTTTTTTCACTGAGAATAGGTTTTTCAAAAGTGGAAAGTTTCTTAGCTGTTCCGCCTTTTTCGGGAAGTCGGTTGTGATAAGGTTCCCTGGCCGGAGCAATCAGTTGAAAACCACCACTTTCTTTTACCAGGTAAGATTCTGCCGCCTGACCGTCAACGGCTCCGCCAGCTCCCCGGCTGAAGGCAATGGTCAGGTCATTATCATTTCCCGATACAATACCTTTTGTGATCATAACCCCTGAAAAATCGACATCCACAGAAGGAATAACGAGGATTGACGGAAATACGTTTTCAGGATTCAACAGGTATTTTTGTCTCCATTTAAAACTGCGTTCCGTATAAGGAGAAGCCCAGACATCTTTAATGCCCTGTAAGATTTTTTCTTTTTCAACGACATTGAATATCGTTAAATTGAGCCCGGCTCCGGTAAAATCCTTCAGGTCCTCCATATTGGTATCACTTCGGAGAAAAACGGGTACTGTTCCTAAAGGTTTTCCGAAGATGGATTGAAAATCCTTTTCTATTTCAGCCATAAAGTCCGGATTTAAAGGCATTTTTTTAATGGCTGCCCGTAAAATTTCCAGTTGCCCCAGTTGAAAAAGCTCTATTTCATTTTCTGCAATGCCCTGGTTACTTTGTGCATCAGCCTCAATGAACATATCGCTTAAGAACTGCCAGTAGGATTTATCCTGACCCGGCATAATCTGATCCATATGTTCCCTGAATATCCCGAAAGGAATGACAAAACCTTCGACCACTTTGTCCGGGAACATTTGCTTTAATTGCCCGAGGTTGGCCGCTTTGGGTCCGCAAAGTTTTCCTGAGTCTTTCGCATTCACCTCGCGCAGGTTCAAGGTCTTTTTTTGATCGAGCCGGATGGCTTCTACGGGCACGGCGATCTTTTCTTCCTTTCTCGATTGTTTGGCAAACAAGGACAATTCCTCCGGGGACATTTCCGTAGCCGGTTTTAGGATCACATTACCTTTATTGGACACTGCATAGAAAACTTTTGTCCCGTTAAAAGCCATTAAATCCTTAAGATTTTCATCAGACAATGCCGCGTTGGGAATGCCAAGATTCCGGGCCAACAGCTGCACATGGGAAACAATATTTCCCTCGGCCACCGTGGCAATGCCTGCTACCGGTTTTAAGTCCGAAGGGGGACGTTCAAATACGTAAATTTTATCCCCGTCGATTTTCACGCCTTCGGGAGAACCATTCACCACTACCAGTTCGCCATAGGCGTAACCAGGGTTTAGCCCCCGGAAAGAACTCTGGTTCCCCAGGTCCATCACTTTGTTGGTCAGGGAGGACTCCCTGGCAATAAAAGCCCCCAGTTCGCCGACACTTTTCCCCAATTGCAGAGAGACCGTAGAGCGAATGCGATCATCAATAAAACTATAGGCCTTTGGTTCAAAGCCGGTATACGTATTGACTTCCTCCTGATAAACGGCCTTTACCATACCAGTGCTCCATTCCACAAGACTCCTGGCTGCTTCGAGTTTATCGGTCAGTTCACCAAGTGTAAGACTCTCGGTGGAAGAGGGTTTTAAAACTCCTTTCACCTGGTCCCATTCCCAAAATTCAATGGATCCAGATCCCGTAGCGGCCATACTTAAAGCATAGATTTTTTCCAATTGCTGACGTACGGTGGTCGGATTCCACAAGGCAGCCTGTTTAAAGACAATGGTCTCCAGCTGCGTTGCAATATCAAGTATCCGTAACCGCTGAACAGTATTTTTTTCATTGGGGAGTTGCTGGCGAATCTGAAAAAGTAAGCCCCCTGTTGCCGTAGTGAGCGAAGCAGGGGTTGTGTTTTCGCTATACTCTTGAACATAGGATTTAAGGGTTTCCACAAGGGGTGTTTTAACCCTGAGAGCATTGACCTTTTTTCCGATGGATTTAAGATCAACAGGTTGGTGAAACTTCGTCATGGTCGCCACCAGCTCATCCATTTTTTTGGAAATATCGGTGTTCAACCTCGATTCATGCTCTTTCCTGAACTGGATAACCTTCTCAATATCAACCGCCTCGGGATTGTTGTGGATCTTTACCCTGAGGTCCATAAATTTGGGATAAAGATCTGAGATCACTTTGGATTGTGCCCGCATCAATTGGGAGGTATTATCATCTGCCTGGTGTGGAATATCCTTAAGGGATTGCATGACCATAAAATATTCACTCCGGATCACCTCATCTTTGGCCAGCAACCAGGAAAAAAAGTTCATTCCCCACTCCTGTTCATCTTCAATCTGCACCGCACCCCGGTAAAATTGTCCTTTTTGATTGACCCAGCCATCATCTATGGAGGCCAGGTATTTACCCAGTTGATATTGTTTCAACCTTGAATGGTTATTGGAAGCATCCCAGAATGCCTCCTTTTCCGTAGGGGTCAGAATTTGTCCTAAAAAAATATGGTTGCTTTTCCAAAGAGAAGTCACCTCATCCTTGTAGGTAGCGTGCTGAACACCTCCCCCCAGCGAATCAGGACAGGGATCTTTTGGCTGCCGGATGCTGCCGTCTTTGCAGAACCACCTAATGCTTTTGTAGGTTCCGCGAGTATCGAGTTTATAAGCCGCGATCCGCGCTGCGATCTTTTCATTGGTTACAGGAGTCTGTCCGTTGATGACGTTTGAAAATCCAGGGGCAAAACCTGCAATTAAAAGGAATAATAGTATTTTTCTCATGGTATATTTTTTATCCACTTATAAGACTCCACTTATGGTCCACAGTAACCTTAAATAGAATTTATTATTTTCCAGGGATTGCTTCCAGGAAAGAAACCTTTGAACGCACCCGGCGATCAAGGCTTTTTTGTGATCAGTAAAAATTCATCCCTCGCCTCCTTCCGAATGCCGGGGAGGACGTCATGTGATTTTTGTTGATCCCTAGTTTGACTGCAAAAAATCGGATTAAGAGGTATCGTCTTAATTAAGCAACACTACGATGCCCGTAACCCCGAATTTTGGGCAAGTATCCCTCAAATAGTTGTTGGCCTCGTACTGGGTTTTGAAGGGCCCCAAAAACATCCTTGTGACCGATTCATTCGGGCGGGTGGATCCTTTTTGCAGGTAAAGGTATTTCATGCCCTTCCTTTGAAGGTCCACAAGGGTCCGCTGCGCATTGGATTCCAAAGTATAGGCGCCCAATTGGATAAAATAGCCTGTTTGTCCCAAGGGTAAATATTTTACGGCTTCAGTCTCCTGTGTGGTGGCAACATTATTTACCGCAGGCGGGGCCGAATAAGTTCTAGGGCTTTCTTTTGGCACCTGTTGGGCTTGCCGGGGCTGTGGTGTTACCTGGGTATTAGCCGGCGAAGTTTCCCCCTTGGCTACGAGTTTATCCCGGGGGGTAGCAATAATCTTACGGGGGGCATTATCATAACTAACCGGATCACGTCCCGTAACATCTGACCAGGTACTCAATACTTTTGGGTTGGTTCGGGAAAACCCCACCACCTGAACATTAACCATCTTTTTTCCCGCTTTGATCAGGTCTAACCTTTCTGCCGCAATCCTGGAAATATCCACTACACAACCTTCACAGAAAGTACCCCGGTCGTTGACCCGAACAATTACAGACATATCGTTATCCTGTCGGGTGACCTTTAACAAGGTGCCAAAGGGATGCGTCTTATGAGCACAGGTAAGTTCCTGCTGGCTGAAGACCTCGCCGGAGGCTGTTTGCCGGCCATTGAGATAATCAGCATAATAAATGGCATAGCCTGTTTCGTAATTGGATTGTGCGGTAAGGTTATAAAAAAACACCCCCGCCAAAAGAAAAGAAAAAAAATATTTCATAGATCGGTAATTGAAGTAATGTTCTTACATAGTTTAACAGGATGGCAAACCTGAATTTTATATAAAACCAGAATCGGCAGCCTTTTAGCTACACATAAGGTAAGCCCCTGACTTACAAAGTTACACAATAAGCATTCAAGATGCAAAACAAGAATTATCTTTAGGCTTTTTACCGAAATAAAGATTGATCAGAAAAGAATAAATGCTCGAATTTACGCCGAATATTATAGATCACATTCTCATTTTCATTATTGGCATTCTTCTGCCTTTAAGGTCTGTGAAGGCCCAGGATATGTTGAAAAAAATAACCTTCACCCCCATAATGAAAAGCAGATTGTACCTGGGTAATAGCCTGAGTTTATGGATCATGGCAGGCATTCTGGCGGGCATCAACTGGTTTATGGGCCGGCCTCCCGTCGATTTTGGTTTACACTGGCCGCCAGCGTCCTTGAATTCCTATGCTTTCTGGGCCCTTGGAGGATTTGTCCTTTTATACGGTTTTGACCTGGTTTATGAAACGAGCTTCCCGAAAACACGAAAAAAAACCATAACCGAGTGGCAGGAAAATATTCCTTTTTTGCCGGTTTCATTCGGGGAATTCAAGCAATTCATCCCGTTGGCGCTCACGGCCGGAATTTGCGAGGAATTTATCTTCCGAGGTTATTTTATTACCTATTTTTATAATCTGGTCGGCCAGAATTTCGCCTATCTCGCCATTATCATCCCTACCCTCATTTTTGCGCTGGTGCACCAATACCAGGGCAAAAAAGCCATGATCAAAATATTTTTTATGGCCATTTTTTTTGGACTGATCTACTATTTTACAGGCTCATTGTGGCAAGTGATGCTCCTCCATTTTTTCGTCGATCTGATCGGTGGTTTTTTAGCTTGGCAACTGCTGAAAAATGCTCCCGCACCTTCGAAACCCGTCATGGACGATGAAGGATTCCAGGAATATCCTCCCGAAATTTCCGATGAAAACTCCGGATTCCCGGAAAATGAGGAAGACTAAAAAAGGTTTCCACATGCCAGGAGGAAAAGAAAACCACATTTTAGTTCATATTCCATTTCATCCTTGTGTCCTGCTATCCTTTCACTCCTTCCAAAATTTCGCTTCAATTTTCTCAGCCAATACCCGCGCATGCCCTTCCCTGGATTCAAAAGACCATCCCCCGATATGGGGCGAAAGCACCACGTTCTCCGCCTGTTGCAGATAATGAAAAGGGGCAGGCAAATGATCAAAGTCCAGGAATTCGAAGGAAGTTTCCTCATACTCCAGCACATCCAGTGCGGCTCCCCTCACCTTACCGGTTTTCAGGTGCTCCACCAAAGCGGCCGTATCTAACACCAAGCCACGAGCGGTATTCACCAGGAAAATGGGTTTTTTAAAATTATGCAAAAAAGCATCATCCACAAAATGGTGATTGGAGGGCATATACGGAATGTGAAGGCTCAGTATATCACTTTTTTCAAAGAGCGTCTCCAGGCTTACCTCTCGAGCATTTTCGTCCCCATAACCGGTAAGATACTTATCGTAAGCGATCACCTCAGCTTCGAATCCTTTCAATCGCCGGGCAAAGGCGCGGCCCATATTTCCGTAACCCAAAATGCCAACGGTTTTGCCCTTGATCTCCCAGGCCCGGTTGGCTTCACGGAACCAATGACCTTCCCGAATCTGCCGGTCCCCCCTGGCCAGGTTGGCCATTAAAGCGATCA
Source organism: Lewinellaceae bacterium (assembly GCA_020636105.1). Classification (NCBI taxonomy): domain Bacteria; kingdom Pseudomonadati; phylum Bacteroidota; class Saprospiria; order Saprospirales; family Lewinellaceae; species Lewinellaceae bacterium. The sequence continues at coordinate 223,698 of JACJYL010000002.1, forward strand.
GCAAACCAATAGTATGTTCCCCTACCGCATCGCGGCTGCCCTCAGGAGAAGTGATCACCGTAATCCCCTTTTCCGCAGCGTATTCCAGGTCGATATGTTCGGTACCGACTCCTTCGCGGGCGACAAAGGAAAGATTTTTGGCTTGTTCCAGAAGAGACCTGTCCACCGCTACCCTGCTGCGGATCACAATACCGAAATAGGCATTTATTTTGGCTTCGAGCTCGGTTTTTGAACTTTCCTCATCCAGTTCACATTCAAAGCCCAGCTGGGTGAGTCTTTGCTCCAGGTAAGGATGGGCCTTATTGATAAACAGCACTTTACGCTTCATATTCATTTTTTTCATAAAAGGAAGTCAAGGTTTTTTTTGTCCAAATTTTCAAACAGTAATCCGGCTGTTCATCACTATTTAATTTCAAACCTGTCATTGTTAACAAAAAAATAACATCACTATTGGAGAATAAAATTATTAAAGTGTATATTTGTTTTCACCTTTTAAAAGATAAGGTTTTTTTACCAATGCAATATTTTGGAAATTAACTTTATCCCACAGCAACTTATCTCAATGGAAAACTTCATTTTGCGTGGATCAATCTCTGATTGAAGCGACACTCATAAATGCAAGTACCTGCTTATCTCCAAAACGATTACCCACAGTTTTCGGCGTATGCAAATATGCCCGTAATCATAATTAATCTGAAATAAAAACACGCCTTATTTTTTAATGTTTTAAAAAATAAGATTATGAGGTTGTTTTACACCATTATTCCAATTGTTTGCCTATTGGCCAACGTCGCTTTTTCACAAAACAATGACTGCATCAATGCCGAAGTTATTTGCAGCAGCAGTCAGATCGCCTACAATCCTGCCGGTCCCGGTGTGGATGATTTTGCTGACCCTGACAATGATTCCGGTTGTCTCATCGCGGATGAACACCAAAGTGCCTGGTACTATTTTGAATTCCGGTCGGACATGCCGCCCAACAGTATCCTCGAGTTTGTCATCAGCCCTTTAGCCGGAGCCGGTGAAGATTATGATTTCGCCATTTATGGCCCCGACCCGCATTGTGATAACCTGGGCGCGCCGGTTCGTTGTTCTTTTGCCAACAGCTTTTGTTTCTACTGTCCTGTGACCGGCCTCGGTAATGGCACCGTTGACGTCAGCGAACCACCCTCAGGAGATGGTTTTGTTGCACCTCTGGTCGTCCAGCCCGGCGAGGGGTATTACCTACTAGTGGATAATTACGACAACAGTTCCGAGGGATTTGAACTCACCTGGGGCGGTGGAGCCTCCGTTTATCTCGACTGTACCGCTACTCCGGAATGTAACATCCAGTTGTCACAGGAAGGGCCGCTCGATCTTTGCCCCTCACCTGCCGATGTAGCCATGCCCGTTTCCATCAGCGGGCTGGATGGCAATGAAACCTATCTATGGACCGCCACTGGCGGCGGATCGGCCTTTCTCTCGGCCACCAATGTGGGTGTACCTATGCTCAGTATTCCTCCCGGAACTTCAGGAAGTTTTGTTTATACGCTGACCGTTTCCAATCCGGCGTGCCAGAAGAGCATCGATATTACCGTCAACGTCACCGCATCCATTGGAATTACCATTACCGGTGATACGGAAGCCTGTGCCGGCGAACAAATATCACTATCCGTTCCCGGAACCTTTTCTTCCTACAATTGGTCATCCGGAGGGGCCGGATCAGGCATCAACGTCAACACTTCGGGTAGTTATTCGGTGCAGGTGACTGATGCCGCCGGTTGCGTGGGTTCCCAGTCGGTTACTGTCGTTTTCCACCCCTTGCCGACGCCACAAATTACTGGGGATCAGACCATTTGTGAAGGAGAGGTCGCTGCTTTCGATGCGGGCCCCGGGTATTCAGGGTATTCCTGGAGCAGCGGAGGCAACCAGCAAACCCTCTCTACCTCCGCGCCGGGGAACTTTTCGGTCACCGTCACAGATGACAACGGATGCCAGGGAAGTGATGCCATTTCCCTTCAGGTTTCCCCTCCACCGGCGGTGACCATAAGTGGAGACGCCTTCCTTTGCAAAGGGGAAAGCACGTCCCTTACCGCGACCCCGGGGATGGCGGCCTATTTATGGAGCACAGGAGCACAAACCCCCTCCATTGCCGTAACGAATGGAGGAACCTATGAGGTTGAAGTGACTGATCCAAACGGATGTTCAGGCAGTGGAGAAGTTGTGGTACAAATCTCAGACATCCAGGTGGAACTCACCAGGGAAGACCCTACCTGTTACGGGGATGCAAATGGTTTTATCCGCATCGATGATGTAAAAGGAGGTTTTCCTCCTTATCAGTATAGCTGGGATGGAGGATTATTCGGCCATACAAACATGTTGTCATCTCTTGGTTCCGGGGTTTACGCCCTTAACGTGGTAGATGCCGCCGGTTGTGAAGTGGAGCAGGACATCAACATTTTTGAAGGATTTGATCTTATCCTCGACCTTGGAGAAGACCGCTTTATCAAACTTGGAGAGGAAGTACACGTCAGTGCCCAGCTCAACATCCAGGAAGCAGAAATTTCAACCCTCACCTGGTCACCGGAAGGTCTTTTTGACTGCACAGGTTGTCTCGAGTTCGATTATTTTCCCCTGGGCACCACCACCATCAATGCTTTTGTGGAAGACCTTAGGGGCTGTAAAACCGAACACGAGGTCACTATTTTTGTAGACAAAGAGCGGGAAGTTTTTATTCCCAACGCCTTTTCCCCCAATGACGACGGGGTGAATGATATACTTATGATCTATGCAGGTAAGGATGTAGCCGAGATCAAAAGTTTTCGCATCTTCAACCGCTGGGGCAGCCCTGTTTTCGACCTCACAGGATTCCAGCCCAACGATCCGGCTTACGGCTGGAACGGAAAAACGACGGCAGAAATGAACTCCGCCACTTTCATCTACGCCGCTGAAGTGGAATTCATCGACGGAGCCACTAAGTTGTTTACCGGGGATTTTGTGTTGTTGCGGTAAACTGTATCCCAGACATTTGCCTGACTAAAACCGCGGAAGCTTAACACATAGTCACATAGTGCACATAGCCTTATAACAAAAACTATATGCACTATGTGACTATGTGTTTTGAATACCCCCCTACCTTGCCGATATTCGCAACATGTCAGAAAGAAAATTCGTTGGTTACGGGGGATTTTGTGTTGTTGCAGTAAAATCTATCCCAGGCATTTGCCTGACTAAAACCGCGGAAGCTTAACACATAGGCACATAGTGCACATAGCCTTATAACAAAAACTATATGCACTATGTGACTATGTGTTTTGAATCCTTCCCTACATTTCCGATATTCGCAACATGTCAGAAAGAAAATTTTATGCCCTGGGTACTGCGCCACAGGTACCCACGCGAAAACGAAACCAGAACGGTTACTTCCTGAGATGGGATGATCAGGGTTTTCTGTTTGATCCGGGAGAAGGCACCCAGCGACAGATGATCTATGCCAGTATTTCTGCCCATGAAATCACCAAAATTTTCATCACCCATTTTCATGGAGATCATTGCCTGGGGTTGCCCGGCATATTGCAACGCATTTCCCTGGATAATGTATCCCACCCGGTGGAAGTATATTTTCCGGCTTCCGGGATGGAATATTTCAACCGGATGAGGCAGGCCTCTATTTTCCACGACCGGGCCGACATCCGGCCGATGCCTTTTAAAGAAGCCGGGGTTCTTTTTGAAAATGAAAAAATTTCCATCACTACCCTACCCCTGGATCATACGGTGGATTGCTGGGGTTATAGGTTACAGGAACGTGACGGGATTAGCTTTGTTCCCGAAAAGTTGAAGGCACTGGGGCTGGAAGGACCGATAGTCGGACAACTAAAAAAAGAGGGCAGCATTACAGTGAGCGGAAAGCAGATATCGCTGGAAGCCGTGAGTGTGCCAAAGCCTGGTCAATCCTTTGCCTTTATACTCGACACCAGGGTTTGTGACAATGCCGTGCGTTTGGCGCAGAATGTCGACCTAATGGTCTGCGAAGCCACTTTTTTGAACGAACACCGACAGGAGGCACATGATTTCGGGCACCTTACCGCAGCACAAGCCGCAAAGATCGCCGCGAATGCCGGAGCCCGGTGGCTGACGCTCACCCATTTTTCACAACGGTACCAGGATGAGGAAGCTTTTGCCAGGGAAGCCAAACCATTATTCGAGCATGTTGTTTGTATGAAGGACGGCGATATCGTTGAAATGCCCAAAAGAAAAACATGAAGGATATGATCAGAAAATATATTTTAGTCTCAGTCTTTATGATGGCCGTATCCATGGCTATCGGGCAATACGATTTTTCCATCAACGGAAAATCCATCCTGGATCTGCAAAATGAATCTTCGGCTCCTTTAAAAATTACCCTCCCCATTTTTCATGCCATGCCTTTATTGGAGGACGATCCTCAGCGGGTTGATTTCCCCGGATTGGAACAACAGTTACTGGCGCCTTATAATATCGATGAAATTCCTTTTTTCTGCCGGTTGGAAGTCAAAATTGAAAAGAGACTTCGTGTTCCATTTAAATTCAGGCTCGGCGAGGTGCATTATACCGAAAGTATGGAAGGAAAATACTGATTTTCATCCTTAGCTGAAAAAATTATTTTTTTTATTATTTTATTTTTTACTGCAAATTTTCATTAAAAACGCTACATTTGACTTCAAATTTAGGTTCAACTTTAGATTTTTGACCTGTTTTTTCGAAATTACCGTGTAAAAATCGATAATTTCTTAAAAATTAAAAAAAACTAATATGTTGTTCTTTTGCATCTAACCAATCATAAACCGGCTTCCAGGTCACGATGAAATAAGACCATCTTTTTTTACAATTTTGAATTAATCAACCCCTTAATTTCCATTTTCGAGGATAAGTTTTCGAATATTTCCAGTTTTTCCTGACCAAATTAACCGTAAAAAAAATGAGGTTGTTAAGCCACCTCGTATAAGGTTTCATTTTTCATTTACTTCAATCAACATTCAAACATCAATGAGTCATTCAAGATTTAGTGCAATTGAAAACATTCTCACCAGGACGGAGGATGATTTCGTTCAGATCAACGATCCTAAAGAAAAAATTTCTTCTTATTTCGGCAGTCTTGTTTTTAATGACGCTAAAATGAAGGAATATCTTACAGAAAAATCATACAAAAACGTAAAACAGGCCATTGATTCGGGAGCAAAGATTTCCCGAAAAGATGCCGACATTGTGGCGGAAGCCATGAAACGTTGGGCTATGGATCATGGAGCTACCCACTTTACCCACTGGTTTCAGCCCCTTACCGGAAGGACCGCTGAAAAACACGATTCCTTTTTTACGCTAAAGCCTGACGGCAGCTTTTTGGAAACCTTCAGCGGGGACAGGCTGGCTCAGCAGGAACCTGACGGCTCGAGTTTCCCGGGCGGTGGACTGCGTTCCACTTTTGAGGCGCGCGGTTATACGGCATGGGATCCTTCTTCTCCTGCCTTTATCATTGAAATGAGTGACGGGAAAACGCTGTGTATCCCCACCATATTTGTAACCTACAGCGGGGAAGCCCTCGATTACAAACTTCCACTGCTCAAATCCCAGGCCTTCCTGGAACAGGCTGCTGTTCCTGTATGTAAATTATTCGATCGAAAAGTAGATAAGGTCTTTGTTACCCTGGGATGGGAGCAGGAATACTTCCTGGTAGATGAAGCTTTGTACCACGCCCGACCCGACCTCGTCATGACCGGCCGCACCCTGCTGGGCAAACACAGCCCGAAAGGACAGCAGCTCGATGATCATTATTTTGGAACCATTCCACAGCGGGCCTACGCTTTCATGCGCGACCTGGAGATCGAATGTCACAAACTGGCCATTCCGATCACTACCCGGCACAATGAAGTAGGTCCCGGCCAGTACGAGTTTGCTCCGATTTTCGAGGATGTCAATGTTGCCGTAGACCACAACCAGCTGCTGATGGATTTGATGGACCGGGTGGCCCAGCGTCATAGGCTGAGGGTATTGTTGCACGAAAAGCCATTCGCCGGAGTGAACGGTTCCGGGAAACACAACAACTGGTCAATGGCCACGAATACAGGTAAGAACCTCTTGTCTCCTGGAGAAATCCCTGGCAAAAACCTGATGTTCCTGACATTCTTTGTCAATACCATCATGGCTGTTTACAAACATGCCAATCTACTCAGGGCCAGTGTAGCTTCAGCTTCCAACGACCATCGTCTTGGAGCCAATGAAGCGCCTCCTGCGATCATTTCTGTTTTCCTTGGAGAAACTTTGACCAGGGTATTGAATGACGTTTTGAAAGGAGGGGCAGTAGACTCTGCCGATGTTAAAAAAGTACTCGATTTACTGAGCAAGGTGCCGAGCCTGGAAAAAGATAATACGGACCGTAACAGAACTTCTCCATTTGCGTTCACCGGTAATAAATTTGAGATCAGGATGGTCGGTTCTTCCATGAACTGCGCCGCCCCGATGACGATCATGAATACCATCGTTGGTAAACAACTGGAGGAATTCTATGCCGATGTACAGTCTATTGTGGATAAGGAGGGTGTCAAAGTGAACACAGCTGCCCTTAAAGTCATCAAAAAATACATCAAAGAATTCCAGCCCATTCTTTTTGAAGGGGACGGTTACAGCGATGAGTGGAAAAAAGAAGCTGCCAAACGCGGCCTCGCCAACACACCAAACACCCCTGACGCCCTCGAAGCTTATATGTCTGAAAGTTCAAAGGCATTGTTTAAACACAGCCAGGTTTTTTCCGAAAAGGAACTGGAAGCTCACTATGATGTGATGTGTGAAAACTATACGCTTAAGGTACAGATTGAAGCCAGGGTCATGGGAGAACTGACGTTAAACCATATTGTACCTGCTGCTGTGAAGTACCAAAACGTACTCCTTGATAATGTACTCAGTATGAAGGAACTCGGCTTACCGGAAGCTGATTATGCGGGCCAGCTGGATGATATCAAGCGCATTTCACATCACGTCAGAGAAATCAGAAAAGAGGTGGAAGCCATGATCAACGAGCGTAAGAAAGCGAACAAAATCGAACATGCTCCTGAAATGGCAAAGGCTTACTGCAATAAGGTGAAACCTTACATGGAAACGATTCGTTACAACGCTGACAAATTAGAATATATCATTGACGATCAGGATTGGCCAATGGTTAAGTACCGTGAGTTGATGTTTGTGAAATAAATTCCCCTTCTCTCATTAACGTGAAACGACCCGAATTTTGCCTAAAAGTAAAGTCCGGGTCGTTTTTTTTCTGTTCCGGGGTTGAAGGAATGTGGACTTTGCCAATTTTACCGCTTTAAAATGGCATTTAATCCGGCATAGCCTCCGGCATTATAAACCTCTACCCCTCTGCGCTTTAGTAAATTGGTCGCCATTTCACTTCTCCGCCCGCTACGGCAATAGGCCAGCACCACCTTTTTTTGTTTTTTTATGTCCTCAGCCACCTCGTTGATCATTCCCAAAGGGATATTTACGGCACCGAGAATGTGGCCCGATTCAAACTCCTGTTCTGTACGAACATCCAGGATCAATGCCCCTTTTTTTACTTTGGCTCTGATCGACTCGGCAGATTCGATTTCAGGGCCGCCAAATAATTTTTTCAGAAAACTCATTGGTGTTAATTTTTTGTGCTGCAAAGTTCATCATTCTACAACTGAACTCCGGTGACCTTTGTCACATGGTCAACAATTGATGGAACGATAATGCCGTACTGCAGGTCGGGTTGTTCAAAGTAGTTCAAATGGTTCCAGGTGTTCAAGTTGAGCGAAGCAGTATCCCTTACCGGTGGTCTGGAAAGTTCAATCTTTCTAATCCCCTTTCGCTGACTCAAAGCAATTAAATGGTTGTAATACCGGCTGTTCAGAGCAGTCAAAAAATTGGTATTTGTGACAATTATCACCGATTTAAGGTTAAAAATGCCTGTTTTTTGCCTTTGAACTTATTCCGAAAAGAAAAACGATTTCATAAAAAAGAATACAATGGGTTACGTCGTACATTTAACATTAGGATTTGGAATGGCATTTTTGGGGCTGGTGCCTCCGGGTATGCTCAATATGACAGCTGTGAGGACCAGCATTGAAAAAGGAATGAAATGCGGACTTCGGTTTTCTGCTGGGGCCGCTTCAATAGTGATCATACAGGCATTTACGGCCCTTACCTTTGCGAAATACCTCAATGCACACCCCGAAATATTTGATGTACTGAAAAAAGTCGCCACAGGCATTTTCATCCTGCTGGCTGTTTTTTTCTTTACCCAGGCAAGAAAACAATTCAAGGCTCAGGGCAAGCAAAAAAAAGGCAACAGTTTTTACACCGGCATGCTGATGTCATCTTTGAATGCACTGGCCATTCCCTTTTATTTTGGTTACAGCTCGATCATGGAAGCCAAAGGGCTGATCATTTTGCAACACCCCTATATTACCGTTTTTGTATTAGGAGCTGTGATCGGGGCCTTCGCGCTTTTTGCTACTTATGCCAAATTCGCTGAAGTCATTGTAAAACGTGCCCAATTCATTGCCAAAAACATCAATTATATCCTTAGTGCCTTGTTTGTTGCTTTAGCGGTAATTCAAGCAATCAGCTTTTTTTGATAATTTTTTTTAAAAAATATACAAATTCCTTGCATTACGTTTATTTAATCCATACGTTTGCAACAGCGAAACAAAAATAATTTTGATGAAAGCTCATTTGAACAATAACTATTTTTTTGGTTTTTACTTTTACGCTCAACCGTAAGGGACTACCAAATTTTGTTCATCTGAGAAAAGATATAAAATAGGAAGTCCCGTTCAACCGGGACTTTTTTTTTGTGCTCAAATCAATTAAAACCATGCTTAAAAAATCAAGTTTTTTTAATTATTTCTTTTTTTACTTTTTTAGCAATGCGTAGCAGGGCTTGATTTGCTGTACAATTAACACAAATAAAGGCCCCGCACATGGGGCTTTTTTTTTATCTAAAAATAAACAAAATGGTAAGGCCGGAACAAGACATTGAGATCATAACAAAAACAAAGCCCTCCCTAAGGGTAGCCATCCAGGGTTATGCCGGGGCATTTCACGACATCGCCTCCAGGCTTTGTTTCAAAGACCACGATATTGATGTGGTGCCGGCACATACCTTTGAAGAGCTGGTGGAAAAGCTGGAAACAGACACCACCATTGATGCCGCCCTGATGGCCATCGAAAATACCCTGGCAGGAAGCCTTATGCACAATTACTCTTTGCTCAATGAATCGCAACTGACCATCTCCGGGGAAGTTTTCCTACGCATCAAACAAAACCTCATGGTGCTGCCAGGTGTCAAACTCGAAGACCTCAAGGAAGTGCACTCCCACCCGGTAGCCATTGAGCAATGTCGCAAATTTTTCATACAACACCCTCACATCCGACTCGTCGAAACCGTGGATACCGCCCTGAGCGCCAAAAACATCCTGGACCATAACCTCACCGATACAGGAGCCATTGCCAGCACCCTGGCGGCCGATCTATACGGTATGGAAATCATCGCGGAAAGTATTGAAACGCATCATAAAAATCATACCCGTTTTTTGGTTCTCAGGCGTAACAGCCATTTCATGGAAGATCAAAAAGCCAATAAAGTTTCCATCAGTTTTTCTCTCACTCACGAAGTGGGAAGCCTGCATAGCGTTTTAGCCCTGATGGCTGCCTATAATCTTAACCTGACCAAAATCCAGTCCACTCCCATAATAGGTAAACCCTGGGAATACATGTTTTTCGTGGATTTTGTAATGGGCGGGAAGATCAGTTTTGAACAAGGGATCGGAGCCATTCGCCCCATCACCCAAAATTTAAAGGTCCTCGGTGCTTATCCTATTGGTCAGCATCATGATTATTGACCCTGCATAATCAACCAGAAAAATCATAAGATAATACCACTAAAATTTATCAAACCATGACTCAACCGAATCTGCATATTTTGCCCCCCATACCTGAAATTAAAACAGCAAGCCGGCTAGGAGAAGTGAAAGAATACTATTTTTCCCAAAAATTACGCCAGATCGCACAAATGAGGGGAGAAGGGAAAAACATACTCAACTTAGGCATTGGCAGTCCGGACCTGTCTCCTGCGCCGGAAGTGATCGATGAATTTACAACCCGGATCAGGCAGGAGGATAATCACGGATACCAAAGTTATAATGGCATCCCGGAATTGAGGCATGCCTTTTCCAGTTGGTACGCCCAATGGTTCAGTGTGCAGCTCGATCCTGAAAATGAAATCCTGCCTTTGATCGGTTCCAAGGAAGGTATCATGCATATTGCCATGACTTTCCTGGAAGCGGGCGATGAAACTTTGGTACCCAATCCGGGATACCCGTCCTACAGCGCCGTTTCGAAACTTGCCGGGGCCACCCTCCGCGAATACAAACTCGAAGAGCACAATGGATGGATGCCCGATCTCGATGCCCTGGAGCAGCAAGACCTGAGCAAAGTAAAAATCATGTGGGTCAGTTACCCGAATATGCCTACCGGGGCAAATGCCGACGATGATTTTTTCACCAGGCTGATCCGGATCGCCCGAAAAAATGCTTTCCTGATCGTCAATGACAATCCCTATGCTTTCATTCTCAATGAAAATCAAAAAAGCATACTGAGTATTCCCGGCGCCAAGGATGTATGCCTGGAACTGAACTCTTTGAGTAAATCCCACAACATGGCAGGATGGCGTATTGGAATGCTGGCCGGCAAAGCCTCCTTTCTCAGCAATATTATGAGATTTAAAAGCAATATGGATTCCGGAATGTTCAAACCGGCGCAGCTGGCGGCGGCCAAAGCACTGACCAGCCCAGCCTCATGGTACCGGGAACTGAACGAAATTTACAAAGAAAGAAGGGGCATCGTATTTGAATTGCTGGATCAGCTCAACTGCACCTACGATACGAAACAGGTAGGAATGTTCGTATGGGCCAGAATTCCTGAAAAATACAGAAGTTCCTACGAACTTTCTGATGAAGTCCTGGACAAGGCTCATGTATTTATCACTCCCGGGGGCATCTTCGGTTCACAAGGCGAATCATTTGTGCGTATTGCCCTGTGCAGCAAAAAAGAAGTATTCAGGGAAGCCATCAACCGAATACAAACAAGCAACAAGTAAAAGCAACATGACCATTACCATAATAGGCATAGGATTAATCGGAGGTTCGCTCGCCATTACCTTGAAAGAGAATGGTTTTGCACAACACATTATCGGAGTTGACATCAATCCTGAAAATATTAACAAAGCCTACCGAAGACGTTTGATCGATGAAGATCTGCCCATGAAAGAAGCGATTGACAAATCTGACATTGTCGTACTGTCAACGCCGGTTGACATCATGCTCCATTTACTGCCCACCGTACTGGATATGGTTGAGCACCAGGTGGTCATGGATGTGGGATCGACAAAGGAGAAGTTACATGCTGTGGTGGCCCATCACCCTAAAAGGGGCAATTTTGTTTCCACCCACCCTATGGCGGGAACCGAATATTCAGGACCAGAGGCTGCCGTGCCGAACTTGTTCGACAACAAGTGCTGCGTGATCTGTGAACCCGAAAAAAGCAACCCCGTGGCATTGGATAAGGTGTATAGCCTGTATGGCTCTATTCCGATGACAAAAATATACCTCGACCCCAAACCACACGATGTCCATGCAGCCTATGTTTCCCATATTTCGCACATAAGTTCTTTTGCCCTGGCCCTGACGGTTTTGGCCAAAGAAAAAGACGAAGACAGGATTTTCGAACTGGCCAGCGGTGGTTTTGCCTCAACGGTACGCCTGGCCAAAAGTTCTCCGGATATGTGGATTCCCATTTTCCGACAAAACCGGGACAATGTGCTGGATGTTTTAGATGAACACATTAACCAACTGGCCCATTTTCGCAGTTTATTGATCAAAAAAGACTTTGATGCCTTTTACGAACAGATCAAAGCGTCGAATGAGATTAGAAGGATCATAAAATAAGAGGACGGTGGAAGGGTCACTTACAACAAAATAAAGCCTCCCGACCTACGGATGAATACATTGAATTATTGAATACTGGATCATATGATCCCTTTAATGAAAAAATAAACTATAAAATACCATGCAAATTGAATCCATTTTAGACACGCCACATAAACGTCCTATCATCATTGCAGGACCTTGTAGTGCCGAAACAGAAGAACAGGTCCTCGAAACAGCCCGCGGACTGGTCAATATGAACGTTGATTTTTTTCGTGCGGGCATCTGGAAGCCACGTACCCGGCCGGGAAGTTTTGAAGGATCAGGACGCCCGGGACTGGAATGGCTCCGGAAAGTCAAAGAAGAGACAGGACTGAAAGTGACCACGGAAGTCGCCAACAGTAACCACGTATTTGAAGCCATCAAACATGGGATCGATGCCTTATGGATCGGAGCCAGAACCACCGTCAATCCGTTTGCCGTACAGGAGATCGCCGATGCCCTGGCCGGCATTGATATTCCTGTTATGATCAAAAATCCTGTCAACCCGGATCTCAGCCTTTGGATCGGGGCCATAGAACGTATTTATAAGGCAGGGATCCATAGGATTGCCGTCATCCATCGTGGTTTTTCCTATCATGGAGAAACAAAGTTCAGAAATATCCCCCACTGGCAGATTCCTATTGAACTGAAGCGCAAGTTTCCCAATATTGAGATCATCTGCGACAACAGCCATATTTGCGGGGAGCGGACGATGCTTCAGGAGGTTGCACAAATTGCCATGGACCTTAGCTTCGACGGTCTGATGACCGAGGTTCACCCAAACCCTGACGAGGCATGGAGCGATGCCAAACAACAAATTACGCCCGTTATTTTTGAAAACCTGGTCAAAACCCTCGTTTTAAGGCAACCTTCCACTGATGACGTGGAATACCTGGATACTATTGAGCAACTCAGAAGTCAGATCGATGAAGTGGATGGGGAATTGCTCAATCTACTAGGCAAAAGGATGCAACTCGCTGAAAATATCGGGCGGTATAAAAAACGTAACAATATCGCAATTCTTCAGGCAGAACGCTGGAATGAGATCCTTGAAAAAACTCAGGCATTAGGACAAATGAGGGGGCTGAGTCCAGAGTTTATACGCACCTTTCTTCGTGCCGTGCACCAGGAGTCAATCAACCACCAGGAGAGTATTATGAACGAGGTGGAGGCTAAATAAAAATTTTGTTTTCATTCCGCTCTTCTGAAGGAAAGGAAAAAGTAATTCTAGTTAATGCCGTAAAATCCATAAAAACAAGGGGCCGGATGTAATTACATCTAGCCCCTTTGTTATTATTTGAATTTATATTTCTATAAATTCTGTAGTGGTATTGTATTCAATTTATTTTACCAAATTATAGGACAGACCAACAGAAAAATCCCTTCCCGGTCTGTAACTCTGGAACAAATAAGTATTGCCTGCAAATTCACTGGAGCGATCAAAAGTATCATCCAGGATATTCTTAACGGCAAAGCTTACTTTGAACTGTTTGCTGGTTCCGAATTGCTGAGACACTTTAAAGTTCAGTGAATGGAAAGGCTGCTCGTAAACATCCGGTTGCGCACCGATCTCCACAAGGTATAATTTTTCACCCAGCACATTGTAGCTCAGGTTAGCCTGCGTACCGATCTGATTTTGGTAATTGATAAAGGCATTGATGATGTACGGCGACTGGCTGTATAAAGGTCTTACATCAGAAGCGTTGGGATACACCGCACGGATGTCCTGCAACTCCGATGGTTTGATGGCAGCCTCAGATTTGATCAAAGTGACGTTTGACCCAACCGTGAAATTTTTCAGCGGTGCTATAAAGTCAAGTTGTTTGCGAAACTCGAATTCTATCCCGTAAACATTGGCTCTTGCTACATTTTCAAAGACCCATTCCCCGTTTTTGGCTTGTGGATTGTTGGTCAGCTCAATAGGATCCTTGAAGTTTTTGTAAAACAGGCTGAATGAAATCAACTCTCCTGGTTTCATGAAGTATTCCCAACGCAAATCGAGGTTATCAACAGTGGTACGATTCAGGTCAGGGTTCCCCAAAAGGAAGCTGTTGTTCAGAAATTCAAAGAATACCACCGGCGCCAGCTCTTTGAAAGTAGGCCGGGCAATGGTACGGTTATATGACATACGGATGTTCATCTTATCTTTTACCGGCTCATAGATCAATCCAAAAGCAGGCAGGAGATCAGCATTGTCCAGCAATTTGATATCATTGAAATCGATATTGGTAAAATTCACGGTTCCCAATTCGAAACGGGCTCCGAAAACAGACTTCAACCGGTTCGTCAAAGGCATTTCAACCATCGAATAGGCACTGATCACATTCGAACTTGCATCGTACTGATTGCCGCTAAGGGTAGCTTCATCCAGGAATACCCCGTTAGAATTTTCGCTGCTGATGATATTGCTGTCCGCAAAATAATCGTCAAAATTTCCCGGGAACACATTACTGTTTGAGTTGAACTGGTAGATCTGCTCTCCAAAGGAACGGGATTTGTAATTGTAGGCTCCTCCCGCACTAACGGTAGTGTTTTTGGAAGTCCAGTTCTGGAAAGTATACCCCAGGTCAATCTTACCGTTGAAGGTGATTTCATCCAGGTTTCTCCAGTAGCGGGTAGGAATCAATCCGATAGAAGGCTGGATCGAATATTCTTTGTCTCCGTTGCTGTTTATTTCATAGGCATTGTTCAAAAATCTGAGGTCAGGTTGTTCCATGTGGGCAAAACTCAGGGCACCGGCCCAATCCACACTAAACTTACCGTTTTCTCCTAAAGCATGCTTTCCGTTAATTTGGGTAACGTCCAGCCTGCGCTGCATGTAAGCAAGCGTTTTTTCCTGGTAGCCAATAGCCTCGAGGTAACGGGGGCCTTCCTGGAAACGTGTTTCTTTCATCCCTGACTGGTTATGCAGGTAGGAAATACTGATCTTGTTGGCATTGTCTAGTTTCAAAGTTGCGGCAGCAATGGCTGACCACAATACTTCATCTTCGCTTTTATTGTCTTTGAAAATACGGTCTAGTTTCAGGCTGTCCGAATCCGCAGAAATGAACTGGTAGCGGCCGGTAACCCCGTTTTCGTAGAAGTTATAGCTGTGCTTGTAAGTCATCCCTGCAATAAATCCAAGGCTCTTGCCAAACAGATCTACCTGGTTTCCCACGGATAAAGAAATTCCGTGATCCAGAGGTGCAGGCGAATTTTGGGTCTCCACCACTTTATTAAACGCTTTAGTCAGTTCTGCGCTTGCATTAGGGTTGGTGGCGGCTAACACAAAATCAGGATGAATGCTGCTATTTTCAATAGAGGCAGGAATGGTTCTTGAACCATCGTCATACCCGAGCCAGTCGGTTTTACTCCCCTGGTGGGTGATAAAGTTGGAATTCAAATTGACATTAGGATTCATACCAACACTAACACTGGCATTAAAGGTCATCGTTTCAGGAAAATCTTTTGTGCTGATGTCAACCAATCCTCCGGTAAAAGTACCGGGTAGATTTGGCGTAAATGTTTTGTAAACGATGATATTTTCGATCAGGTTGGTCGGGAAAATGTCCATTTGCACGCTGTTCCGGTCAGGGTCAAGACCAGGGATTTCCAGGCCATTCAAAGTCGTCTTGGAATAACGGCCTCCCAACCCGCGGACGAAAACGTATTTTCCTCCGTCAACGGAAACACCTGTTACTCTCTTCATGGCTGCTCCCGCATCGCTGTCCCCGGTATTGGTGAACGCCTGGCTGGAAATACCGTCGATGGCGCCAATGCTTTTACGTTTAAGCGTCTGAACAGAGTTTTCTGTATTTTGAAGTGCTTTGGCGGACACGATAACGCTTCCCAGCTCCACGGCTGCGGAAGTCATCTTGATGTCGCCCAACACAACGGTTTCGTCACCAACAACTACATCGGAAATGGTTTGTGTAGTGTAGGAAAGATAAGAAATGACGATGGAATAGGTACCTTTTTCGAGATTAAGCAACTCAAAACGACCGTCGAAGTCGGTCACGGTACCGGTTCCGGTAGCTTCAATCATTACGTTGGCCCCGAATACTTCCAGGCCATCTTCATCAATGACACGCCCTTTTATGACCCCAGCCAGGGCATTGAGCGAAAAGGAAGATCCAAGAATAAAAATAAAAAGAAGTTTTAAAATTGTTTGTTTTGTATACATTACCACTGTGATTTAAAAAATTCAAAAAGGTGTCAGGGGATTTTTTTTATCATCACCTGACACCTGGTTAATAAAGTTCAAAAGAGCACGTTAATCAATCGTATCAATGAAGTTTAAAAGGCTTTGATTACAATTTGGAAATCAAAGTCCAGCCATCGGTCCAGCGTGGTGCGCCAGGTGCAAAAGCTCCTTTGTAGTTGGTTGTTTCGAAGAAAGAATCTGATGGAGTTGAAGCCGTTCCAATAGTGTTAGAAGGAACATAATTAGCATCCAGTCCCGGATCCTGGTCAGCAATGTTACCGGCAGCTGTCAATTCTGATTCAACGGTCAAAGCCTCAGCAGTGAAAGGGGCCGCAACATTCCAAAGGATATTGTTTTCCAGCACCATGCGACCAGCATTGTATTGTGCCAGTGTTTCAGCATCCAGAATTTCAAGTCCTTTTGCATAGTTGGTAAAAATACTATTGTAGTAAGATCCTGCAGAATTTTCACGGAGACGCACAGCCCTGTTGCTGCCATTTCCGACGAAGGTTGCATTGTAAGTTACCCATGCAGCGAAAGGCTCGCAGAGAAGACAGTCACTTGGACCACCATCATTCTCAGAACCATTGTCACCGGCATCGTCCTGAATAGCAAACCAGAACTGGTTTTTTCCACGGTATCCTTCGTCAGTGTCGAAACAGTCGTCACCACAGTAAGCTACAGCGATGTGTTTTGTATTTACAGTACCGCCGAAGAACTCAACACCGTCGTCTTTGTTGGCGATGATCTCTACGTAATCGATGGTAGTACCACTACCTACTGCACCGAGAGTCAAACCGTTGATCTCGTTGTTGGCACCGATATTGGATCCACCGTGACGGATGGAAACATACTTTACGATTCCTGAATTGTCGGTATCATTAGTCCCTCCATAAAGGCCTCTTGGTTCCGTAGTCGGAATACCTTCAATAGCCAACTCTGCCTGAGGAGCATTGGTCGCAGCATTACCCAAAAGGATTAAACCACCCCAAAGACCACGGAAAGAAGGCTCAAGGTTCCCGCCTGCACAATTGAGCGATCCGTTTTCATCACGGGCGATTTCATCAGCAGCTGAAGTGAATACAATAGGATTAGCAGCCGTTCCTTCTGCTTTGATCTGACCGCCTCTTGCAACGATCAATGCCGCAGCATTTTCTGCCTGTCCTGCTGCACCTTTAATAATCGTACCTGCCTCGATGGTCAACACCTGGCCATCATTTACAAAAACGCGACCATTCAGGATGTAGGTTTTGTTTTTTGTCCAGGTAATGGTTCCTGTTCCTTCCCCTCTGTCCGTAACGGATACCAGGTCATAATTCTCAATAGTTCCATCGCCATCACAATCGTTAGTGATCCTTTGCTCCTCATACAGGGTAGAAGTTGTATCCGGAGGAGTAACCACGGGATCTTCATTACAGCCCGAAAAGACAAATACCAAAACCATTGAAGCGAATAAGACCAGATTCTGAATTTTCATAATTTTTTAAATTTCTATTAGATAAAATAGTGTGTTAAAAGTTCTGATTTAGCTGGATTTATAAAACCCTGTTTAAAATTTCACTGCAAAGGAACCGATCAAGCTTAAAGTGAAATCGATTTTCAGATTAACTTTAGGTTAAAAAAATATGAGTATGTTAACTCATTGTAAACAAGTGTCGAATAACCCTTTATTTATCAAAGAATTAGCCTCGTGAAAACTTATTGATAATGGAAAATAACCGGAAGAAAAAAGTAGATCCTATTTTTTAACAAGGAAAATTCTAAGGTCTGATGTCCTGATTTTGTGGTTGGCAAATATTGAAAGGTTAAAACTTAAATTCCTGTTGCATCTTTTTTCCATTTTTCGTACCTTGCGAAGGATATCACGCAAGTATCAAAAAGTTCTGACTCAACATTATAAACTTTAGAGTATGACTCAAAGTGACTAGGGCGGGCCTCAATCTTCAGTACTGGGGATTTTCCGAAAGGAACAAGGGGATTACCGATCCACAATGGCGACTCTAACCATGTCTTCAGGGGCCAGAACTCCCTGATACTTGTGTGATTTTTTTTGGTTTCTTTTGAGAAACCCGAAGTTTTAATATTACTTTTCTACTGGAATTTTTTTCTTTTCACTTTTGTATTATTCTGTAAGCAATTACCGTTATATATCTGTTTAGAAAAAAAGTCCTCTGCCTTCCGAGTTATTACAGTTATATCTTAACTTTATGGTTATTCCCTGTCCGTTTTTTTGTTCAGTGCCCCCCGAGCAGACGAACGAATTCCGGGATGACTCCTTTTTTAATTATTCTCAAAATTAACGACCCTATGTCATTCATTAAAAAAATCAACTTAACTGCCGTGCTCCTGCTCGCCGGCCTGATGTTTTTTGTCACCAATTGCAAGAAAAAGGACAACAGGGCTGCAGAAATGTCTCAAAGTGTAAGCGCTTATGTTTATGGCTATACTTCGGGCATCATCTCAAAAGCTTCTCCCATCCGGGTACAATTTACCAGCACCATAGCCGCCCCGGAAATGGTGGGTGAAGCTGCAGAGAAGGGAATACTCAGCTTTAGTCCATCTGTAAGCGGCACCCTGGTTTGGGAAAACGAGCAGACGCTGCGTTTCGATCCGGATCCCTCCTTTGAGTCCGGAACGACCTATATTGGGACCGTCAACCTAAAAAAACTCATTTCCAATGTACCGGCAGAAGCCAATAGTTTTGAATTTGACTTTCGTACCCGAGACCAGTTCCTCGAAGTGAGTTTTAAGGGATTTTCTACAGAAGACCCCAATTCACTTATAAAACAGCGTCTGGCCGGAGAGATCAGGCTGGCTGATATTGCCGACGCTGAAAAAATCGAACAACTGCTTACCGCCAACCAGAAAGGAAACAACCTCAACATTACATGGAACCACGACCCGGGCCAGATGACCAGTGAATTTTGGGTGGAAGGCATCAACCGGGGCGATAACCCCTCTGAAATGGAAGTCAAATGGAACGGTAACTCCCTGGATGTTGATTTAAAAGACAAAAGGACTTTTGAAATCCCCTCGCTTTCCGATTTCAAAGTAACCGATGTAAATATTGTCAATGATGCTGAAAAATACATCCTGCTCAATTTTTCCGATCCTTTACTTGAAACTCAAAACCTTGACGGGTTGATTACGATTTCGGATTTTTCGGGCAATTTGCGCTACCTTATCGAAGGAAACTTCGTCCGCGTTTATCCGGCCGGCTACCTGGTAGGCGAGCACAGGATTAATATTTCCACCGGCATTAAAAATATTCAGAACAGGAAGATGAAAACCCCGGGCAACTGGGTATTTACCTTCGAATCGGCCAAACCTGAAGTGCAACTTGTCGGGAATGGTGTCATACTGCCCAATTCGGACGGCCTGATCTTTCCTTTCCAGGCCATCGGCCTCAATGCCGTGGATGTGGAAGTTTTTAAAATTTTCAATAATAATATTCTCCAGTTTTTACAAAGCAACAACATTGATTATGGCCAGGGTGACCTTTATATGGTTGGCCGTATCGTTATGCGCAAACAGGTTTCCCTCCAACACCTGAATGCGGATGCCACTTCGGATGGCTGGTCAAATTACGCCCTGGACCTAAGCAAATTAGTCGCCCAGGACAACCAGGCCATTTACCAGATTCGGATCGGTTTCAAACCGGAATACGCAACCTATTTTTGTAACAATGACAAAGAAAAAGAAAACCTTACCGTTGTAGGCGAGGAAGAGGATCTGGAAAATAGTATCATGGATAACTGGTACGGTCCTGAAGGATGGTACCCGGATTATTCCTGGGCGGACCGCGAAGATCCGTGCAAACCAGCCTATTACAACGCCGATCGTTTTGTGAGTCGCAATGTAATTGCCTCCAACCTTGGGATAATCGTTAAAGGCAATAATGATAAAACGTATTTCACCGTGGTCACCGACCTGCGGGATGCGAAGCCGGTCTCCGGCGTTACCGTTCAGTTTTTCGACTTCCAGCAGCAGCCTATCGGCCTGGGCCAGACGGATGCAAAAGGAATGGCCACTGTCAGGCTTGAACGTGAGCCTTTTGTAGTGGTGGCAAAAAGTGGCGGCGACCAGGGGTATTTGAAACTCCAGGAAGGATACACCCTTTCTATGAGCAGGTTTGATGTTTCCGGCGCACAGGCACAGAAAGGCCTTAAAGGGTTCATCTACGGGGAACGCGGTGTTTGGCGGCCCGGGGATTCCATCTACCTCAACTTTATCCTTGAAGATGAAAAAGGCGCCCTTCCGGCCAATTACCCAATCAGTATGGAAGTCACTGACCCCCGTGGACAGGTCATTGAAAAACGCAATACCTCCGGGAATGTCCGTGGCATTTATCCATTGTTTTTTGAAACTTCTCCCGATGCTCCCACCGGTAACTATGCCGTCAACATTAAGGCAGGTGGAGCCTATTTTCACAAAAATCTTAAAATAGAAACCGTAAAACCCAACAGGCTTAAGATCGACCTGGATTTCGGCTCCGAAGTGTTACGTTCCTCCAACGAGCCCCTGCAAGGTACCATTCAGGCAAGATGGCTCCACGGAGCCCCGGCTTCCGACCTGAAGGCCATCGTTGAGGTTGAGGTGCGCTCCACAAAAACTACCTTTGAAAAATATGCCGATTTTGTTTTTGATGATCCTGCCCGTCGCCTCAACATGGAAGCCCGCACCATTTTTGACGGTCCCCTCAATGGCGAAGGAAAAGCCACCATCAATACAACATTACTCAACAACAAACTCGTTCCCGGAAAATTAAGCGCCTCCTTCAAATCCAGGGTTTTTGAAAAAGGCGGCGATTTCAGTACCGACAATTTCTCACTCCCCTACTCTCCTTTTGAGGTTTATGCGGGGATTGCCATTCCTGAAGATACCTACGGAGGCAAGGAACTGGAATTGAAAAAAGACGAGTCTCTGTCTTTTGTTGCCGTGGATGAACAAGGTAAACCCAAAGCCAACAGGAAACTGGAAGTTGGCCTGTACCGCATCAATTGGCGTTGGTGGTGGGATTATGGCTACGACGATGTATCTCGCTATAATTCAGGCAGCCACTATGATGCCAATGAAAAGGCTACCCTCACCACCAATAGTAAAGGGGAAGCCAAATGGACGGTCAATGTCAAGGAATGGGGAAGATACCTCGTCCGCGTCTGTGATCCGGAAAGCGGCCACTGCTCCGGAGACTTTTTTTATGCAGGTTACCCATACGGAGAAGATGAAGGCCAAAACAAGGAGGCTGCCGCCATGTTGAATTTCAGCTCCGACAAATCAAAATACAACATTGGAGAGAAGGTAAAACTGACCATTCCAATGGGCAAGACCGGAAGAGCACTGATCACCATCGAAAACGGTTCAAAAGTATTGCAATCGTTCTGGGCTGAAGCCAAAGAAGGAGAAAATGTATTCTACTTTGAAACCACTTCCGAAATGGCGCCCAATGTTTATGCTCATGTGGCCTTGTTGCAGGAGCACGCCCAGGTGAACAATGACCTTCCTATCCGTCTTTATGGCATCATTCCGATCTTGGTCGAAGATAAAAATACCCACCTGATGCCCAAATTGAAGATCGCCGATGAATTGCGGCCGGAAGAAAAATTTGAAATGGAGGTTAGCGAATCCAATGGCAAGGAAATGGCCTATACCATTGATATTGTTGATGAAGGGCTGCTGGGACTCACCCGCTACAAGACCCCCGATCCATGGAATACTTTTTATGCCAAGGAAGCCCTGGGCATTCGCACCTGGGATATGTACAACTATGTGCTTGGTGCTTATGGCGGCAAACTCGAACAAATACTGAGTATAGGGGGAGACGGAGAAGTGATCAATCCGGATGTGGAAGAATCCGCCAACCGTTTCAAACCTGTTGTGATGCACCTCGGGCCCTTTACCCTCAAAAAAGGCAAAAAGGCCAAACATACACTCATTATGCCAAACTATGTTGGCGCAGTCAGGGCGATGGTCGTGGCCGCCAATACAGAAAAGGCTTACGGAAGTTTCGAGAAAACCATACCTGTTAAGAAACCGCTGATGGTGCTGGCCACCTTACCGAGGGTGCTTAGCCCCGGGGAGGAAGTACTGCTTCCTGTCAATGTTTTTGCCATGGACAAAAAAGTGAGCAAGGCCACCATCACGGTAGAAGAATCCAGCGGACTCGCACTTCTGGAAGGTGGCAATAGCCAGTCGATATCCTTCTCAAAGCCGGGAGACAAACTGGTCACCTTCCGCATCAGGATGAAAGAAAGTGTTGGTGTGGCCAAATTTAAAATATCAGCTAGCGGCGGTGGCGAACAAACTTCACAGGAAATTGAAATCCAGGTGAGGAACCCTAATCCTTATTCCACCCAGGTGTACAATAAAGTGCTGGCCGCCGGAGAAAGCTGGAAAGTGAGCTTCGATCCCGTGGGTATGACCGGTACCAATGAAGGCGTTTTGGAGGTTTCCAGCATTCCTCCGATCAACCTTGGGGAGCGACTGGAATACCTGTTGCAATATCCCTACGGTTGTATTGAACAAACCCTCTCAGGAGGTTTCCCACAGTTGTACGTCAATAAACTCCTTGAGCTGGATGGCGATCAGAAAGAAAGCGTTCCGAAACACATAAAAGCTACCATCGACAGGCTGAAACTCTTCCAGACTTCCACCGGAGGATTTGCCTACTGGCCGGGCAATTCCAGCCCCGACCACTGGTCTACCAGTTATGCAGGTCATTTCCTTTTGGAAGCCAAAGCCCTTGGTTATACTGTACCTAACGGACTTCTTGACAACTGGGTGAAATTCCAGAAAAAGGTGGCAAAAATGTGGCGCGTGGATGAAAAGGATTATGGTTTTTACAATTACCAGAGCAATGAGTTGAGCCAGGCCTATCGTCTTTATACCCTGGCGCTTTATGGCGAACCGGATCTCGGAGCGATGAACCGACTACGGGAATCCAAAAACCTGGGACTTCAGGCACGCTGGAGACTCGCCGCTGCCTACGCCCTGAGCGGCAAAAAAGACATTGCCAAACAACTCGTCAATAAAGCCAGTACGGAAGTGGCAGATTACCAGGAGTTGTCTTACACCTATGGCTCGGGCATCCGCGACCGTGCGATGATCCTGGAAACCCTGGTGCTGTTGGATGATCAGGTAAAAGCTGCCACGGTGGTGAAATACCTGTCGGAACAATTGAGCAACTCACGCTGGCAAAGTACGCAAACCATTGCTTTTTCCCTTTTGGCCATCGGTAAATACGTTGGCGAAGGCGATATACCTAAAAACCTGAATTTTGCCTATAAGGTGGCCAATGGCAAAATGACCAATACCGGAAGCAAAAGCCCGGTCATGCAAATTGGCCTCAATATTGATCAAGGTGATCACAGTGCAGAGGTGAAGAATCCGGGCAATTCCCCATTGTTTGCAAGGGTGATCCTGAGAGGACAACCGGTTTCCGGTCAGGAACAGGCCCTTTCCAATGATCTGAAGATTACCGTGAATTATTCCACAATGGAAGGCAAAACGCTCAACCCGGAAAGCATTGCACAGGGAACGGACTTCATCGCTGAGGTGCGCATTTCCCACCCGGACAGCCGGCCAATTGATTTTGACGAGCTGGCCCTGAGCCAGGTATTCCCCTCAGGATGGGAGATCACCAATACACGGATGGATGGCCTTCAGGCCTTCAATCCCGGTGACGCGTCCGATTATCAGGACTTCCGGGATGATCGGGTGAACACTTTCTTTGATATCGGAAGAGGCAAAACAAAGATTTATCGCGTACAACTGAATGCCGCCTACCAGGGTAAATTTTATCTCCCGGCGGTATCGTGTGAAGCCATGTACGATCATTCCATCAATGCCAATACTCAGGGCATGTGGGTGGAAGTAGGCGTGCCGAAGACGATATAACCGGTTGCTGGTTAATCTTTGCTCGTTGCTGGTTTTTTAGCTGGCAACGAGCATTTTTTTTAAGTATTGAGGTATTTCGACGCCGTTTAAAAATCTACACAATTATGAAAATTTACACATCGGAAGAAATAACAAACCAATTAACAAGTTTACCCGGGTGGGCATTCAGGGAAAATGCCATTGAGAAAAACTTTCAGTTCGTCAGCTTCATCGAAGCCTTTGCTTTTATGACCAAAGTGGCGTTTTGGTCAGAAAAAATGAACCACCATCCCGACTGGAGTAATGTTTACAATAAGGTCAGCATCCGTTTAAACACGCATGACGTGGGCAGTGTAACGGAGAAAGATTTTGAGTTGGCGAAAAAAATTGAGGGCGTGCGCTAACCCATGATTGGTGATTTAGGCGAATCAGGATTTGGAAAAAATGGGTGACCGTCCAGTTTCTATGAAATTAATCCAAGTTGCGATGCATTAGGATGATCAAATCAATAAATTCCAGGTTATCGAAACAAGTTATTTGCAACGCAAGGAAGTCAGGCAGGGAAGTATATCGCAACTAACGTTAATTAATTTTTCCATCCTAAATCATATAATTTACAATTGCTCATTCACCCAATCCAGGGTAAATTCAAAAACCTCCTGTTGTTGTTTTTCATTGTGGATTTCATGGAACATCCCGTCCCATTTTTTAAAGGTCGTTCGGGGGCCCATTTTAAAAGCGAAAGCCTGGGTAGAAGCACAGGAAGTGATCTGGTCGGCCCCGCCATGCATCAGCAGGATTGGCACCGGAGGATCGCCCTTAAAATCGTGGAGCCAGACGCCTGCCTCTAACAATCCTATCCCCAAAGAAGCCGAAACTTTATTGTGAACGAGTGGGTCTGCTATATATTTTTTGACCTCTTCAGGATCCCTGGAAATGTGGTTGGGATCCAGTCCGTTGGGCTGGGTGAGTTTAGGATAAATATTTCTCATAAACTTACCCAAGCCAACCACGAAAGGAGAAGGATTATTGTCCAGAATGATAGGTGGCGCAGAGGCTATGGTGCCAGCGATAGCAGATTTTCTTCTAAGGGTATGGTTGAGTACTATTGTAGCGCCCATACTATGCCCGTATAAAAAAACGGGTACGCCTTTGTATTTTCCATGAATGTCTTCCAGCAGCACATCAACGTCATTCATCATCATGTCAATACTTGGACTATGACCACGCTTTCCACCAGACTGCCCGTGTCCCCTGTGGTCAAAACCTACAATGGCAATGCCGTTTTTATTAAAAAATTCCGCCAGGTGATCATAACGATTGATATGCTCGCCAAGACCATGAACCAAAGCAAAAACAGCTCTTGGTTTTTCGACAGACCATTCTTTTGCGTAAAGCTTTAATCCGTCTTTTGCCTGAAGTGAATAGGATGTGGTCATGCTGGTTACTGGTTACTGGTTTGCTGGTTGCTGGTTTGCTGGTTTGCTGGTTGCTGTTTGTCAAATGCCCGAAATATATTGCCAAAAAATTGGGATTAGAGGTACCGTTCATTGATTATTTTAAAATGGTGTATTTCATGCCCGGCAATGATATAGGCCATGGCCAGGGACGTGACGGAAGTACCACTGGCCAGTCCGTGTCTCAGCCACATTTTTTCACTGAAATTTCTAAACAGACAAATGGTGGACCGTCGAACAGCCTCGTATTCCTCGATAATGGATTCTATGGTACGATCGGCAGCATTCATGTAAGGAGCATAGGCATTTTGATCAAAACCTGGAAGCGGAGTTCTGTCATGCCTGGCAATACGAAGGGCCCTGTTGCTAAAAATACGCTCTCCATCTATAATGTGAATGAGAATTTCCTTGATATTCCATTTATCCTCCGCATATTTATAATCCCATTTTTCACGTGGAATGGATTTTAAAAAGCCAAGATTTAATGGCAAGGATTGTTCCAAAGTGGAAACAATATCATTACTGGTGATCTTACTGACGTAAGGTTCGTAAAAAGCAGCATAATCGCCTGACGCAGGTCGTGAATTTTTCATAGATACCCTAATATGTGATTTAACAATATGGTCTAAAATTTATTTCGTAAATTTGTTATTCTTCCGTTTTTCAATTCAATAGCGGAAGCGGTTGAAAAATACGCAAAAGTTATATTATGAACAAATCATTTCACCTCTTAATTGCTTTTATTTTTATCCTGCCAATAGGGATACATGCACAACCCCCCACTCCTCCTAAAGATACCTTGCGGAGTTTGAATGTAGGTGACCTTGAAGATGAATTTGCCTCTTCCCTGGAAAGGTCTAAAAAGGTTATCATCGTGGATCAGAAGGATCTTTTGGTTCCAAAGGAGTACGTCCAAAAGGAAAAGCGCTTTTTTTACGAGCAGGTTCCTGTAATGGAAAACGAAAACTTTGCGATTGTAGATTTACCCAAAGGATACACCGGCTTCAGGGTAGAATTGATAAAAGTACATGACGAACCATTGGCTGACAATGACATTATCTTTTTCCGTCACGGAAATGTGGTCGAGGAAACGATTGGAGAAAAAGAATACGCCTATTCCATCGGGGATTTTAAAACCGAAGCCGAAGCCAACGAATTCATGGAGACTTTTATCCTCGAACTTTATCCGGCAGCCAGGGTCATTCCCTACCAGGACGGCATGAGATATTAGTGCCTGCAAAAAGTAACCAGCAATACGCAACAACATGAACACCTACGAAAAAAATGCACGGAACACCATTAAGCGCGTTCCAAAAAGAGGAGATTACGATAAAGAAACCGTTTATAAAATCCTGGATGCTACCTATGTGTGTCAGGTGGCTTTTGTGGTGGACGGACAACCCTTTATCATTCCCACCGTTTTCGGAAGAAAGGATGATACCATTTTTCTTCACGGATCGGTCAAAAGCAGGATGATGACCAGCCTCGAAGAAGGCATTCCTGTCTGTATTAATGTGACTTTTACCGACGGAATCGTGCTGGCGAGAAGCGCCTTTCACCATTCCCTGAATTACCGGTCTGTGAGTATCTTCGGAAAAGCCAGGGCCGTTGCACATGAACAAAAAAACGAAGCCTTCCAGGTCATCATGGACCAAATTTTAAAAGGCCGGTGGGAGGAAGCCCGGAAGCCATCCGAAAAAGAACTGCAAGTCACCTCCGTACTTGCCATTGAGATCGAAGATGCGGCTGCCAAGATTCGGACCGGACCGCCGGTGGATGATAAAGAAGACCTGGAGTTGCCCATCTGGGGCGGTGTAGTCCCATTGGTTACCCAGATCGGGAATCCCATTCCGGATGAATATACGCCCGAGGACATGGGATTGCCGGCAAGCATTCTCCACTTGATTCGGTCGTAATTAAATGAATGAAGTGACAAAACAAATTGAAGCATTAGGGGGCAGACTCCTCTTTTAGGTTGGGGCAAGTTCAGGCAATTATTCAATTTATTTTTGTGTCATTACTAAGTTCAAACCATGAAATATTTAAAAATCGCGTTCTCCATATTTATCCTTACAACCACTACCTGGTCGTGCAATCCAAAATTGCAAAGCTGGTATTATTCCGTTGAAGGAAACGGTGTCGAAGTTCCTGAGTCGTATGAAGGAAGACCCGGATCTCGCCCGGGAAAATCACTTTGTCGCGACCAACTCAACTATATCCCGGACACTACCCGGATGGACGAATTCCCGATGCGATACGTAAGGGTAAATTTTCATTGGATGAACTCTGCCGATACAGCCTTTTCCTTCACGCCAGGCAAAGATTTCAGCGAAAAAGATGCCATAAAGTTTACGGAAGGTTTTATGCATGCCTGCAATTACGATCTTACAAAAAATCGAAAATTATGGCTCCCTCATGTCAACGATATTCCCGTGCTGCCTATCAATTACAGGCTCGTTCTCACCGGCCGGCCGGAAGACCCGAGCGATAATGGGATTTACTTCCACTACGATGATGAACTTTATTATTACGTCGACAGGGGAAAAAATGCCAATTTATACAAACAGGATGTCTTCAAAACCTATGCGGTGCAGCCCGATACAGTACTGAATATTTTTGTCATGCCGCATCATCCGGATAGTGTCGCTTCCAAAACCTATCCTGTAAATCGGGTGGGCATTGCCCTGGGTACTTTTATCAAAATCAGCGGCATTTTTGGAAAAAAGGGCAGTTTCTGGGATTACCGCGGGTTGATCAATCACGAGGTTGGTCACATTTTCAGCCTGTCCCACACCTGGAAATACAACGACGGCTGCGATGATACGGTCATGCACCCGGGAAATTGCTACAGCCCGGATTCCGGCCCGGGTTGCGATACCCTTACCTCCAACAATATGATGGATTACGGTTATCTGCAACATGCCCTCTCCCCATGCCAGATCGGCAAAGTGCACAATACAATGTCCAATATCCAATCAAAGAAAAGGAAACTGCTTATCCCGGTATGGTGCGAATTAAAAGAGGACAGTACCGTTATCATCCGCGACAGCATCGACTGGAAATGCGATAAGGATATCGAAGGACACATCATCCTGGAACAGGGGGCCATTCTGACCCTGCATTGTCGGCTGGCGATGCCTTCAGGAGCAAAAATCGTTGTTAAACCGGGGGCCAAACTGGTACTGGACAATTGTCGGTTGCATAATGATTGTGGCGAAAAATGGCAAGGGATAGAATTACAACAACGGGGAGAACTCAAAGGGGAAGTGATCCGTATAGGCAACACGATCCTGGAGGACGTTGAAAAGGGAGGATGGGGTGAATGATGCGGGTACCGGGAGGACACCTTTTGCTTTCCCGCACTATCTTACCTGCGAAGATGTCACCTCTCTGTATAATAAAATTTCTCAGCGCCCATTGCGTCAACTTTGCCTCCATTGCTGTTAAATCTTTTGAAATAAACTACCCTACCTCACTCGGGGGCACCCCAAAATGATCGCGGTAACATTTGGAAAAATAAGCCAGGCTGTTGAAGCCCACCATGAAAGCGATCTCTGAAGCATTACCCGCCTTTTTCTCCAGCAATTCCTTTGCCCGAAGTAGCCGCATAACCCGGATGATCTCGTTGGGGGATTGATTGGTCATCGCTTTCAGTTTTCGGTGCAGTTGACTACGGCTCATGCCTACCGACTGGCTTAAATCTTCCACGCTGAAAGTTTCGTCGTCCAGGTTTTCCTCAATGGTCGATTTGACTTTTAACAAGAACGTTTCATCCACCGAACTTACCTCCACTGATTCCGGGTGGAACGTAAATTCGGTCCCAAAACTCTTTTGCAACCGCCTTCGCTGTTCGATGAGATTTTGTATGCGTACATTGAGTTCCCGGGCGTCAAAGGGCTTCATCAGGTAATCATCCGCTCCTAATTGCAGCCCTTCTATCTTGTCTTCCTGCTCCGCCTTCGCAGTCAGCATGATGATCGGGATATGGCTCGTTTTGTCGTTGGCTTTGAGGGTTTTACAAAGTTCCATCCCGTTCATTTTAGGCATCATCACATCCGAAATGATCAGATCAGGAATGAGCTGAATGGCTTTTTCCACCCCTGCTTCTCCGTCTTTTGCCTCTACGACATTATATTGCCCTTCCAGTTGTTCCTTCACATACGTTCTCACATCTGCATTATCTTCTACCAGGAGCACCATGGGTTGATCCTTCCGGGTTTTCCCGCCAGTTTCCACCGTTTCATCACCTGGATGATATTCACCCGTTTGCACCAGGATATTTTTTCCCGGTTGGGCAGAACCACTTTCAAGGACGGCTTTTCCGACGGGCAATTCAATGATAAAAACAGTGCCCTTATCCACTTCGCTCTCCACCAGAATCGTTCCATTATGCAGCTCTACCAATTCTTTTGAAAGAGCCAGCCCAATTCCGCTGCCCGCCTGCATTTCAGAAACATTGGTCGTTTGGAAAAATCTTTCAAAAATCATGGGCAGCTGATCCTGCGGAATCCCCATTCCTGTATCTTTCACCCTGATGACAGCTATGTTTTCGCCCTCTTTCTGTCCGTTGTCCCTTAGCTCAAATTCAAGGCAGACCGTTCCCCTTTCCGGGGTATACTTAAAAGCATTGGACAACAGGTTGATCATCACTTTTTCCAACTTGTCTTTATCGAACCACGCCGTTATCCGGGCATCCGGAATATTGACCTCCAGATTTATTTCCTGGCGCTCGGCCAGGGATTCGAAAGCATAAACCATGGCCTTCAATGTCTTAACCAAATCCCCCTGCTCCAAATTGAGGGACATTTTGCCGCCTTCGAGTTTTGAAAGATCGAGCAGTTGGTTTACCAGGTTCATCAAACGCTCCCCGTTCCGGATCATGATGTCCATGTATTTGGTGGTATTCCCTTTGAAAGAGCCTTCGCGCATTTGCCTGAGAGGGCCGAGTATAAGGGTAAGCGGCGTCCGGAATTCATGGCTGATATTAGTGAAAAAGTTCGATTTTATGCGATCCATATCCCGCAGTTTTTCTGCCTGTGCCTTTTCAAGCTGAAGGTTCAGCTCAGCCTGCTGGCGGCGCAGTTGCAGGCGGTAGCGAAGAAAGAGAAATACGCTGATCAACAGCAAAACCACAATGATACCCCCCAACAATATCCGGTATTTCTGCCGGGATTGTCTTTCCAATTCAAATCGATTTCTTGCCAGGTCAGTTTCTTTCTTTTGGGTTTGATATTTTATGTTCAGTTCAGCAACCTTCTCATTATTCACCTGATCGTTTATACTGTCGGCAATTACCCGGGCCTGGTTCAAAAAATCAAATGCTTTTTTGTAATCGTTTAGGTTTTTATAGATCGAGGAATAAGTTTCAGCCACATCTTTCTTCAAATCAAGCGCGCTTGTTTTTTCAACAAAAGGCCTGGATTGATCCAGGTAAAAGAGTGCCTTTTGATATTGCCCGGAAAAATCAGCTACAGTGCCAAGATTGATATATAAAGTAATAAGATAATCGTTGTAGGGCGAATCTTTAAGTATATCAAGGGCTTTCAAATAGTAACTTTCTGCCTGATAATAATGTTCCAGCTTTCTGTGAGAATACCCCATATTGACATACTGGATGGCCTCGCTGATATGATCTTCATATTTTATAGCTACCTGAACAGCCAGGTTCGCATAATAAAAGGACGAATCATATTTTCCCATATCATCGAAAACATTGGAAAGATTGGAATAGCTATAATAGAATTTGTCCTCGGTACTGTATTTTTTCCGAATATAGAATCCTTTTTTAAAGTAATCCAGTGCTTCCTTAAAACGTCCCTGCTCCCGCAGTACCGCTCCGATATCATTGTAAATGGACCCAATGTTATCATGTGAATCATATCTTTCGTAAATCTTTAAAGCACTGAAATAATCCTCCATAGCTTTATCAGGGTACCCCCACTCACTGTACTCCTGGCCTTTTTGCTGAAGGACCATCCCGGCAGTGAGAGTATCCTTCATTCGCATCTGAATATCATAATGCATTTGATGTGCCTCCACGGCAAGTTCATATTCGCCTTTGTTATGTTTGGACTGGGAGATAATTTCCTGGGCAAAGGCCTCTCCTTTTAAAAACCCAATCTTCCTTGATGCACGGATGATCAATTCGGCATGGTAAATGGCAGAATCGGGATAACTTCTAATGAAAGCCTTTGCGAAAGTAAAATGGTGCCGAATGCTTTGTTCGGAATCTGACTGTTGCTGATAGATTGTCCGCAGGCTATCAATAAGAGGTGTCTGAGCTGATATTTCGAGATTTACCAGAATCAGAATAAGACATAAAACATGCTTTTTCATACAAGTGGATGTTCAAAACACAAAACCCTATGTGGGTAAAAATAGTATTTATTTTGAACAAAACGGATAGAATTATTCCTCTTTTCCAACCTAATAATAAGCCCTAACAATTAATTATTTTGCCCAAAGTGAAAATCAAATGTGCTTCAATCACAAAATACCAATTAGCGATCCTCACTCGGGGGCACCCCAAAATGATCGCGGTAACATTTGGAAAAATAAGCCAGGCTGTTGAAGCCCACCATGAAAGCGATCTCTGAAGCATTACCAGCCTTTTTCTCCAGCAATTCCTTTGCCCGAAGTAGCCGCATAACCCGGATGATCTCGTTGGGGGATTGATTGGTCATCGCTTTCAGTTTTCGGTGCAGTTGACTACGGCTCATGCCTACCGACTGGCTTAAATCTTCCACGCTGAAAGTTTCGTCGTCCAGGTTTTCCTCAATGGTCGATTTGACTTTTAACAAGAACGTTTCATCCACCGAACTTACCTCCACTGATTCCGGGTGGAACGTAAATTCGGTCCCAAAACTCTTTTGCAACCGCCTTCGCTGTTCGATGAGATTTTGTATGCGTACATTGAGTTCCCGGGCGTCAAAGGGCTTCATCAGGTAATCATCCGCTCCCAATTGCAGCCCTTCTATCTTGTCTTCCTGCTCCGCCTTCGCAGTCAGCATGATGATCGGGATATGGCTCGTTTTGTCGTTGGCTTTGAGGGTTTTACAAAGTTCCATCCCGTTCATTTTAGGCATCATCACATCCGAAATGATCAGATCAGGAATGAGCTGAATGGCTTTTTCCACCCCTGCTTCTCCGTCTTCTGCCTCTACGACATTATATTGCCCTTCCAGTTGTTCCTTCACATACATTCTCACATCTGCATTATCTTCTACCAGGAGCACCATGGGTTGATCCTTCCGGGTTTTCCCGCCAGTTTCCACCGTTTCATCACCTGGATGATATTCACCCGTTTGCACCAGGATATTTTTTCCCGGTTGGGCAGAACCACTTTCAAGGACGGCTTTTCCGACGG
Source organism: Lewinellaceae bacterium (assembly GCA_020636105.1). Lineage (NCBI taxonomy): Bacteria > Pseudomonadati > Bacteroidota > Saprospiria > Saprospirales > Lewinellaceae > Lewinellaceae bacterium. The sequence continues at coordinate 256,578 of JACJYL010000002.1, forward strand.
GCAGTTCAATGATAAAAACAGTGCCCTTATCCACTTCGCTCTCCACCAGAATCGTTCCATTATGCAGCTCTACCAATTCTTTTGAAAGAGCCAGCCCAATTCCGCTGCCCGCCTGCATTTCAGAAACATTGGTCGTTTGGAAAAATCTTTCAAAAATCATGGGCAGCTGATCCTGCGGAATCCCCATTCCTGTATCTTTCACCCTGATGACAGCTATGTTTTCGCCCTCTTTCTGTCCGTTGTCCCTTAGCTCAAATTCAAGGCAGACCGTTCCCCTTTCCGGGGTAAACTTAAAAGCATTGGACAACAGGTTGATCATCACTTTTTCCAACTTGTCTTTATCGAACCACGCCGTTATCCGGGCATCCGGAATATTGACCTCCAGATTTATTTCCTGGCGCTCGGCCAGGGATTCGAAAGCATAAACCATGGCCTTCAATGTCTTAACCAAATCCCCCTGCTCCAAATTGAGGGACATTTTGCCGCCTTCGAGTTTTGAAAGATCGAGCAGTTGGTTTACCAGGTTCATCAAACGCTCCCCGTTCCGGATCATGATGTCCATGTATTTGGTGGTATTCCCTTTGAAAGAGCCTTCGCGCATTTGCCTGAGAGGGCCGAGTATAAGGGTAAGCGGCGTCCGGAATTCATGGCTGATATTAGTGAAAAAGTTCGATTTTATGCGATCCATATCCCGCAGTTTTTCTGCCTGTGCCTTTTCAAGCTGAAGGTTCAGCTCAGCCTGCTGGCGGCGCAGTTGCAGGCGGTAGCGAAGAAAGAGAAATACGCTGATCAACAGCAAAACCACAATGATACCCCCCAACAATATCCGGTATTTCTGCCGGGATTGTTTTTCCAATTCCAGCTCTTTTTGGGTAAGCTCCTTTTCTTTTAACTCTGTTTGGTACCTTGTTTCACTTTCTGCCAATTCCTTAGCCTTGGATTCATTGAACAGGCTATCTTTAACTTCAGCGGCGAGTTTGAAATATACAAGGGCCTCCTGCGGGTTGTTATTGGTCTCCAGCAAATGAGCATATTGTTCATAAGCATCTTTCAGAAAGGTTTTATGATCGATCTCTTTTGCCAGGGAAATCGATTTTTCAAACCAGGATACGGCGGCGGCCCTGTCCCCAAAGGCTCCATATACTATTCCAAGGTTCATATAAACGCTCACCAATCCGGGCTTGTAATAATGGGACTCATCCTCAAAAATTTGGCGCGCCCTCTCCAGGTTAGGCAAGGCTTTTTGATAATCCCCAAGCTTCCTGTATTCCGTTCCCAGGTTATTGCTCACATGCCCAAGGCCGTCCAAATACTGCTCCTTTTCAAATATTTCCAGTGCCTTATTTAGTAAAACAATCGAAGAATCAGGCGATTCGGTAATCTCCGATAAGTTATTGTAAAGGAAAGCAGCATAAAACAAATCTTTTTCAGCCAGAAAAATGGCTAATGCTTTGGAATAGTAGGATTTGGCTTTTTGTATTTCCCCGTTCTCCATATAAACCTGCCCGATATTACTGTAGGTGGTAGCCAGTCGATCCTGGTTGTCATAGGTTTCAGCAATTTTGGCGGATTCAAACAAATGAAACAAGGCTTTATCTACATCATTCATTTTTTTGTAGATATTGCCCAGCAGGTTATGACAATCCATCATGCCATTTTGGTCTAAGAGTTTATTCTCGGCTATTTCAAGGGCTTTTTCCACATGATAAACGGCCTGGGCTTCCTCACTTGAAAGCAAATGTCCGACGCCGAGAAAATAATGGGCCCTCATTTCATGTTTTGCATCGCCCAGCTTTTGTGCGAGAGAAAGTGCTTCGGTAGAATAAGTGATGGTTTTAGGAAAATCCGATTGGTAAATAAGGTTAGCTATTTCATCCAACAATCTGAGTCTCGTGGTGTCGGCCTTCGTTTGCTCAAGAAGCTGCTCCAGGCTATCGACAGTGGAGTGCTGCCCAAAAATGGGAATACATAGCGTTAGCAAAGAACAGAACAAAATTAGCTTTCTCATACAATTGGATGTTCAAAAGACAAAAGGCTATCCTTGTAAAAATACTAATTTCTGTGAAAAAGCCTCAAAGAATTTAATGGCACCCTGGAAATTAGTTCCCTGAGTGCCATCAAATGTTATGGAGCGAATTGCATTTTATGCCGGTACTTAGTCTACAATTTTATCGGTTTTTCGTAATAACACAATCCCCGTCAGGAAAAACCAAAGGACCACCAAAGGATAACCTATGGCAGCAAACGCGAAAACGGGAATGAAATACATAAGCAGTACAATGGTTACCAGTGCCCCGGCAACAACACCCCACCAGCACAGCCATTTTGGCAATTTTCCTGTTTTTAGCCATGCAAGCCCTGCTAAACCGTTGCCTATTCCTATCAGGCAGGTAGCGATATCGTCACTCGCTAAAAAACCTCGCATGCCCATCGTAGCAGAGATTATCAAATCTTTACTTTCATAACTTTGAGCCTTTAAGAGATCAGCGATGCCCCACGTAAATCCATAGGCAAAAAGAAAAGCCGTTAAAGCCAGGGTGATGCCCAAAATATGCGCTGCCAAGGCAGCGGTGCTGAACCAGTCATTTTTGGGATGTGCCCGGTACAACGTCAGGGCAACGCCAAAAAAAGCAATGATTGCCACAATAAACAGCCCTATGCCCGCCAGGGATAAGGAAGGGTTTACCGACAGGTTTTCCAACCACTTTTCCATGGTGCCAGGCTGAAAATCGTAATCCGGGAACCAACCCGTTGTTTGTTGCAGGATTATGGCTGGCATGAAAATGATCGTAACGATTCCGGAAATTCCGCCAAACCGGATCAGTGCCGGTGAAACGTTATTGTTTGAATTCATTTTATTTCGTATTTAATTTTTTAAAAAACCTTATAAAAACAATAGACAAAAGGCTGCAGCCAAAAGAAATCCAGCCTCACCTTTTGTCTGAAAACAACCACCGTTTTGGAATATGATTATTCCGTTTCGTACATGCGCTTCACATCATGACTCACTGCTGGAAGCGTTTGCAGGTATGCCCACAGGGACGAAGCTTCTTCGTCGGTGAGTTGAGCGAATGGCGGCATTGGGGAACGTGCGCTGGTACCATCTGGTTTTCTGCCGAATTTGACCATTTGTATGAATTGATCTTCCGTCCAGCTGCCAATTCCGGTCGCTTCATCTGGCGTCAGGTTTGCAGAATAAACAATGCCTGATTCCTCCTCAAACTTATTCCCTCCGCTAAAATACCCGGGTGTTTTCTCTGGTTCGAGGATGTTCTGGGTTTTAAAATCAGGACTGTGACAACCGAAACAGTCAATCTTGGCGGTGGCCAGGTATCTACCGTAAGCCACTTTATCCGTGATCGGCGGTGCACTGATCGGTTTTCCGTCATAAGGCAGAGGTTTAAAGGCTACGCGCACCAATAATTTGGTCAGAAACGTCGGTTCATTTGCCGGTTGTGACTTGTCGGACGGTTGTACCTCCTCGCTATCGGAACGCAGATAGGCAATGATATTATTGAGATCCTGGTCCGATAAATGGGGGAATTTGGGCATCCACGGTGGTGCATAACCCCCATTTCTTTTGATGCCTGTACGCAATAACCAGGCTAGTTCTCCATCGGTGTATTGCCCAATGCCATGTTCCTTATCCTGGGTAATATTGGGCGCCCAGATGTTCCCAAATGGGGTATCTTCCTCCATGATCTTCCCTTCCAGTTGATTGCCATTCATGTGACACTGGAAACAAACCATTTGGGCCATTCGTCGGCCCTCGGCTACAGAAGCGCTATCTGTGGTAACCGAAATCTGCGGGGCTTTCACTTCGTAAGTCGGCATGGGGGAAAAATTAATATAAGCGGCTGCAATAGCCAGTATGAGCACAATGGAACCAATGATGATTCCAACAATTTTCAAGACTTTTTTCATGATCAATAATTTTAAAGGTTTTGGTTGTTTACGCTTTATTCGTTCGGGAATATCAATTTTGTTTTTTACGCAGCAAAGTATAGATCCATCCTATGATAGTGAGGCTGAGCAAACCATACCCTGCAGAAGGAAATGGGGAAGTCGAAAGCACTTCCTGTCCCATGAAAATCATGGCTGCCGCAATGGCAAAAGGTATTGAAGCCAATGAACCCGTGATCCGAACAAACAGCGGGTATCCCTTAGGAAGAGAGATCATTAAAAGAGCAGGTACATAAAGCGCCATGCCTGCACCAAAGGAAGATTGTGCACCACTACTTATTGAATCAGTAGCAGCGCCCCCACTCATGACCGCTTCGCCAATCGCCAGGATCAAAAAACCGGCAGACAACAGGTCCGCATTTTCTTTGGCAAATTTCCATGCCATTAATACCGCAGCCACTGTTAATCCAATACTGCTGATTTCGTAAAAAACAACTTGTGTCACCGGGTCTTTTACTGCAGATCCGGCCATTCCAAATAATACGCCTAAGGCGAATCCTACGACAGAAATGTAGGTCTTGATTTTTGCATTTTGGTTGTTTTCCATAATAACGTTTATTTTTTTTGTGATAAAAATTTTGAACGCTACAAAGGTGAGGGAAAACAGAAAGGCGGGTTTTCAATTATGTCGCAAAGGTTTTTAAATTTGTCGCAAAGAGCATAAATAATTGATTTTCAAGTTAATTACAGGTGGATTTGTTAATAAAAAGATGGTTAAACCATATACAAAGTGATAATTTTCAGCATTGCCCCCCAGGCTGTTGTTTGACGTGAAGCTTATTTTTACGCTTTCTTATTAATGGATGTTCTCCGCCAAATATATTCCAAATAAAAAGGGGCGAGTATTTAATAAAGGGCTGTGGAACGTCATGTCAAAGTATCCGTTTGGGATTATTCAAATAAAAACCTGTTCAAAAAATCAATTATTCTTATATTCGTTGACGTTTCCCATACCCATGATAAAATATTTTCATTAAACCACCCTTTGATATGCTGCAAAAACTACACAAAACATTTGCCTTTGCTATTGTATTTTTTATCCTGTTGCCGGGCCTTTCTGGGTCCCTTGAGGCTCAAAATACGCCTTGTACAGCTGTCAGCCTTTTATCCAATATGCCCGATTTCCAAACCTATTCCACCAGCGGGCTGACCAATTCCGGGGTTCCAGCACCGGAATGTGGTGGATCTCCCGGCGCAGACATTTGGTTCCAGACGACCATTTCGGCCACCGGCTACATCAATATCGTTACCCTGCCCGGCACCATGACCAATGCGGCGATGGCCATTTATACCGGGACCTGCAACAATCTCCAGGAATTTGCCTGCACAGAATCAGACAATTGCGGGAATTCGATCATGCCCATCTGGGACTGGGGTAACCTGGCTCCCGGTACCGTAGTTTATATAAGACTTTGGATACAAAGCGGTACCAACGGAACTTTTGACATCCAGGTGACCAATGTGTTTTCCCCTCCGGGAGCTACTCCGCTGGTGCCAACGGGCGATGCCTTTACCCTCAGCCCCGATTGTATCCAATTGACAACAAACGTAGCCAGCCAACAGGGTTGTGCCTGGTTGCCGACACAGATTGATTTCACCCAGCCCTTTTCTAACAATGTCATGCTCAACTTTGGAACCATCGATGCCAATGGAGCGGACGGAATTTGTATGGTGTACCACCTGGATCCGGCAGGCATGGCAGCCTGCGGCATTGGCGGGGGACAGATTGGTGGCGGAGGCATACAAAATTCCTTTATCATTGAATTTGACACCTGGGACAATGGCCCCACTTTCAGCGACATTCCCGCTGATCACGTTTCTGTGAACGTCAACGGCGATATGATGAACGCCATCAATGGCCCTTTTGGATTGGGAAATATTGAAAACGGGTTGGACCATGAAGTGCTTTTTACATGGGATCCGGCCACCAATTTTTACCAGATTTTTTTCGATGGAAACCTGACCTTATCGGGCAATTATGACATCATCAACAATTGCTTTGGAGGCCAGACCAGTGCCTGGTGCGGGTTTACAGCTTCTACAGGTGGGTCTTCCAATAACCAGACTGTATGCAACATCACGCCCGATGTTTATCCTTCCGGTGACCAAAGCGTAGTGGAAGTCGAAATTTGTGAAGGCGACAGTTATTTTGCCGGCGGCGCCAACCAGACCACGAGTGGAAATTATTCCGACACCTTTGCCGCTTACAATGGATGCGACAGTATTGTGGTCACCAAATTGACGGTCAACCCGGCCCCTCAAAATACCATCAACAAATCAATCTGTGACGGCGAGAGTTATTTCGCCGGGGGCGCCAACCAGACCTCCAGCGGCACCTATATGGATACCTTCATGACACCGGCAGGGTGTGACAGCATCGTCATCACCAACCTGACGGTCAATCCCAATATCCAAAACACATTGAACGAAGCGATCTGCCAGGGGGATAGTTTCTTCGCCGGCGGCGCCAACCAAACCACCAGCGGCACCTACACCGACACCTACGTCGCCGCCAACGGATGCGACAGTGTGGTGGTGACCAATCTGACCGTGAATCCGGGCAGTCTGTTTACCCAAAATGAATCCATTTGTGACGGAGAAAGTTTCTTCGCCGGGGGCGCCAATCAAACGTCCAGCGGCACCTATACCGATACCTTTACAGCAGCCAATGGATGTGACAGCGTGGTGACTACCGTCCTGACGGTCAATCCCAATTTTGAGTTTACCTTTAACCAAGCCATTTGCGAAGGAGAAAGCCTTTTTGTCGGTGGAGCCCTTCAAACCACCAGTGGCACCTATACCGACATCTACATGTCATCAGGGGGCTGTGACAGTACCGTGATCACTAACCTGACCGTCAATCCTAATGTACAAAACACCCTTTTTGAGACCATTTGCGAGGGAGAAAGTTTTTTCGTCGGCGGTGCACTGCAGACGACCTCGGGTACTTATAATGATCTATACAGCACCTCACACGGGTGTGATAGCCTGGTAATCACCAACCTGACGGTCAACCCGAATGTGCAGAACACTTTATTCGAAACCATCTGTGATGGGGAAAGCTTCTTCGCCGGCGGAGCCCAACAAACCAACAGTGGTACCTATACAGATGTGTATGTTGCTTACAATGGTTGCGACAGCACTGTGATCACCAACCTCACTGTGAATCCCAATATTGAAGTGACACAGAACCCGGCTATTTGCCAGGGAGATGTATTTTACGCAGGAGGCGCTTTCCAGACCACCAGCGGTACCTATACCGATGTGTACACCGCTTATAATGGTTGTGACAGTACCGTGATTACCAACCTCACTGTAAACCCAAACCCGGTAACTGTTTTGAATGAAACCATTTGCCTGGGTGACTGCTACTTTGTCGATAACATCCCTTTCTGTTCTACCGGTACTCACCAGGTGGTGTTGCAAAGTTACTTCAACTGCGACAGCACCGTGCAGTTGCATTTAACAGTAGTCGACCCGCAGGTCAATATAGCAGAACCTTTGATCATTACCTGTGATCATCCAACGGTAACCCTTGATGGAAGCAACTCAGCTTCAGGTCCGGGCATCACCTATCTTTGGACCGGATCTGATCCGAATTGTTTTGTGGGCAATATAAATAACCCGGTCATCAATGTAAGTTGTCCGGACCTTTATACCCTACTGGTGTTCCAGGACATCGGTGGACAGCAATGTATAGGATTGCAGGAAGTAGTCGTTCAGGAATATACAGAAATTCCAAATGCCGTTATCAATCCGCCCCAGGAACTTAATTGCTCGGATCCGTGTACCACACTGGATGCAAGTTCGTCGGATAACGGGCCGCCGTATGTTCCTGTCTGGACCAACCAAAATGGAATTGTATCCAACCAGCTGAACCCAACCGTCTGCCAGCCGGGAACTTACGTCCTCACCGTAACAAACGAAGACAATGGCTGCTTTTCAACGGCCAGTGTTACCATTGACCTGGACTCATCGGCCTCTTTAGCCGATGCCGGCCCCGATGCCCTGATCGACTGCCTGCATACAATGGTAACCCTGGACGGAAGTAATTCCTCAGTAGGTCCTGATTACCAGCTCCAATGGGAGGACGTGAACCATGTCGTCCTGGGCAACAATGCCCTGCTTACAGTCGATGAACCAGGCACTTACATTCTCTTGGTGTCCAACCAGTCCAACGGTTGCATGTCCTCGGATACGGTAATCGTCACCATCGATACGACCCTTCCGGTAGCCGACATCGGCTCTTCGGGTGTTCTGGACTGTGCCAATACTTCGTTGTCACTTGATGGTACAGGCTCCATGCCTGTCTCAAACTACGGATTTTCCTGGCAAAGTCCCCTGGGAACGGAAATTGGAACCGGCGATCTTTTGGATGTCAATACCCCCGGAACTTACTTTCTGGTGGTCAATAATACACTGAACGGGTGTTCCGATACCACTTCCACTGTTATTATGGAGAATATGACCCTGCCCGTAGCAGATGCTGGACCGGATCAAAGCATCGATTGTTCTGTAGGTACTGTAACTTTTGATGCTTCGGGTTCAATGGGAGTAGGAACGCTTGAGTTTGAATGGCTAAATGAAAGCGATGCTGTTATCGGTACCAATTCAAGCCTACAGGCCAATACCCCGGGCACCTATTTCTTAATCGTTACGGATGCAAGCAATAGCTGTACCGATACCACGAGTGTAATACTGACCAGTGCTTCCACCTATCCGCTGGCATTTGCCGGAACGGACACCCTGATCAATTGCACCAACCCCTCCATCGGACTAAGTGCTTCCGGATCAGACAGTGGGCCTAACTACCAGTACGAATGGCTGGATGAAAACGGCAATTCCATTGGTGTCGATTCGCTGGTCAGTGTGAGCAATTCTGGATTTTATACCCTACTGGTAACGGATACCGATAACGGTTGTTTCTCTTCAGACATGGTTTCTGTAGGAACCGATTTTATACCGCCGTTTTCCGATGCCGGAGCGGATCAGGTGCTGGATTGCCTCAGCAATAGTGTTACGCTGGATGGAAGCAATTCCCAGCAAGGAGCAAATATCAGCTATTCCTGGCTGGATAGCAGCAACAATCCCATCGGGACAGGGATTACCCTTGCAGTGAATGCCGCCGATACTTACACCCTGGAAGTTACGGACATGAATAACGGATGTTCATCCACATCCACAACACAGGTCACCCAACAGATCGACGCCCCGGTGGCCGACGCGGGGCCAGACCTGATACTCAACTGCATGACCAACATGGTAACGCTCGATGGAAGCAATTCCACCACAGGCCCGGACATCACGGTGGAATGGATCAACCAGGCCGGTAATTCCTTGGGAAATACGCTTCAATTGCAAACTTCTACCCCCGGTATTTATGGCCTGATCCTGCAGGACATATCCAACGGGTGTACCTCGGTATCCAATGCGCTGGTGTCAATAGATACGATCAGCCCTGCCCTATCCCCGCTGAACGATGTTATCATAAACTGTTTTTCACCGGAAACGACCCTGGGGGAATCTTTGTCCGGCTCCCACCCCGCATGGGCGTTTTCCTGGACAGATCAAAACGGATTGCCGGTGGCCGCTACCGACACCCTGCATGTTGACACCGGGGGCACTTATACGCTTTTGGTTTCAAATAACACCAATTTTTGCGAGACTACAGTTTCCGCTGTGGTATCAGAAGATTTTACGATTCCGGTCGCCGATGCCGGCAATGATGCCACCCTGGACTGTGTGACTTCAAATATTCTACTCGATGGCAGTAATTCTCAGCAAGGTCCGGGTATTACCTACCAGTGGGAAGACACCAACCAGGCGATCATTGGAAATAACATAAACGTTTCCGTCAATATGGCTGGTACCTATACCTTGTCAGTTACCAATCAGGGAAATGGCTGTAGCGATGAAGACAGTGTAACCATTGACCAGCAGCTGGATGCTCCGGTCGCCGATGCCGGTGCCGACCTCATTCTCAATTGTACCGATACCCAGGTTACCCTCGACGGCAGCAATTCTTCTTCCGGGCCTTCCCTCTCCGCGGAATGGACGGATCAGAACGGAGACCCTGTTGGAAATAGCCTCCAACTGCAGGTTTCGGTTCCTGGAAACTATACCCTTAGCATTTCAGATGCTTCCAACGGCTGTATTTCGGTTTCAAATGCGATGGTCAGTATAGATACTATCGCTCCATCCGTCAACCCGTTGAACGACCTGGTCCTAAACTGTTTTGCTCCTACAAACACTTTAGGCTCTCCGCTTGCAACGGGCAATCCCGGGTGGGTTTTTGCCTGGGAAGATCAAACCGGCACATTGATAGGCGTAACAGATACCCTACCGGTGACGACTGCCGGCACCTATTCCCTCACCGTGTCAAACCCGGTCAACAATTGTGAAACAACCGTTGCGGCCACCGTCACAGAAGATTTTGTCGCTCCGGTAGCTGATGCAGGAAACGATGCAACCCTGACCTGTAGCACCCTATCCGTGTTGCTGGACGGAAGCAATTCAGACAATGGTCCCGGATATTCAACAACATGGCAGAATTCACAAAATAACGTCATAGCACAAACCCCTAATATTTCCGTCACCACCGTGGACACTTATTCGCTTTTTGTGACCAATCTGACCAACGGTTGTATGGCTTCAGATCAGGTAACCGTGGCTATTGATACCCTTTCCCCTGTGGCTGATGCGGGCGCTGGGGGAATCATTACCTGTACTACACAGGATATTTTGCTGGATGGAAACGGGTCAACCTTTAGCGGGAACGCTACCTTTTCCTGGACCGATGAAAGCAACGTCCAGATCGGAACGGGACTCACCCAAAGTGTAAATGCCCCAGGTACCTACTATTTCACCATTTTTTATCCGGACAATGGCTGTGAAGATGTTGGCAGTGTTGACGTTTTGGAAAATACGACGCTCCCTGTAGCCGATGCGGGGGAAGATATTGAACTGAATTGTTACACCCCCACGGCTTCCCTTGACGGAAGCAATTCAAGCAGCGGTACCAATATCATTTTCGAATGGCAGGATCAGGCGCTACAGCCCGTGGGGAACAATACCAATCTCCCGGTAAATGCGCCACAGGTGTACACCTTCATTGTCACCGATACAGAAAACGGATGTATGGCGAGCGACATGGTGGAGGTTACCGAAAATTTTGTAATGCCTGTAGCTGATGCAGGAGCAGACCTCGTACTGGATTGTCAGAATCTGGATGCACAGCTCAGCGGGAATGCCACCTCGGTGGGTCCAACGATCTCATACCAATGGACCGATGGTACCGGGCAGGTGATCGGAACAGGAATAAGCCAGTTTGTGGATCAGGCCGGTACATTTGACTTCATTGTTTTTGATAATGAAAATGGATGTGCGGATACCAGTATGGTTGTTGTGACCATTGACCAGGACTACCCTGTCGCAGCGGGTGTAGTAAACGAAATATTGACCTGTGTACAACTGACAGCAACCCTTGATGCCACGGGCACCTCGGTTGGAGGGGAGTTTTCTTATAACTGGTCCTCTATTTCCGGAGGAGTGATCACGCCGGGACCGGATAACCTGACGCCTTATGTCGGGGCTCCCGGAGTGTACCAAATGACGGTGACCAATAGTAATAATAATTGTGCCTCGACGGTAATGTTTGAAGTATTCCAGGATATTGAACCTCCCGTGGCCAATGCCGGACAGGGATTTGAATTGAACTGTCATGCACCGATCAGTAACCTGAACGGAAGTTTATCTATCCCTGTAGGAGTACTCGAATACCAGTGGAGCAGTTCGAATGGCCAATTCGAATCAGCCACCGACATTCCGCAACCCTCCATCTCGTTTCCGGGCAATTACCTGCTTACAGTTGTAAACACCCAAAACGGATGTACTGATACCGACCAGGTGACCATCACTTCGAATTTTATCACCGGCATGGAAGTGGAAACGGTTGATCCCCTTTGTTTTGACGAAACCGGAACGCTTGTCGTTCAACAGGTGAGTGGCGGGGTACCGCCCTTTCAATATTCCATCAACGGGGGCACTACCTTTAGCCAGTCAAATGTGTTCAGCAACATTCCGGCAGGCCAGTACGATGTCGTGGTCATTGATGCCAATGATTGTGAGCTGGAAGCGACTGCCCTGATCGTGGCGCCCGATGAAATATTGCTGACCCTGGACGCCGATGCCACTATTTTACTGGGAGATCATTTCCAGTTGTTCGCACTCACGAATTTGCCGCTGACCCAAATTGATACCATCCTCTGGTCGCCGGCAGATTTTTTGAGTTGTACAGGCTGCCTTTCTCCTTTTGCCACTCCACTGGAAAGCATTGAATATACCGTCGAAGTCATTGATACGAACGGTTGTAACGCCCTTGCTACACAGGCAATATTCGTGGACAGAAGATCAAATGTATTCATTCCGAATGTCTTTTCGCCTAATGGTGACGGGAACAACGATGTATTCCTTATATTTTCCGACTTAAAAAGCGTGGCCAGTGTACATTCCTTCCAGATCTATAATCGGTGGGGAGAGGCTGTTTTTCAGGCCTTTGATTTCCCTACCAATGATCCTGCTTACGGCTGGGATGGCATCTTCAGAGGCAAACCAATGAATCCGGCGGTGTTTGTGTGGTATGCAGAAGTGGAATTTATTGACGGAAGGGTGGAATTATTTAAAGGAGATGTAGCCTTGGTGAGGTGATTAAATGGGCCCAGAGGAGATCCATCAAAGTCATTCCTAAGGACAATATGCCTTTTGAATACTTTGAAGCTCCCCTCTGGGCACGATCCTGCTATGACCGGCTCGAAAATATTGTTTTCTTAGAACAATTGGAATGAGCCTAAAATGCTAAAAATTATTTCAAGAGCATTAATTTTAATGTTTGTACCCCTGCCTGGGATTTGATCGTCAGAAAATAAATGCCATCAGGTAGCCGCCGGCCATTTTTATCGGAAGCATCCCAAAACCATTCCATTTTCCCCAGATCTGCTAAGGTTTTTGTGTCGATGGTGGTTATTAATTTGCCAAAAGCATCAAAAATTTCGGCGTCAATAACCTCACCATTGTAATCGCCACTCCATTCAAAATTGATCCGGCATCCGTCAGAGCATGGGTTTGGGTTGGCCTGAGCCAGGATTTTAAATTCATCAGCGGTTTCGGATTCTTCCGTGTCAACCGTTAACCATATCTCTCCCCAACAATCCAGACAGGGTTCCCCGCCGTTTTCAATATCCAATGCCAGAAATGCAGTCAATTTGGAAAGCACTCTTTCCTTTTTACTCAAATTTATTATTTCAATGTCGTCATTGTTTCCCACCGCTAACCCTTCCAATTGTTTTAGGTAGTGCCCAGTCCAAATCTCCCTTGACAAGGTATCCATGGTAAGAATTTGATCCTCATTTAAAGACCTGGTATCAGCAATAAATTCTCCACCGGATCCTCCAATAAAATTAACCGTCATTGGAAACTGGCCAATGAATTTGCCCACCTGGAGGATGGGTTTTCCGGGGTTTACTGATTGTCCGTAATAATGTTGATTAAACCGGTTATAGGTCAATCCATTACCCAATGAAACATTGAAGTCGAAATAATAATCTTCCGGGCTGATCTCTGAAAAGGCCAAAGCCATGCCTTCCCAAACATTAAAAGTCCCTGAGGTAACACTGTAAAAAGCACCCGTGGTTTCATAAGTCAGCTGCTCATATAAACGCCGGTGGTTGTATTCAACAGTGTATTGTCCGGACCACCACCAATTGGAATAAGTATTTAAGGTTTGATAATTAACAATATTGATCCTGATAGCATCCTGCCCGATCTGGTTCAAAATTTCTTCCGTCAAAGTACTCCATTGATTGTAACCGAGATTATTGGTGTTGGCTATCAGCACGATATCCCCCTCGCCCCCATGCTCCTTAATAAAAGAAATTCCGTCATGCAATAGACTAATCAAATTGGAAAAATCATTGATAGGATCAGCCACCTGGGAAAAGGCTGCATTAATTGATGCTTCGTCCCCTGAGATCCAATCATTTGACAACAACTGATTGCCACTTGGCTTTGAAAATATTACATTAAAACTGTCCTGGTCGTTTAGATTTTCCCTCAGAGCTTCCTTTGCTGTTTCAAACAATCCCATTTTATTTACATGTGCGTTGTCTGGATTGTGATCAAACAAAACGACTACATTTTTACTTTCTTCCGCTTGTTCCAATTCGGGTGGGAAGTAAGCTATTTGATAAAACTGATCTGCGCCATCAATGAGTTTTCCTGCAAAAATCCCCGCTTCAGATATTGGTGAATCCACTGAAAATTTAAAAGGCATTTCAAATAATTCATTCGGAATTTCAGCACTCAGCACTTCACCAAAATTGGGGTCAGTATAACTTTCAAATGTAATATTTTCAGAGCTTTTAAGCAAAGGCCCTTCCCACAACGTATCTGGAAGGGTAAGAATCCTGACGGAAGGCAAAGGATCATTCGAACTATTCAATATTTGAAGCGGCAGCCAGGTTTCAACAGAATTTCCTGACCAGATGGTGGGTGACAGATAAGATATTCTTACTTTCCTGCTGCCTTCCCCCTCCAGGGGGAAAATTCTGAGCTGATATCCTCCGTTTTCCTTTCTAAATAACATGGAAGGATCATGAGCCCTTTCCACAATAGTCTCATACGCCAAATAGGCAGCCCTTATATCATAGACATCCGCTTTTACAATGGTCGTATCATCCGGTAACCATAACCAGGAATCATGGACGATGGCCCCCGAAGGAAGATTAAAATCAAGTACTATCTCTAGATTATTCTCCCCTTCATATCCTGAACCAAGGGCATTAAAAGTCAAATACATATTGACTTCCATATAAATACCTTTAGGTTCCACTGAAAATACAGCTTCCTCAATGGAACCGGAGTGTAAACCACCTCCTCCCCAAACATCGGTCTCGATAATGGTTAAAGAATTTTGTGAAAAAAGAGAAGTCATCCCAAAAAAAGACAGGACCAAAAGTGTGGTAAGTTGTGTTTTCATTTTCTTTGTTTTTTTTATTTAGATAAGCCTGCCTTAATTTACTTAAAAACAACAAAGCACACAAGCAAATAACATCGAATTGTAGTTTCCCTTGCAAAGAATGACGGGTTGCTTTAGCCCAGGCCATCCTGTCGTTTATTTCCAAGGGAATCCACTGCAAATTCCCAAAGATCTTCATATGGGATGATTTCCACCTCATGAGCCTGGTTGGCGAAATCCAGTGGCACCTCTTCCAGTTTTTCACGGATTTTTTTGGCGTTTCGCAGGGTCGCCGTTTTGTGAAAACCTGAAATGGGCATTTGCATCAGCATTTTTATAAAACAGTTGCTCCGAAAGGTTTCGTCCTTTTTTAAATATCGTGAACAATATTTTTCTGTCGTTTCGAGCCGTTCAAAGGCAGCGTCGTAATTGCCCTGATCGATCAGGAACAGGAAGTGAATAATCAAAATCGGCACATTAAGCCCCCTTTTATCTTTGGAATATTCCGGAACATCATTCAAAAAGCGGGCGAGCCTGAATTTCGAGAATTCCTTTTCCCCGGCCACCGGTATTATTTTGCCTAAATTAATCAGGTAGTGCACATATGCCCCAAAAAGGGCCCAGTTTTCCCGGATGTTTGAGGGCATAAATTTAAAATGAGTATCATGCGTAGACTCCCTGTAGATCAAATATGCCTCCTGGTAATGTTTGGTATGCATGGCCAGCATAAACCCGTGAATTTGTCGGGTGTACCAGTTGAAATTGCCTTTTTGGGTGAGTTTCTTGGCTTTTTCGATGGCTTTCCGTCCCTGTTCATATTGTTTTAGCTGGATGTGACAGGTAACTTTCTGATTGAGAAAAGCACCGATGGCAATGTTATTCACTTCCTGCTTTTTCTCGAAAAAATCGATGGCATCTTCGCAGACCTTCAGGGTTTCCCTGTATTGATTGAGGATCAGGTAATGGATCAATAATATAAACCAGCCATAAAGATGGATGGTTCCGTTGTCGAATTTTTTAAGCAACGGTTTTAGTTTTTTGTAATATTCAAGGGCCGACCGGCTTATTTCTTCATTAGGACTCTGCACCTTCAATTTATACATTACCCATCCATAATACTCAAAAGCGGTGTCCTTGGCCAGTTTTATTTCAATGTGCTCATGGTAAAGGTTATTGTAAAATTCAAGTTGTTTCAAATCCGCTTCCCACGTGCTGTAATGTTCCCTCAGATACAAACTAATGTCAGCCACTATATCGGAAAACTCGTGTTTTAGAGCAATTTTCAACACCTGCTTACTCAAAGCTACAGCGGTAGAACGAGCCTGCCGCAAATACAGAATTTTAATAGCCGTCCAGTTTCTGAAACATTCCTGGAATGCATTATCGCGTTCATCAAAATGTTTAGGATCAAGAAAATAAAGCGTATTGAGCATTTCTTTTTTAAGATAGCTCTTCAGCTTTCGATAGTTGCCGGTATTGCTGGATTGGAAACCGAGGGCCCTGGCCGCATCTTCATCGGTAGTTAACTCCTCGTTGGAAAGCATTTCATAAAACCGTTCAAGTTTGCTTTGTTTGGAGGGCGACCCATTACAACTGGGATTCCCTAATACCCGGATGTAGTCCTGGCGGTATTTTTTCAGAATAAGCGCGAGTTCTTTAAGTTTGTTCATACTAATTTACCCAACAACGGGGGGTTTGCTGTTAAAAAATAGTACGGGTGAATTTAAACCTTCAAAAATGTTAAGACAGACCTTGTCTTTTTATTTTAAGTGTTATTCCCAAATATAATCAACTCCCTCTTAAATTCTGAAGATAGCGGTAAAATCTTTAAAGAAAACTTAAAATAAAAGTACCCATCACAGCAATAATAATAACTATTTATTTTGAAAAACCAATTACATGAAGCTTAAAAGACTGGAATATTAAAATAATACAAAAATTAATTCCCCCAAAAACAGTTTTTATGATATAAAAAAA
Organism: Lewinellaceae bacterium; assembly: GCA_020636105.1. Lineage (NCBI taxonomy): Bacteria > Pseudomonadati > Bacteroidota > Saprospiria > Saprospirales > Lewinellaceae > Lewinellaceae bacterium. Next base: position 273,529 of record JACJYL010000002.1, read on the forward strand.
TAAATCATTTCGGAAGCGTTTATATAAAATTGTTGTTTGCATAATTTATTAATAATCAACAACTTAACAAAATGACTTTATTTTAAATTAATTGTTTTTAATTAAGCGTTTGGCGTGAAGCTGTCCGTGCCCACCCCCATTTCTGCCTGTAAGTTTGTAATCGTAAAGCAAAACAATTCACCACTTAAACTTACATCATCATGGGAACCATTATCAGTATTTTCATCAGCTTGTTTTTAACTTTTTCTCCAGCAGACTTTAACGGAAAATCAAACAAACCAGTTATTCAGTCGGGGCATGAAAAAAACGAAATTATTATTACTGAGCTTACCGGCGGGTAAAATTTTTACTGCTACTATCCGCAAAAAATACCGCCAGGATAAAATCCAAGAACAAAAAAATAAAGATTTAAACAAAACTAAAAACTTGATTATCAAATAATTAATTTTTAAAATCCATAAAAAACCTACAATTAGCAGATAAGCGTTTTTAGTATTTTTGTCCTGTTTGTGCGCCATTTTTCAGTGTAATTTTACCGTATCAAAAGAAAAACAAGAATCATGACAATGACAACGAAACATAAAATAGGCGATAAAACGATCGCCATCAAGCGACCTTCCAAACGGACGGAATTTATGGCAGGCATAGAGTTTGGAATGTTGAGTAAAGGATGTAAAAATTTTGGTATATGTCGCATCCAGGTCATCAACAGAACAGACTTACTGGCTATAAACAAAAAGTTTGAAGATTTTGATGGAATCGCACTTATTTATGTTGAACCAAGCGGAAATGTCGAGATGTTTTTCTTATACAAGGGAATGGACGAAAAGATCAAGAAACTCTACTTTGGACAAAAGCATTTTATCGTAGGAGAAGACGTAATGGTCAATGCTCCTTCAGGGTGTAAAAACGAACTGTCTCCCAAGGGTATAATACGAAAAGGAGCCTATCCTTTTGAAAAACGCCCCTGGGGCTATTGGGTCAGATTTTACTGACAGCAACAAACGCTCCGCAACACCAACGCATCAAAACAAAACATAACAATCGAATTCACCTTTTACTAATTTCAAAAAAATTAATTATGGAATATCGCAAATATTCTGATTACGACCTTATTGGCATGGCCGTAAAAGGCAGAGAGTATGCCTATTCTGAAATATACCGTCGCCATAAATCTTACGTTTCCAATGTGGTGGGCAAATTTATCGATGATCCGGAAGACAGGACAGAAATAGTCCAGGACGTATTCCTCAAAGCTTTTATAAACCTGGATAAATTCCAGTTCTCCAGCAAATTCACTACCTGGATCTATACCATCGCTTCCAGAGAAAGCCTCAATTACCTGTCCGACAAAAAAAGATACATACGGCTAAAAAAGGAACTGGAGGGACATTTGATCTCCAACAAATTGACCACCTATGCTCAAAATACTGACAGAGTGCTTGATAATCAGGCTATTAAAATGATCTTAAGCGAAGAAGTAGATCAGGATAATGCCACTTTGCTGAACCTTTTTTACCTCCAGGACAAAACGATTGAGATGATCTCCAACCTGACCGGCTTTACCTTGTCAAATGTAAAAGTAAAGTTATGTAGGGCAAGAAAAGAGTTTAAAACCGTCCTGACGAACCGTTTTGGAACAGAAGTGGAAACATTACGTTACATCAATTGAATATCCAGGTTATGATAAATCAAGTTAACACCGCCATCGTAAAGGCCGAAGAAGTGACCAGATATATTCCACACAGGCCTCCCCTTGTAATGGTCGATTCCTTATACATGTGTTCGGAAAAGGCCGGAATCGCCGGCCTCACCATCCGATCTAACAACGTATTTGTGACGGAGAATGAATTGCAGGAACCCGGATTGATCGAACACATGGCACAGTCCATGGCGCTCAAAATGGCTTATGAACAATCCCTGAAAAGTTCCCGGAAATTTATGGGTTTTTTAGTGGTGGTCAGGGACCTGGATATCATCAGCCTGCCCAGGGTAGGCCAGGAAGTGATCACCAGGGCTGAAGCGGTCTCAGACCATGGAGGACTGAGTGTGGCGAAGTTCCGGGCATTCGTTTCAGGCAAAAAAATCGCCGAGTGCGAGATGAGGTTACTGATGGTGTGATTTTTTTGTACTTTTTTGTAACCAACCGCCCGGCTCGTCCTGTCATACAGGGGCAAAAATGTAACCAGACTATTCTGATATTTTCGAAATAAAACAATCATGAAATCAATAAAATTATTACTCACAATAACCTGTTTGTTCCTGACCACCGTAATTTTTGGACAATCCGACCCTCAAAATCATGTTGTCATTTCCGGAAAAGTCCATGAACCGAAAGGAGACCCCGCCATCAGTGTCAGTCTGCAGATAGAAAATACCTACGAAGGGACTTACACGGATATCGATGGAGCATTCGTCTTCCATTCCTTCCAAAGAGACAGCCAGGTGCTTGTAGTTTATTCGCTGGAATATAAAAGACAGGAAATTCCGATTTTCATCGGGGATAAGGATTCACTCTATTTTGATATCCAGGTAGAAAAAGGCGCGGTAAGCATTGATGATGTGATGGTGCTCGGAATTAAAAATTTCAAAACTAGTGACAAACAAAAAACCAACGTACTGAATCAGCTGGAAATCCTGACCATTGCCACGGATGCAAACGTCATGAGTGCATTCAGGGCTTTGCCGGGAGTCCAGCCGATCGGTGAGAGCAGCGGATTATTCATCAGGGGTGGAACCAACAATGAAACCCAGACCTTTATCGATGGGCTGAGAGTGGACAAATTTTCCAACAGCAGTCCAAAGAATATGGCTTCATCGAGCCGGTTTTCCCCCAATATGTTCCAGGGATCATTCTTTAGTTCGGGAGGATATTCAGCCCTCTACGGGCAAGCCACTTCGGGGGCGTTGATCCTCGAGACAACAGACCTTCCGGTAAAAAGCAGTGCAGATCTTGGAATAAGCCCGCTGTTCTTACAAGGAGGAGCCCAGCTGCTCAGCAATGACGCCAAAAGTACCTATGGGGCCACCTTTAATTACCTCAATCTGGGATTGGTTTTTGATGTACTTCCGTTAAACACAGACTTCATCAAAGCCCCGGAAATGCTGGACATTACCTTCAACTACAAACGTAAAACAGGGCCAGCCGGCATGCTGAAATACTACGGAAGTGTTGGCGCCAACAGGATGGCCATACAAAACCATGACCTCGATAATACAGGACTGCTGAACCAGACAACCCTTCAAAATAAGTATTTATTCTCCCAGGCAACCTATACCAATGTTTTTCCATCGGACTGGAAGATATACCTGGGGGCCGGCTTTTCAGCCAATTATGACAACTTTGGGTTTACCTCCATCATTGAGGATAATGAGCATGATACCGTCTCCGATATTTCAATAGGCCAGGATGCTGCGCTACTGCAATTGCGGACGGTTTTATCACGGAATTTCAAAAAATCAAAACTGGATTTCGGAGGCGATTACCAGCAGTCCCTGAATACTGAAGAGGAAGAAAGTAATTCCGATAGGTTGCAGGACCGATACGCCTCGCTTTTTGCAGAATATGAACAACTCGTCGGATCACGATGGAGCTTCAGGGCAGGGGCTCGTGCAGAACACTTTTCGCTAAATGACCAGATAACCTTAGCGCCAAGATTCACCACTACCTATATGCTCAACAAAAATGAACAGGTGTACGGTTCGTATGGTATTTTTTACCAAAAGCCGGAATATAAATACCTCTACCTCAAGAAGGATCTGGACCTGTACAAGAGTGCTCATTATATTCTTGGGTATAAAAAAGGAACGAACTATCGCTACTTCCGCCTGGAAGCTTTCCGCAAAGACTATGAAAACCTCGTAAAGTACACGCCGGAAATCAACAGCACGGGAGACGGATACGCCCAGGGAGTGGAATTGTATTGGAAAGACAAAAAAACACTGAAGGTCATCGAATACTGGCTGTCCTATTCATACCTCGACACCAAAAGGGACTACCTCAACTACCCCATTGCCGCTCAACCGACTTTTGCGAGCAACCATGTGGTTTCGTTGACCCTGAAGAAGTATTTTCCAAAACAATCCGTGAATTTCGGAATGACCTACACTTACGCCAACGGACGACCCTACTTCAACCCCAACCAACCGGATGAATTTTTCCTGTCAGACAGGACTAAAGATTATCACAACATTAACTTAAACTTAGCCTACCTGCCCAAAATAGGCAACAGCTTTTCGGTAATTGTACTGACGGTTTCGAACTTACTGGGAACAGAACAGGTGTTTGGTTATGAATACAGTTCAACAGACTACTCAAAACGAAGGGCTATCCTGCCCACCAACGATACTTTCGTTTTCCTGGGCTTCTTCATGAACTTCGGGATAGACAGAACACATGATATCATCGACAGAGAATTAAATTAATTATTTTACTTTAAAACTTTAGAAAAATGAACGCTTTTAAACTTTTCGCAGGATTTGTCATCATCACCGTAATGATCTCCTGTTCAACCACAAGTAATTCAATCCTTTCAAATGAAACCATCCGTACGGACACACAAGCTGTCAATACGAGCGGGCCTTCAGCGGATTATTTCTCCGTCATGGAAGAAAATATCAAAAAACTCGAAAATTCAGATCGTGTTGCTGAAAATTTTAAAAACTTCAGTGCTACTTTCGAGAGAATCGCCAATACTGAAAAGGACCAATGGCAGCCTTTGTATTACGCAAGCCTCTCCTATACTTACCTTGCTTATGTGGAAAGTGATTTAAATAAAGTAGACGAATGGGGCGATAAGGCAGAACTGACCCTGGCTAAAATGCTGGAGCGCAACCCTGTTCAATCCGAAGTATTGGTACTCAAGGCCATGATCGCTTATTCACGGATTAAAGTAAACTTTATGGAGCGTGGAATGGAATACTCCATCAAAGCCAAAGAATATCTCGAAGAGGCCGAAGCACTGAAAGATGACAACCCGAGAGCATATGTCTTACTGGCTCAGAGTTATTTCAAAGCACCACCACAATTTGGCCGAGATGTTAAAAAAGGTTGCGAGTACAATCAAAGAGCATTAGAATTGCTGGAGGCAGAACAAAAAGCCGAAGAAGCCTCCGGTAAATACAACATCAATCCTCACTGGGGCTCGGATGACGCAAAGAGAAATATGAAATATTGCAAGTAATACAGCAATGAGCATAAAAACTTTAAGTGCAACGGCAGAAGTAGCGGTCAGATTCAATGAAGTGGATTCCTACGAGATCGTCTGGCATGGAAATTATGCCATCTATTTCGAAGAAGGAAGAACTTATTTTGGCAAAAAATTCAACATAGATTATGCGGACTTTTTGGCGCAGGACATTTTTGTGCCCATTACCAAAATGGAAGTAGAATACCTGCGCCCGCTAGTCTATGGCCAAAAGATCCTGGTGGAAACCACCTTTGAGGATTCCAAAGCTGCCAAAGTGATCTTCAACTACAAGATCCGGGATGCCGCCAACAAGCAATTGCTCAGCAGAGGCCGCACCGAACAGGCAATGTTGAATGAACGACGCGAACTTTATTACACGATTCCACCTTTTTTTAAAACCTGGAAGGAAAAATGGCTACATTAAATCAAGACAAAGCGACTATACTTTTGGGAGACTGCATTATTAGTCCCCTGGGATTTTCCTCGGAGAAGAATTTCGAAAACATTTTAAAAGGGGTTTCCGCTTTAAAAGCACACCGTTTTCCTTTCTCCAACCAGGAATATTGGGCGGGAGTCATTGCTGAAACCCGGGTGGACAATGCCTTTAAGAAAATCGGAGTTCCCTCAAAGTATAGCAAACTTGAAAAAATGAGCATTCTTGCCATCCGGGAGGCCGCGCAAAAAAGTGACCTGGACCTGACCGATCACGACACCCTTTTGATCTACTGCACCACCAAAGGCAATATTGATCTGTTGGATAAAAATAAAGAAAGTGACCTTCCTTCAGAAAGGGTGTTGTTGCCGGAACTGGCCAGGTCTATAGCGGATTTTTTCAATATGCAACACCGGCCAATAGTGGTTTCAAGTGCCTGTATTTCTGGATTATTGGGGGTAATTATCGCGGACAGGTTTTTAAAACAGGGCAGATGGAAAAATATAGTGGTGGCAGCAGGTGACCTGGTTTCTCAATTCACACTCTCGGGCTTTGATTCTTTCAATGCCCTGGATGAAGAAACGTGCAAACCATTTGGCAAAGACAGGAAAGGCATCAACATAGGGGAAGCAGCAGCAGCGCTGGTACTCACCCTGGCCGAACAAGATGATAAACAAAAAATCCAGGTGGTAAAGGGAGCTGTTTCCAACGATGCCAACCATATTTCAGCTCCTTCAAGGACGGGAAACGGATTGTTTCAATGCATTGAAAAAGTGTTGCAATCCGAAACCGACGAGGTCAATACCCCTGATTTTATCTCTGCTCACGGAACGGCAACATTGTATAACGATGCCATGGAATCCTGGGCAATCCACCGGTCTGAGTTGAGCGAAGTGCCCATGCACAGTTTGAAACCTTACTTCGGTCATACCCTGGGCGCTAGCGGATTACTGGAATCCATCCTGGCCGTTTATTCACTCAGACACAACCAACTGATTCCGATCAAAGGATTCACCGAAAGCGATGTTCCCCAAAAGATCACGCCCATTCGGGAAGTCACGGAAAAACCATTGTACAGTTGCCTCAAAACATCCTCCGGATTTGGGGGGTGCAATGCAGCCGTACTTTTTCAAAAGATGACATAATGGAAAATTTAACAAATATATCTCATTGCAGGATCACCAGGTCTTCCATTTTACTCGATGGAAAAACGGTTTTTAAAGCAGAAAGATCATTTTCTGACCTCAGTGAATTCTTTAAATCGGTTTACCGGGCACTCGGGATGGACTACAAAAAATTTTTTAAGATGGATACATTAAGCCAGGCCGCCATTATTGGCACAGAATATTTGAATAATACCACAGGGTTTAATCAAAGATACAAGGAGGATGAAATCGGCATTGTTTTCGGTAACAGAAGCTCCAGCCTTACTACTGATGTGAACTATCAGTCAACCATCTCTGATTTTCCAAGCCCGGGATTGTTTGTTTATACCCTGCCCAATATTTCCATCGGGGAAGTAGCCATCAGGCACAGGATATCAGGGGAGAACGTGTTCTTTGTGCTGGACAATTATGACGACGAACTCTTTGAACAATACGTGGATATCCTCATGAGCAACCAATCCCTGAAATGCTGCATTGCCGGCTGGATTGAGACAAATGAAAAAGATCCGGATATTCATTTCACCCTGGTGGAAAAACAGGGCGATTCATAAAAAAACACACTTTAAATCATCAATTTTTTCTCAACCTTAAAATTATTAAACAATGACTAATTTAATCGAAAATCTGAAATCTCAAATTATTGAAGAATTATGCCTTGATGTAAACCCATCAGAAATTAACCCTACCGATCCTTTGTTTGGAGAAGGACTGGGACTGGATTCCATCGATGGCCTGGAAATGGTGGTACTCGTAGAAAAATACTACGGCATTAAAATCGAGAGCAATGAAAATATGCAGGATATTTTTGCCAGCGTACAATCCCTGGCGCAGTTCATCCAGAGCCATACCACTGCCGAAGCATAAAATCTACCACTGTTGTAGCCGGCTAAATTTATTAATCAACTAAAAAATCAGTTTCATGGCAAAAAAAGTGTTTATAACAGGCATGGGTGTCGTTTGTTCGCTGGGAATGAATAAACACGAACTCAGAGAAGCTTTGTTACAAGGAAAATCAGGGGTGAGCCATATGGAGATCCTCAGTACCAAACATAGAGGTACCTTCCCCGTCGGCGAGATCAAATGGACCGACGAGGAGCTGTCCAGGCTGACCGGGACTAAACGCAAGGACATCAACCGGACCAGCCTGCTGGGATTAATCGCCGCCAGGGAGGCGGTGGAGAAAATCCATATTCCTACAGATAATTTCAGGCTGGGGCTGATTTCCGGAACAACAGTTGGAGGAATGGATTTTACGGAAAAGTATTATTCCGATTTCATGCGGCATAAAAAGACCAAAAATTTCATTCAGAAAAATGATTGCGGCTTCGGAACCGAATTTATCGCAGGAGAACTGGGAAATGTTGACTTTTTCACCACAGTGACCACCGCCTGTTCCTCCTCCCTCAATTCAATGATCATGGGAGCCAATATGATCCAGAGCGGAAAGCTGGATGCTGCCATCGTTGGGGGGACTGACGCGCTTTCCAAATTCACCATCAACGGCTTCAATTCCCTGTTGCTGCTCGACAGAGAAGTATGCCGGCCTTTTGACGATTCGCGGAACGGCATCAACCTGGGAGAAGGTGCAGCCTTCCTGGTCATAGAATCCGAGGCGTCTTTGCAAAAGACGGGCAACAGGCCCATCGCCGTATTCGACGGTTTTGGTAATGCCAATGACGCCTACCATCCAGGAGCTATCTCCGACAATGGTTATGGCATCCAGCTGTCCATGCAAAAAGCCATCCACAGTACCGGATTGCCTGCCGATCAGATTGATTATGTGCTGACACACGGTACTGCCACCAAAAACAATGATGTGACGGAAGGAGCAGCCATCAAGGCTGTATTTGGAGAAAACACTCCTGCATTTTGTTCCCTGAAATCCAGCATCGGACATACACTCGGTGCTTCCGGGGCAATCAATGCCGCCATCAGTCTGCTGGCGATGGAAACGAAGAGTGTTTTTCCCAATCGCAACTTCACCACCCTGATTCCCGAACTGGGCATCAAACCGGTGGAATCCCTCACCCGGCTCCCGCATCTGGATCACGTACTGGTCAATGCAGTGGGCATGGGAGGATTTTGCAGCAGTGTGGTTATTTCATCTATTTCCTAACCTTCAAACGCGAAAATTATGCTGGCCTATATCAACGGAGTAGATTGTATTTCTGCTCAACTGGAAAATAATACCCTGGTCCCCCTGGAAAAAGGACAGGTTTGCGTGACCGCGCATGAACCCCTTTACACCGAATTCATTCCTTCCGGCAAGATCAGGCGCATGGATAAATTGTCAAAAATGGGATTGTATTCTTCTAAAGTCTGCATGAAAGATGCCGGGGTGGAAGAAGTAGACGGCATCGTAGTGGGAGTCGGACAAACGTTTTCCGACAACCCCGCGGTGATCCTGGAAAAACTCATCGATAATGATGAAGGACTCATCAACCCGGGGATGTTTATGAACTCACTCCTCAGTTCTGCCTCAGGGCAAATTGCTTTGGAACTTAAATGTTACGGGTACAACAATACACTCACCCAAAGAGGGTTCAGTTTTGAAAGTGCCCTGCTCGACGGTATCATGCAAATGGAGATCGGTGAATGTGAGAACATACTTGTTGGAGGTCTTGATGTGGTGACGGATACGTATCTCGAACTAGCCCACGAATACGGATATGTCAACAGCAGCGGGTTTGATTCAGGTGCTTATTTTTCCAATGAGGATAATGAACGGACGGTAGGCGAAGGATCAGGTTTTTTCATGCTCTCCAGCCATCCCAATCAACAGAGTTACGCGGCGCTGAAAGGACTAAAATGCCTTTATTTGCCTGAACCTGGTCGACAACTGACGGATAAACTGGCTGCTTTTTTACAGGAAAATCATATTGTCAATACCAACATCGACCTGGTATTGAGTGGCAAAGGCTTTGATCATCTTTTCGAGGAGCCCTACCTGAAAACAGAGGAAAACCTGTTTAGGGGCGTACCTCACCTCTATTTCAAAAGATACTGCGGGGAATACCCTACTGCCACCACCTTTGGGTTATGGATGGGAGCTCAGATTTTGAAAAACCAGGCCTTACCGGAAAATGATCCCGTCAATGCAACGGTCAAAGGCAATATCGAAACCATATTGTTGATCAACAGCTTTGCCGGCAATTATTTCACCTTTTTATTATTGCAAAAACCTTGATCATGGCAAAATTTTTATTCCTCGACAACCTGTTTTACATCATTAAAAATGAAGTGACCCCCGACGCTTTCAAAGCCCGCATTTCCCTGGATGCCTCCCATGACATCTACAAGGGGCATTTTCCCGACAACCCGATCACTCCAGGGGTATGTATTCTTCAGATGGTCAAGGAAACCATTATGAATACCTATAATATTCCCCTTGAACTGGAGCAACTGAAACATTCTAAATTTCTTGCTTTTATCAACCCCAACCTACAGCCTAATGTAGATCTTGATGTGGACATCCAGGAAAAGGATGAAACCGGATGGCAGGTGGCAGCGGTAGTAAAAAGCGAAGATGGTGTTCATGTAAAATTTAGCGGACGATATAAAATCAATTGACATGAAGATTCCCGAAATCGAAAGACAGTCAACGGATAAGATTCGAGTTTTTCAGACACAGCAGCTGAAAAACCTGTTGGTCTATCTCAAAGAACGTTCCCCTTTCTACGGCAGGTTGTTCGATCATTACGGGATCGATGAACATTCGGTTCAAACCCTGGATGATTTGAATAACCTGCCTTTCACCACCAAGGAAGACCTCCAGGCGTTCAACAAAGATTTTTATTGTGTGCCGCGTGAACAAATAATTGATTACGCCTGCACTTCGGGCACCTCAGGCCAGCCGGTCACGGTGGTGCTTACGGAAAAAGATATGGATCGACTGGCTTATAATGAAGCCGTTTCCCTGGCATGCACCGGCGGAGATGAACACGAACTTTACCAACTATGCACCACCATAGACAAACGGTTCATGGCCGGGCTGGCCTACGCCATGGGCACCCGAAAACTCGGGGCCGGGCTCATTCGCATGGGCAGCGCCAACCCCGCCATGCAGTGGAATGCCATACTCAGTGAGGAGCCGACCGCCCTCATCATCGTACCGTCCTTTTTGCTAAAACTAATAGAATACGCCGAACTCCATAACATAGATTACCAAAACTCATCCGTAAAAAAAGCGATATGCATCGGAGAAAGCATTCGGGATCTGGGCTTCGAATACAATGCCCTGGGCCGGCGCATCAAAGAAAAATGGAATATAGAACTCTATTCCACCTACGCCTCTACGGAGATGGGAGCCGCATTCACGGAGTGTGAAGCCCAGAAGGGCGGTCACCACCACCCGGAATTACTCATCATGGAGGTGGTGGATAAAGCAGGCCATCCCGTTCCCGACGGTGCTCCGGGTGAGCTGGTCATCACCACCCTGGGGCTGGAGGGCATGCCATTGCTAAGGTTTAAAACCGGCGACGTCTGTGTAGCCTATAGCGAGCCCTGCTCTTGTGGCAGGAACACCAAAAGACTCAGCCCCATCATCGGGCGCAAACAGCAGATGCTCAAATTCAGGGGCACCACCCTGTTCGTCCCGGCCATTTACAACACCCTGAATGCCATACCCGGTGTAAAAAACTACCAGGTTGAAGTCAAAAGTAATGCTGAAGGAATTGATGATGTATTGATTCTCATTGGTACAGATGACCGGGACGAGGAGATCCGTCATGAAATCATCGAATGTCTGCGGACCAACCTCAGGGTCACCCCAAATATCCTGATTAAACCGAAGAAGGAAGTGCATAACCTGCTCTTCCCCAACGGTAACCGCAAACCCATAGTCTTTGTCGACAAAAGGAATATTTCTTATAGTCTGGTTTAATAGCGTTGAGAAGGTGGCCGCCCCGGCCACCTTTTTTTATACATGGATCTAACTAATTATACCACAATCTCATAATTCCCATCTTCTACTTTTCTCAATGCATAAGGCAGATGCCGGCAATAGCGCAGCGCAGAATCCCGGACTCCTATGATTTTATCCGGGGAAGCATACCATAACTCCCGGAATTCCGGGGTTGCAATTACCTCTTTCAAGTCCAAATCATTGATATTCCCAAAGGATGGTTGGAGCATGAGGTCATTTTTGATATTGCCCAGGTGATCGATGGCGACCTTGCGGTTGTAATAAGGATTGAATTGCAGGGCCTCCATGAAATAAGTAATGTTGACGATGTATTTTTCTTTAAACCCGGCTTCGCTTTCAAAAGGAAAATCCTCAATGGGCCGGCTGGAAAACAGGGCTTTTCCATTGCATCCGGGCACTTCCCTTGTTTCAGGGCTGTTAAAAAGGAGAACAAATCCCAGGTTGGGAATTTCATTATAAAGGGTTGCCACCTTTTCTGCGGTCATCGAAGCATTATATTTCAAAAACAGGGTGACATTTCTAAAGACTTTTCCATTCAGCAGGGTCAGTTGGGCCGTCAGTTCATCTATAGGTTGTTCTCCCGGCAGGATACGAAGCTCTATCTGGCGACAAAGCAGTTCATCCAATTTCAAAATAACCCGGGAAAGTTCAAAAGGAGAATCAACCCTATGCTCCACGATGCCATTTTGAATGTGGTGGGGCTGCTCCCAGGAGGTATCCAGTTCGCCAAACAGGCGAGGTTCATGGGTCGTAAAACCAAGATTTTTGTTCAAAATAAACTGAACATACTGGTCAAAAACTTCGGGTTCATCAGGGGCATATTGTTTTTGAATCGCCTCAATGGAATGTTCCGGTAAATCATTCAGGATATCATAAAAAATATTGGGGATCAGCACCACATCATTATTGTGGAGGTCATAAATACAGCTTTTATCCTTTCCTCTGACCAATTTATTATGTGCAAACAATTTGAGATACATATCAAACTTTTTTCAAAAAATCAAACAATCCGGGATAATCCCATTGAGAAGTAGGCTTATAAAGTTCATAGCCGGGAATTCCACTGCTTTGATGTTTCTCACTGCTGATCAGCCGAATGTTCTTTCGCAACTCCGGCACCGCCTTTTGTTCCATTTTATTGAGACAGAAATACTGGATGGGAATTTGTTCCTTTTCCACGTTTGGGAACAGCTCGGAAGTATAATCTTTAATCATAAAGCTTTGTCTTTTTGAATGAGGTGCTCGGCGATCAGTCGGTCGAGCTGGAAATTACATTTTTGGGAAGGAGCGAGATACTGTCCTGCCGGGTTCACTTCGATGAAATGGTACTGCCCGTCTGTATCCCTCATAATATCAACGCTGCCGGTATTGAGCCCGATGCGTTTCATGAAAACATCAATGCGCTGCTCTATATCCAGGGGCAGGTTAAAAGGCACAAAATGAGTGGTTTTCAGGTTCTGAATCAGTTTTATATCAGAAGTGGCTGTCAACGCCTCCTGGTTAAGGGAAACCTCCGTATAACACCTTCCTTCAAGGTAAAAAATGCGCAACTCATAGGCTCCCCTGATCTTTTCCTGGACCAGGCTTGGAAAAAACTGTTCCGGCAGCGCATTCAGGGTTTCTTCATCCGGCTGATGCGTGAAGGAGGTAAAAACAGCATCATCCTTAAAATAATACTGACAGTAATTGATCGGCTTTATGATGATCTGGTGGTCAAATTGTTTCATCAGGGCCTTCAGGTCCGATTTGGAACGGATGATATAGGCTTCCGGTACATTAAACCCACATTCCCGGGCCTCATTCAGGATGACGAGTTTATTGCCTGAGAAAGCGGTGGCCTGATACCCGGGCAGCCAGTATTTGTCTTTTAAAGTATAGTAAAAATAATCGATGAGGTATTGATTCTCTTTGGACAGCTCGCGTTGGAGATCCTGCTCACGGGGGAGCGTAGCCGATTTTCCCAGATGCACTTTTTTGCCAAAACGCCGGAAAAAGACGGCATTGACCTCTTTTTGAAAACTAATGTTGTCATCCAGGATCAGGTCGTTTTGGTGTAAATCCATTTTCCATCGACGTTGGGTGGTATGGAAAAAATCACCATTGATACGAATAAAATCGGCACCGTAATACAGCAGCCAGTCTATGACCGGATCAGTGCCTTGTTCAAATTGATCAAACGAAAGTATGAGAATCATTCAATTGTAGTTTCGGTGCCTTTGCCCGCCCAATAGGGGGATAAAATAAGAAACGCGGACTTTAAAAAACACCCGCGCAAGGCAAATTTAATAATTCCTGTAACTATTTGTAACCAAATTCCGGCTCATTCTGTCTAATCAGGCAAATTCAAAAAAATTAGCAAAAAAATGCAAGCGATACAATTACAACAGCAAACGGAAGAGCAGTTTATTTTAGGTACGGCACAGTATTACAAAGGAGTAGAAACAATCAATTTATTTACTTCTTCCCTTTTGCTAAACGCTTTTCAGCAAGCTGGATTTTTTAACCACGCCGGCGAAAAAATAGAGATCGCCGAATTTAGGGGCCGCATTTTAAAATCTGAAAGGCACTTGCGTTTATTTTTTGCTTTGCTGGACATCCTGGAACGTCACGAATACTTGGAGGTTGACCAGAATATACTAAAGGTTACTCCAAAAGCCACCGCAGCAACTACAAAAAGCCAAATTGAACGACTGTTAAATGTGGAACAACATGACCTCACGGAAGACCCGCTAATCAATGACCATCTTTGGCCGATAGCGAGCTTCACCAGGGAAATTCTCGGTAACATTTTCGAAGTAATCACCGAGCAAAAAGTATACCTCGAAGTTTTGTTTCCCAACAATGATTTTTCAAAAGTCGAAAGAATTTACCGCGACAATGTTCAGACCTACCAGAACCTCAAACTTGCTGAAGCGGTCCGGGACAAGGTAGAAAAACTGATCACCCTCAACCCCGGGAAAAAGATCAAACTGCTGGAAGTCGGTTCGGGTACCGGTATGGGAACCCTGAAAGTACTTGAGTATATAAAACCATTCGGCGAACACCTGGAATTCTGGTTCACCGATATAAGCACCGGGTTTACCCGGAGAGCCAAAAAGAAATTTTCGAACGATTATCCTTTCATGCAATTTGGTGGATTAGACATCAGCAAACCCATTGCAGATCAAGGATTTAATAAAGAAGACATCGATATTCTATTCTGTACCAATGTGGTGCATGCGACCCCGTATATCATGGACGTATTCACCAACCTGGAGTACCTTTTAAAAGATGGTGGCTGGCTCTTTGTCAACGATCTCTCAAAAAGACTCGACTGGACGACGGTGATCTTCGGACTTACGGAAGGCTGGTGGTTTTTCAAAGACCCCGAATACCGGATTGCTCACTCCCCGATCTTGTCAAGGGAAAAATTTGAAGAAATTTTCGAACAATTCGGTTTCGAACAGATCAGCTCCACTGGACTGGATATTATCGACCGGTCAGATTACCCGCAGAGTATCATCTCGGGGGTTTTGAACCGCAAAAAATGACCCATTAGGAATACTCAATTTGAAAAAGAAATAAAAATTAGGCTTAACACGTAAACATGAGATTATGGTATTAGCAGCAAACGGGACCACCCAACAGACAGCCGTAACAATAGGCAATGGGTTTTTAAGGATTGATGACATTGAACGACTGGTACTTGACGGCTCCCCCCTTTCGCTTTCGGCACAAGGCCTTGAAAAGGTGGAAAAATGTTTCCAGTTTTTATCAGACTTTTCCAGGTCCAAAGTCATCTACGGGATCAATACGGGATTCGGACCTATGGCTCAATATAAAATAGAGGATGATGACCTTGTGGAGCTCCAGTACAATCTTGTCAGAAGCCATTGTTCCGGGTCGGGTCAGGTAGTCAGACCAGCGTTTATAAAAGCGTTGATGATCATCAGGCTCAACACGATGATGAAAGGACATTCTGGTGTGCATCCCGATTTGTTGCATTTGTTAACCGAACTCATCAACAACGATGTTTTGCCTAATATCTACGAGCATGGCGGACTGGGAGCCAGCGGCGACCTTGTACAACTTGCCCACCTGGGATTGTGCCTGATCGGCGAAGGTAA
Source organism: Lewinellaceae bacterium (assembly GCA_020636105.1). NCBI lineage: Bacteria > Pseudomonadati > Bacteroidota > Saprospiria > Saprospirales > Lewinellaceae > Lewinellaceae bacterium. Next base: position 289,347 of record JACJYL010000002.1, read on the forward strand.
GGTAAGGATAAACGGGAAAGAAAAACAAGCTAAAGAAGCTTTTGAAACCCTTGGATTAAAGCCTGCACAATTTCACATCAGGGAAGGATTATCCATCCTCAACGGCACCTCCGCGATGACCGGCTACGGAGCCATCAACCTGATCGAAAGCAGAAACCTGCTGAAATGGGCGACCCTGGCTTCGGCCATGATCATAGAGATCGTGCAATCCTACGACGACTATTATTCACACGAACTAAACGGAGTGAAACACCACCCCGGACAACAGGATATTGCCACGAACCTCAGGAAAATCCTGGAAGACAGCCAGCTCCTGAAAAAACGGGAAGTTCATCTCTACCAGGGAGAAACCAAGGAAAAGATTTTTGAAGAAAAGGTCCAGGAGTACTATTCTATCCGATGTGTACCCCAGATACTGGGCCCCATCCTAGAAACCATTGAAGAAGCCGTGAGGATAGTGGAAAACGAGATGAATTCAGCCAGCGATAACCCCATCATTGATGCGGAAAGACAAAATGTTTTCCATGGCGGAAATTTCCATGGGGATTATGTTTCCCTGGAAATGGACAAGCTCAAAATTGCGGTCTCAAAGATGTCCATGCTTATCGAAAGGCAATTGAATTTTTTGCTGAACGATCAGCTCAACAAAATACTGCCGCCATTCGCCAACCTGGGAATACTGGGATTAAACCTGGGCATGCAAGGGGCACAATTTGTGGCCACATCGACCACAGCAGAGAACCAAACCCTAAGTTACCCCATGTACCTCCACAGTATCCCCAGCAACAAAGACAACCAGGATATTGTGAGCATGGGAGCCAATGCAGCCCTGATTACGCAGAAAGTGATCCAAAACACCTACGAAATAGCGGCGGTGTTATTTGGCACCATCATACAATCGATCGATTACCTGAATATACAGGACAAGATGTCGGCCTGCACCAGGAGTTTGTATGAAGACCTAAGAAAAACCATACCCGCTTTTGAAGACGACATCATCATGTACGAATTCACCCACAAGGTGGCTGAATTCCTTAAAGAACAGGACGTGGATGCATACCTTCCTGCATAGAGAAGGTAGCTTAACTGAACATAAAAAAAACAATCATGAAAAGAGATACACCTTCAATGAGGTTTGCCCTGGTAACCGGCGGATCGAGAGGTATCGGCAGGGCAACCTGCCTGGAACTTGCAGAACAAGGTTATAATATCATCCTCAACTACCGGTCGAATGAAGAGGCAGCCCTGGAAGCCAAGGCGCTGGTGGAAAAGAAGAATGTAAGGGTGGATCTGTTGAAATTTGACATCTCAGACCCATCCCAGGTAGACGAAAAACTCATGAATTGGATGGACAACAATACGGATTGCAGCATTGATGTCCTCATCAATAATGCCGGAACCCGAAAAGACAACCTTTTCATTTGGATCGATAAGAATGAATGGGACCATGTGATCAATACCAATGTAACCGGATTTTACAATGTATCCCGCCATGTGCTCAAGAAGATGGTACTCCAGCGAAGAGGGCGAATCATTAACATCGTATCCAACTCGGCCCACCATGGCATGAAAGGGCAAACCCACTATTCAGCCTCAAAAGCCGCCCTCATTGCTGCGACCAAAGCATTGTCGAAAGAAGTGGGAAAACGAAACATTACCGTAAATGCCATTTCCCCCGGATACATACAGACCGAAATGATCCAGGATCTGGACGAAGAAAAAATAAAAAATTTCATCCCCCTGAATCGATTTGGTCAACCCGAAGAAGTTGCCGACCTGATAGGGTTCCTGGTTTCAGACAAGGCCAGTTATATTACCGGACAGGTCTTGTCGGTGGACGGAGGTGGAATTGACTTTTAACCTAATTGTTTAATTATAAAAATATTCAAAATGATCAAAGGACTAATTTTAGCCGCCCTGGGTAGTTTTTTACTCCCCCTCAATTTTAACAGCGATTATTCGGCAGAAATGTTGAATAAAACCACCGGGACGCTCAATCTGGAAATCAAAAATATCAAAAATAAGAAAGGTAAAATCCGCATTACTGTTTTTGATAATCAAAAGGATTTCCTGAAAAAAGGGGATGAAATTCCGGTAAAAGTTAACAATACAGGAAGTATTAAAGTGAATCTTGACGACCTGCCATTCGGAACCTATGCCATAAGTATTTTTCACGATTTGAATAATAATGGCAAACTGGACGTGAATTTCTTCGGCATCCCGGAAGAACCCTACGGATTCTCCAACAATATAAGGCCGAGATTCAGAGCGCCTAAATACAATGAATCCGAATTCACTTTCAACCGCGAAGGGCAGTCGGTGGATATCAAACTGGGAAGTGCCTTTTAAGGAAAAATAAAAAAAGAACGGAAATACTGACCATGAGCCTTCACGGCTAATGCCGAAGGCTCACGGGTCAGAAAGTTCATCAGAATGTAAGCAATACCAATTTAAGGGAAATAACGGAATATCCAAAATAAAAGGAAAAATTAAAAAACATGAATATTCAATACGCATTATTTGAAAAGGTGGATCTGCCGCCCACAGAAAATGGAAAATACGTGGCTGTAGTGAACGGCAATTACTTTTACATCGGGGATATCCTTTATTTTATCCTTCAAAAGTTAAAAGAAAAAAGCGGTGCAGAAGAAATCAAGAGCTACCTGCGCCTCAAAAAAGAGATCAATGTCGAAGATGATGTCCTGGAATCCATACTGGAAGAAGCCGTTGAAAAGCTAAAACTGGACAAAAACCCCGAAGACATCGTATCCACAGGAAGATCACGATACATCTACCTGAATGCAGAGATCATCAAAGAGAATTTACTCCAAAAAATTACCAATCCTTTTACCTTTTTGTTTAAAGGAAAATTGTTCCTGGTGCTTTTACTGTCTTCTTTTTTCATCACCGGTTACCATATTTTCAATGTAGCCACTTTTGGAGACAATGCAGGGAGAGTACTGCTCTCCGCCGGAAACCTGGGCATCATTTACCTGGTAATCGGATTGATACTCTTTGCCCATGAAATGGGCCACGCGACGGCATGTAAAAGGTATGACGTCTCTCCCAAAAACATAAGTTTTGGCTTTTACCTGATCTTCCCCGTGTTTTTCACTGATGTGACCAAAGCATGGGTGTTGACCAAAAAAAATCGAATAGTCATCAACTGTGGAGGCATTTACTTCCAATTGCTGATCAACACGCTTCTGATTGCTTTTTATGCCCTGACGCCCAATAAATCAGAGACGGCATCGATCATGCTAAATGCCATAATATTTACCAATACCTCCGTAGTTATTTATTCCCTGATCCCTTTTATGCGCTATGACGGCTACTGGATCTATTCTGACTTCTTTGATCTGCCGAACCTGATGAAAAGATCTTTTAAATACCCCTTTGCCTTGTTTGACAAAACCAATAAAACCGAAGGAGATAAAATTAACTGGCCTTTGTTGGCATACTCTTTATCCAACTATGTGTTATTGATCTTCTTTTTCATCGTGATGACAAAGTTTTATCAGAACTCGATCGTCTACTTTAAGGACTACCTGGAGTCAGGCAATTTATCAAGCCTCTTCACCCGGGAAAATTTTAAAGGAATATTCAGAATGATCATATTCGCAGGAATGACCATAGTGGTACTCTACAGGTTCATCAAAGCCGGAAGAAACTTTATCAATCAAATATAAATTCATCTTACTCTTTATTAACCATTAAAATTCTGTCAATTATGAAAAGTGTAAACACAACCGAAGACTTGAAACAAGGTTTGAACATTCTCGAACTCGAAGAACGCCTGGAAATGGTAAACCTCTCTGCCATCGCAGCTGAAACTTCCTGGAGATGTGATGACAACGGTGACCCGGCTCCAACAGAAGACGTGATCGCTGCCTAACAACGGATTTTAAAACCATATTTATATTTTTTTAACCATTAAATTTTATTAATCATGAAGAATGTAAGCAAAACTGAAGATTTGAAAAATGGATTGAACGTACTCGAACTCGAAGAGCGTCTGGAAATGGTGAACCTCACAGCTGTTGCTGCGGAAAGTTCATGGAGATGCGATGACAATGATGTAGAGGTGGACAAAGATGTTTTAATGGCTTAATTCAAACAACTTCTTAGTGCACTGACCGTCACCAACAGGGTCCCAATAATAACAATTCCCTTTTCCGTCGGTCAAAAGCTCACATAGCAATCCTTAGATCCTTTCGGGATTATGTTCCCGGAATTCCATACCACTAAAAGAAATGTGCGATATTCCCAAATACGCAAACAGACCCGGAAGTGATCTAAGTGTTGCAATGATTAATAACAATGGTAAAAAAGTACCCTGATCATGAGTAAAAGAATCCTGATAATGCCGGATGGCAACTGGTTGTCACACACTTCCCGTGCATTGGAAATAGCAAAAGTACTTAGGGAAACCGGTCATGAAGTCATATTCGCAATAGATGGACCTTACACCAGACTTGCACAGGAAAATGGCTTTGAGATCATCACGATCCAAACGATCGACCCAGAAAGGATATTGGCTTGCTCCAGGGATAGCAGAACCAACTGGTACGAATACGATTTCATCAAAACTTCTGTCGAAGCAGAACTCAAGTTATTCGATGAACTCCGGCCCAACCTGGTTTTGATGGACTTCAGACTCACGCTCAGCATTTCATGTGAACTGGCAAATATTCCGTTAGCCGTAATCCTCAATACCTCCTGGACCAACTTTTACACAGTAAACCACGGAGCTCCGGAATCACATGGTCTTTCAAAAATCTTTGACAAAAGCATTACAGACCAATATGCCTCGCTGCTGAGGAAAAAGATTCTGGAAAGAGATAACAGGCCATTCAACAAATTCCGCAAGGAAGTCGGGCTGCCACCCCGCGAGAACATTCTCGACACCTGGCGTGGCGATCTGAACTTGTTGGCTGACCTTCCAGAATACGGGCCCACAGAAAACCTGCCGGGTCACTACAAATACATCGGCCCCATTGTTTGGGAGCCTGAGATTGAGCTACCGGATTGGTATGAATCCCTTGATCCGCAAAAACCGACCCTCTATTTTTCGATGGGCAGCACCGGATTCAAGCGTTTCTTTGACCAGGCGGTAGAGATCTTTAAAAATTCTGACTACCAATGCATAATGACCACCGCCGGGATGGTAAAAATCCCGGATGTACCCGATAACTTCTTTGTGGTGGATTATGCCCCGGGCAGCAAAATTATGGAGATCAGCGACGTGGTGATTTGTCATGGTGGAAACGGAACGGTTTACCAGGCAATGATCCAGGGAACACCCATCATCGGGATTCCTACCATGCACGACCAGGAATTCAACCTGGACAGGGTAGAAAGTTTAGGAATAGGCATCCGGTTAAGTGAAGTGAATTATCAACCCGAACACCTGGAAGCCGCAGTTAAAAAAGTATTGGCCGAAAAGCATTTCAAAGAAAATGCTTTGAGATTTAAAAATATGCTTAAGGACTTTAACGGTCCGCTCGCCGGAGCCCAATTAATCGATGCCTTTTTACACGGGAATCCATTACCGGATACAAAAGTCATCAAAGCAAGAAAGGCCTCCGTCGCCACTGTTTGATCAGCCGATAAATACATAAAAGAATTATTATTAACCACTTTTTTTAATTTCTAAATTTATTTTATCATGAAGAATGTAAGCAAAACTAACGATTTGAAGCAAGGATTAGACGTACTCGAACTCGAAGAGCGTCTGGAAATGGTGAACCTCACAGCTGTGGCTGCTGAAAGTTCATGGAGATGTGATGACAATGATGTTGACGTTGACAAAGCTGCTTTATCAGCTTAATATTGGATATTTCCCTCCATTTTCTTCTCCACTCAGGCATATCAATCTAAAGTTTATTAAACGCGATTTGATTCGCCAGAGTAAGATTTTCTTTGAAACGGGGCCCCTCAGGCTTTCCTCAGGGGACCCGTTCATTTCGTTTTAGTGTTGATTTTAGAAAACGAATGATCTTTTCAAATGCTTTTATTATGATTACTACCATTTCAGATTATACGCTCCAGGCCGAAAAGTTGAATCACCATATCCGGCAGGAAAACATCCTGGATATCTCCAATATTCACCACAAAGACTATCTGTTCACGACGGCCAACTGGCGTCATTTTTTCGGGGAAGAAAATCCTGAAAAAATGGATTCCTTTTTCAGGGATTACGTTTTTCAAAAAAAATTGATGGAGCTGGATTTTCAGACTAACCTCGACTGGCTCATGGATAATTTTGAATTAAAGGGAGATCTCAGCTTTTTGAAAAAGGCCCAGACACAGCCTTTCATTTTTGCGAGTTTTCACTTTGGGCCCTACAATATGCAAGGCCTGGTGTTATCGGAAATGCTAAAGATTAAATACGCTGTACTGGCTAACAGTGCCCTGTACCTCGATCAATTCACCCAATTCCTAACGGACAAATACAACGACCCCAAAGCTAAAGGAAAAGAAATAATATTGAGCAAGGAAGACGTAGTCAACCCCGATTCGCTCAATGCCCTCATGGAAATGAGAGCAAAAGTCAACAGCGGAAAAAGCCTTCTTGTTTACCTCGACGGCATGGAAGGGATGACCGGCTACCTCGACCGCACCAAAATGCTCGATATAGAATTTTGTGGAAAAAAGATGTTTGTCAGAAAAGGCATTGCCCGGATTGCACACTTTTTGAAAACCCCAATTATTCCCATGATATCGAGAAGAACGTCACTGGGTACCTCTGAGGTCATTTTTGCGCCTCCGGTAGATCCCGCCTCCACCAGCAAATGGCAGGATTTCGTGCCCTCTTTCATGCAGGAATCCTACCGGTTTTTCGAGCCTTATTTTGTTGAAACTCCGGAACAATGGGAGGTTTTCGACCACTTGCATATGTATGTTTACGAGAATGCTCCCGAGTACAAAGATCCCCCAGAGGTCATAAGCCCTGACACCCAATTCATCATTTTCAACGAGGATCGGTTTGGTGTTTTTGAAGAGCACAATACATTCTATTTATTTGATAACACCACCTACGGTTTGTTTAAAATCAGTGCAGCCATGGCAAAGTTCCTGGCAGGATTCGGAAAGCAAAAAACCACGGCGATCAAAAACGCCATGAAGCCTGAATTATTCAACGATTTATACAAAAAAGAGATTTTAATAGGTTCCGCGATTTAATTCATAAAAAATATTATCCGTGAAGAAACATCTTGTATTATCGGCCAGATTAAGTGAGGAACTCCTTCGGGAGTCCCCTCATCTTTATCTTCACTTCCTGCCCCGACAATTCAGGAAGGATGTGCTAAAGTACAACAGGAAACGGAAGCAATGGCTCAGCTTTGTCGGGAAACTATTGCTGGCCCAGGGATTGGCCATTGTGGAGAAGAAAAAATTGATGGAACAGCCCATTCAATATACTCCAAAAAGGCGTCCTTTCCTTGACAATACCCTGGATTTCAATATCTCTCATTCCAATAAAAGAGTGATATGCGTCATTGCCCCCGAAAACCGCATTGGCGTGGATATCCAGGAAAAAGGAGATTATAGAATTGAAGAGACATCCCGGTTTTATTTTAACGATGAAACCCGGGAAGAAATCAAAACAGGAACCCTAAACCTGGTGAACCTGTGGTGCAGAACAGAGGCTTTTTCCAAAGCTATTGGTACAGGGCTTGATGAAAATATTAAAAAATACAGCGTTCTGGAAGCCTCCGTCATCCATGAAGATACCCGGTGGAACTTCCTGAAAATACCCGTCGATCCTGCTTTTGAGTGTATATTGGTAACCGATGCCATACATCCCAAAATCGATTTCTATGAATACCGGCTTCAACTTGAAGCGCTCCGACAGGCAAACTTATAAAAGCAACTGTGATGACCAAAAACAGAATCACTGCCCTGCAGAAGTCTTCTTTTGTCCACATCAAAAAAGAAGCCCAGGGTTTTAAAATTATCAACAAGATAACCGGAAAGCAATTCCTCGTGGATCAAAACACCATTGAGGTAATCAATCAGTTTGAGCAGCCTACAACACTTGAGCAATGTGGATTCAATGAAGGCATAGAGGCTTCTATCCATTACCTTGTCGACCATGGGATACTGGTTCCTTTCACCCACAAAGCTGCGGCACTAAACAAGAGGCAGCTCGTCTCCCAAAAATTGTTCGGAGTCAGGGAGTACAATGAAAAAATTAAAGAGAATAATATCGTTTTCCTGGGTATCCCTTTTGGTTCAGGGAATCCGGTAAGTGCTGACAGTTGGAAATTCCCTGATTATCTTCGGATGTTCCTCGAAAAAAAAATAAACCTGAGCGGGACAAGAAAGATCAATCCTAAAATCCTGGGCAGCGGTATTCCAATGGACAAACTCAACCGGTTAATCGCCCAAAATTCAATGAGCGATGCGGGAAATGTTTACGTGCACGGTTTTGAAACACGGAAAGCCATTTATGAAAAAATAACGTTTCTCTATGACGAGATAGTCTCAATGGGACACCTTCCTTTTACCCTTGGCGGAGATCACTCCATCACTTACCCCATCCTTCGCAGTGTTGCCAAAACCCATGAGTCTTTTAACGTCCTGCATTTTGATGCCCATACGGACATTTACAGTTCTTCGTTTGATGAAATCCTGGCCTTGAACGGCCTGCACCATCACGGCAATTTTGTTTCCCATTGTGTAAAATTACCCCAGCTGAAAAAATATTATCAATTTGGCATTCGGGGATTTTCAAATGCCTACACTGAAAATATTCCGGAAAAAGTAGAAAGTTACTGGACGCAGGATGTAAAAGAACTGATCCGTGGAACCCAAGACATCCACCTTCCAGAAGATGAAAAATATTACATCACCTTTGACATTGACGTGCTGGATCCCCTTATCGCACCGGCGACGGGCACCCCCGAACCCAACGGACTCCAGGTTGATGATATCATCAACCTGTTCAAAAAACTTGACCTGGGCAACAAAAATATCATAGGAGTAGACTTTGTTGAGGTAAACCCTTCAAGAGACCTTAACAACACCACTACCCTACTCGCTACCCAGCTCATCCTCAATCTCCTGAATTTTCTGGAGGTTTGAAACGCACCAAATGGTCGGCCGGGGAAAAAATTTCGATTTGATCAAAACAATATCCCCCCTGCAAAACTATTTGGGCCCGGTATTGGTTTCCCTTTGTTGTAGTGTTGAAATTACTGCACAACAAACGAAATATTACCAAAACCTGAAACCCTTAGCCGTCCATAAAACAATGGAAACAACCAGGGTTTTGAAAAAAGTCAGCAAATGAGCAAATCTAAAGTAACCATAACCCAGGTATTCAAACAGATCATCTGGCCTCACCGATACCTGGTACTCGTTGGTTTAATATTGATCATTATAAGCAGGGCCGCCAGTCTGGTAACTCCATGGGCAAGCAAATATTTAATGGATGATGTTATTGTCAACGGGGACATTCAAATGTTGAAAAAGCTGATCCTGTATATCGTTATTGCTATTATCATTCAATCGGTAACGTCCTTCGCTCTAACCAGGTTATTGAGTGTACAGGCCCAGCACCTGATCTCCAGGCTGAGGGTGCAGGTGCAGCAAAAAGTACTTTCCCTACCGATCAATTTTTTTGACAATAATAAATCCGGAGCTTTGGTATCCAGGATCATGAGTGACGTGGAAGGCGTGAGAAACCTCATAGGCACCGGGCTCGTACAGTTGTTTGGTGGCGTGTTGACCGCTGTGGCTTCCCTGGTTTTATTGATACAAATAAGCCCGAAAATGACCCTTTATGTGTTGGTTCCCGTAATCATTTTTGGAATTATTTCACTCAAAGCATTCAGCTACATCCGCCCTATTTTCAGATCGAGGAGTATCATCAATTCACAAGTTACGGGCCGCCTGACCGAGACCCTGAACGGAGTCAGAGTGATCAAAGGTTTTAACGCAGAAAAACAGGAATCCACCACTTTTGAAGAAGGTGTGGAAAAACTCTTTTTAAACGTCAAAAAGAGTCTCACTTCCACCGCATTGGTCACCAGTGCCGCAACGCTTTTATTAGGGCTGGCTTCAGCAGGAATAATGGGCATTGGCGGTTATATGATTGTCCAAAATGAGCTGACCATCGGGGAATTCCTATCCTTCACATTATACCTCGGATTTATGATTAGCCCAATTGTTCAGATGAGTAATATCGGCAGTCAGCTCACCGAAGCTTTTGCCGGACTGGATCGAACCGAAGAACTGATGAACATGTCGTCAGAAGATGACAATCCGGAAAGGACCCTTCAGATGGAAAAAATCCATGGGGATATCCTTTTCGATAATGTTTCCTTTGCCTATGAAAAAGGGAGTGAGGTATTGCACAACATTAGTTTTTCAGCACCATCAGGCAGTGTCACGGCCCTGGTAGGCACTTCCGGCTCCGGCAAGTCTACCATTGCAGGACTGGTGGCTACATTTTTGACACCTCAGCAAGGAACGATTTCGGTCGATGGGGTCGATCTGTCTAAAATGGTACTCAACAACTATCGCAATCATCTTGGGGTGGTATTGCAGGATGATTTTTTATTTGAAGGAACGATCAGGGAAAATATCCTTTTTCCGCGCCCGGATGCTTCGGAGCAGGACTTATTACATGCCGTAAAAACAGCCCATGTGAATGAATTTACCGATCGCTTTGAAGAAGGGTTGGACACGCTCATCGGCGAGCGCGGGGTAAAACTCTCTGGCGGTCAGCGCCAGCGCATCGCTATTGCCCGGGCCGTTTTGGCCGACCCGAAAATACTGATTCTCGACGAGGCCACTTCCAACCTGGACACGGAAAGTGAAGCTTTTATCCAGGCCAGTCTCTCTGAATTGATGGAAGGCAGAACCACCTTCGTGATCGCTCACCGACTGAGTACCATCCGAAAAGCGGATCAGATCCTGGTCATTGAACAAGGAAAAATTGCCGAACAGGGAACGCACGATGAACTGATTGCACGTCAGGGCAGGTATTACGAACTGTTTACCTACCAGGCGCGGATTTAATCCTAAAAATTTAAGTTCGTTTTTATCCGTGTTCCATACTGCCCATATGGAACACGGATAGAACGAATTTGACCGATTAAAACGGGTTTTGTTTTTATAGCGTATTCCATGAGATCAGCACTTTATCGTCCAACCCGGGGCGAATCCTGTTGCTGCGCACCTTAAAAAATTTTCGCCTGGGTACATTGATTTGTTTGATCAACGCCTCTTCCTCCACAATATACGTCAAAGCCAAATCAACCGCCTTTTTTCAATTTCCCCGATCAGATACTTCAAAATAATGGATAAAGATCTTTGAGGTCGAACGGATAATATTTCAAATTAGGAGTTGAGGGAGTCTCGTAGCTCCTCATAAAGTAATTTTGTATTCCTGATGGTATTTTTGATATTGAAATTTGTATCAATCTGTTTCCGGGCATTTTTGGCAAAAAGCCTGCGCTTTTCCGGATCGTGATACACCGTTAAAATGGCCTCAGCGATGGCTTTTGGATCTTTTGAAGGGAACACCAGGCCGCATTCCTCATGGATGACCAGTCCTTTGTTACCCGGAATATCCGTGATCAGTGGACAGATGCCGAGGCTCATGGCTTCAATGACCGCTTTGGTCGTAGCTTCCCCGTACAAAGAAGACAACACAAAAGCATCACTGGCCTTTACCACATTAAGCACATCTTTGCGAAAACCAAGAAAATGAATCTTGTCCCGGTTGGGGCTTCCCGAAATGATCTTTCTGTTTTCCGGGGTATCCAGATTCCTGCCCACAAGTAAATAATGGATGGGCAAATCAGCGGAAATATGGCTTGCAGACCTAAGCAAATAGGAAATGCCCTTCATGGGTCTGGCATTACAGACGTTGGTAACAATAAAAGCATCGTTGGGCAGGTTCAATTCGGAAAGTCCGGCAGGTTCTATGCCATCATACCACTCCAGGTTGTGCCCTTTGGTGATGGTAACTGGTTTATCTTTACCGAATAACCGGTTGCGTTTGATCAGGTCCCGGGTAGCGTCGGCGATACAGAATATTTTGTCCACCCTGGGACTGAGATATTTAAAATAGGCCGTTGGGTCGTACCAATGGATATTCCCGGTATAACCGCGGTAAAGCACCACTTTAACGTTCAGCTTCCTCGCCGCCCGAAGGCCTGAGACTATGGCCTTCCCGTTAAAAAGGTGCATCACGTGATACCCTCCAGTGGTGAGTTCATGTCGAATAAACCGAATCTCCTCTTTATCAAATTTATGTCTGGGATGGAAATCGATAACTTTTATACCGGCAGACCGGAAAGCCTCGACATAAACGGCTTCACCATAAGTCATTACGGTCACTTCTACCCCTTCCCGGGCCAGGCCGATAAACAATTCCGCTTCCGGACGCACCGAAACCGTATCCCTGTAATCACTGATTACCAATACTTTTAAATTCACATCAATGGCATTTGTGCAAAAAAACGACAAATAAATTGAAATGAATGACTCTCCAGGGAACTTTTCCCCTCATTCATTTTGTTGATAAGTCCGTATGAGGTTAAATTAAGGTTATTTAATTATTAAACAACCCGTTTTAACGAAGACTATTTTTGCATTTAAGCAAATTAGCCATATTTTTATTACTATAATAAATTTTATCATTATCATCGATTTGCCATGAAATGGAGAAGACTTAACGGACAACGCATTGAAAAACCTATTCTCAAAGTAGTTGAAGAGACTCTTCAAAAAGAGATCGCCCTGGGCCACAAAATGAAAGTTTGTATCGGAACAGATTCCCAGGTAAGAGGAAAGGTGGTAGAATTTGCGACGGTGATCGTGTTCCTTAGAGAGAAAAAAGGAGGGTTCATGTTTATCAGCAACGAAAGTTTAACCCAAAAAATGGGCATTAAAGAACGAATGATTTCCGAAGTGGCACGGTCCATTGAAGTGGCTTATTCCCTCTGCGATCTCCTCGACCGGTTCCATATAGAACTGGAAGTCCATGCCGATATCAATACCGACCCGCACTTCGAGTCCAATGTGGCGCTCAAAGAAGCCATGGGATATATCCTGGGAATGGGATTTGTTTTCAAGGCAAAACCAGATGCTTTTGCGAGTTCTTCCTGCGCGGATAAAGTGGTCTGAGGATTTGTAATTCATTCAGGATTACTTGTTTCTTTAAAAAGTTCCTTGAATGAATTAAGTATGCTCAGGACTTAAAATTAGTACATTGTACTATATTGAGTTTCAAAGAAAAAACGCTTAAACTTTTATTTAGTTACGTTAGTTAAGAAGCCATTCGTGGTCCAAACCGCGGGTGGCTTTTGTGCAAAATCAGGGGTTTCCTAAAGCCGGCCAAACAAATCTACCAAAGCCATTACCATCTTATCCCACATAAACAGCCCTTTATTTTCCCGAACCCCTTGCGTCATTTTATCGAGGTTTTCCTTTTCGAAAAAATCCAGCACGGCTTCCGCTACGGCCGCAGCATTTACCTCCACGACATACCCCACCTTTCCATTTTCCACGATTTCCGGCAATCCGCCGACCCTGGTGACCACCATTGGCGTTTCAAAATGGTAAGCCAGTTGGGAAATACCGCTTTGAGTAGCAGATTTATAGGGTTGCACCACCAGGTCGGAGGCACCAAAATAGTATTTTACCTGTTCGTTGGGAATAAAGTGGTTGTGCAAAACAACCTTATCCTGAAGGTCAAATTTTTGGATCAGCTGCAAATATTTTTCTTTATCGCCGTAAAATTCCCCGGCAATAATCAATTTTACGGGAAGGGCCTTAATCCGCTCATCTCTAATGGCTTCCAGCAAAAGATCCAGTCCTTTATAGTCCCTGATAAATCCAAAAAAAAGAAGATACCGAACCTCCTTTGAAAGTTGTAACTGTTCAAGTGCTTCCTTTCTGGAAACGATGGGCCCGTAATTATCAAAAATGGGATGAGGGGAATAAACCACAGGTTTTTGGGGAGCAAACCTCCCTGCATCCTCTCCAACAGACCGGGACATCACGAGAAAACCATTTACACTTTTACAAAAATATCTTGTAAACAAGACATCTCCGGGTCTCTTTTCATGGGGAATGATATTATCGGCCAGGGCAATGACTTTGGTCTTTTTATTGGAACGGGCAATCCGTGCCACGGTTCCCAGGGAAGGGCCCATAAAGGGCAACCAGTACCTGATGATGAGCAGGTCAGGGCACAATTTTTTCAAATACAACCCGGTCATCAGCCAGTTGAACGGATTAACCGAATTCAAACGGGTTTCGATCCTGACATTTTCAGGGGGTGGGTCATCCGTAAATTGAGTGGCTCCCGGGAAGAGAAAATTCGGATACTGCAAGCGGAAAGAGACCACCACCACTTCATATCCAAGGTGGTTGAGTTCCAGAGCCAGACGCTCGGAGGAAGCAGCAATGCCTCCACGAAGCGGGTGTGCCGGAGTTAACAGTACTATCTTTTTTAATTCCATGCAGTAAATTTGGTTTCCAAAAGGCCGTTAATGAACTTTAACCTTTAGTTTTTTGCCTTTCTCCAATACGTTTGGCCACCAGGTAGTTATTTCGGTCCGGGGCGTTTCTTATCACCAGTTCGGCAAGAAATCCGGTCACAAACAACTGGGTTCCGATGATCAGCATCACAATGCCAAAGAAAAACAAAGGACGATCTGCCATCCCGTATTCGTTGTAAAAAAACTTTTCGAAAGACAGGTAAATGAGTATTAAAAACCCAAGAAAAAAGGACAATGTGCCCAGGGTGCCAAAAAAATGCATGGGTCGTTTTCCGAATTTGCCCACGAACATCAGGGACAACAAATCCAGGAAACCGGTAATGATCCGCGACACTCCATATTTACTATAGCCGTATTTCCGGGCGCGATGATCGACCACCTTCTCTCCTATTTTGGTAAATCCTGCCCATTTGGCAAGGATAGGAATCTGGCGATGCATCTCTCCGGAAACTTCAATACTTTTGACCACATCGTTTTTGTAAGCCTTCAACCCGCAGTTGAAATCGTGCAGGTAAATACCACTCGCCTTGCGCATCACATAATTAAACAATTTAGAAGGCAAAGTCTTTGAAATAGGATCATGGCGTGTTTTTTTCCAGCCGGATACCATATCAAACCCTTCTTCCATGATCATCTTGTACAATCCGGGAATCTCATCCGGGCTATCCTGCAAATCCGCATCCATGGTGATGACGACATTACCTTCGGCCACTTTGAAGCCTGTATTTAACGCAGGAGACTTCCCATAATTTCTTCGAAACTGAATCCCTTTTACACATGGATTTTTAGCCGCCAGATCTTCCACAATGCTCCATGAACCATCCTTACTGCCATCATCAACCAGAACGATCTCATAAGAATAATGATTCTCTTCCATTACCCGACGAATCCAGGCTTCCAGCTCCGGCAAAGACTCTTCTTCATTAAACAAAGGAATAACTAATGAAATATCCATGGAATAGTGAATTAATTGAAGTAAGTAAGGACAAATTGGATTTAAACCCTGTTCAAAAACGCAGACAATCCAAGCGCAAGTATAAATCCTCCCAACAAGCTGTATGCATAGCTAAAAATAATATTCCTTACCGTAACGGCCGTATCGATGGCCGCTTTCTGCTCATTGGTATAGATATCACTTTGTTGCATCAGGTCAGCTTGTAATGGTGCCAGTTCAGGAGCAAAGGTCGTAAATTGGAAATAATAAAATACATAAAAGACCAGATTAGCGACGGCAAAAACGCCGAAAGCTTCTCTCAATCCTAATCGGACACCAATTTTTGCAGGCTCCCTGGCCACGCGGTACATGGCCCAGATATAAATAATCAGTGACCCCCACCACAACCCCGGGGAAAGCATCCATGCAGGCTCTGAAAAATAAAATAGCAGGAACAACACCACGGTGCTGATTCCTGCTATTATTCCGTATTTTAATTTTGAATCCATCAGCAGTTCTTTTGCGCAAAGATGGCAGTCTGCCCGCTAAACTTCAAACCTTTTGGAAAGTTTTGAAAGGTATTAACGCAAAAATGAAATCCTACGGAGCCCAAAACCATACAAAACGAGATAGATTACATGGTTTCAGGAACACTTTTCTTCATGATTAACCCTACAATCGCCGCTACTACAGCATTGATTCCCAGGGCCATCGGCAAAGCACCCACAAGGCTCTTTTGTTTGTCCATCTGATCTCCGGCTTTGGACATGGCTTCTTCTATGGTCGCTTCATCCATGCCCATCTTTTCATACATTTCCCGGATACAATCCATAGAATTTGACAATAATTCCGAATCGATATAGTTGAAATAGACATAGTTGAAAATCTGACCAATGATAGTCATTATTATGGCAATCAAAAATCCAACCAGAAAAGCTCTTCCGAAGGAAATATATCCTCCGAGTTCATCATCCCGGTGTTTCCGGATACCATAAACCAAAACCCCGATATAAATCACGATGGATACCAGGCCAAAAATGGCCGTCATGGCAATACCATTACATGGACTTGAAAGGCCGGTCAAATTTCCAATAAGGCCGAAGATAATGGTGATCATAGCACCGATAACACCGTAACGAAGCACGGTCTGCATGTAAGAAACGGAGGAAGGATCCGTAGATGGAGGTGTATCTAATACATTACTCATAATGATAAAAGTTGGTTAAATAAAATACTTATTTCCCTCTCAAGATGCGACAATTTCTGTGGAGTGCCAATTTTTTTCGACGAAATAGTTCAAAAGGTTAAAGACTAAAGGTTAAAGGCTAAAGTGACGTATAGAATTCCCTGGAACAATTTGAACCACAGTTTATGCTCCTATTTCCACTTTTTGGCCATTGATAATCCCCAGCACCCGGCCCTGGAGTTTTTTTCCGACAAACGGAGTATTTCCGGAACGGGAAAAAATATCCTTTTCTGCTACTTCCCACTCTACATCGGGCAGAAATAAACTCAAATTGGCTGTTTCGCCCACCTCGATTTTGATGGCCGGCAGGTTTAATAATTTACGGGGAGCAATGCTGAGCTTTTGGATCAATTCATCCAAGGTAAATTTTCCCTTTAAGGCCGACCAGGCCACTGAAAAGGCTGTTTCCAACCCAATAGCCCCAAATTTAGCGTAAGGAAATTCCAGTTTTTTCACTTCTTCTTCCAAAGGAACATGGTTGGAAGTGATCATATCGATGGTGCCCTCTTTCAATCCTTTCTTTAAAGCGGATAGGTCGGCCGAACTTCTCAAAGGCGGCAGGACTTTTAAATTGGAATCAAATTCAAAAAGGGCTGAGTCATCGAGCAATAAATTGATGGCCGCAACTGAAGCAGTGATTTTCAACCCGTCAGCTTTCGCTTTTTTGATCTTTTTGACGGAATCTGCCGTAGAAATATTGGAAATATGCACCTTGGAATCGGAATAGGCGGCCAGTTCAATATCGCGCTGCACCATGATTTCTTCTGCAATGGAAGGAATACCTCTCAATCCCAGTGAGGTGCTGATGATGCCTTCGTGCATTTGTCCATTGCCGGCCAGGGTATTATCGTGCGGATGATTGATCACCAGGCCATCAAAGGCTCTTACATACATCAGAGCGCGCAGCATCAATCCTGCATGCTGAATCGGTTTATTCCCATCTGTAAAAGCATAGGCTCCTGCCTTGTACATGTCGATCAACTCGGAGATATCCTTTCCTTCGCATCCATCGGAAACTGCACCAAGCGGCAGGCAATCCACCATTAAGTCGCGGCTGTTTTGCTGAAGATAATAAATGCCGGATTTGGAGTCTGTCACCGGGAAAGTATTGGGAAAACAGGCAATGGCCGTAAATCCGCCTGCCGCCGCCGCCCGGGTAACTGTTTGAAGGTTTTCGCGGTGCTCCAGTCCCGGATCACCCGTCTGCACCCCAAGGTCAAGCCATCCCGGAGAAACATGCAGCCCTTCCGCTAGGATCACTCTTGCCTTATCTGCCTGAAGATTGTGGCCTATTTGGGCAATTTTTCCCTTCGAAATTAAAATATCCATCTGTTTGCCATTCAAAGAGGCATGGGGATCAACTATCTGTGCTTTTTTGATGAGTATATCCATAGCGCAAAATTAGGTAATTGGATTTTCAATTTCGAATTATGTATTGGCAATTATAAGCCGAAATTTGTATTTTTTTGTTTTAATCATAGAATACCCACCGCATCATTACTCTTCAAACCACCGGTCGTTCTCCACGTACCAGTTGTCCTTCCTGAAAAGAATATTTTTGCCTTCCGGCCGGATCAGTAATTCATCCAGGTAAACCGGTTTTTGGGCGAATCTCCGTTTCTCATGCTGGAGTTTTATTTTAAACCGGCTGTTTTCTGTGGTTACTTCCATGGGCATCTCCACCAGCCCCCAGCCGTCTTCTCCAATGACGGCAACGTGGTGGTGAACCGGTTTTACCTCTTTTTTAATCACCGCTCCGTTCAGCGGGTTGTATTCTTCCAGGATAATCTCGGTACGGGCATAAAGATCCTGTTGGAGAAACATCCAGAAAGACAGGGTATATTTTCCGGGCGGAACAGCTTCTTCCATCACATCCTTTTGGTCACCAAACTGTCCCTCGTAGCCGCCCTGGCCTTTATAGCTTTTTTCGGCGGAAAGGTCGTTCCAGTCATTGTGGTAATAAAAAGAAAGGGTATCCATACTGAAAAACTCCATCCGGTTAACGGTGGAATCCGACAAAAGGCCATTCCAGGGCAATGGTCTGAGATCACCTGATCCAAACTTTTGGAAGATGGATTGACGTCTTGCTTCGATTTTTTGATCAAAAGTCTCCAGGGGAAGCCGGAAAAGCTGCAAAGGGTAATTTTCATAAACCATCTCCAGTCCTTCTTTGAGATGATCATATTTTGGCGAAAATTCCCGGGCACGGGTGGCATCCCAAAGCAGAAGGAAGGGACGGTCATCCTTTAAGTCTTTTAAAAGCTTAGGCGAGCGGTAAGGCTCCGCCACCAGTTCAAGCTGGTTGAAGGTCTGGGAAAGCGAACTGCGGGTCAGCATGGCGGCGGTCAGCGGAATCCCCGTCTGCATGGACAATGTCTGGGACTTTTGCCCTACAAAACCCTTGACGTCGATCCAGAAATTCCCGGAACCTATGTTGTAATAGGGAATAGGAATGACCGCCTGGTAATCTGAAATGTGCAGACTCTTAATATCATTAAACGTTTTGCCTGCTTCAAATTCATCCACAGCATCCAACTTAAGGTTATAGGACCGGGTATGGTTCCATCCTTCAAATAACAGCAGGGCCACTGGCAGGATCAACCAGGCTTTCCTGCGGCCGGCCTTCTGGTAAAGCCAGTAAAAGGCAACGAGGTTGAATCCGTAATAAGATACCCAGGCAAACCTGCCCACCGAACGAAACTGCTCAATGGGTTTGACATATTCCAGCAGGTATTCCCAACCGGGAATGGTAAATGGCAGGCCAAAAGAAAACAACAAAACCACCAGTGAGGTGAAGAAAAGGTTATTGAGAAAAAAATCATTTTCGCTTTTGGTGCTGACCGGAGCTTTTAGGAATAACTTCCTCAAAAAGACAAGCATCAACACAGCCCCGGTAAGGATGGCCACCGCACCGAGATAAGCCTTGTTTTCCACCGCCCATTGCTTCAGGCCCCATCCTTGAAAATAAGGCTGTGCAGAAGAAGTGAAAATCCCTTCTATTTCAGCATGGTAATACAAATACCCCCAGGGTTCGGAACAACGGTCCAGCACCGGATCATTCCAATAGATCCAATAGATAAAAAACAGGAGGGGCAATAATAATTGAATGGAAAAATGTTTGAAATTATGAAGGATCACTTTTATAGAAAAGTCCTTATCGCGTAAAGTGGTAAAACAAAAATAAATCCCGATCGTGAAGGCCAGGATGGCAAAATAGTAAAAATGTATCAGAGAAAAAGCCCAAACCGCAAGCGCCACTGCAAAACTCCATTTCAACTGCCGGCTCTGTTCGAATCTCAACAGGAAATAAAATACGACAGGGATCACTTCGGGATGAGCGAGGCCGTAATGCGAGCCCATGCGCTGCATTTGCGGATTGAGAAATGCCAAGCCAATGGCTACTAAGCCACTGTAAACAGTAGGTAATCCAAGCCTTTTGAAAATCAAAAAACAGAAGACAGCACAAAATAACAGGCCCAAAATCATAGACCAGTGGACAATACCGATGGTATAATCGGAAATGTCGAAAAAATGCCGGCTAATAAACCGAATGGAATTGGAAACTATAGGCTGGGTCGCTCCCGGAACGGCATGATCCCCGTAAGGATAATTCATACCTTCAAAATGAGCATACGTACTGTCGTATTTGGCGTGGTTCACAATGGCCATATAGGCCTTGTACCCGTCACCCCAGGGCTCAACGACCTTGCTGTTCGGAGATTGAAAAAAATCAGGAAAACGGAAATACAATAACACCAGCATGATCGCCGTGAGCGCAAGTATTCCTGTTATGCTGTTTTTTTTCATGAAATAAACCTTTGATGCCCCTTTGACAAAATGATCACTTGAACCATTTGAACCATTTGAACCATTTAAACCACTTAAACCATTTGAACAACTTGAACCCTCCCGACCTAAGGTACGGTTTGTCCCTGCGCTCCATTTGAACCTGCCCCCTATTTCTCTTCCACCAATTCCCCGAAAAGATCGTAATCGGTAGAGTCGATGATTTTTATATTCGCAAAATCCCCGATCCTCAGGTAATATTTTTGGGCATCTACTAAAACCTCATTATCCACTTCAGGCGAATCGCTTTCTGTTCTGCCTACAAAGTAACCGCCTTCTTTTCTGTCCACCAATACCCGGAATATTTGTCCGACTTTAGCCTGGTTTTTTTCAAAAGATATTTCCTGCTGGATCTCCATGATACGGTTGGCGCGTTCGGCCTTCACTTCCGCAGGAATGTTGTCCTCCAGTTCATAAGCCCGGGTATCTTCTTCATGGGAATACTGGAAAACGCCCAGCCTTTCGAATTTCATTTCCGCTACAAAGTCACAAAGGTCCTGAAAATCTTCTTCCGTTTCTCCGGGAAAACCAACGAGCATGGTCGTTCTGATGGCTATGCCAGGCACTTTTTCCCTGGCCAATGAGATGAGTTGCCTGGTTTCTTCCTGGGTGATCTGGCGGCGCATGGCCTGCAAGACATTATTGCTCGCGTGCTGGAGCGGGATGTCCAGATAATTGCAAACTTCCTTTCTTCTCGCCATGACCTCGAATATTGCTTCCGGAAATTTGGAAGGATAAGCATAATGCAGCCTGATCCATTCAATTCCTTCCACGTCGGCCAAGGCGTCCAACAATTCGGGGAGTCTGCGTTCTTTATAAAGGTCCAGTCCGTAATAAGTCAGCTCCTGGGCGATGAGCAGCAACTCCTTCACCCCGCGACGGGCCAATGTAGCTGCCTCGGCCACCAGGTCTTCGATGGGACGGGAAACGTGTCCTCCACGCATCAGCGGGATAGCACAAAAGGAGCAGGTACGGTTGCAGCCTTCGGCTATTTTCAGGTAGGCATAATGCATGGGCGTCGTGATGGCCCTTTCCCCGATCAGCTCGTGTTTATAGTCGGCATTCAGGATAGACAACAATCCGGGAAGTTCCAGGGTGCCGAAAAAGGCATCTACTTCGGGAATGTTCTCTTCCAGGTCATCTTTGTATCGCTGCGATAAACAACCGGTGACGTATAATTTATCGATGCCGCCGTCATTTTTCACTTTGGCGTATTGTAAAATGGTATTGACGGACTCTTCCTTGGCCAGGTCGATAAACCCACAGGTATTGATGATAATGATGTTGGGATCCTCTTCATCGGAATCGTGCACCACATCAAAGTCATTGCCCTGCAACTGGGTAATGAGGTTTTCGGAATCCACCAGGTTCTTTGAACATCCCAGTGTAATCACGTTTACCTTATCCTTTTTTAATGTTTTTGTTTTCATGAAGAGCAAAAGTAAGTAAAATGATAAATTTAAAATGGTAAATTTAGAATTATAAAAAGTGCCCCCCCTTTCAGAATGCTTGAGGAAGGGAATGAATATTTTGAAACAATCTCTCGAAAAATGCTAACTTGTTTTTCGAATTCCCCGAAAAAACCATTCCTAACGAATAAAGAGTTATGACTTTAGACAAGCCATTATTGGAAAAATTTGAGCTGCAACTCAATCCGCAAAATCTCCGGGCGTCAGCATTCCCGTCCACCCTGTTGGGGTACGGAGAAATTTCTTCCATTTTCCGACTGGACCAAATGCCGGAGATCGCCCTTAAAAGAATGCCGCTGTTTTCCGACTTGGAGCAGGCACGGGCCTATGAAGCCAGTTATTATGAATATTGTACCGCCTTGACCCAAGCTGGTCTCAGGCTGCCCGGACACGACACCCATATCATTAAAAAATCAGCCGGTCTTTTTGTTTTATATATTGCCCAGGAAAGTTTTAAGCCTGAAAATTTTGGTCATAAGTTAATCCATTCCCGGGATGAAATATTCTCCGCCGATCTGATATTGCGGATCGTCAAAGCACTAAAAATGGTATGGTCCTTTAATGAAACGGCCGCTCCCGGTTTGGAACTCGCCATTGACGGACAGATCAGCAACTGGGTTTTAAACGAAACAGATGAACTGGTTTACGTGGACACCAGTACCCCCATTTTCAAAAAAGACGGGGTGGAGCAGATGAAACCGGAACTCATCCTCAAGAGTGCGCCTTCTTTTTTGAGAGCTGTCATCAAAGTATTTTTCCTCAAAGACGTCATGGATCGTTATTACCAAAAACGAGCCGTGCTGACCGATCTGGTCGCCAACCTGTACAAGGAACAAAAAACGGAACTCATCCCGATGGCCCTGGATGTGATCAACGAAAAAATCACCGACCAGACTCCCCTTACCCCCAAAGAGATCAAAAGTTATTACAAAGAAGACAAATTTATCTGGTCATTGTTCCTCTTCGCCCGCCGCGTGGACCGATGGATCACCACCAGGATCAAAAAAAAGTCCTACGAATTCATTTTGCCCGGGAGAATCAAACGATAGCCTAATGTCTTTTTTTACCGAGTTTCCCGAAAACAAATGGAACAGTCCCGACCTGTCGGTACGGGATTTCGCTTCGCTCAACCTGGAACAATCCGGAACAAAAATAACCAACCTACCATGTGTGATACCTTTGTAGTCCTTCCAAAATCCTCCGCCGACCAATCGGTGATCTTCGGCAAAAACAGCGACCGGGAGCCCAACGAGATGCAATCGCTGGAATACCATGCCGGGCGGCAATATTCCAAAGGCGCCGTTTTACCCTGTACCTACCTGACCATTCCGCAGGTGGAAGCAACCCGTTCGATCATCATCGGCCGTCCCTTTTGGATGTGGGGAGCCGAGTTTGGCGTGAACGACAAGGGCGTGGTCATTGGCAATGAAGCCGTCTGGACCAAAATGAAGGCCAGCAAAAATGGTGGGCTCACCGGTATGGATCTGCTTCGCCTGGGACTGGAACGAGGGGATTCCGCCCTTCATGCCCTGGAAATCATCACTGAACTGCTGGCACCATTCGGGCAGGGTGGCATTTGCGGCTACCACGACAAATCCATGACCTACCACAACAGTTACCTCATTGCCGATGCAACGGAAGCCTGGGTACTGGAAACTTCCGGGCCCCTCTGGGCCGCAAAAAAAGTGGAAACCCACTACGCCATCAGCAACCGCTTGTCCATTGGGTCGGATATTGACCTGCAGCATGAGGACCTGATCGATTATGCCCGTAAAAAGGGCTGGTTGAAAAAAGGCCGCGACTTCCATTTTGCCGATTGTTACAGTGACTGGCTGTTCAGCACTTTTTCAGGTTCCGGATCCCGGGCCACTCAGTCTACCTGTTATCTGGATGACCATTACAAGGCGATGTCAGTCGAAAAGGCCATGCAGCTTTTACGCAGTCACCCGGCCCAGGATTACGAACCGGACAAGTCCCTGCTGGGCAATTCTATCTGTGCCCATGCCGCCAACCCCGTTACCCGCAATGCCACTCAAACGACGGGTTCCATGATCGTTCATTTGAAGGATGGGCAGGCCACCCATTGGTTTACAGGAACTTCAGCGCCCTGCCTGAGTATTTTTAAGCCGGTATGGTTTGGAGCGCAGGTGTTGCCTGAATTGGGGCCTCCCGGACCGTTATTTTCAACCGATAATTTCTGGTGGAGACACGAACAACTCCACCGGCTCACCCTTCCCGATTTCCTTAGGAGGAAAGCCCTGTATTCGGAAGCGCTCCAGGATTTCCAAAGCGGGCTGATCCACAAAACCCAAAAACCGGCAACAGGAAATTCCTTATTCGATCTGACATATGCGGCATTTGAGGAAGAGGACAAAAGGAGGATTTCCTGGCTGGAGAAAGTCGGGAATTTTCCTGTTGGTAAAGAAAATTCGTGGTTCTACCGCCGCTACTGGTCGAAGCAAAACAAAAATGCCAAAATACCCGTTCGGTGAGCCTTTCTTTCCCGGTGCTTCGTTTACGGCATTGCCAGTCCAAACACCTATTAAAAAAAATGTATTTGTTTGGGAAACTCACTAATTAGCAGGATATTGGGATATCAAAACCACTTTAATTTATACCCGTGTGAGCCGCCGTATTATGTGGAAAGTTAAAAGTCCGTTGGAAGATTTAGGGTTGGGAGATGAAAAAGGCATGAGGAAAGGTGGGGATCGTCACTGCGCCAATTACTCCCACTGCCAGCGTGGGCAAAAACCTAAGAATTCAAAAATACACACTTTGATAATCAGTGCTTAATAATGATAAAATGGTGTATTTTTGAGGTTTTTGCCCAGACTGCAGTTCTGCACAACTAAACAAAAAACATATGAAACTATTAACTGTAATTATATTTTTGCTCATCAATATTGTATCCTATGGACAACAACAAAAGCAAGTGTGTTTTTCATTTGATGACTTACCTGTTGTGAATTATGGGATAAAAGATTCAACGTATCAAAAAGATTTGTTTAATAAAATTGTCTTGTCTTTACAAACAAACAACGTTCCTGCTATTGGATTTGTAAACGAGAAAAAACTTTATGACGATAAGGGTATCATTCAATATCAGGTCGACCTTTTGCGAAAATGGAGTACAAGCGAACTCGAATTAGGAAATCATACATTTTCTCATCCTGATTACAATAAAGTGTCCTTTCAGTATTATACAGACGATATTTTAAAAGGCGAAATCATAGTAAAAGGCATCCTTAATGAACAAGACAAACAAATTAAATATTTCAGACATCCATTTCTCCATGTTGGCAATACTAAAGCAAGAGCAGATTCTTTAAATGCTTTTTTGATTAAGCACAACTATTTGGTAGCTCCCGTTACAATCGATAATGCAGATTATTTATTCGCTTTAGCCTACAAAAGGACAAAAGAGAAAAATGATACTGCTTTAATGAATACTATTGGCCATGACTATATTGATTATATGGAGAAAAAGCTCAAATATTTTGAAATGCAATCAAATAATATGTTTGGGAGGGATATTAGTCAAATACTTTTGTTACATGCAAGTATGCTTAATTCAGATTATTTAGATTCTCTCATTGCATTGTATAAAGCTAATAATTATGTTTTTGTCAGCATGGACGAAGCCCTGAAAGACACTGCCTACAAAACAGAGATTACCGTTTATGGAAACTGGGGCATTTCCTGGATTGATAAATGGGCTCTTTCGGCAGGAAAAAAGGGTGAATTTTTTGAAGAAGACCCAGAAACTCCTGACTATATAAAAAAATTGGCAGAGTGATCAATGAATAAAACAGCAGTGCATAAAAAAATGCTCAAGCTAATTTGCTCGAGCATGATTCTATTCGAATAATTCATTTAGATTTATCACTCCATGATTATCGGCAAACTTACACGACTTTTTTGAGTGCTGATTTCTAAAGTGTAAAATCCGGGGGCATCGGGGGCATAATGCTCCGGGGAGAACTGAATAGTACACTTTCCTGCTTGAAAATGACCCATATTTTGTATGTTCTTAATCGGTCTGCCAGTGAGATCAAAAAGTTGAGCATGAATATCTGTACTGGATGCCAGTTCCATTTCAATAGTAAGCATACTTCCGTGGGGCAGAGGATTAGGATAAGGAGCTTGTGAGAAGGTGATTCCAGCCATTACTTCGCTCACCGAATTAGTCATTTCCTTATCCAGGTAGAATGGTTCCCTGCCTATCAAAGCATCACTAGCCGCAAAATAAAGTCTATTACCAAATTCAAAGAAGTATCCGGGATTGCTTCCACCAGAACCAACCACCTGATCACTTATTATGTGAGTGCCTGCTTCGGTTCCATCACTGACAAAAAGTTCAAAGACGAATTCGCCCACGGCATTCAAGCCATCAGAACCTGCGAAATAAACTAAAGAATCGCGGCACATGTAAAAACTTTCACCCACAGCACCCGTTTCGAAAACCCCATTCATTGCTCCCGGGTATAGATCAATGATTCTATAGGTGCCCTCAATAGTTCCATTCGATCTCCAAAGCTCGCGCCCTGAATCGTCCTCCGCATTAAAAATAACTTCTCCATCACCAAATGGCATGATAGCCCTTGGGAAGATGTCACCTTCTGCTATTTCGATGTGAAAAGGATCGCCCACATGGTCATACACAAACAAATCATAACCCGCTACATCATCTCCTTCAGCAGCATAATACAGTCTTCCATCTGAATCAACAAAGTCTCTGGGATTGCTGGAATCAGTAGTACCTCCCATTTCACCGATCAGTTCGATATTTCCTTCTTCGCCATTGGTTCTCCTCACCTCAACACCTGAGTCGGTGCCCAATCCGGAAAAATAAATATATCCACCAGATTTAGTGAATCCCGAAGGAAAAGCATTGGCCGTTCCCTCGTTTAAATCAGTGATCATATACGTTCCTTCCGCAGTGCCATCACTTCTCCAGGCCTCAATGCCAAATTCTTCCGTAAACCCTGCAAAATATGCGATATCGTCAA
Organism: Lewinellaceae bacterium; assembly: GCA_020636105.1. Classification (NCBI taxonomy): domain Bacteria; kingdom Pseudomonadati; phylum Bacteroidota; class Saprospiria; order Saprospirales; family Lewinellaceae; species Lewinellaceae bacterium. The sequence goes on from JACJYL010000002.1 coordinate 316,376, forward strand.
TAACAGCCAGCTCACCCGAATAACCGCTTAATCCACCGGCAGCTATATCGGCAATTCGATAGGTTCCTTCTGAAGTTCCGTCACTGCGATATAATTCATAACCACTATCATTTGTTTGACCAGAAAAGTAAAAGAGATTGTCACCAGCTACAATATCTTCGATGCCCAGTGACAGTCCGCCTGGCTCGAGATCATAAAAGAAGGTTGTGCCTTCAACAGTACCGTCTGAAATGTAGAGAGAGCTGCAGCTGTCAGCGCTGGTAAAAATGTCACATCCTCCAAAAAAGGCGTGATTACCTAGCCGAATGATGTCGGTATCCACCAAATATCCACCTAAACCTATAGTTCCATTCTCTGTACCATCACTTGCGTATAAATAATTCGTTTCAAGAATATTATTGGCTTGAAAAATGAAGATTTCATCGGTAACAGCGCACCAGTTGGAAGGAGATGAACTGCCATTTCCACCCAAGGTTTCAATGTCTTTCAATAAAGTTTGTGCAGTCATGGTAGAGGCACAAAAAATTAGGATGAAATAAAATAATAGTTTGGTTTTCATTGCGCTTGTTTTTTTATAATTGAATGAGTAAATCAAGTGATTGAGCATTTAAAACTGAGGACTGACTAGTTAATAGATATAAGGCGTGAGCCTGGTTTTTCCTGTGAAAATTTAAAATGACTCATTTCAAATTTATTAATTTTTTCTTACATACCAAAATACTCGTTCGTTGAGTCTTCCTTTTCCGATGCTTCGTTTGTGGAATTACATGGTCAAACACGTATTAAAAAAAAGTGCATTTGTTTGGGAAACTCACTAATTATCAGGATATTCGGATAATAGAACCACTTTAATTTATGCCTATGACAGCCGCCGGATCATCCGAAATCTAAAAAGTGTGCTGGAGGATTTAGGGCTGGGAGATGAAAAAGTATTTGGAAAGGTGGGGATGTTTCTTTGTAACTTATCTTGATGTCCATTTTAGTGAGGAACTCCATAGAGCATGAAACAAATTCATCCTTATTTTTTAAGCTCCCAGACAGCTTTTTAGGCTATTATAAGTGCCTTTTTAAGAGGACACACCCAAAGATCAGCAATAATTTTTTTAGAATAAACCTGCTGAGGTTGCAAGTGTGAGTTTAGTCGGGTATTTTTAGGGGCATTTAACCGAGAGTTGTGGTTTTTTGCCTAGACTTCGGTTTGCTTCCATAAAGAAAAACCAAAGATAGATGACAAAAAATATTCGTGATTTAATTTCAAAAGCGGAAACGAAGAAAGCAATAGAAACAGCAGTTCACTATGGAAATGAAAAGGGCTGTTTTAACCTTGATGAATTGGTAATTTTATCGAGTAGATACCATAAATGGGATAAAGATTTTCAATTGGGAATTGAAGATAGTAGTAAAGAATTGAATAAAATAAATTACGCAATACTCAAAATTCTATCTAATTGGGAAAAAGGAATATCAGAAAATGTTTTAGAATTAGAGGAATTCAAAAATACTAAATGTAGATTGATAATCAATAGAGAGAAAGAAATCGGAAACTTCTTTTTGGGAAAGCCATTTTACAGAAGTCCCTTGAACGATACCCCGATAGAAATTAGCATAAATGGAGAAAGCATTTCGCAGATTAAAGGAGGAGGAAGAAAAATAATAAAAGTTGATGAAGGTACACTGACATTGGAATTTAAATGCAATTATTCAGTATATGTTGCAAGTAGCAGGCGCGGAGACATGCAAAATTTTGTTGAAAAATCTGTACCGATAAGCCTTGATATATCGGATGGGGAGACCGTTAATTATGATGTCAAAATGAAAGGTGGTGCATCGGGTTATTTTAAATTGCAGTATAGCAGAAGATGAATACGGCAGCCAACAATCCATAAAATGTCAAGTTTCTCTATGCGTTGAGGCCCGCATTTATGCGGAACGTTGAGCATGTGAAATTAAACAAGGTATTGTATCAAACCCGGCAAGTTATTGTGGGACATCCCTACGGAACGATCAAAAGGGGCTAGGGCTACGATTTTACTTTAATGAAAATGACAGAAAAGATCCTTGGAGAATTTACTTTGATCTTCAACTGTTACTATCTAAGGAGAGCTAAGACCGTTTTAACAATAGAGGAGTTGCTCAGTCGGTTAAAAGTTACCCACAAATGCTGAAACACGAATTAATAAATATTCAAAGAGCATGTTAGCAAACCCAAAGCCTTCAGTATGCCGAAAAAAGTAAAAAACCCGACAGCTAAAGTGCAAAACGGCAATATTCCCTAAATTCGCCTACATTCTTTTTGCAAAACCGTTACCTTCCATAAAACAAAAGTAAATGACAGACCAAGTAAATTGGGCATTGATAAATACCTTGATAAGTGCTTCTGTTGGAGCTTTAGTTGCTTTAATAACAATATTCGTTGATGGAAGAAGAAAAAGAAATGAACGAAAAAGGGTTGAATATGATACATATAAACGATATTCCAAACCAATAATGTTTGCTGCGGAAACCCTAGCTTGGAGATTAAGGGAAGTTTTAATGTTCAAAGGAGCTTTTTTGCTTCCTGATGCTCCAATGAATGGATTTTTCAAATATAAATTTGAAAGTACAGTCTATCGACTATGTGTATTAATTGGTTGGATAAGAGCAGCCAAGAAAGAACATTCATATATTGAAGGATTCGAGGATGCAAAGAGTTCTGAGATTAGAGATGCAATTAATAATTTCCAAAGAGTTCTTGCAGATGGCTCCCACGTTGAAGTTTCTATTTTCGAGGAATTAAGCAAATCGTACGGTTTAGAAATTAAACAAATCACTCCGCAAACAAGACAGGAAATTGGAGTAGAATTAGAAAGAATCGTATTCAAATATATACCTAACCAAATAAAGAAAAATGTCTCGAATCTGGAAAGAGGGAAACAATTGGAAATGGTTAAATCCATAATGGATTTCATATGTTATAAGACCAACCAACAAATACTTGAAGAATCCAAAATAAAAGAAAAAATAGAGGTTTCAATTGATGAAATTGCAAGAGAATTTTGTTGGATTTATAGAGATTGGCAGAATGCCATTGGAGATGAAATGCTAACTCAGCTTGAAGATAGTTACCGTCATTTTGATGTAATTGGATTTGGAGAATTTATTACTAAACACGAGAAAAGTGATTGGTTAAAAAAAGTTGATAATCTCTTTTCCAATTTAGATGTATCAATTGACAACAGATTTGACACAAGAGTGAGTCAAGTAAAACGAATTTATATTACACTTGTCAAACTTATAGATGAGTTGAATAAAGCAATTGAGGATGAACAAGCAATTTCAAAGAAAGAATTAAAAATATTAATAGAATACCAAAAAAAATTAAAAGAGGAAATAGAAAATATGGAAGCTAATCGATTAGCCCGCTCCACCCCAGTTAACTAAAGCAAAGTGCGCCACACACACACCCGATAAAATCCATAGGGACAGGCAGTGCATCACTTTTGCTCCAAATAATGTAAATTAGTGCAAAATTTTAAAAAATCAGATCAAAGGAGTTCCCTATAAGATCGTTTTCAGGCAGCCCGACAACGGGTTCGTCTGAAGACAGCTCCAACTGAAATCAGAGATTCGACAAAGTCAAATGTCTACGCAGGAGGTTGTGCAGGGAGAATGAAGTCAGGCGAGAAGAATAGACATTCCTTAGAGTTGGCAACCATTTAATTAAAACATGTTTGATGATTTCGAAACATACTTCGTTGAAAATATAATCCTTCCTTATGGGGAATATCTAAAATATAAAAGGTCAATTAAGGCTGGTAATAGTTTGTTATTAAGGGCTACTACTGATTATTGTCAAAAATTATATCATCTTAGAGAACATGTACCTGAGTTCAGCACATTTGATTTAAACTATCTTTTTAGTATCTGCCCTGATTATAAGCTTGTAAAGGATGTTTCAAATGTTATAAAACACAAAAAAATAACAAAATATGTACCTCAGATTTCTTCAGCTGAGAAAATCTTTGAAATTACAATAAACACTATTTATGAAGATAACCAAGGAGAATTTAACCACATTGAAAATGCTGTTTTCGCTGAATTAAAAGATGGAATAGAGAAAGATCTTCACATCGTTATAATAAATGTTCTAAATATGTGGATAACAGAGCTTACTAAAAGAAATCTAATAAGGTCTGGCTACAAAAAAAGACGTATTTCAAATCAAATGCCAAAACGAACAAAGAATTCCGGAAGGCATAACATTGTAGTAACTAAAGGAATAAGAATTAATAAAAAAATGAAATTTCAGCGCTACAATTATGAACGTAAAATCATAGAACCTGTAGATTTGTCAGGCGCATCGGTTAATTTACGGATATATAAACAATTATATGATGTAACACTTTCACTTAAAAACCATGAGAATGGAGATAAAAAAGAGTTTACAATAAAGGTGGATGAAAAAACTAAAAGATTTTTTGATAAAGAAACCGTTGATCAAGAGATCATTGACAAATTCATGAAAATAGCAAAGGAACAAGGTGTTATATAATTCAAAAAAACGGGTAGTATCCAGTAAAGTGTGTAAGTTTTAAAATAGGGGGCCATGGCCCCCTATTTTAATTTTTTGTAATTTTAAAACATACTTTACTGATGATGAAAAAAGAAGATCTATTAAACGATGATTTCCTGAAGCAATTTAAGACTGGGGATGAGTTAGAATCTTTCCTCAGTGAGCTTCACAAACGCGGCATTGAAAAAATGCTGGAAGGAGAAATTGATGCCCATCTGGATTATGCCAAACACCAGAGGAGCGACAATCCAAATGCCCGGAACGGCAATTCTAAAAAAGTAATCAAAACCTCCTATGGCGAATCTGAAATCGAGGTGCCCAGAGACCGGGATGGAAGTTTTACACCTCAGATTGTTCCTAAACGATCCAGGCTGGCTAAAGGCATTGAATCGATCGTAATTTCACTTTATGCCAAAGGGATGAGCAATGCCGATATTGAGGAACAAATTCGGGATTTGTATGACTTCAACATCTCTACGTCTACCATCTCCAAAATCACCGATAAGGTGACCGAGGATATCATTGCCTGGCAAAATCGCCCCCTGGAATCTCAGTATCTAATCGTGTGGATGGATGGGATTGTTTTTAAAGTCCGTGAGAACTCCAGAGTGACCAATAAAACAGTCTATTTGGCCGTAGGACTCAAGAAAGACGGGAGGAAAGAGGTTTTGGGCATGTGGTTGGGTAAAAGTGAAGCCGCCAGTTTTTGGATGGGCGTACTGACCGATATCAAAGCTCGGGGCGTAGAAGATATCTTAATTACCGTGACGGATAATCTCAACGGTTTTACCCAGACTATTAAAAGTGTTTTTCCTGAAACGAGCACTCAAATTTGTGTCGTGCACCAAATCAGGAATGCTTCCAAATACGTTGTCTGGAAAGATCGTAAGGTTTTTGCCAAAGACATGAAAACCATTTATGGAGCACCGACCAAAGAAGCCGCCCAGGCAGCTCTAAAGGACTTTGATGAAAAATGGAATCACAAGTATCCTTACGCTATTAAATCATGGTATAATAACTGGGATGAGCTGACCACTTTTTTTGACTTCCCTCTTGAAATTAGAACGATCATTTATACCACAAATTTGATTGAAAATCTCAACGGAAAAATCAGAAAATACACCAAAAACAAAATGTCTTTTCCAACGGATAATGCATTGAAAAAGTCGGTTTATCTGGCGATTTTTGAAATAACGAAAAAATGGACCATGCCGATTCGCAACTGGCCCATTATTCTTAACCAATTTATTGCTATTTTTGACGAAAGAGTCAAAATCTAAAAATTCGGGCGAAGCCCTCTATTTTTTATTTACACACTTAATAGGATACTGTCAAAAAACGGTTGCCAATATTAAACTCTAAAACCACTGAAACAACCTTAATTTCAGCCATTATCAACCAACCCCTCCCCCACCAACATTCGAAAAATCAAAACCAAAAGCGCAGAGAAATTTTCTATACTTTCGATTAAGGTAAACTTAGTATCTCGTTTCTTCCATTGACAGATATAAATTTAACGTATGATCCCTCTTAAATTCTTTTTCTTTGCTGCCCTGGCTGCCGTATTTTATACAACCGAGCTACAGGCGACCACTTATTATGTTTGTGACTGTGCCGCTGGCGCTGATCCGAATTGTATCGTTGGAAATGATGCCAATAATGGCACCAGCAGCAGCACGCCCTGGCAAACCACCACAAAAGTGAGTGCTGTTTTTAATTCGTTGCAGGCCGGAGACCATGTTTTATTTGCAAAAGGGGGCGCCTGGTTTGACGCCTCGCTTGCCCAGGTTTATAATTACAATGCTTCCGCTTCCAACCCAATTGTATTTGACAGTTATGCCCCTTCGTGGGGAGGGACGGCTAAACCGATCCTTACAGAATCCAGAACGGGGACCAACCTTTTCAATTTTGTCGACGGGGGAAATGCGGATCACGACGAAGGTTATATTGTCCGGAATCTGGACTTGAGAGGCGGAGGTAGCGGGCAGTGGGCAGTATTTGCCTATAACGATGCCGACTATATTACGCTGGAGAATCTGGATATTTCCGGTTTTGGCATTGGTGTGCATTGTGCCGGCGCGAATGCACTTAATGCCGGAGCTGATGGCCAAAATCAGCATATGAAATTGTTGAATTCTACTATTACCGATTGTTATGCCCAGGGGTTTCTGGGAGGTGGTGACTATCTGCAAATTGAAGATTGTTATTTTGAAAACAACGGGTTTGCTGCGGCTATTTACAATCACAACATTTATGTAAGCAAGGGCGACAAAGTAATTATTCGACACAATGAACTTTACAAGTCCGCGGTGATCAATGGCCAGGCAGATGGCGTTTCGATGGTGGTGCATGGCTTGCATGACAGTCTTTTGATAGAAGGGAATTACGTTCATGAAGACCCAGGAATGGTCGGCGGAAATGCATGGGGCATTGCGGTGGACCCCGGGGGATATGGTGTTCCGGAAGGGGCCACAGGACTAATCATCAGGGGGAATTTACTCGTAAACACCTTCAACACAGGTATCGCAATAACTTCCTGCCCGCATGCCTTTATCGAAAACAATGTGATCATCCAGGAAAATGCCGGTGACTTTAATGCCATTTTAGGGCCCGATCGTATGAGAGATAATGATGATCTGCCGATGACCAACGTAACCATTCGCAACAATTCCATCTACTTGCGTAACGCCAACGTTAATACAAGGGCTATCTCACTCGGAGATGAAGGGGCCGGCCACGTTGTGGTGAGTAATGTGGTTTCAACTGATGGTGGAAATGGGTTTAACATGAACCTTGCCAACAGCAACTACCTGAGTGTTGATTACAATATGATGCAACTTTTAAACAGTGCCTACTGGGGCGGAGGGCAAACGTTGAGTGCCTGGTCTGCGTCAAGAGGATTTGATCTTCACTCGATCGCCGGCGACCCATTATTTACTGCTCCGGGATCTCCCGGTTATGATCTTATGCCTTTGGGACCATCCCCTGTCATCGACGCCGGCCATCCGACCATGAGCTCGGCTATTGATTATACAGGTATGCTGCGTTTGGGCATTGCCGATATCGGGGCCTTTGAAAGTTTAGGGACGCTCCCGATAACATTAGTCTTTTTTGAAGGAAGACAGTCAGAAGAGAACGTCTTATTAAACTGGGTCACCGCATCAGAACACAATAATCTCGGATTTGAAATTGAGGAAAGTCAAAACAGGGAGCATTTTCAAAAGATTGGAAAAATACAAGGCAATGGAACGGCTTTCGAGCAAAACCATTACACCTTCAACGTTAAAAATCCTGCAATAGGCATTAATTACTACCGTTTGAAGCAAATAGATTTTGAAGGTCAATTTGACTATAGCCCGGTGATAAGTGTTCATTTTAAAGAAAGAAATGGAAATATTGGAGCGTTTTATCCCAACCCAAGCCATTCAGGGGTAGTAACGCTGGCATACACTCCCCAAAATGAGGATGAAATCTCCGTTTCTGTTTTTGATATGACCGGAAAGTTAGTTTTCAGTCAGGTACAATTTATGGCTAACGGCGAGAACCATTTCAATTTTTCGGCCTTAAAAAAAGGGTTTTACCTGGTTAAATTGGGTTTTGAAAAAAGTAATATCTACCGAAAGCTAATCATCGAATAAAGAAGGTAGCTCACAAATGCATATAATTCTCATTCGACATATCATAAAACTTCAGCAACACCTTGCATTTGAAATTATAAAAACATTAAATTAGATTGATTTTAGATCCTATAAGCCAGATTTAGAATGAATAAAATACGTTCAGCGGCTAATCGACATATCGGCCATACTTGCTAACGCTTTGTACGGCGCATGTGGATGAACATGGTGAGCAATCTTAAAGAACCGCCACCGGATATAAAATGAGACAGAAAGAAACCAGAGCATAAATGAATTTTAACTTAAAACTATTTTTTAGAATTACATTTTTGATTAGCCTAACAGGGCTCATTGCTATAATTTCAGACTTCGGATTTTCGCAATCTGCCATGTATCAACGACTGTTAGATATTTTTTTCTTTATCGTTCTTGGAATTGGCCTTATTTCAACTTTAATCCGGTATATAAAAAAGGCCGGTTCATTCAACAGGAAAGTAATTGTTTTTGACTTCCTTTCTGTTTCCTTTACCTTATGGGTATTTTATATGTATCTGTTTGTTGGTGTTCCCTTTGAAACTGACTTACTTCTTGAAAATCCCATTTGGATTCAAATAGCCGTGGTTTTCAGTTTCATACGTGAGTTTTCTGAAGTTCGAATAAACTTCAATAGAACCGTTTTAAATCCGGCACAACTCTTCATCCTAAGTTTTTTCGCCATCATTTTTATTGGCTCCTGTTTATTGATTTTGCCCAAAGCCACTTATGACGACATTTCCTATTTAGATGCCTTATTCACTTCCACAAGTGCTGTTTGTGTAACGGGATTAATCGTTGTTGACACGGGTACACATTTTACCTTGTTTGGTCAAACAATCATAATGTTATTAATTCAGGTGGGTGGCTTGGGCATATTAACTTTTACGAGTTATTCCAGTTACTTTTTTAAAGGGGTAACGACTTATGAAAATCAACTAGCATTAAGCGATATGACGAATTCCAAGAAATTGGGAGAGGTCTTTTCAACTTTAAAATTCATCATACTCATCACATTTGGCATAGAACTATTTGCTGGAATTTTAATTTACACAAGTATAGATTCGAGCAACTTTGGTAGTCAATCAGAAAAACTTTTTTTCTCGGCTTTTCATTCCATTTCCGCATTTTGCAACGCCGGATTTTCGACATTAACCAATAGTTTGTACGAGACAGGGTTTAAATTTAATTATTACCTCCAATTGATTATTATTCTCACGTTCGTACTTGGTGGATTGGGCTTTCCAATAGTGGTGAACATTCTTAAATACCTTAAATATAAAATTGTTACTTTGTTTTCTTTCAAACAAACCAAATATAAACCTTGGGTACTGAACCTAAACAGCCGAATTACTTTGTTTACTACTCTTTCCATTTCATTGGTGGCTTTTATTGCATTCTATTTTCTTGAATACAACAACACTTTAGCCGAGCACAACGGATTTGGGAAAGTAGTTACAGCGCTATTTGGAGCTACAACACCTAGAACAGCAGGCTTTAATACCATAGACACAGCTGCAATGACATTCCCGACACTGATGATGGTTTTTCTTTTGATGTGGATTGGAGCATCGCCCCAATCTACAGGTGGTGGTATTAAAACGAGTACTTTTGCCATTGCAACACTCAATATTTTGAGTTTGGCAAAAGGAAAGTCCAGGATAGAAATTTTTAGAAGAGAAATAGATGATATTTCGGTCCGAAAAGCATTTGCCGTAATATCCTTATCGTTGGTGGTAATTGGTTTTGCCATAATACTCATCACCATGTTTGACCCCAAAAAGCCACTATTAGACATCGCATTTGAGTGTTTTTCAGCATACAGTACCGTTGGGTTGAGTTTAGGAATTACAGGCGACCTGAGTAGTGCCAGTAAGGTGGTCATTATAGTGGTAATGTTTGTAGGTCGTATCAGTACGTTGTCATTGGTCATTGCTGTTTTTAGAAAAGTGAAACAAATAAACTACAGTTACCCAAAAGAAGAAATCACAATAAATTAAAAACATTTAGAAATGAAATACATAATAATAGGACTTGGAAACTTTGGGGCATCACTAGCCCAAAAACTAACCGAGCAAGGGAATGAAGTGATTGGAATTGATACAAATATGTCAAAAGTAGATACGTATAAGGAAAAAATCACACATACTATTTGTATGGATGCCACAGATGAGTTAACCGTTTCAGGGCTTCCATTGAAAGATACAGATGTAGTGCTTGTTGCCATTGGAGAAGACCAGGGAGCAAATATTATGACAACAGCACTTTTGAAAAATTTTGAAGTAACACGTTTAATAAGCCGTGCCATAAATCCATTGCACGAAAAAGTATTGCGGGCTATTGGAGTAGATGAAATTGTACACCCCGAAGAAGAAACAGCCGAACGCTGGGCCAAAAAATTATGCTTGAATAATGTAGTAGATTCTTTTGAATTAAATCAGGATTACAGCATTTTCGAAGCAAAAGTTCCTGCTGATTATGTTGGCAAAACAGTTCAGGGAGTAAAATTTCGAAGTGAATTTAATTTATTGGTGCTGACCATTATCAAAAAGGTAGAAGTAAAAAGTATTTTAGGAAAAACCAAAATCGAATCACAAATTCAAGGCGTAGCTGCAGCAGAGGACATCCTCGAACCAAACGACGTTTTAGTGCTGTACGGTTCAAACAAAGATTTACAAATCTTCCTAAAACAAAAATTGAGATAAAATTTACCTTCACAATACATTCTCTGCAAACGGTGATGGCATCATTGATTGATTCAGCCTTTTTGTTCCTGCTAATATGAAATTCAAACCATACAAAAAAATTGTTACACAGTGCGGAGTGCACTTCACTACAAAATAAACATGATGAATCCTAAAGTTGATTGGTTTTTTGACAAAGCCTCAAAGTGGCAGGAAGAATATGGAGCCTTGAGAAGCCTCGTTCTGGACTGTATGCTGATTGAAGAATTGAAGTGGGGCTGCCCCTGTTACACCTTTCAGAAAAAAAACATCGTTCTGATTCATGGATTTAAAGAATATTGTGCTCTTTTGTTTGTCAAAGGAGCCTTGTTAAATGATGCCAAAGGTATTCTTATCCAGCAAACGGAGAATGTACAGGCGGCCCGCCAGGTCCGGTTCACCAATGTTAAGGAAATAGCGGAGATGGAACCTCTCTTGAAAACCTATATTTACGAAGCCATTGAAGTGGAAAAAGCCGGTTTGAAAGTGAATTTAAAAAAACATACAGCACTCATCTTTCCAGAAGAATTTCAACAGAAGTTAGACGAAAGCCCTGCCTTAAAAGCTGCTTTTGAAGCTTTGACGCCAGGGCGGCAAAGAGCTTATAATCTTTATTTCACCGCCGCCAAACAATCCAAAACACGGGCAGCGAGGGTTGAAAAATACACGCAGCATATACTCAATGGAAAGGGATTAAATGATGTGTAAACCTGTGCATCATTTGAATATTATTTTGTGTCTTTGGAACAGAATTTCCAACCTATGAACCTAAAGAAATGAAATTTGTCTCCTGGCTTTATCAACAAATTCCAGTATTGGCTGAATTATAATTCAGCAATATTCATCTTTCCCCAAACGGATGGTACCTTTGTACGATCCGATCCGAGGATGCGGTTTACCCTTCGAAAATTATTTGGTAAAATAGTTTAAGCCACGTTAACCTTCACCAGGGAATGTTTTAAAACAGCGTAATGACCGGGAATGAAATATTGAAAGACAGAAGATTGTATGTGATATTCAGTGTTACCCTTATCGCGGTAATGGGGGTCGCCAGTATTACCCCGGCATTACCCAAAATAGCGGGTACCTTAAACCTGACCAAACCCCAGGTGGCTTTGCTGATCAGCGCCTTTACTTTTCCGGGCATATTTTTAACCCCGGTTGCAGGAGTCCTGGCCGATCGCTGGGGAAGGAAAAGAGTATTGGTGCCGGCCTTGTTTATTTTTGCATTGGCAGGGTCAGCCATCTTCTTTTTTCATAACTTCTATCACATTATTTTACTGCGAATATTACAGGGGATGGGCGCAGCTCCCCTAGGTTCCATTAATACGACCCTTATTGGGGATTATTTCAAGAGGCAGCAACTCCCGAAAGCAATGGGCTACAATGCCAGCGTATTAAGTTTGTCCACAGCAACCTATCCTTTGATCGGCGGATTGCTGGCAGGAGTGGTTCTTCAAAAATTTCATTTAACCCCATTTAATTTAACTTTAAGTATAAAAAATTAGCCTGCTTCCGTACCTTTGCGTTTTCGTAAATATTCCGTTAAATCTTCCAGCAAAAATATGGCTGTTAAAAAGATCAAATCAGCATTGATTTCCGTCTTTCACAAAGACGGGCTTGAACCTATTATTAAGGCATTGCACGACTTGGGCGTAATCATTTATTCTACAGGAGGTACCCAGGCATTTCTGGAACAGCATGGAATACCCGTCCAAACCGTTGAAGGACTCACTTCTTACCCCTCTATCCTGGATGGCCGCGTTAAAACGCTACACCCAAAAGTTTTCGGGGGCATCCTGGCGCGCAGAGAAGCTGACCATCTAGAACAGTTGGGGCAATATGAAATTCCCGAAATCGATCTGGTTATCGTTGATCTGTACCCATTTGAAGAAACAGTAGCCCAAACCAACGATGAAAATGCCATCATTGAAAAAATCGACATCGGGGGCATTTCCCTGATCCGGGCCGCCGCCAAAAATTTTAAAGACGTGGTAGTGGTTCCTTCACGTGAGGAATATCCCATTTTACTGGAACTCTTGCAGGAAAAAGAAGGTACCACTTCTTTGGAAGACAGGAAGAACCTTGCCCGAAGAGCATTCGGCGTGTCCTCCCACTACGACACCCATATTTTCAATTATTTCGACGACAACCAAAACAGTTCTTTTAAACAGAGCCTTAACCATTCGGAAACATTGCGTTATGGGGAGAATCCGCACCAAAATGCAGTCTTTTTTGGAAACCTTGAAGATATCTTTGAAAACCTTGGCGGAAAAGCCGTTTCATACAATAATCTCGTGGACATTGATGCGGCGGTAAATCTGATGGCTGAATTTGAACACAACCCGCCCACTTTTGCCATCCTCAAACACACCAACTCTTGTGGCCTGGCCACTTGTGATACCATACTTGACGCGTGGAAAGCTGCCCTGGCAGGAGATAACATTTCCGCATTCGGGGGCATTCTCATCAGTAATACAACCATTGACCTGACCACAGCAAAAGAGATTGACCAAATCTTTTACGAAGTTCTCATCGCCCCCGGTTTCGAGGCCAACGCCCTGGAATATCTGCAAAAAAAGAAAAACCGGATCCTGCTAAAAATTAAAACCTTTCATCGGAATCAACATTCATTCAAAAGCCTGCTGAACGGAGTTATCCAACAAGATACAGACCTCAAACAGGATGGTCGGGAAGACCTCACAACAGCCACCCGAAAAGCGCCGTCCGAGCAGGAAATTGAAGACCTGCTTTTTGCCAGTATTGCCGTTAAGCATTTAAAATCGAATGGGATCGCTTTAGTAAAAAACAAACAATTAATCGGTATGGGGTGCGGACAGACTTCCCGCGTGGATGCCTTGAATCAGGCCATTAAAAAAGCAGCCCAGTTCGGATTTGATATACAAGGCGCCGTAATGGCCTCCGATGCCTTTTTCCCGTTTCCCGATTGTGTGGAAATTGCCGACCTGGCCGGAGTCCGGGCGGTCATTCAGCCGGGGGGGTCCATCAAGGATCAACTCAGCATTGATTACTGTGACGCCCACGACATGGCAATGCTCATGACGGGCACCAGGCATTTTAAACACTAATTGGTTGCTGGTTGCTGGTAAAAACCAAGAAACGAGTAACGAGTAACGAGTAACAAGTAACGAGTAACGAGTAACCAGCAACGAGTAACGAGTAACCAGCAACGAGTAACGAGTAACGAGTAACAAGAAACTTTAACAACTTATTAATATACACTTGAGGAGGAAAGCCGTCTTAAAGTTAAAAGAAAGGGGGAAAATTGAATTTAGCAATTGACATAGGTAATACAAGGATGAAGATTGGCGTTTTTGATGGGGATCAGCTCGTAATGAAAACCGTCTGTGAAACCGTTGAGCCGGAAAAAATAATTGAACTGGCAACCAACCATAACGTTGAAAACATCATCTTATCTACAGTTGCAAAAGGTTTGAATAAAACCCTTATTAAGATCCTTAAAGAAAAATATTTTTTTCTTGAGTTGGATGAACATACTCCATTACCTGTCAAAAATCTGTATAAAACGCCTGCTACCCTTGGGAAAGATCGCTTGGCGGCTATCGTCGGTGCTCAAAGTCTTTCTCCGGGAAAAAATTGTCTGGTCATCGATGCAGGAAGTTGTATCACTTATGACATCCTGATGGCAGACGGAAGATTTTTGGGAGGAAATATCAGCCCCGGGGTAAAAATGCGGTTAAAAGCAATGCACACGTTTACGGAGAATTTGCCTTTACCCACAGACACAGACACCGATTTTAACTGGGGCAACAGTACGGAAACCGCTCTTTTAAACGGGGCCAGGCTTGGAACATTACTTGAAATGCAGGGATTTATTGATCTTTGCGCTAACGAATTCGGAAAAACAAACGTCTTTTTAACAGGGGGTGATGCAGAATCTTTTGCAAATAAGTTTAAAAAAAAGATATTTGTGCATTCAAATTTAGTCCTTATTGGGCTAAATAAAATTTTGAACCATAATGTTGAAAAAAAATAACAGAATATTATTCATTGTCTTTTGTGCACTGGCACTGAGTTCCGTCTTGTCTGCCCAGGTCAGCTCACAAAATATCCGCCCCAAAATCAACTCTCCCATTTCACGATTCGGTCTTGGCAATCTAAGCCATTCTTATTTTACTGCCCAGGGGTCAATGGGCGGTTATTCCGCAGCCTTTATAGATCCCTTTCATTTAAACATGGAAAACCCGGCGTCTTTATCCTTTCTGAGATCTACTGCTTTTGAAGTCGGGCTGAATACCAAAGTAAGCGTTCTGGAAGACAGTAATAAAAATAAAGACAATTTCCTTGAAGGGAACCTCAACTACCTGGCCATTGGTTTTCCGATTAAAAACCCACTCAACCAGGCCCTTGACAGACTGAATTCTCCCTGGCAATTCGGTATGGCGATTAACCTCACTCCTTATTCCAATGTAGGATATGATATCAATACTTATTCCGGGGATGAAAATACCGGTTCTGTGCTGAATGTCCTGAAAGGTACAGGTGGCACCTATCGTTTTAACTGGGGCGGAGGAGCAAGGTATAAGAATTTCGCAGCTGGAGTAAACCTGGGGTATCAATTTGGACAAATCATCAACTCCAGGTTGGTGGCTTTTGACACTTTGGCCTATTCCTACTTTACGGAATTCAGGGAGGACATGACCGTTAACGCTTTCGTATGGAGGGCAGGCGTTCAATATGTCCACGAATTTAAATCGGACAATGACGAAGGTAAAAAGGAGTTTAATGGCAAGCGTTTCATTGTCGGTGCTTATGGCAATAGCCAGCAAAACTTCAAAACCACCAACGCAAGTTTTATCAAGCGCGACAATGTTTTCAATACGCTGTCTACCACAGACACCATTGCCTATGAAACAGGTATTGAAGGTACCGGAGTGCTGCCTACCGAACTGACCTTTGGAATTTCCTACGAGCAAGCCAATAAATTGAGGTTAGGGGTCGATTACAGCATAAGCAACTGGAGCCAATATAGAAATAGTATAAAACCGGATGCCCTCATGGATACCTGGAAGCTGAGTATTGGTGGAGAATACATCCCTGATATTATCTCGTACAATAACTACTTTCAGCGGATACGTTACCGCGCCGGATTTAACACAGGCACGGATCCCCGAAGCATCCAGGGCGAACAAGTGAAATCCACCGCCATCACATTGGGTTTTGGACTACCCATCATCATGCCTCGTCAGATGGTTTCCTTCGTGGATTTCGGATTTGAATTCGGACAATACGGTGTGAAAAATATTTTGACAGAGCAATATTTTAATTTTACCCTTGGATTGACATTAAATGACAATTCATGGTTTTTCAAAAGAAAATTTAATTAAAAAGTTATGAAAAAACTACTTTATTTAACGGCAGTTTTATTGTTCACAACCCTTGCAGTTTCAACCCTCAATGCACAATGTGGGAACTGGGAAGATTCGCCAAGGAAAAGTGAAGCAGAGGATGCACACGTTGTTTACCGCAGTCTAATGAAAGGTAAACAAGTAGCCGAGTTGGACAATATGGGTCCTGAAGAGTTTAAAACTACTTTTGATCACTGGAAATTAGCCTACGACATCGCTCCCGCAGCAGATGGCAAACGTGCTTCCCATTACTCTGACGGACGCCTCCTGATGATGTCTAAATTCAATCGGGAAAAGGATGAAACAGTAAAGAAAGAATATGCTCAGACGATCCTGCGTTTATATGACGAACAGATTCAGTGTTATGCAAACGAAGCCTACCTTTTAGGCAGAAAAGGATTTGACATGTTCTACATTTTGGGCAATGGGTATTCAATGGATACTTACAACACGCTTAAAAGTTCACTGGAAAAAGGAGGGAACACCACGGAATACATCGTATTTGACCCCCTGGCCAAAATAATGGTCTATCTTTATAAATCAAACCAAATCACTCGTGATGAGGTTATTGGGGTGTACGATAAGATAGAAAGTTCCATCAATTTCAATATCGAAAACAACAAAGATTATGGTCAGTACTATAAAGACGTACAGGCCATCGTCACCGACGATTTCAAAGAGGTGGCCGGTGAGATTTTTGATTGTAATTATTTTAAAAAGCGTCTGTTGCCTAAATACCATGAAAATCCTGAAAATATCGACGTGATCAGGTATGTATATGGTACACTTTCTAACCAGAATTGTGATGAAAATGATCCTGAAATGCTGGAGCTCAAGGCTAAGTACGAAGTTATCGCCAAAGCGATCAATGACTCTCTCGAGTTAGTGCGTCGCCAGGAAAATCCGATTTATGATGCTTCGCAGCTGCAGCAGGAAGGAAAATACAGAGAAGCCATCGATCGTTACCAGGAAGGCATTGAATCTACGGATGATAACGAATCCAAGGCTCAGGCTTATTACAGTATCGCATTTATCCAGACCTGGCAGTTTGAGCAATTCCAGTCTGCTCGTTCCAATGCCCAAAAAGCCGCCAATTTAAAATCAGGATGGGGCAAGCCATACATCCTCATTGGTGACATGTATGCAAAATCCAGCAGAAGCTGTGGCGACGATTGGGATGCACGCTTGGCTATTCTTGCAGCCCTCGCAAAATATCGCTACGCACGCTCTATTGATCCAGAATCTGCCGATGATGCCAACAAACGAATCGGAAATTATTCAGCCGCAAGACCTGAAAAACAGGAAGGCTTCATGCGCGGGGTTTCTGAAGGACAAAAAGCCAGAGTAGGTTGCTGGATTGACGAAGTCGTCACCATTGAATTTAACGACTAAATTGTATTTCTTTAATTTGTCTGAGAAAAGAGACCTTAGATACGGAAATCTTTAAAAGCCTTCCTTATCTCAGGTCTCTTTTCGTTTATGCCATAAAAAATAGATTATGAAACTGAGTAAATATTTGTCCCTTCTTCTGATTTTTAGCATTGTTTGGGGATGTACTCCCAAAACTGCCCAGGAGATAACGAAGCCCGACAAACCCAAACCTGTTGCTCCTCCTAAGATTGACGAAGAACTGAGTCCTTGCGCCAAATTTTCTGATGCCCCGTCCCCTGAGGATGCAGAAACCAATTATGTCTTATATCGTGATTTCCTGCGTACCAATGAAATCCCAACTGCCTTCAATTATTGGCAAAAAGTGTATAAAAACGCTCCGGCAGCCAATGGAAAGGTGCATTATGTTTATACAGATGGAATTTATTTTTATGAGCAATTCCTGAGTACAGAAACAGATTCCCTCAAAAGGGACTCTTTTATTAATATTATTTTCGAGTTGTACGATGAACTGGAACGTTGTTTCCCAAACAAAACCAATTATGTAAAGGCCCGGAAAGGGTTTGATTATTATTATACCTACAAAAACAGGGTACCGAAAGAAGAAGTATTCCAACTTTTTAAAGACGTCATTGACGAGGAAGGCAATGATGCCCCCTATTTCATCATCAACCCTTTCACTGCACTTCTTGTAGACATGTATGCCGAAGAAAAAATAGATCAGGAAGAAGCCAGGGTGTATTATGATAAAATTATGGCAATCACCGATCACGGGTTGGCCACCTGTGAGGGTCAATATTGCGAAGCATGGGAGATCATTAAAGAATATGCCCCGGTGAGGCTGGAGTATTTTGAAACGGTGAAAGGATTCTTCGATTGTGAGTATTTTATGAATAAATACTACCACTTATTTGAAGAAAGTCCTGAAGATTGTGAAGTGATGGAAGAAATTTACAGCCGACTGAGCTGGGCAGATTGTGATAGAGAGGATGAGAGGTTCAAAAAATTAAGAATCGCTGCCAATGAGTTTTGTAAGGAAGAGGGCACCCTTGAATTGGCCTGGAACGCTTTGAGGGAGGCAAAGTACAGGGAATCTATTGATCTGTTCAAACAGGCCCTTACGGAAAAAGAATATGCTGAAAAAAGAGGTGAAATCAACCTTACCATCGCCAAAATTTATTACGCCCACTTGAAGAACTTCTCCCAGGCAAGGCAATTTGCCCGGGAGGCAGCAGCTGTCAAACCAAACTGGGGTGCACCGTATATCCTGATCGGAACGCTTTATGCCTCCAGCGGCCCACTCTGTGGCCCCGGCCGCGGCTGGGACAGCCAGATCGTGGTTTGGCCGGCTATTGACAAATGGACCTACGCCAAAAACATTGATCCGTCATCTGCTTCAGAAGCACAAAAACTGATCAACAGGTATGCCCAGTATATGCCCAATAAAGAGGCCGTACACCAACATCTTTTCGCTCCTGGCCAAACATTCAAAGTGGGATGCTGGATTCAGGAAACCACTACCATTAGGACTTCTGATTAAATGATATTCCTGTAAAAAAGAAAAGCCTTTCCGGATGCGGGAAGGCTTTTCTTTTTTAGAACCAATCTATTAAAGTATGCCATTCCTGCCCGAAGGAGCATCAGGCTTAGGAGCTGGTTCTGCTTTGATGGCAGGAGCGGGCGGTGCCGGAACCTTCATCACAGGAGAAGGAGGTGACGGAGGCGCTGGTGGTGCAGGAACCTTCATCACCGGAGAGGGCGGTGCAGGAGGCACCGGCAAAGCTTCCGGAGTAGGTGGTGTCGGCGGAGTAGGCGGTGACGGCGGAACGGGAATGATGACTGCAGCTTCTTTTTGTCCATTCTTCTCCTTTTTAGGCGGGTTTTCTTTCTTTGCGGGAGATTCATTGGACTGCCCGCTAGCCGGAACACTCAGGAAAAAGACCATCAGGACCATCAGGGGCAGTAGCATCAATTGTTTTAACGTTGCCGTGTAGGGTGATTTCTGTTTTGACATCATAATCAATCGTTTTTTTGTGAATGAAGAATTAAAAGTGCTCACCAATCGATCTTCCGGATTCTGGAAAACCTGGCGTACTAAATATTTTTTATATTTTAAATCGTCCGTAAAAAGGCGTAGAACGTTTCCATCGGCAAGATATTCGTGATTCAGTTTTATGGCTTTACCAAACAAACGGAACAACGGATTGAACCAAAAAATCACTTGCAAGACCTCAATAAAAAGAATATCCAGAGAATGGTGTTGTTGGATATGGATCTCTTCGTGTACCATAACCTCTTCCGGAATATTGCCTTCCCTGAATTGTTTTTTATTTACATATATTTTACCCAGGAAAGAATGCGGAGCGGTAGCTGCATCCAATAAAATAAGGTTCCTGCCTTTCCATATTACGGCCTCTCCCCTACTGCCCTGAATTAAAAGATGGCCCAATCCCAGGAAAAATTTGATACCCATTATTGTCAAGCCTGCCAGGTAAACTGTCCATCCAAAAGTCTTAACCCACGAATGTCCGAACAGGCCAGGAGCAAAATATTGAACAGAATCATTAACCTGCGCAAGGTCGTGCACTGCAGGTGGCTGCGTCTCAAATCCATATCCAATTGGGATCAACGGTACCACCAGGGAGAACCCAACGGCCGCTAAAAGAAAAAATCTGTTGAAGACAAAAGTCTTTTCCTTTTCAAGAAACCCATAATAAAAGGCAATCAACAATGCCAGCCCAATGGAGGATTTAATGATATAAAGCATCATGATTTTTTCTTTTTAATTTCTTCGGCAATTATTTTTTGCAAGGCCTCCAATTCTTCAATGGACAAATTAGATTCGGTGGTAAAAAAAGAAGCAAACTGGGCGGAGGAATTGTTGAAGAAGTTTTTGACCATTCCCTTCATTTGCTTTGAGAAATAGTCTGACTTACTCACCAGTGGATAATATTCTCTCAAGCGGCCATATTCATGGTATCCGACCATTTCTTTTTCCGACATTCTTTTGAGCAGGGTAGCCACCGTGGTTTTGGCGGGCCGGGGTTCAGGGAATGCCTCCAGCAAGTCCTTTAAAAAGGCTTTTTTCAATTTCCAAAGGATTTTCATCAACTTTTCTTCCGCTTTGGTCAACTGCATTGTTCTATATTCGTAGTTTTAGTTCTACAAATATAGAACTAAAATAATTAAAGCGCAAGCCCCCGGGAATAATTGTTATTCCAAAACAAAACCATAAAAAGAAAGCTTCCCTGATTCCAGATCAGGGAAGCCTCCATTTTACCATAATAATGTATCAACCATTAACTTATTTTAAACAAATTCTATTTATTCCACACATTAGAATTCAACAAGAATCATTTTTTTGGTGTCGCTAAAATGCTCCGTACCAACGGTATAATAAAGAATTCCGGTAGCACCAAGTGATGCAGATTGAAGCATTACGGCATTATAGCCTTTTTGTCCATTGCTATGGATTACCTTCAAAACCTTTCCTGTGACGTCCTGAACCGTAATGGTAACCAATTCATCCTCAGGGAGGTTAAACCCTATCCTTGTTTCGGTATCGAACGGATTGGGCGTATTTTGGTATACTTGAAACGATGCGTTCTGTTCGGACTTGTTGAAATCCAGGGAAACATCCAGTAAATCATTTTCCGAATTGTAGGCCTCGGCCCTCGTTATCCTTGATCCAATACTGACCAGGTCACTAAGGTCTGCTTCCGTTTTCGCGGTAAAGTTAACCGTAAATAACGGAGTATCCTTGGTCACGGCTTGATTACCAGGCAGGTTCCAGCTGGTGGTGATCATGCCTTCACCTACGTAGGTCAATCCAAAATTTTCCTGCGCAGCCACCCCATACTCAATGCCCTCAAAATCCAGGGCCATACGATCAAAATTCAACGTGAACTGGTATCCCTGCATCCTGGCCAGATCTTCGGCGGTAAAAGTTACACTGTATTGATTACCGGGCGTAACCGTTACATCCTCTGCATGAAGGGCAAATACACCCCTCACATTCCGTTCTTCGACGCTTGTTACGTTTGGTATCGCACTACTGTTCACATCCCCTATCTTGGCTCCGATGAAATTTTCAGCCAACATATCCACCAACAGAATGCTGATATTCCTGAATTCAGGAAATTCTTCAACCCATGGGTTAGCTGGATCAGGGAAAACGTAATCCGCATCCACAAACCTCCAGCTCGTATTGTTTGGATACTCAGTATTAATCCCCAGGATCAATTTGCGAATTTGTATCATATCTGCAGTAGTAATCAATCCAGATGAGTTAGCGTCAGCAGCAATCATTTTATAAGGACTGTCGAGCAGTTCTGTGCCCAAAATGTGCCTGGTTATGAGTACGAGGTCATAGGTTGTTACACCGTTTAAAGGATTCGTATTCAAATGCGGAGTTACGGTATAATTAAATCCGGTTTCCAGTACATCAAAAATATAACTTCCGTTAGAGATCGTATATTCCTGCTGGGATGCGTTACCGCTGAGCATTACCTCGACATCCTCTATTCCTTCGGATTCCTCCGTTTGGATCACCCCGGAGATCATGGATAACCCTGGAGGTACGCAATCCTCATGCGCCTGCACAAGAACGTATGTCTCACAGTAATCATAATTAGGCCCACCCAATGTGCCGTCCGGTTGTAGTGCATAGGGATTGTAGGCGCTGTCCCAGGCGTAAATCAAAATGACCACTTCCGAATCATCGTTACAATCCAAAACCAGACCTGTACTTCCCGGAGCCGGAATATCTGATCCGTCAGCTACATTCTCGGCTTTGTGGATAGAGTATTGAACCGGTTCTGAACAATCCACGACATCACTGGCAATAAAATCGCTTGCCCAAATAGCCATGGCACAACAACCGTCGGGCTGTGGCATAAGGGTTACGGTAAGGCCATTAATACAAACGGGAGTCGGAGCTTTACAATCGACTACCTCAAAAGGAATTTCCAGCCAGGTAATATTGTGGCATCCGTCTTCGATGTGCACTCCAAAAGTGTGTGCCCCTAAAGGATAATTACCGCCGATCTCGTAGGTAATGGTATGGGCCACTTCATCCCTTGAGATTTCCGTGATCGCCGCACTTCCGTCCTGGACACCATCCGAATAAGCATCAATAAATCCTTCAACAGTTACCACATCAAGATCACACAATTCTTCCACAGTGAAAGAGATTACAACATCGCCGTTGCAATCTGCAGTTTCGCTACAGAAAACATCGTAATCACTGACTTCAGCCGTAGGTGCCACAAAGTCGTAAACTTTGATCACCTGGGTGTACTGCCAGTGCCCAACGCTAGTGAGTTCCTCATTGATCGTACTGTTTGCCCAGTGACCGTTTGGTTTTGGCAAATTCGTACAGCGGCTCGTTCCAATAAATGGATTGGTATTGGTTTCAACATAGTCTCTGTCTACATATGAGGTAAAGACTGGATTGTCTCCGTTCCACTCTGTACGCACCAACACCCAAACATCTTCATCTCCTGGGTTGTTGTCACAGTCTTCATCTCTTCCAATGACAATCGGATCTGACTCACCATCCCATTCGCACCAGTTGATCACCTTATAGGTCCGTAGAATCTTATAACATTCGTCACTGGTGGCTTCATAGGTAACATCTGTAACGTTGACCGTAATCAAATCGCATCCTATTGTATTATAAGCTATAGAATCAGGATTCGGCACCCCACATTCTTCTGATGCATCTTTTGGAAATTTGATTGCATAATTATGAACTTCATAAACGGTAATGACCTGCTGGCATACATTGTTGGAGATATTCCCCCAATCATCCGTTGCCCGGAATGTACGCACCACAGTACCCCATCCACAATCATTAAGGTTGTTATTGATGGAAGTCTGTACAGCCGTTGCATTACAGTTATCTTCAGCCCAGGCTTCGCCAAATACTTCGTTTAATTGATCTACATCAGTCCAGTCGATATGAAGCAGTTCTTCATCATCACAGTGACGTGATTCATCATGAGGAGCGTGGCAATACGGAATGATCTTATCTTCGATCAGTACTTCCAGCCAACAGATATTGCTATTGCCCGAAGCATCCCATACCTGCAATTCGATGGTAACATAATTGTTTACATCGTCACAATCAAAATCAACATATGGTCCCCAAACTCCGCCGTTACGACGAACTTCAATGGTCACGGCACTACAATTATCATGACTTCCTTCATCTACATCTTCAGCATATACACGGGCAAAACCTTCCCCACCAATCGATATATTCAGTTGGTCGTCGCAAATCGCTACCGGGGCAATATTATCTACCACAGCAAATTCACATTGGTAAGTTGAAGTATTGCCGCAGGCATCCGTTGCTGTATATAGGAAGAAATGATTTCCGAAAGTACTCATAGGAACGCCTGTTGCATATGGACCGGATTGTGAAGAGGCAAATGGTCCATAAGTACTCAATGTCTGTTCGACAATCTCCGTACCTATCACCTGTCCCCATTGATCCAATACATCTTGTTCTTCATGGATCACCACATCAACGGTCCATACATAATCGTTACAATTATCCGTCACAATAGGAGCTGGGATAGGAAATACTGCATTACAGTCAAAGGGCCCTGTTGAGTAAACAGGCATATCCAATTCACCATCCCAATTCGTATCCTGCAAATTACAGGTAATGACCGGTGGTTGAGTATCTCCTACCTTAATAACCTGGGTAAAATTGGTTACCGGAACCGGATTACACCAGTCCACGATAGTCCATACTCTGATTATCTTATAACTATTAGCACAAAGACCTATTGGAGGACTATCTTCAAAAGCAGCCCCAATGTTACAATAAGTATCGTCAAGATCATAAGTTCCGTATGCAGTGGTTACCGCAGGGAAACCGGTCTCACTTGGGTGTGGGTAGCCATCTGCTGTCAGTGCCACCTCATCGCTGCATTCCAGTTCTACTACTGCCAGAGGCATGGCCACATCTCCCATATTAGGTTTGCGCACGCGAATTTGCTGGGTACAGCTTGCTGTCATCGGCGCACCGGTACAATCAGAATTGTAACGGTCCGCTACCTGGAAGTGTCTGGTGATCACATCGTAACCACAATCGCTTTCGGTTACCTGATCCCATACAGAGACCCGAATCTGACCGCAGTTATCGCCCACTTGGGGAACACCTGTCTGACTCAGTATCCAGCTCAGAGTTGAACTCATTGATCCTTCAACAGTTGTACCGTCCGCATAAGCTGTGTAGTACTGTGTTCCATTGATCAAGATACTTTCAATATCCGTACAGATGAACTCTTCTCCGCTGGTCAGTGAAACATCGGTTGGTGCCGGGCATTCGATGGTCGGAGCAGTTTTATCTTCTGCTGTAACTTCACCCCAACATACGGTAAAGTTTCCTGTCACACCTTCAGCCAGAGCAATGGTATAACTGAATATACCACAGCCGTCGATGATTGGGCCGTTATCCGGATTACCATCAATTACTGTGACCACAAAGTCGTCTTCAGTGAGACAGCCCCATGTACCGTTAAGTACGGTAGAAGCCAGCAGTTCTGCACTGCAATCTGTACCTAATGTTACATTGACAAAGGCTGTGCAAGCCAGGTTGTCTTCAGGAACTTCTTCCTGGGTGATGACTATATGGAAGGCCTCTGTTCTTGTATTGCCGGCATCATCTGTTGCTTCAAGCACTACTTCGTAATCACCTGCTGCCAGGTCAACGCAATACAGATTTCCAAATTCATCCGGTAATGTCGGAATGTCAACTCCTCCTATGCTTACATGACAATCGACCACGCCTGAGCAATTATCTGTTGCTGTAGCAGGGAAACATATCTGGGTAAGCGGTTCATCACAAGCGCCTAGTTCAATGTTGATATCCTGTGAAGGATAAACGATGATTGGTGCCCAGTTATCGGGCTGCTGAGTGACCGTAATAAGAGGATCAATAACAGTGGTTTGCCCATCAGCATCTGTATAAGAAGCCCCGAGATAAGCGCCGTCACTTTCTGCAGTCAGCGTAACTGTCCATGCAAAAAGTCCGCCACTAATGGTAGCGTCTGCCACCTCAAGGATAGCCCCGTCAAAAATTACCTCAACATTATCAGGATTAATCGCATCATCACAGTCATCACTAAACTGAACGGCAATAGTTGCTTCTATTGACTGCTCACAAACAGGTATTATAAAATTCAAATTACCAGGAAGTGTTACAACAGGAGCCTGATTTTGCTGCTGATTGACCACTAACTGTGGCTGAACAAGTTGCCCGTCATATTCAATATCCAATATATAAGACCCTGCCGCTACAACCCCGCAAATTTCAAAGAATCCTGTTTGGGTCTGGCTGTTGATATCAATATAAAAATCATTCAGGATATCTTCCGAGAGTCCGGATCCTCCTGAACCAAAAGTCAACAACGCCGGATTTACCGGAGCACAATCATCGTAAACCTGGAAAGCATAACACAATTGTGTTTCCGCTTCGCAGTAAGGGATGGTCAGGTTTTCATTTGCTGCCAAAATAACGGCAGGTTCATCCTCTACGGCCTGTACTACATTTATCTGAATATCAGCATATCCCGTATTGCCAAATGCATCCGTGAATTGGGCCGACCATATTGTTCCATCATCCGCAAGGGTTACTGTTACAATAAACTCGGCATACCCTGCTTCGTCATCATCAAAATTCTGGTAATTCAGCACCTCTGTGCCGTTAGCCACAAAATTTCCTGAACTAAAGATATTACCGGCAGCCTCGCAAAGGTCAGAAACATAAACCGTTACAATTACGTCCCTTGAGTCAGCACATTGTGGAATAGTGATATTGTTCGCCCCGACGATCACTACTTCTGGATCATTAAATTCTCTCACAAATCTTCTTATCCTCACACAAGGTGCATTCCCTGCATTGTCGGACAAACATACAGTGACCTCAGTCTGATCAGCATCCCAATTGACATCAATCCGATAAAAACCAAATCCATCTTCAGTCACAATTATTTGAGTGCCCGGATTTGAGTCTTCAAGGAAAAGACTGGCAGCGGAGGCTGAAACAGCATTCACATTGGTAATATTTCCATCACAATTATCCACCCCATATACAAACCATTGTTCCTGGTAATTACAGGATCCTTCCGGAAGGTTGTAATCCGCTAAATCAACATCGTCACTTTCAGGAGTGGACGGATCATTATCTGCAATAATATTGCCCAATATATCGGTTACGTAGAAAACAGGGTCTTCAACATCCACGCCTTCTTCCACTGTTACATTTATAGTAACCGGATCATTTACAGGCAGACAAATGGAAGTTTCCGTTATCTGAACCGTATAAACACCGGGGCCCGCCTCATTGAAGACATAAGTTCCTGCTCCGACTCCTGCATAACCAGCAGGATTGGTAGCAAAAGGCCCGGCAATAACTATTACATCATAGGTTCCTGTACAGGTCGGGCTATCTCCAATGGTAACAGAGAAAGAACCGTCTGGCACAAACCCTGGGCTGGTTGACGGACAGGAAGCCGGCACATCTGCCCAGTTGACAGTATATGGATCATCGAAAGTTTGGAATGGTCCGAATAAGGCATCGCTGCAATCCCATGGGTTTGGCGTTAAGAATCCATCACATGTTTCAAATATCGCCCATTCATAAACCGTTCCCGGCTGCAAGCCGTCAACATGTATGGAAACAACCCCCGTTGCTGCGTTCACGTTAATCTGACCGGCAGGAACCAAGGGATTATTGGAGGTAGGAATATCGTTAATAAAACAGATGGTCGCTGCGATAAACTCTTCATTTTCATCACAATCAAAACCTTCATTGCCAATGTAAAAATTCCAGCAATGATCATTTACAGGTGTGTTTACCGAAGTCCATGTAAAAGTGGCCGACGTACCCATAATATTGGAAACCAATCCATTAACCGGAGGATCACATGCTTCCGGGATGGCAAAAATTATGGAAATATAAACCGTCGCGAGATCACAAGCCTGCGGCATTGCATCATTACAAATTTCATAAACAAACTGATCATTTCCTATAAAGTCAGGGCCTGGGGTATAAACAAATGTCCCATCCGGGTTGAGTGAAAGCATTCCGTTTGTTACCCCTGATACCAACGTTACTTGTTGGCCATTCCCTCCAAAGTCGTAATCATTTTCAGTTACGTCTCCTGAAATTTGCTGATTTTGTTCTGTAATCCAGGCATCGTCATTTGCAATAGTATTATTTGGGCTGGTTTCGGATAGCACATCAATGGTAACTAATACATCATGGCACATTTGAGGTGTCCCATCGTCACAAACTTTATATTTAAAATTATCAGTACCTACGAAACCGGGGTTAGGCGTATAGGTAAATGTTCCGTCAGGGTTAAATATTACCATACCATTCACTGGATTAATAACCAGACTAGTCGCAATCGTTAAAACACCTCCTTCCGGATCACTATCATTAATTAACAAATTACCCATCACGGGAGTGTTTAATCCCGTTTGAATATGGTCAGAAATTCCAACCGGTGGATTATTGTTTGGGTCATTTGTTCCAAATACAGATATGACCACTATCGCCTGGTCGCACATTGGGATAGGAGCATTATTACAAATTTGATACTCAAAAATATCCTCTCCTGTAAATCCAGGGTCTGGAGTATAAGTATAAGTGCCATTACTATTTAAAGTGAGCACGCCATTTGTAGGCCCAAATAAAGCCATTGTATTAACCGTTAGATCATACCCATCCGGATCTTCATCATTTGTCAAAACATTTCCCATTACGGAAGTACCCTCAGCTGTTTGGTTTACATCGTTTTTAGCGATTGGGTTATTCAAAATAACCACCAAAAAACTTTCTTCATCGCTACAATTTGGCACGGAGCCCGTCTCGTCATAAATCCAAACAGTCATCGTACTGGTGATCGGCCCTGCTATTGGCTGTCCGCCATTGGCCTGGCTGTCATCATAATAGGCTTCATTACCCGTAAGGTTAGAACCTGCGATGACAGGAAGCACATAACTTCCACTTACATTTTGGGTTCCCGGGTTGGTAATATTGGGACTTGTATTGATGGTTACGGCAAAACTGGTTTCATCACTGCAATTTGGCATGGTGCCAGTCTCATCATAAATCCAGACGGTCATCGTATTGGTGATCGGCCCTGCTATCGGCTGTCCGCCGTTGGCCTGGCTGTCATCGTAATAAGCTTCGTTGCCTGTAAGGTTTGTTCCAGTGATTGTTGGAAGAGCGTAACTTTCACAGGCTACTACATTCTGTACGGCATCTAATTGCGGATTAGGAATGCCAATCACTACAACATCGGCACTGACTGCCGGACATTCTCCCGTGGCAGCATGTGTATAAGTATAGGTCCCCGCGCCCGCTAAGGCTGGGCTCCACGTACCGCCTGCATCTGGCATCCCTGTCAGCGAAGCAACGAGTTCTGCTTCGGTAAACGTTGCACCTTCACAAATTGTCAGCGTTCCGTTGCCTCCTGCATCAAGGGTTGGTTGTTCCGTGACAACCACTT
Source organism: Lewinellaceae bacterium (assembly GCA_020636105.1). NCBI lineage: Bacteria > Pseudomonadati > Bacteroidota > Saprospiria > Saprospirales > Lewinellaceae > Lewinellaceae bacterium. Next base: position 345,614 of record JACJYL010000002.1, read on the forward strand.
CTGCGCTGACCGCCGGGCATTCTCCAACGGCAGCATGTGTATAAGTATACGTATCGGCTCCGCCAAGTGCCGGACTCCAGGTTCCGCCTGCATCGGGTGTGCCCGTTAACGAAGCAAAAAGTTCTGCTTCTGTTACAGTCTCTCCTTCGCAGATCGTCAAAGTGCCGTTACCCCCAGCATCAAGCGCTGGTTGTTCCGTTACGACCACTTCTGCACTGACCGCCGGGCATTCTCCAACGGCAGCATGCGTATAGGTATAAGTCCCAGCGCCGCCAAGCGCAGGGCTCCAGGTTCCACCTGCATCGGGTGTACCTGTTAAGGAAGCAAAAAGTTCTGCTTCGGTAACCGTCTCTCCTTCGCAGATGGTTAAAGTACCGTTGCCGCCGGCATCAAGCGCTGGTTGTTCCGATACGACCACTTCTGCACTGACTTCTAAACAGTTCCCTGCTGCAGGATGAGTATAAGTATACGTGCCGGCCCCACCAAGCGCAGGGCTCCAGGTTCCACCTGCATCGGGTGTACCCGTTAAGGAAGCAAAAAGTTCTGCAGTGGTGACTATTTCCCCCTCGCAAATCGTTAAGGTACCATTGCCTCCGGCATCAAGGGCTGGCTGTTCTGTAACCACCACTTCTGCGCTGACCGCAGGGCATTCCCCAACGGCAGCATGCGTATAGGTATAGGTTCCCGCACCAGCCAATGCGGGACTCCAGGTTCCGCCTGCATCAGGTGTACCCGTTAAAGCTAAGAATAAGGCAGCTTCTGTTACAGTCTCTCCTTCGCAGATGGCCAAAGTGCCGTTGCCTCCAGCATCAAGCGCTGGTTGTTCTGTAACTACTACTTCTGCACTGACCGCCGGGCATTCTCCAACGGCAGTATGTGTATAAGTATACGTATCGGCTCCGCCAAGTGCCGGACTCCAGGTTCCGCCTGCATCTGGTGTGCCCGTTAACGAAGCAAAAAGTTCTGCTTCTGTTACAGTCTCTCCTTCGCAGATCGTCAAAGTGCCGTTACCCCCAGCATCAAGCCCTGGTTGTTCCGTTACGACCACTTCTGCACTGACTTCTAAACAGTTCCCTGCTGCAGGATGAGTATAAGTATACGTGCCGGCCCCACCAAGCGCAGGACTCCAGGTTCCACCTGCATCGGGTGTACCTGTTAAAGAAGCAAAAAGTTCTGCAGTGGTGACTGTCTCCCCTTCACAAATCGTCAAGGTACCGTTTCCGCCGGCATCAAGGGCTGGCTGTTCTGTAACCACCACTTCTGCGCTGACCGCAGGGCATTCTCCAACGGCGGCATGCGTATAGGTATATGTTCCCGCACCAGCTAAGGCCGGACTCCAGGTTCCACCTGCATCCGGTGTTCCCGTTAAAGCTAAGAATAAGGCGGTTTCTGTTACAATCTCGCCATCGCAGATCGTCAGCATACCATTTCCACCTGCATTAAGCGCAGGCTGTTCTGTGACCACTACATCGGCACTAACGGCGGGGCATACTCCTGTGGAAGCGTGAGTATAAGTATATGTTCCCGCACCAGCTAAGGCCGGGCTCCAGGTTCCGCCTGCATCGGGTGTTCCCGTTAAAGAAGCAAAAAGTTCTGCTTCTGTTACGGTCTCTCCTTCGCAGATCGTTAAAGTACCGTTTCCTCCTGCATCAAGCGCTGATTGTTCCGTTACAACCACATCGGCACTGACCGCCGGGCATTCTCCAACGGCGGCATGTGTATAGGTATAAGTCCCAGCGCCGCCAAGCGCAGGGCTCCAGGTTCCACCTGCATCGGGTGTACCTGTTAAGGAAGCAAAAAGTTCTGCTTCGGTAACCGTCTCTCCTTCGCAGATGGTTAAAGTACCGTTGCCGCCGGCATCAAGCGCTGGTTGTTCCGATACGACCACTTCTGCACTGACTTCTAAACAGTTCCCTGCTGCAGGATGAGTATAAGTATACGTGCCGGCCCCACCAAGCGCAGGGCTCCAGGTTCCACCTGCATCGGGTGTACCCGTTAAGGAAGCAAAAAGTTCTGCAGTGGTGACTATTTCCCCCTCGCAAATCGTTAAGGTACCATTTCCTCCGGCATCAAGGGCTGGCTGTTCTGTAACCACCACTTCTGCGCTGACCGCAGGGCATTCTCCAACGGCAGCATGCGTATAGGTATAGGTTCCCGCACCAGCTAATGCGGGACTCCAGGTTCCGCCTGCATCAGGTGTACCCGTTAAAGCTAAGAATAAGGCAGCTTCTGTTACAGTCTCTCCTTCGCAAATCGTCAGTGTGCCATTACCTCCTGCATCAAGTGCAGGCTGGGCTGTGACCACCACATCGGCACTGACTGCCGGGCATTCTCCAACGGCGGCATGCGTATAGGTATAAGTCCCAGCTCCGCCAAGCGCAGGGCTCCAGGTTCCGCCTGCATCCGGTGTGCCCGTTAAGGAAGCAAAAAGTTCTGCTTCTGTTACAGTCTCTCCTTCGCAGATGGTTAAAGTGCCGTTGCCGCCTGCATCAAGCGCTGGTTGTTCCGATACGACCACTTCTGCACTGACTTCTAAACAGTTCCCTGCTGCAGGATGAGTATAAGTATACGTGCCGGCCCCAACAAGCGCAGGGCTCCAGGTTCCACCTGCATCGGGTGTACCCGTTAAAGCTAAGAATAAGGCAGCTTCTGTTACAGTCTCTCCTTCGCAAATCGTCAGTGTGCCATTACCTCCTGCATCAAGTGCAGGCTGGGCTGTGACCACCACATCGGCACTGACTGCCGGGCATTCTCCAACGGCGGCATGCGTATAGGTATAAGTCCCAGCTCCGCCAAGCGCAGGGCTCCAGGTTCCGCCTGCATCCGGTGTGCCCGTTAAGGAAGCAAAAAGTTCTGCTTCTGTTACAGTCTCTCCTTCGCAGATGGTTAAAGTGCCGTTGCCGCCTGCATCAAGCGCTGGTTGTTCCGATACGACCACTTCTGCACTGACTTCTAAACAGTTCCCTGCTGCAGGATGAGTATAAGTATACGTGCCGGCCCCAACAAGCGCAGGGCTCCAGGTTCCACCTGCATCGGGTGTACCCGTTAAAGCTAAGAATAAGGCAGCTTCTGTTACAGTCTCTCCTTCGCAAATCGTCAGTGTGCCATTACCTCCTGCATCAAGGGCAGGCTGGGCTGTGACCACCACATCGGCACTGACTGCCGGGCATTCTCCAACAGCGGCATGCGTATAGGTATATGTATCAGCTCCGCCAAGTGCAGGGCTCCACGTTCCGCCTGCATCTGGTGTGCCCGTTAAGGAAGCAAAAAGTTCTGCAGTGGTGACTATTTCTCCTTCGCAGATGGTTAAAGTGCCGTTACCCCCTGCATCAAGCGCTGGTTGTTCCGTTACGACCACTTCTGCACTGACCGCAGGGCATTCTCCAACGGCAGCATGTGTATAAGTATAAGTCCCGGCCCCACCAAGCGCAGGGCTCCAGGTTCCACCTGCATCTGGTGTGCCCGTTAAGGAAGCAAAAAGTTCTGCAGTGGTGACTATTTCTCCTTCGCAGATGGTTAAAGTGCCGTTACCCCCTGCATCAAGCGCTGGTTGTTCCGTTACGACCACTTCTGCACTGACCGCAGGGCATTCTCCAACGGCAGCATGTGTATAAGTATAAGTCCCAGGGCCGCCAAGCGCAGGGCTCCAGGTTCCGCCTGCATCTGGTGTGCCCGTTAAAGAAGCAAAAAGTTCTGCTTCTGTTACAGTCTCTCCTTCGCAGATGGTTAAGGTGCCGTTGCCTCCGGCATCAAGCGCTGGTTGGACTGTAATCGTTACCTGATCCATTGCTTCACAACCATTAATATCCATACCTGTTACAGTATAGGTCGTTGTGCCGAGAGGTACAAAAGCAACTCCGTCCGTCACCCCATTATCCCAGGTATAACTTAATGCACCAGAACCTGACAGAGTAACACTCGAACCTTCACATACCGTTTGGGGCACACCCGCATCAACGGTCAAATTACAAATATTAACTATGGCTCCATCCCCGTCATCTTCATCGTCAAGGTCATCTTCAACATTCATATCCCCATCTGTATCCACACCATTATTGACAAAGGAATCTCCATCCTGGCCATTAGCGGCGATAACTTCTGCAAGGTTGGTGTAAATACCCGAACCATTAACAGTCGCCGAAATGGTTAAGGTAACCGTTTCATTTACACCAATGGTTCCAATAGTCCATTCTCCAGTTCCGGAAACATAAGACCCACTAGCAGTAAAATCTCCGGTATAGGCAAAACCAGAGGGCAGAAGATCAGATACCACCACGCCTGTGGCAGGATCCGGTCCTATGTTCTCAACTTGAATGGTAAAGGTAACTGGATCACCAGGGTCTGCCCAGGAAGGTGATACTGATTTATCCAAAGCTAAGTCATAACACCTTGTGGAGATACAGGAAGTTTCAACTGGAGCACCAAAAGGTGCCATCGTTGCACCAAAATCATAAGCCCAATTAAACTGAATTACATTTTCAATAGAAGGAATTGCATTATTTGAATCATTTGGATCCACAAGATTGACAATAAGACCATCATCAACATAACCTAAATCTGCTGGATCCGCCTCCAAATCCAATACTATGCTTGGACAAAAATTATCATCTGGAGTTGGTGCTACCACGTCAAAACAAACTTCGACTAATTTAGCCCAACCACTTGTCGGAAGATCAATGGCGTTAATAGTATTATTTACTTGAATTATACCATGCAACCAGGTTGTGGATCCTGCAAAATTAAAGGCATTAATCATAATTGGAGACTCCACTGGAGGGCTCGGAATAATTGGCCCATATCCAGTAGCATAATTTTGAAAACCAGTGAAATCCAACAGGCTTTCATCGTAATAAAAACTTACGTTTATGTCGAATAATTTCTGGCCAATCGTATTTGATTGCAACTCAATATCAACACAATACTGATTATTATCACAATCATATTTTGGATTTGAAAGTTGGGTTGTAATAACTGGATTTGAGCAAAGGGTAGAGATACAATTGGTTTCTACAGGATTACCGTAGGGAGGACTTCCTAAACCGCTATCATAAGCCCAGTTATACTGATTCACATTTTCGATTGAAGGAATCGCGTTATTAGAATTATTGGGATCTACAAGATTGACAATAAGCCCATCATCAATATATCCAAGATCCGCAGGATCCTCCTCTAAATCCCAAACTACACTTGGACAAAAATTGGAACTATTAGGAGCAATTACATCAAAACATACTTCCACAAATTTCGCAAAACCATTTGTTGGCAAAGCCAAAGCCATATTTGGATCATTCACTTGAATAATACCATGCAACCAGGTTGTGGCCCCACCAAAATTAAAGGCATTAATCATAATTGGGGACTCCACTGGAGGGCTTGGAATAATTGGCCCATATCCAGCTGCATAATTTTGAAAACCAGTAAAATCTAACTGACTTTCATCATAATAAAAACTTACGTTCATATCGAATAATTCCTGCCCAGCTGTGTTTGATTGTAATTCAATATCCAAACAATATTGATCGGTATCACAATCATATTGAGGGTTGGCAAATTGAACAGTAACAACAGGGTCTCCTGGAGGCATTCCACAAACAGTAGAAATACAGGAAGTCTCAATGGGATTTCCATAAGGGGTGCCAGTAATTCCATCATAATCCCAATTTAGATGTTCCACACTCTCTACTGCTTCCGATCCAACTAAATTATAATACAAAACACCTCCACCCAGAAATCCTCCATCCATCGGATCTTCCTGTAGATCCCAAATTACACTAGGGCAAAAATTAGGATCCTCTAAGGGGGCTTCAACATCAAAACAAACTTCAAAAAGCATGGTCCAATCAGTAGTTGAAATTTGAATTGCAGGTGCTCCAAAATCTACAAGATCTACTGCAGCCACAACTCTTTCCGCAGGGCCTGGCACATTAAAGAAAAGAGAACCAGCCCCGGGATAAGTATCAATTATTGGAGGTATGGGTGCTATTTGCTGATATCCGCCCTGAAAATTCCCCAGATGAGAATATTCCAAAACATCATCGTCATACCAAAAGCGAACGTTCATCCCTGACAATTGCTGGCCAGCCGTATTTGAATGAAACTCAACATCCAAGCAATATTTAGCTGTATTGCAATCATAATTAGGATTAGCAAATCGAACTGTGACAATGGGTTGCGCAAGCCCTTGAATTGAAAGGAACAAAAGCAACAACAAAAACAAGAAAGGCCGGGCTAAAAAGCTTTTACTTTCAAGCCAATTACTTTTCAATTTAGTAGGTAGAGAATTTTTCATATGGATTACAATCTGTTATTACATTGATAAAACCAGAAACTTCTAAAACGAAGCCTGGCCATTTTTTTCGGTTAAATAAATATTATTTCAAAGGCATATCTTTGAGGCTTTTCATAGGTCAATTTATTACCTCAATGCCAATTATCTATAACAAAATTTTCAAATACTTAAAGTTCCTCAATTTTATTCTGTGAATACAACCGGACAGTTTTTTTATAAAAGAAGAACCATCCGGTTGTAACATTATTTAATTCCTAGGTACCGCCGATGACTTTCCGTTATTGAATCCCCATAAAATCCGATCCAGGTTATTGGGAGATCCGTTCATATTATAATCACCATTACGATATCGTAAAACTTGTCCGTATTGAGACTTCAAATAAAATTCATCTCCCAGATTAATATCAGTATCCGCCTGAGGATCAGGTGCCTGGCCTCCATTTCCGGCATGCATAGCAAATACTCCTGGCAGAATTTCCTTTTGGCCAAAGCCGTTGGGGCTGCCAAAGGCAATCTGAATGTAACTTTGCTGAGATCTGAAGTCATAAGAAATCTTTCCGTTAACAATAGAAACTGGTTCATGCGAAGCCACCAAAAGGTGATTACGATGCTCGATAACTATGTAATACGATTCTGAAACGTTTAATTCGCAACATTCAAAGCCATCAATAAATTCAATAGAACCATCCATGTGCAATAATGCGGCGGCAGTGCATATTGGTGTTTCAGTAGGTTTATAACCTCCATTGAGATTAAAAATATCTACTTCCTTATCACGTAGAGAAACCAAAACCCAATCTACCACCGTCGAAGGATATCCGGCATCCGCCATAGAAATCATTTCTTCAGAATCATACCCGAGTCCTTCATTCCCTGAATAATTCCATGGGGCAACATCATAAGGCTGGTCAGAGGGTGTATAAAAATTACCAAGTAGTCCATTTTGAAGATACTGCCCTGGTAAAATCCGCAGATCATTCAAAGTTGTTCTCATTGGAATTGAATAATTTGAAGACCCGTCAGGTGCGACTGCAGCCCCTTCCAGATAAACCCAAGCCTCAATCGGAACACATGAGGTGTATTCAACAGTCACAAGGGCCTGGTTGGACTCATTCATTTCATCATCTAAAACGGTGTAATATATAGGTGTTGGATTTCCAGTGAACCCAACCTCAGGATCAAATGTAATAGCTCCAGTTATTCCATTTACACTCCATGTACCTTCTCCCAACACCATTAATGACATCCCCGGGCTGGCTGTCCCCACGATTTGAACCGTCATAGGATCAACCAAATCACCAGCCGTATCATTGCTCAATACATCCACCTCTACCGGACCGGCATTATTGTTATTGCTGAGGTCATCCATGGCTACAGGAACATAATCGATCGCAATGGTTGCGGTATTCGATGTAAAGGAAGAACCATCGCCAACCGTATAGGTAATTGGAGTAGGATCAAGTGTAAAGCCTACTTCAGGGGTAAAAGTTACTTCTCCTATTGCATTTACATCCCATACTCCTTCTCCAGGTACGGTAAGCATTATTTGCTGTCCCATCATTGATGGGTTCAGATCGACTGTTGAAACATCGATATTATTATCACAGTCGGTATCGTTGTTTACTACGTTTAGCGTAACAGATCCTGGCAAACTTGGAAGACTTACATCATCCACTGCAACAGGTACACTGGTTACCGTCACCATAATGGTGCAGGTCGAACTATTGGTCGCGCCATCAGTAGCTGTAAACTCCAGGGTAGTTGTACCTAAAGGAAAAACAGAACCACTTGACAATCCAGTGGCATCCGTTTGAGTAGTAGTTACCGAGGAACAGTTATCTGTTCCTACAGGAGCCACAAAGGTTACGGTAGCTTCACATAACCCGGGATCTGCCGGCATTGAAATATTTGCAGGGCAGGTAATGGAAGGGTCGTGATCATCCAAAACAATTACATCAAAAATACAGGTTGCATCACTTGAATATGGAGAACCATCCGTGGCGGTGTAGGTTACTGTAGTTGTTCCAACCGGGAAGGCTGCACCCGGAGTGTAATCACCTGAAACCGTAAACCCACCACCTAAACCACAATTATCCGAAAAAATAGGCGCTAACCAGGTCGCATTCGCCATACAATCCCCATCCGTATCACTTACTGTAATATTACCCGGACAAGTACCATTTTGTAAAGCAGGAGCCTGTGTATCCTGAACCACTACATTGAAAACACAGGTCGATGGATTTCCACCGGCATCTGTTGCCGTAACCGTAACTTCAGTCGTTCCTACGGAAAAATTACCCGCAACCGTATATAAAGAACTAAGAGGATTCACTATTGGAGGAATAATAGAAGCCGGTGCGGTAGCCACAACAGATGTCAAATCGCAATTGTCTGTTATATTTACGGATTGTGTAATAAATTTACCACAGAAATTTGGATCGGCAACCACTACCACATCGCTTGCAGGGCAATTTGTAATGATCGGTGCTTCATCATCATTCAATTCAATGGTCACCTGACAATCTGTTGAATTGCCATGAGCATCTTCCACAGAAACAGTTACTGTCAATGTAGTTCCATCTGCGCCCGAAACTGGATCTCCTATAGCAGGTAACTGGGTAATGATCAAATCCATTGGATCTGTACAGTTATCCATTGAAGCAGATCTAACCAATTGTGTCACATCCGGAATCAATCCTGTACAATCCCCTGAACCCCCTACGGAAGTATTTACTATTTGCATAGGAATGCTCATACAGTCGATTACCGGTCCTACCCCATCATTATCAATATTTATAGTGGCAGAATTGTATATATAATCATTCCCCCCTAGCTGTGCCAGGTTCTCTATGGTAAATACATAATCATTATTCCCTAATCCTACCCCGGACAAAGTGAATACCCAGGTTGCGGAAAGGCCATTATCCGTAACAATAGGATAAGGTGTATTCTGAACAATGTCACTCAGGTATAAGGTGGTTGTACCTGCAACAACAGTAAAAGGCACTCCCGGAATTCCATTATAACTCCACGCTATCGTTCCTGCCGGCAAAGCAACATCGGAGGTAATCTTCGCATTATTAACCACCACTCCTGTGCCATTATCCACATTGACAATGGCTGGATAAGTGATATCAGCCGTAAACGTGACTTCATCATCGCATATCAATGCCGGATCAGGAGCCAGACTATAGGCCACTAAATCAGCAAATGTCAAATTGAAAGAGGAGGAGGAGCCTATCACTGAAATACAATTAATAGCAGGATCGTATGCGACCGGAGTGATTGTTATCGGATAAGTTTGTTCCGCATCAAAGCCACTAAGGGTAAACGTCCAGTCTACCGTGAGGCCTGCATGCCCATTCAAAGGAGAGGCCGAACCTAAGACGTAACTAAGGTATAGTGAATTCAGCCCGCCAATATTATAGTTTACAGGCCATGAGAAGACGTTTCCGTTATTATCGTCATAGGTGATCGTTTCTATTATTGCGCCGGCAGGGAAAGCAACCGGAGTAGAAATTTCTGCATCGGTTACCACACTTGACAACGTCGTAATTGTAGCCGGATAAGTAACCGACTGATGAATCACCACTGGTGTATTGGTAATAGTGCTAACATCAGCAATGGAAGACAATGTTACCACCGGTAAACCTTTTATCGAAATATTTTCAGTGGCATAAACATAATCCACTCCTTCCAGCTGCGCTATTCCATCAATTTGCAAATCGTAATCAAATTCGTCAAGGTTTGGTCCGCTCAACATAAAGGTCCATGTCCTTGCCGCATTGTTTTCGTTAACCAAAGGATTAGGACCTAATCCGAGGATTTCAGAAAGGTAAATACTACTGGTTGCTGCTGGCAGCAGGTAAGATCCGGAACCAAATGTAGTGCTCCAATCAATGGTTGTTCCGGCAGGAATCGGATCGCCAGAAGTCACCGTGATCATTGCATTGGAAAGTACTAAGGCATCCACATTTGCAATCGCCGGGTAATCCTCCTCAAAAGTAAAGGTTACTTTATCACAAATAACCTGCGCCGGTGAAGTTGCAATAGCAAAAATATCCATATCTGCAAAAGTCAGACTGAAGCTCGCCGGTGTTCCAATGGCCGATTCGCATTCATTAGGATCTCCTGAAATGTATGTTACGGGCGTTATCGTTATTGGATAGGTAGCTTCATCGCCAAAACCTGCAAGCGTGAAGATCCATTCCACGGTAAGGCCCGAATGGTCGTTCAATGGATAAGCTCCACCAAGAACATCACTTAGGTATACTTCTGTAAGTCCTCCTAAGTTTCCATCAACAATGGTTGGGAAACTGTTTATTATACCATCATTATATTCAATTTTGATTATTTCCGCACCAGCAGGGAAAGCTACTCCACTGTTAAATACAGCATCTGTCAAATAGGACGGATCAAGTGTAAATACTGGATAGGTCACTGTCTGGGTAATAATTACCGGGGTATTTGTAATTGTACTGATATCATTAATCGGTGACAGTACCACTGTTGGCAGTGGTGTTGTACTAATCATTGCCGTAGCCATTGCCGTACACCCATTTGCATCCATTACATTGTAGGTGTAGGTGCCAGTAGTTAAATCATCCACTGGTGGGTTGCCTGGGTCGTAGGTGTATGGTTCGGTGCCGCCTGTTGTTTCTAATAGTACTGATCCGAGGTCTCCGGCGCAATCAGGGTTGATTGGGGTGGCGGTGAGGGTGAGTAGATCAGGCTCCGTGATCGTCACACTCGCTGTCGCGGTGCAATCACCATCATTATTGCCATTCGGTGCCGTTGCGGTGATTACATAAGTGCCAGGACCAAAGGTGGTTTGCCCACTCAAGTCTGCTCCTAGACCATCTAATTGTATCATCGTGGTCGCTCCGGCACTTACTCCAAAGACGGTGATCGTCCCATCTGCTTCACCATTACAACTTACATTCGTCGAACTGGCATCTACCGTAACTTCTATCGGTTCGGTGATCGTTACACTCGCTGTCGCGGTGCAATCACCATCATTATTGCCATTCGGTGCCGTTGCGGTGATTACATAAGTGCCAGGACCAAAGGTGGTTTGCCCACTCAAGTCTGCTCCTAGACCATCTAATTGTATCATCGTAGTCGCTCCGGCACTTACTCCAAAGACGGTGATCGTCCCATTTGCTTCACCATTGCAACTTACATTCGTCGAACTGGCATCTACCGTAACTTCTATCGGTTCGGTGATCGTCACACTCGCTGTCGCGGTGCAATCACCATCATTATTGCCATTCGGTGCCGTTGCGGTGATTACATAAGTGCCAGGACCAAAGGTGGTTTGCCCACTCAAGTCTGCTCCTAGACCATCTAATTGTATCATCGTGGTCGCTCCGGCACTTACTCCAAAGACGGTGATCGTCCCATCTGCTTCACCATTACAACTTACATTCGTCGAACTGGCATCTACCGTAACTTCTATCGGTTCGGTGATCGTTACACTCGCTGTCGCGGTGCAATCACCATCATTATTGCCATTCGGTGCCGTTGCGGTGATTACATAAGTGCCAGGACCAAAGGTGGTTTGCCCACTCAAGTCTGCTCCTAGACCATCTAATTGTATCATCGTAGTCGCTCCGGCACTTACTCCAAAGACGGTGATCGTCCCATTTGCTTCACCATTGCAACTTACATTCGTCGAACTGGCATCTACCGTAACTTCTATCGGTTCGGTGATCGTCACACTCGCTGTCGCGGTGCAATCACCATCATTATTGCCATTCGGTGCCGTTGCGGTGATTACATAAGTGCCAGGACCAAAGGTGGTTTGCCCACTCAAGTCTGCTCCTAGACCATCTAATTGTATCATCGTAGTCGCTCCGGCACTTACTCCAAAGACGGTGATCGTCCCATTTGCTTCACCATTGCAACTTACATTCGTCGAACTGGCATCTACCGTAACTTCTATCGGTTCGGTGATCGTCACACTCGCTGTCGCGGTGCAATCACCATCATTATTGCCATTCGGTGCCGTTGCGGTGATTACATAAGTGCCAGGACCAAAGGTGGTTTGCCCACTCAAGTCTGCTCCTAGACCATCTAATTGTATCATCGTAGTCGCTCCGGCACTTACTCCAAAGACGGTGATCGTCCCATTTGCTTCACCATTGCAACTTACATTCGTCGAACTGGCATCTACCGTAACTTCTATCGGTTCGGTGATCGTCACACTCGCTGTCGCGGTGCAATCACCATCATTATTGCCATTCGGTGCCGTTGCGGTGATTACATAAGTGCCAGGACCAAAGGTGGTTTGCCCACTCAAGTCTGCTCCTAGACCATCTAATTGTATCATCGTGGTCGCTCCGGCACTTACTCCAAAGACGGTGATCGTCCCATTTGCTTCACCATTACAACTTACATTCGTCGAACTGGCATCTACCGTAACTTCTATCGGTTCGGTGATCGTCACACTCGCTGTCGCGGTGCAATCACCATCATTATTGCCATTCGGTGCCGTTGCGGTGATTACATAAGTGCCAGGACCAAAGGTGGTTTGCCCACTCAAGTCTGCTCCTAGACCATCTAATTGTATCATCGTGGTCGCTCCGGCACTTACTCCAAAGACGGTGATCGTCCCATCTGCTTCACCATTACAACTTACATTCGTCGAACTGGCATCTACCGTAACTTCTATCGGTTCGGTGATCGTTACACTCGCTGTCGCGGTGCAATCACCATCATTATTGCCATTCGGTGCCGTTGCGGTGATTACATAAGTGCCAGGACCAAAGGTGGTTTGCCCACTCAAGTCTGCTCCTAGACCATCTAATTGTATCATCGTGGTCGCTCCGGCACTTACTCCAAAGACGGTGATCGTCCCATTTGCTTCACCATTACAACTTACATTCGTCGAACTGGCATCTACCGTAACTTCTATCGGTTCGGTGATCGTCACACTCGCTGTCGCGGTGCAATCACCATCATTATTGCCATTCGGTGCCGTTGCGGTGATTACATAAGTGCCAGGACCAAAGGTGGTTTGCCCACTCAAGTCTGCTCCTAGACCATCTAATTGTATCATCGTAGTCGCTCCGGCACTTACTCCAAAGACGGTGATCGTCCCATTTGCTTCACCATTACAACTTACATTCGTCGAACTGGCATCTACCGTAACTTCTATCGGTTCGGTGATCGTCACACTCGCTGTCGCGGTGCAATCACCATCATTATTGCCATTCGGTGCCGTTGCGGTGATTACATAAGTGCCAGGACCAAAGGTGGTTTGCCCACTCAAGTCTGCTCCTAGACCATCTAATTGTATCATCGTGGTCGCTCCGGCACTTACTCCAAAGACGGTGATCGTCCCATTTGCTTCACCATTACAACTTACATTCGTCGAACTGGCATCTACCGTAACTTCTATCGGTTCGGTGATCGTCACACTCGCTGTCGCGGTGCAATCACCATCATTATTGCCATTCGGTGCCGTTGCGGTGATTACATAAGTGCCAGGACCAAAGGTGGTTTGCCCACTCAAGTCTGCTCCTAGACCATCTAATTGTATCATCGTGGTCGCTCCGGCACTTACTCCAAAGACGGTGATCGTCCCATTTGCTTCACCATTACAACTTACATTCGTCGAACTGGCATCTACCGTAACTTCTATCGGTTCGGTGATCGTCACACTCGCTGTCGCGGTGCAATCACCATCATTATTGCCATTCGGTGCCGTTGCGGTGATTACATAAGTGCCAGGACCAAAGGTGGTTTGCCCACTCAAGTCTGCTCCTAGACCATCTAATTGTATCATCGTAGTCGCTCCGGCACTTACTCCAAAGACGGTGATCGTCCCATTTGCTTCACCATTGCAACTTACATTCGTCGAACTGGCATCTACCGTAACTTCTATCGGTTCGGTGATCGTCACACTCGCTGTCGCGGTGCAATCACCATCATTATTGCCATTCGGTGCCGTTGCGGTGATTACATAAGTGCCAGGACCAAAGGTGGTTTGCCCACTCAAGTCTGCTCCTAGACCATCTAATTGTATCATCGTGGTCGCTCCGGCACTTACTCCAAAGACGGTGATCGTCCCATCTGCTTCACCATTACAACTTACATTCGTCGAACTGGCATCTACCGTAACTTCTATCGGTTCGGTGATCGTTACACTCGCTGTCGCGGTGCAATCACCATCATTATTGCCATTCGGTGCCGTTGCGGTGATTACATAAGTGCCAGGACCAAAGGTGGTTTGCCCACTCAAGTCTGCTCCTAGACCATCTAATTGTATCATCGTAGTCGCTCCGGCACTTACTCCAAAGACGGTGATCGTCCCATTTGCTTCACCATTGCAACTTACATTCGTCGAACTGGCATCTACCGTAACTTCTATCGGTTCGGTGATCGTCACACTCGCTGTCGCGGTGCAATCACCATCATTATTGCCATTCGGTGCCGTTGCGGTGATTACATAAGTGCCAGGACCAAAGGTGGTTTGCCCACTCAAGTCTGCTCCTAGACCATCTAATTGTATCATCGTAGTCGCTCCGGCACTTACTCCAAAGACGGTGATCGTCCCATTTGCTTCACCATTGCAACTTACATTCGTCGAACTGGCATCTACCGTAACTTCTATCGGTTCGGTGATCGTCACACTCGCTGTCGCGGTGCAATCACCATCATTATTGCCATTCGGTGCCGTTGCGGTGATTACATAAGTGCCAGGACCAAAGGTGGTTTGCCCACTCAAGTCTGCTCCTAGACCATCTAATTGTATCATCGTGGTCGCTCCGGCACTTACTCCAAAGACGGTGATCGTCCCATTTGCTTCACCATTACAACTTACATTCGTCGAACTGGCATCTACCGTAACTTCTATCGGTTCGGTGATCGTCACACTCGCTGTCGCGGTGCAATCACCATCATTATTGCCATTCGGTGCCGTTGCGGTGATTACATAAGTGCCAGGACCAAAGGTGGTTTGCCCACTCAAGTCTGCTCCTAGACCATCTAATTGTATCATCGTGGTCGCTCCGGCACTTACTCCAAAGACGGTGATCGTCCCATCTGCTTCACCATTACAACTTACATTCGTCGAACTGGCATCTACCGTAACTTCTATCGGTTCGGTGATCGTTACACTCGCTGTCGCGGTGCAATCACCATCATTATTGCCATTCGGTGCCGTTGCGGTGATTACATAAGTGCCAGGACCAAAGGTGGTTTGCCCACTCAAGTCTGCTCCTAGACCATCTAATTGTATCATCGTGGTCGCTCCGGCACTTACTCCAAAGACGGTGATCGTCCCATCTGCTTCACCATTACAACTTACATTCGTCGAACTGGCATCTACCGTAACTTCTATCGGTTCGGTGATCGTTACACTCGCTGTCGCGGTGCAATCACCATCATTATTGCCATTCGGTGCCGTTGCGGTGATTACATAAGTGCCAGGACCAAAGGTGGTTTGCCCACTCAAGTCTGCTCCTAGACCATCTAATTGTATCATCGTAGTCGCTCCGGCACTTACTCCAAAGACGGTGATCGTCCCATTTGCTTCACCATTACAACTTACATTCGTCGAACTGGCATCTACCGTAACTTCTATCGGTTCGGTGATCGTCACACTCGCTGTCGCGGTGCAATCACCATCATTATTGCCATTCGGTGCCGTTGCGGTGATTACATAAGTGCCAGGACCAAAGGTGGTTTGCCCACTCAAGTCTGCTCCTAGACCATCTAATTGTATCATCGTGGTCGCTCCGGCACTTACTCCAAAGACGGTGATCGTCCCATTTGCTTCACCATTACAACTTACATTCGTCGAACTGGCATCTACCGTAACTTCTATCGGTTCGGTGATCGTCACACTCGCTGTCGCGGTGCAATCACCATCATTATTGCCATTCGGTGCCGTTGCGGTGATTACATAAGTGCCAGGACCAAAGGTGGTTTGCCCACTCAAGTCTGCTCCTAGACCATCTAATTGTATCATCGTGGTCGCTCCGGCACTTACTCCAAAGACGGTGATCGTCCCATTTGCTTCACCATTGCAACTTACATTCGTCGAACTGGCATCTACCGTAACTTCTATCGGTTCGGTGATCGTCACACTCGCTGTCGCGGTGCAATCACCATCATTATTGCCATTCGGTGCCGTTGCGGTGATTACATAAGTGCCAGGACCAAAGGTGGTTTGCCCACTCAAGTCTGCTCCTAGACCATCTAATTGTATCATCGTAGTCGCTCCGGCACTTACTCCAAAGACGGTGATCGTCCCATTTGCTTCACCATTGCAACTTACATTCGTCGAACTGGCATCTACCGTAACTTCTATCGGTTCGGTGATCGTCACACTCGCTGTCGCGGTGCAATCACCATCATTATTGCCATTCGGTGCCGTTGCGGTGATTACATAAGTGCCAGGACCAAAGGTGGTTTGCCCACTCAAGTCTGCTCCTAGACCATCTAATTGTATCATCGTGGTCGCTCCGGCACTTACTCCAAAGACGGTGATCGTCCCATTTGCTTCACCATTGCAACTTACATTCGTCGAACTGGCATCTACCGTAACTTCTATCGGTTCGGTGATCGTCACACTCGCTGTCGCGGTGCAATCACCATCATTATTGCCATTCGGTGCCGTTGCGGTGATTACATAAGTGCCAGGACCAAAGGTGGTTTGCCCACTCAAGTCTGCTCCTAGACCATCTAATTGTATCATCGTGGTCGCTCCGGCACTTACTCCAAAGACGGTGATCGTCCCATCTGCTTCACCATTACAACTTACATTCGTCGAACTGGCATCTACCGTAACTTCTATCGGTTCGGTGATCGTTACACTCGCTGTCGCGGTGCAATCACCATCATTATTGCCATTCGGTGCCGTTGCGGTGATTACATAAGTGCCAGGACCAAAGGTGGTTTGCCCACTCAAGTCTGCTCCTAGACCATCTAATTGTATCATCGTGGTCGCTCCGGCACTTACTCCAAAGACGGTGATCGTCCCATCTGCTTCACCATTACAACTTACATTCGTCGAACTGGCATCTACCGTAACTTCTATCGGTTCGGTGATCGTTACACTCGCTGTCGCGGTGCAATCGCCATCATTATTGCCATTCGGTGCCGTAGCTGTGATTACATAAGTGCCAGGACCATAGGTGGCTTGGCCACTCAGGTCTGCTCCTACACCATCCAGTTGTATCATCGTGGTCGCTCCGGTACTTACTCCAAAGACGGTGATCGTCCCATCTGCTTCTCCATTACAACTTACATTCGTTGAACTGGCATCTACCGTAACTTCTATCGGTTCCGTGATCGTCACATCTACCGCCGTCTCACACCCATAATTATCTGTAACTGTAAATGTATATCCCCCAGCCGTTAGACCTGTTTGAGCAGGAGTAATGGTATAAGGACCTGCACCACCAGAAGGTGTAATCAGTATTGATCCATCGGCTTCTCCAAAGCAAGAGACATTAACCTGATCACTTGCGGTGGCAGTAAGGGCTGCAATACATGACGTCACTACCGGCTCGCCCCAAGGAGCTGCCACAGCACCTGGAAAATACGCCCAGTTAAACTGTACGACATTCTCTGTGGAAGGAATAGCATTACTGGAAATAGGATCTACCACATTAATGACCATACCATCTGCAATAAATCCCAGGTCTGCTGGATCCTCTTCCAAATCCCATACGACACTTGGGCAAAAACTATCATCAGGGGTTCCTGCTACTATATTAAAACAAACCTCAACCAATTTTGCCCCTCCACTTGTAGGTAAATCAAGAGCCATCAATGAATTGACTACCTGGATATTTCCATGCAACCACCTGGTCGAACCAGGGAAATTGAAAAGATTTGTTACGATAGGTGCTTCTATCGGGGGGCTCGGAACTACGGGGCCATAACCTGTGGCATAATTTTGAAATCCTGCAAAGGTCATGACATCACTATCAAAGAAAAAACTGACCTCCATATCATACAACTCCTGGTCTGGAATATCTGAATGCAATTCTATATCCAAACAATATTTATTATCATCGCAATAATATTGCGGGTTTGTGAATTCAGCGGTAATTACAGGATCTACACAAATGGTTGAAATACAATTTGTCGGAACCAGCTCCGGCGCTCCCCAGGGAGCTGCCACTGCACCAGGGAAATAATCCCAGTTGTACTGAACGACATTCTCCGTGGAAGGAATGGCAAGATCTGTATTTTGATCTACCACATTAATGATAACTCCCTGAGCAAAGAATCCTTCGTTTACAGGGTCTTCCATAAGATCCCATACGAGGTTCGGGCAAAAGTCGGCTTCTCCCGGACTTACAACATCAAAACAAACCTCAACCAATTTAGTCCATCCGGTCGTTGATATACCTAATGCTGTAATGGAAGGGTTATTCACCTGGATATTCCCATGCAACCACCTGGTCGAACCAGGGAAATTGAAAAGATTTGTTCCAATTGGTGATTCTGCCGGAGGACTCGGAACTACGGGACCATAACCTGTAGCATAATTTTGAAATCCTGCAAAGGTCATGATATCACTATCAAAGAAAAAGCTGACCTCCATATCAAATAACTCCTGACCTGGAATATCTGACTGCAATTCTATATCTACACAATATTGATCCGTAACACAATCGAACAGAGGATTTGCAAATTGAGCTGTAATTACCGGATCGCCACAAATAGTTGAAATACAATTTGTCGGAGCTATCTCCGGTGCTCCCCAGGGAGCTGCCACTGCACCAGGAAAATAATCCCAGTTGTACTGAACTACATTCTCCGTGGAAGGAATGGCAAGATCTGTATTTTGATCTACCACATTAATGATAACTCCCTGAGCAAAGAATCCTTCGTTAACAGGGTCTTCCATAAGATCCCATACGAGGTTCGGGCAAAAGTCCGCTTCTCCCGGACTTACAACATCAAAACAAACCTCTACTAATTTAGTCCATCCGATCGTTGATATAGCTAATGCCGTAATGGATGGGTTAGCCACCTGGATATTCCCATGCAACCACCTGGTCGAACCAGGGAAATTAAAAAGATTTGTTACAATTGGTGATTCTGCCGGGGGATTCGGGACAACCGTTCCATATCCGGCGGCATAATTTTGAAATCCTGCAAAGGTCATGATATCACTATCAAAGAAAAAACTGACCTCCATATCAAATAACTCCTGGCTTGCTGTATTGGATTGTAATTCTATATCCACACAATACTGGCTATTATCACAATCAAATTGAGGGTTGGCAAATTGAGCTGTTATTACCGGTTCCCCAACAGGACCGCAAATGGTTGAAGTACAGGAAGTTTGCACCGGAGCCCCGTAAGGAGTAGTGGCAGGAGATCCATCATATTGCCAATTAAATTGTTCTACCGCTTTAACAATAGTAGAACCACCAACCACAGTAAAATCTAAGGTTCCTCCCAAAAAGCCACCAGTACTCGGAGGTTCCTGTAAGTCCCATATTACACTTGGACAAAAAGTATCATCTTCTAAAGGAGCATCAACATCAAAGCAAACCTCATATAACATCGTCCAACCTGTTGTTTCAATTTTAATTGGAGTTGCCATTGTATTAACTAAATCTACGTTTCCACTAAACCTTTCAGCAATTGGACCAAAACCAAAAAATGATGTTCCGGCTCCATTATAAGCTTGTAACTCTGGAGCAGGAGTTATTTCACCGTATCCCCCCTGAAAATTATCGAAATGGGAAAATTCAAGAACATCATCATCGTACCAAAAACGCACATTCATTCCCTGCAATTCCAAATTAGGTGTATCCGAATGAAACTCTACATCCAAACAATATTTTGACGTATTACAATCATAATCCGGGTTAGCAAATCGTACTGTGACAACAGGATCTTGTGCCATCCCTTGAAAACCAAAAGACAGGAATAGTATAATAAAAAAAGAAATTCGAGATGAAAAACTAAAATTTTCATTTCGATTACTTTTCGTTTCCGTAGATAGAGGCTTTTTCATATGGACTTTTATCTTGTTAATTCAAAAATAAATCCAGGTTTAAACCCAGTTCAAACCCAGCCTTTATTTTTAGATGGTTTTAGGTTCATTTGAGGCAATTTTCAAAAGGCTTTTTACTTACCTCAAAAAGATCATCTTTTTGAATACTGATTTATGAGCTGGAGTTTCAAGGCGATAAAAAAGTACGGTTGAAACCTCATGAAAATCCTTACTTTTAACTTTTACTACATTCATCCCGGCTGCATAATCCCCCTCAATAAGTTTGATGGATTTACCGGTTCCGTCAAAAAAGGTCAACTTGGCAGCGGAAGCCTCAGGAAGGGTAAATCTGATTTCTGTAAATTCATCAAAAGGATTTGGTTGGTTCTGGAACAACTCAAATTTTTTCGCATCTGTAGATTCAATTCCCGTTACGCTTCCAGTGAGAGAGATACAATTTTCCTGGATTGGCACTCCAAATGGAGGGGTACCCTGATCAGCATATCCTTCCCAGTTAAAATGCTGTGAAGCCGTAATTCTTTTACCATCTTTAATGGAGGGGTTATTGCCATAAGTGGTTATAACAACACCTCCACTACCTGTTAAAAAACCTCCTTTTCCAGAAGCTGTTTTCAAATCCCAGATCACACTTGGACAAAAATCTTCATTAACGGGAATTGACTCCTTTACTTCAAAACAAACCTCAAAAAATTTCATCCATCCATCCGTTGGAATGGTTACGTAATTATCAGGGTTTATTACCTGGACAGCACCATTAACAGCATTTGCTGAAGATTCCAAATTAAATAAATAATACCCCCATGCGGCTCCTTCCGTTACTCTGGCCGGATTAGGATTAACAGGGCCGACACCTTCATGAAAATTGGCAATATTCAAAAAATCCATTTTTGTAGCATCATAAAAAAATCGCACATTCATCCCATCAAAGCGTTGCCCCTGGACATTTGACTGCAAATCAACATCCAGACAATAGGTCCGCTGCGTTTGATCATATTGAGGGTTTGAAAAACGGACACTAACCATACCCGTATTCTGAGCTGAAACAGAAAAACCCAAGGCTAATAAAATGCTGAGTGCAATTATGATAATATTTGGAGTCTGTAATTTTTTCATTTTTCTATTTTTTAATTTTTCCTATTACTTTATTTAACAAGAACAACCGAATAGCCAGCATTAACTGGCTATCCGGTTGCAGATTCATTAATTTCTCGGTACAGCTGATGACTTACCGTTGTTGAAGCCCCAAAGAATTCGATCAAGGCTATTTGGAGAGCCGTTCATATTATAATCTCCATTTAGATAGCGAAGTACTTGTCCGTATTCAGATTTCAAAAATGCTTCATCACCAAATCCAATAAAGGTATCTGCTGTAGGATCAGGTGCCTGATCTCCATTACCTGCATGCATTACAAATACACCTGGACTTACTTCTTTTTGGCCTGATCCATTAGGACTACCAAAAGCTATTTGAATATAACTTTGTTGAGACCTGAAGTCATAAGAAATCACTCCATTGATTATGGGCACCGGTTCATGCGAACTCACAAGTAAGTGATTGCGGTGTTCTATGACCAGGTAATATGTTTCTGAAACATCTAATTCACAACAGGTAAATCCGTCAATAAACTCAATGGAACCATCTGTATGTAACAATGCTGCAGCAGTACAAATCGGAGTTAAATCAGGCTTATAATCTCCTAAAAGGTTAAATGGATCAACCACTTTATCTCTCAAGGAAACCAATACCCAATCGACAACATCGGAAGGATAACCCGCATCTGCGTTTCCAACCATTTCATCTGAGTCATAACCATATCCTTCTGTTCCCATATAATTCCATGGTGCTACACTGTAAGGCTGGCCAGGAGGAGAATAGTAATTTCCAAGAGGGCTACTTGAATACTGTCCAGGCAGCAATCTCTTATCATTCAACTCTGATCTCATCGGAATGGAATAATTTGACGAACCGTTTGGTGCAATTGCTGAACCTTCCAGATACACCCATGCTTCAATTTCAACACAAAGTGTGTATTCTATTGTAACAAGCGCCTGATTTGATGGATTTCCTTCATGATCATTCACCGTATAATTAATTGGAGTCGGATCCCCTACCAATGCTACATGAGGAGTAAATGTGATGGCACCTGTGGCACCATTCACACTCCATGTACCTTCGCCCGGTATATCCATACTTGTAACGTCGCCATTTCCATCAGTTACCACATTCGTAGCTCCAACAGGCGTCACAAGACTTACTGTCGTCGGATCAACGTAATCACCATCCAGGTCATTTGCCAAAACATCAACTTCAACTGATCCTGCATTGTTATTATCGCTAAGGTCATCACTAGCAATCGGTAAATAGTCTGCTGTTATAGTTGCCACATTTGAAGTATTGCCCGAACCATCTTTAACCACGTAAGTAATAGGAGTAGGATCAATGGTAAAACCAGCCTCAGGAGAGAAGGTAACCTCTCCGTTTGCATCAACGGTCCACTCCCCTTCTCCAAGTACCGTCATAATTGTTTGCTGTCCAGCAATGCCCGGTGCAAAGTCTACAGTTGAGGCATCGATATTGGTATCGCAATCCATATCATTCGTAACTACGTTGACTACAGCATCCGATCCAGGTGAAACGGCAGGGCTGTTTACGTCATCCACAGCCATGGGAGTACTTGTGACAATAACATCAAAGGTACATACAGTCGAATTTGTTCCGTCTGTTGCCGTGTAGGTAACCGTAGTAACCCCGGCCAGGAAAGAAGCTCCCGGATTGTAATCACTTGAGACCATAAAGCTTCCAGTAAAACTACAATTATCCGAGAAAATAGGTGCCACCCAGGTGGCATTTTCAGAACAATCTCCATTCGTATCGTTTACCGTAATATTCGCAGGGCAGGTTCCTGGCTGCAATACCGGTGGCTGAGCATCATTGATGGTCACGGTAAAGAAACAAGTTGCCGGATTACCGCTGGCATCTGTAGCCGTATAAGTTACCGTATTCACTCCTACCCCAAACGTATAATTGACGCCGTTACCAGCCATTAGACCTGTCTGGTGAGAAACCAAGGTATTGTTTTTGTCAAAAATATCCCACTCTAAAGCAGGTGTAGCTGTACAATTATCCGTTGCTGTAGGATTGGTCCAGAATTCTGTATTTCCACAAATACTTGGATTAGAGTTGGAAACAATATTCGCAGGACAAGCCAATGTCGGAATTTCATTATCTTCTACCAGCACATCAAAGCTACAGGTTGCGGAACTCGTCGGTGTACCGCTATTGGTCACCGTCCAAGTTACTGTAGTGGTACCCTTGTAGAATATTAGTCCTGCCAGGGAGTTTGCTGTTGTAACTCCTGTAGCTGTTGCCCCCGTTAATTCATAGGTCACAACAAGAGGTGTACAACTACCTGTTATTACAGGATCAAATTCTGTTCCATCAACGGTATAAGTACATGTTGCCGGATCTGTATCCCTGGTCTGGTTCATTATACAAGTGATAGTTGGTGCAGGCTGTACAGTCAACGTAAAAGTAATGGTCTCTCCAACTACATCTCCTGCAGTCAGTGTCCCACTTCCATCTACATCATAATATGGTGTAGATACAAATACGATATCCTTCGCTACGCCGTCATGATTTTCAGGTGTGATTGAAGTGGATCCAAAATCCGGACCAACTGGTCCATCAACCGTTTGAGTAGCAGGTAGCGTACTGATGTCGGTAGTAATGACAGCCTGTACCCATAATGGTCCACAAGAGCCTGGATCTACCGAAGTAGAGGTGGCATCACTTGTCGTCACTTCTTCACCTGAACATATCGTCAAAGCATAAGCATTACCTGAGGTCATGAACTGGCTGTAAGCACCAGGTCCCGTAACCGTTGCTGATACTATCGGCGTAGGCTGTACAGTCAACGTAAAAGTAATGGTCTCTCCAACTACATCTCCTGCAGTCAGGGTTCCACTTCCATCTACATCATAATATGGTGTAGATACAAATACGATATCCTTCGCTACGCCGTCATGATTTTCAGGAGTGATCGAGGTTGATGGCAAAGCAGAACCGACTGGTGCATCATATGTTTGAGTAGGAAGCAACGTACTTATATCAGTAGTATAAACCGTCTGTACCCATAATGGTCCACAAGAACCTGGATCTACCGAAGTAGAGGTGGCATCACTTGTCGTCACTTCTTCACCTGAACATATCGTCAAAGCATATGAATTACCTGAGGTCATCAACTGGCTGTAAGCGCCAGGACCGGTAACCGTTGCTTCTACTATTGGTGTCGGCTGTACGGTCAAGGTAAAAGTAACCGGATCTCCTGCTACATCGCCCGCAGTCAGGGTCATTGATCCATCTACATCATAATATGGTGTAGATACAAATACGATATCCTTCGCTACGCCGTCATGATTTTCAGGTGTGATCGAGGTTGCTGGATAAGCCGTAGCAACATCAGCATTGAAGGTTTGAGTAGAAGGCAACGTACTTATATTAGTAGTATAAACCGTCTCTACCCATAATGGTCCACAGGAGCCTGGATCTACCGAAGTAGAGATCGCATCACTTGTAGTCACTTCTTCACCTGAACATATCGTCAAAGCATATGAATTACCTGAGGTCATCAACTGGCTATAAGCGCCAGGACCAGTAACTGTTGCTTCTACTATTGGTGTAGGCTGTACTTCCACATAATAAACCTCCGTCAAAGAACAACCATCGTCATTCGTTACGGTCAATTCGTAAGTGCCTACATCAGCTTCTGTAGCATTGAAAGTTACTGCCGGATCATTCACATTACCAGAAGAAACCGGGTTTCCATCAAGGGTCAATGTGTAGGTATCTAAACTATTTGGACCTGTAATTTCGAATTCGACCAGTTCTCCATAGCAATAAGTTGCAGTATCAAAATGCTGGAGATCAACACCATTGGCAGCCATATCAAAATCGACCGGTGAGGCTGTTTGGTTATTCCAGTAAATATCATAAGTTACACCGGCCGTAGTATTATGCCCTTGTAAAATGATATTTTTGAAATGAGTAGATCCATTGACTCCATGCAGCATCGTATTATAAATCAGGTCTCCTTGTGCCGTTTTTACGGTATATCTGAATTCTCCGCCTGCCAGCACTTGCAACCTCAAAGTCACCCATTGGTCATAGGCAAAACCAGGAGGCAAGCCCATATCGTACCAGGAACCATCCCCTTCATATCCTCTAAATCTCGGGGTACCTCCATCGGAAGTAAACTCAATGATCGGATAACCGGATAAGGCATTTGTTGCATCAAAAGCTTCCCCCCAAAGACCTGCCATTCGTCTGCCAGTTGTGGCCCAATCAGCAGGAACATATAATTCTATTTCGGTTTCAATACTGGATGGATGCAATGCATATCGTCTTCCCTGGGTATTGTAAAAACCAGCTGCCTGACCATCAGCCGCATCAATGCCATGATGTAATGTATTTATGGTTCCGTCTGGTGCGGTAGCCGGAGATTCGAAAATTTCTGGTTCATACCGATCCACCGACCATAAACCCACTCCTTCTGAACCATTTGGAGCCAAGGCTATTGGATTGTAAAAATCAGGGCTGCTACAAGGATCCAACACGATGACCGTTGCCATAGCTGAAGATGAACAAGTATTTCCATCTGTAACGGTGACAGACAATTCTACTGTTCCCGCATTTCCGGATGTAAAGGAAATGGAACTGGTACCATCACCTGAATCAATGACTCCGTTCGTAATACTCCAGGAATAGGTTGCTCCTCCCCCGGCATCTGGCACACTTGCTGAATTTCCTGATATGTTATCCCAGGTGGCATAATCTGCCGTGATATCAAAATCAGGAAGAGGGTTAATGGTAACTGTAAAACTACACGTTCCGTTCACCAGATTTCCGGCAGCATCAGAAGCGGTATAGGTTACGGTTGTGATTCCTTCGTTAAAGGTTTCTGTTCCCATCGTTGAGCCATCAAACTCAGCAACAGTTGTTGCAGTTTGGGTGGTGGCTCCAGATAAGGTATAGGATAATGAACCTCCAGAAAGGTCACAGTTGTCAGTTAATTTTACATGCGTCCAGGAAAGTGTAGCAGCATCTGCACAACTAGCTATAGGTGCAGGACAATCGGCAAATTCAGGTTTTTCTGTATCATTGACAGTTACATTGAAGGTACAGGTTTCTGTATTTCCGCAAGGACTTGTTGCTGTATAGGTTACAAGCGTAGTTCCGACGGGGAATACATCTCCAGGTTCATGGTCACAAACTATAGCCACATTGTTCTCTAATATGACATTATCAATCGATAAATTCTCCGCCTCAATAAATGTAAACCACATGTAGCGGTTACCTCCGACAACGGTACTAATCAAATTTGTAGGAGTACTTCTCGTTTCTGTCCACAAAATAGTGCCCCCATCATCCACCAAATTAAGGTCAACGGCTAAAACTCCCGCTCCGTCATCTCTAAAAACCCATTGGAAGGTATACCAGGCGGAGGAAGTAATTTCAAAGTGATTTAAAGAGGCCAAATCATTCCTCCTGGTAAAGTTTGTATTATTGCTACCACCCACTAAAATATGCCCGGCATCGTTAGACGCTGTATGGAAAATGAAGTCCTGCAGGTGATTTCCAGATTGATTGCTGGAAGCTACAGATAAATCCCAGCCATAGGTATCCGCAGGAGCAGCTGTAACCGCAGGATCGTTTAAATCCATATACACATCAACAGAGACGACATAACCCGTTCCGAATTCTGAAGAATATCCTCCAAGCCTTGTATAAGGATCACCTGCTACCAGAGCATGAGCACCTCCTGAAGAGGAAGCAATTCCATCGGTACCGGTAGGAACTCTTACTACATCCCCCTGCCAATCTCCATAGAAATCACCTGACATAAATCCTGCAGCTTCAAACCCCTGATCATAACCAGCTCTAGAGGCAGTAGGTGGCGTCCAGGTGACTTCAGCACCACAAAGACCCGCATCATTAGATACTGTAATATCGACCGGGCAGTCAGCAATTGTTGGGACATTATCTACAACAGTTACCATTACACTACAGGTTGATGATTGTGGAGCCCCGTCAGTAGCTGTCAAAGTAACTGTGACAGGAGACCCTAAAACATCACTACAACCAAAACTTGATTGACTCAAAGTTAACGTCGGTGTTTCACAAGGATCGTAACTGCCGTTATCCACATCAGCAACACTAATAGTGGCCATGCCATTGGCATCAAGCACTACGGAGAAAGGATCTTTACAAAGTGCCACAGGTGTGACATCAACAGGCATTCCAGGTACTGTAAAACTGGCGTCCAGCCATTGACAAATATCTACATTGTCGGAAACTGGGTTACCACTTCCATCTGGGTTTGCTGTTGGGTGTTGTGGTCCGCTGGCATCGCCCCACCAGTTACTTGTCGCGTCTACCTGTGGTGCGGTTGACGTTACGCCATAATCATTGCCAAAAATATCATTGTATTGGATGGTTGCGACACTTGTATCGCTCACATCATACCCCACAGCAACTCCTGTGGTGTTATTTGTAAGTACATTATTTGTTATGGCAGCTGTCGTTCCTCCACCATAATAAGTGCTTACTAATATCGCAGCTGAGGTCGAGCCGTCTGAACTCGCAACACCCCTGTTGCCGCTTATGGTATTTCCACTCACATTAACCACTGCTCCTGCACTAATATCCAAAGCATAATCCAGCCAATCGCCTGGGCCTTTTCCTGTGTATGTATTACCTGTAAAATTGGAACCTGTTATCACCGTTCCAAAGTATAATACCCCGACTCTGCCTATTTCATCAAACATGCTATTGGTCACATGAACATCTCCTGTTCCAAAAGCTGCCATCGCCACACCGCCATAACCCGGGTATTTAATCTCCGTAAAGTAAACATTATTCACACTTCCAAATCCCTTCTGGCGAATTCCCTGATATACATTAAAACCCGTTCCGTTCATTGTCAAATCACTCAAGTGGAATTCAATGCCGTCCTGGACGAGAATAAAACCTCTCGCATCACCACCACTTCCGGTATGCATTCCCGGACGCAAAGTTGTAACTAATTTGCCCTGCCCGTGTAATGAAATGGATTTGTGTACATCAATCTGGCCAGGTTCTGTATAGTCTGTTGGCAAAATTTCGATCTCATCCAATGCCATCGTATTGGCATCATCGATAGCATCCTGGATGCTAGCGAAATAGATGTCCCGTGTCACGTTATGGATGGGGAATTCCCCATCACAGGTTCCTGTTGGCTGGAAACCGATAGTAGCTGGAGCACTATCCGTTCCACTCGTCAGGAATGGACTGACTGTTACCAGACCTACGTACTTACCAGAAAGCATTCCGAGGTCTGTTGTTTCCCACCAGTTACAAGTTGCATTTACTGTAATTCCTGTTACATTTCTCACGCCTGCCTCGACCCCAACAAAACTATTGTTATTGATCATTACACTTGCTGCAGAAGCATTACCTTCTACCATTATGGCAGCCGCATCTAATTCAACCTTATTATCTGTCAGGTTGCTGATCGCATTATTTTGTACATTGGCCATAGGAGTATCTCCCTCCAAGCCTATACCATGTGACCATAATCCTGCTAATTGATCTATTTTATTCTCCAAAATCTGCGGAGATAAAACCTTTCCTGATCCTGTATATCCTACATTTAATATGATACCATAGGCTCCTTTTCCTCCATCATCCCATCCATCAGCACTTGCGCTTACATTGGTTATACAGTTTCTTTGAATTACTACACCTGCAATATCATTATTGGAATCAGACCATCCAATACCTATGGCCGAACCACTTTTATTGTTGGCTTTAGCTGCTGCTCCTGTTAATGCAGGATTCTCGCCTCCATGAATATCCGTTATCCGGTTATCCTCAATAATTACTCCTGTTATAGCTGCAGCATTCGACGAAACAGCTATAGCATGGGTGTTTCCCGTAAGGGCATCATTACCCACTGAAGTGATAATATTATTTTTAATAGTAAGTCCGCCAAAACCACTTGAATATATGGCGTTATTCCCATCGGGATTGGTGATCGTAAATCCATCGATCGTAACACCGTTGGCTAAAATGGCAACAGGTGTGGTTCCATCAGCAGTTTCTATCACGGCTTCTTCATTAACGCGCACGCCTGAACAGTTTGGTGCTACCCCTACATTCGGCCCCTGAATGGTTACTCCTTTGTTAACCACAAGCGCTTCTGTATAAGTTCCTGAACTTACCGTTATGACATCTCCGGAACCTGTATCCCCATCATCTATTGCTCCCTGGATACTACAGAAATATTCACCCGTAGTAGTATTGTGTACAGGTCCAACCGGTAGACCGGTAGCGAATACAGCATCCAACCATGGACAGTAATCCACAAACTCGGATACAGAATTCCCTGAGCCAGGACCTTCGCCAGATGGTCCGCTTGCATCTCCCCACCAGTTGGAAGTAGCATCTATCTGATTGCCAGACAGGTTGTTAACACCAAAGGTAGCATTGGAAGTAATGTTGTTGTAATTAATGGTAGCTGTGGCATCAGCCCCTTCGATCAATACCCCAACAACACTGTTATTAATGGCACAGTGATTGACGGTAAGGTCAATTGTCGCATTATTAGTATTATCAGGACTATCAAGGACATAAACACCTGCTATGGCTGAGCCGTCGATATTAATTCCATCAATACCAACTGCCCCACTATTTGCATCCGAATTATATCCTTCAAAATTATTGGCAAAAACACCGTATTGAGCATTGGTAATCGTTCCTCCATTGGCTGTAACAACAGCACTGGAAGTACAATTCCAAAATTCGATACCGGCATTGGTGTTGCTTATATCATTATCTAAAATATTAACATCAACTGTCCCGCCAATACTTGAAACCAAAATACCGTCATTATTGGTTGCTCCTATGGTAGAAGATATTGTATTATTGTTAATATTAAAGGTAGCAGAGCCGGAATAAGCCAGGTTATGGAAAATTCCAAGTCTTTCTGAAACGATAGTGTTATTTGAAATATTTGGTTGCAAATTATCCGGATGTGCCTGGTAAAAATTACCGGTTTGAACACCAATACGCACATTCTCCATACAGTTATTCGTAATATCGGTGTAGGCGTTATTGTAGATTAACACACCTATTCCATATAAACTTGGCAGAATATTTTCAAATTTGTTGTGGCTTACAATATTACCTTTGGTGGCAGCCCCACCATTGGTGTAATTGTAGAAATCTATGGCTGCGTAATTGAGGTTTTGGAAGATATTATTCTTAACCTGAACATCTGAAATTCCATCATAAGCTGACATGGCCTCTACCGCATCAACATCTGCTCCTCCAAATTCAACTCCACTCATAAGATCAGGATTGTCTCCTTCAAAAGTAAACCCTTCAACGACCACATCCGAACGATGCCCGTCAAAATACATCAGGTAAACCCCTGTAGGGCTATTCGGATCAGGATTTGATCGGGGAGCCATAATGACAGACTCGTCTGATCGCGCCCCACTACATGGATCAATACCATAATTATTTCCTCTCAGTTCAAAATGATCTTTGGAAATAACCAATTCCTCTCTATACACCCCGTCCGGAACAATGATTATATCTCTGGCTCCTTCTGAACCATTTGAATTATCAATCGCATCCTGGATGGTACAGTGATAAGTATCCTGTGTTTGATTGTGAATGGCTCCGATTACTTTAGTCGTTATGTAAGCAATATCATCGGAAAATTCAGTATCAGTTACCAGACGAACATCGGTTCCGTTTGGAGCACCCGCATCATAAGTGTTTACACCTAAAGTCGTTTCGCAGATTTTAGGTGAATTACCCCGCCCAAAATAATTTGGTGATTGACCTGCTTCCTGGTCACCATCTCCAGCCGGATAATTGGCATTATCATGGCCGCCTCCTTGTAACTGAATACCAATATCATTTCCAATTAAAGTATTACCACTGACAATATGATCTACTCCTTCCACAACAATACCAAATCCTTCAGCTACTGGGCCAGCATGGGTATAACCAGTTACTATATTTCCTGTTAAGGTAACTCCAAAAGGAATATCAGGGCCAGAAGTCCCGCCTAAAACGCCTCTTCTGAAAACAGCGATACCTGCATAATCTCTATTATTGGCCGCACCTGTATTGGTAACATGATTATTGGTTACACTCACATTTCCATTTGGATTTTTGATCTCGATTCCAAAACGTCCAACTCCGGTGACCGTGTTATTGTCCACTAATGCATTACTCATTCCAGTCAATCCCATACCACTGTCTCCTGCGGTAACATCCACACTGTTACCAGTAATGGTAACCATATCGGCCGTTCCATCCTGTAATTCTATACCGCAACAGTTGTTGTTGGACAACATATTATCAGTAATAATGATGTGCTTTTTTAAACCGTTCCAGATAACTATACCTCTTGCATCTGACGTGTGACCGCTTATCATACTATTAGTAACGGTTACTCCATCTACAGGACCATTCGCGTAAAAACCGGAACCACCAACATTATTCAATAAGGCTACATTGCTGACCATAAGGCCATTATTGCCTCCATTGGCATATATTCCGGCATCCACATTACCATTTGCTCCGGAATTATTCTGAACAGTCAGGTTTTGAATGGTAATGCCCGTAAAATTGGACTGAATAAAAATTCCATCTCCATTGCCTAAGCTTGTACCATCAATAATGTACAATGTCTTATCGGCAGTAACACCTTGTAGCGTAATATCAGAAACATCAATAATTACTCTCTGGTTATACGTTCCATTCTGCAAATTAATGATATCATTGGCATCAGCATATAATACTGAATTTTGAATGACATCAATTTTACCGGATATATTATTCACATATTGATTACCCGCCCGATAAATAACTTTCCCTTTTCTACCAGAGAAGTTTTTATGATACATGTGTGTTTCAACTTCAAATAATACGGCATCAGATACACTATTTAAAGGAGCTCCATCATAAGAAGAAGAAGTAATATCCAATCTAAATGCAGGATCAACATTACTCAGGTTGATAAAGGCATCTACCAAAGAATTGAAATTATTTGAACCAAATACAAATGATCCATTTGTTGGAGCTGTGCCGCCGAAAGCAATATGCGTTCCATTTGTTTCAAAGGAATTCCCCGAAACCACTATATTGGATTGATAATCATCCAGATTTAAGGCTGTCCTCGAATTGGAAATTTTATTATTTGTAATATTTACGGTACTGGCTCCACCATTGATATAAATGGCATTATTCCAGGTCGTATGACCACTAAACACGCCATTGGTGACATCGCCTGTAAAGAGGTTGTTGGTGATATTTTTAACCCCTGCACCACTACTGGTTAGAATGGCTCTGATATTTGTTCCCGGAGCGCTACCATTCCTTTCAAAAATCGTATTAGTTACCGTTGCTTCAGCGCTTCCCCCAAGCGAAACTACATCACCAGCAACTGCATCATCTCTTTCGACTTTAAATCCATCAATTATAACTGCCTCAGAGGTAGTAACAGTTATTTTGCTATTTAAAAGAATCGATTCAGGATCACGTACAGCTGTACCAGCAACACCTGCATTTGCACCTTTTATTGTGAGTCCTTTATTAATGTTTATGGTAAGTGGCTCGGTATAAGTCCCTGCACAAACCTCGATTATATCACTTGAACTGGCTGCAGCAATAGCTTCACTAATTGTTGCGTAATAAGTTGGTCCATTTGTATTTTTTACCGATAAATATTCAATTACAATACCCGTTGTCGTTGAGAATGAACCTACTGCTTCAACGGTCACTTCATAAGTACCTGCATCCAGATCGGGGATAATAAACCCACTGGAAACGTTTGTTGCAGTACCGACCTCGGGACCTGTCCAGCTTACATCAAATGGTCCAGTGCCATCTTCCCACTCAACCATTATCGTTCCAAGTACCCCACACAATTCATCCGTTGGAGTTACTGAAGTTATATTCACAGGTAATTCAGCACATGCATTCGGTGTTTCTGGCTGGAAGCCAATCATAGATCCTGTTCCGGCATCTTCCGTTGCTACTATAAGGTAGGGCTGGAAAGTCGTCTCACATCCTGGCTTATTTAATATCTTACCCGTAATTGTTCCATTATCAATATCGCTAAAAACATTCGTTCCATGCCAGTTACAGCTGGTAGATGCTGGCCCGGTTGTTCCTGCTGAACTCGTGATTGGCCCTGGATAAGTAATTTCTGGGTAAGCAACTCCTACAGGAACATAATTGGCTATCGCATAGCCCAACCCAACAGTAGTAGGCATTGGAACAGCAACCGTCGCATGCTCAAAGGTTTCCGTTGCAAAACTGTTGTTGATTACTGTACAAGTTGAAACATATCTATTGGCTTCAAATTTAAGACCTTGTAAGTCATATCCACCTCCTGCCTGATCACTTAGTTTATAACCTTTTAATGTAGTTACTAAATTGTTCTCAACAACCGCATTTTCTGTATTACCTTCTAAGGCAATACCTGTGGAAATAAATCCTTCAAGGTTCGTTATCTCATTATGTTTAATATCCGCATCTACAACCTTTCCATTCGTAAGGTAACTTGAATTACCTCCTACATTTATTTGTATTCCGTAGGCTATTCTTCCTCCATCGCCCCACTCTGCTATTTTGGCATTAACATCGTTTATTAAATTCCTTTCAATTTTCAAGGTAGTGAGTATACCTGTTGAGGTCGATTGTAATACTCCAATTGCACTAGCACTATACCCAGAGAGTGTAGGATTGCTAATTGCATCAAAACAGTTATCTGAAATCGTTACATTACTGGTATTAGAGGCGTTGGCTACAGTATAAACTACTGCATGTACGTTTCCACTTGTTACTGTTGTTCCTAAATCATGAATATTGTTGAATATAACGTCAGTATTGGACGTTCCTCCACAATTAACTGCATAGTTCGAACTTGGGGCCGTTATCTCAAATCCATTGATCGTAACTCCATCTGCTGTGACCGTAAACGGTACACCACTTGCCGGAGCAATAACAGATTCACCTCCTGTACGACTTCCACAAGGCATATTTGCTTGGGCGCCTGTTAATGTCAAAGGTTTATTTATAGTAACATTTTCAGGATAATTGCCTGCCGTTACAGTCAACACCTCTCCAATACCTCCAGTTGCAGCATCTATCGCCTCCTGAATCGTACAATAGGATTCACCGGTGAACGAGTTTGTAACTTGTTCCGCAGTATTACATGGAATCAATGGAATGACCAATCCCAAAGCAGGGTCGTCTGCTTTGTGTAATACTTTGGCTTCAATGGCCAGACGGGTGGTGGCATTGATCAGATTGCCATCAAAAGTTACTGCGGTACCATCCACATCAAATGCGTTATTGATCAACTTTATGTAATCACTGGTCTGTCCGTCGAGAGCAAGATCATTAGCATCTGTATAACCATCTGCTGTTGGTACATCAACCAAAGCTGCATTGGCATTTTCTATGACCAAACCATCTGTTCCACCTGTTACAGTAACGCCTGTTCCCATTTCAAGGCGCACATCAGCGTGGGTGGTACTGGAAGGGCTATCCAATAAACGAATACCCGTACCTGTTGAATTTGGGTTTATAGATAACCCTGAAACCACTGCGTGAGCTCCATTGCCTGCATCGGAATTATACCCTTCATAGTTGTCAAGGAAAAGACCGATATCCACGTTGCTGATTGTACCTCCGCTTATGGAAACAGGAGCATTATCCTTGACGTTCCAGACTTCAATACCTTCTGAAGGAATGGTTATTCCTAAACCATTTATCACATTACCGGAAACCACGCCAACGGCATCCGACAAAGAGGACAAAAGGATACCATCCCAATTGGTTACCTCATTTGCATCAGCCAATGCTGTTATCGTATTATTTGAGATTGTTAAAGGAGAAGGGTTTCCCGTATGAAGATTATAAAAGATACCTCTTTTTCTAGCTTGAATGGTATTCCCGTCAATGACCTGATACGTGGCGGCACCTGGGTTTTGACGATGAAAATTCCCCGTTTGAACGCCTAATCTAACGTTAGTCATCGTATTATTGGCAATACGTGTGTACTGATCGTTATAGATCAGTACACCACCTCCCCATAGATTTATATCATTATTAGGATCGAGGTATGTTCCCAGGTCCTGAAACTTATTACATTCAACCAGGTGTTCTGATGTTACCGGAGCACTATAAGAGGCACCAAAAATGGTTACTCCAAAATAGGTGAGGTTTTGAATAATATTATTCTGGACGGTCAGCTTATTGACGTTATCGACGTAAACAGTGACAGCTTCTGCGGCATCAAGATCTGCACCATTGGTTCCAACGATACCACTTGTCAGAGCAGGATTATCCCCGTCGATCAAAAATCCATCGATGGTAACATTACTGGCCTGAACTTTTATTATTTCCCCAAATGGTGAAGAAGTCATTGGGTGTATGACGGCTTCAGTCGCACGTGAGCCTGTACCACAAACTCCATTATTAGGACCTAAGATTGTTAATTCTTTATGCACCACAATATCTTCGTAATAAGTTCCAGGGCCTACTACTACAGTATTCCCATCCACGGTCATCGGATCATCTATTGCCGCTTGAATAGAACAGAATGTATTGGCTCCAACTGTAACTACATTTGTTCCATCAGGACAAACACAATTACCACTTGGTTGGAATCCTGCATTCGGGCTACTATCAATACTTGAGTCCAAAAATTCATTATGAACAATTTGACCCGGGCTATAATTTACCATCGTGGTTATAATCATTCCTAAGTCAGTTGAACCAAGCCAGTTACAATCAAGAGTCACCTTTCCTCCTGTACGGTTTATTATGGATTTATTGGAAACAGAAGACAAATCACATTGGGTTATACTTACGTTCGTCGGTGTTGCATTTGATTGTCCTGGTTCTCCAAAGCGGATACCATTATTGGGTCCACTTATGATACAATTTGAAATAGATACTTCATCCAGAGTTGCGGGATTTGGACCATAAGTCCCTCCATCATCACGTGCCTTAATGGCTATTGCGCAGGTGTTTTCAGGATCTGTTGCTGCTCCGTTAACGCCTGAGTTCGTAAATGTAGAGTTACTAATTACTATATTCGAATAATCACCAAATTTCAAATTAATATCGATTCCTGCATTAAATCCGTACGCTGGATCCGTACCATTATTGTCCATAATTAAATTGTCAAACAAAGCATTGCTCAGTTTTTCAACATATATCCCCTTAATTAGGTTATCCGAAATTTCGGAATTTTTAAACGTGATATCATTGAAAACAGCTGGTGTAGAACTATTTTGGGCAACAAATACACCTTGGTAATTACCAATGATTGTTCCACCATCAAATGTGAGGTTATTAACACCATCTGCAGTTCCTGCCCGTATGCCCACTTGCGTCGTAAGAGGCTCATTTTCAAGGAAAATGTCTGAATTCAGCAGTTCAATATTTTCATTAAAACCACTTAAGCTTAATCCACGGCTACAATAATCTACTAATGCCAGATCTTCTAATTGTGTTCCATCTGTACTATTGGCTTGCATAGCAGTCTGGAATCCTTCAATGCGGATACCTGATATGTGAACATCATTAGCTCCGATGGTAATACCTGTACCCGTACAGGCAACACTTGCTGCTAAAATGGTATTATTAAGTGGATCATCTCCTTTTCCTGTACCTGTTATGGTTAGTGGGGTATTGATGACTAAAGACTCGGTAAAGGTACCCTCAAAAACCAATAATTCTTCACTAGGATTCGCATCATCAATAGCTTCCTGGATGGAACAATAGAATACACCAGATGTCATATTTTGAACAGAAAGTCCATTTACACATCCGGAGCAACTATTAGGTACTTCCTGGAAACCAAAACTTCCTAAATCATTATCTGTACCGTCTACTAAATACGTTTCGTAATCTATATTACTTGAACCAGCCCCTAAAATCTCTGGTTCAGCAACCATAGGGGAAACTGCAGTTCCTCCGTAAACAACTGGGATCTGTGCCGCATAACCTGGTTCTTGACTATCTGTTACAACAACAGTAATTGAAGTTGTTCCATACCAGTTACAATTAAAATCTTTCGTATTTGCTGTAACTCCTCCTTGTCTGTCTACAACTTGACCGTACCAGTTTCCAGATAGGACATTATTGTTAAAGGAACTGTTAATGGCAGATTGAACAGGAATATTACCCGCACCATTATTTGCATCTAAGAATAAAATACCTACAGTCCAGTTGTTTGTTACAAAATTGTTTTCAAACACTGTATTTTCTGTTTGATTTCTAAAAATCAAACCTGTACGGTTATTATCGATTAGGTTATTGTGTATGTTATTGTCATCACTATTGTTTACATCAATGCCTGTTCTATTGCCAAATATATGACAATCAAAAATCTCACAATCAACAGCTTGTCCTTGAATGGCAATTCCACCACCATTGTTTAAAGTTGGATCATTCCAATCAGCAACCGTATTACCTTCACGAGTAATACCAAAATCCTGTACAATAACTCCAGACGCTGAAATCCTAACAGTTGATCCTTGTCCACCCTTAGGTCCACTAATAATAGTATTTGAGTTACTTGATCCTTTTAGTGTGATATCTTTATCAATTAACACATCTTCCTTATAGGTTCCCGGAGAAACAACAATTACATCGTTCGCAGTTACTGATGCATCTATGGCATCTTGGATCGTACAATGATATGTGTTTTGAGTTTGATTATAAACGGGTAAATTCGCTAATACGCCTACGCCAACTACATTATCTAACCACGGGCAGTAGTCCACGTTTTCGCTTACTGCATCACCACTTCCTGGAGCTACTCCTGATGGTCCATTTGCGTTGCCCCACCAGTTACCGGTAGCGTCTACATCTACAGTAGTTGTGTTATCCACACCATAGTTGACATTATCAAATATGTTGTTGTTGTTTGCCGTTCCTGTTCCATTGATTTGGAACTTGATACCGGTATTATTCAGTTTAATTGTATTATTTGTAATTGTAGCTGTTCCTGCATCTACAAGAATACCAATATCATTTCCGCTAATAGTAGTAAGATTGTCATGGATGTTAGCAGAAGCATTTGTACCTGCAATCTCTATACCTGTACTTGTAGTACTGAATCCGTTTATATCCGAATTTTTAATTTCCGCATTAACAGGAGCATGTTCCACGGTACAAGACCCAGGATTTGCTGCATTGGCACATATAGCATCATCGCTGTCCAATACTTTTATCCCCGTTCCATTTTCCTTTGCATTGATTGTTATTCCATCAATAATTGTATGTGCGCCGTTGGTTCCATATTGATTATAACCTTCATAATTATTTACAAATACACCGATATCTACATTGCTCACCGTTCCTCCTGAAATTAATGCAGGAGAATCTTCATGAACATTCCAGACTTCATAACCCTGACTTGGTATGCTCACCCCTGATCCATCAATGACATTATCATTGGCTATGCCTGAGGCATTTGACAAAGAAGACATTAAAATACCGCCCCATTCGTTGGTTTCTTGCGCATGTGAAAGCGCCGTGATTGTATTATTTGAAACGGTTAAAGGTGAAACATTAGATCCCGTATGAAGATTATAAAAGATACCTCTTTTTCTAGCTTGAATGGTATTCCCGTCAATGACCTGATACGTGGCGGCACCTGGGTTTTGACGATGAAAATTCCCCGTTTGAACGCCTAATCTAACGTTAGTCATCGTATTATTGGCAATACGTGTGTACTGATCGTTATAGATCAGTATACCACCTCCCCATAGATTTATATCATTATTAGGATCGAGGTATGTTCCCAGGTCCTGAAACTTATTACATTCAACCAGGTGTTCTGATGTTACCGGAGCACTATAAGAGGCACCAAAAATGGTTACTCCAAAATAGGTGAGGTTTTTAATAATATTATTCTGAACAGTCAGCTTATTGACATTATCGACGTAAACAGTGACAGCTTCTGCGGCATCAAGATCTGCACCATTGGTTCCAACGATACCACTTGTCAGAGCAGGATTATCCCCGTCGATCAAAAATCCATCGATGGTAACATTACTGGCCTGAACTTTTATTATTTCCCCAAATGGTGAAGAAGTCATTGGGTGTATGACGGCTTCAGTCGCACGTGAGCCTGTACCACAAACTCCATTATTAGGACCTAAGATTGTTAATTCTTTATGCACCACAATATCTTCGTAATAAGTTCCAGGGCCTACTACTACAGTATTCCCATCCACGGTCATCGGATCATCTATTGCCGCTTGAATAGAACAGAATGTATTGGCTCCAACTGTAACTACATTTGTTCCATCAGGACAAACACAATTACCACTTGGTTGGAATCCTGCATTCGGGCTACTATCAATACTTGAGTCCAAAAATTCATTATGAACAATTTGACCCGGGCTATAATTTACCATCGTGGTTATAATCATTCCTAAGTCAGTTGAACCAAGCCAGTTACAATCAAGAGTCACCTTTCCTCCTGTACGGTTTATTATGGATTTATTGGAAACAGAAGACAAATCACATTGGGTTATACTTACGTTCGTCGGTGTTGCATTTGATTGTCCTGGTTCTCCAAAGCGGATACCATTATTGGGTCCACTTATGATACAATTTGAAATAGATACTTCATCCAGAGTTGCGGGATTTGGACCATAAGTCCCTCCATCATCACGTGCCTTAATGGCTATTGCGCAGGTGTTTTCAGGATCTGTTGCTGCTCCGTTAACACCTGAGTTCGTAAATGTAGAGTTACTAATTACTATATTTGAATAATCACCAAATTTCAAATTAATATCGATTCCTGCATTAAATCCGTACGCTGGATCCGTACCATTATTGTCCATAATTAAATTGTCAAACAAAGCATTGCTCAGTTTTTCAACATATATCCCCTTAATTAGGTTATCCGAAATTTCGGAATTTTTAAACGTGATATCATTGAAAACAGCTGGTGTAGAACTATTTTGGGCAACAAATACACCTTGGTAATTACCAATGATTGTTCCACCATCAAATGTGAGGTTATTAACACCATCTGCAGTTCCTGCCCGTATGCCCACTTGCGTCGTAAGAGGCTCATTTTCAAGGAAAATGTCTGAATTCAGCAGTTCAATATTTTCATTAAAACCACTTAAGCTTAATCCACGGCTACAATAATCTACTAATGCCAGATCTTCTAATTGTGTTCCATCTGTACTATTGGCTTGCATAGCAGTCTGGAATCCTTCAATGCGGATACCTGATATGTGAACATCATTAGCTCCGATGGTAATACCTGTACCCGTACAGGCAACACTTGCTGCTAAAATGGTATTATTAAGTGGATCATCTCCTTTTCCTGTACCTGTTATGGTTAGTGGGGTATTGATGACTAAAGACTCGGTAAAGGTGCCAGCAGAAACCAAAATTACATCATTTGGGCTAGCAGCATCGATAGCTTCCTGGATGGAACAATAGAACACCCCTGTGTTATCGTTTTCTATACCAGGGTTTATATTCGTTTTAATTTCCATTTCATCCACACTTAGGAATCCATTTTCCACTAATCTGAGGTTGATTCCATTTGATGCGTATACATTGACACCAAGATTAATTGCACATACAACTGGCGAATTACCTCTTCCAAAATAATTATCACTTAAGTTACTTTGATCTCCTTCATCCCCAACTCCGCCTACGCCTGTATAAGGGATATGTCCCGACTGAAATTGTATGCCAATATCATTATTGTTTAATGTATTATTCTCTACCGTATGATTTGTGCCTTCTACTACAATTCCAAATCCTTCAGAAGCGGAAGGCTGACTGTATCTAGTTATTGTATTATTTCTAACCACAACACCTTGGGGAACATCTGGGTTTCCATTTGAAAACTCAGGTGCTCTTCTAAAAACACCAATACCCACCAAATCTCTCAGATCGCCTATAATATATGCAAGTGTGAAATAAACAGTGTTATTTTCTACCACAATGGAACCATCACCTGAAGTTGCTCCTGTTCCATTTGGGTTTTTAACTTCTATTCCAAAACGGCCATTGTCTTCAAGTAGGTTTCCACTAATTACATTAGGTCCAGCTCCAGAAGTTAATCCGATCACCCCGATTCCATTGTCCCCATTGTTAAATAATATATTATCCATAATGGTA
The DNA here is from genome assembly GCA_020636105.1 of Lewinellaceae bacterium. Classification (NCBI taxonomy): domain Bacteria; kingdom Pseudomonadati; phylum Bacteroidota; class Saprospiria; order Saprospirales; family Lewinellaceae; species Lewinellaceae bacterium. The sequence continues at coordinate 387,134 of JACJYL010000002.1, forward strand.
ACTCCAGAAGCAGAACCATCCTGAAGCTCTATACCACAACAATTGTTATTGCTTACGGTATTATCCGTAATAGTAATATGCGTTTTCAGGCCATTCCAAATGACAATTCCTCTTGCACCTGTTGTATGCCCGCTAACCATACAATCATTGATCGTTACACCATCCACTGGTCCATTAGCGTAAAATCCAGAGCCGCCAACATTGTCTAAAATGGCAACATTAAGAACTGATAAATTATCGTTTTGACCATTGGCATAAATTCCAGCATCAACATTACCATTGGCTCCTGCAAAATTTTGAACGGTAAGGTTTTTTATAGTTACGTTTTCTACGCCTGTGTTAATATGGATACCATCTCCTTTCTCTAATGGAGGTAAAGTACTTCCGTCAATTATATATAGTGTCTTATTTGTTGTCTCTCCCTGCAGTGTCAACGGTTTGTCGATTACAACTCTTTCGTTGTATGTTCCTGGATCTACCACAATAGCATTGCCCGATGATGATGCATCTACAGCATCTTGTATAGTGAAATGTGAGCTTATGAGGCTGGCTAATGTATTGTCCATATATACTTTTACGGGTCCCGCGCCATCACAAGAATAATTATCCATATTATCCCAGGGATATGTTGAGCCACCCACGTTGTCGACGATCAGGAATGGCAGGAATTGCACATCACCACTTACCGCTATGGCCAAAGGATCTTCTGTTCCCCACCAGTTACAGGTGGCATCGATTTGTTGTCCGCTATAATGTGCGATAGAGGTACCGTTACTTACAAAAGAATTATTATTTGCTACCACATTAGCACCTACTGTACTAGTCCCCCAGCCTTCCAAAGTATGGTTTGAGATCTTATTATCCGTTAAGCTAAGATTGCTTTGACCATCACTACCAATTCCAACACCTACTCCATTATTAGCATCAATCAAATTACCTTGAAAACTATGGCCATCTCCCGGATTCAAATATATTCCTCGCCAGTTATTTTGGATGGTGTTATTGAGCAGTGTCAAATTATCAGAACCACCTGTCGTTGATACACCATCACTTTGAGCGGGTGATAAAACATCTTTTATGACATTATTTTTTATAATAATATCATCTGCTGTTACTGCAATTCCAACCTTTAGACTCCCTGACACTCTCCCCCCCACAATATCAAATCCATTGATAACAATACCGTTGGCATTTGCACTAAATCCGCCATTTAAGGTAGTAGGAGAGACTCTTGTCCCAGGGCTAACCCCTGCGGCAACATCAACATTCGCACCATTTATTGTAATAAGTGCTGTATTAATTGTAACATCTTCTGTATATGTACCTGCATCTACAACAATAGCATTGCCCGACGATGCTGCATTGACTGCATCTTGAATAGTGACATGAGAGCTTATGAGGCTGGCTAATGTATTGTCTGTATATAGGCTTACTGGATCCACCACTTCCAAGGAATAATCATCCACATTATCCCAGGGATATGCCGAAATAAATGAACTAATCCCTACCATAGCTCCTGAATACACTCCGGCAGGAGCATCCATTGTCTCCAAATTGTTCAACTGAACATAGTTTTCATTTTGTAAACTACTTCCGGAATTATTATAAACTACCTGAAGCTCGGTAAAAAGTTTCGTCCAATACCAGGTATCGTTACCGGCATTGAGTAATGCTGTCTCGGGGCCATCTTCAGGTCCTGAAATATTATCATTATTATTCGCCTGACCTAAGAAAAAAGTAGTCAACAATAATAATCCAACAAATAATGTTTTAAGGGAAAAAAGGGTACCTGATTGTAAAGTTGGCATTTTCATAAACGTTATGTTTTAGTATAATTTTTTGAGTAACAACACCATGCGCAAACCGATAAAAACCTGTTTGCATTAAAAAATATATAATTGCTATTAAAATATTTTGACAATGGACTATCGAAATTTGTAGGAGGGAAAAAAAGGGCATGAGAAAAAATAACAGACCAACCCAGGGAGAGGATTGATAATAAAGGAAGGGCAGGTAAAGTAATTGGGTAAATTACTAACTTCTTCATGAATTATAATTTGCTATTTCCTACAGTTTCCAAATAAAATGAGGTTGATATAATTTCAAAATAAAATCATATCATACAGATTTAGGTCTTATACTTCGTAAAGTAGGGATAAATATTGTGCAAAAATGGACTTCCTTTTGTATGGTGGGTATTTCCTTTTAAAGCCCTGTTTTTTCGACTTAAAGAAAAGTAAAAGGATTAAAATTCAGGTGATTAGCTGAATTCTGGATTATTTGGACTTTAAAATTTTTATTTTGTCAAAGACATTTTTTCGATAACTGTCGCTGATGGGAATTTCCATCGGTTTGTCATGGTTTTTTACATAAATGGAGGAATGATCAAAACTCAAAATGGCATATAAATTGACCGCAAAGGATCGATGACATTGAAAGATGGTATCAATGTCTATTTGGCTGATCACGTCCCCTAAATGAGAGGAGACCACATATTTGCTATTAGGCAAAAATAGCTCTGTCTGGCTACCGGCACCTTTTAAATATATTATTTCATTTGAAGGTATTCGGATATACCTACCGTTTTGTTTAACAAAGAAAAAATTCATCAGACTATCCGAAAAACGGTTTCCCTCATTATTAAGGTAATCATGATGATTATTTTCCATAAAAGTGAACCAGGCAAAATCTATGGCTACATCCAACTTATTCGATGTGGTGGGACGAGCAAGTAAATAATTGGGTCTTATGGATTTGGCCCGATCAAGGGTAGACTTGTTTTCTTTGTGAGAAAGGAAAATTACGGGTAGATCACGCTCCCGCTTAAAAGCCTGAACTATTTCAACGCCGTCCAGGGGGCTGTCTTTAAGATTTAAGGCAGAAATAACCAGATCTGGCACCTTTTCTTTGAATCCTTCAATGGCTGTTGAGCTTTCTACAAAAGGTCCAATAACATCAACGCCCAATTTTCGAAGTTCTTTTTCCAAAATTTTGGCATGCTCAACATCGTCCTCTATTAAAATAATTTTCATTTTATCCCTGGTATTTCATTTGTGTAATTAAAACCATTTTGGGGGGTGATCTACTTATTTATTAATTTATTAGATTTCTCCATAAATTTAAAAAAGCACTTTTAACCAACCTCCTAAACACCAATGTTTATGGAATGGATCAAAAATAAATTATGATTTTTAAAACTATAAGAATCTAAAAAATAAGCGGAAAATAAATAAGTCATTTGGGATTAAAAAGCTGCAAATAATCTTAATTGACATTAGCTGTTTTCACTAATAAAAGGGGGAATTACTTATGCAAACTTTTTTCAGTCATGATCAAATTTAAAGATACGAATATTTGTTAACAATAAACCCTATCCTTTTAAATTGATTAATTTTCCTTTTAAATAGACTTATTTTCACAATAAAATATTCACGCTTGAAATCAGAATATTAAAGTGAATCAGCTAAATCTTCTGACTGGCCTGAAATTTATTCCCCTGAAAAAATTACGGTAGGTATTTTGAATGTCCGGCCGTAAACGAGAAAAAAATCATAAAAATATGGTCTGAAGCAGTTAACCCATTCCGGTATTTTTATCGCTTCTTCCCCAACAACATCTTCACCCAAAAAAAAGGCTTAACCAACTGACCTCGCAGATCGAAATCATTGTACATTTTGGAAAGGACTTCCAGGAAACGTTGGTTTCCGGCAATGACAGACCCTAAAAAATTGACAACGGGCACCACGCGCATCAGTTGCTGCAAACGGTAACTCAATTTCATCTCGGAGCCCAACACCCGTGCAACGCGTACATCGTAAGCTTTCATAAATTCAGCGGAAAATTCATTGGCAGCCAGACAATCTCTCGCCTGTTCGGCCGCGATGAAACCACTATAAAAAGCGTGGCCTATCCCCTCCCCCGTCAGCGGATCGATCAGGTGGCCGGCATCTCCCACCAGCATAAAGTGGTCGCCTGAGATAACCCTGGATTTAGACCCCAGCGGCAATCCGTACCCTTCGAGTTTACCCACCATTTCCGCATTTTTAAAACGCTCTTTAAATGTTGGATGGTTTTCGACGATCTCAAAAAAGGATTTCTTTAGGTTCAAGGATCTTTTGCTGATAAAATCACTGCGCATTCCCAATCCCACATTGGCATGACCATCAGGCAAGGGAAATACCCAAAAATATCCGGGGGTGAGTTCCTTTAAAAAGTGAAGCTCAATGAAATTATCCTTTTGAAGGTCTCCTACATTTTTATAATAAGCTCTGACGGCTCCGGCATGATGGGCATTATCCTTTTCGATCCCTGCAATCTTACGGGTAAAGGAAGAATGGGCTCCATTGGCCACGACGAGTATTTGCGCTTCTACTTCCAGACTATTGTCCTCGCTTTTTACGGACCATCCTTCCGAAATACGGGTGTATTGTTCCACCGATTGCCCTTCAAAAAACCGGATATTGTCCCTTCGCCTGACTTCTTCCACCATAAAATTATCAAAATCCATCCTTTTACAAATATACCCCGGAGCATTTTTTTTATCCCTGACATAATTGGGTTGAAAGGGAATATTTAATGCTTTTCCATTCGGCACTACAAACGTAATCCCCCAAACATCCGTATGGGTGGGCTGACCTGCAAATCGCTCCAGTATATCCGGATCCAGGCGATTGAGCAAGGTGGTTACCTTTCCGCTGATGGCATCCCCGCAAACCTTATCCCGTGGAAAAACGGCTTTATCGATCAAAACGCTTTCAATCCCCAGGTAACTCAACTTGAGGGCCGTGGCTACTCCCCCCGGGCCGGCCCCGATAATACATACTTTGGTTTGGATCATTGGATAAACAATTTGCCCGCAAAATAGAATTTATTTTTGAGGTTGCTGGTTACTTGTTGCTGGTTTGTTGCTTGTTGCTGGTTGCTGGTTGCTGGTTGCTGGTTGCTGGTTTGTCAATGCCTAAAATAGCTTGACCAATTTTAATTAATTATAAATCAAATTGTAATTCAAGTTGCATTGGATTATCTAACATTTTGTTTATTGTAAAGACTTCCATTTCGGGTCTTTCTTTTTCCTTTAGGTCTTTGATATATGTTTCATAAACCATTGGTGTCATCTTTAAAGAATTGTGTAAACGGTTGTTGTAGTTTTCAACAGCCATGGCTACTCGTTTCTTTAACTGTCCAAAATTTTGGATACTCCACCTTTTGAGGTATTCATTTTTTATGGTTCCATTTGCCCGCTCGCAATGTGCATTTTCAAGTACGTTAGTACACATACTGATCCTTATGCCATAGGATTTAAGTAAGTTCGTATAATCAGTACTCGTATATTGCGAACCTCTGTCAGAATGATGAATCAACTCATTATTATAATCATCAATGCCTCTGAGGTTGAGTGCCATTGTTAATGCAGCAATATTATTCTCTGACCGCATATTGTCAGAAACCGAATATCCTATGATCCGTCGAGAATAAACATCCATTATTAATACAACGTAATAATGCTGTCCCCCTAATGGAAAATAAAAAAGGTCACTAACCCATAATTGGTTGACATTTGTAAACCTCTTTCCTATCAGTACATTACCATATTGACTTCCCTTATCGCTGTAAGTAGTCTTATAGGGACTTTCTAAGGCCCGTAAACGATAGCCTTCGCGTAAACCTAATATTATAAAAGCATCCCGTCCAATGCCTTCTGGTTCGAACTGTTCATATATCTTGCGCAGGCCCATCCCCGGATGCATCTCCCTAATCTCCTCAATAAAACCTATGTAAAGGGGAGCTTTTAATAATTGCTCTCGTTCCCGTTTCAGGGCATCCATATGCCCTTGTTTGCTGATCCCCGATAAACTGTATAATGTCTTCATTTTATATCCGTGTTCGTCAGGGTGTTTTCGGAACCATTCCAGGGTTGGAGTACGTACTTTTTTTTTACATCATAACCCAGATCTTCACTCGCAAACTCGTACCCCTTCTCCAAGAGATCTATTGTCATCTGTTTTTGTCCGATTATGCGTTCATATTCGGACAATCGTTGCATTAATATTTTCGTCTTTTGTGCTTCACTTTCCATTTGTACTACTGTCTTTACTTCTTTTGTACTGTCAGAATACAAATATATCCATTTATATACACTTGTTCGTGATACTTCATATAGCTCACATATATCTCGTACCTTTATTCGTCTTGAAACCAGGTCTTTAACTTTGCTCCTTTTAAAGGATTCACTGAAAGTCCTATTGCTATTTGGTTGTTTTTGAAACTTTTTGTTATTTTTGTTTGCCATGTTTAGTTGACTTTTTTGGTCAAGCTATTTTAGGCAATGACATTATCAGGGACCAAACAATCCTGTTAATCCAATAATCCTGTAAATCCTGATCCTGACAAAAATTGAAATTTTTTTTCACTCGTTTCCAACTATTATAAAATACCGGCATCTTTATACCAACATCAGAACAATAACGGACAATTTGAAAAACCTTATTTCACCTGAAGAACTGCAGCTGATCGACAAGTGCCTGGCCGGGGAAGGCAAGAGCCAGAAGTTGTTGTATCAAAAGTATGTCAATGCCATGTACCATACTGTGGTGCGTATGGTTGGCAATTCAGAGGATGCAAGGGATATCATCCAGGATACTTTTATTAAAGTTTTTCACCACCTGGGGTCTTTCCGAAAAGATTCTACCCTCGGTGCCTGGATCAAGCGCATTGCCGTGAATACGGCACTAAATTTTTTAAGGACGGAAAAGAATCTTCAAACGATGCCTTTTGAAGAGCACTTAAATGAAAGGCCAATGGAAGAAGAAGAGGTAAAAACCGTAAACATGAAAGCCATACACCATGCCATAAAATCCCTTCCGGAAGGTTCTAGAGTGGTGTTGACCCTCTTCCTGCTGGAAGGATATCAGCACCAGGAGATCGCTCAAATCCTTGATATCACTGAGTCCACCTCAAAAACGCAATACCGGAGAGGGAAACTTATGCTACAGGAAAAATTGAAAGAACAATGGAAGGGATAAAAGGACGAAAGGATCTGGGAACAGGAAAACTATACGGCCCCTCTCGACCTGCGGTACGATTTCGCTGCGCTCAACTTGACCCCCTGAAACAAAAACAATAACATGGAACCATTAGAAAGACATATTATCAAAAACAGGAAAGCCCTGGACGCGGTGGAGACGCCCGACATAGAAGCAATGTGGACCTTCATTGAAAAGGAGATTCCTAAAGCCAGTGTAAAAAGAAGTGCCTTGATCGTAGGATTGCGCAAAATTGCGGTGGCGGCCTCCTTTATGCTCATCGGTGGCGTTGCGGTATGGCTTTATCTAAGTCCACAGCAAAAAACGCCCACAACTCTGGCGGGTTATTATCCGGAATTGGCCGAAAAGGAAAAGGGATACATTCAAACCATCGCACAAAAAGAGGCCAATATCCCCTTCGACAGCCTGGATCAGTTCATTTTTGAAGACATTCTGGAAGAACTGAGTACCCTGGAAGATATGAAAGCCACCACCCTGAAAGACCTTCCCCGATACACCGAAAATGAAAGGGTGGTGAATGCGCTCATGCGCTATTATGAACGAAAAATTCAAATTTTAGAACGATTATCAAACGAATATCAAAAAAACAAACATCATGAAAGAAAACGTGAAATTCAAATTTAAATTCATCGCGGTCCTTTCCTTCCTTTTGATTTGCCAGGCAGGTGTTTTTGCCAAGGAATATAAATCCAAAACCATCAGCAAAACCCTGGAGGCAAAACCCAACATTAATGTGTTGCACAAATACGGTCCATTACAAATAGAGGCCTCTCAGGATGGTAAAGTACATTTTGAAGCCGTGCTCACTTTTGAGGCAAAAAGCGAATCTGAGGCCAATGCTGTTTTTGAACACTTCGACATTAGTGTAGGAGAAACCGGGAATGAAATCGTGCTGGAAACAAAATTCGATGTAAAAAACTGGAACGAATCATTCGGTACCATTAACATTAGATTCAATGATGGCAGTAAGGTAAAAAACATCAGCAAGCTGAAAATCAATATGGTGGTGAAAATACCTAAAATTGAATACCTGAAATTAAAGAACAAATACGACAAGATTAAAATACTGAACAGCATTGATCACGATCTCGAGGTGGAACTGTATGAAGGCCAGCTCGACACCAAAAACGTTAACGGAAAGCTGACCCTTGCCTTGAAATACAGTAAGGCAGAGGTGGGGAATTTTGATCAGGCGCAATTGGATCTTTATGAATGTACGGTAAGCCTGGGCAACGGGAAAAAAGCCAGTATCAACAGTAAATATAGCAAATGGACGGTGGGAAGTGTCCTGAGTCTCATCGTCGATGCCTATGAAGGCACGGGCGAAGCCGGGATCATCAAAGGGAACCTGGAGTTAAAAAGTAAATATTACCGTTTTAAAGCAATAACATTTGAAACCGCCAATATCAGCATGTATGAAGGGTGTTTTACCGCTGAGCAGGGAAAATCCATTACCGGCGAAAATAAATACGGCTGTATCAATATTACCGATATTGGAAAAATGGATCTCGAAAGTTGTTATGAAACTGACGTCAATGTCTCCAAAATGGGATCATTATCCATCAAAGACGGTAAATACAGCAGTTTTAAAATCGAAAAACTCAATGGAGGCATTAAGGCCAGCACCTATGAAGGCAGCATAAAAGTCGGCATGGTGGGAGAAGGATTTTCGGGCATCGATTTTGAAAGCAAATATACCAACCTGGAAGTGGTATTTCCCTCCTCTGTAAAATACCGACTGGAAGGTGAGCTGCAATATGCGGACCTCGATTACCCAAAAGACAGGTTCGACACCAGGACCTATATCGAAAAGAATGAAAAAATTTCCGTAAGCGGAAAAATTACCGGTGCCACCGACAGCAGTCCCCTGATCAGATTAAAATCCTATGAAGGCAATATTGACTTAAAATAGAAAATCACAGAAGAAATCACCCTGTAAAAAACATGAGTCATCCCGAATTTTCAAAAACTGTCTGAAATAGAAATTTTTTGATTATTTGAAGTATTTTTTAAATGTAAAATGTAAAACAAGGAATTTAAAATGTAAAAGTGAGTGGGCAAAAGGTTTGGGTTTTGGAAAAAAGTCATTTTTTGTCGCAAAACACCTAACCCACGACCCAAACACTTCTAAATTTTGCGGTTACTTGTTTTAAATTTTGCGGTTTATTTCTTTTGTAAAAGAAAAATCCCGAATTTCATCTAATCAGATAAAATTCGGGATGGTTCATGTCAATTTGAAAACAATTGCCTTAATTCTTAAAAACCCTCTGCCTGCCAATTTTATTGTCCATGATCAGGCTCACCATATAAACCCCGTTAGGCAATTGCTTATCCAGGTTAAATTCCACCGTATTCATGCCTTCATTGACATCGACCGTTTTTTCTTCCAGCAAAACCCCTTTCAGGTCGGTCACCTGCAATATCACCTCTCCTGCTCTTTCCGCGGAGAAATTGATAAACAATTTTTCGGTAACCGGGTTTGGGTAGGCTGTTATTTCCACCGGAGTTTCCTCTGCCGTATTATACAGAGCGGTCACCCCGTGTGGAGACATGAGGAACACATTGTCCTGCATGGTTTCGACTCCTGTATTTCTCATGATGATATCCTTGAACCTCGTGCTCTTTAAGGCTTGCTTTTCCGCTTCGGTAAAATCGGGATCGTTTTCATAATAAAAACGGTCTCCATCCCGGAGCGACCTGAACTGGCGTTTCATGATCGTCATCACGGTTTCTCCAAACAATGCATTAGACATATGGTCCTCTGCCAGGAATCCCACCCAAGGGTCAATTTTATTGACATTGCCATACACTCCTTCAATAATCTGGTTTTGCCACGGATTAGTACTCAGCTCGTTGAAATTCTGAATAGCCGGCAATCCGAAATTGGTGCGGATGGTATTGTAATCTGCCAGGCCTCTTTCACGTCCCCTGGTGATATTGAGCACAGCCAGGTCGAGACCTCCTGAACCCGGAGAGCCGAAAAGGAAATTCCTGAGATCATGGATCATTTTACAATCAAAATCCTGTTCCACCTGGGTCGCCATACCGATGAGGAAGGGATCAACTCCACCACTTTCCACCAGAATAACCGGATTGAAAAAGGCATTGCGCAACAGGATATTTCCTTGCGGAATAATATTACCCGCGTTATTCATTCTGACAATGGTACTGTTGATCACCGAATGGCCATAACGGTAGGCGGCCACCGAGAAAACATTCATAATACCCGGGTTGACCAAAGCATCATACCCATTGTATTCGGGAAGGTGGACACCCAGGGTAGGAAGCCATTCTTCGAATACGATGGCCTGTATTTCAGCCCCGACAATTTTCCTGGCTCTCTGGTAAATCTGCTCATCCGTCCAGCTTGGATTTTCTGCCAGCAATTCATCACAAATCTTATTGTGCTCACGCACCCAAAGGGTATGAAATACGGTCAAATTCACATTTTCATTGGCTCGAATGTCTCCTGCTACGAACCACCGTGTCATGAGCGGGTTAGGCATGGCCATACCCGGAGCATTGGGATCGACAGGGCTGCCGGCCTCATTTTCAGTGGTGTTGTAAGGAAGCAGGTTTCCTGCCGAAGTTTTTAACTTTCCATGCTCAAAAGTCCGAAGCCAGTTGGCACGCGCTTCATCAGAACCATAAACTCCGGATCCATCAATAAAGGCAGAAATGCCATTGGGAAAAGCCCGTGGGTTCCCGGGATCGGTACCGGAATCTTCCGTATAAACAGAACGCTTAACCCTGATCGTGACAATTCCCGTACTCAAAGGATCGAAATAAGGATCACCGGTAGGCATGGGCACTTCAATGATTTCTTCTTCTGCTTCCATTACCAGTGTTATGTCGTGATCGATGAACTGCCCCCAAATGAAAGCATAATCGCTCAATTCAAGCACATCCGGTAAAATGCCGTCCTGGTTGAAAATCGAATTGCTGATATGCCTGGCATTGGGACGGTCATACCCTCCCGGTTCCGAAACCTGATCGGCAAAACCATTGGAGGTAAGGTGTAATTGTGGCGTACCTACAGCTCCCCATTCCGGGTGCTGGAAATTATTGCCGGTTCCGTCAAAAGTTCGGATTTCCTGAGCATAAGCAGTGGTCAGGCCCAGGTACAAAATCAACATCAAAGAAATTGGTAACTTTTTTTTCATAGGATAAAAATTTGAATGTCAATAAAATATAACGATTGCAGGCATTCCGGCAATCGAACGTAAATGGATCTTTCAAATGAAATATGAAAATAGACAGATAAGCAGGTGGAAACAACCAACCGCTTTTTTGTAAAACGGTAGAATAGAAAATCTCAAAGCCTGTGAAAGTATATTTCGCAGGGTACAAAGAAATGCAAAAAGATGATTAATTCAATATTTTAAAATATGTTGTACAACACAACTTTGATGGGTGATGGAAGATGGTGGATTATTTAAAGAAGGAATTACCCTAGCTGACTGATCTTCTGAAGCCGCTCCAATTGAAGAATCTTAATTTCCCGCTTCTCGATCTCCAACAGGTTTTCTTTAGAGAAATCGGATAAAATACGGATGGCATTGGCCTGAGTCATATTGGCCAGGGCAGCCATATCGGCACGCTTCATCTGGATGTCCAGTGTCTTATTATCGGAAGTGGTCCCATAACGATTGAGTAACAGCAATAAAGCGTCAGCCATGCGGCCGCGAAGATGTTTTTGGGTAAGATCGACCATCCGCTGATCAGCCTCCTCCAATTCTTTGGAAAGCAACTGCATTACTTTCAGGGAAAGATCATTATTGTTTTGGACGACCTGGAGAAAATGGTCTCTTTCGATCAGGCAGATGGAACAAGGTTCGAGGGCAATCGCCGTCGAAGCATGATTTTTTTCGAGCACCAGGGCTTTTAGTCCGATAAAATCGACCGGTTTTTTGAGGGCCACAATAGGGTCGTTTTCCAACAATCCGGACCTCACAATTTTAACTTTCCCGGTTTTCAAACAATACAAGCCCCTGGATGTTGTTCCTTCCTCAAAGATTTTTTCTCCTGGCGCAAAAAGTTCCATCCTTCTGTCTATGTTGATCAGTTCGAGTTCCTCAAAAGTCAGATCTTTGAGCAAAGAAAGCGCTTTAACCCCGCAATTCATGCATGAATTTTCTCCGGATTCCGGATGAAGATCACACTTTTGAGCTATTGGCATAATCAAATTTTGATTAAAGAAAAATACATCGTTCCTTGCGGTTTATTAAAGCCCAAAAATAAACAAAAGAAATCAAACCCGGAAGGGAACTATTCCCAAAGGATGTTGTTGTAGGTAATTCTAATAAAAAACACCAATATCATGATTGCCCGAACCATACGATTGTACCAAAATTCTTTTTCAGGACTCTCCAGGGACGTATGGATTCTCACCTTAATATTTTTCATTAACCGATCCGGCACCATGGTGTTGCCTTTTTTAACCATTGTAATGACCAGTTCCAAGGGATTCAGTCTTCAGGAAGCAGGTTTTATGATGAGTGCTTTCGGCATGGGCTCTATTGTCGGAGCCAACCTGGGAGGCAGAATTACCGATAGAACAAGTCCGTACCCGGTGATGTTTTGGGCCCTCTTTTTAAGTGGTCTCGTTTTTTTCATGCTGCTTTTTGTCGACAGCCTTTTGGGATACTGCGGGGTATTGTTCCTGCTCAGCAGTATAGCGGACACCTACCGTCCTGCCAATAATGCAGCCCTGGCTTTTTACAGTAAGCCTGAGAATTACACCCGCTCTTTTGGTTTGATCAGGCTGGCCGCTAACCTGGGATTTGCCGCCGGGCCTGGTCTGGGCGGCATAATCATTGCCCATTTCAGCTATGACGCCCTGTTCATTGTGGACGGGCTGACCTGTATTCTGGCCTCATTTGCCATTTTGATCTTTCTCGACCGCAATAAAATTAAAGAAAGTAAAGCCCAAAAACACAGGGATGAACAAAGCCTGGGCATCAAGATTGACCGACGGCCAGGCCGGGACAAGGTCTTCCTCGTTTTCGTCTTGCTGAATTTTTTGACGGCACTCGGATTTTTGCAATTGTTTTCGACCATCCCCGTATTTTTTAAAAACGTCATTACCTATTCCGAAACACAGGTAGGGCTGGTCATGGGGTTCAACGGATTATTGATCGCCCTCATTGAAATGCCCATGGTGTATTCCATTGAGAACAAATATGAAAAAATGAAACTCGTGGGGATCGGGGCCATCATATTTGGGCTGGCTTACCTTCCTTTTCAAATGGGCGGATTACTCTGGATGGCTCCTTGGATGTTCGTCTTTTTACTCACTATAGGGGAAATACTGAACATGCCTTTCGCCAATGCATGGGTAAGCGAACGAGCCTCAGCCAAAACACAAGGCAGGTATATGGGCATTTTCTCCATGGGATGGGCCTCGGCATTTATCATTGGCCCCACCTTGAGTATGTACATTGCCGAACATTACGATTTTCCGACCTTATGGATACTGACCTCTGTTATTTGTATCGGGGCAGGGTTGGGATTTTTGGCGCTGAGAAAGAAAATTGCCCTCAGTGAGTAAAACCAGGGGAATTTTTATCAATATGTAAAATAAATGAAGTACTTTGGGAAGTTGAGAAATCATTATTTTCCAATCAAAAGTTCGCATTATCATGTTGAAAAAATCTATCCATCTTCCCTCCGATCGCCGAAGCATATTCAAAAAAAGCAAAAAAGTCGATGGTCGCAGCTTTCAGCCTTATCCTGTCCCATAAATTTAAAAAAGTTTATTTTTATGTCAAATACAAGTGTTTATTATGCATAAAAATACGGCTAGTTTAGAATTTTGGAGCGAAGAACTCGAGTATTCAAAATTACCTGATGAACGTTTTCGATCAAACTTGGTAAAGATGTGCCATTCTTTGAGAAGCCAGAACATTCTTTTTCATCTGCATGTGGAGAAGTCGTGAGGGAAAATCAGCACATCGTCTTTTTTTCAAAAGAAGAATCAATTGATATTCAACTTGGGCATCGGCACAAAACGCTAGAGCGGTGTAAAAATCACAACCGGATTTTAGTAATTGAGGATACAGCTGATTTGAATTATAGTAGCCACAAAAGCACTAAAGGTCTTGGTGGTCTTGGTGGGAAAAAAAAATACAAAGGGCTAAATATTCATTCTGCGATGGTTCTGACTACAGAAGCAGAGCCATTAGGATTGATTGGTCAATATATTTGGGCTCCTAGAGCTTCTTCAGGGGAGAAAGAAGAAAACCATAACTATTCAATACAAGAAAAGGAAAGTTTCAAATGGATTCGAACAAAAAAACTGGGTTAATGAATGGTTTGAGGACTATCACTGGCCAGGTAATTGTAGTTGGAGACAGGGAGGCTGATTTTTTATGAACATTTTCATGGTCACGAAAACAGTCGATTGCCATTTTTAATTCGAGCACAACACCTTAATCGCAATATTTTTTATAAGGAAATAAAACTAAAGTATCAAAAATCCCAGAATTGGTAGAAGAATTAGGGAAGCTAGAAGTAACCATTCCTCGTCAAAAAACAGAAAAAAAAGGAAGGCGCAGTTATCCTTCGAGTAGCAAAAATAGAATATCCCTGCTTATCATAAAAAGGTAAAACCCATTCCTTAACATTAGTCCATGTTAAAGAAATAGAAAAAGGAAGGAATAAAATCACCTGTTGAATGGTATTTATTGACGACTTTAGAAGTAAATAATTTTGATGAGGCATATGAAGTATTACATTTTATGTTTTACGCTGGCCTATCGAACGGTTTCATTTAGTATTCAAATCAGGGTTAAAAGTGGAGCGTTTGAAAATTTGATGTTTTCATTAGGTTAAAACATGCTTTAGAAGTTTGTTCTTTAGTCGCCTGGCAGCTATTGTGGTTAGCATATATAGGAAAGCTAAGCCCAATGCAATAGCAACAGAGGTCTTTGATACAATTGAAATTGAAATTTTGAAACAATATACTGGAGTAAAATAAAAACAGTAACAGATTTTATTTTAGCCTTAGGTTCTTTATCAGGTTTTGCAAAATCAAAAGTTCAACCTTTGCCTGGAGAAAAATTATTATGGCAAAGTTTAAAATTACTACGAGCCATGAAATTAGGTTATATGCTGAAAACTAAACCGCCATGATTTATGGGACAGGATAAGGCTTTCAGCTTCGACCCAATACGCTCATCATATCACCCGATCAAAAATAACCAATTCCCATTCACAAATCAATATATCCAATATTATTTCGAAAATCCAAAATTTCCACCTCTATCAGCCCTTGCTGTCCGAGGTAATTCCGAGCGCTGGAATAAAGATAATGTTCCGGCAATTCAACAGGCTGCAAGCCTTACAGGCATATTCCGGTCAAAGCTTTAAGCCTTGACCATCGACCTTTTTTATTTTTTGGTCGATATGCTTCCGCCATCAGGTTGTATACCATCGACTTTTATTTTTTTTGAGGTATGCTTCGAATATCAGGGGTATGCAGTCACACTGCCTTTTGAAGGATAGAAGTTATTTGGTTTTTATGATAATAAAGTGTATTAAAATAATATATATACCAAATAATGACAATGCTGATTAAACAAATAATAAACTCAATTGGAATTCGGTAAGGAAAACTAAAAATGTCTATAAATATTGAATAGAACCCATAAAAAGCTAAGAGTATGGAATTGTAAACCAAGGACTTTTCAAGAGGCATCTCCAGTAAACCAGTCACAAAGTTATATCCTTTAAGCTTGTTGGATACCCCCCCGATCGCCGAAGCATATTCAAAAAAAGCAAAAAAGTCGATGGTCGCAGCTTTCAGCTTCGACCCAATACGCTCATCATATCACCCGATCAAAAATAACCAATTCCCATTCACAAATCAATATATCCAATATTATTTCGAAAATCCAAAATTTCCACCTCTATCAGCCCTTGCTGTCCGAGGTAATTCCGAGCGCTGGAATAAAGATAATGTTCCGGCAATTCAACAGGCTGCAAGCCTTACAAGCATATTCCGGTCAAAGCTTTAAGCCTTGACCATCGACCTTTTTTATTTTTTGGTCGATATGCTTCCGCCATCAGGTTGTATACCATCGACTTTTATTTTTTTTGAGATATGCTTCGAATATCAGGGTGCAACTACTGTCATACTAGGATTTAATCTATTATCCTTCTCAAGGACATCTATTATCTTACGCCTCCATCCAATTTTCATCTCGCCAGAGGGTGGTGTAGGTCCAGCCAGGAATACACCTAACTTTGGAAATATAGTTGTATGTTCTCTAGAGTATAGAGTTCGAATCATCAGAATTAATATTTTGTAAATTAGAAAAATCTCCTTTTAATTCTTCTTTTAAATATTCTTGAATAAATAACACACGCTCTCTAAGTTTAGTAATCAGTATGGTTTCCTTTGATTTATCATATTCAACATCCATAACCTTCTTAATAATCATTAATTTATAAAATGGATATCTTACTTTCTTTTTAAGGTCTTCTAATACCATTATTACTGTTTCATCATATTCATTTAATATAAACTCAATTTTACAAAAAGAATTTTCCAAAAAGAATTGATTCACTCCGTTCCATCTAATAATCATATTATTTTCCTTTTGAAGTCCCGAAAGTATTGATACTATTTCCTCTTGCATTTATTACATATTTACGAACCATTAATTAATCCCATGATCTACATCTGCCTCATTTGTTAATCTTGGTAAATCAGGTGCTTCATTTGCAGGTAGCATACTCCGACTAGATGGATTATAGCGATAATTATAAATCCACTCTAACCGATGTATCTCCTTTCCAAATCCCGTTAATTTTGTTGGAGTCTCATATATATACTCGCTTACATTGGAAGCGACTAGTATTTTTTGGTTTTGTGCAACTGCTGCATCTACCCAAGGACCATTAACAAATGTAAAAAATGCACCTGCCTCCGATCGCCGAAGCATATTCAAAAAAAGCAAAAAAGTCGATGGTCGCAGCTTTCAGCTTCGACCCAATACGCTCATCATATCACCCGATCAAAAATAACCAATTCCCATTCACAAATCAATATATCCAATATTATTTCGAAAATCCAAAATTTCCACCTCTATCAGCCCTTGCTGTCCAACATAATTCCTGGCGCTGGAATACAAATAATGCTCCGGCAATTCGACAATTCCGGCTTCCCCGGATGGAGAGAAAAATATTTCGATGTCTCTTTCTGGAAAAGTATCCAGCCTTCCTATAACAGTAACCATTAGAAAATTCAGGCTGTTCTGGTTTTTTATTTTGCCTCCCATAGCTTTTTAAATTTAGTCCTTCCAATTTTCAGGTAGTTTAACCTATGGATGGACTTTTTTGTAAGAATTTTAGTATTTTGGAGCTTCGTGATCCGCCTATTTTCAAACCAAAATCAAGAAGTTTATGTTTCTCCATTTTGAAGCGCTTTCCCATCCTTATTTTTCAGTAAAATCAATGGTTAAACCAATATTGCTCCTTTTGCTTTTCATTTCACCTTTGTCGGCCCAACCCCCGAAGGGTCAGGTTTATGTCGATAAAAAAGGAGTCATGCGGTGGGAAAAAACAGAGGAAGAAGTGAAAGGCTTCGGGGTAAATTACACGGTGCCTTTTGCTCATGCGTTCCGCTCCGCAAAAAGAATGGGCGTTGACCTCAAAGCGGCCATCGACCACGATGTGTATCATTTTTCAAGACTTGGATTTGACCTGTACCGGGTGCACGTTTGGGATACAGAAATCAGCGACACCCTGGGCAACCTGATCGAAAACGAACACCTCGACCTGTTTGATTACCTTTTGAAAACGCTGAATGAGAAGGGGATCAATGCGGTGCTAACCCCCATAGCGTTCTGGGGCAATGGCTGGCCGGAGCCCGATGAACCCACCCCGGGCTTTTCTCATAAATACGGGAAGGGCGACTGCCTGACCAATCCTGATGCCATAAAAGCGCAGCAGAATTACCTTTTCCAGTTTTTGAACCATGTAAATCCATATACCGGCCTAGCCTACAAGGACGATCCCAATATCATTGCTTTTGAAATAAGTAATGAACCCCACCACCGGCAAGCCCCGGAGAATGTTACGGAATTCATCAAAGGCATGGTGGAGGCTATGAGAAAAACAGGCACTAAAAAACCGATTTTTTACAATATCAGTCATGCCGTCCACCTGGCCGATGCCTACTTCCAGGCAGGCATCCAGGGGGGAACTTTTCAATGGTATCCGACTGGATTGGGGTATCACCGGGAGCTGCCCGGCAATATGCTGCCCAATGTGAATGATTACTATATCCCCTTTGATGAAACGATCCGGAAATACCATGGGGCCAAACTGGTTTACGAATTCGATGCAGCAGACATTGGCCGCTCCTATATTTATCCGGCCATTGCCCGAAGTTTCCGGGAAGCAGGCATTCAGATCGCCACCCATTTTGCCTACGACCCTACCTTTCTGGCTTATGCCAATACAGAGTACAACACCCATTACATGAACCTGGCCTACACCCCTCAAAAGGCCTTAAGCCTTATGATTTGTTCGGAAATTTTCCATCAGCTTCCCATGTATAAAAACTATGGAAGATACCCCGACAATCTTCAATTTGAACAATTTAGCGTGGATTATGGAAAGGACCTGGCAGCATACAATTCCCCGGAAAAATTCATTTATACCAATAACACCTCCTCCAAACCTGTGGAGGAAAAAAGGTTGAAAAAAATAGCCGGTTTTGGCAATTCAGCCCTGGTAAAGTATGACGGTTCAGGGGCTTACTTCCTCGACAAAATCTCGGAAGGTGTCTGGCGCCTGGAAGTCATGCCCGATGCCCATTGGGTGGACAATCCTTTTGGCACGAACAGCCCAAAAAAAACGGTAGGGGTTGTCCAATGGCAGGAGCACCCAATGAAGGTAATCCTCCAAAACCTTGGAAGTGATTTTAGCATGGAAGCCATCAATAGCGGCAATACTTATGGCTCTACCGTGGAGGGGAATGCCTTTTCCATCCAACCGGGCACTTATATATTGAGTAAAAAAGGGATTGACAAAACCTGGTCTCCCTATGCAAATTGGGGAGTGAACAAACTCAATGATTTCTACGCTCCCGAAACCACCGTCAAAAAAGCCTGGTTCAAACATACTGCCGATGGGGAGGTTTCAGAAAACACCCCATTGGAAATTTCCGCCGATTTTATTGCGCCCGTCACGCCCCTTGGGCTTCAGGTGGTCGGGTATTCAGATGCCGGCAGAATAGCCATCGATATGGAAAGAAAAAATGGTTTTACTTATTCCGCCACCATTCCCGCAGACAAACTGACTGCCGGGTATTTGAGGTATTATATCGTCGTGAAACAAAAAGAAGATCAATACATCAGTTATCCTGCCGCACAGGAGGGCATGCCTTTTGAATGGGATTTTTACGCGCGCACGCCTTACCTGGTGCGAGTGGTGCCTCAAAAATATCCGATTTATCTTTTTAATGCCGAAAATGACCTTGATGTGCTCGTCCGTCAATGGCGCCGATCCTTTAAGCTTGTCCCTTCAGCAAAGCAGGGAAAAGCCGAGTATCAAATGAATCTTGACAAATTATTTCGGCCGGATAATGAAAATATGACGGCCGAACCGATTTACGATTATAGTTTCAAGCATTTTATCCTCGATGCCGTTTCCGGGAGAAAAGCCGACCTGGCCTCAAAAAAACACCTTGTTTTTGAAGGCAGGGCCTTAAATGATAAGCCCTGTAAGCTTCAAATTGCTTTTGTGACGAACGATGGCTCTGCTTTTGGTAAAATCATTGAGATCGGAACAACAACGGGAGAATACAAGCTGGCCTTGGCAGATCTTATCCCGGTGCAAACGGTTACCTTGCCACGCCCCTACCCTTCTTTTTTGCCGTATTACCTGGATCATGGAATCCACAAGTCGTTTGATATCAGCCAGGTGGAGAGCCTGCAATTTTCAATCGGTCCCGGCATTCCGGAAGGAGAAAGGGAGGAGGCTCATGGGGTTGGGATGATGGGTGTGTGGCTGGAATAAACTTCCAAAAAGCGATTATGTTTTCATAGCCTTTACAGACTTGGAATTAACCTTCTTTAATTTTTTTCCTGATCACAAAAAAACCAGTAAAGATCACAAGAGGTATCAGGAAATACCCCCATGGATTGGACGGCGATTCCAATTCAATGGTTTCGTTATTGCCCATTAGGGTAAAGGCTGCCCAGTCATAGGGTGTTTTAATATGACCGCTTTCGTCCAATTTGCTGATATATTCCAATTTTGCGGCCCGCAAGGCAGAAGCCTTGGTTGATCCCTGTCGCAGTTTGTCATAAAAAACAGGGAATATTTTTCCGGTGGAGGCCGCATTTACGTTCCACAAACTGGCAATAATGCTGTGGGCTCCTGCATAAGTAAAACCTCTGGATAAGCTAAAGATTCCCTCACCTGATTTCACTTCTCCAATATTGGTTTCGCAGGCACTCAATACGACCAGATCGGAAGGTATTTTCATGCCGTACAATTCCTGTAAGGTTAAAACAGTATCGGCAAAAACGATGATTGGTTGTCCGCCAGCCTCATTGGCTTCGGCATGCGTCGACAAATGGACTACCGAAAAGTGTCCTGTTTCCTGCATAAATAGCTCTTTTGTGGCCTTAGATCCGGTAAAATATGCTCCAGCGACTTTCTTCTCAATGGTGGATAGCTCATCTTTACTATAAGATAAAGCGGGATAATTACCAATCCCTTGCCCGGCGGAGAAGGGCGCGAATCCCAGCAATGTATGTTTGTCTCCCGGGTTTGCACCTTGTTTTCCCAAAATGGTAGCCGAAAAACTGAGCCTAATACTGTAATCATTGATTAGATAAGGCAAGCGTGACAGTTCATAGTCCTCAACAGGTTTGGTAACCAATGCCTCAAATGGCACGAACCCTAAAACCCCATCGGGAACAATGATTAGTTCGTCCACCCCGGATAATCCTGCGGGAGCCACCAGGTAATTGAACAACGCCCGGGCCGAAGCTATATAACCTTCCGGATCATTGGCGATGGCATAGGAATTTTTAAAAAAGGCTAAATACTCACCGACCAGCTGTTCCGTTTCCACAGTGGGTCCCAGATCTTTGAAAACAGGCTCTGCATCGCCTGTCAAGGCAAGGAGCCAGCTTTTTTCCTGACCCAAAAAGTAATGTAGCAAAGCCGTATGATTGCCCAGAAGTTGATTCGACCTGAAAGTGGAAAGGGCATCTACTTTTGTTTCAAATTTGGCTTTATGGTAATTGGGGTATTTTTTGCTAACCGTTGAAGTAAAGGTCTCAAATTCGATATTTAGCTGCCTGAGGTTTTCCAGGGCAATGATTCTGTTCTCCTTATTTGAGGTTTCCAATTGTTCACGCGCTTTGAGTAAAGCCTGGGTAAGTCGCTGTTCCTCCCTGATCAGGGTTGCATCTCCAATGGAATGAATGGCTTCCGCGTTGATCATAGCATCGAGCAAAAGAACCGACCTGCTTTTTTCAAAAAACAAAAAGGCACTGGAATAATCGCCTGCGATATAACTGGCCTCAATCGCCTTTTCATAAATAGGCATTACGTTTTCCCTCCAGAAAAGTTTCGTGCTTTGTTCCGTATGCTCCCGGCGCAGAAGGCCGACGAGAAAATCGCAGCGTTTATAGGTTTGAAGAGCCTGGGTCAAAAAAACCGGATCCCCGCTTTTTTGGTGTAACAACATCAATGCCTTTGCTTTGTCAGACAGATAAATCAACAAGTCGGCCTTGGAAGGCATGAGTTCAATATCCTTTTCCGACGGATTTTCCAGAACATTTAAATCCATTGCGCCATTCACCTCTTTCATGACGGCATTATGGTAACATTTTAAGGCTTGGTCAGGCGCCCCCATTCTGATGTAATACTCTGCCAGGTTATCCTGACTTTGTGCCACCAGAGTTCTCATATCAAATTGCTTCCCCAGCGCATCTCCCTTAAGGAAACATTTCCTGGCTTCTTCCAATTGGTTTAATTTGAGGTGAGCCAGGCCGACATTATTGTAAGCCGCTCCAAGGTCTTTTTTAATCTTGAATTGAGTGAGCTCCTTAATGGCCAGATCTCCGTAATAAATACAATTGTCATAATCTTTCAGACTGTAATAACTTCTGCACAGGTTGTTGTAACAAAATGCCCTTACATCTGAGGGTGCTCCGTTTTGAAAATATGCACTGACCAGGAGAAGACTGTCAATGGCTCTTTGATATAGTCCTTTTTCGTGTAAAACATACCCGAATTCAAGCCGGCCTTTCACCATTCTAATGTTATCATTAAATTTGTTCGCATTATTGATGGCAAGGTCAAAAGCTTGTATGGCCCGATCAAAATCACCAAGTTCCCGGTAAATGCCCCCCAGTTCGAGAAGGGATCTGGAGACCCTGTCATTCCCCGTTGCGCTAAAAATACGGATGGCCGATTGTAAATTTTTTTCAGCCATCTCAAATTTTTCGATTTTTCTGTAAAATGCCCCCAAATTATGATAAGACTTCCCCAGGTCTTCCTGGAAAGGATACAGGACAATTTGCCTGATGGCTACTGCTTTTTCGGTATAAAAAATGGCTTTTTCATAATGTTTTTTATTATATTCAAACACCCCTCTGTTGTGAAATAAATCAGCCAATTCCTGTTGGCTATCCCAAGAATTCTTCAAAAGATCCGTCATGCTCAGAAAGGTATCCTCTTCTCCGGCCACAACAGCCTTTGGATTCAACACCAATGGGTATTGTGCCAATAAAAATGCTGGCATCCCCCAAAGAGAGCATGCCAGACAGAAAAATAATTTTTTCAATATCATTTTCCTAATTTTTTCGATACCTGAAAAGCGTTTTTGTCCTTCCCCAGCAAACGGACATATAAATCAAAAGGAAAAGGCCAACGGCCAAAACAGGCCATCTGAATCTATCCCACCAATTATCACATTTGAATCCATAATCCAGGACCCGCCCCTTTTCTGAATCTTTTCCCGCCATTTTCGGCTCTTCCCGAGTACAGGACAACAGGGCGTTTTTAATTGCATTCACCTTTCCCCGTTTACCGCAAAAATAAGCTACATAAGCCGCCGTTACAGCCGGAGTTGCCATGGAAGTTCCTGATTTTTCCCGCCTCAAATTCCCGGGAAAAGCACTAACCACCTGATCCCCCAGGGCCAGAAGGTCTACCTGACTGGGTGAATAATTGGAGAACCATGATCTTTGGTAGTTACCGTTTACGACAATATCATGGGAACCAACGGTAACAATATTGTCCAACGTATCACAGGCTGGAAATTGTGGGGTTATTCCCAGATTTAATGAATCATTCCCAGCTGCAGATACAATAAGAATATTATGATTTTCTGCATTTTCCATAGCAGTTTTTAAAATACGGCTCGAGTTACCGTAAAAGCCCCAGCTATCATTGATAATATCCACACCAACATCAATGCTGTAATAGGTGGCGCAGGTCACATCAAACAAATTCCCAACTCCGTTGGCATTATGAGTTTTTAGCGGGATTAACCTGTAATCGCAGGATTCCGTGCATTGTTTTTTCAGATTTTGAACGATAATGCCGGCTACATGGGTACCATGACTATGATCATCCATTGGATTGTTATTGTCATGCACAAAATTCCAACCGATAAAATCGTCCTGCATACTACAGCTATCAGGCCATGAAAGATTTGGGTTTTGCCAGATATGGTCTGTTAAATCAATGTGATTATAATCAATCCCCGTATCCAAAACAGCGATCAAAACAGCACCTTTTGGTGTTTTGGTAAGACCTGATGGAGGCACTTTTAGCGGATGTACAGGTGGAGGAATTGTATCGAATAAATGGTTGAAATTGTACTTATTCAATTCGATATCATCAATATCGGAACCACTGCCGGAGCCTTCGGTTTTTTCCTGAATCCCGATTATATCCAAATCCATAGCGTCTCCGTCTTCCACCCATAATTCGATATCACTGCTGCAATGACAACTCATAATTTTTCTAAAACCAAAAGAATCGCGAAGTTCCTGCTTCCGGCTTTCCGGCACATTAGGTGCGAAATCCACTACCACCTGGTAGGGAACATAAGGCCAGCCATCATCACCAATATCGTAGGGAATGTTATAATTTTTTAGGCTATCACCCAAATAAGGAATGGGCAAGGTCTCTCCAACACTCGCAGGTTCATAGAGCTTTATATCATCAATGATCCATACGGCTTGTGAGGTATTGGCCATAAAACTCACCAGGACATTGTTTTGACCTGCTGCGATGGCTGTAATATCAATATCCTGCAAGTCCCAGGAGTTAGTGGTCCCGTTCCAGTTGGAGTTCAGGTTTAATGGAAAGTCGGATTCTTCGATATCGGATTTTACCCTGACAAACACATTTTCATTTGTATTTTCAAGGTGCAGCAACTGGTTAAACCTTAAGCGTACGTTATTGTACAAAGAAAAGTCAAAAGCCTCGGAAATCAGCGTGTTAGAATTAACAACCACTGAAGTATCCTGTAACACCGCAGTACCGGCACCCGATGGAGCGCTTATCGTATAAACCTGTCCCAATAAAATGGCCTGATCCCCCCAGGTCCAAAAAATAGACCCCGGGCTAACCCAACCATTTAAAGTGGAATCAAAGGGCTCATAATATTGAACGACCTGTGCTGAGGTATTAAAATAAAAGAAGGCGGAAAACAAAAAGAACAGAATAAGAATTTTACTTTTCATTTTGAAGGGTTTTGATCCTTTTATTTAGGTAAATGGTTATGAAAGTTACGATTGTATACTTTAAAATTGGGTAGAAACCAGAGGGCGCAGTCTGAATAAATGTAGACTGTTGGTCTAAAATAATAAAATTTAATCGTAAACAAATAAATTTTTTTAAAATATTTAGTCAAAATTTACAAATAATTCAAAATTTACAAGAACAGTTCATTTTAAAATAGTTGGAGACAAAACGTATTTGCCTCCAACATGTATGGTTTTTTGGTGTTGGTTCTTACTCTACCTTACCCCAAGCATGCCAAGGCTAGAGTCAAAAATATCTTTTCGGTGACCAGCAAAACAATTTATGCTTTGCACGAAGGTTTCCATGGATGAATTAGCAAGCTTACTTGTCCCAACGGCTATTCCAGGGCTTATTACTCCCGTAAACGGACTCGAAGGCGCAGCGCGCCAATGGTCCGGGTTAGATCCGGTCTGGATGCCATTAATTGGTCTCTTAAATTAATTGAGGTGGTTTCTGGATTCTTTTTTGGTTCTGCCATTTTTGGTTTTTAAAAAAAGTTATTGCCTACTCTTACCAGTTTTCGGCTTCCCTGTTCTTTTTTGTCTGTAAGAGGTATTCTCAAAAACTATCTTAAATTCCTCCCAACACCCTTATATCGCTCCACAACTTTTTTCTTACCTTTGAAGAGGATAAAATTATCACCTACCCTATTTTGGCATCGATGAAAAAACACGAAGACCACCAATACATAGAAGCCCTTGCAAAAGGAGACAGACAAGTACTGGAGATGATCTACCAGCAACACCTGGCTCCGGTTAAAAATTGGGTAATAAAAAACAATGGTACTCCTGCGGATGCAAAGGACATTTTCCAGGAATCCATTCTCGCCATATATACCAAAGCCATGGACCCTGATTTCAATTTAACCTGTCCGCTGGGCGCATTTGTTTTTCATATTTGTAGAAACAAATGGATCAGCCAGCTCAGAAAAAATAAAAGGATGGAAGGGGTAATAAAGGAAGAACAGGAGCGATATGAAAACAACTGGGACATGGCCCAACTGATTGTACAAGTCGAAGAAGAAGAGATCAGACAATCCAAACTTGATAAGGCCTTTTCGCAATTAAGCGAGTTATGTCAAAAATTATTGCAACTCGTAAGTGACGGAATAGCTGCTGAAGATATTAGCAGCCAACTGGAAATGGCTAAAGTAAGTACCTTTTACCGTCGAAAGAACGCCTGTATCGACAGATGGCGAGATTTGTATAGCAATGAAAATTCAGGCTTATGAAAGACGATTACAAATGGATAGATGAATACCTCAACGGGAATTTAAGTGAGGAAGAACGTACAAATTTTCAGGAGCGCCTGAAAAATGATCCTCTTTTTAAGGAATCTTACGAGGTGAGAAAAAGCATGGATATTTTTCTCAAAAACAGGAAAGGAAAAGCATCTTTGATCAAAGACCTCGACAGTCTTGGAAATCAATATTTTCAAGAATCAGAAAACGACAAGTCAAAGGGTAAAGTTACAAAAATGATACCCCGGTGGGCTCGGTATGCTTCAGCTGCAGCGGCAATTATGCTCCTGGTTATTGCCATCCGTAATTTCCTGCCACAGAATATCCTTTATAATCAATATGCCGATATAGGTAAAATGAATTTGGAGGAAAAAGGCCCTGAAACTTTTACTGGTAAAGCGGAAATAGCGTTTAACGCACAGGATTATATCTCCGCATATTACTTTCTGACCCAGCATCTGGAACGGGAGCCGGAAGATATCCAGGCTATTTATTATCTTGGACTTTCGGCTCTGGAATCAGGAAAATATGAAGAAGCTTTAAATATTTTTGAAAATTTAAACAAAGGAGCTACAGCTTATCAAAAATCCGGTAAATGGTGGCAGGCGATGACCTATTTAAAAATGAAAAATTTTAATCAATGCAGGAAAGCTTTGAAAGAAATTCCGGAGTCCAATGAAGCCTTTTATGAGAAAGCACAGGAGTTGTTGGTGAAAATTGATAAAAGATAGGAAGTACCGGAAATCAGCCTATCAAATCTAGAATGTAAGAGTGAAGCGGAACCTCAATTCCAAAAAAATTAACATTCTACATTTCACGGTTTTGCATTTTAAATTTCACATTTCAAAACAACGGCCCTTCCCGCGTTAACGAAAAGGGCCGTACAAAAATTTGGATATGTATGGGGATAATTTTTCATCCCTAAATCGGACTTAGTTTTACCTCAGTTGAAAACCGTGAATGCTTTGGCGTTTGGTTTGGGGATTGTTTACCAATTCTACATCCAGTGTACAGTTTTCAAACTGCAAGGCATGTTTTTCCATCTGATGGCTTGCATTCAGGGCCATTTGACCTTTCAGCTGTGAGCCAATGAATGCTCCGGTTTCCTTAAGGTTGAGCATTAATTCTTTGATCAGATCTAATCCGTTGGTTGAATTTCTTTTATTCAATAAACCAACTGAAAGTGCGAGATTAATTTTTTGGTTGTTCATTTCAAATATGTTTTAGGATGTCAGTTCTTGTCAATTGTTGTGGTTAAAACCTTTCTTAGAGGCGATATGTTGCTTGTCAAATTTTAAATAATTGTTAAAAGTTGTTATCATGTATTAAAATGTCGCCGAAACATCTCTTTTGATGCCTTCCACCACTATATCCCCTAACTTGGGTAAATGTTACCCTGATTTAATTATTTTTTCAAAATAGTTTAAAACCATTTACTTTAATGACGGCTGGATCCCAAAAAAGTTACGGGTTACGGAATCATTAAGCATCCCGTAACCCGCAAGTTTATATCTTCAATAAAAAATTACTTCTTAAAAAGGAGGAGCCACTGGTTTATTGTCCAGAATCACTTCAATTTGTTGCGCCACCTCCGGCGTGATCTTATCCACAACCTCGAGGGCTTTTAGGTTTTCCTCCAAATGATGCACTTTTGAAGCGCCCAGGATAACTGTACTTACGTCAGGATTTTTCAGGCACCAGGCCAGGGCCAGTTGAGGCAGTTTGGTCCCGAGCTCTTTAGCCAGGCCATTCAGGCTCCTTGCCTTCTCTATGCGACTTTCGGTCAGGGCATTGTCCTTCAACCACTCCAGGCCTTCCATGCCCAGCCGGGTATCCTTTGGAAAACCATCCAGGTATTTATCCGTCAACACTCCGGAAGCCAGGGGAGACCAAATAGTGGTGCCAAGCCCTACCGTTTTAAAAATCTGGCTGTACTCGACTTCAACTTTATCCCGATGAAACATATTGTATTGAGGCTGCTCCATCGTCGGGCCGATCAATCGCAAATCACGGGCAACCATGTGGGCTTCCATAATCTCCTGGGCAGACCATTCTGAAGTGCCCCAATAGAGCACTTTCCCTTGTTGAATGAGGTGGTTCATGGCCCATACGGTTTCTTCGATGGGCGTATTTTTATCCGGCCTGTGGCAGAAGAACAGATCGAGGTAATCGACCTGCAAGCGCTTTAGGGCCGCATCACAGGCTTCGAAAATATGTTTCCTGCTCAACCCCGTTTGATTGGGCAACCGACGTCCGTCCCCAAAAAACACTTTGCTGGAGACGAGGAAAGAGGTTCTGTCCCAGCCCAGTTTTTTGAGGATTTTCCCCATGACGATTTCCGACTGCCCGCGTGCATAAATTTCAGCGTTGTCAAAAAAATTCACCCCGTTGTCGTAGGCTTTGATCATGAGTTCCTCAGCAACCTCGTCACTGATCTGTTTTCCAAAGGTAAGCCATGACCCCAGGGATAAGGCACTCACCTGAAGGCCTGATTTGCCAAGTCTGTTGTATTGCATTATATTTTGTTTTTGAATTTTAGTTATTCTAATAACAGCCAATACATTACCTTGTTCAACGCCAAAGCACTATATCTCCCGTGATGGTCTTTTCATTGCCGTCTCTCAGTTTCACTTTAACCAGGAATACAAAAACACCGCTGTTCAAAGGTTTCCCGTCCAGGTTGCCGTCCCAACCCATTCCCTCGGTATTGGGCAGGAAATTTTTGGCCTCGTGCATCATCCCACCCCAGCGGTTGAAAACCTGGAACAAAAGCACTTTCGTCACGTGTTTTTCACTAAAATAAGGCATGAAAAAATCATTTACCATATCTCCGTCGGGGGTAAAGATGGTAGGAATATAATAATCGATCTCTTCCTTGATGGTAACTTCTATACTTGAAAAAGACTTGCAACCAAATACATCCGTAACCTGCACAAAATAGAGTCCCCCGGCCAATGCCGTATGAATGGGGTTCAGACAATCCGTGCAACTTAGATTCGTCGAGGGAGCCCAGATTACCGAAGCCAGGAGGGATTCCGGGAAATTGAGCTGCAACATCAATTCATGTTGTTCATTCGGAAGCACCTCAACGGTCTCCGGCAACTCAAACATGCGTTCATATAATGTGGGCATGATAAATTCCTGCTCCAACTGACAGCCATTTGCATCTTCAATGGCCAGCGCGTAATGCTCTCCGACATTCAGGGTTTCAAATAAAGAAGCATCCTGAAAATTGCCGCCGTTCACGGAATACAGGTAGGGAGGCGTTCCACCATTTGCAGAGAGTATTAGTTCGCTTTCCATCAACCCGTCACAATCCACCGTCACGCCACTTAACGGAGCTGGTTCCGAAAGCATAATGGCATATTGCTCGGCACAGCCAACCGTATCCAGCACCGAAAGCCAGTACATGCCTGCCGCCAGGCTATCGATAAAAGAAAGACTTCCGAGATTATCACTCCAATTCAATAAAAATGGAGGATTGGCCCCGGTAATGGCCACTTTAATGGAACCATTTGAAAAACCGGAGCAACTGATATCCACCGAGGTTATATCGGCGTCAATTTCCATAATATCAAGGGTTGCCGCCCCAAGGAAATCCCCACTACAAACCTGATCCGACATATAAATCAATTCATAGGTACCTTCTTCAACAGCCGGCAACAAAAAAGATTGGCTCATGATGTCGGTAACAGGATTTTGTTCCACCCCATCGATGGTATAGCTGAAATCAAAGGGTGGAATGCCCGAAAAGTTTATTTGAAAATAGGCGGTATCCCCTTCACAAACGCGTTCGTCTCCCTCCAACATACCAAAAGGCACTTCAGTGATTTGAATCAAACAGGTATCAACGGCAAAATGGCCGCAGTCATCAAAAACCGTGACCGAATAATGGGTATTCCCGATTCCGGCAATATTTATTCCCGGGGTCCCTTCCCCCGTACTCCAAAGATAGGTGTAAGGTGGATTGCCTCCGGATACCACAGGAGTATGCTGTACACTTTCTCCACTGCAAACGTAAATATCCTGCAGATCCACCTCAACGGGTACGGGATCAACGATCAGCATAACTGCTGAATCTGCATAACAGGCACATGGAATATCGAGAATCACGGCCAGTGATTCTCCTGATTCCGGCAACCCGTCATTCAAGGCCTCCACCGGAACAGAAATGGAAGAAGCCCCTGCAGGGATAACAGCCGTTAGTGGAATAGCCGCAAAATCAACCCCTTCGGTAGCTGTATTTTGATTGGACAGGTAATAATTTACCGTCAGGGGAAATTCGGTGGAAGCATCCTGCTGCCGCTCAAAAAGAAAATAGGCATCATCACAACCTTCCGTTAATAACTGCTGACCGCTCACCGGATTACCAACCGAACTTACCTTGATCCGGCCGCCCAGGTTGAAACTTCCTGCTTCCAGGAATACGGCAGAATCATAAAAATTATCGTTTACATCTCCTATCACCATCCTGATATGGTAGACATCACATGGATTAACCTTAAGCGTAGCGGTCAAAACGGTAGTAAATCCGTCGTATTCAATATTACTCTGTTGGGAAGGGATGAAAGACACCCCACATTCATCAGCATTGTCCTGCCTTTCATTTCCTGTAAAAAAGGCAGCATTGGTATTTCTATTCACAGAATTTATGGCCACAAAATCCGTTGTCCCCGGAATCAGGGCAACATTTTCTGCATCCCCCGTGAACCCGCCGGAAACGCCCGGGCCGCTGACAAAAAAACCAAAAACATCATTGTACTCACTTCCGACGAATTCGCAATATTCCTCGGAAGCAAAAACATACCGGAACGTCACAAAAGAATCAAGGGGCACAAAATCAAAGGTGATGCCCACCGCATCATAAACGCCTTCAATAGCAATTAAATTGAGGTCCATATCCCCGGAGTTGTCAAAAAAGTTCCCACTTACGTCAGAAGCACTGTTGGGGCCTTCAGCATTGGAAATGTCGCCTGTGGCAAGGATAATGCCATCTTCCAGCCCGATAATGTCTGTTCCGCTTGAAAAATAACCGATACCGTTACCATTCCCCACCGACTGAACATTGGTAATCGTCTCACAGACTCCATCAGCAAATACATCCTTAACCAATTCTTCCACCGAATATGCCTTATTGGTATTGATTCCGCTGAAAACGGCTTCATTAACTATTTCCACAGTCTGATGATTTCTCTCATTATCGGGGGAAACGAGAAAAAGAGAAAATATAGTCGTGAAAAATGCAACAAAATGAAGTCTCATAAAGTATAACAATACTGTACCATTTTAAGTATTCATATTATAAAAAGCCGGCAAGTTTTGTTATCCTATTTAATCCGGAACTCACCATAGCCAGTAATTGACGTCTTCTAAATTCAGCCCCTGATTTATTGAACATTTATTAAAAAAAAAGAGACAAATATCAAATTTAACTTATTCCTAATGTGTAAGGCTTTATGAACTGGAAAGCGTTTCAAATTTAAAAAAATATTCGGAGATTGTCTGACAAATAGTGAAAATTATAATATCTTCGCTTAAGAATCACATCAACAATCACACCGGTTTTTCAAAAGACCAAGGCTTTACCTCAGGTAATTTTATCCTTTTATTTCAAATAATCAAATTACGGTTATTGTCATGCTTATGTTTATAAATTATTACGGTTATCTAAATCAAAAAAAAATGATCCCTATGTTCATTAAAAGATTAATTCCAATTGTTTTTTTCTTTGCTTTCACTGGTGCCAACTTATTGCATGCGGAGGAATATCCATGCCTTCAGGACGTTACCATTTCGACTTCCTCGGGAGCCACTTCCTTAATGTCCTGCCAGGGTGATATCGTGAATGGACTGGTCAAGTTCAAAACCAGTACTCAAGGCATGCCTTTTGCTTATGTAGTAGTTGATGAAGACGGTACCATTTTGTTGGTTTCGCTGAACAGTACCCTAAATTTAAGCCCTTTCCAGAACGGAGCTTATCGGGTTTATGCATTTTCTTTCATGGGATCCCTGTTGGCGGAAGTGGGCGACAACATTTTTACGGATGACCTTGCGTCCTACTGTTATGAACTTACGGTAAATTACATTACGCTCAACAGCGGGGCTCCAGAAGCAGGAGCCATTGCCACAGACAGTCCTACGCTTGTTTGTGTCGGGGATGGAAATCCAGATCTCGTCAACCTCACCAATACAGGCGGTGGAGACAGTTATGCCTATTTTGTAACCGATCAGGATAACACTATTGTAGCCATTTCCATAGATGGAGTTTTTGATATGGATACTTACCAGGAGGGAACCTACTTTCTATGGGGATTTTCCCATTTCGGTAACCTGACGGCCCAGGTGGGCATGAACATCACAGAAGACGAACTGGCTGATGGCTGTAGCAGCTTTTCCGAAGGATTCATTGCCATTACCGCCTCCAATCCTGATGGTGGAATGGTTTCTCTTGACGATGGAAGTGATTCCTATGATATCTGCGACGGAACGAATGCTGATATTCTGACCTTTAATTTTACAACTTCATCCCAGGCCGGGTACACTTTGGTTCAGGTAGATGAGAACGGCATCATCCTTGCCGTTTTAAACAACAATACACTGCCCGCAAGCGAGGTGCCTTTTGGAACGACCTACGTGCGCGGAATCTCCTTTACAGGAAACGGAACCATAACAGCCGGGCAGGATATCTACAGCTCCCTGAGTGATGATTGTTATGAAATTTCTACAAACGCCGTAACCTTGTTCAAAGAGGTTTATCAGGGCGGAATCGTTAGCCTCGATAACGGAGATACTGAAATTACCCTTTGTGTAGCCAATGGAGAACCGGACTTGCTGAATTTCGTCTCCACCGGTGTTTCCGGCGGAAGTTCTTTCACTTTTGTGATCACTGATGACCAGCACAATATCCTCGATTTTTCCACCAACGGAAGCTATGACTTCGATACGGCTCCACAGGGAACATGCCTGATTTGGGCACTCACCTATGATGGCAACCTGCTTGTAGAAATAGGGGACAACTTGGACGGAACCGAGCTGGCCGATGCCTGTTACGGGCTGAGCAGCAACTTCATTACGGTCAATAGGCAGGCAGTCAATGGAGGTACCATTGCTTTTGAGATCAATGGAGAAGATTATTATGAATATTGCAGCACAGATGGCAACGTGGAATTTTATTTTACCAATACAAGTGCCATTGGAGATAATTTCCGCTATGTCGTTACCGATGCGGCAGGCAATATCACAGGAATTCACCCCATAGGGACTTCAGTCAGTCCTACGGGTGTTTTTTCTTATACACGTTATATTTACTGGCTTTCCTTCAGCGGTCCTGATTTCACAGGAGATGAGATCGCTGCACTCTCCGGCCAAAACCTCGAAACGGCTGTGTTAAGGGATGGATGTTATCAATTATCGTCCAACCGTGCCACGCTGGAGGTTTCTTACGTTGACGGAGGAAGCATTCAACTGGAAGGCGGACAAACCTCTGCTGTCGTTTGTGGCAGCGATATTAACAACGGACTCCTTACCTTTGAAACCACTACCAATTCTATTGAAAATCAAGCGCTTCTCCTGACAGATGCCAATAACAATATCATCACTTTCCTCACTGGAAACACCGTGAATTTTAACGCTGCAGCGCTTGGAGATTACAAAGTATGGAATGTTTCCTACACAGGTGACCTGACTGGTGAGATCAACGATCCCGCCGCCGAGGTGGCTCTTTCGGATGGTTGTTATGACTTGTCTGACAATTTCGTGGAAATTTTAGTTGCCGAAGTGAACGGAGGCACGGTATCTACCCTTGACGGAGATACTTTCCTCATGCTTTGCCCCGATGGAGAAGTTCCTGAAAGCCTTAATTTCACGAACCAGAATGCCATTGGAAATGGCTATGCCTACATATTGACAGATGAAACGGGAACCATCATTTCCCAAATTGACGGCAACACTTTTGAGTTCATTTCCCTTCCTATCGCAGGTATCCTGCAGTTCTGGGGGGTAGCCTATACCGGCACGCTTGAGGTGCCCTTTGGAGAGTCTATTTCTACTGCTGTATTTTCAGATGAATGTTATGAACTTTCTGAAAACCATGTAGAAATTATTTATGAAAACGCCCAGGCGGGCACCCTTACCGTTAATGGCGGTCAGACCGAATTGTCGATTTGTGTGGGCGACGGGAATCCAGACCTCATCCAATTTGAAGTATTAGATGCCACACATCTCAATTACGTTTATGTGGTGACGGATGTAGAGGACTATATCATCGGCGTATTGCTTCAAGACAGTTTTGATTTTGACAATGCCGTGGGTGGTCCTGCCAGAATATACGGTCTTTCTTATTCAGGGAATCTAAACCTCTTTCCAGGGGATAATATCAATGATTTTCCAGCCAGTGATGATTGCTGGGATTACACGGATGAATTTGTGCTGTTGAACAAAAACGCAGTAGATGGCGGCGTCGTTTATACCGATTTCACAGAAGAGGTGATCTATGTTTGCGCCGGCGATGATAATCCCGATGTGATCACTTTCCACAACAGCAGCAATGCCGACGAGGCAGGTTATCAATACGTGCTTACTACAGCTGACAATCTGATCCTCTCGTTTTTAACCGGAAATGAACAGGACTTTGAAAATACAGGATTCACGACCCTCAGGGTTTGGGGCGTTTCCTATACAGGCAACTTTAATATGGCCTTTGGATCCTTCATCGACCAGGTCGAATTATCCGATGAATGTTATACCCTTTCCGACAACTTTATTACCATTGTCAGAGATTTACCCGAAGGTGGTGACGTTTCGACAACTGATGGGGAAACGGTGCTCCAGGTTTGCATTGGTGCCGGATCAGGTATTGTGGAAATGGCCACAACAAGCACCTCTGTTTCAGGATATGTTTACCTTTTATTGGACGAAACGGGAGTGATCCTGGAGGTCAACCAAAACGGAAATATAGACTTCAACCCATTGGCTCCCGGATTATACCGCATTTACGGCCTTTCTTATACCGGAGAACTGTATGCCGCCCCGGGAATGCTGGCTACCCAGGTGGTACTCGCAGGAAGTTGTTATTATTTGTCCAACAACTTTGTTGAAGTCACCCGCTCAGAACCAGTAGACGGAGGTACGATAGCTGTAATAGGCAGCGATGAAACGACTTTCTACACCTGCCCGGACGACGGCATTTCCGACCTGATTATACTTACCACCACCAGTACGATTCCTGGTTACCGTTATATCATTACGGATGCCAATAACATTGTCACCATTCCACAAATTATAGGCCCTGCGATCGATTTCAATTCGTCAGATTCTGGTGAATTCCGTATTTACGGTATTTCATTCAATGGAAATAGCCTGGTAAGTTTTGGAATGAACATTCTTGAAGATCCAATTTCCGATAACTGTTATACCACTTCAGCAAACTATATTACCATGATCGTGGGTGAGCCTGTTGGGGGCACCGTGACCTCCGATCAGGGAGATGAGGTTACCCTTGTGGTGGGAGATGGAGAACCTGATGTGCTCACTTTCAGCAATTCAGAAGCTTCAACAACTCCTTATGTCTATGTCATTACAGATGAGGGCAATGCCATCCTTGGTTTTGTGGATGGTGACACCCACGATTTTGAAGGGGCAAGTCCGGGCATTTGCAGGATTTGGGGCGTTGCTTATACAGGAGGAATATTGGCTGCCGTCGGAGATACCCTTACCCAGGTAAGTTTTTCTGATGACTGTTATAGTCTGTCTGACAATTATGTAACCCTCAACAGGACCGACAATACCGAAGGAGCCACAGGAGCAAAAAGCGCATCGAATACTCAAAATGCCTTTATCAACCTGACTACTTATCCGAACCCGGCAACTGAGGTATTTACCGCCAGTTTCAAAATGGAGGATGAAGTACCCGGCAGGGCTGAGATCCTGATCGTGAATCTTAACGGCCAGATTGTTCATAAGATGCCGGTTACCACAATGCCCGGACAGAATGAAATACAGGTAAATATTGGCGATTTACGCCCGGGGTTATATATGCTCCATATCAGAAATGATAGAGAACACCAAAGCATAAGGTTCTCCAAACAATAATTTTTGTTTTGGATCCGAATAATAGTTCGGAAAGCTGAATAGAAAGGGCCGCGAAGGGATATATTTAATCATCCACCTTTCGCGGCCTTTTTATTTTTTTTGCGTTATGCATAGAATTTCCTATTTTGAGGCCGAGCAAAATTACTAACTGTGCTAAAAATATTTCGTACAAATCATTTGGTGTCGGGATTCCTGCTGATCTTTTATGCAGCCTTGATCCGTTCAGCTGTTTTTATCCTCCATCCGATTGAGGCCGTTCCTGATAATAGTGGCGTATTAAGCCAGTTGCTCTATCAATTTACTCAAACAAACGGATGGGTCCCTGACTTGATTTCCCTGGGAATTATTTTTATAAATGCCCTGATTATCAACTATCTCGTGGCTCAAAATTTTTTGGCGCAGGAGATAAATCTTTTTCCGGGGCTTTTTTATATCATTGTGGCCAGCTGCGTTCCTGATTTCCTTGGACTGTCCGCTTTACACCTTGCCAATACTTTTTTAATTATTGGCTGTTTCAGCATTTTTGAAATTTACAACAAACCCTCCCCTGCAAAATATATTTTCAATGCAGGGCTTCTGATTGGGATCAGTACGCTTTTTAATTTATCTTATGGGGTCTTTTTTGTCTGGGTTTTGATCGCTATCAATACGCTTCAAACCCTGAAATTTAAAAATTTTTTCGTAGCCCTTTCGGGATTCGCCCTGCCATGGATTTATACTTTTCTCTATTATTACTGGAATGGAATTTTGGGTGTTTTGATGGAAAACCACCTTCAAAACCAATTTAAATTTTTAACATTTGGCTCGGGAATAAAATTTTTCGATTTTATTCCCATGAGTATTTTAATCCTCTTGGGAATAGTGGTTTTGACCGGTTATAACAACCACATTCTCAAAAAGAAATTTGAAATAAAAAAGAAAATATCGCTGATTTATTGGATGTTTTTTTTCGGCCTGTTGTTTTTGCTGACCGGAACAGCGGCCCTTCCAGAGCAGCTGATCGTTTTTACTGTACCGGTTGGCATATTATTGTCCCTCAGTTTTACAAAAATGACACCACCCTTTGATGGACTTTACCATATTCTTTTGCTGTTTATTGTCATGCTCATGCATTACTTAACATTACTAGGCGTCATTTAAGAAGTAATAATTACCTTTGCAGCGCAAAAAGTCAGGGATTATTGAACCTCCTTAATTTTGTTGCGTTTTTAAAAGGTAAAATCTAGTTTTTCGCTTAATAATTGAACCAAACCAATCCATTTCCCTATCGTTTAAAATGTTTTTGTAAAAAGTCTAATTCATGAGTATGAAACGCCTGTTTTTTGTTTTCAGTTTAGTTGTTTTGGTTACAGGGCTCCAGGCCCAGAAGATATTCGAACCTGTCACTTGGGAAACCTCCTATAAACAAGTTAGTGACAACGAATTTGATCTCGTTTTTACCGCTACCATTGAGAAAAACTGGGTCATTTATTCCCAATACCTGCCGGAAGCTGATGTGCGCCCGATTCCAACCGGTTTTTACTTTGACAAAGGAGATCATTATGAAACGGTTGGAAAAGTAAAAGAAGGGGGGAACAAAAAAACGAAATACGATAAGGTTTTTGACATGGATCTTACCAAGTTCTACGAAACCGGAATTTTCACCCAAAGGATAAAAATCAGCGACCTCAGCCAGCCCGTCACCGGATACCTTGAGTTTATGTGCTGTGATGATGAACGATGCCTGCCGCCTACCGAGGTCGATTTCAGCTTTAAACTCGAAGCAGCCAAAAAACAACCCGTAACGCCAAAAGCGGAAACAGCTCCTGCCCTTCCCGGGCAAAAAGAAAAATCTGCGCCGACAACGCTTGAAAAAGAAAACAAATCAAGTGGGGATCAGGGCTCATTAATTGAACAACAACATCCCACTGACGAGTCAGTAGAAAACCCCACAATGTTTAATCCTGCTGACCAGGGACCAGCCAGCCAAATGGTTCAACCTGTAAGATGGGACCTCAAAATCGAAAAATCCGCCGACGGTAATTACCAGCTGGTCTATACAGCAAATATCGATGAAGGCTGGGGTATTTATTCCCAGGATTCAGATATTAAAGGACCTGTGCCTACCGGCTTCAATTTTGAAAATGGAGCTCATTTTGAATTAATGGATAAAGTCATTGAAAAAGGAGACAGGAAAGAAGAAACCGACCCGCTCTTTGATAATGCCCTGGTGGTAAAATATCCCCACGGTCCTGTTACTTTTACTCAGGTCATAAAAATTACTGATTCCAAAACTCCAGTCACAGGTTACATCGAATATATGTCCTGTGATGATGAAAAATGTGTAGGCCCGTTTGATGTGGAATTTTCTGCTGATTTTAGCAACTTCACGACAAGTATAGGCAAGGAGGAAATCCCTGACATCCGGGAAACAATTAATGCCGATGGAGGCTACGATCCTTTAAATCCAGGACTTAACAGCACTTATATCAACCCGCTTGGTAATTGCGGGGAAGAATCTATCGTCAAAGACAAAAACCTGCTGCTCACTTTTGTCTTCGGTTTTTTAGGTGGGTTACTCGCGTTACTCACTCCTTGTGTATTCCCAATGATTCCCCTTACGGTGAGTTTTTTCACCAAAAGAAGTAAGGATCGGGCCAGCGGTATTCGCAATGCCTTGATTTACGGGTTGTCCATCATTGTCATTTATGTGACGATTGGCCTTTTAATCACAGGAGTTTTCGGCGTTACTGCCCTTCAGAACCTGTCCACGGATGCCATTGCCAATACTATTTTCTTTGTCGTTTTTGTCGTTTTTGCCTTATCCTTTTTCGGTTATTATGAAATAACTTTGCCGAGTTCCTGGTCGACAAAAAGTGATAAAATGGCGGAAAGAGGTGGACTTATCGGGACTTTTTTCATGGCATTTACGCTGGCAATCGTTTCCTTTTCCTGTACCGGTCCAATCATCGGATCCGCGCTGGTGCAGTCTGCAACCAGTTCACTGGGACCATTTGTGGTCATGCTGGGATTCTCCACTGCCCTGGCAGTGCCTTTTGCCTTGTTTGCGGCCTTCCCCGGTTGGCTCAACAGTTTACCAAGATCAGGTGGTTGGATGAATTCGGTGAAGGTAGTCCTCGGATTCCTGGAACTGGCCCTGGCGCTGAAGTTCCTTTCCGTAGCCGATATGACCAGCCATTGGAATCTATTACCTTACGAGGTATTTATGGGATTGTGGATCCTTATTTTCGGAGCCATGACCTTATACCTGTTTGGTATCATCAAATTCCCACACGACACTAAAGGAAAACTTAAGATCAAACCGGTTCGCTGGGGTTTCATTGCCCTGTCACTGGCCGCCACTATTTATTTACTGACGGGCTTCAGGTACAATGACCAGACAAAATCCTACTCTCCGTTGAGTTTGTTGAGTGGGCTGGCTCCCCCTACCCAATACAACGTTTTTCTTGCGGATCCCAAGACGGACGTGGATCCTGTCATCCAGGCCCGTTTCCCTTCTTACACCAAATGCGCCAACAATCTGGATTGCTTTAAAGTTTATGAAGAAGGCGTTCAATATGCGAAGGAAGTGAACAAGCCCATCCTCCTGGACTTTACCGGTTACGGCTGTGTCAACTGTCGGAAGACGGAAGAAAACATCTGGATCGTAGATAAAGTGTGGAAGCAAATTCAGGATGATTACGTTCTGATCTCTTTGTACACGGATGACCGGAAGAAACTTGAAACGCCGCTGATCTCAGTGAGGGATGGCTCAAAACTCAGGACGACCGGCAGCCTCTGGCAGGAGTTCCAGATTGTCAATTTCGAACAAAATTCACAACCATTGTACGTGCTGATTACCCCTGATGAAAAGGTAATGGCTGCGCCGAGAGGTTACAACTCCGATGTCAACAAATATTCCCTGTTCCTGGAATGTGGTCTGGAAGTATTTAAGGATAATTATTCCCAACTAGGGATGGAGAAATAAACTCAGGAAAATGTAAAACCTGCCTGCAGACGCAGGAAAGCAGGTGTAGAACAAGGAATTTAAAACCTGCCTGCTGACGCAGGAAGGCAGGTGTAAAAGTGCTGGTTTTCAGCGATTTACAAGATTAAGAATGTCAAACATTATTTGACTATCAGCATATAAACATGAGACATCCCAAATTTTGCCGGTCGGCAAAGTTTGGGATGTTTTTTCAATAAATTGATTGTCAGTTTGAAACAGGTTACATTCAACTCTTTCAGAGTTGGCTTTTGTCCCTTTTTTGGCAGTATTTCATACTGCGTTATTGATATTTATCCCCATTCGGGGATAAATTTAATCTTCTTTTTAAAAATTAACTCTATTCTTAATCCATTTCCCGAAGGGAATTAACCTGCCTTCCTGCCTGCCGGCAGGTATTAATGGCAATGGATGTAATCCATTGGAAATCAAACAAAACCAATCTCAACTCTACCTGGCGTCGCCGGAAGACAGGTCTGAAGGAGTTGAATATATTGCAGATAAATATTGTTAATATATTTTCAGCATCCATTTGAATTAAAAAATTCGGGATGACTCATGTTTTTTGAAATGTCTTAACCGGACATTATTACTTTTTCGCCTCTACCTCCACCGGGCTCACACTCCTGATCATTTCCAGCAGATCCCTTGCGTCTATGACTTCCAGTGCTCCTTCAGGAGTTCTGACCGGGCATTTTTTCAACTGCTTGTCCAGATCATCCATGGGCACGTTTCGGACTACGTTCATCACCCATGCCGGATCGTGGCGATCATACATACCTTCGAAGGCTGAAGCCGTTCCGCCTGCCCCTTTGATGGTATGGCATGATTTGCATTTGGCATCAAACACCCGTGTTCCTTTTTGCACCATAAATTCACTTACTTCAGGAGCAAAATTGACTTTTTTTACCGCAAATACTCCATCGGGAATATTGGCATTGGGCTTAAGCTTTTCCAGCTGTTCCTGGGTGACCTGGGTACCTGGAATGGGAGAACTTGAATTTTCCGGTGTGGCCGCCTTTGCCGCTTCATCCGTTCCTGTGTTTACTCCATTATTATTGCAAGCGGATAAGGTGGCTGCAATAACTAAAAAGAAAAATACTAATTGCTTCATTATTAATTTCTGTTTTGATATCCGGCTACAACCTCATCACCAGGGACAAAACTGCAGCAGGATTTGGATTACAATTTATCACGAATGTCGAATTAAAACCTTATTGGCGGGAACCCGACCTTCTGCATAGACCTCATCGTCTATTCACGACAAAAAAATCAAGACGGCCCCTATTCTTCCCCTCTGGAAGCCGCCAAAGGATCAGGCAGGCGGAGCACACGGAGCGCCTCTTTAATCATCATATCCCGTTCAAACAAAATACTGTAAAACCCTTCTTCTTTAAACAACTGCCGTGCTATCTGAGCCTTAAGTCTGTTTTTGATATCCTCTTTACAATGAGCGAGGGACGTATCGTCAATCGGGGTACCATCTTCTTTTACAAAAGATACATAATTGTTGAACAAGGCATCACTTATCTGGAAATCTTTTTTGAAAGTTTTTAAGGTATATTCAGAAAGATCAATTCCCGGGTTTTCCATATAACGATACACAAACCGATTGAGCTCCTGCCGCAAAGCAGCATAAGTATCTGAATAAAGAGAAGTATCCAATGGCACATAAACATCCGGAATAATCCCGCCGCCGCCATAAACCACGTGTCCGTTGCTCGTGTGATATTGGGTGGAATCAGACACTATGATGTGGGATACGTCCGACAATTCCCCTGATTCCATCCGATCGATAAAATCATGGGCATAACCTTCCTTATCATCATAGGGCTTCTGGATAGATCGTCCGGAGGGGGTATAATACCTGGCCACGGTCAACCGGAGGGCAGAACCGTCTGATAATTCATATTGTTCCTGCACCAGTCCCTTGCCAAAAGAACGCCGCCCCACAATGATGCCACGATCCCGATCCTGAATGGCCCCCGCAACAATTTCACTGGCCGAAGCAGACCCTTCATCGATCAATACGACAATATTGTTGATGTCATAAAACGGCATGCCCGAGGTATTGTATTCATTTTTGCCTGTCTTGCGACCTTCTGTAAAGACGAGCAGCGCCTGTTTATCCTTGAACAACTGGCTCAATATCCTGGTGGCCTGCTGGAGATAACCTCCCGGATTGCCCCTAAGGTCGATCACCAGGTCTTTCATTTTATGCTCTTCGATCAGCGGTTCCATAGCTTTCATGAATTCCTCATACGTTTTGGCGCTGAACCTGCTGAGCCTGATGTAACCGGTTTTGTCATCCAGCATCATGGCCACATCCACACTGTTCATCGGAATAGCATCCCTGGTAATGGTAAAATTCATGATATCTTTCTGGTGACCTCTCAATACGCCTACTTTAACCTGGGTACCTTTTTCTCCACGCAGCATCCCCGTGATTTGCCTCACATTTTTGTCCTTACCAGCCACGATTGAATCTTCTATCGTTACAATCTTGTCTCCCGCCAGAATTCCTGCGGTTTCTGAAGGTCCACCAGCCAGCGGTGAAACCACCAGCAAAGTATCATCCAAAATAAAAAACTCAACCCCGATACCGTCGAAATCTCCATCCAGTTGATCGTTGACTTCCTGCAATTCTTTGGCAGGAATATAACTAGAATGGGGATCGAGCTGGTCAATAATGCTTTGAATGGCGATGTCTGTCAATTTGTCTTTATCCACCTCATCCACATAACGGGCTTCAATGTACCGGATCAATTCTTCAACACGACCGGAACTCCCGCCAAGCGATTGTCCGGCCTCATCATTATTCAACACCATAACCGGACTGGGGCGCTGTAATCTCAATCCAATCAGCAATCCTCCCACCAAAGCTGCTGCCAATAATAGTGGCATCCATATTTTGAGTCCCCGGTTGTTGTCGTTTCCTGATAACTTTTCCATCTGTATTTTTTATTAATAAGCGCGGAAAGATACAAACTTCCTTTTATTAAATCCCAATGTAACAACTCATTAACGATTTCAAACAAATTTAGATTGACCAAACCTGCCTTAAATTTTAAAAGCTTGGAATAATTGATTTAAAAACTTACAGCCCCCTTTTAAAATCAATTAACAAAAGAAGAAAAACATCAAAAAAAATAATGTTTGCTGTCAAAATATTAAAAAAAAGAAAACAAAAAACTACTTTTGATTAATTTTTTTTAAAATCCCTCTCAAACCTCAAACTTCAGCAACTGTTATGCAAAAAGAAAAAATTCTGGACGATCTGGATAAAAAAATTTTGTCTATCCTCATGGAAAACGCCAAAAAAGCCTATAGCGAAATCGGCCAACAGCTTTTCGTATCGGGGGGCACCATTCATGTCAGGATGAAGAAAATGGAGGAATTAGGGCTGGTGAAAGGGTACAACCTCGTGATCGATCACAATAAACTGGGATATGATATTGTAGCTTTTCTTGGTATTTATCTGGATAAAAGTTCTCTTTTTGACCAGGTTTCCAATGAATTGAAAAAAATACCCGAAGTGGTGGGCGCTCATTACACTACCGGGCAATATGGTATTTTCGCCAAGATCATTTGCCGCGACACCAATCACCTCAAGGATCTTTTGCATGACAAAATTCAAAAAATAAACGGCATTCAACGTACGGAAACCTTTATTTCACTGGAAGAATCCATCGACAGGCCCATTCAACTGATCGAAGAGGATGAGTAACCCCGGTTCTCCTTAAAAGTCTTTAAAAAAATTCACCCCTTCTCAAAAAAGCATCGACCCGTTATGGCAAAAAATCCTTACG
Organism: Lewinellaceae bacterium; assembly: GCA_020636105.1. NCBI lineage: Bacteria > Pseudomonadati > Bacteroidota > Saprospiria > Saprospirales > Lewinellaceae > Lewinellaceae bacterium. The sequence continues at coordinate 431,090 of JACJYL010000002.1, forward strand.
ATCCGGATAATCCGAAAACCAAAAAGCAACTAAAAGAGCTTAGAACCCCATGGAAATTATGGCTCTATTTCTTCAAACACCTGCCTTCTGTCCTGTTCTTTGGGGTCAGGTTAAAATCACTGACCCCCTATAAAACAGAGGTCACTGTTCCATTTAAATGGCGAACCCAGAATCCCTTCCGCTCCATTTATGCCGGTGCACAATTTGCAGCAGCCGAGTTGTCCGCCGGACTTATGGCCGGACACATCATTTATGGAAGAGGCCCAATGGCCATGCTTATCACTAAGGTGGAAATAGAATACATTAAAAAAGCAACCGGGCTGACGACCTTTACCTGTGAGGAAGGTCAGAAAATATTAGATGCCGTCCAAAGGACTATTGACAGCAATGCACCACAGGAGGTAACCGTTTTGACCACCGGAACACAACTCGACGGGCAGGTCGTTTCCCGAATGAAATTCACCTGGTCGTTTAAGGTGAGAGCCTAAAATCCCAGCGCAAATTAGTCCTTATTCCCTGAAAATTAATAAAACCAGGCCTGTTTACCGGAAAAGTAATGGTGATTCCCGGCAGTTATTTTAAGCCCCGTGATTCACATATTTTTCGTGTAAAGTCTCAATATCCGTATGCTTATCCCGCTGATGGATATGCTGGTGAAAAAAAGTCAGTTTGTTAAAAATAGCCAGTGCTTCCATCAATTCGTGTTTCTTTAGATCCCCGATAATGATCTCGGAAACCTTATGCATATCATTAAAAGCCATAAAAACCTCCCGTTGCCCCTTAACCGTTAGGGATACCCGCTTGGCACGCCGATCGTGCTCATCGGGATATTCATAGATCAGCCCGTTTTTTACAAGTCGTTTAATGATTTCACTGCCGCTGGACATTTCGAGCAAATGCTCGTTAATGAGTTCATTTTTTAGTAAACTGTGATCCCTGAGTAAGGTGGCCAAAAAGCCAAATTCGTCAATGGTTTTAAAGGCCGTTTGGGTAAAAGCCTTTTTTAGGTAATGTTTGGCAAATCGGTACAAACCGGTGAGTAAGGTCGAAAATTCAACTTCAGGATAAGTTTTGAAGTTTCTGAAATCCTGCTGATCGAATGTTTTTTCCGGCTCCCTTGGTGCTTCGGGCTCCATCACTTTGCCCCTCAAAAAAATCGAAAACGCCTTTATCCCGCCTTGCTTCCCCTCCTTTTCATATTCCTCCACATAATCCAGAAGCTCTTTGATCAATTTGGTTTGTTCCGACATCGTTATATTTTTTTTGAAAATTTAATACAAAAATATAGTATTTATTACAAAAACGCATTACTTTTGTCTAACAATTTAAATAAAAAGTTAAACAATGTTAATAATAAATATAATGAGCATCATGAAAAGATCATTCATTTTAACTTTTTCGGTCTTATTTTTTTCAACGATGGCTTTTTCCCAAAATGGAAGAGTCTCCGGAAAAATCACGGACTCGAACAACAATGAGCCCATTGCTTTTGCCAATATCCTGGTAGAAGGCACCGATTTAGGAACGACTACTGATCTCGACGGAAACTTTTCCCTCACCGAACTTGATCCTGGATTTATCAACCTAAAAGTCACCTACATCGGTTATAATACAAAAATCAGCCAGGATATTATGGTGAGTAATAATAACTCCCCTTTTATTGAGATCAAACTGGAACCTGCCCAGGAAGTCCTCGATGAGGTGGTGGTCACTGTCGACCGGTTTCAAAAACGGGATGAAGCGCCCATTGCCATGCAAAGTATAGGTATCAAGGAAATTGAAAGCAATCCCGGCAGTAACCGGGACATTTCGAGGGTGATACAATCTTTCCCGGGAGTGGGATCTACCCCTGCTTTCCGAAATGACGTACTCATCAGGGGCGGCGGCCCGAGTGAAAACCGTTTTTTCCTCGATGGCATTGAAATCCCGGTATTGAACCATTTTTCCACGCAGGGCGCTTCAGGTGGCCCTGTCGGCATTATCAATGCCGATTTTATTCAATCCGTCGATTTTTATTCCGGTTCTTTCCCTGCCGCCAAATACAATGCCCTGAGCGGGGTTTTCGATTTCACCCAAAAAGAAGGAAGCAAGGACAAAACAAATATTCAGGCTACCCTGGGAGCCAGCGAAGCCGCTTTCACACTAGATGGCCCGGTAGGAGATAAAACCAGTTATATTTTTTCTGTGAGGAAGTCATACCTGCAATTCCTTTTTGCGGCACTGGAACTTCCGTTTCTCCCTACCTTCAATGATTACCAGCTAAAAGTAAAAACCAATTTTGACCAGAAAAACCAGTTGACCATCATCAGTTTAGGTTCACTGGATCACCTTGAACTCAATAAAAATATCGAGAACCCGGATGTGTCACAAGAATTCATTTTGACACAAATCCCGATCAATAACCAGTGGAGTTATACCATTGGAGCAAACTACAAACACTTTTTTAACAATGGATTTCACAGCTTTGTCGTGAGCCGGAATATGCTTAACAATGAATTTTATAAATACCCTGATAATGACGAAAGTCGCGACAGGAGCTTTGACTACAATTCCCAGGAAATTGAGAACAAACTGAGGTATGAATTGACCGTTAAGCATAATGATATTAGATACAACATCGGGGCCAATCTTGAAAAGGCCAAATACTTCAATACAACCGCCCAGCAATTGATCGTAAACGACTCACTTACCCGTTTCGATTACAATTCATCTTTTGAAATGATTAAATACGGTATTTCCGGCCAGGCATCCAAACGATTCTTTGACAGCCGATTCCTGGTTTCACTGGGTGTCAGGATGGATGCCAACAATTACAATGACAACATGGCCAACTTGCTGAACCAGTTTTCACCCCGGTTGGCACTCTCCTATTCCCTGACCGAAAAAACTACGATCAATGCGGGAGTAGGCAGATATTTTCAGCAACCGGCTTACACCACACTTGGCATTCGAAACAATGAAGACCAGCTAGACAACCAGGCAACGGCAAAATACATTGGCGCCAATCATTACAACCTTGGCATGGAATACCGTTTTTCCAAGGCTGCCTTTATTTCTGTTGAGGGCTTTTATAAGGATTATTTTCAATACCCGATTGATTTGATCAGCGGAGCCAGCCTGGCCAACCAGGGAGCGGACTACAGCAGCATTGCCGGAGCTACGCCCGCCATTTTCAACGGAACAGGAAAGGCGGTGGGTTTTGAAATATTAAACCGGGTCAACCTCAAAACTTTCTCTTTAATCGCTTCCTACACCTACTTCATAAGCCAGTTTACGGATATTAACGACAACCTGATCGCCTCCTCCTGGGATAGTAGGCATTTACTTACCCTTACCGGCACGAAAGACTTAAAAAAGAACTGGAGACTTGGCTTCAAGTGGCGTTTTGTGGGAGGGCTACCTTTTACCCCTTACGATCTGGAAACTTCGGCAAACATTCAGGCATGGAATGCAAGAGGACAAGCCTACCCTGATTTTAAACGGTTGAATTCAGAAAGAATTGATCCTTTTCACCAGCTTGATCTCAGGGTGGACAAAAATTTCTTCTTCAAAAAATGGTCATTCATGCTGTATTTTGACCTGCAAAATGTTTACAATTTTAAAAGTACCGGTCAGGATTACATCATCAGGGAGAAAAACCCGGATGGCACTTATCTGACCACTAATAATGGTACTCAATATGTTTTAAAAGCCGTACCCAACAAATCCGGAACCATTTTACCTACTTTGGGACTGATGTTTAAGTTTTAACCTATTACGCGTTTTTTAATGCCGTGGCTGCTTTTTCCAGCAGCCACTCCCGATCGGCAAGCAAGGTGGTGTTTTTGATCTTCTCTTCGATCTGCTGGACCTTGCCGCGAATGATGAGAAAAAGGAGATCACAGAAATTGAGGCATGTTTTCCTGATGGATTCCGATATTTTTTTGTTTCGCTTAAGAAACATTACAAAGGAACTCATCAGGGAAAGCAATGCCTCTTTTTCGTTGAGCTCGTAATAGATCTTTGAAAGCATGATCCTCGACCCCAGATGATAACTCAGGTCGGAGAATTCTACTTTGAACAATAAGGACAGGGCTTTGTCAAAATCCTTTTTATAGCAATACAACTCGGCCAGGTTGTATTGCATGGCATTTTCCTGAAATTCAGGTACCAAATGATACTTATGTTCCTCAATGAAATGCTCGATCCATTCGTATCGCTCCAGCCGGAGTGCCAGTTTGACCACATTCCCAAAGGTCCAGGGCGACAAAAAACCGTTTTCCATCAGGATCTTTTCCCGGATGCCTTTCACATAAAAATGAAGAGCCGTTTCAATGTACTGATCTTCTCCCTTCCTCATTTTACGGGCACAGTAATTGATGGCATATAAAAGTAATTCCTTGGAATCATCCTTCGAAATGCCAGAAATTTCTGCATCCAGCAATTCTTTCAGTTTTTCAAAATAGGCTGGTTCCCCTTCATTTTCCAGGGAAAGAAACACCATGGCATACATTTTTATTATTTTTTCCCCCCAATAATGATTCGCTATCAGCCAATCCATCCAGTTTTCAGGAAGATCCAGTTGGTACGCACCTTTCAGCAGTGACTGCCTGTCCAGCATTCCGCAGGCATACTTTAATTTTTTGAGGACAAAATAACGATTCAGGAAATCCGATCCGTGCTGAATATTATCATCAAACTGACGCAGTTGCTGCCGGGAAAAATGTTTTTGCTCCAGGTCGGCTATTTTCATTTTTTCATAAAAATGTTCGAGCCCAATTTCAAGATCATTATCAAGATCAACTGATATCCTGTTTCTCGTTTGAACGTAATGTTTTTCGAGATTTCTTTCTATGAACTCATCCAAAAGCAAGAGATCAGCTTCATGGGCCTCCTCCTCAATTTTCCGAACCATTAAAAACTTATACCCAAGTTTCAACAGAGCACTCAGCAGATAACGGATTTGTTTATCGTCAAATACCTTATCGGGATATAATGTTTTAAATACTTTTTGCTTGGAGAAACGCTCCGAATTAAATTCAGGATATTCTTTTTTAATAATTTCAAACACCTTCACCAGCGCTTCATTCTTATTAAAAAAAGGAGAAACCACAAAGGATTCAAAGGCCAAAAGCTCCTTTTGGGAAAATGTTTTGATTAATGTTATTATTTTACTGTTTACCATCGGTCAAAATTATTATTATTTTCGACAAATCAATACAAACATATTATAATTATTTAAATTTAAAATACAGGAAAATTAAACGTAAATATCATTTAACATCGTTAATCGCACTCAACATATTTTCATTTGACCTTAATTTTAGCGCGGCGAGGAAGCTGAAATATTATCCCTAACCTCAGATATTATGAAGGGTCAAAAAAAACCAAAAACCTTTATTAATCTATGTTTTGGCATTTTTTTCACAAAAGAACCGAGCCAGTTAAGCGTTCCTTAAAATTTAAATTATCAATAAAAATAGTGAAATTTATTTTTTCAAAAACCATTATAAATTTTAAAATTCAGCCTTGTTTTTTTGCTAACCGGAATAAAGTATTTTAAATATTAATAAATTTATTTTTTCTTTTTTTGTGAATTTTGTTTCGACAAATTTAAAAAAATGTTTTTGTCCAATCCATACTATTTCACCATATTTGAAACGTTAAAAGGTAAATCATTGAACGAAGCATGTTAAGGAACACCACGCGACTCATTATTTCCGGGTTCTTTTTGAGCCTTTCCTTTATGTCGACCGCCCAAATAATCTGGCCGGGAGACGTAAACAACAATGGTGTTGTAAATGGTATCGATGTTTTATTCGCCGGGATTGCCTATGGAAGTGATGGGCCAGAAAGACCGGACGGCAGTTCCGACTGGGAAGGACAGCCTGCAGGAGATTCGTGGAGCGATAATTTTCCCGGTGGCCTCAACTTTGCCTATGCAGACTGTGATGGCAACGGTGAGGTGGAAGAAGATGACATTGAAGTGACCATAAAAAATAATTTTTTTCTGACACACGGTACCCTTGTTCCCGATGAGTATAGTAATGGCATACCGGGACAAGCCCCCCCCGTGCGGCTGATGCCCCAAAACACAAATGTATCAACAGGCCAGTCAATTCTTTTTGACCTCTGGCTTGGAGACGAGGAGCACCCTGTTCAGGATTTTTACGGCATAGCCATTTCGATGAAATACAATCCGGATTTCATCCTGGGAGGAAGCTGGGATTTTGACGAGACGAATAACGCCTGGTTCGACCCTTCTGAGGACCACTCCAGATATTTGCTGGCCGTGGATGAATCAGCAGGTAAAATTGAACTGGCCATAACAAGAACCGACCAGCACACCACCACCGGCTCAGGAAAGGTCGGGGAATTGTCCATCGTGATCGAAGACATTGTCTTTGGCCTCCAGGATACCTTAAACATCCAAATTGAAAACATACGGATGATCGATAAGGACTTTAACAACTTATCAGTTGTCCCTGACAGCACCTTTGTCATCATATCGACTCCCAATCAAATCGAAGAAACCGTACAACAAGCTGAAGTAACCGTTTTCCCCAATCCGGGCAACGGCCACTACCAAATAACATCCAATCAAACCATCACCAGGCTTGAACTGACAGACCTCACGGGAAGAAGCATTCCCTTTTCGGCTACAATTCAACCCGGTAACCTTAAAACAAACCTCACAATCAACGGGTATTATCCCGAATCCCAGTTATATCTCCTAAAAATCGTTACGGAAAAGGAGATTATTGTAAAAAGAATTATACAATCTGACAAATAAACACAAGTACTCACTCAAACCATTGAAAATGTGTTTTCGGAGAGGGATTTTCCCTCTCCGAATAATTGAATGAATTAAAAGACAAAGTTGATGACCCAAAGAGCAATCATCTTATTAATAATTACCTCGGCAGCAGGGCTGCTGTCTAGTTCAAACAAGCCCGTTTGGACCAGTCAGCGTAATGTATATGATGTATTGTGGGCAGCCGGGGTAGAAAAGCCGGGCCATTGGATCGATTTCAACGAAAAAATGGTTAAACGGGGGGAAGAAATCGTTAAAACGGGCCGGACCACAGGTCCCGGCGGCCTAAAAAGCCAATATGTCAGCCAATATTATACCTGTCTGGCGTGCCACAATATTGAACAGGAAGACCCTGACCTGAGAGAAAGTAACCCTGATACAAGATTGCCTTATGTAAAAGAAAAAGACATTCCCTTTTTACAGGGCACCACCTTCAAAGGGATCGTAAACCGTGAAAGTTGGTACAATGATGATTACCTCAAAAAATACGGGGAGGAAATGGTTCAGAAAGCACATAATAGTCTACGTGAGTCCATTCAGCTTTGTGCCGAACAGTGTTCTCAGGGACGCAAAATGAAACCATGGGAACTCGATGCCGTTTTAGCCTACTTCTGGTCGCTTCAATACAACCTTGAAGATCTTGGTTTTACGGAGAAAGATTATGAAAAACTGGCCATGCTGGAAAAAAATCCTAAGGAAACGAAGGAAGAACTGGTCCAATGGATCAGGAGCTTTTACAGCCAGAAATCTCCAGCTCATTTTTTTGATGCCCCGGACGATTTGGATAAAGGTTACAGCATGAAAGGCAATGCTGACACTGGAGAAACCATTTACGACCAGAGTTGTATGCACTGCCACTCCTCAAACAATGTTACACGTTTTATCATCGATGAAGAAAAAACCAACTTTAATTTCCTCAAAAACAACATGGTCAACAAAGACTCTGGTTTTTCCCTTTACCATATCATCCCGTACGGCACTTATGCCACGCCGGAACACAAGCCCTACATGCCCCTTTACCCACTGGAACGAATGAGCAAACAACAAGTGGAAGACCTGAGAGCCTACATTGAAAAAATGGCCCAATGAGGGCTCAAAAACAATAGCAACAAAACCTATGGGTTTCTTTAAAAAAATAGGATTTATCACCACCGCGGGAATGCTCCTTTTGCATGCCCTGGTTCCTCATTTCCACCAGGAACAATTGTCCTATGAAGCCCATCAAAGCCTACATAAAGCAGCCAATGACCATCTTGTCGATTTTCTAAAATTTACCTTCCACGAAAATGCAGGCGGTACCGAATTTTGGTCAATGGGAGAAAACCCGACCGAAGTTCATTTTGACTTGGAGGGCGTTGCAACCCTGGGGAAAGCCTCCTTGGCACCATATGAAATAAAGAAAGGAAAAGGTGGCATCAAAATGTATTCCGGATTAGGAATACCCAAAACTGATTTTATTTTCACTACTGGCGGGTTGAGGGCTCCTCCCGCCATTCATGATTTTTACCAGGTTTCAAATTTTATTTAACTAAAAAACTATGTAAAATCATGGATGCAACACATTTTCATCTGGCGTTGACGCACTTCCCAATAGTGGGAACCCTCATTGGAGCCGGCATTTTGGGTTTTGGACTATTTTTCAAAAATGATGCGCTGAAAAAATCGGCCTTGATCCTGTTCATATTAATGGGAATAATCACCATCCCGGTATTCCTCACGGGAGAAGGAGCCGAGGAAACGGTTGAAAATTTTGCCGGAATTTCGGAAAACATCATTGAAACCCACGAGAACCTGGCCAAAATAACCATTTGGTTCATGGGTGCTTTAGGAATTATTTCAATGATTAGTCTTTTTGCCATGGTAAAAAAATTGTCCATGTCCAGGATTCTGGTGCTGCTGACCTTTATCGTATCCCTGGCCACGATGGGTTTATTCTTAAAAGTAGGCAATACGGGCGGACAAATTCGCCATGCTGAAATCAGAAGTAATACAACCGTCCAGCAGGGGGAAGGCAACAATGGAGCTAAGGAATCGCGCGATATGGATGATGACGATTGAATTTTAAATGATCTTTAATTATAAAAGTAACAGCCGTTTTAACCGACGGTTGTTACTTTCACTCCAATTTTCCATAAACAAAAAAACAGAAAAAATCCTAAACGTTAGGCAAGGCTATATTAGAATTATTATAATTAACGGATTCGTTTTTATTCGATATATTTCAATGTTACCTTTATAGTCACATTGGAAAAATTGGAAAAGGAAGCTTGTTATGAACAAAACAGTACATAGAATTTACATCAGCGTAATGGTATTGATTATCATTGCTGCCACCATTTATCTCATTTATACGGGCATCAATTATTACAATACACCGCTGGAAGAAAGGTTTTACCATCCGCGACACGATTGGTTTAAGCCCAGCGGAGCTTATGGCCATGGTTTGGGTATTATCGGCACCCTGATGATCCTGTTCGGTGTAGTGATTTACATTGCCCGGAAACGATATAATTTCATGTCTAAAGTAATTCGACTTAAGTACCTGCTTGAGTTCCACATTTTCCTTTGTACCTTAGGACCGATCCTCGTTCTTTTTCACACCGCCTTCAAATTTGGAGGTATTGTTTCCATTGCATTCTGGAGCATGGTGGCCGTTGTAGCCAGCGGAGTGGTCGGGAGATTCATCTACATCCAGATACCACGCACCATTGAGGGAAGGGCACTAAGCCTAAACGAAGTTAAAAGCATGAAGACTGATTTTACCAATTCGTTCAATGAAGCCTTCAATCTGGATATGAAAACGAAGCTACTTATTGTCAACACAACCCGGGAAGTAAGTGATGACAAAAGCAATGCTTCCCTGGTGGCCAATTATTTTAATGGCAGAAGAACCATAAAAACAATAAACACGGCACTTAAAGAGGTCCAATTGCCCAAAAAAGACCGTATTTCTATTCTCAAAATGGTGAAAAATGAAATTTCCCTGTCGGGAAGGATCGCCAGATTGCAGACGATGCAAAATCTCTTCAAATACTGGCACGTTGCTCACCTTCCATTTGCCCTGATTATGCTCATCATCGTGATTATTCACGTGGGCATTACCCTGGCCTTTGGATACAAATGGATTTTCTAATGGAAGTGCTGATTGAACAAATATTGATTTACGGGCTGGCGATAATTGTTTGCGCCATTACCGTTTTTTATTATTTAAAAAAACAGAAAAAAACCTCGGTTATTACCGAAAAGAAGGTGGCCATCGCCAAGGAAGAAGGCCTATTTGAACCGGTTTCCCTGCATCCTTACATTGATCTAAACACCTGCATTGGAAGTGCCGCCTGTATTGAGGACTGCCCTGAAAAAGACATTTTGGGCATCATTAACGGCAAAGCAACGGTAATCAAGGCCTCCAACTGTATAGGGCACGGCGCCTGCTTCCACGCCTGCCCCGTAGAAGCCATATCCCTTCGGATCGGAACAGAAACAAGGGGAGTCGACCTGCCGCACGTCAATGAAACGTTTGAGACCAATATCAAAGGCATTTATATCGCCGGCGAACTCGGTGGAATGGGGCTGATCAAAAACAGTGTGGAACAAGGGCATCAGGCGCTGGGTTATATTGCCAAAAACAAAAAGGAAGCCCGGCCTGGGGTAATCGATGTAGTCATTGTAGGGGCCGGACCTGCAGGAATTTCGGCTACCCTTGCCGCAAAGCAGCACGGGATGACCAGTCTCACCCTGGAACAGGATTCTCTCGGCGGAACGGTATATACCTTTCCAAGGGCAAAAATTGTCATGACCTCGCCCATGGATCTTCCGCTTTACGGCAAGGTAAAACTCTTTGACACCAACAAAGATGAATTGCTTAATCTCTGGCTCGAAGTGATCTCTAAACACAACCTGAAAATAAACGAACACACTAAAGTAGAGGCCATCATACCCCAAGCCGACGGTACTTTCAAAGTGGTAACCGACAAAGGAGAAACATATATTTGCAACAATGTATTGCTCGCTATTGGACGCAGAGGAACTCCCAGAAAATTGAATGTCCCGGGAGAAAATCTGCAAAAGGTGGCTTACCGTCTTTTAGAGCCGGAACGCATTAAAGGAAAAAAGATCATTGTAGTAGGTGGTGGCGATTCGGCTATAGAATCTGCGCTGTTGCTGAAAGATGAAAACGAAGTTATCCTGTCTTACCGGAGCGACAAATTTTCCCGGTTAAAACCCAAAAACAAAGCAAAAGTGTCGGAAGCTTTGGCAGATCAATCGCTCAAGATCATGTTCAATTCCAATTTAACGGAAATTGAGCCTAAAACGGTAAAGATCAAAGTGGATGGCAACCAGCAATCTTTGGAAAATGACCTGGTTTACATATTCGCAGGCGGAGAATTGCCCACAAAATTCCTGGAGAATGCAGGGGTAAAGATCTCAAAGCGTTTTGGGTACATTATGAAAAAACACAAATAAGGAAAAGTGAAACGATATCCAATATATCATATCATCCTGATCAGTTTTTTGTCCCTAACAGGGTTGAAGGCACAAATTTCACCAGGCGACCTATCCCAGGCCCATGCCGACCTGGAAGGGATGAGCAATTGTACGTTATGCCACGACCTGGGCAAAAAAGTATCCAATGCAAAATGCCTGGATTGCCATAAGGAAATTAAATCCCTCATCAATCAGAAAAGCGGCTACCACGCCAGCAAGGAGGTATCTGGTAAGGATTGTTTTGAATGCCATAGTGACCACCACGGCAGGAAATTTGATATGGTGCGATTCGATGAAGACAACTTCAACCACAACCTTACCGGTTACAAACTCGAAGGACAACATGAAGTGATAGATTGCAGAAAATGTCATGTGCCTGATAATATTCATGACCGGGATCTGAAAAAGCGTAAGGATACTTTCCTGGGCATGGACGACAAATGCCTTTCATGCCACGATGATTACCATCAAAAAACGATGTCGGATGATTGTGCCAAATGCCATAATATCGAAGCTTTCCGGCCTGCCCCTAAATTTGATCACGATGAGGCCAAATTCAAACTCGTCGGAAAACACAAGGAGGTGGACTGTAAAGAGTGTCATGAGATGACCACTAAAAATGGTAAGGAATTTCAGCTTTTCACAGGGATCGAATTTGCCGACTGCGTGGCCTGTCATGAAGATCCTCACAGCGATAAATTCGATAGCAAGTGCTCCAGTTGTCACACAGAAAGTGCTTTTTCCACCTTTATTGGAAAAAGAAATTTCAACCATAATACAACCGATTTCACCCTGAAAGGCAAACATAAATCTACGGATTGTTTCAGTTGCCACGACAGAAACCGGGACGCAAAAACGATCTTCCAGGATAAAAAAGGCATTAATGAAAATCAGTGCATCAAGTGTCATGAAGACTTCCATAAAGGCAAATTCGGCAACGATTGTGCCAAATGCCACCAGGAAAGCAGCTTTACTTCAATGAAAACGATGGACTTCTTCGATCATAATCTAACCGATTACCACCTTGAAGGCAATCACGTTGGGGTGGATTGCAAAAACTGCCACAAAAAAAATTATTCAGATCCCATTGATTTTTCAGCTTGTAAAAACTGCCACGAAGATTATCACAAGGGTGAATTCCTCAAAAACGGAACCGCCCCCGATTGTGTGGAGTGCCACTCGCTGATAGAAGGATTCGAGTTTAGTCTTTACACTACCGAACAACACCAAACCAATGCATTCCCACTGGATGGAGGGCATTTGGCTACTCCGTGTTTTGCCTGCCACGTGAGTGAAGACCGATGGACTTTCAGGAATATCGGAACGGAATGTATTGACTGTCATAATAACATTCACGAAGGGTTTATGGAGGCGAAGTTTTTGCCGGATAACAAATGTGAAAGCTGCCACATTACAGCATCCTGGGCTACCGTGGATTTTGATCACAACCGCACTTCCTGGCCACTCGAAGGCAAACATAGTAATGTGAGTTGCGGCGAATGTCATTTCAAGGAGGTGCCCGGCAAGGAGGAAAAGAATCAGGTTTTTAAAGACTTGGATCAGGAATGTTTCAAGTGCCATGAAAATATTCACGAGCAACAATTTGAAGAAAACGGCATAACCGACTGTAAGCGATGTCACGATTCTGCTGACTGGTTTCCCCGTCAATTCGATCACGATAAAACCGAATTCCCCCTGGAGGGTAAACATGCCGAAGTGGAATGCAAAGAATGCCATAAGCCATCCATAGTAGATGGCAAATCATTTGTGGATTACAAAATAGAAAAATTTGAATGTATAGATTGTCATCAATAATTGTGTTCCTGTTGGGTATTACCTGGGTGCAGGCCCAGTCCCCACACGGTCCCTCTTTTGAGGTAGATTGTGGCGCATGCCATAATTCCAATGGATGGGACATCAATATTGATACCTTCCAATACAACCACGATACGCTGAGTTTCCGGCTGGAAGGCATTCACCTCGTCACCGATTGTAAAGAATGCCATGCTTCCCTGGTTTTTGACCAGGCGCCGTCTGATTGTGCTTCCTGCCACAATGATATTCACAACATGACTGTCGGTAATGATTGTGTAAGATGCCATACGCCACAATCCTGGCTGGTGGACAATATTCCGGAACTGCACGAAGAAAACGGCTTTCCCCTTATTGGTATTCATGGGAACCTAAGTTGTGTGGATTGTCATATCTCTGAGACGAACCAAAGGTTTGACCGATTAGGAAATGACTGTATCAATTGTCATATGCAGGATTATTTGAACACCACAGCCCCTAATCACCAGGAAATCGGCTACTCTGCCGAAAACTGTATGGATTGCCATGACCTCTTTTCCAGCGCATGGGAAGATGCTGTCATCAGGCATTTTTTCTTCCCCCTCACACTGGGGCACAACACCCAGGAATGCCAGGAATGCCATTTGACCGCAAAATATTCAGATACCTCACCCGAGTGTGTGAGCTGCCATTTGACAGATTTTAATAATACCACAGAACCCGACCACCAGGCAGGCTTTTTTCCGATGGATTGTACTTTATGCCACACCACTGACCCGGGTTGGATGCCCGCGGGATTCCCGGACCATGACAATGAGTTCTTTCCCATTTATTCAGGTAAACATAAAGGGGAATGGGACTCGTGTATAGATTGCCATACCAACAGTAATGATTTTAGTTCCTTCAGTTGCATTGATTGCCATGCACACAACAATCAATCAAAGGTAAATAACCAGCATGATGAGGTAAACAATTTCGTTTATCAAAGCAGCGCCTGTTATTCATGCCACCCGACAGGTGAGGCAGATTAGGAAGGAAACATGGACATATGCAGAAACGAATCAGATTATTTATAAACCAAAAAAATAATAAACCAACAAGTAACAAGTAACAAAAACTAACACCCAGCAATAAGAAACAAGAAACTACTAAAAATATGCAAAGATCGATATGTATCCTTCTGATTCTGATGGGCTTCAGTCAGGTTTATGGCCAGTCTCCACATGGAGAAAGTTATAAAACCGACTGCGCACTTTGTCACAATCCTTCGGGCTGGGTCATCGACATTGATACCTTTCAGTTCAAACACGACACCACCAGTTTTATCCTGGAGGGTACTCATTTGTCGGTGGACTGCAAAGCCTGTCATACATCACTCGTTTTCGGTGAGGCGCCTTCTGACTGTATTTCCTGTCATACAGATGTCCACAGCATGTCCGTTGGAAATGATTGTGCCCGGTGTCATACGGCCAAATCCTGGCTGGTGGATAACATTCCTGAGCTACACGAAGAAAACGGTTTTCCGCTGGTGGGAAGCCACAGTAACCTGAGTTGTGTGGATTGTCACTTTTCAGAAACAAACCTGAGATTTGACCGCATCGGAAACGATTGTATCAATTGTCACCTTCAAGATTACCTGAATGCCGAAAATCCTGAACACAATATGGCCGGATTTTCGACAGATTGTTTTAATTGCCACACTCCGGAACAGGGCTGGCAATCCTCCAATGCCCCGAACCATGACGCAGAACATTTTCCCATATACTCAGGAACACATGAAGGGGTATGGACGGCATGTACTGATTGCCACATAAACCCCAGTGATTATTCACAATTTTCCTGTACGGTTTGCCATATAAATCCAGAAACGGATAATACGCATAACGGTATCAGCGGATACGCATATGAAGATCAGGCGTGTTATGCCTGTCACCCTACCGGAGAAGGCCTGGGTAACTTTGATCATAATTTGACCCATTTTCCGCTGACGGGATCCCATATTGGGGTTGAATGCATCCAATGTCATGCTGCCGGATATGCAGGTACCCCAACGGAGTGTGTTGCCTGCCATACAGAAGATTTTAATAATACCACCAACCCGAATCATACGGAATTGAATTTCCCGATGGACTGTGCCCAATGCCACACCACCGATCCGGGCTGGATGCCTGCTACCTTTGACATTCACGATCAGTATCACCCGCTAAACGGAGCACATGCCGCCATTGCCAACAATTGTGCCGAATGCCACAATGGCGATTACAATAATACACCAAACACATGCGTAGGGTGTCATTTGGACGATTTTAACAATACGACCAATCCCGATCACGAAGCAGCGAATTACTCGACAGATTGTGCACAGTGTCACAGTGAAACCTCCTGGACACCCTCGACTTTTGATCACGATACGTTTTTCCCTTTAGTCGGACAACATACCACCGTTGATTGTAATGCCTGTCATATCGATGGCAATTTCAGTAATACACCAACGACCTGTGTAGGATGCCACATGGACGATTATAATGACACCAATAATCCCAACCATGCACAATCACAGTTCCCGACGGATTGTACTCAATGTCATAACGAATCGGGATGGACACCGACTACTTTCGATCACGACGATATGTATTTCCCGATTTATAGCGGCAACCATAAAAATGAATGGGACACCTGTTCTGAATGTCATACCAACAGCAGTGATTATTCTGTATTCAGCTGTATCGATTGCCATGAGCATGACAACCCGACCACCCTGGCAAATAAACACAACGAAGAAGGGGTGACCGGATACGTATATCAAAGCGCTGCCTGTTATAATTGTCACCCAAACGGACACTAAGAAAATATTATGCAACTAAAACACTTTTTGACAATAAACTTATTGCTTTTTTCCGCGACCTTCCTGATCGCCCAGGACGATAGTGGAATCATCACAGGGAATGTATCTTTTGTCACGTCAAAAACCGTTTACGTGAAATTTAAAGATACTGATCCTATCCAGATAGGAGATACCCTGCACATAACGGAAGGGGCAATGTTGAAACCATGCCTGCTCGTTACCCAAAAATCTTCCACTTCCTGTGTTTGCACTGCTCTTTCCGGATGTGAATTTAAAAAAGACGACCTGGTTGTTTTTAAACAGGTAAATTCCCCTAATCTAAATAAAGAAGAGGAAATTTCAGAAGAAGAGGAATTGTCCAAACCTGAAGGGGAAAAACCTGAACCGAAGGTAAAACCTCTTTACGAAGGAAGACTTCGGGGACGCCTTTCTGCGGCAAGTTATAGCAGCCTGCCTGCCGACGGTAACAATAAACACCGGACGATGTATCGCTTATCCTTCAATGGCGACCACATCAACAATTCTAAATTTTCGGTAGAATCCTATCTCAACTATCGTCAGAATTTTATTCCTGATGCTGAGCTGACGGGCCAGCAAACAAAATTCTTCAGGGTGTATAACCTGGCAGTAAAATACGATATCGACTCTACCCTATCGCTTACCGTGGGCCGAAAGATCAACAACAAAGCTTCTTCCCTTGGCGCTATTGACGGAATCCAGGGAGAAAAATTCTTTGGCAAAAATTACGCGGGAATCATTGCCGGTTTCAGGCCTGACATTTTCGATTATGGTTTCAATTTCGACCTTCTAGAATACGGTGCTTACCTGGGGAGAAAAACCACCAACAAAAGATTTTATTCCCAAACCACCCTGGGACTGCTGGAACAAAGGAATAAAGGGCAGATCGACCGACGATACGCCTACTTTCAACACTCCAGCACGATTGGCCGGAAATTAAATTTTTTCGGTTCCTTTGAACTCGACTTGTACAAAAAGGTCCTGGAAGTCACCTCAGTAGAACCCAGGTTAACCAATTTTTATGTATCGGGCAGGTATCGGATCACCAGGAGAATAGACTTTACCGTTTCGTATGACTCCAGGAAGCGTATTGTTTTTTATGAAACCTTAAAAACGGAAGTCGAACAACTGCTCGACGACGACATTGCGAGACAAGGCATTAGGGCAAGGATTAATGTAAAACCGATAAAGTACGTCAATACAGGAGTCAGCTACAGCAGACGTTTTCAGATTGACAATCAAAATAAATCAGATAACATAAATGGTTATGTCAGTCTGTCGAAAATTCCTGTCATCAACGGAAGTTTCTCGGTCAATTTCAACATGAATAGATCGAGGTACCTTGAAAGCCAGATTTTATCCTTCAGACATTCCAGATCCATGTTAAATAATAAATTAAGTACAGACTTATATTTTAGAATGGTTAATTATAAATATTTGAACAGCGAGCTTAAATTTGGTCAGCAGTACTATGGCGCAAATTTTACTTATCGCATTACCAACAAGCTGTCTTTCAGTATCTTAGGCGAGATGAATGCCAAATCTTCTGTGAACGATTTTAGAGTGAACACCAAAATTATTAAACGTTTTGACAACAAAAGATAATAACAAAACTATGAAGCGAGTATTAAAATCTTTTTTTAGCCTGGTCCTGTTTTCCATCTTGATCATGGGGTGTGGAGGCAAACCCAAAGTCATATCCGGTGGAGCAGAAAACAATGCTGCCGGGGGCAGTACCGGTATTTTTTCAGACGGCGGCACCATGAATTCACCCAACCAGTCCCCCATTCCCTCCATGAGTCCTGATTTGCATAATGTTGTAGTTGAAGATGCATTAAATACTACAAAATATGTTTACCTGAACGTTAAGGAAAACGGGAAAAAATTCTGGATCGCCACACTGAAACAAGAAGTGGAGATCGGGGGATCCTATTTTTATCGGGGCGGTTTATTAAAAACGAACTTTGAGAGCAAAGAACATAACCGCACCTTCGATACCATTTACCTGGTATCCAATATTACACCGGCCAATCACGGTAATACTGAAACCATATCGGATGGCGGAAATATCCCCACCGAAACGGATAAAAAGACCGGCCCTCGAAAAATTGATGTCGAAGGATCAGTGAAAATTTCAGAAATCGTGGCCAACCCACAAAAGTATGCCGGAAAAACCATTCAAATAAGCGGAGAATGCACCAAGATCAATCCGAATATCATGGGCGTCAACTGGATACACCTGAAAGACGGGAGCCGGGACGATTATGACCTCGTCATTACTTCTGATGTGGCGGTGCCTGAAGGACATGTAGTGACCATGACGGGCACAGTAGCCCTGGACAAGGATTTTGGTGCTGGATACCGATATGAGATCATCCTGGAAGGAGGAAAGATGGTGAGATAATATTACAGCTGTAAACAAGTGGTTTTCTGGAAGAAAACAAACACCTAAATTTAAAAAAATGCCTAAAGTCAACCCAACTTCAAAACTTTATTATGAATAAACTGTCGCCTATTTTGCTTTTTATTGGACTGACAGTTAATTTATTCGGCCAGTCCCCCCATGGCACTGAGTTTAAGATGGATTGCGCGGCATGCCATACCTCAGACAGTTGGGAAATCCCGATGAGTTCCTGGCATTTCACAGAATTCCCAAAAATCAGGGTTTCTGATATGACGGGCTGGGTTTTAGGTACCGACTCTACCGGTTTTAACCACTTTAATACAGCATTTGCCCTGCGTGGTTCGCACAATAATGTGGATTGCAGGCTTTGCCATCCTTCCCTTGTTTTTTCAGAAGCAGCAACGGAATGTATCTCCTGCCATACCGATATGCACAGTCAATCGGTTGGCAATGATTGTGTGCGCTGTCATACGGCCAACAACTGGCTGGTGGACAATATTCAGGAACTCCATGAAGAAAATGGTTTTCCACTGATCGCTCCTCATGATAACCAAAGTTGCGTGGATTGCCATACTTCCGCGTCAACGCTGATTTTCGAACGGATTGGCAACGAATGCATCAATTGCCACCAGGAAGATTTTAATAAAACCCAGCATCCGAACCATAACGAGCTGGGGTTTTCCACCGATTGCATCAGTTGCCACTTACCCAACGGAGACTGGCAGCCGGCCGGTTTTCCGGATCACGATCTGCAATTTTTTCCCATTTTCTCCGGGGCCCACGAAGGACAGTGGACAGACTGCATCGATTGCCATACCAATTCCAATAATTTCACAGAAGTAAGTTGTGTGGTTTGTCATGTTAACCCTGAAACAGATAATGCCCATGGTAGCGTAAACGGGTATATTTATAATGACGCCGCCTGTCTGGCTTGTCACCCCACCGGTGATGCAGATCTGGTTTTTGACCATAATGAAACCAATTTCCCGCTGACGGGAGCGCATTTAACCACCCTTTGCCTGGAATGCCATGCCACGGGATTCCAGGGAACCTCCACCCAATGTGTGGATTGCCATACCCAGGATTTTACATCCACGGTAAACCCGGATCATGAAGTGCTCAATTTATCAACGGATTGTGCCTCCTGCCATACGACGGACCCCGACTGGGTGCCCGCGACTTTTGCAATTCACGACGATTTCTACCCGCTTAATGGGGCGCATGCACTCATTGCCAATGAATGCGTACAGTGTCACAATGGAGATTATCAGAATACGCCCAATACTTGTGTGGGCTGTCACCTGGACGATTTTAACAATACGGTCGATCCGGATCACGAACAGGCCCAGTTCTCTACTGATTGTGCGACCTGTCATACAGAAACGTCCTGGATCCCATCCAATTTCGATCATGATGGTCAATACTTCCCTATCTACTCGGGAGCGCATGAAGGGCAATGGTCAGCATGTGTGGACTGCCATACCAACCCTGATAATTATGCTGATGTCAGTTGCGTAGTCTGCCATATCAATCCTGAAACAGATGATGTACATACCGGGGTGAATGGCTATGTTTACAATGATCAGGCTTGTCTGGCTTGTCACCCTACCGGGGATGCTGACATGCCATTTGATCACAATGCCACAAACTTCCCGCTGACAGGAGGTCATATCGGGGTGGATTGTATAGCATGCCACGAAAATGGATTTGAAGGTACTTCTACCAATTGTGTAGATTGCCACACCATGGATTTCAATGAAACCGTCAACCCGGATCACCAGACCCTCAACCTGCCAACCGATTGTGTCACGTGCCATACTACGGAACCTGGCTGGATGCCTGCCACTTTTGCGATGCATGATGATTTCTATCCGCTGAATGGTGCCCATGCACTGATTGCCAATGATTGTGTCCAATGCCACAACGGTAATTACAATAACACGCCTAATACTTGTGTAGGCTGTCACCTGGACGATTTCAATAATACCACCAATCCAAACCATAGCGAAAATAACTTTTCTTCTGATTGTACTACGTGTCATGGAGAACAAACCTGGACACCCTCTACTTTTGACCATGATGCCGTTTATCCCCTTTTAGGGGCACATGCCCTGATCGCCAATGATTGCGTTCAGTGTCACAACGGTGACTATGTGAATACGCCAAATACTTGTGTGGGTTGCCACCTGGAGGACTTCAATAATACCACCAACCCGAATCACCAACAGGCTCAATTCAATAATGATTGTGCGACCTGTCATGGTGAAAATGCCTGGGTTCCTTCCAATTTTGACCATGATGGTCAATATTTCCCGATCTACTCGGGAGCCCATGAAGGTCAATGGTCCGCATGTATAGATTGCCATACCAATCCGGACAACTATGCTGATGTAAGCTGTGTTGTTTGTCATGTCAATCCCGAAACGGATGATGTACATACAGGTGTAAACGGGTACGTTTTCAATGATGTCGCCTGCCTCGCCTGCCACCCTACCGGCGATGCCGATATGGTTTTTGACCACAATACCACCAACTTCCCACTTACCGGTGCCCACATTGGGGTGGAATGCCTGGAATGTCATGAAAATGGTTTTGCGGGTACTTCAACGAATTGTGTGGATTGTCACACCATGGATTTCAGTGGAACTGCCAACCCCAACCACCAGGAACTCAACCTTTCGACCGATTGTGCCATGTGTCACACTACGGAACCTGACTGGATGCCCGCGACTTTTGCGATGCACGATGATTTTTATCCGCTCAATGGGGCGCATGCTTTGATCGCCAATGATTGTGTTCAGTGTCATAACGGTGATTACGTCAATACGCCAAATACCTGTGTGGGTTGCCATTTGGATGACTTTAACAATACCACCAACCCGAATCACCAACAGGCACAATTCAGTACGGATTGTACCACCTGCCATGCTGAGAATAATTGGATGCCGGCAACTTTTGACCACGACGGTCAATATTTCCCGATCTATTCAGGGGCTCATGAAGGGCAATGGTCCGCATGTGTGGATTGCCATACCAATCCGGACAATTATGCTGATGTAAGCTGTGTCGTTTGTCATGTCAATCCCGAAACGGATGATGTACATACAGGTGTAAACGGGTACGTTTTCAATGACGTCGCCTGCCTCGCCTGCCACCCTACCGGCGATGCCGATATGGTTTTTGACCACAATACCACCAACTTCCCGCTGACGGGGGGGCATATCGGTGTGGAATGCCTGGAATGTCATGAAAATGGTTTTGCGGGTACTTCAACGAATTGTGTGGATTGTCACACCATGGATTTCAGTGGAACTGCCAACCCCAACCACCAGGAACTCAACCTTTCGACCGATTGTGCCATGTGTCACACTACGGAACCTGACTGGATGCCCGCGACTTTTGCGATGCACGATGATTTTTATCCGCTCAATGGGGCGCATGCACTGATCGCCAATGATTGTGTTCAGTGTCATAACGGTGATTACGTCAATACTCCGAATACCTGTGTGGGTTGCCATTTGGATGACTTTAACAATACCACCAATCCTAATCACCAACAGGCACAATTCAGTACGGATTGTACCACCTGCCATGCTGAGAATAATTGGATGCCGGCGACTTTTGACCACGACGGCCAATATTTTCCGATCTATTCAGGGGCTCATGAAGGGCAATGGTCCGCATGTGTGGATTGCCATACCAATCCGGACAACTATGCTGATGTAAGCTGTGTCGTTTGTCATGTCAATCCTGAAACGGATGATGTACATACAGGTGTAAACGGGTACGTTTTCAATGATGTAGCCTGCCTCGCCTGCCACCCTACCGGCAATGCCGATATGATTTTTGATCATAATGCGACCAACTTCCCGCTGACGGGGGCACATATCGGAGTGGAATGCCTGGAATGTCATGAAAATGGTTTTGCGGGTACTCCAATGAATTGTGTGGATTGTCACGCCATGGACTTTTCCGGCACGGTAAACCCAGATCACCAGGAACTCGGGTTTACCCCGAACTGTATCACATGTCATACCACCGAGCCCGACTGGATGCCTGCGACTTTTGACATCCATGACGATTATTATCCTTTGAATGGAGCCCATGCACTTATTGCCAACGAATGTGCAACTTGTCATAACGGAAATTATAACAATACACCGAATACCTGTGCCGGCTGTCATTTGGATGACTACAATGGTGCAATGAATCCAAATCACCAGGAGGGCAATTTCCCGATGGATTGTACTCAATGCCATGGGGAATCATCATGGACGCCGTCCAGTTTTGACCACAATGATGTTTACCCGCTCCTGGGCGCACATGCCTTGATCGCCAATGATTGCGTTCAGTGCCATAACGGGGATTACAATAATACACCGAACACCTGCGTGGGCTGTCACCTCGATGATTTCAATGGCACTACCAATCCGAATCACCAACAGGCGCAATTCAATACTGATTGTGCCATGTGTCATACCGAAAGTGGCTGGATGCCAGCTAATTTTGACCACGACGGACAGTATTTCCCTATTTATTCCGGAGCCCACAACGGGCAATGGTCAGCATGTGTAGATTGTCATTCCAATCCGAATAATTATGCAGAGGTGAGTTGCGTAAATTGCCACATGAACCCTGAAACAGATAATGCTCATGGGGGCGTGAACGGTTATGTGTTTAATGACGCAGCCTGTCTCGCCTGCCACCCTACCGGTGATGCTGATAATACTTTTGATCACAATGCCACCAACTTCCCCCTGACAGGAGGACATATTGGGGTGGATTGTATAGAATGCCATGCAAGCGGTTTTGCCGGTACTCCAACGGATTGTAACTTCTGCCATAATCTCGAATACAGCAATACAACCAATCCTAACCACTCTGCTTTGGGTATCCCGCTGGATTGTGCCTCATGTCATACTACCGAACCCGGATGGGCTCCTGCAGCTTTCGAAATTCATGACAATTATTACGCCCTGAATGATGCTCATGCCATCATCTCCAATGAATGCATCCAATGTCATAACGGAGATTATAATAATACACCGAACACCTGTGCCGGTTGTCACATACAGGACTATAGCGGCACCACCAATCCTGATCACCAGGAAGCTAACTTTTCAACGGATTGTATTCAATGTCACAGTGAAGTAGCATGGGTGCCTTCTAACTTCGACCATGACGCGTTTTATCCTCTTGTAGGTGCTCATGCCTTGATCGCCAATGAATGTGCAACTTGCCATAACGGGGATTACAACAATACACCGAACACTTGCGTGGGCTGTCACCTCGATGATTTCAATGGCACTACCAATCCAAATCACCAACAGGCTCAATTCAATACTGATTGTGCCATGTGCCATACCGAAAATGGCTGGATACCCTCTAATTTTGACCACGACGGACAGTATTTCCCTATTTACTCCGGGGCCCACGACGGGCAATGGTCAGCATGTGTAGATTGCCATACCAACCCGGACAACTATGCAGATGTAAGCTGTGTCGTTTGTCATGTCAATCCCGAAACGGATAATGCCCATGGTGGCGTAAACGGGTATATTTATAATGATGCGGCCTGCCTGGCGTGTCACCCTACCGGTGATGCTGATAATACTTTTGACCACAATGCCACCAACTTCCCGCTGACGGGAGGTCATATTGGGGTCGATTGTATAGAATGCCATGAAAGTGGTTTTGCCGGCACGCCAACGGATTGTAACTCCTGCCATAACCTCGATTACAGCAGTACAACCAATCCTAACCACTCTGCTTTGGGTATCCCGCTGGATTGTGCCTCATGCCATACCACCGAGCCCGGATGGGCTCCTGCAGCTTTCGAAATTCATGACAATTACTATCCTCTAACGGGTGAACATATGACGGTAGCCAATGATTGTGTGCTCTGCCATAATGGAGATTATAATAATACACCAAACACTTGCGTGGGCTGTCACCTCGATGATTTCAATGGCACCACCAATCCAAATCACCAACAGGTGCAATTCAATACTGATTGTGCCATGTGCCATACCGAAAGTGGCTGGATGCCTGCTAATTTTGACCACGACGGACAGTATTTCCCTATTTACTCCGGAGCCCACAACGGGCAATGGTCAGAATGTGTGGATTGCCATACCAACCCGAATAATTATGCAGAAGTGAGTTGCGTAAATTGCCACATGAATCCTGAAACGGATAATGCCCATGGGGGCGTGAACGGATATATTTATAATGATGCGGCTTGTCTGGCCTGCCACCCTACCGGTGATGCTGATAATACTTTTGATCACAATGCCACCAACTTCCCCCTGACAGGAGGACATATTGGGGTGGATTGTATAGAATGCCATGCAAGCGGTTTTGCCGGCACGCCAACGGATTGTAACTTCTGCCATAACCTCGATTACAGCAGTACAACCAATCCCAACCACTCTGTTTTGGGTATCCCGCTGGATTGTGCTATGTGCCATACCACCGAACCCGGTTGGGCTCCGGCAGCTTTTGAAATTCATGACAATTATTACCCGCTGAATGATGCCCATGCCATCATTGCCAACGAATGTGCGACTTGTCATAACGGAGATTATAATAATACACCAAACACTTGCGCCGGTTGTCATATAGAGGACTATAGCAGCACTACAAATCCGAATCACGCTCAATTGAACTTTTCAACCGATTGTACTCAATGTCACGGTGAAGTAGCCTGGGTGCCTTCTAACTTTGACCACGACGAAGTTTATCCGCTCGTGGGCGCTCATGCCTTGATCGCCAATGATTGTAATAGCTGCCATAACGGGGATTACAACAATACACCCAATACTTGTGTCGGTTGCCATATCGATGACTTTAACAGTACCACCAATCCGAATCACCAACAGGCCCAGTTTAATACCGAATGTGCCATGTGTCATACCGAAAACGGATGGATGCCCGCTAATTTTGACCACGACGGACAGTATTTCCCCATTTATTCCGGGGCTCACAACGGCCAATGGTCAGCATGTGTGGATTGCCATACCAACCCGAATAACTATGCGGAGGTAAGTTGTGTCGTTTGTCATGTCAATCCCGAAACGAATAATGCCCATGGTGGTGTGAACGGTTATGTTTATAATGACGCGGCTTGTCTGGCATGCCACCCTACCGGTGATGCTGATAATACTTTTGACCACAATGCCACAAACTTCCCGCTGACAGGAGGTCACATTGGGGTGGATTGTATAGAATGCCATGAAAGCGGTTTTGCCGGTACTCCAACGGATTGTAACTTCTGCCATAATCTCGAATACAGCAATACAACAAATCCTAACCACTCTGCTTTGGGTATCCCGCTGGATTGTGCCATGTGCCATACAACCGAACCGGGATGGGCTCCTGCAACTTTCGAAATTCATGACAATTATTATCCACTGACGGGTGAACATATGACTGTAGCCAATGATTGTGTGCTTTGCCATAATGGAAATTATATCAATACGCCAAATACCTGCGCCGGTTGTCATCAATCGGATTATAATAACACGAGCAATCCTGATCACCAGGCGCTCAACATCCCGACGAATTGCGACCAATGCCACACTACTGACCCTGACTGGATGCCGGCTACTTTCGACATTCATGATGATTATTATGCCCTCAATGGTGCCCATGCGCTCATTGCCAATGACTGTGCCCAATGCCATAACGGGAATTACAACAATACACCGAATACCTGTATCGGATGTCATACGGCTGATTACAACAGTACGAGCAATCCAAACCATACGGCCGTAAACTTCTCAACTGATTGTACCACCTGCCATACCGAATCAGCGTGGATACCTTCTACTTTTGACCACGATGTATATTATCCGTTGTTGGGAGCGCATGCATTGATCGCAAGTGATTGTAATACCTGTCATAATGGAGATTACAACAATACACCAAATACTTGCGTAGGCTGCCATTTGGATAATTACAACAGTACGACCAGTCCTAATCATACGGATGTAAATTTCTCCACCGATTGCGCATCCTGTCATACGGAATCATCATGGATACCTTCCACTTTTGATCATGATGCCATCTATCCTTTGTTAGGGGCTCATGCACTGATCGCTACGGATTGTAATGCCTGTCATACGACTAGTGATTACTCCAACACGCCTAACACCTGTGTCGGTTGCCATTTGGCTGATTATAACAGTGCCAATTCCCCCAACCACTCACAGGCTCAATTTCCTACAGATTGCACAATGTGCCATAATCAATCTGCCTGGGATCCATCCTCATTCAATCACGACGGACAGTATTTCCCTATTTATAGCGGAAAACATAATCATGAATGGGATCAATGCATTGAATGTCACCTGAATCCTAATGATTATTCTTCATTCAGTTGTATCGATTGCCATGAGCATAACAATCAGAATCATGTAAACAATGACCACTCAGATGTAAACGGTTATGTTTATGAAAGCAACGCATGTTATGCCTGCCATCCTGATGGAAATGATTGATCCACGTAGCGCCGGTCAGACCTCCGGGGTTTTAAAACCCCGGAGGTCTGACCCCCCCCTGCCCCCCTGGCTAAAAAAGCCTCGAAGTTTAGAAACGTGACATTTTTTGGAAACTTTTTTAAGGGTTTTCTCCATTTTTAGTGGATCAAAGCCATGGCGTGGCAAAAAAAATCCCGGATTTTACCTCAATCGGTAAAACCCGGGATTTTTTTCATCTTTGTTTTGAATCCTGTCGCAAATTTATTGCCTAATAAACATAAGGACTTCAAACAAAATATTACTGCTTATCAACTAATGATTTTAAACTTTCGTTTTCTCCAATAAGCGAGTACACTGATGGCAAACAATGAACCAGCAACGATATAAACCCATTGTGGTACCGGTACCGGATCTCCTGCAGCATAAGAATGTAATCCTGATAAGTAATAATTGACTCCGTAATAAGTCATGATCACCGTTGCCCAGCCGAAAAGAGAAGCCAGATTGTAGGCGAACAGCCCTCCCAATTTGGGGATGATCCGCATATGAAGTATAAATGCATAAACCAGTATCGTCACCAGGGCCCAGGTTTCTTTGGCATCCCAGCCCCAGTACCTTCCCCAGGATTCATTGGCCCAAACTCCACCAAGATAGGTGCCTATGCTTACCATGAACAAGCCTCCGATAAGGGTCATCTCGCTCATAAAAGTCATTTCCTGAATGATATCCTTTATCCTGTCTTTATTTTTTTCAGTTAAAAAGATCATCAGTACCAGGTTGATCAGTCCAATGATGGCTCCCAGCATCAGGAAACCGTAACTTCCTGCCTCAAGAGATACGTGGATGGTCAGCCAATAGGATTTGAGTACAGGCACCAAAGGAGTAATCTCCGGATCGAGGTAACTCAGACTGGCTACCAAAAGAACCGTGGCGGCCAGTACCATTGTGGCGGCTAACCCTCCAAATGACTTGCGGGTAAATATTACCCCGGCAAGGGTCGTCGTCCAGGCAATATAGATCATAGATTCGTAACCATTACTCCATGGTGCCCGACCGGAAACATACCATCGTAACCCCAAACCGAGGGTGTGAAAAAAGAATCCCAGCACGACCAACCCGAATAATATCCGGTAAACTGTTTTTAATTTTGTTTTCGGTCTGAACACGGATAAAAACAGGAAAAATAAAAAGGATAATCCTAAAAGGAAATAAACAACGGCCAAACGACTGAATACATTCAGTTTATTGAGTATGATCTCGGCGTTGATCTTTGAAGCCGTAGGGGTCATCCCTCCGCCCGCTGTTTTTTGATAGTTCCCCAATTCATCAATCAGCTTATCTACAAAAGAATAATCCTGTGTCTGCATGGCTTCCTGAAGTGCCGGAACATAAGCAGCAAAAAAGCGCTCTGCCACCGGTTGGTTAACAGGCTCCTGGCCATGTTCGTCGAGATTATTGGAGACCCATGTATTATTAGGGTCACCGGGAACAGGGATAATCTTAAAGATCCTTCCCGAATAAACCATACTGGCGACATTGACTTTTTCGTCAATTTTCATCAGCTCTTTTTCATATACCCCCCTGTCTATAGGTTGTAATCCATAGGCTCTACGCACTTCTTCCTTCAGTAGGTACTCCCCGCTTGGCGCAAAAAAGTCATTATAAGAGGCCATGTTGCCGGTTACTCCAAGTTTTTCACGGATAGTTTCATGTTTTCCCAATTTAATCATAGGCACCGTGTGCCACTCCCGACTGTTCACGAACATCCCCAATACCACCTGCTCTGCTGAAAGTCCGTTGATACTTTCCTTCCGGGCCAGTTTGCGCAAAATTTCGCGTGACATAGTGTGGACCGGCTTCATTCGTCCTTTATAATCCTGGACAATGAGTTTGCTGAATTTGTCAGCATGGTGAATGTCGACAACATATTGCATACTGGCAGGGGTAATCACTTTTTGTGCCGGCAAAAAAGTGGCCGTCGACAAAAGGATTAACAGGGTCATGAATGCACCTCTTTTTTCCCTGATTTTTTTAATATTTTCTGAGACTTTGTAAAACCTGCTTTTTTTGCTAAGCAAGGAAAACATCATCCCAAGAGTCAGTAGAATATAGCCCAAATAAGAAATCCAGGTTCCCCAAAAATCATGATTGACACTCAGGTAAGTGCCCAACTCATCATTATCAAAGGAAGATTGGAAAAAACGATATCCTCCATAAGTAAGAATATGGTTCATATAGATACGCTGGTCCCGTTTCAGGTCTTTCCGATTATCGATCAGCTGCACTTCACTGGCATAAGAAGATGCGTTATCCGTTCCCGGATATTTTTCCATGATGAAATCATATAATTTTATGGCAAAAGGTAAACTGATTTCTTTAGCGCCATAGGATATGGCAAAGCTCAATTTTCCAGCGTCTATTACTGTTGGCCGTCCAGGCATTCCTTTTTTTCCGTAAACCAATTTTTCCTGAGTCTCTCCATTGATCGTTACATCCATGACCAGCGCGGTCATGCTTTCATTTTTCACTTTTGCATTTTCCGACTTAATCAGGACCGTAGCCTGTTTATTAAAATCACCAAAGACAAAACTATTCATGCCATCGGAATACATGGACCTCAACCTCAGGGGATAATAATTCGGCCCGGGGTACAGGGTATCTACCTGCTGGGTTGCCATGACCATTTGGCTCATCACCCTGTTGGTTTTGATGAGCAGGGAATCATTTTTGAAATCAATGTTTACCGCTTCGGGCAAGGGTTCTGTTTTGAAATTAAAAAGCACATTCCTGATCCGTCGGGTTTCTCCCTGGCTTACGTAATATTCTTCCCGTCCACCTTGCCCGGCCATCACTATTTTGATGGTCGGAAGTCCACTGAGGCTTTCTTCCATCACCTCTGAGGGGTTAGGAATAAAATCCTTTACTTTTACTTCAATTAGATCGCTACCGATAAGGTAGGATTCTTCCCATTTGTTATTGCCAAGGGTTGCAAAAAGGACTGGTTCATCAAATTTATAGGAATTCCCGTCTTTCAATACCTCAAAATTCAAATATGTTTCGGCGGAAAGAAAGGTATTGGAAGTATCATTTTCCCGAATATGCATAATCCCTTCAGAACCAAAATACCGGGTAACGCCAGCGCCAAACAAAATGACGATCATCGCGGCATGAAAAGTCAGTAAGGCCCACTTTTTTTGAGGGATCATTCTGAATTTAATTATGTTCACGATGAGGGTTATCCCAAAGAGCAGCAGCAACAATTCAAACCAAGAAGATTTGAAGATCACTTTTTGGGCGGAACTGGTTCCAAAATCATTTTCAATGAAGGTGGCCACTCCGATTGAAGCGGCAAAAAGCAGCATATAAATTCCGGCTGCGCGGGTATTAAAAAAAGGGGAAAGGTACTTTTTTGCAAAAGTAATGGTGGTGTTCAAATCCATGGTCAAATTGTTTTTTTGTGTTTGTGTTTGGAAGCACTAATTTACCATTTCTGCCCAATAATAACGCTCCTAATTTGAACTAAATCATAACTTTAACTCAATAAACACCGTTTTTGAATCTGGCACCCCACATCCACAAATCTGCACATCCATTTATCCACACATCTTAATTCCCTTCTTCCCGCTCATTCATCCAATCCCTCAGTTCCAGGAAGGAATCCACATAACCCTGCATTTCGGATTCAGGGATGCCAAAACCTTCGCATTTCTTTTTGAAGACATCCAGCTCGTCTAGATCGTCGAGTTCGACGGTTTCCTCCAGTCCAAATTCAAGGGAGGTTTGAGTACGTTGAATTTTGACCCGCAAAATTTCGAGGTTCATCTCTTTGGCAAACTCCCGGATATCCATATCCAGGCGTGGAGTGATCTCATCGGATTCGACGATGACTTCTACCCAGGAAGGAAGAATTTCTGCCGTTTCCTGGTCTAATTTTCGCAGTTGTTCTCTGATCTTTTTCAGGTCTCCTTTAATGCTTTTTAGCGCTCTGAAAAGCGGAATATTCACCACCTCCGTCTGCTGGAGTTTATTTCCTGCAAAGGTGAGCATCACCACACTTTTTTGGTCTTTGATCTCAGAAAAACTCAAAGGAATGATGGAACCAGAATACCGGATGGGAATTTGTTTGCCAATATGCTGTGGACGGTGTATGTGTCCCAGGGCGATGTAATCAAAAACCGGAGGAAATTCAGTGGCGCCTATATTTTCAATATTTCCGATATAAATATTGTCCTGTTTGGCAGAAGCCGTAGCGCCGGCGGCATAAAGATGTCCGGTCGCCAACAATGGAACGTTTTCCTTTTTGTAAGGCTCCACCAGTTGCCCCAGCGCCTGATAATGCTCAACGATGGCCTTACGTAAATGACGGGCCTGCTCTACCCCACTCTCTCCCGCAATGCTGTAATGAAGGTCACGTTCCCGCAAAAAAGGAACCGCAGCCACGACCATCTCAAGTTTGCCGTCCTCACGCCTCAATTCGATGATCTCATCCTTAAGATCTCCCGTGGCGGCCCCGATAACATGAATATTGAAGGCTTTCAGCAATTCAGCCGGGGCATTGAGCATCGAGGGCGAATCGTGATTGCCCCCGGTAATAATGATGTGGCGACAGGAAGTTTTGATCAGTTTTCTCAGGAAATCGTAATACAACCGACGAGCGTAACTCGGCGGATTGCCAATGTCAAAAACATCCCCGGCCAGGATAAATGCATCTACTTTTTCGTGGGTGATAAAGTCAATCATCCAGTCCAATGCAAGCTGGTGTTCCGATTCCCGGTCGTTATTCATAAAATTTTGCCCGAGGTGCCAATCCGAGGTGTGGAGCATTTTCATCGATCCCTTTTTTGTGAAGGTGAAAATAGAAAAAAATTGGGCATTCTTCACCTTTTTTGGAAGAACGCATTTATTGAAAAAGGGTAAATTGGAGTTCCCCTCTAAATGTACTTTTTCAATTCAGTTTGCGGATGGGACACATTCAACTCATTGTAAAATTCAATCCTGTCCAACATTTCTCCTATTGCAAAAATAAAAACAGGAACCCATCCTTCCTCCCAAAAACCGGTAAAGATGGCAACGACCAAAATCATGGGCCTCAACCAGGTGAAAACAAACCTCAATTCGCTTACCGACCTCTTTCTATAAAGATACAAAAAAATACGCCCCAGGCCAATAACCGCAAAGGCTTCAAGCTGCCCGACAAGCAAAAAATACAAGGACAATCCTATGAAGATAACCTGTGCGCTGTGGATCTTTATTTTCCATCCCCAGGTAGCCACCCTGTACAACATATCGATGCTCATCAATAACCCGATTCCCAATATAATTACGACGAGGTCCGGCACGTCAACCATCAATAAATCGACGAAAACGCCCCCGATGAACAATCCAAAAAACAGGATTTCTCTGCTCAGCCAGGAATTGCGTACATTCAAAATGGCCCGCCAGGCCCGCCATTTTTTACCAAGGTGCAAAGTGCTGAAAAAAGCAGCCAGCACCCCGAAGGAGATAAAAACAAGTTTTTCCTCCAACGTAAACTGCCTGGTCAACCCAGCACTGTAAACACTCACCATAACAGTGACGAGTAAGGTGAAAATCAAAAGCGGCCATTCTTTTTTCGCCGATATTTTAGGCACCACTACTTCGGCAACTGCCGGCTCAAAACCATTCTCAAAAAATAAAGACGTATCCAAAACAGGGCCTTCCTTTTTTTGAAGCGGAATGATTTTAATCCTGGACCCTACGTCCACCGGTACCGGACTGGACAGGCGTGATGCTTCCCGTGTAAAGTCAACCTGCTCAAAATCCAGGGCACCCACCGGGCACAATTCAGCACAGGCGGGTTTTAATCCTTCCTTTATCCGGTGGTTGCAAAAGGTACATTTTTCTACAACACCCTTTTCCGGACTGTATTTAGGCGCATCAAAAGGACAAGTCCAGGTGCAATACTGGCAACCGATGCATTTGTCGGCATGGTGAAGCACGGCTCCCGTAATATCATCCCTGGAATAGGCCAGTGCAGGACATCCCTTCATGCAAGGGGCATCATCACAATGATTGCAGGACATGGATAGATAAAACAACGGAAGGTCAGGCTGCTTCCCGGAACCGGGATAGATATTCCGCCAGGGGATGGAAGATTCCCCGGCATTTTCATTGATGCAGGCTACAGAGCAGGCGCTGCACCCCACACATTTATTTTGGTCAAATACGAAAATGTTCTTGGTCATGGGGCAACGGTTTTTTCATATTCCACCATATTATCGTGAAAGGCGGTTCCAAAACCCATATCTGTTTCCCGCCCTTTGGACAGGCTGTTCGGGCACGCATTTTCCTGGTGCCAGTAACCGTTGTAAATCACGATGCAACCCGGCCTCAACCGGGGAGCGATCTTTGTTTTAATGACCAGGGATCCGCGGTCATTAAAAACCTTTATCCAGTCGCCCTCCCGCAACCCTTTTTTCAGGGCATCCGTCAGGCTTATGGTCGCATAAGGTTCAGGGGCAATGGCCCGGATCACCTGCAGGTTCCCGAATTGCGAATGAATGCGGTTTTTTGTATTGGGCGACAGCAGGTTATAGGAATATTTTTGCGGACTTTTTTGTTGGCCCTCGATCAGCGGTTCGTAGGTGGGCAAAGGCGAAACCCTCCATTGGGCAGCAGCCCTTTCCGAATACAATTCAATTTTCCCCGAAGGCGTATTGAATTTAAAATCCTCAAAGGCGATTTCCTGTAACCCGGGAGCCAAAACGGGCCCCTCTTTCAGTTGATCAAGCGAGAGTCCGGGAAAAGGTTTTAATTGTTCGGTAAGCCAGGCTTCAATGGCTTCATCCTCCGGTTTCGGAAGGTGTTTTTCGATGGCTTCCTCCGGAAAACCCATTTTTTTAGCCAACAGGTAATAAATTTCTGTCTCCGGTTTCACCTCTCCCAGGGGTTCGATCACTTTGGGTCTTAACTGTATGTATGGATTCCAATAAGAAGAAATAATGTCCGTTTGTTCAAACATGGTCTTCGCCGGCAGGATGATGTCCGCTTCCCGGGCTGTGTCTGTCAAAAACTGTTCCACTACCACGCGAAATTCCAGCTGGCGGAAAGCCTCTATAATTTTATGGCTGTCGGGATTTTGGGTCAAAGGATTCCCCCTTTCCACCCAGGCCATTTTAAGTTGCGGGGCCTCTAATTTCATCATATCCTCTCCCAGCCTTGCCGTAGAAACGGTCCGCCTGAAAATACCATCGGGTTTATCGGGAGGATAATAACTTTCCGGTTCCTTTACCTGGCTGAAAATATCTCCCTGGAGGTCGGCGTAATGCCAGCAGGCACCGGGTTTACCAATGTTTCCCGTGATCACGGAAAGTGCTAACAAACACCGGATGGTCTGTCCCCCATTGCTATAGCGTTGCATTCCGTATCCTACCACGAGGGTCATTGGGCCGGCATGGGCTATTTCGTCGGCTATTTGTTCCATGAAAGCAACGGGCACACCGCAAATCCGGGAAGCTTCCTCAAGGTTTACCTTAGACACTTCCTCCCTGAACAACTCGAAACCCAAAACGTATTTTTCAATAAATAGGACATCCACCTGGTCCTTTTCGATCAATATTTTTGCCAGGGCGAGTGCCAGCAGCGCATCGGTTCCGGGGATGGGTTGTACCAAAAGATCCGCCTGTTGGGCCGAAGGGGTGAACCGGGGATCGATGACGATGAGTTTGGCGCCCTTTTCCTGCGCCTTGCGGATGGGCATCATTTGCTGGATGTTGGTTTCCGCAGGGTTTTTTCCCCAAAGGATAATGAGTCCGGCATGCTCTATGTCCCAGGGGGCATTGTGCTTATTTTCTCCCAGCGTCAGGCGCGTAGCCTCAAGCCCTGCCGGCCAGCATAAGTTGCCATAAACCGTCGTGGCGCCTCCGTACATTTTCCAAAATTCGGAGCCCACTGCATTCAAGAGGCCCGACATGCCGCTGGAAGCATAAAACAGTACACTTTGAGGGCCGTAATGTTTTTTGAAAAATTCAAGCTTTTCGGCAATAACTGACAAGGCTTCCTCCCAGCTGGTCCGAATAAAACCAGCTTCCGTTCTTTTTAAAGGATGAAGTATCCTTTCAGCAGAATTGACTCTTTCTACATAACTCAATCCCTTGATACACGGGCCTTCGGGGGTGGCACGGTTGAGGGGCTGAGGATCGATTTTAACGACCCTGCCTTTATCCGTCCAAACTTTGAAGGAACAGGTACTATAACAATTTCTCGGGCAGGCGGTGTGTCTGACTTCCATACTTTCAGAGCATTAAATCATGGTTTCTCCTCCTCAAAGTCGTAGTATTTTTTCAGGTGCCATTTTACATAAAAAAAACGACTCGCTCCAATGACAAGAAGCAGCGGGGCTATGATCAAAAGCAGGAATCCAATGGCTCTGATTTCCTGTAAAAGCTCCATTTTAAGAATAGCAAATCCCGAACTCAAAAAAACGATAAAGGTTCTGAAATAAGCGAGAAAGGTACGTTCGTTGGCCAGTTTGGTTCGTTCGATGGCCAAAAGATCCGTTCGGCTCATTATTGATTTATTCATGATGAGTGTGCTATTTTGGTTGTTCTCACAATATAGGGGATTATTTATGGAATGGCAATTAATTCGAAAAACCTCATTGCCTGAAAACTTTCGTTCTCTCCCGCGTACCATCTTCAAACTGCACTTCGACCACATAAACCCCTGCCGGCAAACCAGACAGGTCAAATTGTAGGTTATGCTGGTTGCCGGCCATTAAAACCCTGGATTCAAGGTCAAAAAGGCGGATATTTATAGCTTCTTCAGACACTACATTGAGGCATTGTCCAGCAGGATTTGGATATACCATCCATTTTTTTTCTCTTTCTGTAATATTTAATGCAGTGATTACCTGCAATGGGTTTTCGCTACAGGAGGAAAATATTTCATGTACGGTAAAAATGATCGCTGTATTAGAGAATCGGATAAAACAGTACAAGGTATCCAGCCCGTTTTTTCGAAAGGAAAGGTATTTTTCAGCGATATGTTCATGACCGTAATTTCCCAATTCCCCCGTTCCGAAAATAAAATCCAGCTGTCCGGTCCAAAGCGCATCATCAAAAAGAACAGTATCCCCTTCGGCGATGGGGGTCACTGCTCCTATGCCTGAATTAAGCACCTCAACATGATCCGCCATAAAAAGGGAAAGTCGATCCCATGGCCAGGCCACATTGGTGCCTAAAGAAGAACTGAAGCCAAAATCTGTTATTCCATCACAATCAATATCAAATGTCACTTCAGAATCAGGGACAAAGGTTTGATTTATAACGATTTGGGTAAGGCCGGTGGTATCTCCGGCAATCCAAAACTGGGCCTTGAGGAAAAGCACATTTAGCAGGAAAATAAGCGTAATGATAGCTTTCATAAAGCTAAAACCGGATTTGCGAAAAAAAATCAAACAAAAGATTTCCTCTGAACAAGAGGAGTCATCTTACTCCTCTTCCCCTAATTCATAAAATTCAAAGGAAGCTCTTTCCGGAGAAAGTGAAGCGGTGGCGTTCCCTTCTGCAACAATATAATACTGAAGATTTTTGCCACTTTCTACGGTAGCCCCCCAGATGTTATCTCCCATGACCTGGTCATTGTGTCCTCCATCATCGAACATTTCGATTCTTTTGAAATTACTGAAGGTACCGTGACGATAATACAGCCAGGCTTTTTCCGTATGCTGAATGTTGGCGGAAACAGCCACAAAGTCCTTGAAATCGAGGGCCGTCACTTCGCTGATCAAAGGCTGGGGCAGGTTGAGCATACCGTGATTTTCGAGGTATTGCACCCTGGGGGCCATTAATTCGGCGATACCAATGATCATTGATTTTTCCGCTTTCGCAGAAACCATGAGGTTGGTCTCAAACCCTTCAAGGGTATATAATTTATTGGCTTCAGCCTTTACATGTTCACTGATCAATGCCTGTATTTCCCTTCCACGATCCAAATAAGCCCCATTGGAAAAATTTTCTTCCAGCATAGTCTTCAAATGGGCTGCATAGATTTTACGATAGAGGTTGTCGGTCAATAATTGGGTGATGAGGGGACGTTTTTCATTCTGCTCCTTATAGTGAACAAACGGACTCATGGTCTGCATTTTGTCGTTGGATAACGGAGCGCCAGTTCCTAGGTAACGAAAACCGCCAAAACACAAATTCATATCCCACATCAAGGGATGGAAAATGCCTAAAGTATCCCTGTAAAGATAATAATTGTGGCACAACCGCCCTAAATAACTGTCCAGATTCACGGTCAGGTTATTGAAAGCGTGCATCCATAATGTTTGGTCAACATCCAGAATGTCCTCTATTTTTTCCGGTGAATTATTCAGGATATCTGCAAGGTAAATAATGTCTTTCCAACCATTTTTATCCTTCAATTCATAAAGGTGCATATAACAGGTAGAATCCTGTCCAAGGTACATCAGCGAAGCATTATCACCAGGAGGACAGGAGGATTGAACTTTACCATGCCAGTTCGGATCACATTTGATCAGGTTTCCGTCATCCTCACTGTAATAGGTCTTTAGAAATTTTTCGTCAATAGATTCCGTATTATTGTATATCCCCAAGTATTCATCGTTCACATAGACCTTTGCAAAATTAGCTTTAGGAGCCGGCATGTATTTACCCACAATTTCATAGGCCAACACTTCGCGAATGTAGCTGGGATCCCTGAAAATATTAGATAATTTAAGGGTGGTGTATCCTCCTGGCAATTCTTGTCCTTTCTCCACAAAATCCACCTTAATATTTAAAGGTAATTTCGGAGACCCCGTCTGACGAACATTAAAATAAGAACTGTTGCCCTTATAACGAATGCCGGCTTTTTCGTAGCGTTTTCCATTGATCACGGCCGTTCCCACCAGCCTATGATCATTTCCAGCCTGTTTCAGGGAGTCGAGCAGAACATCCCAGTTGCCTTCCGCAAAATACAATTTGACTTCCTGGATGGTTTTTACATCGTAAATATCCTGAGCACAAAGGCTCGTTGTCCAGCAAATAGCAAATAGTAAGAAAGCCCTCTTTATCATAATGAACCTATTGATTTAACTCAGAAAGTGAACTAGAGTGCAATTCCCGAGTATAATTCTGGGGGCTGAAACTTAAAGCTTTTGCATTTTCTGCTTTAATATAAAATTCTATACCATCCACTCCGTTTTTCGGAGAGATCACCACACCGTATATGTGATCATTGGCGACACCGTCATCACTTTTTCCATCATCAGCCATTTCCACCATCTTCCATTCGTCCTTTTCATTAAACCTGTAATACAGGAAGACTTTTTTGGTATACTGATCCAGCACCGCCTGTATTCTAAAATCCGTCACTCGCTTTTGTGAAAATTTCTCCCTACCCGAAAGGGTCACATCGCCGATAGCAGGTGGAAGAATGGTGAAATTAGGATTGCTCTTCAAAAATGTCACCCGATCTTCCATAATATTGGCCACACCAGGAATGCGGCTTCTCTTTCCTATGGTAGCGTCTATGCTTTTGGAAAAATCACCCGTGCTGTAATAACGGTTGCGGTCGTTGACCAGGTCAGTAAAAATAAATTTCTGAAGATCTTTCACCCGTTTTCTGAATAAAGATTTATCCAGATGATCCTCGATTATGGCGCGACAATGCGAAAAATACAATTTTTTATTTTCCTCATTGGCAAGCAAGGAACTAATAAGTGGTTTCATCTGGGAATCGACGTGCAACAGAGGGTCCAGGTTCATCAATTCCAGCGTAGTGAGATCTGAGCCCACTCCTGTATTTTTAAAACTCCCGAAGGCCAGGTTCATATCCCCCAAAACCGGAACAAAACGATCTTTAGCATTTTTCACCAGGTAATAATTGGGACTTCCTTTTCCTGTATAACTGTAAAGATTCAACAGAACGTTATTGAAAGCCAGCATCCATAAGGTCTGATCAACATCCAGTAAACCGGCAATATTTTCTTTCTTATTGTTCAAAACATCGGTCAACATATACAAATCACTCCAATTACCGAAAATTTTAACAAAATTCTGGTCAAAACAATCAGCATTATTGTCATGGCGCAGGGTACCAAAATATTTGCTCTGACAGCCATCGGTTTCTTTTTCGCCTGCATTGGGATCACTGTAAAAAAGTCCTTTTGCATTAGGCCCAAAGTGATTTTCCACAAAAGTGGCATCGACTACTTCAACGTTGACGAAAAGGCCATAATACTCATCATTGATATTCACTTTTGCATAATTGGCCTGAGGTGCGATCATATAATCCCTTGCGATTTCATAACCTGCCACCTCGCGAACCATACTGGGATCTCTCAATGCACTGGATAAATCCAATGCTTTTACACCTTCGTAAGTAAGGTTTTTATCGACGGTAGAAAGTTGGACAAACAGCCCGTTACGCCGGCCTCCTGGCGTAAATGATCTGGCATCACGATACCGAACGCCAGCCTGTTTGTAAACTTTCCCGTTAATATTAAGATCTGCAGGCAACAACTCTTCCCCGTTGTATCGAAGGGAATCGAGGATGTACCTCCAGTTTGATGCTTTAAAGCTAATGCTCACATTCTGGATTTCGTCAACATTATAAAAATTCGACTGGCCAGAAGCGGTATTAAAAAACCAAATGCTTAAGTTGAAAATAACCAGGTGTAAAAAAAATCTTTTCATAAGGAGTGTAATGTGATATAATTTTTATAGATAGTCCAGTTGTAAAAATATCAGTCTTTATACGGAACCAATTCCCTGCAATATTAAGAAAATAATTCCATAAAATGGTTTTGATTTATGAAACGTCCTCTAAATTTTATGGCCGGCCGCTGGCACTTTTTAAACGTTACCGGGCTATTGGTTAAACTTAATAATTAAGATTTCCTCCCTATCCACTTCATTATTATTACAATAGAATCCCCTCAGGCAACGGGCTTTAAACGGTAGCCTTTTTGTTTTAACAACCGTAAGACCCCCTGTTCACCTCCCAGATGTCCGGCTCCAATGGCACAAAAAACGGTATTTTGTTGCCGGATCAATTCATCGATCCTGTCGGCCATAATCCGGTTGCGACTGAAAACCATTACTTCCTTTCGGTTTCCGGCTCCCTTGAGGGCTGATTTATGAAGGAGTTTCAGGTTCCCCTTTTCATAATAATCGAGCAACTTCAACAAGCTTTTCCTAAACCGGGAATAGTTTTTGGCGATCTTCTTAAGGTTTTCCAGGTGATCCTCAAGGGGCAGTTGTTGCATAATGTTGATTTGTTCCTCTATGGTCTCAATGCCAAACCGTTTTTTATCCACGGAGGTGGCGTATTGCCACAATTGGTCGTCCAGGAAAACAGGCATTTCATTGGAAAGGATAGCTTCCGAAATGATATTCATGATTATCATCGGATGCATGAAGGTCAATCGTTCCAGTTCCAGTTTCAGGGCCTTTTTCAGAATACGTCTTAATTTTTGGTAAACCTTAACAGGAAGGAGGAGGATAAGCGGAAGAACAGGTTGTAATTGAATCGGGGCTGTTCCTCCGCTTCTCATTTCATCTAGATTGAGTTCCGTGGCAAAGGCTTCACATTGGTCAATTTTCTGATACAGGGTATCCAGCAAACCAAAAGCTTTGGCATCTTTGATGTGCATCGTACCGAAAAGCCAGGAAGGCCCGGGCAAGTCCGATTCGATTCGCCACAGCAAACAATTCTTTTTTTTCAAATTCCGTTTATTCGTACTTGAATGGCAAAATTTTACTGTTCTTCACAGTAGACAGCGTCATTAAGGTTTTTAAACGTTCAATTTCTTCAATTTGAGAAAGCGTTTTGAAAAGCAATTTTTCGTAGGTCGGAATATCCGCACATACAATTTTGATCAAAAAGTCGGCCTCCCCGGTAATGATGTAACATTCTGTTATTTCATCAATCTCTTTGATCTTTTCAAGAAAATGATTTAAGGCATTTTCTTTTTGCCAGGCAAGAGAAACGAGAACAAAAGTCATCACGCTCAAACCGATGCTGTTGGGGCTGACAACGGCGTGGTAGCTGTCGATAACACCTGATTGTTCTAGCTTTCTGACACGTTCAAGGGTTGGTGCAGGAGATAACCCGATTTTCTTGGAAAGATCCAGGTTTGTTATCTTGCTGCTTTCCTGCAGAATCTTAAGTATTCTGAGATCAGTCTCATCTAATTTGTTGCTCATTTGTCGTAGTTATATCGTCAAAAATTTAAGCCCGCAAGATAACCGTAAATAAAACAAAAATCAAGCTTTTAAAGTAGAAACATCGTATAAATTTCGCATACATATTATTAAGAGTAATCTTTTGCAAGAAGATTCTTTTGGAGTCGGAAAATGGGGGGAAATTACCCTTGAGTTTAATACCTTTGCCTTTTATAATTTTTACAACAATGATCAACAACCATATAATCGCCCCAAAGAGTATCGTCGTGGTAGGGGGCTCCAACCATTTACACAAACCCGGAGGCAGAATCATTCAAAATCTGCTCGACGGAAAATTCAAGGGAACCCTGCATGTCGTCAACCCCAAAAGCAGAATTGTGCAGGGGGTTGAGGCAGTTCCTTCCATTGAAGATTTGCCGGATGTGGACCTGGCTATTTTGTCGGTTCCTGCCAAATTCTGCCTGGAAACCGTCACCTTCCTGGCCAGGAACAGAAATACAAAGGCCTTTATTATCATTTCCGCCGGTTTTGGCGAAGTGTATCCCGAAGGCAAGATTGTGGAAAAACAACTTGCCGAGGTGGTCAATGAAACCGGGGGGTGTCTCTTTGGTCCCAATTGTATAGGGGTCATCACCGAAAATTATTCAGGCGTTTTCACCCCGCCTATTCCTGTTTTTCACCGGGACGGCTGTGACTTCATCTCTGCTTCCGGTTCCACCGCACTTTTTATCATCGAGGCCGGCATTCCCCGCGGGCTTCGTTTTGCCAACGTATTCACCGTTGGGAATTCGGCTCACACCAATGTCGAAGATGTCCTTGAATATATGGATGATAATTTTGATCCCGAAAGTAGTTCACGGATCAAACTTTTGTACCTGGAAAATATCTCCAACCCGGCTAAATTGCTAAAACATGCCATCTCACTGGTGAGCAAGGGATGTAAAATCGCTGCCATCAAATCCGGTGCGACGGATGACGGGAAAAGAGCTACGGCCTCCCATACCGGTGCCATGGCCAACTCTGATGTTGCCGTCCGGGCCTTGTTCCGCAAGGCAGGCGTGGTGTATTGCAGCAGCCGGGAAGAATTGATTACGGTAGCTTCCATTTTTTCCTACAAAAAACTGGAAGGCAAAAATATCGCCGTCATCACCCATGCCGGAGGATCGGCCGTCATGCTGACAGATGCCCTTTCCCAGGGCGGACTGAAGGTGCCCCTGATCGAAGGCCCGCATGCAGAGGAACTAAAAACCTACCTGGCTCCCGGTTCATCCGTTAGCAATCCTATAGATTTCCTCGCTACCGGCAATGCCGAGCAGTTGGGCATCATTATTGATTATTGCGAACACCTTTTCGAACATAT
This sequence comes from Lewinellaceae bacterium, assembly GCA_020636105.1. Lineage (NCBI taxonomy): Bacteria > Pseudomonadati > Bacteroidota > Saprospiria > Saprospirales > Lewinellaceae > Lewinellaceae bacterium. The sequence continues at coordinate 473,437 of JACJYL010000002.1, forward strand.
TGATGCGATGATCGTGTTGTTTGGCAGCGCCGGCCTTTTTGATGTGGAGAATGTTTACAAGGTGTTGAATGTTAAACTCGCTGTATGCAAAAAACCGATCTATCCCATCCTGCCTTCCCTCATTAATGCCAAAAATGAAATCCAATATTTCCTTTCCAAAGGACACGTCAACTTCCCGGACGAAGTTTCCCTGGGCAGGGCTTTGGCGGAAGTTTTTTACACCCCGTCCCCTTTGGTGGCGCCTGAAATAAGTATTGAGATCGATGAAAAGCATATCCGCAAAATAATCGATGAGGTGAGTGATGGGTTTATGCCCCTTGACAAAGTAAAAGAATTGCTTCAAACTATAAATATCCATGTCGCACCGGAGTATCTGGTCACTACCGAAGCAGAAACGATAAAAGCAGTGAAGGCTCTTGGATTTCCGCTGGCAATTAAAGTGATAGGTCCTATTCACAAATCAGATACGGGAGGCGTGGCGCTAAATATTTATACAGAAGAATTGGCGGTGAAGGAATTTCACCACATGATAAATATTGAAGGAGCTACCGGGGTGCAGATTCAGCCCATGCTCACCGGGGTGGAACTGTTTATCGGGGCAAAACACGAATCGTCTTTTGGCCATATTATCCTTTTTGGCATTGGGGGCATATTTGTGGAAATTTTCAAAGACGTCAAAGCGGGCCTTGCCCCGATCGGCAGGGCAACGGCCAAAAGGATGGTTCACAAACTGAAAGGCTATCCCCTGATCAAAGGCGTCAGAGGAAAAACGGGCGTCAATGAAGAAGCCATTATGGATATTATCCAGGGGGTGTCGGCTCTCGTGCATACCGCTCCGGAAATCGTTGAAATGGATATCAACCCCATTATTGGCAAAGGGGATGATCTGACGGCTGTGGATGCCCGCATTAAAATTGAAAAACTCATTTCCTAAATCTTTTGAATTTCGGGATTTTGTCAGAGTATAATATTCCTTTAATCCGCATATTTTGTACCTTTCGGGGCAAATAAAAAACAAGAAAAAAATGACACGAAAACACATCGTCGCCGGTAACTGGAAAATGAATAATTCCTTCAAAGAAGGAAAGGAATTGGCTAAAGCAGTCAAAAAACTAAAACGTTCCAAAGATGTAATCACCATTTTAGGAACACCTTTTATTCATTTGAGGGCTGTTGGCAAGATCATCAAAAAGGACAAAACCCTTAAACTGGCTGCTCAAAATTGCCACAACGAAAAAAGTGGAGCTTTTACAGGGGAAATTTCCATCCCCATGCTGGCTTCGGTTGGGGTAAAATACGTTATCATAGGCCATTCGGAAAGAAGAGAATATTTCGGTGAAGACGATGCTTTCCTGGCCAAAAAGGTAGATGCCTGTCTGGAAGGTGGTCTAACCCCCATCTTTTGCTGCGGTGAAAATAAGGCCATTCGCGAAGCGGGAACCCACGAAAGTTATGTAGCCAAACAATTGGAAAACAGCCTCTTCCATTTATCCGAAAAAGAATTCTCAAAACTTGTCATCGCCTACGAGCCGATATGGGCTATTGGAACAGGACTGACCGCTTCCTCCCAGCAGGCTCAGGATATGCACCATGCCATCCGCAAGCTCATTGCCGACCAATACGGAGCTGCCATTGCCGAGGCCACCAGCATTCTTTATGGAGGCAGTTGTAAGCCTTCCAACGCCAAAGAACTGTTCAGTCAACCGGATGTGGACGGCGGACTTATCGGTGGTGCAGCACTGAATGCGGAAGATTTTGTAGCCATTGTAAATAGTTTTTAAAGGACAGTAGCTGAGAGACGGAAGAAATTACTTAACTTAGGTTAACATTCTTCCGTCTTCCGCTATAAATCAGACCATTCCTTGGCAACTTATCACTTATTTGAATAAATTAACGCAACAAGGTTACGGAATAAAAATCAATTGCTTATCTTTGTAAGCAATCATCACAAAACCAACGAGTATATGAATAGTATTGTCACCCAACGGTTTATTAAGTGCCACAACAAACTCAGGGAGGACAATCGTATCAAATCGAGCCGTCAGTTTGCTATCATGCTGGATTATCTGCCTCAAAGTTTAAGCGAAATAATGAAAGGCAGGCGTGATGTGACGATTGAATTACTCCGCAAGGCTATCGTGCTTTACAAGATCAATCCTATTTATTTATTTACCGGAGAGGGGCCTTTGTTCATGAGTGAAGAGAGCCATAAGGATTTTCGCGTACTCACCATCGTCACCGACAGCAATGACGACGAAAAGATTTTGCATGTGCCTATTCCTGCCCAGCCGGGATATGCCAATGAACCGGGTGATCCGGCTTTTACCAAAGACCTTCCCACTTTTTCTCTTCCCGATTACAAATACAAAGTAGGAACTCACCGCTCTTTTGATGTGGCCGGTGACCATATGGAACCTACACTTTTTGAAGGAGATAAAGTGGTTTGCAGTTTCCTCGATCCAACCCTTTGGGTTTCTTCCATTAAAACCAATTACGTTTATGTCATCATTACCCGGGCAGAGGTGATGGTGAGGCGCATTAAATCGGTGATGAAAGACGAGAACCAGGTCGTTTTGTGTTCCGACAATAATTTTTATCCTGAACATACCCTAAACTTAGGAGAGATTCGAGAGATATGGTACGTCCGGGCCAAAATAAGCCCGTTTTTACCCTCACCCAATAACATCAATAACTACCTGGCTGAAGAGATGTTTATGCTAAAACAAACCCTGACCAACCAGTCCAGATTAATTTCAGGGTTCGAAGATAAACTCAACCAAATCCTACCACCTGACAAAAACAATCCGACATGAAAGCGCTCCATATTAAAGGCGAAGTAGTTTACCAAAATATCGGCACCGGTTTTTGGGGCATCGTTGATGACAAAGGCAACGAATGGCGCCCGGTCAACATGCCGAACCAACTCAAAACTGAAGGCAAGAAAGTTCATATTACGGCGAAAAAGGCTAAAGAAGGCATGTCCATCTTTATGTGGGGCGAAGCTATTGAGGTCCTTACTTTTGAAACCTGAATTGTGACATAGTTGCCATCGCCTTACCCCGGCTTGAAATGCAGTGTCTTCCCAAAAACAGGTCAATTTGTTTAAAGAATCTTTTGTTAAACGGCGATAGATATCTAAACCTTCTCCGCCTTCAGTGCTGAAATGAAGCGGATCAGCAACCGCCCGGTCAAACCACCCAGACCGGCAAACATCCCTCCGAACAAAGCGGTAAAGGCTAAAATCCCCGTTGCTCCGATGCCTCCAAAAAGCTGCCCGATCCGTGCCGCCAAAATGCCTTCGTTTCCGGAATTGATCCATAAGGACATACCTCCCCACAGGAATAGTCCTCCAAGAAAAGCCGCCAGGAAAATTTCAAAAGGCTTGCTTTTTATGATTAGCCCGGATAGGAAACCGGCCAGGACAATGGCCCACCAGGGAAGAAATTGATGCAGGATGAAGGCGAAGACCATTGTGATGATTAGTGCTGTGGCAAAACGCATTGTTTTATTTTTTTTTAGCTTAGTATTTTTTTTGGAATTTGCTGCCTATTCAGGTACTTTCTCTATTTTCATTTTCCATAAAACAGGTTGTCCCAGGTCTTCTTTATTTTTCATAAAAAAGAGCTCTTTATAGTTACCTTCTGCCCAGGAAAGGATCATATTGTCATAATATTTGCTGCCGGGATTCCCGGACTGCCCCCCGGGAAAAACACCCCAGGCTTTGGGATAGTCACCCAATTGAACGATCATCCGCCACGAAGGACCAAAATCGTCCTGAACGGCATTGATGGCGTCCCGATAACCCCCTACGGGTACATCGTAAACCCCAAAAGCAGGGATATTCGCCATGTGCCCGATAAAAGTTCCTTTGTATTGCTGCCAGCTATAGCCCGGTGTTTCGTATGCTGATCCGATGGCTTCCAAGGTGGCCTTCAGGGCCATTTGAACCACTGCTGCTGCATCTTCCTTTGCTTCTGTGGCAACGACATCAAAAATATCATTCTCCGGATCATTGGCAAGTAAATCGATCAGGCGCCATTGGGCCGGATACAATACGTCCATTGAATCACTGAGGCTATAAACCTCATCAAAAGTATTGCGATAGATGAGGGAAAACCATTTGTCAAAGGCAGCAGGAGCCTTCAGTCCTTTTTCAAACCGATAATCCCAGTCGGCGAGGTCCTTCAACATGGATTTCGCCACTGGAGCCTCTTCTTCCCCACCATTTAAAGCCAACATGAGAGGCAGGGCCTCTTCCGCTTTGATGCTAAAGGTATTATTCTGCATTTCCATCATTTTTTCCGGCGTAATGTTCTCCATGCGGGTGAGCATCCTGTTGATGCTACGACCCCGGTATTGGTCAAAACCTCCATTGTAGTAATAAGGATAATCAGGGGCCGTTGACCGCTGATTAGAGGAAGTCACATATCCTCTTTCAGGATTCACGATCTGCGGCACCTGGTCCATGGGGATAAATCCTTTCCAGGCGTTTTGGGAATTGCTCCCATCGAGGATGAACCGGCCTTGCTGATCTGACTTTAAAGGGAGTTTGCCATTCACCGTCATGGCGATGTCCCCTTCATTGCTGGCAAAGACAAAATTCTGAGGCGGATAATCATAACAACGCATGGCGTGGACATAATCATCGTAATTTTTGGCCTTCATCAATTCTACAAAAGTACTCAACGAAGACCTGCTATCATTGCTGAAAGCATAATGCAGCACCCATTGCATGGCCATATCGTGGTAAGGGGAGGTGTCATCAGTATAGGCAATTGGACCCCAAAGGGTGTATTTTACCTTTTCGATATAAGGCTCCTGTCCTTTTATTTTGATTTCTTCTTCCACTAATTTTACTTCCAGCTTGTCCTCCCCTACCCAATAGGTTTCCTTGGCTTCATCTGCCCATTTGATTGTGTACCAATCGACCAGGTCATGCCCAAGGTTGGTCTCTCCCCAGGCAATGTTTTCATTGAAGCCGATGGCAATGCCCGGCATACCTGGCAGAGAAACGCCATAGGCATTCATGTCCGGTGTGGACAACTGGATCTCGAACCAGATAGAGGGCAGTTTCAGCGACAAATGTGGATCATTGCAGAGGATGGGTAAACCCGTTGTGGTTTTTTTTCCGGAAACGGCCCAGTTATTGCTACCTATGAATTCCGGCGGATTTTCAAAAACCTGCCGGGCGGGGACTTCCTGGCTCAGGGCATTGGCAAGAGTGTCTTTCCAAACAGGTTCAAAGTCGTATTTTTTTTCACCAGGAATAACTGGCATTTGTTTGGGGTTGTATTCGGGGTACAAAAACTCAAACATTTCAGGTCCGAAAGCTTCCATAGCGTTGCTGGCTCTCAGATCCTCGTTGCGGGAAGATAAGGTTTCCACCATTCCGCAAAGGAAAATAGCCGATTTTAAATTCGTCCAGGGTTCGGGTTCATACCCAAGAAGTTTGAATTCAATCGGGTACTGCCGGGGGGAGAGGGTGGCCAGGTAGGCATTGGCTCCTTTTGTATAAGCATCGATCCATTTGATCTCTCCTGTTTTGGTCCAGTTTTTAACAATATTCTCAGCCGCCCAGCGCATACCCTTCCGACGTTGTCCCAGGTCTCTTTCCTTTAGGTTTGGCCCAAGGATCTCGGCCAGGTAACCGCCTGTGGCTCGGGTGGAGACATCCATTTGCCAAAGCCTGTACTGAGCCGTCAGGTAGCCCTGAGCAAAAAAAGCATCTTCCAGGCTGGAAGCAAAAATGTGAGGCACGAGGCGCTCATCAAAAACAACGTTGACCTCCTCCCCGATCGCAGCAAAATTGAGTTTCCTTTCTCCGGGCAAGGCTGTACTTTCTGCGTTTTGCCAAAAGCCGTCAAAGGGACTCAAAAAACGCCCCATGGCCGGCAGTGAACTCCCGAAGGGATGGTGGGTATTTGCCACCCAAATCAAAAAGAAGGAAAAAATGAAGGCCAGGAAAAATTTAACCGGTTTCATGTTGATGATTTTGAAGCAATATAGTGAGAATTGAAGTTTTATCCATCAAAACCCTATGTAAGTAGAATTTAAAAAATAACCCGGTAGGCAATTAAACAATTAACCGGTCAATAGGCTTATCTTTACGGGATAAAAAAAAAAGACATTATGATTTATCTGGCAGCATTGACCGCATTGGTGGCAGCAGGTGGCGTAGGATTACTTTCGGTCGTACTGAAAAACCGCTGGCCCGGGAAAAATAAGATATCAAAGGCACTTGATGCGCTGAAAAAGGAAACTTTACAGATCGCAGGAGAACTCGTACCCATCGAAAAGGAAGAACTCGAAGAATTTTCTTCCAGGCAGACCAACAAATCTTTCAAAAAAGGGGTGGTTACTTCTGCTAAGGGGGTATTTACCACCATCTTTCATGAACCTGTCATGGCCTACAATTATAAAAAATATCTTGGCGGTGGCATTCGCGACAATGCGTTATTGTATATCATGACCGCCAAAAATGAATTCACCTACTGGTTGCAAAAGTCCGGAACAGAGATTTTTATCGACGGCCACCGGGTCGGCACTTTTAAAAATGATAATGTTTTATACGGTGCTCAAAAGAAAAAACCGCTTGCCAAAATAGGCCCGATGATGAATGACATGAATCCTGTTTTCATTTATGAAAAGGAAATGGGCAGTATCACTAATAAAACTATAGAAGGAAAGGAACTAAGCACCCGGGCATTCCAGTTTCTGAAGGATGATTTTTCAAGGGAAGAGAAACTTTTGTTTTTAGCAATTTGCGGTTTCGAGCTGGTGATCAGAGGAATGGATAAATAATCCGGGATCATTTGGATATCGTAAAAAATCATAAAATATTTTATTCATTTTCAGAACATTAACAGACTTTCTTTGTTAATGTAAGCTATATTCTTTTAATTTGTGCAGGCCAAAAGCCGCCACCCAAACATTCAGGCACTTAAATGTAGTAAAATGAATTTAAAAGAGAAAGCTAATCTGATCATTTACAGGTTCAGGGAAAAAGGATTGGAGATTTTTTTGATCAACGATGAAGAGCAATGGGAAATTCCCAATGGGAAATTACCCAGCAAAGCCCCCGAAGACCTCGTTAATGAGGATAAACTCATCGAACTGGATCCTGTGACCCAGGCCAATGGAGACACGGAAGAAGCGTGGGCGGTTGAAGGGGACTGGCACGAAATTCCTTCCCTCAAGAAAATGCTCTACGAAGATGCTTTACAACTGAAAGATAAATTAAAAAGCATGGATAACGGCTCCTTTTTTGCCGTTAAAGAGGCCCTGAAAAAGGTAATGCCTCACCAGTACGCTTTTTTAAAAGAACTGAAGGATACGCTCATCGAGCGCAATTCCACCAAAGATATGTAATTGGTTTTTAAGTCTTCAAATGTCTAAAAAGCAAAAAAGCCCGGCAACTTTGTCGGGCTTTTTTTTGAAGTTTATTCAACCTAAAATAGGTGCAAATTTTCTATAAATATTATATTTGGGTGTGCCGAAAAAAGGCATATGAAAGAATCCATTTAAAATAGCTTTTTCCAATCAAAAATATCCACCTATGTCTACCTCAACCTTAGCTCCCGAAATACTCAACAGGATCAATAAATGGCTCAACGGAAATTATGACGAGGCCACCAAAGCCGAAATTCGCCAGTTGATGGATGCCAGTGAAACCACGGAACTGACCGATGCCTTTTATAAGGACCTTGAGTTCGGAACGGGCGGCCTTCGCGGGATTATGGGAGCAGGTTCCAACCGGGTGAACAAATACACATTGGGCATGGCCACACAGGGCTTTAGCAACTACCTGCTAAAAATTTACCCAGGAGAGCAGGTTAAAGTTGCCGTAGCGCATGACAATAGAAACAATTCGGATATTTTTGCCCAGGTGACGGCCGACGTTTTTTCTGCCAATGGCATTTATGTGTACTTCTTTGAAGCATTACGCCCCACGCCTGAACTGTCTTATGCCATTCGTGAGCTGGGCTGCCAGGGAGGGGTGATGTTAACGGCTTCTCATAATCCCAAGGAATACAACGGTTACAAGGCCTACGGTGCCAACGGAGGTCAACTGGTGGATCCTCATGATGTCAATGTAATGGAAGAGGTTAGAAAAATAACAGACATTTCTGCCATTAAATTTGATCGGAACGAGCACAATATTGAAATGATCGGGCACGACCTGGACCAACGTTATTTGCAGGCCCTTGAGGACCTGTCCATTTCGAAAGAGGCCATCCGCAGGCAAAAAGACATGAAGATCGTATTCTCTCCCATCCACGGAACAGGTGGCGTAATGGTCCCGCCGGCCCTGAAGCTCTATGGTTTTGAAAACGTGATTCTGGTGGAGGAACAAATGGTGGTTGACGGCAATTTCCCAACGGTCATCTACCCCAACCCGGAAGAGAAGGAAGCCCTGACCATGGCCCTCAACAAAGCAAAAGAAACGGATGCCGAGCTGGTCATGGCCACCGACCCCGATGCGGATAGGGTGGGCATTGCAGTTAAGGATGATCGGGGCGAATGGGTATTGCTCAACGGCAACCAGACCGCTACCCTGCTGGTGCACTATATGCTGACGGCCTGGGAAAAGAACGGCAAACTAACCGGTAAGGAATACATTGTAAAAACCATTGTAACCTCCTACCTGCTGGATAAAATTGCCGCCTCGAAAAATGTCGAATGTTTCAACACCCTGACCGGCTTCAAATACATTGGCGAGATCATGACCAAACTGGAAGGTCAAAAGACCTTCATCGTGGGAGGAGAAGAGAGCTACGGCTATTTGGTAGGAGAACATGCCCGCGATAAGGATGCCATCGTTTCCTGCACCATGATCGCCGAAATGGCCGCTTACTACAAAGACCAGGGGAGCAGCCTGTATGAAGCCCTGATCGATTTGTACTTAGAATATGGTTTCTACAGGGAAAAGCTCATTTCCGTTACCAAAAAAGGCAAAACGGGGGCCGAAGAGATCCAGGCCCTGATGGAAAAATACAGAAGTCATCCGCCTACAAGCCTTGGAGGATCAAAAATCGAAACCATCAAGGATTACGAAAAAAGCATTTCCAAAAATATGCTGACGGGAGCCACGGAAAAAATAGACCTGCCCTCTTCGAATGTACTTCAGTTTTTCACCGAAGACGGCAGCATCATTTCTGCCCGGCCTTCCGGAACGGAGCCCAAGATCAAATTCTATTGTAGTGTCAATGACAAGCTGAAAGACAAGGCTTCCTTCCCGGCGGTAGAAGCCAAACTGGATGCAAAACTGGATGTTATTTTGAGGGATTTAGGGGTTTAGTGGATAAAAGATCTGGGTTTGTAACGAGCAATGTTTTTTTATAAAATCTTGTCAGTTGTCTTTTGATTCTTGAAAATTGAGAGGCACGAGCCTGATCCTGACCATCCTAAAATCCACCTGACAATCCTGATCCTGGCAAGTTGGGACATAAATGTCGCGGATATGATAATTCAGGAGAAGCCAAGAAAAACCGTACTGATGAAAATCAATAAAAAAAAGCCCTTGAACGTTGATATTCAAGGGCTTAAGTATTGGGTATTGAGTAGTCCGTACGGGCTTGGAAATAAACACATAAAAAGTTAAAAATCAGACAATTACAATCGCCAAAAAACAACATAAAGAAATAATTAAGAAGTTACTCCTCTATTTCTTGAGTTTTCTGAACTTTTGCAATAGTCGCAGGTTCCGTTTTTAAACCAGTTTTTTCAGAGCACGCACGAAAGCCATAAGCAAATTAAACTTTTCCTTTTCATTTGCATTATTGGCTTTGAGTTTACGGGATTTGATGCGCTTGGCCTCCTTAGCGCTTTTGTTTTTCATAGTACATCGTTCATCGGTTATAAATAAGATGAACGGTAAATATAAAACAAAATGTTTTTATAATTAAACAAATAAAACATTTATTGATTTAATTATAACTTAACCCCAAAATACAACCCTATGGAAATATCCATTCCCTTTCCTGGCATCCGAAAACACTCAAAGTTGTTTCTTTTATGGTTGGATATAGAATATAACCGCTCACTTGTTCTACTTGTGCATTATGCTGGCCTTCTGTTAGATCCAGTTCCCTGAAGGTATTCCCGGACAATCTAAATTGATAGGTTCCATCAACCCATAAGTCGTATGGATTGCTTGAAGTATTCGTAAATCGAACAGTTCCTGTTAGGCAATTGTCTATACTGTCCTTACTACAGGAAAAAAACATTACACTCGAAAGGATTAAACTCATAAGAATGAGCCTATTCAAATTTTTCATCTTGTTTGATATTTAGGTTATAAAATAAATTTGTTTTCAAAACTATCATTTTTTTTTGGAAAGGCAGGATCTTTGTTATATCTCCTCACCTAATTCCCTTAACATAGCAATCGTATCAAAACAAAGTACTTCAAGATGTTCACAGGCCTCTGGAATAAAAACTTTGCTCTTTTTTTGCCAGTTCATTTTTTCATAAGTTATAACAGTGCAATTATTTTTATGACCATAGGCCACGAGCCATGGATCTGCAATGTCAGCCTCCAAAAATTCGTTGAGGGCCCTTGGGGTATATTGGGAATTCATTGAATTTGCCCAATTAACAACCGTAGAGTATGAATTTATACAATCATCAGAGCTTTTAAAAAAGCCGTCCGGTAAATTAGCTACACACCACTCAGTCAGGGAATCCTCATTTCGGTAAATTTCATCTTTTACCTTATCAATGCTAATGATTTTATTTTCATTGGCCAGGCTTTTTATCTTAGTCCAAAAACTTTTGAAGACATCAAATGGATAATAAAACCTGTGTGCCTGAATGAAAAAATTTGCGTCAAGTACATAAATTTTCATAAGGGGGTGATTAAAAATGTTCAGAAATAAATTTGTCGTATGTTTTTCCTTTTAAGCCGGTTAGCCTGAATGCATCCCTATATAATAGTTGGTTTTGTTTTACAGCTTGATTAATATGAGCTGCAAATAATAAGCCTATTCTTTTTTTACTATTACTGTAAAAGCTGCCGCCGGAACTTTTAGGTTTTGGTATATTTGCAATTTCTTTGATATAATTATTGTAGAATTCAAAGAAGTCAGATTTACTAATTTCCCCAAAATCTAATGCACGCCTCCCTATAACAATTGGGCTTACCTTAAATTTAGTTGCCATCCGCTCAATATCCTCCGGAGTTTCCCACATCTTATTGAAAAGATTATGCGGAACCAGGAATTCAGCTGCTACTTTGTCACAAAGTAGCTCAATAGGGTCATCAGCAGGCATAAAATCCCTAAAATCAAATCCGGCACTTTGGCCTATCCAAACATGCGCTAATTCATGGATCAAAGTAAATAATTGAGCAGATTTAGTGTCTCCGGAATTAACAAAAAGGAAAGGTGCAATTTGATTAACTAAAACAAAACCTCTACAATCATTGACATTGATTGGTCGATAAGGATTATTTTCTACAATACTATTGAAAGAAACTACAATACCGAGATTTTCGATTTTCTGGGTGATATAGTTAAGAGTTTCATATTTTGTCTTAAATCTGAAAGCCCATTTTGGGTTAATATCTAAGTATTCCCTTATATTTTCAGCAATCTTTTTAGCATCAAACTCACTTTTGTAACTGCCTACATAATCTAAGGGCGGAAAATCATTTTCTAATAAATAATCCGTAAGCCATTCCTGTCTATTTTGAAGAAGTAAAATTGTATCATAAACATTCAGGCTAACAGTATCAGTTTTCCCTTTACCAGTACGAAAAAAAGGAATTGGAAGTTCTTCTACCGGAGGCTCAGCAAGAAAGAAATAGCCAAAAGGAAGATGAACCTTGTTAGAAAAAGTTTCTAACTGCTTAACTGTTGGTTTCTTTCTTTGATCGATCCAATCTTTTATCATAGGGGTGTTTTGAATGAATTCATGCAATTCAAATCCAGCCCTTTGTATAGACCAGGGAATCATGTTAACATTTATATCAACTCGATTTGCCATAACTATTTTTATTCGGTTTTTATCGCAATATAAGGGATTTTCCGCTCACCCAACTCACCCCTATCACTCATCCAACTCACCTGGAGCACAAAAACTACTCATCTGACTCATCTCTAGCCACAAAACCACTCATCTTCATTGCCAGGCGCCTTAAAACGCCTTATCTTTAAAAATTTTGTCTTCCCCCTACTCCAAATCTCCCGCCAATTCAAGTTTGATCCAAGCATAGCCAGTTTAAAACAGAGCCTTAAACTATCGGGGAATAGATATTTATTATTTGGAATTTTGTATACATTATTCGGTCTTTTTGAAGGTTTTTGTTTACACAAATAAAATGATTTTTTTTAATCATCATTCTCAGTATTCCATTTGCCAGAACCATTACATTTAATGCAAGTTGTGACTGGTATCCCTCCACATTTATCGCAAAGGATTTCATTATCATAATTATCCTTAATTAATCCTCTGTCACAATATTTACACCGAACCTTTCCTGTACCACTACATCCATCACATTTAACTTCCATCTCGTTTGATTTAAGGTTATAAAATAAATTTGTTTCAAAAAATTCCTACTCTATCCCCAACTCCCCAGCCAAATCAGTATCCTTCCACGATATACAACCCTATGGAAATATCCATTCCCTTTCCTGGCATCCGAAAACACTCAAAGTTGTTTCTTTTATGGTTGGATATAGAATATAACCGCTCACTTGTTCTACTTGTGCATTATGCTGGCCTTCTGTTAGATCCAGCTCCCTAAATGTATTGCCGGATAATCTAAATTGATAAGTCCCATCAACCCATAAATCGTATGGATTGCTTGAAGTATTCGTAAATCGAACAGTTCCTGTTAGGCAATTGTCTATACTGTCCTTGCTACAGGAAAAAAACATTACACTTGAAAGGATTAAACTCATCATAATGAGCCTGTTAAAATTTTTCATCACGTTTGTTTATAGGTTATAAAATAAGTTTGTTCCAAATATAAAAATTAACTCCCAATTTATCCGCCAAATCCAAACTCCTCCCCTTATTCTCCCGCTCCAAGCATACCAAGTTTAAGAAAAATCCTTTTTCATTTTTTTAAATACCTATTGCCTCAATACATCTGCTGAAGCCAATTCAACAGAATAACTTTTTGATTTCCATGGAACCTGCACTTTTAGTTCGAAATCATTATATTCAAGGGGAGACATTCTTTTGCCTAAGTTTACTTGTTCTTGCATAAAAAAGTTATCATTCCTATCATAAAAATTTACTGCCAGAATTATGTTTACGTATGTTGTATGACTGGATTTGTTTTCTATGGTTCCTGTTATTGAACTTTTGCCAATAATCCTCATTTTTTGCCCATGATTGTACAGAACCAAATACCTCTCAGGCGAATGGTATTCCCTGGATTTTTCAAGGCTTTCCACTCTGTCTTTTTTATTATTTTGAATTGCATTAAAGGCGAAAATGGCCAGAACAACCATAAGAAGGGTTGAAATCCAGAATATCCAGCTTTTTGATTCGCTATTTGGACTGGGAGTTGAAAAAAATATTGGTCCGTTGGCGGAGTTTCTTGCTTCAGGAAATTCCTTGTAGTAATCATTAATTCCTTTACCATTATTATCCTTTTTCCAATCTTGAAAACTCGGTATGGACATTTCGTTTTGATTTTAATTGGTAATGTAAATATGTTTCAATCCATCAATTTACTCTATCCCCAACTCCCCAGCCAAATCCGGATCCTTCCGCTTGATCTCCCGCTCCAGCTCAGCCACACGCTGCTCCAGGAGCTTGTTCATCCGTTTATACACTTCTTCCTCGTCCTGCTTGTCCAAATCCACCATGCCCATACTCTCTTCCTCCCCGGGATCCAGCCACATTTTGCCCTCGCCCAGGAGTAGCCATAAGGGGTTGAGCTTTGGATTGTCGTAGAGTTTTAGGATGGATACTATGGTGGAGGACTTAATACCTGAGTCCCTTTTTAACATACTGGCGAGGCCTGGTTGACTTAATCCAATCTTTTTCGCAAAAGTGGTTAAATTTTTTTCCTCTTTAATTAATACATTAATCCTATGAGCAATAGACATCTATATATAATTGAAAATAAAATATAAATTTTGCATTAAAATTTCATTGCAAAATCTTGTTTTTATCGCAAAAGTTATAATATATTTGCGTCGAACACAAACACATAGTTTAACTAAAACACAATCAAGCGTTTAAGTTAGTCGCAAGCGTACGCAAGCGAAACAAAAACGCCGTGTTTGTTTCAAAGATAATACAAACTTTTGGTAAATGACAAAGGCAGGTTTGCCTTTTTGACAAAGGGGGGATTGGTTTAGGGTAGTACATTTTGCTTAAGGTTTTTGATTGATTGTATGTAACACTTACAAATATATGATTATGAACGAATTAATGAAATTTTTAGGCGATAATTTAACTAAATCCCAGTTTGATAATCTCCCGATTACGCTCCAGGTTACGCCAAACTTTCTCACTATGGCCTTAAAAGATCCGGGCCGTTTCGAACTCAATCAGATTCGAAAAATTGCGGAGCTCACTGGTACGGATGCCTACAAACTTGTTTTTGACTTTAAGCTGGGGTACAGCCGTTTCACCGGCCCCGATCTCGATGCCATCGCCAGGGAAGCGGGTTATACTTTAGGTTTAATCCAGGAAGCCGCTTAAAATGGACGGTCAAGCCATCACATACGAGCAAATGCAAAAACTACTGGACCAGAACGCCCAGATAGTTAAGACAATGGCGGCTATGCTTGACCAATTGGCAATGAATACCAAACAATGGTACACGCCGGACGAAGCATTGAAGGTTTTGGGATACTCCCCTACCCCAAATGCACGCCGTAGATTAAAATACTTAAGAGACAAAAATTTTCTGACCAGTTTCGGCAGTCAGTCCCCTTACACTTATGATGCACAACAGGTAAAAAAAGTGGCCGATCTCATTCGTTCCGGTGAACTTCATGTACCTCTCAGAACTTAACAAAATTTTAATCATGGAAACAGTAGCCACCACCAACGCAAAATGTATTCACACCGGGATTCCCTTAAGGTATGCCCCGACGAAGATCACGAAAAAGGCAAAACAGATCCTCAGGGAATATGTGGAAGAATTTGGAGTCGTTGGCCGATCCCTGGGGATTACCCTGGAATACGCCTACCGGAAGTTTAAGGACCAATCATTTCCGCCGCACAATCAAACGATTATGACAGCTGAATGTCAGAAATGGTCTCAGTCCGAACATCGGGATCCTCAATTGCCGTTTTCCAGGTACAGTTCGGGCCATTTTATGGGCATCAATCACTCCTGGGGGTCCGTGTTCACCTATGGCCCTGCAGATTACACCAAAGCCGATCCTTTGGAGATCATAGATACCATTCCAACGCACTAACAGATAAGTGTCAGTACAGCTATAATCTTTTTCATGGATTATAATTTGTTGGTTTCAGGCCTCCCAAAAGAGGGAGGCCGCTTTTTAAAAAATGTTTTCATTTGGTTTTTTTGGGGTGATATACGAGGCTGGCCCTACTGCTGTGGCCAGCCTCCTTTTTCCCTTAACCAAAAGTGAAGTAATGGTTTTCAGGTGGTTCGATTCCCCTGCTTCACCGAAACGGGCAATAGCTCATGTTATTAATTTAATTGAAGGCGGGTATCGAAAGGTACCCGCCAAAATTTACACAAATGGGGATAATAGCGATGAATCAGGCGGTTTATACCGTCAGACTTGGACAATCGAAGGCGCTCACAGACGGATTTTTTGAGCGATACAACCAGGACAAGACCCTGGGCGACAGACTGAGAGGCCAACACAAAAATCTGGCCGGCATTTTGATCTATTATTTTTCAAAAGAAATAAAGAAGGCCCAGGCGTTCGGTGATGGTGTCCGCGAAGGGGCATCCTTGCCGACGCTGCGCACGAACAACAGCCAACTGGCCCGCAAGCTTGGCACTTGCGAGAAAACCGTCAGAAACCTCCGCAAACGGCTCGAAACGGCCAAAATAATCATTAAAACAGTCTTTCACGGCTCAAATTCCAGCTACGAGCTGACCCTGAGCCCGGCCATCCTGCATATTTCAAAGCAGGGCGACAGCGAAAACCGGATCCTCTATTTTTCAAAAGCCCACGCCGCCACGGACTCTTTTTTTGACCCCACACGGAAAAATTTACCGCATACGGTAACCAGAACAGTTCAGGATACCAATAAATTAAATAAATTAGAAGGCGTCGATTTTCAACAAAAGCCTGAAAGTCAATCAGTTGAAGGTAAAAAAGATGTGGATAAGTTGTTGATTGGCAGTGGAAAAATGCCCGAAACGGTTGAAAATCAACAACTTGAACCTATTCAGGCTACGCAGGAACCAAATTCAGGTTACGAAACGAGCAAAAACCGGCAGGAAACCGCCCCCCCTGTTGCGGCGCACCCCCCCAAAGTGGCCCCGAACACCGTGGCGGAAGCCGTGGCGCACCAACCCCGGGAGATCCGGGACAAAATTCAGCGCCATGTCGATCGATTGTTTTCCATCGCCCTGATCAATTTGTACGATGGCCGGTGGCTCACCGACGACGAAAAGGAAAAAGGCAAGGCCCGCCTGGCGGAATACTTCGCTTATTCGGACCCTGACCGCTACACTTCCGGAGCCAATGAGATCACGACCAGGATCATTTTAGCAAAAAGATATGTTGAAAAACTCAATAGCAAGGGCCAAATTTTGTGGACCACCCCCATCCCTTCAGCTTATTTTGATTTTAGAATGGAAAAAGGATTTTCAAAAACAAAATCCTGGTATAAAAGCCACAAGAAAAAAAGGCTTGAGATAACGCTTAATACAACCCTCACCAAAGCCGTGAACTTTTACACGCGTTCCCTCGACGACGGCGCTAAAATAGGTCCCGCAGAAGCCTATCGGATTGTAACACAAAATTTAGGGAAAAAAAGTAAAGAATTGGTCCGATTATTTAACGAGCAAATCAGTGGATTAAAACAAACCGCTTGATTTTTTAACTAAAAAATTATTTCAAATGGAAGTATTAGAAGATGGTTATGTGTACGAGTTGTACCACCAAGAAAATCCAGGTGCCGAATATCTGAAATTCTTTCATAGAGGGATCGTCCCCAATCAAGATGGAATATTTGAAATTATATCTGAGGGTATTAGTAATGAAGATGTTATTGAAGTGCTTATTCACCGCATGCATTTTTTACAAAAACAGTTGCCTTGCAAGGAGAATACTAAAGTCATTTCAAAACTTACAGAATGTTTGGATTTGCTTGACGAGCGAACAAAAGACAGGCAGGATAGAGGTGTTTGGGGGAAATTATTGCCTTAAGAAATACCAATAAGGGCTTTGCTGCCGCGTTCAACGCCTGAATGGCTCGGTTTGTCCGTAGGACGGTAAGATTTGAATGAAAGAAGCCAAATAATTATACCCGGTGAGCAGCCACCAATTTTAAAAATACAAAAGCCTCTTAAGATGATGAATTCAAGGGATAGATTTTTGTTTGACAATAGGCAAACTGCTGGAAAGTATCACATCCTCAAAACCTGGCCAAAAGAATTCAGATCACTGGCCAAAGGGGAAAAAACCTTTGAGGTAAGGAAGAATGATCGAGGCTTTAATGTTGGTGATATTTTGATCCTCAGAGAATGGTGTCCTAAAACCAAAAAATATTCCGGATCAATTTGCGAACGACAGGTCATTCACATTTTGGAAGGTGGCCAGTTCGGGATAGAAAAGGAATATGTGGTTATGAGTCTGATTGTATTTTAACTGCTTAAGCAATTTGAACACTTTAAACAATAAATCCTATGAGTAATAAGCCAGATCGCCCCAAACCTTTCAAACTCGGAATCCGATGGATCAACAACCCGACAAAGATCTTCTATTTCAATTTTGAGAACATGGGCCGCCTTAAGAAAGTCCTGCACGGAAACAAATGGACAGGAAAATACGAATGGGCCGGAATATACCAAAACACGATTTTACTGGAAGAATTTAAAATGGATACCGGATGGCAAAGCGCACAAACAACATAAGGACCCTTAAGGGTGGAAAGGTGGTCATCAAACTAACGAAGCCCGTAAGAACCATTCTGCAAAGCGCGATTTGGTGGAGGTTGACTCACCTGGGGGATACAGATGAACTCAGAAGCACGATCCTTAAGGAAATTCAAAAGCAACTGCAGACTGACACCGAAAGATTAAAACTGCTGAATTATGAATATTTATGCCTGTTTGAGGACGAATTGGTTAATGAAATTCCCGATACTTTACAGGCTTTGATTTTCGCTACCATCAACCCCGACCTAAGACCTATTGAACTGAAATAAAAAACCCCGTCCGGCCATTTTGCGACACCCGAACGGAGTTATTTCTTAATAGAAACGATTCAAAATTATGAAAATCAGATTAAACTTACCACAATTGGGAGAAGTATTTTCACACGACGCACCGCTTTACAAAATTATCAAGATTGCGCTCCCTGCCTTTATCCTGATTTCATCCTTAACGGTTTTCGCTGGAGTGCGTACCCACATAGGGGAATATCTGGCCCAATATGCCTGGTGGATCACTATACCTGGGTACTCTTTCGCTTATGTGTTATTTTCCCTTTCCCCGGATGTTTTGAACGCTGTCCTGGTAGCCTACTTTGTGCGGTCCATCCTTAAGAAAAGATTTGAAGGCACCGACATTGTTTTGAACCTCTTTGCCCTGGGACTGATCATTTTCCTGACAAAGTATTCCTACAACATGAGCCAGTTTTCTGCCGGTTCCATGAGTAACGAAATGGGCAAAGAAATAGAGGTGATTGACTTAAGCAATATCAATGCAGATTACAGCACGGAAAAGAAAGAAATTCAGGCTCTTTTCAACACTGATAAGCAAGATGCACAGAACCATTACAACGAACAGGTAACACTACTGAACCAGCGTTATGAAAACCAGTTCATTCCCTTAAGGGAAAAGATCAAATCTTATGAGAAAAACAGAAGACCCGACAACACGAGCTGGACGGATAAGAAGATCAAAGAGCAACAAAACAAGATAACAGCCCTGGAAAAGGACAAACTCACGGAAGCAGACAATTTCCTTAAGGAAAAAGACCAAAAAATCGAAGATTTGAAGCAATCCCGGGACAATGATCTAAAGTCGTTGGGACAGGACAAAAAAACCGACCGGAATAACGCCCAATCCCTTAAGGAAAAAACGAACCAGGAAAAGGCCCAGGCGAATGATTTTTTGAAGAAGGAATTTGAAAAGATTGCAGGCGTGGCCATTTTCATTGTTTTGATCCTCGCATCCCTTAAGGAAATTATTCATTTCCGCAATGAAATAGATCCCCAGCCGATTATCAGCGAACTGGACTTCCAGTTTGACTGGTTAACGGAAATACTATCCTACCCTTTTGTTTATATCCAACGTCATTCCGTTAACAGGGTCCGGCAGTGGTACAAGAATCTTCCGGCCCTGGAAGAACCGCCAGAGGAAGCGGAGGAAATAATCGACTACAAAGCTTCGCAAAAGATCATTCCCCTCACACACGAAACACACGAAGAGCCGGAAGAGGATTCTACGTTTTTCAGACGCGGAATTCGTGCTTCCACAACCGCGAAAACTGGTGAGCCCTTTATAGCACACGAAAGTACCGCGAAAACACACGAAAAAACTGGTGGATATGCACACACGAAACCACCAAAATCCACACACGAAACCACGGAAATGCGAGCCGCGAAACAGCGCCTGAAAATGTACAAAAAGAAGCTCGGCACACAAAAGCAAAAAGCACGAATCCAGGAACGGGAAAAGGGAGAAATTACCCTTCGCACTCAGCAGGCCATTGATAATAATTTGGCCTGGATAGAGCATTGGGAGGATGTTTTGAATGGGGGATCAGGGACGAGGAAATAAAATGATAAATTAAATAAAATAATGTGGATTATACCGAAAAACATAACGAGCAGCGAATCCTTTCATTGTGTACAGGTTCAAGAGGAATTGAAAAAGGAATTGAAAAAGTTATTCCCGGACTTAGAACAGTCACTTATGTGGAGATCGAAGCTTTCATCATTTTCAACCTGGTGGCTGAGATGGAAGCGGGTTTGGTGGATTCGGCACCTATTTGGTCGAATCTTAAGACCTTCGATCCAAAACCATATTATGGGAAAATACACGGAATCACTGCCGGGTATCCTTGCCAACCATTCAGCCAAGCAGGAAAACGCCTTGGAAAAGACGATCCAAGACACCTTTGGCCGAATATACGAGAGGTTATACGAACAGTTAGACCTCTTTGGGCCTTCTTTGAAAACGTCGAAGGACATCTTAGCATGGGATTCAAGGAGGTACATCAAAGCTTACGAGATCTGGGTTATACGGTTGAGGCTGGCGCACCACATCAGCGGAAGCGATTATTCATCCTTGCATGTTCCGACGTTAACGAGCTCAGGAGATGTATGGCCGACACCTGCTACGAATATGGGAGCATATCAAAAAAGCCCTGGAACAGGAATAATAAGACTACAGCTTCCAAATGCCGTAAAAATGTGGAGTACTCCAATAGTTCCGAAAAGCAGGGAATCGGAATCCGAAATGAAAAGGAACTCGCCTACAATAGAAGCGCAGGTATTAATGTGGCCGACACCATGCGCATCGGAGGCAGAGAAGGCATGGAGCGGAGGGAATCAAGACAGTTTAACAAAAATGGCAGCGAATGGCCGGCTAAACCCGGCCAGCGACAATTTGAATGGGAAGAAAAAAGAACAGTTAAATCCGGCTTGGGTTGCACAGTTAATGGGTACAACTTTAGAACGGACCTTTTACGCATGTATGGTAACGGAGTAGTGGAGCAGGTGGCAGAGAAGGCTTTTTATCAATTGCTGGTTAAGCAGATTGAAAATTTTGATAAACTTAAAACATAAATCTTATGAAAAATCAGGGAATACTCTATCGCGATTTAGAAGAAAAAAAATTGCAATACAGAAAACAATTAATCATTGAAAATTTATTGATTGCAGCAGGAATTTATGGCGTTGGAATCATAGGAATTATATGTTCATCGCGAATCATAGAATTATTTCAAAAGTATTCATCGAAATGGCCAGAATTTCCGCTCAGTTTCAACCTTGAAGAAATTCAATGGAATTACTCAACCCTCATTTTTTTGATTATTCCTTATTCATTTTTCTGGCTTTCATTAATGTGGTTAAGGAAATGAGCGGGAATAAAAAAAATTTTCTCAGGAAAGTTCCGTTACATTTTCCGCAAAAAAAAACAATAACCAACGCTTATTTTTTTTAACATAAATATTTAACAAATGAATGAAATTAATGATTTAAATGTTGATTTAGTAAAATTAAAAGAGGTTGACAAGCTATTATTATCATTAAAAAATGCTGCGGACCTTGTTGATTTGAGTCCAAGGACTTTATCTAGATTTAACATCACAGGCAATTTGAGACTTTATAAATTAGGAGGAAAAGTGTATGTAAAACTTAATGAGTTTAAGGAAGATATATACAATATGCTAGAGCCTGTATAACATCATTCGAAAAAAAGTTCCGTTACATTTTAGGGCAATATATACCATATTTGCCCTTTTTTATTTAAGGCCTAAAGCCCATAAAGGCTATTTTCCTTCCTTAAATTTGTTAATTATTTGTAAGAAATTGCAAAATAAAGCAATTAAGTGGTAAATTTAGAAACAAATTATGATACATTCGCGTTACAAAAGCACACAACAACAACAGCAATCGACAACCTTTTAATATCATGAAAAGCCTAATCACTTCTACTTTTTCAATTTTTAAATTGATTAAACAAATCCTGTTTTTTGATACCAATACTTCTAAAAAAAATCTTAAAGGATTTCAAAATAGAAGCACAAAAAGTAATATTATGTCTGACTGGGAAGCAGTAGGGGGTGATTTATTTAGCGGTCTTCAAAAAATAATAAATGGCTAAAAGTAATCATCCCTCCCGAAGACGTAATACTAACCTTAAGGCTGCTAAGAATAAGAATGGTGCAATGATCGAAATCACTCAAGATTCCTTTGAGGGTATAATGCCGCATCCTGATATTTTGAATGAGTATAAGGCTATCCATCCGGATTTACCAGAGAGGTTATTAGCTATGGCTGAAAAGGAGGGTGATCATAGAAGGCTTTGTGATCGCAAACTAATACGAAATGCTTTTTGGACAGATTTACTAAATAACCTCTTCGCATTGTTGAGTGTAGGAGTAGTTGTTTTTCTATGTTATTTACTCATCAAAAATGATAATGCAGAGGAAGCTGCATCTGTTGCTAAAGTTGTTATTGTTTCCCTGGCCAGTGTTTTTGTTTTTAGGCGGATTATTACTAAGCCTAAAGAAAAATCTTAGTTTTCTTTTAAGCCATCAAAAATCTAATAAATTCATATTCTAAATAAAAAAGTTCCGTTACATTTTAGGGCATTACCTTACGTATATGCCCTTTTTTATTTAAGGCCTCACCTTCACAAATAACCCATAATGACTATTATCACCCTTCGCCAAAGCCTTCCGAAAAGCAGCATTCACCTTTTTCTGCGCTGCAATAATTCTTTCCGCTGAATCCGTCTGAATCCTGCTCTTCGGAAATATGGCATCCGTGGCACCAATGAAAGCCGTCCGGTAAAACGCCCAGATCCTGGGAGGCACATCAGTCGGCGCATGAAATACAAAAAACAGATCCAGCATTTTGTGGCGGAAGTCGATCAGGAGCCTCTTAAGGTAAATATCACTGTCCACGTTGCTGGTCAGATAACCCCGGCAGTCATCAAAAACAATAATCCCGTCCCTGAAATATTTGTGAATGTATTTCATGGTATCCTTCTCCTGGCGCATATAGTACACCTGTTTGATGCCCTTTTTGAATTTCCAGCTTTCTTTTTTGGTAATATCAATTTCCTCATACTGCCGCCAGATGGCGGGAGCGCCATTTAGGGTAATTACAATGACCCTTTCCTTCATCGCTTTGATGATGGTATGCGCCAAATAACTTTTGCCGGTCCCGTTGCGCCCCATGACCATGGTCACCTGTGCGTCTCTGTGCATTGATTATGATTTTATCGGTTGTACAGTCTGTTTTTTGGCTTCCACTTCCTTGCGGTCCTTCATGGCCTTATTCATCATCGGGGCATAACCAATCACCATGGCAGAAATAAACATCCATTCCAAGCTGAGGCGCATTTGATACTTTTTGACCAGGGCAGCCCCAAGCTCCACCTCATAATCATTCCCCTGGATCTTCTCTTTCCGGCGCCGGTATCGGTCGCTATCCATGCCGGAGATCATTCCAAAAGAAAAAGCAAATACTTTATCTATCTGGATCAACAGAAACTCCGCCGTGAATTTGTGTTCTTCGGTATAATCCAAATGGTCCGCCATTTGCTCGTCGGATTCTCCCGGGAGATCATCGTCCGGGTTATCTGGATCCATTTCGTCCTGATCATCCGATTCAAAGGCCGGAGGCGGGTCGATCTTCTCCCTGGGAGCTTTCATTTCTTTTATAAATGAATCTACGTCACCCGTTGCCTGTTTGGCCGTAAAAAAATCATCGGCATTGGTGGCGGTTTGTTCCTCGATAACTTCCGCTGGTTTGATTTCCTCAACCGGTTGGGTCGGGTTTTCTTTTTCTGCTTGTTTGGCCATTTTATTTTGCGTTTAAAAGTTCACTTAGGGGAAAAGAAGAAAAGGGGGCACTCATGGTCATGGTCCCGTTTTCGTCCCGTTTAAGGGCATGCACGGATAAATTCAACTGTCCGTTAATAGCCACCACGCTATAAGCGATTTTATCCCAACCTTCCGGTAGTTTGCCGCCTTCGCTTTCCGGCCTTTCCATACCTTCCAATTTTTCGACAAATTGTTTTTCCAGTCCGGGAAGCATATTGGCGGCCATGCCCACCATTGCCGATTGAGGATTAAAATGTTCTTTAAAGCCCTTGAGCTTGTCCAATAGATTTTTGTCCGCCATTGATCTTGTATTTAGTTACGAAAATATTTTTTTGCCCCATCCGGTGAGGCTCCAGGGAAATAATTTTGTTTTCGAGTAGTTTGATGATCGAAGCCCGGACCCGCCTTTCCAGGTTGTATTGTTCCCGCCTGGTTTCATAGATGTGAATGAGCAGAGCCAGCTCCCTTACTGATAGTGCTTTGTTGGCCGTTTGCAGCTTTTTTTTGATTAAATAGCTTAAGTAGGTTCCGTACAATTCCATCAAAATAGTTATATTTGTACAAATATAAACAAATTAGTTGTAATAATCATGGGTTTAAACATTTCGAATAAAGTAGTATCACCCACTGGCAAAAGAATAGACTGCCGGGTAAAAGTCTCCGGTTTATTCGTCGAACCGTATGAAATCGATTTGAGGATTCTCAGCCGTGAGGTAATAAATGAAAACCAGATTGAGGATCTGATCGACCAGGTGATCGATCGAAAAAAGAATTGGAAACAAGGCAAGAAAAATCTGTCATTGAATCTAAATGGAATCAATGCCAATGCTTATATAACCAAAATCAAAAGC
Source organism: Lewinellaceae bacterium (assembly GCA_020636105.1). Classification (NCBI taxonomy): domain Bacteria; kingdom Pseudomonadati; phylum Bacteroidota; class Saprospiria; order Saprospirales; family Lewinellaceae; species Lewinellaceae bacterium. The sequence continues at coordinate 497,978 of JACJYL010000002.1, forward strand.
GATGCAGATAACAGCTAAAGACACGGCCGATTTTTACAACAGCCTGTTTTTTGATGAAGAAAAGAACCTGGTGGAGCCCCATGTTTCCCTTTTCATCAAAAGCGGGGAAAATCAACTGGTTATCCCAGACATAAAAATTACTGCCAAAAAAGAATTTCACCAGATCATTCTTGATTTCCACAACCGACTGTTAAAAAATGGGCCATTGGTATTGGAAGAGGCTGCAGAGCCTCCGAAGTCGGAAACGCCCCTGATCGACTTCAAAAGGGTGGAATACCGCGACAACGCCTATTTTGTGGAACAGCTCGATCTGGAGACGTTCAGGATCCTCAATGAAGAAAGGACTAAAGAGATCAGTTTGAAGAGTCCAACGGCAAAGGCCATCATCAAAAGATTTAAAGAAGCATTTTAAAAAGGTTGATTGATTTACAAGGCCCTCACCGCCCGGTGATGGGCCTTTTTTCGTTTTTATACCCATCATTCGCCCCGTGTCGGTTTATCGCCTTCTATCGCTTTGCCCGAGGATGTAATTTAACATTGTGTTTTATTACGCAAACGATTTTTCATAAAATACAATTCGTATGTACAATCAAAGAGTTGCAAGGCGAGTAAATAAAGTTCCTGCAAATATTCAAATGATCAACAGCCCGACGGTCGTACCCGTCTCTAAGGAGGTTGGTCCTTCCGTACCTGCCGATCCTTATATCTCCCTGACGGTAGATACTACCGATGCCGGTATTTTGGCCCCTGTGACTGTTGTTTTGTTTGATGCCTCAATGGGCTATCAACTGGCCAATAGTTTTGCCATGAACCCACTCATCAAGATCGTAGGGAATACCGCGGTTTATCAGTTCATCCTGAACGACCTTGGATCAAGCAACGGAAGTTACTTCGACACCATCCAGCAAAGGATTGATGATGAAAACGTGGCCATGACCCAATTCGGTCACCCAATCGAGATCCACGAATCCACCAAGGGCAGTCGTCCGAGGTTGCTTCAAACCATCCATCCGGGAATGGGTATCCACGAAGGGCAGTATCAGAAGGGTATCAATACCTTTTCTTTCCCTTTCACCGTAGGCAACAGGACCGCATTTGTATATGTCCAGGAACCTGGTATCAAGATCACCTGGGGATTCTACCAAAAGGCAGAACTGGGACGTATCAAGTAATCCGATTGCATAAATCGAAAAAAAAGCGATATGCTTTTACAAAATAATCCAACCTACTCAGGGTATTACAACCCGTGGGAAGGTCAAGGCGATACAATTGACACAGGTGGCGGATTTTCTTCCCCTGCGGATGCTCCTTCCGGTTTTTGGGACTGGTGGGGGGACCATGGAGATGAAGCAACAGATTTCGGCAAAAGTATTTTATGTATGATAAAACCGGAAACTTGCCGTCAAAATAGCGGCTATCCGCCATCTGGTCAACCAGCGCAAAACAATACCATTATGTATGTCTTGCTGGGGATTGTAGTCGTTTTGTTGATTGTTTTCATGTTCAAAAAGTAATAGAATGAACAATAATCTTTCTGTAAAAAACTCAGCGATCAGGCAGTTAAATGCCAATAAAGGATATGCAGCCACCTCAGAGGTTCCTGGTAAGGAAACCGTTGAAGCCATTGCAGCCGGATCACAAATCGAAAACAATCAGGGCTGGGACTGGAAGAAATTTGTCAACGGCACCACGGAGAAACGCACCTATTGGATTGCGGCAGGGATTTCCCTGGCATTGATCGTGTTGTTTATCCTGGCCGTCAAATACCGTTTTATCAAACTTTAAGGGCATGAGAATAACGCTAAACTGGTATATCATTGGCATTATTGCCATTATTCTAATAATCTTCATCCGGGCCTTTGATGTAGATCAGCTACTCGGTAGGGATTCGGATTAAAAAAATTTATACAATGAAAAATTTGCATTGGGCAGTACAGTTCATCCTTTTGTTTGCAGTCATTACAGCGGCCTTTTACGCTGGTGATGTCCTTCTCGAAAAGAGATATGCCAAAAACCTGCCGGCAGGGGAATAACATTCATTCAAAAAAAGAATAGATCATGTTGGAAGACTTATTCACCATCGAAAACGGCAAGGTAAAATTCACCGTAAATGTGGCCTTCGATCCGGTCAGTGCCTTATGGCTCGCAGGTGCCATTTTTGTCGGTCTGGTGCTGGCTCTTTTGATTTATTCCAAAATTCGCTAAACGATGAAAAGCATTTTTGTCGGTGGAATAGGTGTTTTAGGGCTTGGTTTACTGCTTTGGTATTTTTTGAAACCTCAGAAAGAAGGCAGCGACGACGCCGGAAATACCTGCATTAAAGTGAACCGCGAAAAGTTCAAGGTCAGGTGGATGGAAGACAACATTCCGGGCGGAATAATCGGGAATATTGCAAAAAGTATCTTCGGTTCTTCCGATCCAAAATTTGGCAATATAGTCAGCGGATTTTTTAAGTCTATCGATGTATATCCGTCGGAAGGAGCTGGAAAGTATTACAAAAACCAGATCACAGCCTATTACAATAGCCCTAACGGACTTCCCAGGTGGGAGGTGGTACAGGGGGAGCTGGCTTGTGATTCATTTTAAAAAATTATCATTATGGCAATCGAAAAATTTGGTTCCGGTGCTTATCAGGATTATTTCAAAATCAAAGGAAGCGGAACAACGCAGTCCATTGCCGCATTCGTCCAGGACATCGACGATGGCGGAACCGATGCGATTGAAGAAATTTACCAGGGAGCTAACCAGGGCATGGTCCTGACTTCCGGTGGAAATGTAGTGTCAATCACCGAATTCGTAAAATATGCGGAACTCGGCGGAACGGATACCATAACGGGCCAACTAATCGGTGCCGGGTCAAATGTAATTGTGGACGGAGGAGTGATGAAGAACCTGGTAGAAAAACAATCCGGCAATATCCAGGTACTCGAAGAAGGTCCTGAGATCAGCCTTTTAGAAACAGATGAACCCAGCGGCGACCTATCAGGAGGCGAGGATCCAGAAGCCAGCGATGAGCCGGAGTAGTTGAGGGGCCAAGATGCCCCTTAATTGATTTTTTTTCAAAAGTAAAATTTAAACTGTCATGAGTTTATCAAATTTGACAAGTAATAAAGTGGTCCAGGTGCTTTTTGTTATCGCTGCAGTATTAAGCATAATTGTGGCAGTAAAAACCCTGAGTAAAAAGAAATGCAGTTGCAATGATGACCAAGACCTAACTCCAATTGAAACTTAATCCGAAAATATTATTCTTTGTCCTGGTCATTGTCTTACTGTCGGTCGTGGTGTACTACAACCTTGGAATTGGTATCAAAAATATCACCAAATTCCTGCCAAAACACCCGACAAAACAATTTGACAAAAGGAGTTTAACTGTGATAACGGAGGCCGTGGTTCATCACACGGGCACAGATAGCAAAAGTACAACGATTGAAAGCATTGCAAAATATCACGTTGAACCCGGCAATCATATTTGTGACGATGGATGCCCCGGAATTTCTTATCATTTTATGATAAAACCAAACGGGACCATTTACCAGGTAAACGAATTGGAAACGGTAAGTTATCAGTGTGGCGGTTGTAATTACAATACTATCGGCATTTGCCTGATTGGCAACTTTAACGAAGAGGTGCCGACTGAAAAGGCCCTGAAAGCAGTGGCCAAAACAATAAAATACGTAAACAGGAGATTAGGCCGGAGTTTGGCCATTTCCGCCCATTACGATCATAAAAGTACATCATGTCCGGGCGACAACACCAACATGGACAAAATCATTGAAATGGTGTATCCTATGGCATGACCAAAAAAGTATGGAATCATGCAAAATATAGAAGTTTGGGTTATCAATGATGTATCAGTCCTTCAAGGTAACAGTAGTTGCCAAAATCCTACCTATTCATCAATATGTAATAAAATTACATCTGCTTATCAATCAGCTCAAACAAATGTAAATTTAGTTGATGCCTTTGCCCTGCCTGGCAGAAGCCAGGAAATAAGTCCAGTCGTAGAATATTTCAAATTAAAACATTTTCCCGCCCTTGTATTTTATGATCCAGATGGTGGATTGGGCTTTTACGCTATTGACGGCAATAAGATTACTGAAAAAAGGATAAAAAAAGCCTTTGAAATGGCTGAAAATTACACCTGGGATAACGCAACTGGAGGGTATATCAATGCTGATGGTGACAATGCAAACATAACGGATGATATGGAAACAAAAATAGGCGGATTAATGGGAGGAGATTGGGGTCTTCCCCTCGGTGGAATGTGGGGCGATTGTAAATCATATCTACCTGATTCCATGGACAAGGTTTGCGACATTCCTGTATGGCTTTATGCCTTGATCCTTTTATTGATCCTTATTTTATTAATCAAAATTGTGAGCTGATGGGATTTTGTTTAGGCGGAAAATGGTGCAGAACACAGGACTGCAAAGAACGTTGCAAAGGATGGTTTGGAGCTCAACCCGACATTGAAAGGTCATGTAAAAATGCCTGCAAGGCAAATTCTGGCTTAACCAAAGATGATTTTTTGTGCTCGGGTAACTGGATAGATCAGCAGATCATTTTTGCGGCTTATGGATACGATCCATGCACTGGAGACAATACTACGATTGAAGATTATTTCGATCCGCTGGATGACCGGGCAAGGGAAGACGCAAAACCTGAAAAATACAAAGATTTAATCATCATAGTAGCTGCCATCTTACTATTGGCATTGGCCGCTTTGATTTATATAAAAATGAAGTAAATGGAACCCGTTAGCGCGATAGCAAATGCAGTATCTGATATTTTCGGAGGAGTCGTGGCCCTCATTGAAGGAAGGCGGGAATCTAAATTTGGGAGGCTCCCGGACTGGCTCAGTCCCCGGGACTTCCAGCGCAATGACTACACCGTTGATATCATTATCGGCGCCATGCTTTTGGTGTTGATTATTGTGATCATCGGCATAACGAGAGCAAAATAAACGATAGAGGCGATGTTGAAGAATTATTTCGCAGAAAGGGCCACATTATTAGGATACAGTGGCTCGGCAACTTATTGGATCATGGAGCATTTTGAAACTGCAGCCGGAATTGTGCTTTCCGTGGCGATGATCGTTGCCTCGATCGTGCTACACGGAATAAAAATCAGGACGGCATTGAACCGTGAAAAACGTGAACAGGAAATACACGAATTGAAAATTAAAAAGGAACGAAATGGCTGATTTAAGCGGCATCACAGATTTGAACTTTATTGGCCTCATGCGCGGAGCTTATAAAGATCCTGTTTTTGGTCTGGAAGGAGTGGACGAGCTGGCCACTCTCGTGGAGATTCTTGAATGGCTTGGCAATAACGTCGGAGGCGGAGGCGGAGGCAGTGCAGGACCCTATGATGTTTATGACGATGATGCGGCGGCCGCATCCGGAGGGGTGCCCATCGGCGGTATTTATGTCCGATCGGCAGCAAGCGGTTTTAGCGGATTATTGGCTCAAAGATTAATTTAAATTCAACATGACTATAAAAATGAACTTCTTTAAAGATAGCGACAAATGGCTTTGGATAGCCATTTTCCTGTTGTTCTCCTGGGCAGCTTCATCCCAAACGATCATCAAAGGAACGGGCATAATTTATTTTGCGGACACCACCCAAATGAATGCCTTTGTGCCGAATATAGCCTATGCGGCGGAAATGGCCGTGGTGGTGAATAATGGCCGGCCATATACCTGGGACAGAATCCAAAGCAAATGGGTATTGATCGATAACGGAGGCACGGACGATCAAATTTTGTCTTTCGCCGGGACTACCTTATCCATCGAGAACGGCAACAGCGTCAATCTTTCCTCCCTGCAGGATGGAACCGGGACCGATGACCAGGTGCTAAGCCTGGCCGGAACGACCCTGACCCTTGAAAACGGGGGAAGCGTCAATCTTTCGGTCCTGCAGGATGGGACCGGGACCGATGACCAGGTGCTAAGCCTGGCCGGAACGACCCTAACCCTTGAAAACGGGGGAAGCGTCAATCTTTCGGTCTTGCAGGATGGAACCGGTACGGATGATCAGACCCTCAACCTGGTCGGTACAACCCTTTCCATCGAGAATGGCAACAGCGTCAATCTATCTTCTGTACAAGATGGCACTGGCACCGATGACCAGACCCTTGGGCTTACCGGTACAACCCTCAGTATCGAGAATGGCAACAGCGTTAATCTGTCCTTTATTCAGGATGGAACCGGCACGGATGATCAGACTATTAATCTGGTGGGCGATACATTGAGTATCGAAAACGGTAACAGCGTAATCCTGTCTGGATTCTTGAATACGGACGATCAGACCCTGAGCCTGGCCGGAACGACTCTGTCTATTGAAGACGGCAATAGTGTGGATCTGTCCGGATTGCAGGACGGTACCGGTACCGATAACCAGACCATCAACCTGGTCGGCACAACCTTATCCATCGAAGATGGCAACAGCGTGGATCTATCCGGATTGCAAGATGGCACCGGGACGGATGATCAAACCCTCAACCTGGTGGGCACAACCTTATCCATCGAGGACGGCAATAGCGTGGATCTGTCTGGATTACAGGATGGCACCGGAACGGATGACCAGACTCTGGGTCTGGCAGGAACAACCCTTTCCATCGAGGACGGCAACAGCGTGGACCTATCCGGATTGCAGGATGGTACAGGAACCGACGACCAGCAGCTGAGCCTGGCCAGCAATATCCTGACACTTGAAGACGGCGGAAGCGTAAATCTTAGCGGATACCTGGACAATACCGATGACCAAACCCTCAACCTGGTCGGCACAACTTTATCCATAGAAGACGGCAACAGTGTAGATCTTTCAGGACTCCAGGATGGCACCGGCACGGATGACCAAACCCTCAACCTGGTCGGCACAACTTTATCCATAGAAGACGGAAACAGCGTGGATCTTTCAGGACTCCAGGATGGCACCGGCACCGATGATCAAACCCTGAATCTAGTCGGCACAACTTTATCAATAGAAGACGGAAACAGCGTGGATCTTTCAGGACTCCAGGATGGCAATACTAATATTTATAATGCCAATGGCAGCTTACCGGCAGCAACGATAAGAAGCATTCAATTCGGCAGCAACGCCAGCCGTTTCAGATACCTGGATCCTGATAACGCGGATCAGTATTTTGAACTTTTTAATAACTCTACGCTCTCAGGAAAAGCCGGAATGTACATCCTTGATGATGACCTGGGATCAAATGGAAATATTGGCGAAATTGGCCCTTCTGTTTATGGGGTTCTGACGGCGGCCACCGCCAGTGTAAAAGGAGGTTTTGCCTCCCTGATCAATACTCCCGGAACGACATTTTTTGCAGTGGATGGTTCAAATATAGCCAGGATTCAGTCTTCCGCAGCTGATTATCGAATAGGGAACCCGGGAACTTCTGCAACCCTATTGCAAACTTCAACACAAAGCTGGGTAGTTACCTATGATGATCATACTGGAAATTTATATAAACAAGCATTTCCAACCCCTACAACTTTAACACATTATCACGCACAACTGGATAAGGGTAATACCTCTACCGGCGATAGTTTCACGGGTGGTTCATATAAATTTTTAGTTGGTGGATATGGTTTAAATGCGTCAGAATTAAATGGTTTTTCTTATAATTCTGGAACCGGAGAACTTACATACACAGGCGCAAGTGGAAAAAATTTTCTTATTAATATTTCTATGAATATTAAAACTTCTTCTAAATTGACAGAAGTAGTTTTTGATCTATGGCAGGGTGGTACAATCTCTACCACCACTGGAGAATTTGTAATTTCTCCAAACACAGAAAGTTCCTGGCAAACTCTAAGTTTCAATAAAGTAGTACGTAATTTATCTACCAGTACAATATTTAAGTTTTCTCTTAAATCAACATATTCTGAAACATTAGAGTATAAAAATATACACATATCTTTTACTGAATTTTAATTAAAAAACAATTATGAAACGCTTTTTGATCATTTTGATGACCGTGCTTTTTACGGTTCAGTTATTTTCCCAGGAAATCGAAATTCCCCGAAGTTACGAACGTCAAATTAAACGCCAGTCCAAAAAGGTGGAACGCCTTGAGGAAAAGCATGACGTAGTATTAGACCCGGAGGCTACCATCCCGCTTTTACAAACCTTTGATAATGATCCGACAGCCATTGAAAACTGGGGGATAAAATACCTGGAATTTGACCAATACAGGGACAAAATCAAGGCAAAAAAAGATAAAAGGAAGGTCCTGATCGTCATCTTTGACACCGCCGGGGAATTGACGCATCCCTCACTTTTAAAGGCAGCCCTGAAAGGATATTCATACACGGGTGAACCCCTGGCGGATGAGCATGGCCACGCCACCCATGTAGCGGGAATTATGGCTTCCGATTTTACCAATATCGGGCTTTTGCAGGTTTTGATCGATGAAGGTTATGTGAAACTTCTCCCGGCCAAAATATTGCACAACCAGGGATGGGGCGATAAACCCGAAATCATTGCAGGTGTAAAGGATATTCTCAATAAAGTCCAGGTATATGTGGACAATGGATGGCTGGTGATTTTCAACAACTCCTGGGGATGATCGCAGCTGATTGAGGAATTGGTTCCCCTTTATGCGGAAGCCGAAAAAAAGGGTATTATCGTATGCGCCGCTTCCGGAAATAATGGCAGCAGTCAGGTATCCAATCCGGCCTCCATCAAAAATGTTATTGCCGTCGGGGCCTTGCAACAGAATGAAAAGGGGGAAGTGAGCCGGGCACCTTATTCCCAATACGGGGAAGCGTTGGAATTCGTGGCCCCGGGTTCTAATATTTACAGCACCTATAAAAATGGCAGTTTTGCCTTTCTTTCCGGTACCTCGATGGCAACACCGGAAGAAGTCGCTTGTCTGGCCATAACAGGGTCATACCACAGTCAAAACACCCCTTTGGAAATTGTTTCTCATGTAAGAAAAAACGCCAATGATCTTCCCCCTGCAGGTAAGGATATTTTTACAGGCTACGGAAGTACCCCCATTGGCAACCTACTCGATAATATTCCTGAAAAAATTGGTGATGAACCCGACGACCCGGAAGATCCAGGCCAGGATAGCATTGTGATTAAAAAGGAACGCATCATTACCCTTCCGGTTAATGATCTGAAAATGGTTTGGGGTATTGGTTCCTTCAACGATCAGCGCCCTATCATGGTGGATCTGGTTTTAAATATCACTTCCAACCGCTTGGCAGAATTAACCTATGATGAGGCCGTTAATCTTGCGAATACCTTTTTCGGACGAACGGGATTGACGTTCTCAGACAAGAAGGCCGACGTTTACGACGCAGCAGAATGGACCGCAAGGTTTTACCACCGACACGCCAACGAAAAACAGGATGTTTATAAAGTAGGCATCAAACAGATTACCGTGACGGATGAAAAAGGCCGCACATTTACCCGGTTTGGAGAAGATCTAAAGATTTCCGAAAATGTAAGATTTGAAGATATTCCGATCCTGACGCAATTGAAGTAAATCGATTTATAAAATTCAAAACCACTCACACTATGTTCACTAAAGATAAAAACACAACAATCGCCGGGATACTGGCCTTTGTTTCCTTGCTGGCCGGCCAGCTTCAATCAATGTTTGATGCAGATCCTTTGACCAATCCGGAATGGTCCTTAATTGTTTCAGCGCTTTTTGTGTTGATCGGATTGCTTAGGGCCAAAGATTCTGTAAAAGAAAATCCGGAAACAAAAGAATTGAACCGAAGAAACGCTTAATCAAAAGGGCGGTACATTAGTTTTCATAAGTTTACAATAAGCAGCGGGTAATTCACCTTTGGGTGGACTGCCCGTTTTTTGCTTAAACCTAAATCAATATGCCATACAATTTTTCAAAATCGGATATTCCTTACCAAACGGCTTATGAGGCCCATAGAGGCACCTCTTTTTCTCCTGAACGGCGGGCGAAGAGTGATCAGGAAAGTTATTATCAGGATTTAAAAAATGCGTATGATGAACTTCATGCCCTGGCGGTCAAATGGGATGCCGTAGATAAGTTTGAAAAGCGGTTTGGCTATTTTGTGGATGGGTATAAAAAGAGGTACCTCGATTATTTGTACAGCCAACACGGCTGGGTAAGTACCATGATTGCGGGACCATCCAATTTCCCTGCGGCCCGGATGAATAAAAAAGGGGACCAGGTGCATAAGAAATTGAATGAACTGTTGTCTTATTACAACCTGCAGCTCAAAAAGATCAAACAGTACCTTAAACCCGCCCACCTCAAGCCGGTCAAGACCGGTCAGGATGGAGCCATCGACATCCTTCAAAAACAACTGGATGACCGCCTGGCTACGCAGGAAGCCATGAAGGCCGTCAATAAGATCGCCAAATCAAAGACCTTGAGTCGGGAGAAAAAGATCGAAAAGCTAAAAACCGATCTCAAATTATCTGATAAGCAGATCGTCGAGGTTATGACCCCGGATTATGCCGGACGCATCGGATATCCGGGTTACCTGCTCACCAATAACAACGCCAACATCAAAAGGCTCAAAGGCCGGATCAGCGAAGAAAAGAAGCTGGCCGTTCAAAAAGACCAGGGCAACAAAGAACATACATTCGACGGCGGCATGGTGATCGAAAACTTTGAGCAAAACCGCCTGCAGATCAAACACGATGAAAAGCCCTCCAGGGAGATTATCCAGAAACTCAAAGCCCGTGGTTTTCGCTGGTCACCCTATTACGGAGTTTGGCAGCGTAATTTGAATACTACTCCGATGTTTTATGCCACCAATATTGTTGGGGAATTGACCCCGGTTGCAAAAGAACCGGAACCAGCCGAAAACGTAGAAGATATTGAACTTTCCAAATCCGAGCAGGAAGCCATTGAAAAGCAGGTCAAAAAGCGGATGGAAGAAGTTGAAGAAGAGCCCATAAAGCCAGCAAAAAAAGAACCAGGGCAAAAAGAAAAAAATTCAACTTTAGCGGAAGAAGCAAAGATTGTCAGGGATTTCATAAAAAAGAAATGGCCCACTTCTTCCAAAAAAATAAAAGTCCTGAGCAAGGTGGATAAAAATTTATCTGCGAGAACGCATGTATTGATCGATTCCGGCAATACCCCACTGGACTATAAACTAAAAAACTGGTTTTTCAAAGTCCTGGGAGAACCAAAGGAACCCAATAATGTGGTAAAAGCTTATGGCATTGTTTTATACAGGCCCGAGCTGGTTGTCATTGTAAAGGCTATTCAAAAAGAAAATGAAAAATCAGAGCCGGCCGAGGAAAAAGAAGAATGTTCTCGAAACTTTTACATCAATAAGATCCACACCGACCCGGCACGTTTCCAAAACCGGGAAAAACTTAACAAGGAGATCATCAACGAGATTGCGGAGAACTTCGATGCCAACCAGTTCGACCCAGTGGTGATCTGGTATGATAAGCAAAAAGAAAACTGGTTTTTATTAGCTGGCCACCACCGACTGAAAGGAGCCGAAAAAGCAGGCCGCAAGATGGTTAAAACCCGCTGCTTTGAGGGAAGTGAGGCCGAAGCCGTCAAATACGCTAAGGAACTGTCAAACGCCAACAGAACGCTGGAAACGCCAATGGAGCGGGCAAAAATATACAGGGCTGACATTCCAGGAATGCACAAAAAGAAACTGGAAAATAAAGCTAAACGCCTGGAAGGTAAAAACTGGAATTTCATTCTTAACCTCGCATATTTAAAGCCGATAGGAAAGGTTTTAACGGCCCTGGCTGCCCTCGATCATAACAGCGACAAAACAACCCAGCAAAACCTGGAAAAGATTGCAGACTGGACGGGAGAAGCCCGCAGGATGTTTTCACAGCTCACCGATGCCCATGAAAATGAAATGTATGACTTCCTTTTGTCCAACTTTGCTAAAACTAAAAGTATTTCCCGAAAAACGGACTGGATCACCAAAATAAATGCCATGGTCCACCGCCTGGACTTCAATCCGGACGAACCGTTAAACCTCAAAAGGATTGCCTACAAAACGCAAGGAGAAAGCGAATACGAGGCGCAGATGTTTGCCATAGACGAAGAGATCAAAGCCGTTGAGAAAAGCAAACAGGCGTTAAAGGATCGTTTTAATGATCCAAAGGTTCCTGGGTATGTTCACCCGGATCTTCCGAGTTACGAGCAAATGCAAAAAGAGGCGGAAGTTATTTCGGAAAAACTGGATCAGAAACTTAAGGCGCTGAGAAAGAAGAAACTCGACCTCATGCAGCAAAAGGGCCGAATGATAAAAGGAGGCCTGGACCAGGGAAATTTATTTGCCCAGGTAATAAACAAAGTAGATTCAAAGGTCATTGAGATCAGGAAGGAGCAAAATAGACCGTCTGGCCAGTCTTACGACCTTTTACATAAAGAAATCCACATTCTATTCAGGAAAAAAGAGGATGAACCGAATGGCTTTATTTTTGTACGGCAAAATCTGAAATACATTAAAAACATTTTAGAAGTTGCCAAAAATGATAAGGTTGAATTTTCGACATCGGATGTTATAAAATTGGGCGTGATCATTCAGCCAATTTTGCAAGGAGATGAAGCAATAAAAAATGATGTAGGACGCTCAAATAAAAGAACGCTGGCCCCCACGTTTAATAATCTGCTCCGCTGGACAGGAAACCCCGGCAGATACGATTTAATTGGCGTAGATACCTTTAAAAATGAAAAACCGACCATCCTTGCCCGGAAGGTCAAAAAAGCACGAATATTTAATCTTTTAGGAATAAAATAAATTTGAATTATGGAGAATGAAATTTCAACCACGCAGGTAATTATATCTTATTTAATTTTTGCAATGGTGATCGCTTTGGGTGTCACTGTTGGGATAGCTGTTAGCAATAAGCTTTTATAGAAAAAAGTCAAAATCTTTTGCCACTGCAGCCGAATCCAGACCGGAGGCTCTCAAATAACTCCTTAAGGTTCTAATGTCCGTCCATCCCCCCAGGTCGGCAATTATTTTAATATTCATATTTTGCATGGCCAAATTTGTTGCTGCACTGCGCCTCGCTGTATGTGTAGTAACAAATTTCCATTTGGGGCCGCTTTCTTCTCCCTGCTTCACCTGAGCATCCACCTTCGCCAAAGCACACACCGTTTTAATATTTCTATTGCTTTGTGCATTGCTCCCAAAATCCATATCAAAGCCTCTTTTTTCCAGTATTTCCCAGGCTTCTGATTTTACCGGCACTATACATTCGTGACCGGTCTTTTGCTGTTTGTATTTCAAATAACGTTGTCCTGATTTTTCGAAAAAACTTTCCCGTTTTATGTTCCTGGAATCCTCAAACCGCATAAGGAAATAATAACTCACCAAAAACCGATCCCTTTCCTTTTCCAGCCAGACATCACTTTCCAGATTGACGTTTTTAATCGCTTCTATTTCATCCTCGTTAAGATATATCTTGTTTGATGGTTTACTTTGATGGACTTTGAATCTGTGGTGCTTATAAATCTCATTAGAATGCAATTCTTTATCCTCGGCAATCCTCATGACCGTTTTAATCACTTTGATGTGTTTTCCAAATCCGGGCAACCCACACCCTACCCCACCCAAAAGGAAGTTTCTGAAATTATCATAAAATTCCAGATCAATATCGTTAAAAGAAATATCCTTAAGTTTCTTTTCATCTTTGAACTGATTGATGCGAGTGATCAGGGATTTATAACTTTTTGCGGTATTAGGTTTGTGATCAGTAAACCCGTTTTGGATATCGTTGTAATAAGAGTTGAGAAAGTCGATAAAACTGGTTTGCTTGGTTTTACCGATCAAATTAATATCACCGGATTCAATTAATTGGGTTTCAATTATCCGTTTTTGTTCTCCAATTTTTGCATTGATCCGAACATGGTTAGGATGAGTTTTTTTGACAAGTCCTTTTTTATTGTCAAACTCGGAAGGTAAGACGTGAAATTTGGTTTTTATGTATTTTTTTTCACCATTTGCATTAACATACAGCTTTATGTTACAACTGCCATCAGCTCGGGGTACATAGGTCCAAAGAATAGGTTTTACTTGCATCTTTGAAAAATTAAGAATTCTTTGAGGAAATAAGAAATAATTAAGAATAATTAGGCCAAATATACCCCAAAAAGACCAAAAAAACCCAAATACAACCCAAAAAAATAGATGTCATAAACACCTGATAATCAATAAAAAAAGCCCTTGAACGTTGATATTCAAGGGCTTATGTCTTGGGTATTGAGTAGTCCGTACGGGAATCGAACCCGTGTTACCAGGATGAAAACCTGGCGTCCTAACCCCTAGACGAACGGACCATTTAAGTGGGCTTTTCTTCAAAAGCGATGCAAATATAAATGCTTTAGAAATAAAACTCCAAACTTTTTGATTTTTTTTTTCAGGTTTTATCTATAACCACTTTTTCAAAGGTTTAGTTCCTCTCTAATTCGTTGAAAGTCAGCGTTATCTAAAAAAACACAAAAAGGGAGTTAGGGAATTTACTTTTTAAAGAACAAACCGGAGCGATAGATGCTCCGGTTCGTTTCTTAAAAGTGCTTCGATTTTTTAGCGTTGTACCTTGACCATTTTTTTCATGATCACATGACCTCCCATATTTATTTTCAAGGCATAAAGCCCTGCAGGAAGCTCACTCACTGAAATCTGATTCGTATTGTATTGGATGGTGCCAAACTGGACCCCTGACATATCGTAAACCGCCACTGATTCCACCGCAATGTATTGCTTGTTCATGATCGTAATAAGATCACTTGCCGGGTTGGGATGAATCCAGGTGTCACGCATGAGGCTGATAAACCCGGCGTCCTCGTCTCTAAGTTTGGTGATTACGCTTGTCTTGTAAGGATTGTTCAGCGGAATGGGGCTTTGCGACAAGTCAATGGCATTGATCCCTGTTGCCCGTAAATCCATTTCTCCATGAATGCCCGCAATATCATCTATGATCCCGTGCAGGATGACGATGGGCCCGTGGCCGGAAACATTATTCTGGTCGGTACGACTGATGGCAATATCAATGCTGTTGGTTTCCAGGTTAAGCCTGCTAAAGGTTATGGTATTCACCTCTGGCTCTCCCATCCAGCTTACCGGGAAAGAAACCGTCAGGTCGGCTACATTGATAATCTCCGGATCCAGTTCAATGCTGAAAGCGATGCCGTAAATATCATTCACCGGCTCCCCTTCGGTTCCCAGCATCACAGGAATTTCAAATGGATTGCCAGTAGTAAGATTCTCGGGAACATCCATGTACACAGGCGGATCGATATCCGTTCCTTCCAGCGGAGTGAAATTCTCCACTTCACCATGCGTAAGATTGTAATTTTGCTGGATAGCAGCAATATCTGCATTATTTACCACGCCATCCCCATTGGTATCCGCATGTTTATAATTGTTATTGTCTTCAAAGAAATGAGTCCAATTATAAGCTGACATGGCATTCCAGTCCGTAGTGGCTTCCGGACGCTGCGGGCCTTCCGATCCAAAGGCGATACCAATGTTGAGCAGGTCAAAATGATTGGCAATATTGTCGGTATTGGTATCTCCGGGCCAGACATCCTCATCGCACTCAAAGGTACCGAATTCATAATAGGTGTAACAGGCAGGATTACCAATATCGAGGATGAGAAAATCATACTCGGTACTGCCATCTCCTTCAAATGGACCAATAGTCACAAAGGGCAAAGCATAGCTGAATGGACCAAAAATATCCCCATTGGCAAAAATGTAGTATCCCAGCGGACCGTTATTGGTTGTATGGAACGCGACATCCACACTAAAAATATCATTATTGCAATCCGTTATATGAGGTTCTACCACCACATCCCAGAAATTGCATCCCCCCGGGTTACAGGCCGGTGTTTCTACTAAGAAATCAGTACAGCAGTCCGGGTGGTCATTATCACAGATCCTGACATGGAAGTTTTCTCCTTCAAAAGGACCCACACCTTCTATAAACTGGGTCAGATTATCATAGGCATAAGAGCCTTGGAATTCATTATTGATAAAAAGCTGGTAATAATTGTTGATCGTATTGACGGGGATGAAGTTCAAAGCGAAGTTATAAGAACCATTGTCATTACAACCCTCGAAGTTCATGGTGATGTCATGGAAGCCACAGCCCTCTGGAGAACAATCAATAGGTCCAATAATATCATAGTTCTGGCAGTCAGGGAATTGGTTGTCGGTGACCACAAATTCGTAAACCGTCTCTCCGTTGCCGGCAAAGGGTCCCAGGGTAATGAAAGGCAACTCATAACTGAAATTGCCATAATTGTTGCCGTTGCCATTAACATGGAATCCTTCATTGCCGTGGTTGGGTGCTACGACTTCAAGGTCAACGAAGAAAAAACCGTCTTCGTTGCAGTCATGCGCTTCCACGATGACATGGTTGATGGCACAGTCTCCACCGCCGCAGTTCGGCGTTTCCACATTGTGGTCCCAGCAACAATCGGGATTGTCATTGTCGCATATCCGAATATTGAAATGGTTGTCGTTGAAAGGTCCTATATTTTCCAGGAAAATCGGCAGATCAGCATAAGAATAATATCCATAGAACTCATTATTGAGGTAGAAATCGAAATGGGTATTCGTGGTATTCACCGGAGTGAAGTTCAGAATGTAGTTGTACCCGCCGTTGTCATGGCAGCCTTCAAAGTTGAAGGTCACCTCTTGAAAACCGCAATCATTGGGGAAGCAATCGATCGGGCCAACAAGTCCGTAATTCTGACAATCCGGAAATTCCAGGTCAGTGACGATGAATTCATAAACAGTTGTGCCATTGCCTTGAAGAGGTCCTATGGTAACAAACTCAGGCTCATAGCTGAAGTTGCCGTACTCATGACCGTTGCCGTGAACGCTGAAGCCCTGGGTGCCCAGATTAGCGCCCTGTACCGAAAGGAATACATAAAACAGTCCATCCGCATTACATTCACCGGCCTGCACCGCAACATTTTCGATTACACAATTATCAGAAACCGGGCAGTTCGGCGTTTCCACATTGTGGTCCCAGCAACAATCAGCATTGTCATTGTCGCATATCCGAATATTGAAATGGTTGTCGTTGAAAGGTCCTATATTTTCCAGGAAAATCGGCAGATCAGCATAGGAATAATATCCATAGAACTCATTATTGAGGTAGAAATCGAAATGGGTATTCGTGGTATTCACCGGAGTGAAGTTCAGAATATAATTGTAACCACCATTATCGTGACAGCCTTCAAAATTGAAGGTCACCTCTTGAAAACCACAATCGAGAGGAGGGCAAACCGGAGTTGGCACTTCAACTGAAGCACAGCAATCTGTAAGGGCATTGTCGCAAATGGTAAGGGTAAAAAAATCTGTATTGAGTGGCCCAAAAGAAACCAGGTGAACCGGAAGGTTTTCATAAGCATAAGTGCCAAGAAATTGCTCTCCTAAAAATACATCGAATCCATCGAAACCCGTATTGGTATAATTAAAATTCAATAAATAATTATAGGCACCAATCGTTCCCTCACTGGTACATGACTGAAAATCAAGCACCACATCATAAATATTACATTGCGGAGGGGCGCAATCGACTGTACCGATTTCCACAAAATTGGAGCATTCTCCAAATTGGTTATCAATAACCACAAACTCATAAGAAGTGGTACCATTGCCTTCCAGGGGGCCGATAGTGATGAAGTTGGGTTCATAACTGAAATCCCCGTAATCATGGCCGTTTCCAAGTACACTAAATCCTTCGCCACCGTGATTGGTCGCCTGGACATGAAGGAACACGTTAAAAAAGCCGTCCACACAATCAGATTGCTCTACAAGGATATTATCTATGGAGCAATCCTGGGCATGATTCAAAAAGGGTACCCATAAAAATATTAACAGGAAAAATAACTTTGAAAATTTGAACATAGCGGGATGTTTTTCTTTTAGGATTTTTTGATGATACAAAAATGTAACCTGGCACACCAAATTAAAACTACATTTCAATACATTTTTTGTAAAAAACAAGTAATATTGCGATACATATTTTGACTTAAAAAATTGATTTACAATTTATTATAACAAATATAAATTTGTAAAAAATTATGATAAATCATAAAATATTTGAAGTACTTTCCACCTTTTCAAGGAAAGAAATGAGCCGATTCGAAGCTTTTGTTCATTCTCCCTATTTCAACAAGCATAAAGGCGTAAGTATTCTGGTCGCTTATCTGAGTAAAATTTACCCGGATTTCCATGCCGGGAATTGCTCTAAAGAGACGCTGATCAGGAAGGGTTACACTCCCAAAGGTACGGATTTTAAACAACTGGCTCTTATTTTCACTTACACGAAGCGCCTGCTCGATCAATTTATGATCACCGAAGCTCATAATAAACAGACCTTTGAAGGGAGGCTTTTGTTGCTTAAGGAATTGCGCCAGCGTAAATGCATGAAGGTTTACAGAAAAACCCTCGTCAAATTACAGGAGGAAATGGAGCAGGAAGATAAAAAAGACAGCGCTGCCCTCCAAAATCAATATGCCCTGGCAAAGGAGGCTGATAACTTTTACCTCCAGACCGATGGCCGAAAAAGCGACCCCAGCCTGGAACTTAAAATGCGTAAACTCGACTATTTCTATATGACAGAAAAACTGAAGGATGCAGTAGAAGTACACAACCGTACTAATATTTTGCGGGGCAATTATTCCAACAGGATGCTCGATGGTGTGCTGAAGGAGATCTCCGACAATTTAAAGGAATACGAAAGCGTACCGGTCGTATTTATTTATTATAAAATTTTTCAACTGGTTTTCAATGACGAGGAACGATTCTATTTCGAGGCGCTGGAATTTATGCGAAAAAACGAACAATATTTAAGAACCGAAGAACGCATTGTCATCTATAATTATTTTCAAAATTACTGCATCAAACAAATCAATCGCAACCAACTTCCTTTCCTTTCCGAACTTTTCCAGTTGTATCAATTACAGTTGAAGGAAGAATTGATCTTTGATGACCAGTATCTTTCGGAATGGCATTATAAAAACATCGTCACCACAGCCATCCGGCTCGACGAAACGGAATGGGTCCGTCAATTCATCTACGAATACAAAGAAAGATTAAGACCCGAATCGGTGGAAAACGCCTTTAGGTTTAACCTGGCTTCATACTACCATGCCATCGGGGAATACGGGAAAGTACTTGAATTATTGTTGCGCCTGGAATACAGTGATCTCCGCTACAACCTTGGCGCCAAAGCCCTCCTGCTGAGAACCTATTACGAAATGGAAGAATTTGAAGCCCTGAATTCCCTTACCGCTTCATTCTATCAATACCTCCAAAGGAACCAACTGATGGCCGATACCCGCAAGGATGCCTATTACGATCTTTTTCGGTTCACCAAAAGAGTGGCCCAACTGCGGTTTGACCTCCCTTATACCAATACAGACAAACTGAGGCAAACCCTGACCAAACTGCAAAAGGATATCAAAAATGCTCCCATTATTTTTAACCAGGGCTGGCTGGAAAAGAAGGTTCAGGAACTTGATGGTAAAATATTTTAATGCGAGGATGTGAGGATGTGAGGATGTGAGGATGTGAGGATGTGAGGATGTGAGGATGCGGGAATGAAAAAAACTCCCCAATCCTGAATATCCAAAAATCCTGAAAATCCTGATCCTGACAAGAGAAAAATTGAAGATGAATAAATGCGAGGAAGAAGCGATTTGAGCGTACCAAAAGCTGTTTTCTCAACGGTAAATAGAAAAATCGTAATCCCAAAACGGTAAATAGCCATTTTTAATTCATAATTGTCGCTCCTTTTTTATATTTGCAGCGAATAAAAAATCAAATTAAGTTATGGGACGTGCATTTGAATTTCGTAAAGAAAGAAAGATGAAACGCTGGGCCAATATGGCCAGGGTTTTTACCAAAATTGGCAGAGAGATAGCCATTGCCGTAAAAGAAGGTGGAGTAGATCCTAATTATAATTCCAGGTTGCGCATTGCTATACAGAATGCCAAGGCAGCCAACATGCCAAAAACCAATATTGAAAGCGCCATCAAAAAAGCGAGTTCAAAAGATGCAGAGGATTATAAAGAAGTAGTATTTGAAGGATATGCCCCTCATGGCATCGCCGTAATTGTTGAAACCGCCACAGATAATAATAAACGAACTGTCGCTAATGTGCGGATGATTTTCTCCAAATACGGAGGTTCACTGGGCACTTCAGGTTCTGTCGATTATATGTTTACCCGCAGAGGTGTCTTTAAACTCGACCCGGAAGGACTGGATCCCGAAGAACTAGAACTGGATCTGATCGATTTTGGTTTGGAGGAACTCAAAATTGACGAAGACGGTGTCATTGAATTATTTACCGCTTTTGAAGATTACGGCAAACTGCAAAAAGCACTCGAGGAAAAAAATATTGAAGTCAAAGAATCAGAATTGATTCGCGTCCCGGGACATACGACTTCCCTCTCCGACGAGGAAGTGGAAGAAGTCATCAGGCTCATCGATAAAATGGAAGAAGACGAAGATGTGCTCAATGTGTTCCATAATATGGATATGGAGTAGGATATTCAGCCACGATTGTACGATAAAAATAGGCGTGCAATCGTGGCTAACCCTCTTCTATTCCGCAAAAAACAATTCAATACCTTCCATCCCATCGGGTGTAGCAAAAATCGCCAGTTGCTGGCTAAGGGTCCACAGGTATTTTTCAACCACTGCTTCCCGTGAAAGATTTTCATAACTCAAAAAGGCCTCCTGTATCCAAAATCTTGAAAAAAGCGAGATGAACGAAACCATAAAATCACTCCCTTTTTCATTCAACGTCAACTCCCCTGCTTTGGTCAGTCTTTGAAAAATATCTTTTTGCATCGCTTTTCGCTCCTTTTCAACCTTTTCGTAATCAAACAAATTCTGATAGATCTTCTTAATGTCCAGTGGAGAGATGACCACTCCCCGAAAATTGTATTGATTGAGAAAGACACCCCGCATAAGGGTTAAATAAGCAAACAATGTTGGTTCACCTGAAAAAAAGATCTCGTATTGAACCGTATTTCGGGCCCGGAGGTGCACCAATATTTCTGCTACAATATCTTCTTTCCGGGGAAAATGATAAGATAAGTTCCCCACGCTAATCGACAATGAACGCGCAATTTCCCGGACTCCTACGTTATGGATACCGGATTCATTAAACATTTTCAAGGCAGTGAGTATGATTTCGTCTCTTCTTTTCATATGACAAAGATATGTTTTTCATTCAAAAAATAGTACATCGTACTAAAATAATTTGCATTAATTAGTACAATGTACTATTTTTGTACAGCATATTAATTCATCAAAAAAATAAATCATGAAAATTGAATATCCAGTTACGATTGAAAATTATGGTGAGCGCCTGAGCTTCCTGGAAATTATTAAGGAAAAAGATGGCGACAAAGTCATCGTGGAAGCTTCAACAACTCCCGGCAATGGTCCGGCCATGCACACCCATTTACTTCAGGATGAATGCTTAACCGTAGAGAGCGGAAAAATGGGCTACCAAATACCCGGGGAAGAAGAAAAATTCATCGGCCCGGGAGAAACGGTCCTGTTCAAAAGAGGGGTTCCCCATAAATTTTGGAACGCCGGGGAAAGCGAACTTAAAATGAAGGGGTGGATCAAACCTGCTGATAACATAGCTTTTTTTCTGTCCGGTGTTTATCAGGCCCAGAATAAAACCGGTGGCCCGCAGCCCGAAATCTTTGATGCTTCATATCTGCTGACCAGGTATTCCAAAGAATACGATATGCCTGAAATCCCTGTGTTTGTCAAAAAAGTAATCATGCCCATAATCGTATTCATCGGCAAACTTCTCGGCAAATACAAACATTTTGAGGGTGCACCTGCTCCGATCAAAGGCTAACCAAAGTTGCAGACAACAAGTTTCGGGGGGTGTAAACGTAAGTAACTCATGTTACACGCTAAATCTATGCAAATTGAAAAATTGCCTGAATTCCTTCAAAAGAAATCTCTCAAAAGCTCGTGTCAATACGTCAAAGTACCGATATTCGTCTAAAAAAGTAGATTGCTGTACATTTTTCAGGCACTTTTAAGTTCAGCCAGGCAGTATTCTTAACGTAAATCCTTGTAACAACCGATTTCCTGGTTTCAAAAAAACAATAAAATGAGAGATAGAAGTTCCCGCAGAAGCAACAGAAGATCCCGCGAATTCAACCCGGCAGAGGAAAAGGTGAAATTTTACCGGCACCTGTCCTCTTACGTCATCGTCAACGTAATGATGATGGCGGTCAATGCCCTTTCCGGCACCTATCGCAACTGGCTGCCTGTCATCTTCTTCTGGGGAATCGGACTGGCCTTCCATTATGTAAAAGCCTTTGGTTTTGGCCGACAAGGGGTAGGCAGTAAAGAATGGGAAAATAAAATGCTCAACAAAGGAGGAAAAACTACTGAAAAGGAGGAATACCTCGATCTGAAAGAGCTGGAAAAAGACCCCCAGAAAAACTGGAGTGAGGAAGACCTGGTTTAGAAAAGGGAAAAGATTAAAGATTAAAGGTTAAAGGTTAAAGACTAAATTAAAAGAATATCCATTGGAAAACCGTCCTGTATTCCCATTGCTCAACGGAATTAATTTTCAACTTAAAGTTAAAGTGTGAATATTAAAAAATAATCTATCTTTGAACCGTTATACTGGTCATTGATTAGTTTACCAATTTTTTCAAAACTATTTTTCCAGGTCCGATCCTGTCAGGACGGCAGGTGACCAGATTGCGAGGGAATTTTAGAAATCCCGGGTGATCAAGTAAAATTGTTATTAAATCCAACAACTTTGTCTGATAGCCTTGTCATAATACCTACCTATAACGAAAAAGAAAATATCGTTTCTATCATTGAAGCCGTATTTTCCCTTCCGAAAAAATTCCATGTACTGGTAGTGGACGATGATTCTCCAGATGGCACGGCCGACCTGGTAAAAGCATTACAAAAAATATATTCAGACCGCCTTTTCCTGGTGGAACGACAGGGAAAACTTGGGCTGGGAACGGCTTATATCGCCGGTTTTCGCTGGGGGCTTGAACGGGATTATGATTTTTTTATTGAAATGGATGCCGATTTTTCCCACAATCCCAGCGATCTCAGCCGGCTTTACCTTGCTTGTATGGAACAAAACGGTGACGTGGCAGTAGGCTCCAGGTATATACACGGCGGTAAAGTTAAAAATTGGCCATTCAAAAGAATTTTCCTCTCCTTCGGAGCCTCGTTATATGTCAGATTGCTTACCTGGATGCCGGTGAAAGACCCTACTGCAGGGTTTGTCTGCTACCGCCGGAAAGTATTGCAGGCCATTAATTTGGATAAGATCAAATTTATCGGTTATGCTTTCCAGATCGAAATGAAATTTGCCTCCCGGATGCTGGGTTTTAAGATTGTTGAAGTGCCTATTACATTCACTGACCGGGTGGAAGGAATCTCCAAAATGACCAAAGGCATCGTCAAAGAAGCCATCTTTGGGGTACTCGAAATGCGCTGGCGCAGCTTTTTTGCCAGTTACCGCTAAACCTTTTCTGACCTGATTTAATATGGAATTCCTGACCAACAAAAATTTTGATCAAAAAGTACTTCATAATGAAAAACCGGTGCTCGTTGAGATTATGACTTCCTCTTGTCCCAATTGCGCCGCTTTTGATCCTATCTATAAAGCAACCGAACAAGCCAATGCCGAAAAGGCCGATTTCTTTCAATTAAATGCTGAAGATTATCTAAGTATTGCCAAAAGATATAAAGTTTTTGGAGTCCCTACCCTGCTCTATTTTCGTCATGGAATTCTCGTCAAAAAAAAATCAGGCATCCAAAGCCAGGAAAAAATGGAAAAATCCATTTCCCTAATTATCGGTTTTTCCCCGGAAGAAGCCGCAGCCCATGAACACAAAAGCCTTATTCAAAAGCTTTTTGGAAAATAACTTTCCTCGTTTTCTTCTCTGACAAAGCCAAATTCCTTTGGCCTGTTCTCCCGTATATGCTAGTTTTCTACCCTACTTTCATTCGATAGAAAAGCCCGCCTGCAAAAAAAATAATTATTTTTTTTCTTTAGATGTTGCAACATTTATTGTTTAGACTTATATTTGCATCATAAATTTTTACACCAAACAAAAAAACGATATCATGAAAGGAATTAACTTGTTTATCATCGCGCTCTTTTTTACCATTTCGGCTGGTGCGCAGACTACTTCCTGGTCTTTTGACAAAGCACACACCAATGTAAGATTTTCAGTAGATCACATGGTCATTTCAGAAGTGGAAGGAAATTTCAACCAGTTTGATGGTACTGTATGGGCCAC
The DNA here is from genome assembly GCA_020636105.1 of Lewinellaceae bacterium. Classification (NCBI taxonomy): domain Bacteria; kingdom Pseudomonadati; phylum Bacteroidota; class Saprospiria; order Saprospirales; family Lewinellaceae; species Lewinellaceae bacterium. The sequence continues at coordinate 522,261 of JACJYL010000002.1, forward strand.
TAAAGAGGATTTTTCTGACTTAAAAGCACAATTCACCATCCAGACAGCAAGTGTGGACACCGATCAGGAAAAACGTGACGGTCACCTCAAAAGCGCCGATTTCTTTGATGTTGAAAAATATCCAACGATCACTTTTAAAAGTAAGGCAGTCAAAAAAATGGGGAATAACACCTTCAAACTCATTGGAGATTTTACCATGATCGGAGTCACCAAAGAGGTTGAATTGGAGGTTAAACACCTGGGAACCATTCAGGATCCATGGGGAAATACAAAAGCAGGGTTTAAAATTACAGGCACCCTCAATAGAAATGACTGGGGATTGAAATACAACTCCGTAATGGACAATGGCGGCATGCTGATCGGGGAAGAAGTGAATATCACATGTAATGTGGAGCTGGCTAAGGAAAAAACGAACCTTCTGGAAAACAAAAAATAACGGATGTACCGTTTTTTAATACAAGAATAATAAACCACCCAAACAATCTTCATTCTTAATCACTCGAATTGACTACATATTTTTGTGTTTGAAAATTTAAGAGGTGTTCCGGGGGTTGCCCCCGGACACCTTTTTTTTGATCTGAATTTTGGATGTTTTACAAATAGGTACATTTCATATTTTTATCTATATTTATGGCTCAAATTTTGCCTGACAATGAAAATTGAAGAAGAATTAAAAACCAGCTTCCGAAACGAATATCATAAAGCATTTGTCAATTTACATTATACAAATGCACAACTTCACGGAAAATTGGCCGATTTGGTCAGTGAATATGACCTGACTGGAACCCAATTTAATGCACTTCGAATTTTGAGGGGTCAGTATCCCAAGGCCATTTGTCTTCGTGTACTAAAAGAAAGAATGATTGAAAAAAATTCCGATGTGAGCCGCATTGTTGATCGCCTGTATCACAAACAATTGATTGACAGAACCGAGAGTGCTGCGGACCGAAGGCATAAAGACGTAAAAATCAATCAAAAAGGATTGGATCTTTTAGGGCAAATGGATCACTGTATTGAGCAATTGGATTTGTTGCTCTCCAATTTAGACGAATCAGAAATACTTCAATTCAACCATTTACTGAATAAGATCAGAGAATAAGGCTTACACTATCTATTCTTTCTTTTTTCCTTTCCCCATCATCGGAATTTTCCCTATTTACAAAAACTAAAATATCCGCTATTCCCATGGTCATTTTTCACCTTTATCCTTTCATTCTCTAAAAATACAACCCACTTAAAATCAATATTTTATACTCTACAGAGCGCTCCTTTTACGCTTAAAGAGACATAATGCCCAAAATCACTATGAAACACTGACTTTCATTAGTTTTTTTCATTCTTTTTTTATCGAAAATTGTGCCCGGAACGCAAAGGCGTACAGGTGGAAATTTAATGACCCGGAAGGCACTGTAACAAAGAAAAAGAAGCGAGCGTCCTGCCTTTAATAGTGATTCAGAGGATTTTCATTTACCCTAAATTAATTAATTTACCAAAAGTTGAATTGTCCGAAAAAGCCATGCCTGCCTAAACCCGACAGTCATAAGAACCGGACATTTCCTCTCTAACCGTAAAACAAAAAAGTCTGACTAATGAACAAAGAAGGTCTAAAAAATGCAGCACTTCAATACCACGAGCAAAATCGCCCGGGCAAAATAGAAGTCATTTCCTCAAAACCCTGCCTCTCCCAGCACGATTTATCCCTTGCCTACACCCCGGGGGTAGCAGCCCCATGTCTGGAGATCGAGCGCGATCCCGCCAATGCCTTAAAATATACCGCCAAGGGGAACCTGGTAGCCGTGATCAGTAACGGTACCGCTGTGTTGGGATTAGGCAACATTGGCGCCCTCGCCTCTAAACCGGTTATGGAGGGTAAAGGTGTTTTATTCAAAAGATTCGCGGACATCGATGTCTTTGATATCGAAATTCAAAGCCTTGATCCCGATGTGGTGATCAATACCGTAGAACAAATTGCCCCGACTTTTGGAGGCATTAACCTGGAAGACATCAAGGCTCCTGAATGTTTTTATATTGAGGAAACGCTAAAGAAAAGACTGGACATCCCTGTCTTCCATGATGACCAGCACGGAACTGCAATTATTTCAGGGGCTGCCCTGATCAATGCCGTTGAAATTGCAGAAAAGAAAATGGAAGACATCAAAGTTGTTTTCAGTGGAGCCGGAGCAGCCGGTATTGCCTGCGCCAATTTTTACATTTCCCTGGGAGTAAAACCTGAAAATGTCTTAATGACCGATAGTAAGGGAGTGCTGTGGAAAGGAAGAGGCGATGAAGGCACCAACAAATACAAAGACAAATTCTTCAGGACTACTGAAACCAGAACACTAGAGGATGCCATGAAGGGGGCTGATGCGTTTTGTGGTGTTTCTGCCAAAGATGTATTGAGTAAGGATATGGTTAAAACCATGGCTAAAAATCCGATCGTTTTTGCCATGGCCAATCCAGACCCGGAAATCTCCTATCCCGATGCCGTAGAAGCCCGGCCGGATGTCATTATGGCCACCGGACGCAGTGATTATCCTAACCAGGTCAACAATGTTTTGGGATTTCCATACATTTTCAGAGGAACCCTCGATGTACAGGCGACCAATATCAATGAAGAGATGAAACTGGCCGCGGCGCACGCCCTGGCAAAACTGGCTAAAGAAGATGTTCCGGAGGGAGTTCGGCAAGCCTATGGAGATAAGGAAATGAACTATGGCCGCGAATATATTATCCCTAAACCTTTTGATCCAAGGGTTTTGGTCTGGACAGCCTCCGCTGTGGCAGAAGCAGCCATGAAAACCGGGGTAGCTAAAAAGCCCATTGATATTGAAGAATACCGGGAAGAACTTCGCAAAAAAATCGACTGGTCCCGACAGGTCATGCGCAAGATTTTCATCCAGGCAAAAAAAGACCCGAAACGCATTGTTTTTCCGGAAGGTACCAACTCAAAAATCATGTGGGCCGCAGCAGAGGTAGCCGCAGAGGGCATCGCTAAGCCTATTTTATTGGGAAGGAGCAGGCAGGAAATTTTGGACCTGTTTGAAGAAAACAAACACAGTACAGATGGAATCGAAATCATTGAGCCGAAAAATGCAGCTTTTAGAAGTGACCTGACAAATGCCTATTTCAAACTCCGTCAAAGGAAAGGGATAACCATGAACCAGGCTGCGCAGGATATGAAAAATTATTACCATTTCGGCACCATGATGGTCAAAGAAGGATATGCGGATGGTATGGTTGCGGGAGTAGACTCAAGCTTCCCGGATGTACTGAGACCCGCCCTACAGATCATTGGTCGTCAGAAAGAAGGACCGCTGGTCGCAGGATTGTATATGGTTCAGCATGGCAACAGACAATATTTCTTTGGAGATTGCGCGGTTAACATCAACCCTAGTGCTACCGACCTGGCTGAGATTACACTGATGGGGGCCAGAGAAATGGAACGCCTGGGCATTAAACCCAATGTAGCGATGCTTTCCTTCTCCAACTTCGGATCCGTTCGGGTCCCTGAAACGCAAAAAATAATCGATGCCATCAAAATTGTCAACGAAAAGCGGCCGGATTTGAATATTGATGGTCCGGTACAGGCGGGAATGGCTCTTGACCCGACCCTTTTGCAGAAAACATTCCCGTTTTCCAGCATTGACACAAGGCCAAACCTGTTAATATTCCCGAACCTTGATGCAGCCAATATCGGTTTGTTTATGCTTAGGGCGATGAGTAACATTCATTCCATAGGACCTATCATGGTGGGCTTCTCTCAGCCTATTCACCTGATTACGCGCAGTACTCCTGTTAATAATATCGTTAATTTGACGGGCATCGCCTGTGTGGATGCACAAAAGTCATAACTGGCCCATTAGCTGGTTAAACTGATTTTTTTCTCATCATGTTAAATGCCTGGAAAAGTAAACAGATGCTTTTCCGGGCATTTTTTATCGGCCAACTGTTTTTTATGCAAAAAGAATTTCTGCCAACTCAACTTTCCACTTTAGCCATTTTGCTGCTGATATAATTCCGGCATTTTCTTACATTTGCCTTTCGTAGGAGTTGTCTCGATCGACGGGTGGATAAAAACCCATCCTGACAGTAAACAAGCGGTAAGTATATAACGTTTCCTAATAGTCAGTGAATAACCATTTTGCGATCCACGTTTTATGAAGCCTTACGATCTGATTTTGTAGGGTACAGGGCCAATAATAGAAAATATGCAATTTTTATATCCGACATTTTTATTTGCACTGGCCGCACTGGCCATTCCGATAATCATTCACCTTTTTTACTTTCGCAGGTTTAAGAAAGTTTACTTTACGAATGTACGATTCCTGAAAGAGGTGAAAGAGGAGACGAGCGCCCGCTCAAAACTGAGAAACCTCCTGGTACTCTTAATGCGTTTGCTGGCTATCGCTTTTTTGGTTTTTGCTTTTGCACAACCTTTCCTCCCCGCCAAAAATGCCGCAGTCAAAAAAGGATCTAAAGCCGTGAGTGTGTTTATTGACAACTCCTTCAGTATGAAAGCGCTCAGCAGCGATGTGCCGCTGATAGAAAAAGCGAAGCAGCGTGCCCGGGAAATCGTGGAAGCCTACCCCGTCGATGCAAGGTTCCAGGTGCTGACCAATGATTTTGAAGGCCGTCACCAGAGACTTTACAGCAAGGATGAAGCCCTCAATCTGGTGGAAGAAATTAAAATTTCTCCTGCAGTAAAAAAGCTGTCTTCGGTATTGGGCCGCCAAAAGCAAACTTTAAATTCAGGGGATGCCGACAACCGGACCATTTACCTGCTCTCCGATTTTCAAAGAAATATTACCGATCTGGAGAACGAAGCAGATACCACCATTGAAATAAATTTGTTGCCGCTCCAGGCCGTCCGGGAAAATAATGTTGGCATCGATTCGGCCTGGTTTGAAGCACCTGTACAAATGCTCAATCAACTGAATACCCTACTGGTCAGGGTGAGGAATTATACCAATGAAGATGCTGAAAATATCCGGTTATCCATGCTTTACACCGGGGAAAATAAACCCGTTGGCACCATGAATATTCCTGCCAAATCCTTCGTGATTGATACCATAAATTTAACGGTTCTAAAGCCGGGTTGGCAAAATGTCACCCTCAATATCACAGATTATCCTATTCAATTCGATGATAAATACTTCCTGTCCTTCCTCGTGGCGGAACAGATCAATGTTTTAGCGATTAACGATTTAGCGGCCAATCCGAACATGGAGGCTGCCTTCAGAGGTTTTGGCAATTACGTACTGACCAATGCGACTTCCAATCAATTGGACTATTCCAAAATGTCAGGTTATCAGCTGATCGTACTCAACGAATTGACTTCCATTTCTACAGGTTTGGCCTTTGAACTGCAGCAATTTGTTAAAAACGGAGGAAATTTACTGGTGTTTCCCAACAAAAATGCAACCATAGCCTCCTACAGGAGTTTCCTTAGCGGTTTTCCGGCAGATGAACTGGAACGTTTTGAGGAAACCGCTAAAAAAGTAAGTTATATCAATACCGATGAATTCATTTTCCACGATGTCTATGAAAATAAATCGGCCAATTTCAATTTACCTTCCACCACGGGAAGTTTCAGGTTATCCAGCTATCAAAGCAGGAAGGCGGAACCCCTGCTCACTTTCCGCGACGGAGAACCTTATCTGTCAAAATACCAGGTTGAACAGGGTAATCTCTACCTCTGCGCTTCGCCCCTCAACACAAATTTTAATGACCTGGTGCGCAACGGAGAGATCTTTGTTCCGCTTTTGTATAAGACCGCTATTTCTTCCGGGCAGACAAGGCCCGTAGCATATACCATAGGCAAGGACGAACAGGTAAGTTATCCCATCACCCAGGCCATTGGCAATGAAACGGTTTACAAACTGAAAGGCAAAGCAGAAGAATTTATTCCGGAACAACGCATCATTGGAGCTCGGGCCATTTTGGGCGTACACCAACAAATCCCGGATGCAGGTTTTTATGAATTGTTTCTTACTCCTGAGGAAAAACTGTATCAATATGCCTTCAATTACGACCGCCAGGAATCAGACCTGGAATACTATTCGGGGGAAGACCTGGAAAATATCGCGGGGCCAACCACCAGCGTCATCGATATTACAGATGAAGCCTATTTGACCCAAACCATTGCCGAACGGAGCCAGGGCATTGTGCTTTGGCGCTGGTGTATCATTGCCGTATTGATTTTCCTCGGACTTGAAGTGCTGTTGCTGAGATTTTGGAAAGTTTAAATTCACTTTCCAAAATCTTTGTTCAATGTTTCCTTTTACCCTCAGTTTGCTTCTTCCAGTTTGAAGAACGCCCTGACCGCATTTTGTTGAGCATCAGAAGAAAAATTAAAAGAAAGTAAGGTTTTCTTTTTCTGCTTCATTTTGATCATTTCCAAAATACCGGAGAAAGCTTCAATAGGATAATTGGCCACAATTTGCCGGGTAGTTTTGTCAAAAGCAGGCTTTTGATTTAACCGCTGATCGCCGGAATCAAAAAAATTGATCTCTGCCGAAATAACAGTTGATCCGCTTGTCGCTGGTTCCCCTTTCAATACGATGGTAATTCCATGGATCGGGTTGTTGCCACTTTTTACAAAGGCAAACATTTCATTGGTGATGCTGTAATTCCTGACCAGCAAAGATTCATTGGTAACGACAGCCATTCCACCGGCATCCTGGCCGAAAAGCCCCTGGGAGGCCAAAAACCCCAGTAATAAAAATAAATGCTTCATCTTCTTTTTGAGCGCAAGTTTACAATTTATCCGGAAGAATTAATTCAAAATGAATATTAAAATTCCCCCTTGCTTCCCGCGGTGCCTGTAACGGGTAGCTGTTTTTTTGTTGGTTATTATTGCAAAATTATCTTTTCAACGATCACGCCTTCCTTCTTTTGCACTTTAAGAAAATAAAGCCCTTTTGTCAACCCTGATAAATTCAAATGATCCGGATTAACTTCCGTCCTGAATACAACTTTGCCCTGGATATCGATGATTTCGACCGCACGTAAATCCGGGGTTTCAATCCTCAAAACACCACTGGTCGGATTGGGATAAATATTACAATCAATATTTTCATTCGTATTTTCTACCATAGTGGTTCCATCTGTCACTTTAACCACCCAAAAATCGGCACCTCCATGGTTGTCCGCCACAATTTGGCCATCCTGTGTACAGCTATAACCGGCCACCAGGTAATTGTTATTGCCCATGGGAACCAAAGAAGTCGCCACCTCTCTGCCCAGACTGTCTCCCAAACACAATTCCCAAAGAATATTGTATTGATGATCAAAATCGACGATCCAGAAATCTCCAAAATCATCCTCATTTTTGAGATCCCCGTTGTCAGATTCCGCCACACCGACCATGATAAACTCCGTATTGTTTTTGGGGATCACATCATAGGCAGTTTCCGGATCACTTCCCCCAAAACAATGGCTGGAAACCAGTTCCCCATCCTCGTCGATCATAACCGCCCAATAATCAAAAGAACCATGGTTGCCCAAAACATAACCATCCTGGGAAGCGGTAGAACCGACCACAATATATCCCCCACCATACGTAGGTTTAATAGAATGGGGATAATCGTTCAGACTGCCTCCGTATTCTTTTTGCCAAAGCATATTGCCGTTTTCATCGAGTTTGACAATGAGATAATTGCTATTACTCTCACAAACATCTGCGGTAAAAACAACCCCGTTGTCGGGTGTCAGTAGCGCTGAGCCAAAATTCACACAATCACTAATGAAAAAACTTTTTTCCCAAAGTAGATTTCCCAGCTGATCAATTTTAATGATCCAGGCCGCCCACTTGTTGGGATCATTACCGGTCACATCTCCATCATGGGAGTTGGTCACTCCTGAAATAATGAAACCATTATCAATGGTCTTCATGATATTGGAAGGAATGTCAAATGAACTGCCTCCATAACTTTTTTGCCAGATTACTCCTCCGAAATCGTTGATCTTAACGATCCAGAAATCGGTATTCATTGGATCTCCCCCCACCATGTTTTTCCGACCTGCGATGATATAATTCCCGTCCTGGGTTCCGGTGATAGACGAGGCACTTTCGTAAACTTCAGTACCATAGGTTTCTTCCCAAAGAATCTCCCCGTTGTCATCTATTTTTATGACCCAAAAGTCGCTGCTTCCGTGGTTCATAGAAATATCTCCGTCATCCGACCGGGTATTCCCTGCAATGAGGAAACCTCCATTGTGGGATTGGATGATCGCGTAGGCCATATCATCATCGCTTCCCCCAAAACATTTGTTCCACTCCATATGTTGTGCGAAGGCAAAAAATGGCCACAACACCAATACTAATAACTTGATTATCTTTTTCATAATGTAAAAGTTTTAAGTTAGTACCTGTAGGGTGTTCCTTCCAAAATCGGACCATAAAAAAAGTTGCATAAAAAGAACTGATTGGCAAAACATGCGGCACTTTCAGCTGTGTCTGCCAGGAAAATTCCTAAAGTTTTTCTGTGTCAAAACGGGTTAGAGAATAGCGGGTTATGAATAAAAGCAGTATCTGTCAGCGTTTTCAGGAAAGCGACCATATCACTCTTTTCCTGATCAGTCAGACGCACCCCTCCCTGGTGTACGTTCTTCATCAAAGGATCTACTGTATCGGAAAACTTTAGCCCGTCGCTATAAAAATCCACCACGTCCTCCAGGGTGGCATAACGTCCGTCGTGCATATAAGGGGCTGTCAGTTCAATATTCCTTAAGGTTGGCGTTTTAAAGCGTCCCATATCCGTATTTTTCCCGGTGATGGCGGCGTAACCAATGTCTTCGAATGTTTCATCCAGCCCGTTGTTGTGGAACAAATTATCCGTCAACAACACGCCTCCGTGACAATGAAAACAGTCCCCTTCTTCTGTAAAGAATAACTCGTAACCGTGTAATTCCTCATCGGTAAAAAATTCGGTGTTCTGGTAAACCACACGGTCAAATTTGGAATTGCTGCACACCAGGGTTCTTTCAAATTGGGCAAGGGCCTTTGCAGCCAGTTCATGCGTAATGGTTTTGGTACCAAATGCTTCGAAAAAGAGATCCGGGTATAAAGGATCATGGTTCAATTTATCCAGGTCTGTCGCAAAAAAAGAGGCTACCTCAAAGAACATGATATCCTCAAGGGTACCGCTTATTTTACCATTCCAAAGGAAATTATTGTACCAGCCGAAATTCATGTGAGGCAGGACTGTAGGATCACTGGTAAAGGATTTTGACTGTAAGTGACAATCGGCACAGGAGTGGGTCTCGTTGCTGTGTAATTTTTTATCATAAAAAAGCATGCGTCCCAGTTCCACCCCTTCAACCGTCATGGGATTGTCTTCCGGGATTTCAAGGATAGGCATATGAGCAGGAACCACCATATCATAAGCCGTAGGATTGAACACTGCATCAGGAACAGGAGGGGTTTCCTCTCCGCAGGAACCGATCAAAACCATTGAAGCAATTAGGACTGAAAGTATATATTTATTTACAAACATAACCCTGATTTTTTTAGATTACCGCACAATGGTAAAATACCACTATTTGGCCTTTTTATCAAGGGTGGAAGTCACACAAAGCAACCATAATTTGGCTAAATAATATGTTTTACAGCATAGTCTTCACAAATTTTTTCCAATACGCCAGACGGAAGCATTTTATCCTAATCCCCTTCCTCCAGTTCAAAAATATCATTTACAGTTTTGGCAAATACCTTTGCGATTTTCAGGGCCAGTACCGTGGAGGGAACATACCTGTTCTTTTCAATGGAATTGATCGTCTGACGCGATACCCCAACCAGTTGAGCCAAATCCTCCTGGGTGAGATCCTTTATGGCCCGCTCTATTTTTATTTTATTTTGCATTACCTCATCCGCTTTAAAAGTTCAAAAAAACCTATCTGAATAAGGAGCATAAAAATCAGCACCTGGAAACCCCCTAACTCCTCGAAACCAATTTCCTGTCCTTTCAGGTAAACCCTCACCAGGTAATTTACATACGGCTGGATCACCGCATAGATCACTCCGCAAATAAACGCCATGGAATAAGACTGGGATCTCAGCTTTAGGGTAAGTTCGTCCTCCGTTTTATCCCTGGACAACGAAACCAATATCAGCCCGATCAACAACAGTTTACGGAATGCAGTTCTTATGATTTCCTGCTCCGGTTCCATTTTGGAAGTGAAAATCAAGGCTAAAAAACCAAGGCCAAACAGGACAATTCCGATCTGCTTGAAGTAATTGGGTAATTTAAAGGCACTAAGTTTGTCCAGGCGGCTTTGCTCCGCTTCGCAAAATTGATTCTTATTCATGTTAATTAAGATTTGATTAATGGATCAAAAAGACAAAAAAACTGTTCTTTAAGACAAATTATTTTTACTAAAAGACAAATATACTTTACATTTTTATTTAAATCAAGCCTTATTCAATAATTCTTCAAATTTTGTCTACCATGACTTATTTGGTTACTTTTGACAAATAAGTCTAATTCCTCAAATCCTCGGCACATGAGCACAAAATCAGGGATCATTGAAGATTTCAAAACCCACGTTTCCTCCGGGAAAGCAGCCTTTTTTAGCAAATACAAAATGGATTTTGTGATGGGAGAAAGATCCGGCATTTTTTTGTCGGACATGGATGGTGAAAAACAATTGCTGAATCTGCATTCAAACGGAGGGGTTTTCAACCTGGGACACCGTAATCCTGCCCTCATTGAAGTCTTGAAAAACAGCCTTGACCACCTTGATATCGGCAACCACCACCTCATGAGCAGGCATCGCTCGAAACTGGCAAAATTGTTGTCGCAAACCATGCCCGGCGACCTCAACTATGTCGTTTTCGGAGTAGGTGGAGGGGAAGCCGTGGACCTGGCCATAAAAGTGGCCAGAGCATTTACCGGACGACAAAAGATCATTTCTGCCAACGGAGGATATCACGGCCATACCGGGCTGGCACTGGCTACGGGCGATCCAAAATACCGTGACCCTTTCGGACCTCCTTCTGCAGATTTTGAACAAATCCCTTTCGGGGATGCGTTGGCCATGGAAAATTCCGTCACCCCCGATACAGCTGCGGTCATTTTGGAAACCATTCCAGCAACGTTGGGCATGCTTATTCCATCGACTGAATACCTGCAACAGGTGAGATCAGTTTGCGATAAAAATGGCGCCCTGCTGATCCTCGACGAGGTACAGTCCGGTTTGGGCAGGACAGGTAAGCTCTGGGCCTTCGAGCATTTCGAAGTGGTTCCGGATATTGTGGTCATTGGCAAGGGATTGTCCGGGGGCCTCTACCCTATTTCTGCCACGGTCCTCCGCCAGCCGCTGGAGACTGTTTTTCACGAGGATCCTTTCATTCATATCTCCACCTTTGGAGGAGCGGAGCTGGGATGCCTGGTCGCCCAAAAAGTATTGGAAATTTCCTCGGATCCGGAATTTCTGGATCATGTAAACCATATGGCTGCCCTGTTTGCAGAGCGAACCGAAATCCTGAAAAAGAAACACAAGGGATTCCTCGTAGGCCTGCGTCAAAAAGGCCTGATGATGGGACTGGAACTCAGCCACGAACTGGCTGGTCCTATCCTGACCAAAACGGCTTTTGATAATAACCTGTTGATGGTTTACGCCAATAATGACACACGGATATGCCAGTTTTTACCGCCATTGATCATAGCCAAAAACCAACTGGATGACTTATTTGTAAAACTGGATAAGGCACTGAAAGAAGCACGAAAACTTATGCCTCTTGTTAAAGCACAACGTTTTGTGAAAGGGATTTTCAGGTAGGGGTTTCTAATTCGTGGATCAGCTTAATTCTTTGTTGATCCGACAGCCCATAAGCAGGGGTATGCCAATTCAAGGAATCGTAATATTTTCGGCACACCGTCATACTATCTTTTAAGTTTGTGAGCCGTAGGTCAAAATTTTCCTGAAGTCGTTGGTTGCTGTACGTGAAATAGTCGTTATCAATCCAAAGCGGCATATCGGTCCACTCGCTGATTCCGGAAGCTTTTAAAAATTCGGGACCGGCATTGATCCAATCCACTTTTTTTCCCAATTCCCCCGCAGCAGCATTTACTATTTCACGAATGGAGGTTTGCGGGCTGGAAATAATGTTATAAACGCCGCCGGACACACCTGGATTTAAAGCCCGAATAATAGCTTCGGCAAGATCTTCCACGTAGGTGACCGAAAAAGAACGGTCCCCGTTATCCGGCAACAATAGAAGATCATTGAACTTTACCTGGTGCATCCAGTAATAAAACCGATCAGTATGGTCAAACGGACCATAAACAAGCGCGGGTCGAAAAATGACATTATCTAACCCTGATTTAATTAAAATACGTTCACATTCTGCTTTCCTGTTCCCATAGGACTGTGGAGAAAGATCCGTCATTTCTTCCCGCGAACATCCCAATACGGGAGTTTCCTCGGCCCTCATTTTTCCCTGGTATTTTTGATTATCATAAACGGAACAGGTGGAAATAAAGATATAGCGTTTGACCGAATCCGATAATTGCTCAAGCCCCCCTTTCATATCCTCCGGAAAATAACACGACAGGTCGATGATAAAATCCCAGTCTTTCCCGGCAATTTGTTGGATATCGTCGGTGCTCCTGTCTCCTTTAATTTTTTGAACGTCCTGAAACAACTCAGCTCCGGTCATTTGACGGTTGAACAACGTAAGTTCAAAATCATCTTCCTTCTGCAATCGCTCGACCAGGTTGCGGCCAATGAATTGAGTCCCTCCGAGGATAAGTAATTTTTTCATTATATATTCTTCTTGAAGACCTTTGACAAGGTTTTAAACCCCAGTTTATTTAAAAACTGGTGAGCGGGTTCGTTATGCAGGTTACTCTCGGCAAATAATTGTGGTATGTTATTTTCCTTCAGGTGATTGAAAATCCAATGAACTATTTGCTCTCCGATGTTTAATTTCCGATAGGTCTTATCCACAGCAATATCTGAAAGCGTGGCGTACCATCCATTTGGGTTTTCATCGTATTCAACCAATGCAAGTCCGACAAGCTTTCCATCATAGTAGGCTCCAATCAATCTTGAAGGGCCAAAGGGGGATTTTTTTAGGGCATCTTTAAATTCCGTAGCCATACGGGCCGCTATATCCTGGATCCATTCTTTTTCGTTGATGGCCCGGCCTACCTGGATTTCTCCGTGAGAAATATAGTTCTTTTTTGAATTTTCAACAAACAGCTTTACCATGGCCTGCACTTCAGAATCATCCGTCACCCACCAGATGGCCAGTTGGGTCATATCGAGCTCTTTCCCTTTGTTACGGTTGTGTTTTGGGTTGTTCCTTCTCCAGAAATCATCAAAAGGAGTATCTTCTGAAGCATCCGTCCAGCCAGCCACCACATCACATTTAAAAACATGGGAAACGTACTCATAAAACCGGCTTTCCATGACCTCTTCATCCGGCTCTTCCTCGATCAGGTGTAAACCGGAATTCATGATATTCCTCAGTTGAGGAAGATAATCCCACTTCTGATCCTCCCAAAAAACAGGAAATCCCGGCGCCGTGACCAGATCGTGGAACCAGGCCACCCAGGACCCAAAGACATCAGGGGGCAAAATTTTATCTTCCCGAAATTTGATGGCCAGTTCGAACAGGTTCAGCATCTGGCACACATAATTGGAGGTTGCCTTGAATTCCGCAGTGCCTTGCGCTGGTATCGGTTCATCTTTTTCCCATACTGGTCTGATCAGATCCAGATTCGTAGCCTCAAAGCGGAATAGATCAATGGATGCCAGTTCGAGTTTTTGATAGGTATCCCGGTTAGCGATCCGCCTATCTCTTTTTTTCTCAATAGCTCTGGCGATAATAAATGTCGCTAAGGCAATAAATAAAGAAATGATTTGAAGGAGGGTATCGTTTTCGATAATCAATAATATTTTACCCATTGATTTTTATTTTTTTATCCCAACCAAAATATTCAAATACGAAAATGTGAAATTTTAATGAATTTCAGCGGAAATCAGATGTTTTTCAATCTCCTCCAGACTCTTGTTCTTTGTTTCCGGAATAAAGAACCTGACAAAGAAAAACGCCACCAGAGTGATCCCCGCAAAAACGACAAAGGCGCCCCACTCTGACCAGGCGTTCATCCTTGGGAAAACCTGGGCAATTAAAACGTTGGTCAACCAAAGCGATAAAGTCGCAATGGACATGGCCGTTCCTCTTACTTTTGTTGGATAAATTTCGGAAATAATGATCCAGGTCACCGGCCCGTAGGAAAATGCAAAACAGGCGATGAAGGCGGTAATGAAAATAATGATAAGAAAGGGTTGTTCCATTCCGTAAAAAAAGTAACTGCCGCACATCACCAAAGAAAGGAATACGCCGATAATGCCGGAAAGCAGCAATGGTTTTCTGCCCCAGGCATCAATTTTCCAAATGGCCAGAAAGGTGAACAAAACATTCACCATCCCAATGGTGACCTGCCCTCCAAGGGAATCACTCAGGGTAAGGCCGGCATTGCTCAGGATATCAGGACCATAATAAATGATGGCATTGATTCCGCTCAACTGTGAAAAAGAAGCTAACAGGGCACCGATCAGCAACAACCAAAGCAGGGATCTGTTTTTCATGATGTCCCAGAAACGGCTCTTTTCCAACTGTTCCTCCTCTGAAAACCGGATCTGGTCCGCCGCTTCCCCGGCCGGAAGGTATTGATTCAGGATGACCCTGGCTTTTTCAATTTTATTTTTGGACAACAGCCACCGGGGGCTTTCCGGAATATAAAACAACATGAACAGGAAAAGAAGCGCAGGCGCGGCCTCCATGCCGAACATCCATCGCCAGGTTTCTTTGCTTTCCGCACCTATGATTTGTACGATGGCAGCATTGGATAAATAAGCCGAAAGAATACCTATGGTGATGGCCAACTGGTATAAAGCGACCAGCCGTCCCCTTAATTTTGAGGGAGACAATTCAGCGATGTACAAAGGAGAAAGAATAGAGGCAATTCCAATACCTGTGCCCCCAATAATTCTATAAAAGACCAATGAAGAAACCAAACCGGCCAGTGCACTACCCACCGCAGAGACCAGGAAAAATATGGCAGAGGCCAATAAAACCTTCTTTCTGCCGAAAGCATCGCTGGCCATCCCGGAGAGGGAAACGCCGATCATACACCCGACTAAAGCTGAACTTACAAACCATCCTTCCATATCCACCCCCAGCAAAAAATGGTCCCTAACCGGGGCAATAGTCCCTGAAATGACGGCGGTATCAAAGCCGAACAACAATCCACCCAAAGCGGAGATCACGCTTATCAGAACGACGTTTCTATTTTCCATAATCCGGATTTTATGCTTTTACAAAAGCTTTGATCACTTTACAAATGCCCATTCCTTCATTGATCATCTTATATTTTCTACAGGCTGCGGGAACCACAAAAGTCTCTGCAAAATTGAATCTTTGTGTTAATCCTCCGGCGGTTTCCAAAAGGATGGATTCCCCTTCCACCAAAGATAATACATGGCATTGATTTTGGGTATCCACCTCCACAAGGGAATGAAATTCCATCCGGTGAACGTCATAAAAATGGTCCTTATGGGTGGGCAGGTGGAATAATACCCAGTCTTCCCCTTTTTCCATCAACTCAGGCCTGGCAATGTGTTCCCGGTCAATGACCTCCCCTTTTCGGGCAAAGTTCAGGTTTAAAAACCCCCGATCCAGGTTCAGTGGCCTTGGCTGTCCGTCCAGGTCAAGGCGCAGCCAGTCATAAAGTTTGAAGGTAAAAATATATGGGGTTGCGCTAATTTCAAGTACCAGGTTATTTTTTCCCGAGCTGTGGATCGTGCCTGCAGGGATCAGGAATAAATCATGTTTCCGTACTTTTACCTTATTAACATATTTTTCAATATCTACTTCAGTCGTATTTTTGAGACTGCTTTCCAATTCAACACGGAACAAAGAAGGATCAATATCTCCCTTAAATCCGAGGAATACTTCTGAGTCTTCCTTGGTATCGAGCATATAATAACACTCATCCTGGGTAAAATTTTCCCCGAAGGCTTCTTTAATAAAATCTTCCCGCGGATGTACCTGGACGGATAAATTCCCGCCGTCAAAGGTATCGAGGAAATCAAAACGTATGGGAAACTCGACGCCAAAACGGTCAGCCGCGGCTCCCAGCACGTTTTCATGGGCCTGGAACATGAGGAAATCAAAAGAGCATTCCAAAACTTTGCCGTTGTCTACCAGTAAAAGCCCGTTTTCAGGAACGATTAATTCAAAGGACCATGCGTAATTGGGAACCTCCCTGCTCAATTGCGTAATATGATTTTTCATCCAACTACCGCCCCAGGCGCCAGGCTCAAACCAGGGTCTGACCCTGAAAAAATTGACACTCATTGCTTCGAGGCTGCTTCGCAGGCATTCTCCTGTCGTCCAGAAAGGCTTTTCCGGTCTTTGGTCATCGACCAGGAGGTCAATACGGGGCAATAATTGTTGTTTATGAAGATTCAGCACCACCCAATCCACAAAATAAAACCTTTTGTACATGGATTTGGGCGAGGTACATTCGACCGCACCCAGGTTGGTGGTCGCCCCGGCGCGCATTCTGAATTGCAGTTCATTTTTAGGCAGATCGACATAACAAACCAATCCCTCCCATTGACACAGGGCCGCACCCGGCCCATAAACGATATTGATATCTGCCGTCGGGTCCGGGATCATTTTTTCAATTTGCCCAATATCATAAAAATCAATGAGGGTGAGGGTAGTTTTTTTTCCAAAAACCGGATCGTCCCCTCCCAGAAAAGGCGCAATGATGGTTTCAACCTCTCCGACCGGTTTAAAGGCACTGGCCATCTTTTGCCATTTGACCTTCAGCCCCCGTTCCTGTAAATGAGCATCTATGCCGTTGCGCAAATCCTCCCAGAAAACGCCCACGTAACCTTCTAAAATGACGTGTTGGTGTTTTTCGAAAACACCAGCCAAAGATTCATAACCTGCCTGGATTGAATGATCCGGCACTTTAAATCCAGGATAAATATCATAACTGCCCGGAGCTGTCGGAACAACTGATTCGGGGATTAGCCATTGAGTGGTTTTTCTTTTGTTGGATTTCATTGTTCCCATTAAATAAACGACAACTGCCTACTAAGGCTAAACAACCTCCACCAGGTGATCTCCCTGATCGGTAATTACCCCGAATGCTTCCAATTCAAATCCGTTCAGGTTCATGGTATGCACGAACTCCTGTTCATGTTCAGGGGATACCGCTACGAGTAACCCACCGCTGGTTTGCGGATCGCATAACAAGTATTTTTGCTGATCGGAAAGGGGGCCAATTTTATGTCCGTAAGACGCCCAGTTGCGTTGGGTGCCTCCCGGGATACAACCCATTTCCAGGTAATTGTCGAGGACGGCTTTGTTTATAAAGGGCACTTTTTCAAAATCAACACGGGCGCTTGCGCCACTCGCCTCACACATTTCCGCAAGGTGCCCCAGCAAGCCAAAACCTGTAACATCGGTCATCGCCTTGACGTAAGGCAAGGTTCCGAGCATTTCACCGATGCTGTTCAACTGGACCATGCTGTTCCGTGCCAGCATATCGTGCTCAGGCAATCGTTTTTTTTGCTTTTGTGCCGTCGTCAGAATCCCCACGCCAATAGGCTTGGTGAGAAATAATTTACACCCGAGATCCGCACCTCCGTTCTTTTTCAGGTTTTTTATATCCACCCTTCCTGTGACCGCCAGGCCAAAAATGGGTTCCGGGCTGTCGATACTATGCCCGCCCGCCAGAGGGATTCCGGCTTCTTTGCAGGCGTTCCTTGCACCATTGATCACCTCGTTGGCCAACTCAGCGGGCAGTTTGTCAATCGGCCACCCCAGGATAGCGATCGCGAGGATGGGTTTACCTCCCATGGCATAAACATCACTGATGGCATTCACGGAAGCAATACGACCAAAATCGGCAGGATCATCCACAATGGGCATAAAAAAATCGGTCGTGCTTATTATTGCAGTGCCGTCCCCCAGGTCCATGACCGCCGCATCATCGCGTTCGTCATTCCCTACCAGCAGGGCTTCAAAAATCTGGTGATGCCCGTTGTTTGTCAGTATTGCGTCCAGTACCTTCGGCGCAATTTTGCAGCCACAGCCGGCACCATGGCTGTATTCTGTCAGTTTAATATCCTTTAACAAATCCATTCTTTACGAAATTTATAAGTTGTTTTGCAATAGCTTCCGGACTTTCCTCTGCAGTCTCAAAGGGAATGACCTCACAAGTCTCCGCCCGTCGGCCCAGCGCGTTTGAATAAGCTTTATCGTAATAATTAAGGGCAATTTCGGCAGCCTTACCATAATCCTTCGCCTCTATTGCTTCCAATGCAGCATTGAGATGTTGTCCCCCCAACCGTTTTTTGATCTTTTCAAATGAATGAGTCAGCTCTTCAGGAGAATAACAAGCGTACCCCTTTACCAAATGATCCACCCGGTGCGACAACTTTCTTTTTAAAAAGATCACGGGCCGTTTGCGCATGGTTTCCCAAAATAGTTGAGGCACATAAACCCTTCCGATGGACCGGCTTTCATCCTCAACCCAGAACCGGGTGGCGGGATCAATGCCTTGAAAAGCTTTATACAGGTTATTCTCAAACTGCTCCACATGGGGTTGCTCTTCCTGCCCGAGGGCACCAAAGGCAGAACCCTTATGATGAGCAATGCCTTCAAGGTCCAGGAATTGTTCTCCAAGCCCTTTCATCGCATGCAAAATTTCTGTTTTAGCCGACCCTGTAAAACCTCCCAGGATCAGCATATTTGAAAAGTCCTGCGATAACTGTTCATGAATATAATTCCTGTAGGATTTATACCCTCCATCCAGTACGTTTACCTCATAACCCGCCGTGTCGAGTAACCAGGCCATACTACCGCTTCTTTTCCCGCCACGCCAACAATGCACCGTCACCTTTTTTCCCGGTGCCATTTTTTCCGCTGCTTCTACGAAATGCCTCATTTTTCCTCCCACAAAATCAAGCCCTTTGAGCAGAGCTACCTGCGGGTTTTCCTGCTTATAGGCCGTACCGACCACTACCCTCTCTTCATCGGAAAACAAAGGAAGATTTAGGGCTCCCGGAATATGGCCTTTTTCAAACTCTGCCGGAGTCCGGACATCCAACAGCACCCTGTCTGTCAGGTCCTCCAAAAGCGTTTCTATTTGAATTTTTTTTACCATAACTTTGAAACGGGTATAAGCTTTTATCAGTTTTATTAGCCGAAACAACAAAGCTAAATATTATTTTTACAATTACGGTAACACCAAAATTGAAAATACCCTCTCCTCATTTTTGCATCTTGCAAAAAAAATATCAGGTCAAATCAAATTATCCCCGTTTTATTTTTTATGTTGTGGGCTATTTTATATATTGGTGATATTAATTTTCATTCTACTTCTTAACTTTCAAAACGTAAAATTCCTACAACTATGATGAATGAGCCCATCTCTTCGATTATGACTAAAGACGTGATCACGATTTCACCGGATGCCACGTTTAATGAGGTGAAAAAAATCCTTTTCACCAATAGGATTCATCATTTACCCGTTGTTGAAAAAACCAAACTGGTAGGTATTATAACCTCTTACGACCTCGTGAAAATAGATGAAGATTTTTCTAAAATCCAGGGCAATAGTATCCGCTCTTTTATGACAAAGAAGATCGCCAAACTGGAGCCTGAGGATAAAATTGGTACCGCTGCCGAGGTATTTCTTGAAAATATGTTCCACGGGATTCCTATCGTTGACAGCAATAATGTTTTAAAAGGAATTGTCACCACTCATGATGTGCTGATGTTTCTCTTTGACAGAGAGTATCCTGATCATAAAATTAACTGGAGGGGCGGCAAATAGTCGCCGCTTTATACATCAGGTCAGCAGCTTTTTCAGAGGCACCATTTTCACCCAGAATCTTTTTCAGTTCATGGTAAGATTCGTGAATAAGGGTTGCATTTTTTTTATCCAAAATAAAAGAAAGTTCCTTGCGAAGGTTACTCCTGTTGAATTCCCCCTGAATCAGTTCTTTCAAAAACGACCGGTTGAGGATGAGATTGACCAAAGAGATATAGGGAACCTTTATCATTGCCCTGATCAAATAATAGGTAATATAACTCCCCCGGTAACAGACTACCTGGGGTACATTAAACAAAGCAGTTTCAAGCGTAGCAGTCCCTGAAGTAACAAGGGCTGCCCTGGCTTCAGACAATAAATCATAGGTCTGTGCGAAAACCACCGATACCGGCCGTTTTCCAATAATTGCCTCATAAATATCCGGGGGTATCGATGGAGCCCCCGCCACCACGAATTGGTGATCGGGAAAATCCACCACCACCTTAAGCATCTCACTCAAGATAGCATTGATTTCCTGTTTCCTGCTGCCTGGCAGCAACGCGATCACAGGTCGGTCATCCAATTGATTTTTAACCCGAAAATCCGGATCCTGTCGATAATTTGAAATGACATCCAACAGGGGATGCCCTACAAAATCAACTTCATAATCATATTTTTTATAAAAATCCTTTTCAAAAGGCAGAATGACATACATGCGGTTCACATGCTCCCTGATCTCGTGTACCCTTTTTTCTTTCCAGGCCCAAATCTGGGGCGAAATGTAATAAAATACGCAGATACCGTGCGATTTAGCCCATTTGGCAATGCGAAGGTTGAACCCCGGATAATCTACCAGGATGATCACATCGGGCTTCCATTGCAGGATATCGGATTTGCAAAACTTCATATTCCGCAAAATGGTACGAATATTTTTGGCCACCTCCCAAAAACCCATAAAAGCGAGTTCCCGGAAATGTTTTACCAAGTCCCCTCCTGCTGCCTGCATAAGATCACCGCCCCAGCATCTGAACTGAGCTTCAGGATCTTTTCGCGTCAGGCTTTTCATGAGATTGGAAGCGTGTAAATCGCCGGAAGCTTCCCCTGCTATGATGTAATACCGCATTGTAAATTTTTAATCAAAGGGAACAAGGAAATAAGAACACAAGGACGAAAGGAGCCCATGAACATTTATTTCCCGAAATCAATGTAGCCTTCATTCAATTTTCCATTGCATCATGCCTACCTGAACAGATAATGAGAAAAGTACCACACCCAAAAAATGGCGTATCCAATGGTAGGCAAAACCAACCCACGGGTAGCCGTATCGAATTTTCTTTTTTGGAAAATATTCAACGGGATCAGGTTGAGGGCAATGGCCAGAATGCCACTGGTACGCTGCCGGAAAAGAGGAGACACATCGCTTGCTCCACCGATCAGGTCTGCAGCTTCCAAAGCGTCAAAAATACTAAGGAAAACTGCATATCCAACGAAAGGCAATACCAACCCCGTCACCAATCCGAACCAGATCTTATTTTTTATCATTATTTATTGTTATTCAAATGCTTCAGTAATTCATAATTAGTCAAATCGTGCATGGAAGGTACCACGGAAATAAATCCATCCTCCAAAGCGGCGATATCTGATCCAACTTCCTTATCACGGTGTACAAATTTTCCGGTCATCCAGTAGTATTTTTGTCCACGAGGGTCAGTAGCTTCCACAAATTCTTCCTCCCAGCGTGCATCGCCCTGCCGGCAATATTTTATTCCTTTTAAATCTTCAGCCGGCAAATTGGGAATATTGACATTCAACAAGGCCCCTTTACCAAACTTTCCATCCAGGGCATCCTGTATCAGCGTTTTAATAAAAGGTTTTGCCGGATCAAAATTGGCATCAAAGCTGTAATCGAGCAAAGAAAATCCAATCGCTGTGGTTCCTTCGAGAGAGGCTTCCATGGCTGCAGAAACGGTTCCTGAGTACAGGATGTTTATCGAAGCATTGGACCCGTGGTTAATCCCCGAAACGCATAAATCAGGTCTTCTTTTTTTGAGCACAACATCCATGGCCAGTTTTACGCAATCCACAGGCGTACCCGTACATTCCCATGCTTCAACGTCCGAAAAAACCGACACCTTATGGAGCCGAAGAGGAGTAGAGAGGGTCACAGCATGTCCTTTCCCCGATTGAGGTGAGTCAGGAGCCACCACCACTACATCTGCCAGTTCCCTTGCGACCTCCACCAAATTGCGTATCCCCGGGGCTGCAATGCCATCATCATTTGTAACCAGTATTAATTTACGTCCCATGGTATTTTTTTTTGAAGCAACAAAGTTCTACTTTTGGAGATTAAAATTATAATTATACGGTGACATTCGAACAAATAGTTGGCAGCATAAAGAAAAAAGAGTACCATCCGGTTTATTTCCTTCACGGAACAGAACCCTATTTCATTGATGTCATTTCCGATTTGATTGAAAAAAGCGTACTCACAGAAAGCGAGCGCGCCTTCAACCAGGTAATGTTATATGGAAAAGACTCCGATCACCTTGCCGTCATTGACCAGGCGAGACGCTACCCGATGATGTCTCAGTACCAGGTGGTCATTATCAAAGAGGCCCAGGAGATGAAGAGCCTCAAGGAATTGCAAAATTATGTGGATCACCCAACGCCCTCTACCCTCCTTGTCATTTGCCACAAACACAAAAAGCTGAATATGAGTACGACTTTGGGCAAAAAGCTCAAAGCCAAGGCTGTCGTTTTTGAATCCAGCCCCCTTTATGACAACCAGGTTCCTGAATGGATTATCAAATACCTCGGCAAAAAAAAGTTAAGCATCTCCGCCCAGGCCGCCGGTATTATCGCCGAATACCTGGGAACCGATCTGTCCAAAATTGTCAATGAACTGGACAAACTGGCCATAAACCTGGCTCCCGGCAGTGAAGTGACCCTGGCAAATATAGAAACCTATATCGGCATCAGTAAGGATTATAATATTTTCGAATTGCAGCGTGCCCTTGCCGAACGTAATGTCTTAAAAGCCAACCGCATCGTCAATTATTTTGCCGACAACCCCAAAAAAGGACCAATGCCCATGGTGATCAGCTCGCTTTACACCTTTTTTAGTAAAGTTTATATGCTCCATTTCCTGCGCAACCTGTCCGAACAGGAAGTGCTGCAGGCCTTACAGCTGCGCTCCGCCTGGTTCCTTAAAGAATTCCGCCTGGCGGCCAGGAATTTCAACCTGATCAAAACAGAACAGGTCATTGATATATTAAAAACGTACGACCTTAAATCAAAAGGAGTGGGTTATAACAGTACAGGAAAACCAGAAGGTGATCTGTTGAAAGAAATGATCTGGAAATTATTGCACTGACCCAAAAATATTTTTTTTAATTTTAGGCAGGTTTTATAATTTGTACATTTTATATTCGTTCTTTACAGCATATTAAAAAACATCTAATAAATCAAGGATTCATGTTTTTCAAAACAATTTTGCTTTTCCAGACCGCCGATATCGAGAGAGATATGGCTACTCAAAGCTTTTGGGATACGATCATCCAAAGTGGAGCCATGGGGATTATTATCATGGCGATATTACTATTCCTCTCCATCCTCGGCGTTTACATTTTTGTAGAAAGATACCTGACCATCAAGCGCGCAGCGCGCATTGATCAAAGTTTCATGAACAACATCCGCGCCAATGTATCTGCCGGAAACATTCAAGGGGCTATTGCCCTTTGCCAGTCGACAGACTCTCCTATCGCACGAATGGTGGAAAAAGGACTCCGACGCATTGGAAAACCGCTGCGTGACATTGATGCCGCCATTGAAAATGTGGGCAACCTGGAGGTCTTTAAACTTGAAAAGAACCTTTCCACCCTGGCCAGCGTCGCCGGGGCTGCCCCGATGATCGGCTTTTTCGGAACGGTTACCGGTATGATCCTCGCCTTTATGAAAATGGCAACAGAACAAAACGTTACCCCAAGTGTACTGGCCGGAGGGATTTACCAGGCGTTGTTGACCACGGCTTTCGGGCTTTTTGTCGGCATCTTAGCCTTTGTTGGCTATAATATCCTCGTGGCTAATGTCGAAAAAGTAGTCTTCAAAATGGAACGATCTACCGTTGATTTTATGGATTTACTGCAGGAACCAACGTCCTAGAATTGGTTTGATGATTTGATATTATGATACTACGATATTATGATACTAGGATTCCGGGAGGGTCTGATGTAGTAATCTAAATTTGAAGATTGAGGATTGTTGATTATTTTTTTGAAAAAAAATTACCGTGGGACTCAAAAAAAGAAATAAAGTAAGTGCCGAATTCAGTATGTCGTCGTTGACGGACATTATTTTCCTGTTGTTGATCTTCTTCATGTTGACTTCAACCCTGGCCAATACGCCTCCATTCCAACTGCCTCAATCGGACTCCAAAACAGTGGCTCCGACTTCGGTCAATGTGGCCATCAGGACAGACGGAACCTTCATCCTCGACAATGTGGAGGTGGATGAACGGGCATTGGAAAAAGTACTGCGGCAAAAGATCCGGATCATGGATAACCAGGAGGGAGTATCCATTACCATCGTGGCAGAAGTTGGCACCTCCTTTGACCAGGTCGTTAAAGTGATGAAAATCGCGGGAATACTTAAAGTAAAGGCCATTATTGCTACCCAACCAAAAACCTGATCCGCAATAGCTATAGACTAAATACAATAAGTTAAAGTTAAGTTTTTAGGGGATTAAGGATTGAAATTGTTATGAAAAATGGGAATTAAAAAAAGAAATAAAGTTAGTGCCGCTTTCAGCATGTCCTCTTTGACGGATATCATCTTTTTGTTGCTGATCTTCTTCATGCTGACTTCCTCTCTGGTTGCTCCTAACGGATTAAACCTGAAATTACCGGGGACTTCCAAAACAAAGGTGGTCACCACTTCCAAAATGGATAAAATCAGGATGATGCGCAACGGCGATTATTATCTCAACGGAAAAAGCATTACCCTCGATATGATGGAAAGCGTGCTGGCGAGTAAGGCCCGGAAGGCATCCCCAAAACTGGATGTAATTCTTGCGCCGGACAAAGATACTCCCGTTGAATACGTAGTGGCGGTTATGGATATCGTTATGCGCCTGAACATCAACGGCATCTATTCCGCGGAAGAATAGGGATCAAAAAAGGGAAACAACGCATTATCTACCTGGGCAACCATTTTGATTTACCTTTAACATTTGTTAAAAAAAAATCAAAATATTAAAATGATTTGCCCTTTATGGTTAAAACTATCATAATTGTATAGGCAGGCAGGTTACTAACAATAATTTTTACGTTCTTAATGAGAAAATACTCAGATGGATACCATAATCACACCAAAAGAAAAAGAAGATAAGAAACGCGGGTTACGAACTAGTATCTTTGTACATATTGGTTTGATCCTGCTGGCCCTTTTGCCCCTTACCCGTTATGAGGATCCTCCTCCGGGACAGGAAGGTATTCTGGTAAATCTTGGCATTCCTGATGTGGGTGAGGGAGACGAAAATGCCGCTGCTGCGTCGGAATCCCAGCAGGAAGAAGCTGTCGTCGAGGAAAATCAGCCGGATGAGGTACAACCGGAAGAAGTGGTAGAGAAAACCAAGCCTGACCCGGAACCCGTTGAAAAGAAAATTGTCACTACAGAAGATCCTGACGCTATAGCCTTAAAAAAGAAAAAGGAACAAGACGCCAAAGCCCAGCAGGAAAAAGATGCCGAGGCTAAAAAGAAAGCCCAGGCAGCCGCCGAGGCAAAAGCTAAAGCCGACGCCGAGGCAAAAGCCAAAGCTGATGCCGAAGCCAAAGCCAAAGCTGATGCCGAAGCCAAAGCCAAAGCTGAAGCCGACAAGTTAAAAGAAGGCCTGGGCCTTGGAGGACTCGGAAAAGGCAAGGGCAATACAGGAAAAGACGGCAACCAGGGAGATCCGGGAGGAGATCCTAATTCCGATATTTTAACCGGTGTAAGCACCGGATCCGGTACCGTTGGTGGAGGACTTGGCTCAAGAGGACGGGTAAATTCGCCCCCCGTTAAAGAAAATTCCCAGGCGTCAGGTATAGTGGTCCTAAACGTATGTGTCGATAGTGAGGGAAACGTAGTCAGTGCTACTTACACTCAAAAAGGCTCTACCACCGGGGACATTAACCTCAAAAATGCCGCGATAAAAAATGCCAACCAGTGGAAATTTTCCAAAGGCGGACCTGATAAACAGTGCGGAACGATAACCTATAATTTTAAGGTGCAGTAAAATCTGGCTGCTGGTTACTCGTTTTTTTTCAATACCTTTTATTTTCCGATTGGATGCGGATAAGCTGCTCAACGCAACTTATCCGCACAGGAAAACCTTTATTTACTCCAAAAATTAGAATTATGAAATCCCGGATATATTTTTTTGGACAACTCATGTTAATTCTGCTTTCTGTTTTACCTTTGATCCGTAGTAAAGCCGAGACTCCCGAAAAAAAATTCGAGGTTTCCGCTTACCAGGCCATTGAAGATAATCAAACTGCAGCGTTTACATTTAATGAAAAATCAGTACGAGCAAACCCTTGAATATTTATTCACCCAACTCCCGATGTTCCAACGGATCGGGCCCAAGGCCTTTAAAAAGGATCTGACTAATATCATTAAACTGGCCGAAGCACTCGGGTATCCCCAAGAAAAATTCCCTTCCATACATATTGCCGGCACCAACGGCAAAGGATCTACCGCCTTCGCACTTTCCGCCATCTTCCAGGCCCACGGGTATAAAACAGGGCTTTATGTTTCTCCACATTATAAAGATTTCAGGGAACGCATCCGGATAAACGGCCAATATGTTTCCAGGCGTTTTGTAATAGATTTCGTTGCCCAAAACAAATCTTTATTTACAACCATCAAACCCTCCTTTTTTGAAATCACCGTAGCCATGGCCTTCGCTTATTTTGCCGCTCAAAAAGTGGATATTGCCATCATAGAAACCGGTCTTGGCGGTCGGCTGGACTCCACCAATATCCTGCATCCGCTTTTGAGCATCATTACCAATATCAGTTATGATCACCAAAATTTCCTCGGAGAAACGCTTCCGGAAATTGCGGGCGAAAAAGCAGGCATCATCAAAAAAAATACCCCGGTAGTCATCGGGGAAACACAACCGGAAACACAACCTGTTTTTGAACGCGTTGCCCGGGAGAATAATGCGCCCATCTCTTTTGCCGATCAAACCCATAAACTTAAAGAAAAAGAGCAAACCCTGGAATTTACGAATTATGACATCTGGAAAAATGAAAAACCGTATTTGAATGATCTGAAAGTAAATATGCACGGCCCTTTCCAACGAAAGAACCTGCTGACTGTTTTGGAAAGCCTCTCCGTTCTTGAACAGTACCACCCGCAATATCATTTTACAGAAGATAATGTAAGAACAGGATTGTTTAATCTCAAAAAACTGACCCGTTATATTGGAAGATGGCAGGTGTTGCAGCAAAATCCGACGATTTTATGTGACAGCGCCCACAATGAAGGCGGCCTCGAAATGACCATCGGACAATTGAAGCAATTAGACTATTCCACCCTGCATTGTGTGCTGGGATTTGTCAATGATAAAAATATAGACAAACCTTTGTCCTTTTTCCCGAAAAATGCACGTTATTACTTCGCAAAAGCAGACATCCCCAGGGGGCTGGATGCCCAATTGCTTCAAAAGACGGCCCTTAACCACCAATTGCATGGAAGAACCTACACTTCTGTTAAAAATGCACTGAGGGCGGCTAAAAGAGCAGCCGATCCGGATGATCTTATTTTTGTGGGAGGCAGTGTTTTTACGGTTGCGGAAGTGGTGTAAGCCAGGGAAGTTCGTCAGGAAGAAAATAAAAAACTTATGAAAGAATTAGAAATCCTATTTGAAAACGGTGATTTCATCATCATCAATAAACCTGCCGGGCTGATCACGGAGGTGAATCCCTTTGAACCGGTTAATGTTGAATCCTTAGTGCTGGATTATATTTCCAAAAGCAAAAGAAAAGCTTTTGTCGGCGTGGTTCACCGGCTGGACCGGGTGACGAGCGGCGTGATGGTCTTCGCCAAAAAGAAAAGCATTTTAAAGCAAATCAATGCCTCCTTTGAGCACAAGCAGGTACAAAAAAACTATTGGACCATCGTCGGACAAAAACCACCTGAAGCCTCGGGAACGCTTAAACATTTTTTAATAAAAGATCAGCAGAATAAACGAGCGGAAATATTCCCTACAAAAAGAAAGGACAGCAAACCCTGTAGCCTGCGTTACAAAATAATTGATCAAAAAGATGGATTTTATCTCCTAGAAGTGAGTCCTGAGGGGGGAAAATACCATCAGATCCGGGCACAATTATCCTTCATCGGGTGCCCCATCATCGGGGATGAAAAATATGGATCCAAAAAGAAGTACAAACCACTGTCCATCTGTCTTCATGCCAGGACACTCTCTTTCCCGGATCCTTTAAACCCGCAAAATAAACTATCCTACACTGCCGATCACCCCATTGACACGCCCTGGAATTTATTTAAGGTGTAGGTTTTTTGCCGTAACATGGAACATCCCGAATTTCATCTAATCAGGTAAAATTCGGGATGGTTAATTCCATTACAATTCTTTCCCGTCAATATCCACCTGCTCCCCAATTTCCACTTTTCCTCTATCACTTCGGGAAACCGTAATACAGGATACTGTGGGGTCATGTTCAAAAAACAAATAATCATCATTGGCCAATGCTTCCGTTAGCAATTGGTCTTTTTCTTTAATGGTTTCCAGTGGTCTAAGGTCATAACTCATCACATAAGGAGCCCCCAGGTGGCCTGAAGAAGGCAGCAGGTCGGCACAATACACCAGGGTTTTATTTTTTCCTTTCAAAATGGGCAGCATCATAGCCTCCGTGTGCCCGTAAACAAACCGAATATCAATACCGGGAATCCATTCGGTATCTTCCTCCGTTACATCTATATATTTCAGCACACCGGCCTCCTGCAATGGAACGAAATTTTCTTTGAGGAAGGAGGCACTTTCCCTGGGATTAGGAGTGAACGCCCAGTCGTAATGTTTTTGGTTAGACCAGTAAGTGGCATGAGGAAAAGTAGGAACCAGGTGATCATTCTCATCCTTTTTCACCGCTCCACCGACATGATCAAAGTGTAAATGGGTGAGCAAAACATCCGTAATATCTTCGGGAGCAAATCCCTTTTGGTTCAGGCTCCGCAAAAGCGTATGTTCACCATGAGGATGAAAGTGAGAACGGAATTTAGCATCCTGCTTGTCTCCCATGCCGGTGTCGATCAGGATTTTGCGGTCCCCTGTTTCGACAAGCAAACATCGCAGCGACCAGGTACATAAATTACCCTCATCAGGTGGGTTGATCCGCTGCCATAATTTTTTGGGTACGACGCCAAACATGGCTCCGCCGTCCAGTTTAAAAAAGCCTGTTTCTATGATATGTACGCGCATGAATTAAGCATTTAACCGCCATGGACGCAAAGAAGGCGCGATGTGTACAGAGCAATCTATGCGTACTTACCGGAATTTTTTTAATATATCTTTAAACTCTTGTTTTCGTAATTTCCTATTCCCTACCGTACACTTTTGTAAAAAGCCCTGGAAAATCATGTTAGGTTCTCGCAGAAAACGCAGATAAACGCAGATGGAATGAAATAACATTCCGTACTTTAGTCGGCAAAACAAGACAAAATAACCGAAAATGATCAGCGAAAATCAGCGTGACACAAAAAAGTGTACGGTAACGAAATTTCCTAAAAACCCATTTTAGTTTTAGCTCCCGAAAGCTCCCCTTTCAAAGAAGCCATGCGAATGGCCGTAACGGCTGCTTCGGTTCCTTTATTGCCGTATTTACCTCCAGACCTGTCTTTTGCCTGTTGCTCATCATTAGGCGTCAACACCCCGTAGATACAGGGCATTCCGGAAGCAACACTCAGCGTCATCAATCCCATCGCTACGGCATTATTGATATAATCATTGTGCCTGGTTTCTCCCTGGATGACACAGCCAATACAAATAACGGCATCCAGTTTTTGGCTTGAAGCCAGTATTTTAGCTCCGGTCGGCAATTCAAAAGCGCCAGGGACCTGCAGGGTCGTAATATTTCCCTCCGGCGCACCGTGTTTTACAAGCGTGTCAAAACACCCCTGATAAAGCGCATGGGTTATTTCGGCGTGCCAGTCGGCCACCACAATACCAAACTTCATGTTGGAAATATCAGGAATACTGCTTTCGTCATAAGACGATAAATTTTTTAATGCACTTGCCATGTTGATTGTTTTTAGTTTTTCCGGACCTCCGAGGTTTCCCCCCCGGAGGTCTGGAAAACGGAAGGATGTTAGATTAACAAAAAAAGGTAAGACCTTGTTGAAGACCTTACCTTTTTTTAGGCATAAAAACCCGCTGTCCGACTATTCTTTCACTGCTTGGCGTTTTTAATAGTCTTATTATCCTTTTTTACCGTTTGCGCGAATGATAAACTTATCAATATCGGCACCATAAGGTGTTTTAGGAAATTCTTTTTTGATTCTTTCGTAAGCGGATAAAGCTTCCTGGATATTCCCCTGCTGCTCGTTCAGCATACCCAATTTTTTAAGGTAATAAGCGGTGAGGAAATCATTACTGCTGGTATTGATGGCTTTTTTGTAAAATTTAAGCGCATTGTCCATATCCAGCAATTCGGAATAAGCATCGCCCATGGCGCCAAATTTCATCACCGGAGTGACGTCACCTTTAGGGTTATAATCCTTTAGGTAATCGAGTGCTGCTTCAAATTTACCCAAATTCAAATAGGCAATCCCTGCATAATAGAGCGACATATTTGCCGCTGGCGTACCGCCATAATTATCAATGATGTCAAGAAAACCACTGTATCCTCCTCCCGGGTTGGTCAGGGATAATGCAAATGAATCTCGCTCAAATTGTTGTTGAGCCATAAACATTTGCTCTACAGCTTCAGCTTGTTTTGGCATTTGGTACAGGTGTCTGTAACCAAACCAACCACCAAATAATACGATAGCTCCCACTACCACACCAATGATGATATTCTTATTATCTTCGAAAAAATCCCCCGCTGTTGCTCTCACCTCAACAATATCAACCAGCGTTGCGTCGTCCTTTTTTTTATTTTTTAATCTTCTTGCCATTATGTATAAATTAGGTAATATTTAAAAAAGCCCCGCAAAAGTAAATGTTTTTTACTAAACTAAGTACTTTTAATAAAAGGTTTTTTGTAATCCCATTCGTCCCGGAAGCCACAGGCATCATGTAATAAACGGATAGTCCTGCTGAACGTAATTATCTGTGTACAAATCAGCCCCATCCGGATAAGGGGATTCTTCCGCAAATTTT
Source organism: Lewinellaceae bacterium (assembly GCA_020636105.1). Classification (NCBI taxonomy): domain Bacteria; kingdom Pseudomonadati; phylum Bacteroidota; class Saprospiria; order Saprospirales; family Lewinellaceae; species Lewinellaceae bacterium. Next base: position 553,485 of record JACJYL010000002.1, read on the forward strand.
ACCGCATCCTCAATTTCTTCCTTGATCCTTTGCTTGATCTCGAGGATTTCCTTTTCCGTGGCGATCTTTTCCTTTAAAAGTTTCAATTCCATCACCTTAACAGGATCCCTGTCCTTGTAAGACTCTACTTCTTCCTTGGTGCGATATTTCGCCGGGTCGGAAACGGAGTGTCCTTTGTAACGGTAAGTCCTGATTTCCAGGAAGTAAGGTCCTTTGCCTGAGCGAATATATTCCGCAGCTTTCTGAACGGCTTCATACACCGCTTCCTGATCCATGCCATCCACCGGCTCACTTGGGATATCATAAGCTTCTCCCAGTTTGTAAATCTCTGTCACATTACTGGTGCGCTTTACGGAAGTTCCCATCGCATAACCGTTGTTTTCACAAATGTAGAGTACAGGCAATTTCCAGGTCATGGCCATATTGAAAGACTCGTGTAAAATACCCTGGCGCGCCGCACCGTCTCCGAACATGGTTACGCATAAATTTTTGGTTCCTTTGTACTGTTCGGCAAAAGCAATACCGGTTCCAATACCGATTTGCGCTCCTACAATGCCGTTGCCGCCAAAATATTTGTGTTCAGCAGAGAAAAAGTGCATTGATCCTCCTTTGCCCTTTACAATCCCGGTACTTTTTCCATAGAGTTCTGCCATAGCTTCCCGGGGTGTAATCCCTCTTGCAATAGCCGTTCCATGCTGACGGTAACCTGTGATGACGCCGTCATCTTTGGTGATCGCCGTTTCTATGCCGGCAGCAAGGGCTTCCTGTCCAATATAAACATGACAGAATCCGCGAATTTTTTGCTGGCCGTAAGCCATCAGTGCGCTTTCCTCGAAACGGCGCACCCGCAACATTAATTCATACCATTTAAGATTTTGCTCCTTTGAGTATTTGGATTTTGTCGCTGTTTTGGTCGATGTTTTTTTTGCCATTTTTATCTTTTATACTGAATGTTCTTGAATAAGGGTAAAAAAAAAAGAGTATTTCCACTTTAAATAACACCTTTACACCATACTCTTGTTCAAATCCGATGCAAAGTAAAAGCTTTTCATTAAGTTATTAAAAAAATTACCCCAAAATCATAATTTTGCAAAAACAGATGCTTTGTATCTATCCAAGCTCATACTGACCAACTTCAAGAATTACCCTTACCAGGAATTCGATTTGTCCCCTGCCATCAACTGCTTCACGGGCAATAATGGCATGGGAAAAACCAATATCCTTGATGCCATTTATTATTTGTGCATGAGCAAAAGTTACTTTCTGGTTTCCGACAAAAATATCGCCAGGCTCGGAGAGGATTTTTTCAGGCTGGAAGGCCGGTTCGAGGTGGAAGGCAAAAAAGAAAAGATCGTGGCCAAGGTAATCCCTGGCAAAAAGAAGGAGTTGGAAATAAATGATAATCCTTACCTGAAATTTTCTGATCATATCGGTTTTCTTCCGGTCGTCATCATTACCCCTGACGATACGGACATCATTTCAGAAGGCAGCGAAACCAGGCGTCGATTGATCGACAACACCCTTTCTCAATTGAACAAAAAGTATCTTGATGACCTTATTCTGTACAATAAAATCATCAGGCAACGGAATGCCGCCCTGAAACAATTTGCTGAAAAAGGGGGATACAACAGGAATCTTCTCGACATCTACAACCGGCAACTGCTGGAACCCGCACGTTATATTCACGAGCAAAGACAAACTTTTCTTCAACATTTCATCCCCATCCTGCGAGGGGTTCACCTGGAAATTTCCGGAAATTCGGAAGAGGTAGATTGCGAATACAAATCCCAGCTCAATGAAATGGCCTTCGAGCTCCTTTTAGACCGAACCAGCGAAAAAGACCGTATCCTCCAAAGAACCACTGCAGGCATCCATCGCGACGACCTGATTTTTACCCTTTCGGGCAACGCTCTCAAGCGTTTTGCTTCCCAGGGACAGTTAAAAACTTTTACCCTTGCCCTCAAAATTGCCCAGTACCAAATGTTAAAATTTGAAAAAAAGAAACCTCCTTTATTACTTCTCGATGATATTTTTGATAAATTGGATAGCCAAAGAGTAAAATTCCTGCTTCAATTACTCATCAGGCAGGACTTTGGGCAGATATTCATTACTGATACGCACCCCAACAGGGTAACACAAATCATAGAAAAGACTGGAGCCGACTTCAGGAAATTCAATATTTCCAAGGGTACGGCGACCCCGATTTAGGTTTTCCCTTTTTGTAAGGTTAAAAAGTTGACCGCGAAAGTTTGAAATAAGCAACACAACCTTAATACCCCGGATAAAAATCGGCCAACTGGCACTGAAAGCTGCATACTAAACAAGCAATATTACTTATAAACAAAACCAATCCTTATTATGACACATGCAGACGAACAAAGCCTGAAACACGCCCTATTACAAATGGTTGACCATTACCGTATGCGTTCCCGCCTCACCCAGGTCAAAGTCAACAAATGCTGGGGCACTGTGATGGGACCTACCATAGCCCAATACACGACAGAGATCAAAGTCAGGAAAAACAAACTTTACGTCACCATTAATTCCGCTGCCCTCAAGCAGGAGTTGTCCTACGGGAAAGAAAAAATCCTCCGCAATCTGAATGATGAATTGGGAGAGGAACTGATCACAGCTATTGAGATCAGGTAAGTGTTATTGCCAAAAGGTCAACCTTTTTTTATTGTCCACTTTACTAAACATAAAATACGCTCTTAATCTACCCCAAAACATTCCGCTTCACCGCACGGCCGATAAATCGTATTTTCTCTGCCAGCGGAAATCTCCTCAGGTTGGTTTTGACCACTCCTTTGGTGAGCATTGTCTTTTGGGTATAATCTATCTTCACATCCACGATGACCGGCACATTTTCCGTCGCCAGTTGTTTGGCTTTTTTTATGACCTCATCAATCTCATTGTCATTGTTCATCGCCAGGTAACGGGCTCCCGTGGCGATGGCGACTCCTTCGACTTTCAAATCGCCCAAAGTGGTGCACGTCTTTCTGTTGAGCGGAATTTTCTGGAACTGTGATATTTGCCCCAATTCCCCGTCATGGAAAACAAAAACGATAATGCCTAATCCATAGGTCGTGGCGGTGATCAATTCCATACATGTCATCTGGAAAGCTCCGTCGCCTACGATGGTCACCACTGTCTTATCCGGGTTCCCGAATTTAGCCCCGATGGAAGCTGGAATGGCATAACCCATACAATTAAAATCGGTGGGAGAAATGAGATGTCCGGCCGTATGCACAGGGAATAATTCTGCCGTCAGGAAGGTATGTTTACCGTCATCCACCACCATCAGTACATCATCAGGCATTTGTTGCCGCAAGGACTGAAAGAAAAATCCGGGAGAAACCATATCGTCCTGGGGGGCCTTCATCCAGGTGGCGCGGTAGGCTTCTTTTTCAGAAGCGATCATTTGCTTCAAAGCATCATTGTCGTTATGAGCCTGGACACTTTCTTCTTCAAACTCTTTTTCGAGTGCCGTTAAAATAGCATGGGCATCTCCTTCAATGGATAAAGTAGCCGGGTAGTTTTTATGAAAAACCTGGGGATTGATGTCAATATGGATAAGCTGTTCTGGCACATTCATGCCATAGCTGCCTGTGGCCAGTTCAGAAAACCTAACACCTATGGCCAGCAGACAATCACAATCGACAAAAGCTTTCCTTGCCGCCGGCAAGGCTGAAGCGCCAAACCCTACGCCCGTATGCATCGGGTGAATAGCGCGAAATGCACTTAACCCTGAAAAAGTGGTAGACACCGGAGCGTTTAATCTTTCTGCCAGTTTTTCCAGTTCTTCCAACGATCCCAATCCACCCCAACCGACATAAATGCCTGGTTTTTTAGCTTCATTCAACAACCTGGCCGCTTCTTTAATCTGTTCATCGGACCATGTTTTTTCTGCTTGCACAGGATGGTATTCCGGCAGCCCATCCACTTCTCCTCTAAAAAGCTGGAGCTCAACAGGTATTTCTATGAACACAGGACCCGGCTCCCCGCTAATAGCCATTTCATAGGCCTTGTAAATAGTAGGGATGATGTCTTCGTGCTTTTCTACCAGGTAATATTGTTTGACAATGGCACCTACCAATTCCCCAAGGTCCAGTTGGTGTAGCTGGTAGTGTTTCCCGGTATCCCTGCGTGTGCCCCCGGAAATGACCATCATGGGAATTCCATCGAGGAAAGCCTCTCCTATCCCGCTCATGGCATGCGTGGTTCCGGCAGCAGGCACGATCACCACTGTACCGATGGAATCAGTGGTCCGTGAAATACCGTCGGCCATAAAACTTGCTCCGCCCTCATGAGTCACCAGAACAGGTTCAATAATAGAGGAATTATTGAGTTCATCGTAAATCTCGGTATTGTGTACACCGGGAATGCCAAAAGTATATTTCACCCCGATCTGTTCCAATGCATAAACCGTGAGAAAGGATCCTGTTTTTTTCATTATAAGTCTATTTAGATTGGTCTTTGTAAAAATACATTGAACCCTTTCAGGGTTCTCTTATTTTCGTTTTCAGTCTTCCGATTTCATCGGAAGTTATTCAAATTTTATCCCTTTGGGATAATGGGTACTTTCTAACAAAAGTAAAAAGAGAAACTTCCAAAATCGGCGCCTGTCTGACGGCAAAGGCAGGTTCTTTTTTTCAATTCTTTTATTGAATGGTGGATATTGATTTAGGGGTGATTGCTTTTCTTTTTATACTTTTCATTAACGATTGTTGCATGCGCAATACGGGTTTTGGAGCGAAAACGGTCAAACCGTTACTATGTTTATCTGTTGCATTCATTTTCAATTTACCATACCGTCCTGCATTTGCATACGACTGGATGCTGTATGTGTTTTCTATTCATTACATCCATAATCCACTTCCAAAAATGTTTCACTTCCATTTTTATAAAGTCTTACATTATTTTCACCTGTTCGTTTTGATATCAAGTCGCCTATCTCGATTAATTCAAAGTTTCCATTTTGGAATATTACCCAATTTTGAATTTTCTCAATCTTATTATCATATTGAATTTCAATTGTTTTGTAATTGTGATTCGGGGTATCTCGGTATTTCTTTACTACAATTCCACTCCATTCTGATTGTTTAAAGTATCTAGCATTTTCACATGGGTCTGATTGCATCAATGATGGAACAATAATAAAAAATGAAGCTATAAAAATTATTGTACCAATTGGTAATCCAACTGCCATCAAAAAGTATCTTGTTCTCAGAGTTGGGTTGTTGGTATTTTTCGCAAGTTTCCACATGTTTGGTATATCTTTGACGTGATTCCAAAACCAACTAACCTCATATCCGTTTTGTTTTAATGTGGATTTAACCCAGTACCATAATCCATTAAGTCCAATAACTAGCATCATCATTATTGGAAAAATCTTATCCATTTTATCCATAATTTTATAATAATCATGCGGCATTCTCCAATTAGAAATCAATAGAAAAACTAATTTAATAACACCTGTTTTTAATCTCCTTACATTGTATCATTAAGGCAGTTTTTTTGTTAAATTACACAAAATGGAGTTCCACACATCTTTTACAAAAATTAAATAATTTCATCCTCATCCCTTTGACAAAACCACGAAATGGTTCAATCTCCATAACGGGGTTGTGTAAAAACTCAATTTTTCCAAAATATCTTGGAAAATGGAATATATAAAGCATGAAAAAACGACTTTTTACACATTGAATAATCATGTGATTTAAAAGATTTCTAGACTTTTTACACAACCCCAAAACCACGAAGTGGTTCAATCTCCATAACCGCCGATAAAATCGGCGGAGCCAACAAACCCTAAATTCCGAACCCTGAAAGGGTTCAATCCTTTCATTTCGTTTTCACAATATCCGCTGCTGCCAGCCGGGCATTAATGATACATCCGGAGAGAAAAGTTCCCTCAAGCGCCCGTTTGCCATGTACTCCACCGCCGCCGAATCCAGCGGCTTCCCCCACCGCATAAAGTCCCGGAATGGGCTGCTGTTTTTGTGGATCGGGATGATTGTCCAGTACCCTGCTTTGCAGATCCGTTTGAATCCCCCCTAAACTTTTGCGCGACAATATCCTGAGTTTGATGGCAATCAGCGGCATGGCCTTTGCATCGACGATCTTCTGAAATTTGCAGGTTCTCACCTTATCCCCACGATACTGACGGGCATGAGCGATACGACGCAACTGTTCGTCATTGTGGTATTTTTGGCCACGGTCGATCATCTGGTCGTAGGTGTGGACAGACTCCCGGAGCAAAGTCCCGGAAAATTCCTGGTGCTCCGGCGAAGCCTGGTGGATCTTATCGGTCAGTTCTTCCAGGGAGTTGGCCACAATAAAATCGGGGCAAGTGTTCAGCATTTCCTCCACCAGGGCCTTATTTCCCAAAAGAATGTTTTTCAGAAAAGCAAACAGCTTTTTATCCCTCACCGCAGGATTGTGTTCGGAACCGGAGATCGCAAATTCCTTGTAGGCGATCTTCCTGTTCATAACCTGCCAGGAATATTTTACAGGCTCTTCACAAATCCTTTTTACCAGGAACCGGGTATCGTAACCGGTAATCAAAGGCATTGGCCCCATTCTTTCCCCCTTGTGATTCAGCCACAATGCCGATTTACAGGGGACCAGGCTGAGTCCGTGGTTCGGGAACAACGGTTTGGGGTGTTGTACCCCTGCTGCGTAATTCCACATCCTGTCGAGATGGGTAATATTCCCCTTTTGAGCACTCACCGCATCGTGCATATCGCCGATGGCGTACTTGTGGGAACCATTGAGGATTTCTTCGGGAGGGTTTCCCCAATGTTGGGGCCAGTTTTGTTTTACCCGTTGTATGCTGCCATTGACGCCACCGCTGGCTACGACCACCGCGTCACCTGTAGCTTCAAAATCTTCATTGCTCAGCTCATCCTTTCCACTCAATCCCACTACCCTGCCATTTTGCACCGTCAGGTTAGTCACGCGGTGTCTGAACATGAGTTTGAGGTTTCCTTTGTGCTGGTGGTTTTCCAGGTGGAAAATCAACTGCTGAGTCAACCCATATCCCGTACCCCAGACGAGGTGGAAACGAGGCACAGAGTTTCCGGGCTGCAGCAATCCCCTTTCGACCCAGTGTACGACCGGAAAATACTTTATCCCGCGATTGCGCAGCCATTCGAAGGACCAGCCGTCAGAAAGTTCTACATATTGCCTCGCCCAGGCTTTGGTCCAGTATTCCTCTTCCCCGAATTCGGCGAAGGAAAACCAGTCTTTGGTCGCGAGATCTACATTATCTTTAATGCCGGCTTTTTGCTGAACGGGGCTGTTGACAAAAAACATACCGCCAAATGACCAGTTGGCCAGTCCGCCGAATTTATCGGCTTCATCCCGGTCGAAGAGGATCACTTTTTTTCCACTATCCAGCAATTCCAGTGCGGTAGTAATGCCTGCCAGGCCGCCGCCGGCGATAAGCACATCAGCCTGGTATTTTTGTTTTGACATAATTTCAGCAGTTATTTGGTGGGCGCCCTCCGGGGGTTATTCCCGGTATCGTAAATATCTGAAATTTTGTTCAAAAATTTTAGTGATTCAGCACATTCTCCGGTAGTTTTGTGAACATGAAAGCATTAATTTTAAAAGAAATCAATCAGGCGGTAACATTTGATCATTTTGACACACCCGAAGCCGGCGAAAATGAGGTTTTGGTAGAATTAAAAGCGGCGGCACTTAACCACCGGGATGTTTGGATCACCAAAGGCATGTATCCGAATATTGTCACGCCCATTATCATGGGTTCAGACGGTGCCGGTTTGGCTGGCGAGGAAGAAGTGATCATCAATCCTTCCATCAATTGGGGGGAAACCCCTGCTTTCCCCGGAAAAAATTACCAGATTCTCGGACTGCCCGCCCACGGCACTTTTGCTGAATTGGTTAAGGTAGAAAGAAAACAATTGTTTCCCAAACCAGCCCATTTAAGCTGGGAAGAGGCGGCGGCCCTTCCTTTAGCCGGGCTCACCGCTTATCGGGCGCTTTTCACTAAAGGACAACTCAGGAAAGGAGAAAACGTGCTCATTTCGGGTGTCGGAGGAGGCGTAGCGCTTTTTGCCTGCCAATTTGCACTGGCCGCCGGGGCCAATGTTTTTGTGACTTCCGGCTCGTCAGAAAAAATTGACCGGGCCATCGCCATGGGTGCGAAAGGCGGGGTTAATTACAAAGAAGAAAACTGGGACAAATCCATAAAAACCATATCGGGTGGTTTTGACGTGATCATTGACAGCGCAGGGGGAGACGGTTTTGCCCAACTCGTTAAATGTTGTAACCCCGGCGCCAGGGTCTGTTTTTATGGCGGCAGTCGAGGAGCCATCAACAACCTGAGTCCGCAGATCCTTTTTTGGAAACAAATTTCCCTGCTCGGCACTTCCATGGGAACTGACCAGGAGTTTGAAGATATGCTTCATTTTGTCACCCAACACAAAATCAAACCTGTGGTGGACAGCGTTTATCGCCTCAGGGACGGTCAGGCAGCCCTGGACAGGATGGCCTCAGGGAAACATTTTGGAAAAATAGTTTTTTCCATTTAAAGAACCCCTGGAGGAGCCCGCCCCAAGCGCAGCGTAACCAGGCTCAAAGAAATAAAAAAGAAGATTCAACGAGAAACAAGTAACAAGAAACAAGAAACAAGAAACAAGAAACAAGCAACAAGTAACCAGCAACAAGTAACCAGCAACAAGCAACAAGCAACCAGCACATGAGAATCGGCTTATTATCAGACACCCACGGATATTTGGATGAAAAAGTGTTCCAGTACTTTGAGCAATGCGATGAAATATGGCATGCCGGGGATATCGGCCATATGGAAGTCGTGGACAAACTGGAGGCTTTCCGTCCCTTGCGAGCCGTTTATGGCAATATTGACGATCACCTGATGCGCCGCAGGTTCCCGGAAGATGACCGCTTTGTGTGCGAAGGGGTGGATGTTTTCTTAACCCACATCGGAGGGTATCCCGGGAGATACAATGTGAGGGTGAGGGAAATATTAAAAAACCATCCACCGAAATTATTCATCTGTGGTCATTCACACATTCTTAAAGTAATGCCCGACAAAAAACTTGGATTATTGCATATCAATCCGGGCGCTTGCGGAATCCATGGGTTTCACATCGTGAGGACGATTGTTCGCTTTACGCTGGAAGCTGGAAATATTAAAGATTTAGAGGTAGTGGAACTAGGATTGAGGGGAGAGGTGAAGAATGGGTGAATGCGAGAATGCGTAGGACTCCTAGCATCCAATCCTGCAAATCCTAAAATCCTCAAAATCCTGATCCTGACAAGGGTGGATGCAAGAATGCTCCGAACTCCTGGCCCACCAATCCTGCAAATCCAAAATCCCGAAAATCCTGATCCTGACAAGGTGACAATAAAATCCCCCCCCCTGGCAAAAACCTATTTCTCCTTGGGTACAAAATCCAGCGACACAGAATTCAGGCAATAGCGCAAACCTGTTGGTTTGGGACCATCCTCAAACACATGGCCGAGGTGTCCGCCACAACGTGCGCAAACCACTTCTACCCTTCTCATTCCGTAACTGGTATCGACGATCTCTTTTACATTTTCCTTTTTGATGGGTTGATAATAACTGGGCCAGCCGGTACCGGACTTGAATTTTGTGGCTGAATCAAATAATGGCAAACCACATGCAGCACAAGTATAAATACCTTTCTTTTTGTTATCCCAGAACTCCCCGGTGAAGGCGCGTTCTGTTCCGGCTTCGCGCAAAACATTGAATTCCGCATCCGTCAGTTGGGCTCGCCATTCCTTTTCCGTTTGCACCACCGGATAAAGGGTATCTCCCGTAATGGAGAGAAAAATCTGGTCCGAAGCGGTATCCTGTTTTAACTCAGGAACGGTTGAAGTCGATTGAAGGGATTCCTGCTGGGCGTGGTTACAGGCAGGCAATAAAAAAATAAAAACGAGAGCCAGTACCGGGTTTAAAATCCTGTTGTTCATGATGTTATTATTTTAATAAATGATGAATCCGGCAAGGCCAAGGCCACTTTACACTTTTTATCTTTTACGCTGCCTGGGGTGATGCCATTCTTCTTTTTCTGCATATTCTACGATGTTTCTGACAAAAGACATAATGCCGAGAAATATCATAAAACCAACGGTGAGTACGAGGTAAATCCATTTGAAAGTCCCTACCTCACCAATGGTTTTGGAAGTTAACAGCCAGGAGACCAGGATTGTTGTGGTGCCGAGCCCCAAATAGCAGTAAATGACGCGGCCAAGATATTTTGACACATTTTCGGCCTTTACGATGAACAAACTTCCGAACATGGCAAAGATGAAAAGCGAAGCCCCGCCGGCCATATAGGGAAATTTGACCGAGGGTTCAATCATATGAGTCCATTCGAGCAATTTTGACCCAACAGCCATTATAAGATATCCCGCCCCAACGATCAGGAGCAACCGCACCGGGTTAAAGGGTTTGTCGTAAAAGGTGGTCGATTCTTGCATAAACAGCTTTTTTTGTTTCCAATCATTAGTAAAGGTAGTGATAAAGTGGGAAACGATTATTGTAAAAAAAAGTTGGGGGTTACGGGTTATTCCGCACCCCACAACCCCCAACCTATATCCTTTTATGGACGGATTCAGTCTTTTTATTATTTCTCCATCAGTCCCTGCTGAATGGCATCTTCTGTTGCGCCATGCAGCTGAATGGGATCCAGACGTTTCTTACGGAATCGCATATTTAGGAATTCCACAAACAAGGAAAAGGTAATGGCAAAATAAAGATATCCTTTGGGTACACTTCCTACATGCCCTCCGAAAACATCCAGGTCAGCCAGGTGGGCTCCTTCAGCAATCAGGGTAAATCCTATCAGGATCAGGAAAGAAAGACCCAACATTTGAATGGAAGGGTGACGGTTTACAAAATTGGCAACCGTTACGGCAAAAAGCATCATAATACCCACAGAAAGGACCACTGCAATGATCATGATGAGCAGCGCTCCCGCTAACCCGTTGGTCATGCCCACTGCGGTAAGGATGGAATCAAAAGAAAAAACGATATTGATGACCACCAATTCCAGAATGACCTGTGCCACGCCTGATTTTTTCCTGGGAGTAGTTTCAGCACCCGGCTCATCGTGTGCTTCCAGTTTATGATGAATTTCGGTAGTACTTTTATACAGAAGGAATATGCCTCCGGCAATCAGAATCAGGCTTTGCCCGGAAAAGGCAGCATGAATCCAGGAACGGTCAAAACTGATCCAGGGAGTTTCCATGGCCACCAGCCAGGAAATACCGAACAACAAGGCAATACGCAACACCATGGCCAACACCAAACCTATATTGGAAGCCCTGGGGCGATCGGCTTCGTCCAGTTTGTTGGTGGCAATCGAAATGAAAATGATATTATCGATACCGAGTACAATCTCCAGAAAGGTAAGCGTCAGCAAACTCATCCAGACGGCTCCACTGCCGAAATCAGGTAAGGCGAATTCCATAATTTTTCAGTTGTATTTTATGATAGAAATTCTTACTCGAAAATATTCAACAAAAGAATATGCAATTTTACAAAAAATAAAATTTGCGACAGGAGAATTAAAAAAGAGAATTTAGGTTTTTGATCACCTGAAAATGCTCCAGTTGATAATAATCTTTTACCGCTTCCAGCAATTCCTCCCTGACGACCATCAGTAAGGCTCCGGAAGTTTTCGAAGTTTTGTAATAAGCCAGCACCTGTTTTAAGGCCGGCTCCAGGCCAAGGCCCATGAGTTCAAGTTTACCCACTTCGTCAATGATGATCCAATCAGGATTCAGATCCGGATCATTCAAAAGGGTTTGATGGGCAATCCCAAAGGCCGTGGAGAGAAAATTGAATTTTGAAATGGTTACCAATTGTGACTCTGGCATCGTTTTCGCTAAGGCATCAGCAACCTGAAAATCATGCCACTTCCTGTCATACAAGGTAAAAAGGTAGCGCAATTCACCCTTATCCGGGGTAAGAAAACCGCCAATATTGGATCTTTTTCCGACCCAATTCATCAAGGCGGTGGTCTTGCCTGATCTAATGGGCCCGGTGAAAATAAATATCCGAATTGGCCTCATGGATTGTTTTCATTAGAAACATAAACCAAGGCATAGGTAATGGTTCGAATTACCAAAGCTTTCCATCTGCGCCATCCACTTAATGCCCGGGTATCCCGCCAGGCCGTTCGGGTTAATTCCCTGAAAACGGGTTGCAAACTCAACGCTGCAGCCACCTCCTGCCGGTAATCCGATGCTTTTTTATTTAAAAACCGTTGCAATAATCTCATGACCAGAGGCGCCAAAACGAAATACCACAATACTAATAACCCTGCCACCCGAAGCAATATCCAAATTGGATCCATGAAATTCCTGTAGGAGGGCACCAGCAGGTAAGCTAATGAAAAAACAACCAGAGCCAAGGCGCCCAACCGGAAGGAAGAGCGTTTCCAAAGTGGCCGGGATTTACTGTGCCTGGTTGCCTCAGAAGGAGTGCTTAATTCCTGAAAATTTAAGACTAATTTTTCAGAAGCCACCCTTACCTCGGCAGGCAATCGCCCGGCCAGGTAGCCGACCAATAACCCGGAGACCAAATAAAGCCCCAAATACAATGAGACCACCCACCAACTTCCCTGGGCACTTACCCCTTCGGCAAGCATCCCGAATTTTTTAAAAACATAATCGATGAAAGCATCCAAAGATTCCCACAGGGATAGTCCGAACAGCAAGGTAAGGGTCAGCAATTTCTGGAGGGCAGATTCCATCAAGGCAAGTACTCCCAGCAACAGGGCTGCTGCCCTGAAAGAGGGAATGAATCGAAACAACAGAGCTCCCATCAGTCCCTGAAAACCAACCGCTATATAGGCCGTAACCGGGGAATGCGGACTGACCATCGCCTTGATGATGAGCACCACCAACAGGGCCCTTGGTATGTCCACCATCGGCTTATCCGTCATGCTGGCGATCAGCGCAATAAGCATTACAGCTACCCCTCCGACAAAAATTCCGGTAAAAGGAAGGCTGAACAAATGCATCACGCCACCCATGGCGGCTTCGCTTAGCGCCCATAGTGCCGTGAGTCGGATTATGGCGGTTTGATCCTCCTGCCGTAGACTGGTTTTTTTCTGAAAATTCATGCTTTTCTGTTGGTTGAAAAAAGAAATCAGCATGGTTTTGGTCAGCTTGTTATGGAGCATATTTTTTCGATATGCATAACCATTCACATCGGCACAAAGGTAATGTCTTGCCCTGAAATTTGCACTAAAAAATGAAATACTTCCCTATTTTTGCCCCTTGAAACAAAAAAAGCCTATTCACACAACATGAAATACCGACTGCTCACCAAAGAAGAACTCGAAACCCTAGAACCGGAATTCATCCGATTCCTCGCCGCCAATACCGTCACCGCTGACGATTGGGTAAAGATCAAAAAGGTTACTCCCGAAAAAGCGGACGACCTGATCGAAATGTTCAGCGATATTGTCATCGGGCAAACATTAGAGCGCATTAAGTACCTCGATCTTAAACGCCCTAAGGATATTAGGAGTTTCTTGTGTGATAAGGATAAGATTTTCCTGAAAGGTATTTTTATTGAAGGGGAAAATGATTTTGTTTTCGACCTTGACGAGCTGCCGGAAAAAATGCTTTCCAACTTCAATGACTCCGATGCGGAACTTAAACTCTATAAATCCGAACGTGACTACAAAGATTCCCGGGAGATGGAACTCTTTCGATTGATCGAACAGGGAGCCCTCATCTCCAAAGACGGTCACCTCTATAACCTCTTATCCCAACTATACTAACTGCCGGGGAGTGTTCGACGTTCCTGATTTAAGGTTAAAATGTTATTGATAATTAACGGGAGATTGCTCCCTTTATGACTTTGTGGTAAAACTATGTGACTATGTGGTAAAACAACTATGTGAACTATGTGGTAAAATAACTATGTGAACTATGTGACTATGTGGTAAAATAGCTATGTGAACTATGTGGTAAACCAAATTAAGTATAAAAATTCAACCATGACTAAAAAAACCCTGCTTTTCATCCTCCTGCTGACAACTTGTTTATCCATTATCTCAGCCCAGGAATCCCTTAACGTAAGTCTGTACGCCCAATACAACCGGGGAGAACAGCGATACTCAGGATCCTGGTATTACACCGCGGAAGACGGCACGGAATATGCCCTTTTGGGTGCCCATGACGGAACCGCCATTTACCGGATTATGGAAGCAGGCCAGCTGGAGGAAGTCGCTTATATCCCCGGGCCGCAAACCAACTGGCGGGAGATCACCGTTGTAGAAAACCATGCCTATGTCGTGACGGATGTTTCAGGCATTGATAACGGCATGCAGGTCATCCGGCTGGATCAATTGCCGGAGCAGGCAACGCTGGTGACCAACTATAACCTGACTTTTACCAAAGGACACATCATTCAAAAAGATATTTTCAGCGATGCTCCATACGTTTATATTGCCGGAACTACAACGACCCAAGGCATTCACATTATGGATGTTTCCGACCCGGAAAACCCGACAGAAGCCGGGCTTTACGCCCCCGGCTACTACATTCACGACTGCCATATCCGTGGCGACACCATGTTTGCTTCTGCTTTTTATGAAGGCACCATTGATTTTGTAGATATTTCCGACAAAAGCCATCCGACTTTAATCACCAGGATGGACATTCCCGATGGCAAAGTCCACAGCTCCTCCATGACCATGGATGGTAAATTCCTGTTTGTAGCGCCGGAACAGGATGGACTTCCTGCAAGACTATTCAATATCGAAGACTTTTCTGATCCTGTGGAAGTAGCTTCCTACACCGCCAACCCGATCAGCCTGGTTCACAACCCCTACATCCTCGGAGATTTTGCCTTCATCACGCACAATACCGAAGGACTCCGGGTGGTTGACATAACGGATCCGACCACCCCGGTAGAAGTGGGCTTTTATGATACCTGGCCCGGCGAAAGTGGTGGCTTCAACGGCTTGTGGTCGGGCTGCCCGTATTTGCCCTCAGGCAAGATCATCGGCGGCAACCGGGAAGATGGATTGTATGTGTGGGAATTCAACCAGACCAAAGCCGGCCGGCTTTATGGAACCGTGGTGGACTCCATAACCAACCTGCCCATCTCCAATGCTGAAATCCGCCTTTTGGAAAATGATCATGTGGTATATAGCTCTGCCCTTGGCGAATTTCGAACAGGGGCTGTTCCAGGCACCTACACCTTGAAGGTAACAGCCCAGGGATACCCGGAAAAAGAAATCACCATTGATTTTGATGAAGAAAGCTCAGCAGAAGTCATCCTTAAACTTTCCAATGAAATAACGGCAATAGGATTAGCTCAAGCAGGGGAGGAATTTAATATTTTCCCCAATCCCTTTTGTCAAAAAACGATGATTGAAACCCGTTTGGACACAAAAATCAAGACCATTAAAATCATGGACGGTTCGGGAAAGACCATTGAGATTTTCCACCCGGGACAAACGCCTTATGAACTGAACATGGAAGCCTTGCCTATGGGCACATATTTTTTAAAAGCCATGGATAAAAACGGGGAATCCGTTGCCGTGCGAAGCCTGATCAAAAATTGAGCTGGATTAATCTTCTTCGTCCAACAGGTCAGGGCGCCTTTCCTGAGTTCGCTTAAGCGCCTGCTCAAAACGCCATTCCTCGATGTTTTTAAAATTTCCGGAGAGCAAAACTTCGGGTACTTTGGCCCCTCTGAAATCAGCGGGCCGGGTATAAACGGGAGGAGCGAGCAAATTATCCTGGAAAGAATCAAAAAGCGCAGAAGTTTCGTCGCCCAGTACGCCCGGCAACAGCCGGCCTATGGCATCTACCAAAACCGCAGCGCCCAATTCTCCTCCTGAAAGGACATAATCGCCAATGGAAATTTCTTTGGTAATGAATTGTTCGCGAATGCGCTCATCAATGCCTTTGTAATGGCCACAGAGGATGAGTAAATTGCCTTTTAAAGAAAGGTGGTTACAGGTTTTTTGATCCAGCCGTACTCCGTCCGGAGTCATGAAGATAATCTCGTCGTAAGTCCGAAGAGACTGTAAGTGTTCTATACAATTGGCGAGGGGTTCGGCCATCATAACCATTCCGGCTCCACCTCCAAACTGGTAATCGTCCAGCTGCTGGTTCCTGCCCAGCCCCCAGGGACGAAGATCATGCACATTGACTTCCAGCAGGCCTTTTTCCTGGGCCCGTTTCATAATGGAATGCTGAAAAGGACTGACCAGCAAATCAGGTTGTACCGACAGGATATCAATGTGCATGCAAAAAAATTATTTTACAATATCAAGTAATTCTACTTCGAAAATGAGGGTAGAGAAAGGTCCGATCTGTCCTCCTGCACCACGTGAACCATAGGCCAGGTCATAAGGAATGAACAATTTCCATTTTGATCCTACCGGCATCAGTTGGAGGGCTTCCACCCAGCCGCTGATGACCTGAGTAACACCAAAAGTGGCAGGTTCTCCACGATCCACAGAGCTGTCAAATACAGTACCATTGAGCAATGTGCCGTGATAATGTACCTTCACCTTATCCGCAGCCGTTGGAATAGGTCCCGTACCTTTAGTCATAATCTCATATTGGAGGCCACTTTCCAGGGTCACAACGCCGGGGCGTTTGCCATTTTCCTCCAGGAATTTTTTACCCACAGCAATGACTTCTTCATGTTTTTTGGCATCCTGAGCTGTCAGAAAATCCTGTACTTGTTGATTGGCGGTCTGCACGTCTATTTTCAATGCACTGTCTTTCAATACATCATCAATAGCCTGAGCCATTGAAGCTCCGTCCAAATTCTCAAAACCCTGTCCTTTTAAATTCTGGGCAACAAGCACTCCCAAACTGTAACTCAATGTATCCATTTTTTGTTGAGCATTTATACTGGTGATAAAAAATAGTGTCGCGATAAAAGAATAAAATACCTTTTTCATAAAATAAATTTAATTTTTTTTTAAAAACCCCACAAAAGTAATGGAAAATAGGAAATTGCCTACTTTACGGGACTAATTATTGAATTTGTTACAATCCTCTTTACCCCAAAATCACGAAGATTCACTCCATCGGTAAGTATCCAGATCAAACCCGGCCAGGTCCAAAACCCTGTCTGTTACCGTAGCAGCCAGTTCCTCGAATGTTTTTGGCTTGCTGTAGAACGACGGACTGGCGGGACAAATTATGCCGCCGGCCAATGTTATGGTTTCCATATTCCGGATATGAATCAGGTTGTAGGGCGTATCACGAGGTACCAGGATAAGTTTTCTCCTTTCCTTGAGCATCACATCGGCGGCCCGCCCGACCAGGTCAGTGGAGAGCCCGGCCGCGATCCTCCCCATCTGCCCCATCGAACAGGGACAAATGATCATGGTATCGTATTGGGCAGAACCGGAGGCGAAAGGAGCCATAAAATCATTAGGCTCATAACGATCGAAGGGGTAGTTTTCAAAGGAGCGATCTCCTAATTCAAATTCCCAGTTAAAACAAGCATTCTTACTCATCACTACCCCGACAGCCTCCCACTGTTTCCTGAGTTCTTTCAATTTATCCAATAAAACTTTTGCGTATATTGCACCACTTGACCCCCCCACGGCTACTACTATTTTCTTCATTTTTGTTAGCTTTAAGCCTGTTAAGATAAACATAAGATCACAACATTATTTTGGGTTTATTGTTTGAATTCCTAATTTTGATAAAAATTGTCCCCTCGTTATGATCCGTTTCACTAAAAATTTAAACATGAAAAAATTTATCGTTGGATTTTCCGTCATTGCTTTTTCAGCTGTATTGTTCGCCTTTACGCCTGAAAAAAATGCCCCTGAACCCATTACTCCAATCGCCAATGAAACCGCTCAGGTAAAATGGTACACCTGGGACGAAGCCATCAAAGCAGCAGAAAAAAGCCCCAAAAAGGTCTTTGTTGATGTTTACACTCAATGGTGCGGCTGGTGCAAAAAAATGGATCAAACCACCTTTGCCGATCCTAAGGTAGCTGCTTACCTCAACAAAAATTTCTACCCTGTCAAATTTGATGCCGAACAAAAAGAATCGATCAACTATAAAAACAATGTCCTGAAATACAGAGCCGATGTAGGCCGCAGAGGCCTGCACGAACTGGCCTATGCACTTTTGGACGGCCGTACCAGTTATCCGAGTTACGTTTACCTCGATGAAAAACAGGACAGGATTACCATCTCTCCCGGCTACAAGGAGGCGGGCCCTTTTCTCAAGGAGCTGAAGTTCATTTCAGAAGAACATTATAAAACAACCACTTATGACGATTACGTCAAAAAGGGTAAATAATTTTCCTGCCGTCACGGGGGTACTCAAAATTCCCGTGACGGTTTTCCTTTAATTTTCTTTCCTGCTTTCCACCAAATCATCCAGGTCCAGAAATTCCCAGTCGAGGCTTTTTTTGCGCACATCCCTGTGAAAAATCAGTATCTTATCCTTATCAAAACTGGTAACATAATCCGGCGCGGTGGCAAACTCAAGACTGTTGTTGATGCCCGACCCCAAAAAGACAATGCTGTCCGGTGTCTGGAATTCATATTCCTTGGCCCGCATCCCAAAATCTCCTCCCACCAGGATAACCTTCACCCCCCTGGAACGCACCTGCTTTAACTTTGGATACAAAAAATCAGTGAGGTAAAAAGCGGAATCGCAGCTGGCCTGGATGCCCGGATAGTTCGTATTAAACACCTCAGGGATCTGCCCGCTGGAATCCCTCCTGAGTTCACTCATGATGGCATGATGGTGCAGGATGACCAGGTGGGAAGACTCAGAAATGGTATCCGTTATGTTTTTGATAAGCTCAAGCTGTTCCGCTCTTTGATCACAATCATCCTGCAATTGTTTTGGAGGAAAATAACGGAACAAATTCGTATTCAGCACCAAGAGGCAAATACCGTCGAAAGTACGGGTGTAAAAGGTATTCCTTCCCGTCCTTTTGGTTATAAAATCAATATTCCCGTACTTGATGTCGTGGTTACCAAGGGTCCATTGCAGCTTTTCAGAAGAAAGGTCAAAAATACTGTCGAGATAATCCAGGGTAGATTCCTTAAAAGTAAGGCGGGAACAAACATCCCCTCCCAGCCACACCTGGTCATAAGAAGAAAAATCCAGGGACTCCAATCGCGGATCTATTCCGTACCAGTCCTGCCAATCGTAAGGATGTCCGAGGAAAATATACCGTTTATCCTTTTCCTCCTGTTGAGTGCAGCCCTGTACTAAAAGAACCGCACCCAAATAAAACAACCACATAAATCCTCTTTTTTTATTCATATTCCAGGTCGATTTTCCAAAAAAAATTACAAAACAAGACAAAGGTCAGAATTTTTCAATAAAAATCAACCCCCTGCAACCGTGTTGCTGTTACTATAAGTGCCCGGAAAAAAGAGTGCCCCTGCATCCTTAACTTCTACATTCTGCGGTTGGATATTGGTTATTCCCCTTGATGGCCGAAGCATGTCGCTCTAATCGATGTGAATAATGAAAGTTATAAGGATCGGATTTGTGTGCCCGGAATTATCCGGGGCAGCAAGGGCTGATAGAGGTGGAAATTTTGGATTTTCGAAATAATATTGGATATATTGATTTGTGATTGGGAATGGGCTATTTTTGATCGGAAGGTATGACGAGCGTATTGGGTCGAAGCTAAAAGCCTCCCTTCGGCGTCAGCAGACAGGCTGCGACCATCGACTCTATCATGGCCTGTAGCATCTCGCTAAATACACTTCCCTGACCAAATAAGGGGCCGCCACTGTAGAGCTGTTTGCTGACACGTTCCCGTAATTCCGGATCAGGTATCAGTTCCTCCAATGTTTTACGTTTCTTTTTACTCATACGTCAAAGTTCTTATTTTTTTTTAAGTTAACTTTGACACAGTTATTTGAACACCCTCTATCTGGATTGAGTAAGTTAGTTATTCATCTTCTGTACTTTCTTCTTTAGAAAACTTTTTCAGTCCAACTATTTGAACAATGGTGACTAAAAGGGCAATAATAATGGACCCAAGAATATTTTTTTTGATAAGTAGTACAATGTTTTCTTCTATGTCTTTGTCAAAGTAATCAAATAAAAAAAGTGTTAGAAATAAAACGATAAAGAAAAGAAAAAAAGTTTTTAAAAATGCAGTCCAAAGGCGATACCAACTACCATCTTTTGACCACTTTTGGAAATAGTAATAAACTGTATTCCAGCTAATTGAGAATCGACCAAAAAATTCTCGTAAGGGAAGTTCTCGCCATTGAGAACCTGATTTCAGTTTATACAATATGGCTTGGATTATTCGCCATAGACCAAATTTACACTTTGGGCCTCGTTTGCCTTTGCTTAAGTGAGGAACCAATTTTTCGTTAATCAACTTTTTGCTTAACTTGACCATCGTTGCAGGGGGGGTGTGAGTTAAGTAGGATTTTCAAACTTAACTCTCTGCAACGCTTTATCCTAAAATCCAAAAAACTTTAAACAACTTCCTTAAATAAGCTCTGGGCATTGGTAAAAACTATAAATTCTCTTTTCAGGTAAATTTAGAGAACTTCATTGAACAAAATCAATTTAGAATTCCCTATCTTGGATCCTCTTTTTATAAAGAGGTTGTTTTAAAATATAGCTTTATGATCATTGAAAAAAATGTTGTCGTCAACCTGAATTACAAGCTACAGGAAAATAATGCAGAGGGAAGTGTAATTGAAGATACGGGGGACTCCCCACTGGTTTTTTTGTTTGGTGTAGAGCAAATGCTGCCTTCCTTTGAAGAGAATCTTGAAGGGAAAAAGGCGGGAGATTCCTTTGCCTTTGGATTGGAAAGCCACGATGCGTATGGTGCTTACGAGCCGGAATACGTTATCCCTGTTCCCAAAGATAGCTTTACAGTTAATGGCATAATACAGGAAGACCTGCTGGTTGTCGGTAATACCATTCCTTTGCAAGATCAGAGTGGCAATCAAATGATGGGTACAGTGGTGGAAGTTAAGGAGGAAGAAGTTGTGCTGGATTTTAACCACCCATTAGCTGGGGTCAATTTGTACTTTACCGTTCAGATAGAAAGTATCCGACAAGCCACTGAAGAAGAGCTTGAACACGGCCATGTACACGGCGTTGGGGGACATCCCCATGATGGCCGAAGCATGTCGCTCTAATCGATGTGAATAATGAAAGTTATAAGGATCGGATTTGTGTGCCCGGAATTATCCGGGGCAGCAAGGGCTGATAGAGGTGGAAATTTCACCGATCGCCAAAGCATATCCCAAAAAATAAAAAAACATGAATCATCCCGAATTTCATCTAATCAGATTAAATTCGGGATTTTTCTTTTACAAAAGAAATAAACCGCAAAACCTGCCTTCCGTCGCGGCAGCAGGCAAAGTTTAAAACAAGTAACCGCAAAATTTAGAAGTGTTTGGGTCGTGGGTTAGGTGTTTTGCGACAAAAAATGACTTTTTTCCAAAACCCAAACCTTTTGCCCACTCACTTTTACACCTGCCTTCCTGCGTCAGCAGGCAGGTTTTAAATTACTTGTTTTACATTTTACATTTAAAAAATACTTCAAATAATCAAAAAATTTCTATTTCAGATAGTTTTTGAAAATTCGGAATGACTCATGTTTTTTGTGGAATGCTTTGAACATCTGCTGACATCGACTTGAGCAATAAGCTTCGGACATCAGGAGAATTTGTTGCACTCAATTTTGGAACTTATCCTTTCTTTTGGTTTCAATTCCTTACTTTTGTTCATGAAAATTCACACCATGAATAAAGCTGTACTCGCTGAACTGTTTTATAAGGAACTGCAAAAAATCGCCTTTAACGATCTTTTGTCTCCGACGGAACAAGTCAGGTCTCTCCAGCAGCTTTTGAATATTATTTTTGTTGAAATTACCCAAAAGGAACAACTTCAGTTTTCTACCCTGTTTACCCGGTTTGCCTACGTCGGCAACAAATACCAGATTCCTAAACAACTACAGTTTTTTCTCCATCGGTTTCGAAATATTCATCCTGAAAAAGATGCCAATGATTCTTTTACGCCCGAAAATATTTTTGACTTTGGGTTGAAGGTTCTCACGGAAGTCATTGAATTTATTTTTGAAGTAAAACCAACTCCCGACCTATTAAATCTGGTGCCCCCCTCATGGCCTGATATTTTTCGGCCTGTCGGCATTAAGGCATTCAAAAAAAGTGCCCGGGTAGTGATTTTGGATCATAACCCCGAACATGAGTACCTGCTAGGCAAGGACGAAGCGATTCCCGAAGAGATCATAAAAATCAGGTACAACATTCCTGAAAGAAATGAAAATTTTAATCCGACGATCAAATCGCTGGCCGTTTTGTTCGAATTTCCTTATGTCCTGAGCCTGATCGATATAGAGATTGATGAATCCGGTATTTACCATCCCCGGGCTTTTGTGGTGGAGCCTGATTTTTTGGTAGATGTGTCCTCCATTGCCGAATGTTTCAGTGGCAATAACAGTATTCCGTGGACTTACCTGTTAAAAAAATTCCTTCCTTTTGAGACCACCACCTACCTGATGATCGGAAATATTGCCAACTTTTTCCTGGATGAACTGATGAATAATCCAAAGATCTCTTTCCAGGAACTCAAAACAAAATTATTTGCGCTGAATCCTTTGGGATTTTGCCTGTTTACGGATCGGCAGGTCAAGGAAGTTGTCCAATCGGTACAGCGTCATTATTTAACCTTAAAAATGATGGTGACCTCCGGTTTTGGGGCGGAAGACATTCAACCCCAATATGCTTACCTGGAACCATCTTTTTATTCTGATCAATACGGACTCCAGGGGCGACTGGACATTTTTCACTACGATCCGGAAGGAAAGGGCAAAACAGCGATCGTCGAATTAAAAAGTGGTAAAGCCTTTATGCCAAATGTATATGGTATCAGTCCCAACCATTTCATGCAAACCCTGCTGTATGACCTGATGATCAAAGATGTTTTCCAAGACAAGGTAAACCCCGTCAATTACATCCTTTATTCAGGCCAGGAAATGAATCCATTGAGATTCGCCCCGGCTTCCAAACACCACCAGTTTGACGGATTGCAGATGAGGAACCTCCTGGTCAGCATTGAAAAAATGATATCCCTGTTGGGAACAGATCAAAACGTGCCTTTGCTGGAGCAGGGGGCCAAAATTTTTGGCCGGTTGAAGCCCGGCAATTTTCCCACCCTTAAAGGATTCACCCGGGATGAAATTATCCTCTTCGAAGACGTGTACCAACGGATGAGTGACCTGGAGAGAAAATATTTCATCTCTTTTTCAGGCTTTATTGCCCGGGAACAGCTCATGGCCAAGACAGGGGTTCAGGGTATAGACCGGATGAATGGGCAAGCCTCCCTTTGGCGGGACCGACAGCAGGAAAAACTGGACAACTATGCCATTTTGAGCCATTTGAACCTGGTACATAATGCTGCGGGGGAAGAAGAAGCCTTACTGTCCTTTGTAAAAACTGAATCTACCAACCCCCTCGCCAATTTCCGTAAGGGAGATATTGCCGTTTTATACCCGGAACAGGAGGGCCAAACCCCACTTTCCAGCCAGCTGTTCAAATGCACCATTGTTGAACTGACATCCAGCCAGGTCGTGCTGCGGCTGAGAGCCAAACAATTTAACAATGCCTTTTTCTCCCAATTTGATTTTTGGAATATAGAACATGACCTGCTGGATAGCAGCTTTACGGGGATGTACCGCCAATTGTTTGACTTTGCGAAAAGTTCAAAAGATAAAAGGGAGCTTTTGCTGGCACAACAACCTCCCAAACTCCTGCCATTAGACCAACAAATATTAGAGGATGACCCTCAAATGACGGAGGAACAGAATGAAATTTTCATGAAAGTCCACAATGCCCGTGACTATTTCCTCCTCTGGGGCCCGCCGGGAACGGGAAAAACGAGTGTTATGCTGCGAAAAATAGTGGCCCACATTTTTCAACATACCGGTGAAAACATCCTTTTGCTGGCCTATACCAACAGGGCCGTCGACGAAATATGCGAAGCCATTGACAGCATTGGCCCTGAGATGCAACAACAATATTTCCGCATCGGCTCCCGGTATTCAACAGGAGAAAAATGGCAAAAACAACTCCTCAATGTCAAAATAGAAGACCTATCCTCCAGACAGGCACTGAAGGATCTCATAGACCGACACCGCATTGTAGTGGGTACAATTTCTTCTGTTGTGGGAAAAACAGAACTATTTAAATTAAAAAATTTCGACCAGGTAATAATTGACGAAGCTTCTCAAATCCCTGAACCCATGCTTGTGGGAATATTGCCTTTATTTAAGAAATTTGTGCTCATTGGAGATCACCGGCAATTGCCGGCAGTGGTAGCCCAAAGTGAAGAAGCCACTTTGGTGACGGATAAAGAGTTACAATCTATAGGGCTGAACAATCTGAGGAACAGCCTTTTTGAACGGCTTTATTTGCAATGCATCCAAAACGATTGGAACCATGCCTTTGCCCAGCTGAGCCACCAGGGCCGCATGCATAGCGAGATCATGGAATTCCCCAATCATTTCTTTTATGGCAATAGCCTTAAAGTGCTCCCCGAAAACCTCGACAAAACCCAAAAGCAAATTCGGGGATTGAAAAAATTAACGAGTCCTGCCAATGAAATGGAATCCCTGATTGTTAACAACCGAACCGTTTTTATCCCCACCAGAGCCGACGAATCCAGCATAATCAATAAAACCAATCACCACGAAGCCATCCTGGCTGCCGAAGTGGCCAATATTTTCAGAAAACTTTTCGCCGCCGAAAACAGTCTTACCCCGGAGTGCATTGGCATTATTACCCCTTACCGTGCCCAGATTGCCCTGATCAAGCAAGCATTATTTCAACTAGACATAGAGGAAGGCCTCATAACGGTTGATACGGTTGAACGTTACCAGGGAGGCGCACGAAGGGTCATCATCATATCCCTTTGCGTTAACGAACTTAGTCAACTCAATACGCTGGTAAGCCTTTCTTCCGAAGGCGTGGATCGCAAACTAAACGTAGCGATGACCCGTGCCCGGGAGCATCTTATCCTGCTGGGCAACGAAGGCATTTTAAGAAAAAATCATCTTTATAATGAAATGATCGAACGCTTTACCAGTATTTGATCTTTTTCACAGAATCACTGCGTCACACTCGCCCGCAATGCCCTGTTTTCAATGATCATTACCTCGTATAATTCAGGATAGGCAATCACAGAATCCAACAAATCAGTACTTCCCAATCCATAAAATTGCGGATAGCGTTTGCCGAAAACTTCATACTTCTCATCTTTTGACATCCCGGAATAAATATAATCCGGTGCCTTATAGTCTGCCGGAATTGGCTTGTCCAAAACCTGCGACAAGTAGGCACGAGCCTCATCATAACTTCTCAAAACAATCTTGGGAGTATTATCTTTTTCTTGAGAAGCCCCTCCATCACATGATACCATGGCGGTAATGACCACAAACAACACTAAACTTAAAAAAGTGATTTTTTTCAAACTATTCATTTTATCCATTTTGAGCTTTTAATTATTTCTACGTAAATATATGAGTTTTCGAAAATTTAAATAAAAAATGTCAATTTAATAAAACTGGACCTACCTATTCACCACCACCCTTTTCACAGTCATACGATCTCCCGTCACAATCTTTAACAGGTACACTCCTTCCGAAAAAACCCTCATGTCCACTTCCACCTCATCCACTTCGGCCCTTTTCTCTGTTTGCCACAGCTGGTGGCCGTTGATGTCCAACAGGTTGAGGGTGGCCTTTTCTTTTTTTGGTAAATCGAACTGTACCCTGAGAATATTAGACGTCGGGTTGGGCGACAACACAATGGACTGGTCCAGGGCTATATTGCCTGTTCCGGTGATATTTTCCACCTCCACACATTCCCCCGCAATACAGCCATCCTCATCAAATACCCACAAGCAATAATTCCCAGCCGGTATGCCGTCCAAATCCTCTCCCGTGGCAAATAAGTTCCCCATCTCATCGCGCCATTCGAATCCGTATGTCCCTGATCCGCCGGTCACCGTGGCATCAATCGCGCCATTCCACTCCATATCTGTTGAAGCAGTGGCGATCAGGGTTATGCTGATCGTATCCGGTATGGTGGCCGTTATCTCACCACTTTGTTCACAGCCCTGGCTGTCCGTGACCGTCCAGCTCCACGGACCCGGTGCGGCGAGGATTGTTTCCTGGCTTGTACTGCTATCATTCCACAAATAGCTGTATTCCGCTGTGCCGCCTGTGGCGGTTAGTGTTGCGGTAAACGGGTACACCGGATCACAGCTGTATGCGCTAAAAGTCGATTCAACTTCAAGGGTGTTTTCCACCGTTACGGTAAAACTACAGGTGGCGGTATTGCCTGATGCATCGCTGACCTGATAGACGATCGGTGTAACGCCCTCCACAAATGTTGAGCCTGTTGACAGTCCTTCGGTTTGGGTCATCGTTTCAATCCCGCAATTATCCTCCGCCTCAGGTAATTCATATTCCACGGCCAGGCAGTTCATCGACACCACATTCTCCGGACAAAAGATAAACACCGGGGCGATCGTATCCAGCACCGTGATCATTACGGTTGTGCTGTCGGAGTTGCCGTTTTCATCCCACAGTTTTACGGCGTATTCCTGACTGCCCGTGTTCGTGCAGTTAAGCGCTGTATTATTGAGTTCAAAACTCACGGCTGAGCAGTTGTCGCTGCTGCCCCCGTCGATCATTGCTGCCGTTAATTCAGCCGTCCCGTTTTCATCGAGGTACACCGTGATGTCCTGGGTGATCAGTGTCGGGGCGATCGTATCTTCTTCCGTCACATCGAAGGGAAGAATCACCTCGCAATTGTTCGCATCCGTAATCGTCGTCGAATAATGCCCTCCTGCCAGGCTTCCTATACTTATCGCGCTGCTCCCCGTCGACCAAAGGATGTTGTATGGAGCAGTGCCTCCCGTTATTTCATCTATGCTGAGGCTGCCCGAACTGCTGCCCGGGCAGATGTAGTTGTTTGCTGTCGTCTGCGTTGTTATGCTCTGGCAGTCAAAACTGTTCACCCTGGCTGAATCTATTTTCATACACCCGTTGCTGTCTGTGACACTCAGATGATACAATGCCGGAGAGAGGTTCTCTATCGTTGAGCCAGTACCGCCCGTGCTCCACAGGTATTCGTATCCTGGCGTGCCGCCGCTCACCGTCGCGGTAATACTTCCGTCATTGGCACTGCTGCCGGTCTCTGCCGTCGCTGACAATACCAGTACGATCGCCGGAGGATCCGTAACCTGTATCGATAATGATACCTCGCAGCTGTTGCCATCTGTCAGGGTTACCGTGTACATTCCGGCCGACAGATCGCCTATGGTCGCCCCCGTTGCTCCATTCGACCAGGCGTAACTATAAGTGTCTGCCCCTCCTGTGCCTTCTACTGTAATGCTGCCTGTGGCGCCATCCGGGCACTCGACATGCGTGAGGTTTTGTAATGCCAGTTCCGGCAGCTCCGCTTCCGTCACCGTCAGCTCATCCTGCGATACACAACCGTTCTCACTGTTCAACACCGTCAGCAAATAAGTGCCCGGTGCTGATAATTCGGGTATCAGGGTCATCCCTCCGTTGAGGATCGTGCCCCCTGTGGTGGTCCACTGGTAGCTGTACCCGGTGCCCTGGGAAGAGGCGGTGCCATTGGCCAGGGCGGTGGATTGGGCGCACGTTAGTTCAAGGTCTGTTCCTGCATCTGCTGTCGGCACGGCGGTATTTATGTTGATTTCCACCTCATCTGAGGTACTGCAACCCAGGGCCGTGTTGGTGGCCGTCAGCACATAGGTGCCCGCTTCGTTTATCGTCTGTTGAGGAGTATTTATGTCGTTCGACCAGCTGTAAGCGATGCCGTCTTCGGGAAGATTTTGACCTATGGTCACTTCCGTCACCGAGCATGTCAGCGTCTGGTCAGCGCCTGCATTAGCTGTCGGCGGTGCTGTTACCTCAATGGTAAAGGTCACGCTCGTCGTGCAACCGTTCCCGTCCAGCGCTTCTATCGTATAAGTGCCCGCCTCACAAAATGTAAGCCCGGAGGTCGTTTCTTCTTCGATTACAAAAGCCATCAACTCAAAGGTCGATGCCGCATAATCCACACAGTCTCCTTCACAAAGTTCGTGGCTCACCGCAAGGGGCGAGGTCGGGTCATAAACGGTGAGGGTTAACTCATCCAGGGCCGTACAGCCGTTTTCATCCGTAGCTGTTACTGTGTAAGTAGTTGTTTGGTTCGGGCAAACCGTCGTTTCATTGCCGTTCCAGGCGTAGGTATAACTGCCACTGCCCCCTGTCGCACTCGCACTCAGGGTGTAGCAGTCGCCCGGGCACAGGGACGCGTCCGATGCAGCAACCGTTGCCAGTGGCGGAAGTACAGACAGTGTCAGGTCGTCCGTCGCCGTGCAGCCATTCGCATCCGTGAGCGTTACCGTATAAGTGCTCGTTTGGGAGGGACACACCGTGCTCTCATTTCCGCTCCAGGCGTAAGTATAAGGTTCGGCACCTTCGGAGCCGGTAGGATTAAAAGTATAGCAATCTCCCGGACACAGCGTCACATCGGCTCCGGCAAAGGCTTCAGGCAAAGGCGAGACGAAAACCGTCAAACCATCCATCACGCTGCAGCCGTTGCCGTCCGTTACCGTTACCGTATAGGTCGTGGTTTGGATAGGACATACTTCTGTTGTAACGCTGCTCCAGCTATAGTTATAACTGCCGGAACCGCCGCTTGACGTTGGGCTGAAAGTGTAACACGAGCCTTCACAGATCACCACATCCGATCCTGCATCAAGTGAAGGAAGACTGTGGACCGTCACCTGGATATTATCCTGGGTGCTGCAGCCGTTGGTATCCGTTACCGTCAGGATGTAGGTCGTCGTCTGCGAAGGACATACCGTGGTGGAGCCGTCTCCGCTCCAGCTGAAGTTGTAGGGAGGACTGCCGCCCCCCGCCACAGGTTCGAAGGTATAACAATCGCCCACACAAAGAGCCACGTCATTTCCTGCGTTGGCCGAAGGAGGCATCGTTACACTGATCATTATTTCATCCGTAGCCGTGCAGCCGTTGGCATCCGTTACGGTCACCGTATAGGTCGTCGTTCCGGCAGGGCAGACCGTGGCCTGGCCACTGCTCCAAGCATAACTGTAATTTCCGGAACCTCCAAAAGCAGAAGGACTGAACGTATAACAATCTCCGGCGCATATACTAGCATCATCCCCTGCATTCACTGTCGGAAGATCGAATACATTCACGGTGATCTGGTCGGTGCTGCTACAGCCGTTGCCATCGGTTACCGTGACGGTGTAACTTGTCGTCTGGGTGGGACACACTTCAGTGGTGCCGCTGCTCCAGGCGTAGCTGTAACTGCCCGTACCACCGCTTGTGGTTGGGGCGAAGGTATAACACGCTCCCTGGCAAAGATTTATATCGGCTCCTGCATCTACTGTCGGCACCTCCCAAACTGTGATCATCAGTTCATCAGTATCTGCACAGCCATTGCTGTCCGTGACCGTCAGGGTATAATTCGTCGTTTGTGTCGGGCATACTTCTGTGGTGCCACTGCTCCAGGCGTAGCTGTAACCACCAGAACCTCCCGTCGCTGTCGGGAAAAAGGTATAACATCCTCCCTCGCAAAAACTCTGGTCCGATCCTGCACTGGCCTGCGGCAGGGAGAACACTTCGATGGTGATTTCATCCGTTGAAGTGCAGCCGTTGCCGTCGGTGATCGTCACCGTGTAGGTCGTCGTGATTTCGGGACAGACCGTCGTCTGGCCGCCGCTCCAGGCGTAACTGTAGGTGCCTGAACCGCCACTGCCTGATGGGGTAAAAGTATAACAGGCCCCCAGGCAGAGACTCACATCATCCCCGGCATTCACCGTCGGAAGATCGAATACATTTAGGGTGATCTGGTCGGTGCTGCTGCACCCGTTGCCATCGGTGACGGTTACCGTGTAGGGGGTGGTTTGTGTCGGGCATACTTCTGTCGTGCCACTGCTCCAGGCGTAGCCGTAGCTGCCCGTGCCACCGCTTGCCGTTGGCGCAAAGGTATAACACGCTCCCTGGCAAAGGTTCTCATCCGTTCCTGCATCAACCTGGGGAAGATCCACTACCGTCAGCGTCAGGTCATCCGTGGCACTGCAGCCGTTGTTGCCCGTCACCGTCAGGGTGTAGGTGGTCGTTTCAGCAGGACAAACCTCCGTTTGCTGCACTCCGCTCCACTGAAAAGTGTAGGGCATCTCCCCTCCACTTGCCGAAGGCGCAAAAGTATAACAGTCCCCGGCGCATACATTCCCATCCATGCCCGCATTCGCAACCGGAGTGGGCAGTACATTGATCATTTGTTCGTCCGTATCCTCGCAGCCGTGATTATCCGTTACCGTTACCGTATAAACAGTGGTGGTGGTCGGGCATACCTGTGCGCTGCCGCCACTCCAGCTGTAACTGTAGGGAGAGGTGCCGCCGCTGGCAGAAGCCCCAAGGGTCGTGCATACTCCGGAACAGATCGTCCCATCTGCTGAGGCCATCACCGTCGGCAATTCATAAACCACGGCCGTCACTACATCCGTGCCGGTGCAGCCGTTGCCGTCCGTCACCGTCACCGTATAACTCGTATGCGTCGGGGGCGCTACTGTAAGCTGAGCCGTATTACTCAGCCCGTTGGGCCAGGCAAAACTGTAGTTCCCGTCACCGCCAGCCGCTACCGCCGTAAACGTCACCGGCGTCCCCTGGCACGCAAATTCGTTCAACCCCCCATTCACCGTCGGGTTCTCGTGGATGGTTAGTGTCACCGCTGTTCGGGTAGCGCTCTTGCAGCCCGTCGAAGGATCCTGGGTTTCCGCGTAAAAAGTGCCGGCTCCTGTCGGAGTGTAGGTCGTGGAACTTTGGGCCAGCAGTGGTCCACCCGTGGGATTACCGTACCAGCTCACTTCATAACCCGGCTCTGCCGTGGCCGTCAGGATCGGAAAAGGTTCAGCTTCGCAGATTTCAGCATTCGATGACACCGGTGGAAGGATGTTTACATTATCACAATTGATGAGTGGAGAGGAACCTTCCACTATGGTTAAAATGTCGTTGGCTGACACATCATAAAGAATATCCTCATTACCGCTCAGCCACCGGACGATGAGTGAATCCACCATGGTATTGGGTCCAAGACCAAAATGTTCAATGGTTGAATTTTGTGCGAGGTAGGCAATTCCACAATGTTTATAGCGGACGTACTTATTCCCATTGATATAAATTTCTATCCAGCTGCCTATGCCTTCCCGGTTACTCTCTGTGCCTATCAGGTTGACTTTTAACCAATGGTTGGAATTGTTCGTCGTATTTTGCCAAAGGTGAAAATTGTTCTGCGGTGCCCCCAAAGGCGTTGCATTATTGACCACAATGTCCGGCCATCCGTCATTATTAAAATCTCCAATTGCGTTTGAAAAACTATTCATAGTATCACCGACCATACCAGGTAGGTTTGCTTCGGTAAAAGAAGCACCATTATTGTTATTTAGAAATAATTCACTTGCGTGGTCAATTCCCATATGCTGGGTTGAAACATACAAATCAAGATCAAGATCATTATCTGCATCGAAAAAATTCCCTCCCCAGTTTTCCCTGTCAACGGTTACCCCCACCCCAGGAGCAACGTCGGTGAAAGTCTCATTACCATTATTTCTCAGCAATTGGTTACCACCTGCATAAGCATTATTGGTAACATAAATGTCTAAATCGCCATCATTATCGTAATCCCCTACTCCGACATTCATAGCATCTATACCAATATCTGTATTTGAACTACTACTAATGTCCTGAAAAGTACCATCTCCATTATTTTTAAACATGGAATTTATAGACCATGGGCGATCCTGGGAATTGTACAAATCCTGTAAGCCATTGTTATTAATATCCAAAAATGCGGAACAAAAAGTCAGTTTATATCCATCTGCAACTCCGGCCACATCGGTAACATCCGTAAAGGTTCTGTCTCCGTTGTTTTTATATAAACGGTTAGAATAAATCCCCTGGTAGGACCAATTATCAATGTAAAGATCCAGCAATCCGTCATTATTGTAATCCCCGAAAACAGCACCATAAGTAGGTGCATTATTGATAGGCAACCCCGCATTAGCTGTAATATCCGCGAAATTAAAATTGCCAATATTTTCATATAAACGGGTAGGGCTTTCAAAACTAGTCACCAGCAAGTCCCGGTCTCCATCATTGTCAAAATCCACCCAGATGATTTGTTCGTTTAAGCCTGTGTTGGTTATGGGAGCAGTAATTTGGATAAATCCACTTCCTGTATTTTGATAAAACAAAACATTGGACCCTTGTTGTGTCGCAAAAGTAAGGTCATCCAAACCGTCTCCATTAAAATCAACAAAACTCACCCCACTCCCCAAAGAACATAAACCGCATGTAGAATTTATTCCATTAGCGGCTGCCACCTCTATGAAATTTTGTGCATTTCCAATTTGACTTGCCCAAAAAAGGACCATTCCTAAAGTAAAAAATTTTTTCATAGTTGTTGTGCTTTCCTGAAAAATTTCATCAGAAACGTTTATCGATCCTACTCGTAATTTTCAAAATCAGAAATATTTTCACTTGTTCACCACCACCCTTTTCACTATCATACCGTTCTCCGTCACAATCTTTAAGAGGTACACTCCTTCCGAAAAAACCCTCATGTCCACTTCCACCTCATCCACTTCGGCCCTTTTCTCTGTTTGCCACAGCTGGTGGCCGTTGATGTCCAACAGGTTGAGGGTGGCCTTTTCTTTTTTTGGTAAATCGAACTGTACCCTGAGAATATTAGACGTCGGGTTGGGCGACAACACAATGGACTGGTCCAGGGCTATATTGCCTGTTCCGGTGATATTTTCCACCTCCACACATTCCCCCGCAATACAGCCATCCTCATCAAATACCCACAAGCAATAATTCCCAGCCGGTATGCCGTCCAAATCCTCTCCCGTGGCAAATAAGTTCCCCATCTCATCGCGCCATTCGAATCCGTATGTCCCTGATCCGCCGGTCACCGTGGCATCAATCGCGCCATTCCACTCCATATCTGTTGAAGCAGTGGCGATCAGGGTTATGCTGATCGTATCCGGTATGGTGGCCGTTATCTCACCACTTTGTTCACAGCCCTGGCTGTCCGTGACCGTCCAGCTCCACGGACCCGGTGCGGCGAGGATTGTTTCCTGGCTTGTACTGCTATCATTCCACAAATAGCTGTATTCCGCTGTGCCGCCTGTGGCGGTTAGTGTTGCGGTAAACGGGTACACCGGATCACAGCTGTATGCGCTAAAAGTCGATTCAACTTCAAGGGTGTTTTCCACCGTTACGGTAAAACTACAGGTGGCGGTATTGCCTGATGCATCGCTGACCTGATAGACGATCGGTGTAACGCCCTCCACAAATGTTGAGCCTGTTGACAGTCCTTCGGTTTGGGTCATCGTTTCAATCCCGCAATTATCCTCCGCCTCAGGTAATTCATATTCCACGGCCAGGCAGTTCATCGACACCACATTCTCCGGACAAAAGATAAACACCGGGGCGATCGTATCCAGCACCGTGATCATTACGGTTGTGCTGTCGGAGTTGCCGTTTTCATCCCACAGTTTTACGGCGTATTCCTGACTGCCCGTGTTCGTGCAGTTAAGCGCTGTATTATTGAGTTCAAAACTCACGGCTGAGCAGTTGTCGCTGCTGCCCCCGTCGATCATTGCTGCCGTTAATTCAGCCGTCCCGTTTTCATCGAGGTACACCGTGATGTCCTGGGTGATCAGTGTCGGGGCGATCGTATCTTCTTCCGTCACATCGAAGGGAAGAATCACCTCGCAATTGTTCGCATCCGTAATCGTCGTCGAATAATGCCCTCCTGCCAGGCTTCCTATACTTATCGCGCTGCTCCCCGTCGACCAAAGGATGTTGTATGGAGCAGTGCCTCCCGTTATTTCATCTATGCTGAGGCTGCCCGAACTGCTGCCCGGGCAGATGTAGTTGTTTGCTGTCGTCTGCGTTGTTATGCTCTGGCAGTCAAAACTGTTCACCCTGGCTGAATCTATTTTCATACACCCGTTGCTGTCTGTGACACTCAGATGATACAATGCCGGAGAGAGGTTCTCTATCGTTGAGCCAGTACCGCCCGTGCTCCACAGGTATTCGTATCCTGGCGTGCCGCCGCTCACCGTCGCGGTAATACTTCCGTCATTGGCACTGCTGCCGGTCTCTGCCGTCGCTGACAATACCAGTACGATCGCCGGAGGATCCGTAACCTGGATCGATAATGACACCTCGCAGCTGTTGCCATCCGTCAGGGTTACCGTGTACATTCCGGCCGACAGATCGCCTATGGTCGCCCCCGTTGCTCCATTCGACCAGGCGTAACTATAAGTGTCTGCCCCGCCTGTGCCCCCTACCGTGATGCTGCCTGTGGCGCCATCCGGGCACTCGACATGCGTGAGGTTTTGTAATGCCAGTTCCGGCAGCTCCGCTTCCGTCACCGTCAGTTCATCCTGCGACACACAACCGTTCTCACTGTTCAACACCGTCAGCAAATAAGTGCCCGGAGCTGATAATTCGGGCATCAGGGTCATCCCTCCGTTGAGGATCGTGCCCTCTGTGGTGGTCCACTGGTAGCTGTACCCGGTGCCCTGGGAAGAGGAGTTGCCATTGGCCAGGGCGGTGGGGTGGGCGCAGGTCAGTTCAAGGTCTGTTCCTGCATCTGCTGTCGGTGGGGTCGTGTTCATTGTTATTTCCACCTCATCCGTGGTACTGCAGCCCAGGGCCGTGTTGGTGGCCGTCAGTACATAGGTGCCCGCTTCGTTTATTGTTTGTTGAGGAGTATTTATGCCGTTCGACCAGCTGTAAGCGATGCCGTCTTCGGGAAGATTTTGACCTATGGTCACTTCCGTCACCGAGCATGTCAGCGTCTGGTCAGCGCCTGCATTAGCTGTCGGCGGTGCTGTTACCTCAATGGTAAAGGTCACGCTCGTCGTGCAACCGTTCCCGTCCAGCGCTTCTATCGTATAAGTGCCCGCCTCACAAAATGTAAGCCCGGAGGTCGTTTCTCCTTCGATTACAAAAGCCATCAACTCAAAGGTCGATGCCGCATAATCCACACAGTCTCCTTCGCATAGTTCCTTACTCACCGCAAGGGGCGAGGTCGGGTCATAAACCGTCAGGGTTAACTCATCCTGGGCTGTGCAGCCGTTGCTGTCCGTAGCCGTTACCGTGTAAGTAGTTGTCTGGTTCGGGCAAACCGTCGTTTCATTGCCGCTCCAGGCGTAGGTATAACTGCCACTGCCCCCTGTCGCAGTCGCACTCAGGGTGTAGCAGTCGCCCGGGCACAGGGACGCGTCCGATGCAGCAACCGTTGCCAGTGGCGGAAGCACAGACAGTGTCAGGTCGTCCGTCGCCGTGCAGCCATTCGCATCCGTGAGCGTTACCGTATAAGTGCTCGTTTGGGAGGGACACACCGTGCTCTCATTTCCGCTCCAGGCGTAAGTATAAGGTTCGGCACCTTCGGAGCCGGTAGGATTAAAAGTATAGCAATCTCCCGGACACAGCGTCACATCGGCTCCGGCAAAGGCTTCAGGCAAAGGCGAGACGAAAACCGTCAAACCATCCATCACGCTGCAGCCGTTGCCGTCCGTTACCGTTACCGTATAGGTCGTGGTTTGGATAGGACATACTTCTGTTGTAACGCTGCTCCAGCTATAGCTATAACTGCCCGAGCCGCCGCTCGCCGTTGGAGCAAAGGTGTAACACGATCCTTCACAGATCACCACATCCGATCCTGCATCAAGTGAAGGAAGACTGTGGACCGTCACCTGGATATTATCCTGGGCGCTGCAGCCGTTGGTATCCGTTACCGTCAGGATGTAGGTCGTCGTCTGCGAAGGACATACCGTGGTGGAGCCGTCTCCGCTCCAGCTGAAGTTGTAGGGAGGACTGCCGCCCCCCGCCACAGGTTCGAAGGTATAACAATCGCCCACACAAAGAGCCACGTCATTTCCTGCGTTGGCCGAAGGAGGCATCGTTACACTGATCATTATTTCATCCGTAGCCGTGCAGCCGTTGGCATCCGTTACGGTCACCGTATAGGTCGTCGTTCCGGCAGGGCAGACCGTGGCCTGGCCACTGCTCCAAGCATAACTGTAATTTCCGGAGCCTCCAAAAGCAGAAGGACTGAACGTATAACAATCTCCGGCGCATATACTCGCATCATCCCCTGCATTCACTGTCGGAAGATCGAATACATTCACGGTGATCTGGTCGGTGCTGCTACAGCCGTTGCCATCGGTTACCGTTACCGTGTAACTTGTCGTCTGGGTGGGACACACTTCAGTGGTGCCGCTGCTCCAGGCGTAGCTGTAACTGCCCGTGCCACCGCTTGTGGTTGGGGCAAAGGTATAACACGCTCCCTGGCAAAGATTTATATCGGCTCCTGCATCTACTGTCGGCACCTCCCAAACTGTAATCATCAGTTCATCGGTGGCTGCACAGCCATTGCTGTCCGTGACCGTCAGGGTATAATTCGTCGTTTGTGTCGGGCATACTTCTGTGGTGCCACTGCTCCAGGCGTAGCTGTAACCGCCAGAACCTCCCGTCGCTGTCGGGAAAAAGGTATAACATCCTCCCTCGCAAAAACTCTGGTCCGATCCTGCACTGGCCTGCGGCAGGGAGAACACTTCGATGGTGATTTCATCCGTTGAAGTGCAGCCGTTGCCGTCGGTGATCGTCACCGTGTAGCTCATCGTGCTTTCCGGACAGACCGTCGTCTGGCCACCGCTCCAGGCGTAACTGTAGGTGCCTGAACCGCCACTACCTGAGGGGGTAAAAGTATAACAGGCCCCCAGGCAGAGGCTCACATCATCCCCGGCATTCACCGTCGGAAGATCGAATACATTTAGGGTGATCTGGTCGGTGCTGCTGCACCCGTTGCCATCGGTGACGGTTACCGTGTAGGGGGTGGTTTGTGTCGGGCATACTTCTGTCGTGCCACTGCTCCAGGCGTAGCCGTAGCTGCCCGTGCCACCGCTTGCCGTTGGCGCAAAGGTATAACACGCTCCCTGGCAAAGGTTCTCATCCGTTCCTGCATCAACCTGGGGAAGATCCACTACCGTCAGCGTCAGGTCATCCGTGGCACTGCAGCCGTTGTTGCCCGTCACCGTCAGGGTGTAGGTGGTCGTTTCAGCAGGACAAACCTCCGTTTGCTGCACTCCGCTCCACTGAAAAGTGTAGGGCATCTCCCCTCCACTTGCCGAAGGCGCAAAAGTATAACAGTCCCCGGCGCATACATTCCCATCCATGCCCGCATTCGCAACCGGAGTGGGCAGTACATTGATCATTTGTTCGTCCGTATCCTCGCAGCCGTGATTATCCGTTACCGTTACCGTATAAACAGTGGTGGTGGTCGGGCATACCTGTGCGCTGCCGCCACTCCAGCTGTAACTGTAGGGAGAGGTGCCGCCGCTGGCAGAAGCCCCAAGGGTCGTGCATACTCCGGAACAGATCGTCCCATCTGCTGAGGCCATCACCGTCGGCAATTCATAAACCACGGCCGTCACTACATCCGTGCCGGTGCAGCCGTTGCCGTCCGTCACCGTCACCGTATAACTCGTATGCGTCGGGGGCGCTACTGTAAGCTGAGCCGTATTACTCAGCCCGTTGGGCCAGGCAAAACTGTAGTTCCCGTCACCGCCAGCCGCTACCGCCGTAAACGTCACCGGCGTCCCCTGGCACGCAAATTCGTTCAACCCCCCATTCACCGTCGGGTTCTCGTGGATGATTAGTGTCACCGCTGTTCGGGTAGCGCTCTTGCAGCCCGTCGAAGGATCCTGGGTTTCGGCGTAAAAAGTGCCCGCTCCTGTCGGAGTGTAGGTCGTGGAACTTTGGGCCAGTAAGGATCCATCAGTGGGACTATTGTACCAATTCACCTCCAGTCCGGGTTCTGCAATGGCCATCAAAGCGGGAAAGGCTTCGCCCTGGCAGGCTTCCGCATTAACTGCCTCAGGTGCCGATATGGAAACATTAACACATGGATCATCAGACTCAACTGCCGTTATATATTGATCGGCGCTGATATTTTCGATAACCTGAATGATCCCGGAAGGCCAGGTGATTTCAAGAGAAGTCACCTGGGTATTGCTGCCCAAACCAAAATAAGCGTCTATAGCGTCCCCGCCGCCAAGACTGGAACCGCTACGTGTTTCAAAATATTGGCTCATTCCGTCCGATGTGGTTAGCTTAAGGTAAGAACCAATTCCATCTGAATTACTCACCGTTCCGATCAAATGGACTTTCAAAAAATGATTGCCATTTGAATTGTTATTTCGCATTAAAAGGACGGGTTCTCCGTAATTAACAATAAACATATCCGGATCCCCGTCATTGTCATAATCTCCATAAACGGCGGTACGGGCGCGTCCTTCGTCGTTCATATTCATGGCTGCTGATACATCCGTAAAATTAATCCCGTTCCCCTTATTATGAAACAACATATTGGGTTTTGGCTCTTCAGAAGCCGGGTAATGATGGGATCCCAATACCAAAAAAAGGTCCGGCCAGCCATCCAGATCATAATCAAAAAAACAGTTTCCCCAGGAGAAATCCGGCCAAACCTGATCTCCCACTCCCGCAGTATTCGTCACATTGGAAAAGGTGCCATTAATATTTTGGAACAAATTGGCCGGTCCGATGTCTGAATAAAAGACATCCATCCATCCGTCTTTGTTATAATCGCCCACCGAGATCCCCATTCCATTGGCACAATCATCAACGCCCACCGAGATACTTACTTCGGTAAATTTCCAGCTGAGCGTCGGATGAGTATCCCCGTCATTCCTAAAAATTTTCATTGAAATAAGATTGGTTGACAAACAATCATTCACCAAAAAGAGGTCCGGGTCACCATCCCTGTCGAAGTCGGTCCAGCCACCAATAAAACCAAACCCTGTAATTATTCCAGATGCCGAAAGGACTTCTGAAACGTCTGTAAAAGTCTCATTGCCATTATTATGATACAACCTGTCCTGAGTGGAACCATTGGAGTACCCGGGCACCATATTGTGATTGGCCACATAAAGATCCAGGAAACCGTCCTGGTCATAATCTGCCCAGGAGGCAGAAGCCCCCCGGGATTGATCCGTCGTACTGATCCCTGCACTTGCTGTTATATTGGTAAAAGAGGTTCCGTTATTGTTTTTGAAAAGAACATCCTGGTTTCCGTTGGCCAGAAACAGATCCTGCCAGCCGTCATTATTGAAATCAGCCGCCGCAGCCCCTGATCCGTCATGTCCTGCGTCTGCCACCCCCAGCATGGAAGCAACATCGGTAAAAGTTCCGTCTCCATTGTTTCTGTATAATTTATTCCCTTCCAGTCGCATCGTGACATACAGATCGAGATAACCGTCATTGTTGTAATCAAACCAAACTGCTCCACTGCCAATAGACTGAATATCCCCCGGGATGCCGGTTCCATCATGGATCAAAGCAATGCCCGTAACGGCCGTCTCGTCAGAAAAGGCCTGTCCCCATGCCACACTGCTAAAAGAAGCCAATGCAAACATGCCCCAAAAGAGCCTGCCATAAAGGAACTGAAGTAAAGGGTAATTTAGACTATTCATTAATCGGGGATTTTTATCTATTCAAAAAAGAAAAAAGTTTTGGAAAAAAGTTTTCACCCTTGGTTATTCCGCTCCAACGGTTTTGATCACCATTATCGGAACCTTTCGACCGGTTGTTACTTTCCGCGCCTGTAATGAAAACTGAATTCATCTCTTAATCCGGTGATCATAAAAAACCAGACTGGACAGGGCTACAAAAATGCAAGGCAAATATTAAGTTCCCTTGCGTTTAAATACAAAAATTATATTTCGAAGAGTATCATCCTTCAAAACAGTACACTTAAATTTACGTAAAGATTGAGAATTTGTTACAAAATTTCCAAGTAATGATTTTGCAATTTTGGAAAAAAGAGACATAGAAGTCAAGAGAAAAAAAACGTGCCGTAATTTTTCGATTTTAGAGCACTCTTTGGGGTTCCCCGGAGATTTTTCCGTAAGGTATTTAACAAAAAATCATTTAGCGATACCCAAGGTTTTTTTTATAAATCTGGACATTCCTGTTATGCGCTTCCAGGGTTTTGGCAAAATTATGCAATCCGGAACCATCTCCACGGGCACAGAAAAATATATAATCATGTTGTTCTGCATTGAGGACGGCATCAATACTTTCGATAGAGGCCATGGAGATGGGGCCAGGAGGCAATCCGGCATAAATATAAGTATTATAGGGAGAATCGAAATTGATGTGGTAATTCAACACCCTTTTGGTATCAAAATCACGGGTAGCAAAAACTGCCGTAGGATCTGCCTGGAGTCTGATCCCTTTTTCCAGCCGATTGAGATAAACCCCCGCCATTCTCTTTTTTTCACTTTTTTGCTGGGTTTCCCTTTCTAAAATAGAGGCCAGGGTGTATACCTCCGCGGGAGTCATTTCGAGTGCCTTCGCCTTTTTGAGCCTGTTTTTCTTACTCCAAAAATTATCGTGTTCTTTAATCATCCTGTCCATGAACTGCTCCGGAGTGGTATCCCAGTAAAATTCATAGGTATTCGGAATGAACAAACTCATCAGGGTTTCTTTAGAATAATTTATTTTTCGCAAATAGTCCGGATCGGAAAAAAGCGTTTTAAGGGTTAAAGAATCCGGTTCAATAAAACGGGCTACCTTGCCCGCCACTTCATCCGTCAGTCGCGCATTATTGATGACCACATCAACAGGAGACTGTTTGCCGTTGCGCAGGTGACGAATGAGGTCTATGGTGTTCCAGCCCGGGGAAATTTCAAATCTTCCACTACGCATGGGAGAACGTTTATAATTCATTTTAACCGCCAGCCGGGTAAAAATTTCCTTATTCTGGACCAGACCTTTGGTATTAAGAATTTCGAGAACTTTGTCAAATTCGGAATGGGTGGGAATTTCGATAAAATAACTGTCCAACCCTTCCGGAACCGCAGGCCCTCCAATGAATTTTTTATAAAAATAACCTGCAAAAATAACTGCTGCCAATAAAATCACTACAGCATACCTGATCAACTTTGTCATCACAATAAATTAAATATCAATAAATTATATCATGGATTCGAAAAGAAACCGTCAAAAACCTGGCGAAAAGCATTGACGTAAACAGACCGGGGCAAATCACTTGTCGGTATTTAATGATCAATAACTGTACCACCGGAATTAATATTGTTCTTTTTCGTTTGGAAAATCAAGTGCCTTAACATCCCGAATGTAATGTTGAACGGCTCCTTTAATTTCATCAAAGAGGTTTAGGTACCGCCTTAAAAAACGAGGTTTAAAATCTTTGTTTAAACCAAGTAAATCATGCAGCACAAGTACTTGTCCGTCTGTATCAGGGCCAGCACCGATACCAATGGTAGGAATACTTAGAGATTCCGAAACTTTTTTAGCCAAATTGGCAGGTATTTTTTCCAGCACAATAGCGAAACACCCCATTTTTTCCAACAATAAGGCATCATTGATCAACTTTTCAGCTTCTTCTCCTTCTTTTGCCCGAACGGTGTAGGTTCCGAATTTATATATGGACTGTGGCGTCAATCCCAGGTGTCCCATTACCGGAACTCCGGCAGATAATATCCTTTTTATAGAAGTTTTGATTTCGGCACCTCCTTCGAGTTTAACCGCATGGGCACCGGATTCTTTCATAATACGGATGGCCGAGGCAAGCGCTTTCTTGGAATTGCCCTGATAAGCCCCGAAAGGCAGATCCACCACAACCAAAGATCGTTTGATGGCTCTTATGACGGAGGAAGCGTGATAAATCATCTGATCGAGGGTAATGGGCAATGTGGTTTCATGGCCCGCCATTACATTGGAGGCAGAATCACCAACCAAAATAACATCAATACCGGCTTCATCGACAATTTTCGCGAGCGAATAGTCGTATGCGGTCAACATGCTTATTTTTTCACCATTGTCTTTCATGGAGCGTAAGACATGCGTCGTTATCCGTTTAACTTCTTTACTTACAGACATAATTTATATTTTAAGGGCACAATATATGCAGCAGGATTCATTTCTACCCATTCGGGGTCCCGGATTTTATTGGAAATATGATTAAATACTAAGTAATCCATACGTCATACACGCGTCATACAAGGTTGATTTAAAATTGTTGGAGAGAAAAAATTGGCTTACCTTTGCCGACCGAAATAAGCCGTGCCTTTTCAGTGTTAATTCCATGAGGAGGTTCAAAGGGTTAAAGTTGAGCGCAGCTAAATTTCGTCACTTTATGCCGAAAGCAGATTCCCGGACTGAAAAGCCGGAAAGATTTAGTGGGATACTTTTTTTTTAATCATTAACCTTTTTCTTTCTTTTTGAAGAAGCTTTTTTCGGAAAAATATAGGCTCTTAAAAAATATGATATTCATGAAAAACTTTAGTTATTTGTTGTTAGTCACCTTGTTTTTCTCTGCCTGCACGACAGATTTTCAGCTGGAGGGTGAATGGAAAGACATTCCTGTAGTTTACGGATTCATTTCCGTTACCGATACTGCCCACTATGTACGTGTGGAAAAGGCCTTTCTAGAACCAGGGGGTGATGCCAATCAAATTGCTCAAATTCCCGATTCATTGTATTATGACAATGCAACCGTGCAGATCAAAAATATTGACACGGGCGAAGTATTTGACCTGGAAAAAGTGGATGGTAACCTGGAAGGATACCAAAGAGATGCCGGTGTTTTTGCCGACGCTCCCAATTATCTTTACAAAATAAAGGCTGAAGAAGCAGGATTTGAAGGAGGGGAAAACATTCAGATCATCGTCAATACCGGGAATGATGAAAAACTCATCAAAGGAACAACCAAAGTGCTGGAACCTATGATTCCAAGCGAAAACCTGCCCAACCAGTCGCTGGCCCTTGATGATTATAACAGGATCATCACCATACGCTGGGATCATGGAGAGGAAACCAAGATTTTTGACCTCCGCCTGATCATCAGGTACAAGGAATCCGTACCCAACACGAGTGACTATGTGGATAAAAGCGTCGAGTGGTTACTTGATCGAAGGTTGCTCAACGATGAAAAAAGAACCAAATCTACTTTTAAATTCGCCGCTGAAGAATTTTACAAATTTTTAGGCCAGGCTATTGAAGAAAATCCTGCCGTTGAAAGAAAAAATCTCCGGGTGGATATCAACATTGTAGGAGGTGGTGCTGAATTTTTAGAGTACCTGACTATTTCAGATGCGAATCTGGGCATTACGAGTTCTAACCAGGTTCCTGTGTATACAAACCTATCTGAAGGTTATGGCATTTTTACCTCCAAAGGTTATGCGGTAAGAGAAGGATTGTACTTAAATGTAATTGCACAGGATAGTCTGGAAAGCGGAATTTATACCAAACTACTGAATTTCAATTAATTAAAAAGTCTTTGCTATGTCTACTGAAAAACTGCTGTTATTATGAATTCGATTGCTGTTTATTGTGGTTCAAATAAAGGGAAGGATACTGCCTATGCCGAAGCTGCCCATCAATTGGGAACGTACCTGGCTCAAAATAATATTGAAATAATATACGGTGCCGGCAATATCGGTTTAATGGGCATCCTGGCTGATGCTGCTTTGACCAACGGCGGCGTGGTAACCGGTGTAATTCCTCATTTTTTAAAGGAAAAAGAAGTGTGTCACCTCGGGCTCACCCATCTTTTCCTGGTCGACAGCATGCACCAGAGAAAAGTGGAAATGACCAAACTCTCCGATGGGGCCATCATTTTACCTGGAGGATTCGGCACCCTCGA
The DNA here is from genome assembly GCA_020636105.1 of Lewinellaceae bacterium. Taxonomy (NCBI): domain Bacteria; kingdom Pseudomonadati; phylum Bacteroidota; class Saprospiria; order Saprospirales; family Lewinellaceae; species Lewinellaceae bacterium. Next base: position 597,353 of record JACJYL010000002.1, read on the forward strand.
CGAAATGTTCGAGATCATCACCCTTGTCCAACTTGGACAAACGCAACAGCCTATCGGTATGTTGAATGTTAATGGATATTACGACCACCTTATCGCTCACCTGGATAAAATGACGGAAGAAGGGTTTGTAATTCCCGAACACCGGGAATTAATTTATGCTTCGACGGATATCGACTACCTGGTTACCAAAATGAATACCCATCAATTCAAGGAAGCCAATAAATGGATCAGTTAAAATGGTCGCTCGTTCATTCCCCCCGGGTGATGCAGGGGTCTTCCGAAAATTTCATTTTGAGGAGGAGTACAAACTACCGGGCAAGGTACTCTTTTGAGCCTTTGGCGCCTTTTCATCCAGGCCCAGATCAATGTGATGAATAATAATGTCATGGTCTTAAAACTAATTGATAATTAAGTAAATCGGGGTTATTTTTCCTTTTTTCAAATCGTTGTCTGCCGTAAACTTTGAAATCGTTGTGTTCCCCCAAACGGTAGTAGAACGCGAATTTCAATGACCTGTTTCACGGTTTACATTTTTTTGGACGTAAAATTTTCAAAAGGCCACATTTTGAGGTAAAAAACCAGGCTAAATTTACGTTCTTAAAGAAAAAAGACAGCCAACCGTTTTTTTAAGTGTACAACTGGACAAAAAAATTTGTTTGATTAAAACAATTATTCCGTGAAAAACCTAATAAGCCTTATCCTACTTCTGGGCAGCATCAACTGCTTTGCTCAGCATGATTTTTATCAACACGCGCCTTATGAATTTACCCATGCAGATACCTTACGAGGCATGTTGCGCCCGGAGCGAACTTGTTTCGATGTCACCTTTTATGATCTGAACCTAAAAATCGATCCGGAAAAAAGGAGTATCAACGGTTATGTAAAAATGGTTTACCGTACCCTGGAAGATTTCAAAACCCTACAGGTGGATCTATTCCAGAACATGGATATTTTAAAGATTAAACACGGAGAAGAAACCTTGAATTATCGCAGGGAAGAGAATGCTGTTTTTGTGGATTTCCCCCGGACTCAGAAAAAAGGGAAAACAGATAATATTCAAATTTATTATTTCGGCATTCCACAGCCGGCTTTTAACCCTCCGTGGGACGGTGGTTTTGTGTGGAGCGCGGACCGGAAGGGAGATCCCTGGATCGGGGTGGCCTGCGAAGGCGATGGAGCGAGCCTCTGGTGGCCAAATAAAGATCACCTTTCCGACGAACCCGACAGCATGGGCATTAATATTACCATTCCTCCCGGCCTTACCTGCGTGGCCAATGGTAACCTGCGTTCAGTTGAGCCACAAAAAAACGGCAATACGTTCCATTGGTTCGTATCTTACCCCATCAACAATTACAACGTTACCCTCAACATCGCGGATTACGCCCATTTTTCAGAAACCTACACTTCCTTTGACGGCGCCCCTCTTGACCTGGATTATTATGTGCTGAGTTACAATTTGGAAAAGGCTAAAGAGCATTTCAAACAGGTGCATAAAGTTTTAGCCTGTTATGAGCGCTTTTTTGGAAAATATCCTTTTTGGAACGACGGCTTCGGCATGGTCGAAACGCCCTACCTGGGGATGGAACACCAGGGAGCCATCGCTTATGGCAATGCCTATAAAAGGGGGTATCTCGGAGGCATGATCCCCAGGGATATGAATTGGGACTATATCATCGTGCATGAAACCGCACATGAGTATTTCGGCAACAGCGTTAGTTGCAGGGATCTGAGTGAAATGTGGATCCACGAGTCTTTTGCCACTTATATGGAGGCGCTTTACGTAGAATGTATTTACAGTTATGAGGATGCTGTCCGGTATATGCAGACCAAGCGGCTCTTTTTAGGAAATGTGGAACCGATCCTGGGGCCAAAAGATGTCAATTGGGAAAACTGGCAGGTTAGCGACCATTATAACAAAGGCGCCTGGGTACTCCATACCCTCCGCCACACCATCAATGATGATGTCAAATGGTTTGACCTGCTCCATGGGTTTTATCAGCAATTTGAACTCCAAAATATCACTACCCAGGATTTTGTCGATTATGTCAACAACTGCACGCAAAAGGATTATACGGCTTTTTTCGACCAGTATCTAGAATACCCGGGGCTCCCGGTACTCCAATACCAAATCACCAAAAAAGACAACGACCTGGAAGTCAAATACAAATGGGAAGCAGATGTACCCGGTTTCAATATGCCTGTTATGCTCGGACAAAAAGGAGCTTACCAAATGGTGAGTCCAAACACCAAAAGCTGGCAAACCATTATCCTGAAAGGACTTTCCAAAAAGGATTTTGCGATTGCTGAAGATCTGTTTTTGATCGAGGTAAAAAAGGTGAAGTGATATACAGGGGGTGTTCAAAAAATGGTATCATTTGCCGGCGCACGCCATGGCCCTCGTGGAAGCAGCCCGTCTGGCATACTTTTCTGAACAATCTCGAAAATGAATGAATTTAAACTTCATTACCTGCCGGCGTGCCTTGGCAGGTGTAGAAGTTTTTGCCCAAGGGTTTGAATAATGGCACAACATAGGACTGCGAACATGGAAAAGACCTGAAAATTACAGGCTATTTTTTTCTACCAGGACCAGGGTTACCTTAAAAATTGAATCCACCCAATCCTGCCATCCTGAAATCAGGATCTGATAAAAAAACATCCCGAACCTTGCCTTGACAAAGTTCGGGATGAATGGTGTTTTAGATTTTTTGCTTACACCAATGCTATTCCGCTTTCAAAATACGCACCACACCCAATTCTGCTGCAGTGGTCAAATGGATAAAATAAGCTCCTGCAGCTAAACCACCCAGGTTTAATTCAACCTTTTGAGGTCCCTGTCCGTAGGTTTCCGTCGTGTGGAATTGAAGTTTTCCGGTAAGATCGTAAACGCTTATTGCTGCGGCGGCGCCCTCGGTCAGGTCAAATTCAACGGTGACCTTCTCGCTGAAAGGATTGGGGGACACTTTCAAAGGCAGGTCTGCCGTTGTCGCCTCTTCCGTGGCGGTAAAATCACGTTCACCGCGGGCGAACCATACGCCCCAGTTGGCTCCGCCGGTAATAAAGGACTCGGGATCGCCGGCAGGAGTGATCTTATCACTGTTTAAATTGACGATGCCTATGATCTCATCATTCGTCTGGGAAAGGGCATCAAATATCAAAGCGTCATCCTGGATGGAATAATTAGGCCTGCCCAATATGTCGTTATCGTAAATATAGCCCACCTCACCTGCTTCAATATCAACGCCCAATATGGTAAAGTCGGAAAAATTTTCAGCATCCCCGATAAAATCAAGGGCAATGATATTCGGACTGTTTTTAGAGAAACTGGGATCCCCTACCCCGGTATTGTCCGGCAGTCCGTTAAATATCTTAAATACATACCCGTCCCCGAAATCATTGGAGGCATTATTCCATACCTGTATCAATCCGATATCCCAGTAGTCGCTGGTATTTCCGAAATCATCGTCCAGCACATTATAAGCATCATACAGTAAATATTCTCCCGAATAATCCCATTCGATAAAATCAGCATATTGAACATCGTTGGTAAAAACACCCTGCTGCGTCGTCGGATTTAAAATTTCGATATAAGTAGCCTGCTGGCTATCAAAATCATAAACAAAAATGTAATTATCCCAATCTGTAGTCAAGGCTGCCAGTTTTGAACCATCCTTTGAAATGGCCACATTCCTCCAGATATGCTCAGGGTTATTCTGCAGGTAGGACTCATCGTATTGGCCGGTGCCCGTATTGTACCACAACAATTTGAGATCGTTATTATCATCTACAAATACAATCGCCGATCCGTCGTCGGTAATACTTGGCCGGCTCAGGATACCTGAATTGGAAACTATGGGAAAATTGGCACCATCAAAAAGATAAAGCGCGTCGAAATCAGTATTGGTTAACAGGATGAAATCTTCTCCCGTGTTGGACTCAATATCCTCTGTTCCGCCGGAACCGGTCGTACCGGTAATGCCCACCTGGTCAAAAGCACTTCCTGCTGCTGTCACCTTATTCGATCCTGCTCCAAACAAATCGGTAGCCGCCTGCAAAACGGCAAGCCTGCAGTCGATAAACTGCGCCTGGTTGGTCAGATAAGTGGTCAAGGCGCGATAATACACCTTTCTTGCATCACTGTTGCCAACGGCAGTAGCATACAAATAAAAAGCCCGGTTGGGAATACCACTGTTTACATGTACCCCTCCGTTATCTCCTGCATTGGTAAAGGGCAGATCCTGGTACTCATTCATGTGGGCTGGTTGCCATCCAGGGGAACCCAGACCCGTTCCTCCCTGGTGGGGATTGGAAAGATCCCGCAAAGCACCGGAAGGAAAGACACTTGGATTGACGATATCCTCCCCGACTTTCCAGTCATCAGGCTCGATCATCACCCCGAAAACATCTGCAAAACTTTCGTTCAAAGCTCCTGCCTGCCCCTGGTAAATCAATCCCGCTGAACTTCCGACAACGCCATGGGTCATCTCGTGCCCGCCGGTATCCAGGGATTTTTGCAGCGGACTGCTGAAAGCCTGGTCGCCATTCCCGTAAAACATGGCTGCACCATTCCAAAAAGCATTGTCCATATCCGATCCGTCCGATTCTGCCACATTGATAAAAGCGACAATATTCCCCCCGGATGAGTTGATTGAATTCCGAGAATGGATCCCTCGATAGTATTCATAACTTTCTGCAGCATTGAAATGTGCGCTTACTGCTTTGGGATTGTTCCAAGTGTTGTTACTGTTCCCAAAAATGTAATTGGCATTGAAATTATCATTGGATGGGTTGGTATTTACGGCATCAAGCGTCAGGACAACCCCGCTCATATTGTCCGGAATATCTGAACCCGTATCATACATTGCCCTCCCCACATCCAACAAAACATAATCACCGGCATCCTCAAACACATTTATGCTTCGGGTAATGCCTTTGAGGTCAACGGCATTTGCCGTGGTCCCGCCAAGAAAGGTGCCAGAACCGAAAAGAGGAGCTGATGTTCCTGTTCCAATTCCTTCATGGTGGAATGCTTCATTTTTTCCCCTGAGCAGATTCGGGTAAAAGGTACAACTGTTGTTAATTTTTGAAACAACGGCTCCGGTTTTCGCATCGATAAAATAATCCCAATTCTCAAGCATGTTGGGCACTATCGTAATTTTCCAGCACAACAATTCTTTTGAAGCATCTGCCTCCTGGTGAAAAACAATTAGTTCGGGAGCGGCATCGGCATTCAGGACATATTGCTTTTCAAAATCGGAAAGATTTTTCAGCGTTGTGAAAGTAGCCAGGTCGGTTCTGGCAATGTTCATGGCCTGGCTTCCAGAAAGATCCGGAGTAATGGTCTTCAACCGAGGCGTCGGGTAAAACCGGCCATTTAAGCTATGAATATTGCCTTCCGCATTGGTGTGAAGGATCACCTGGCCACCGTAAACCGGAATATCCTGGTAGTATTGTTGCATTCGGAAATGGGTTTGTCCCAACTCATCGGTTTCCGTTTTGCTCAAAACAAATTCCTCTTCCGGGTGCTCTATCTGCATAAGAAATTTAGCCGCATACAGGTATTCCGTTACCTGCTCTTCAAAAGGAAGGTTGCGTTTTTCAATACCGAGCTGCCCGGATATGAATAAAGGGAGTCCCTTATCTTTTGCTTCCACTTTTAATTTGGCTCCCCCCCCTGAAAGATCTGCCGGAATGGCCGCCTGCTTAAACTGGGCCCTCAAAGGAAGTACCCTTTCGGCACGGGGAATCCCCTGTAACATTTTATCATTGGGCTGGAAGTTTTCGGGTTGAAAATTTGTTGGTTGTTTATGTGCCGGAGCGACAGGTTTTCCGCTTTGAGCAGGCAATAAAGTCGCATAGCAAAACACATAAATGAAAATCAGGATGGCATTAATTTTTTTCATCAACATAAAATTGTAATTGCACAAATGCAATTTTGCAGGTTTTTAAAATAAGAATACTTGGTTTACGACTTGTTCTGGTTTGTATTTCGCTTTTAACTAAGGAAAATCGATGGTTTAGATTTAAGAAACCAATTCTCCCCTTTGGCAACCGGGCATCTCATTATCGCCCTATTTACCTTTTTAATATGGTCGTCAGTCAGCCATTTTTTGCGCTAAATGAGGTCATTACCTATTTTTTAGGTCGAACCGTTTCCATCAGAGATTTATAAAAGTCCATCATTTCGACTTCAGGTAATGGCCTTTCGTCACTCCAACTGAGATAATTTTCATTTTCTCCGTTGACCATCCTGATAAAATAATAAATATTTCCTGGTTGATTGAACATCAAATTGTCTAATCCCAAAGAATCGTATTGGGCGTATAAGCTTTCTGCTTTTTTCTTTTTTATCCTGTCCAGTTCTTCATAAACCTCCGGAGCAGGATGTTTGTACAGTTGTCCGTTATCCAGCAACAAATACTCTGTTACCATGCCCGTAAATCCACCACCGCTGCCAAAGAAAAGTTGTTTCTCAGGAAAACTTTCCGTGGTATAAGTGGTTCTGCAGGAGGCAAAAAACAAACCAGTCAACAAGCTGGCGAATAACAACAGGAAAAGATTCTTCATATTTTAAGGTTTTCGGATTGAAAAATATTTAGTAAATATAGCAAAAAAGTTGATGCTGCGATGCTGCGAGAATGCTGTAATATGCTAATAGCCCGGCATACACTGTTTATTAACGCCCAACACATATTTTTCCACTACCCCGATCTTTTGTGCCGTTTCTGATCCGAGAAAACCCGTAATATTTTCATCCTTGAGTTCAAGGCGGGCCAGTTCCGTCAGTTGTTTTGCAAGTGGAAAGTAAGACCAGTGCCACTGCTCTTCTTCATAACCGTCAGGGCGCTCGGGCCCTTTCGGAGAATACGGCTGGCAAAAACCGAAATTTCCTGCGTTGGCGGTCAGCCATTGGTAAATTCTGGCCCCTTCCCCGCTTTGGAAATATTCGGGATTCAGATTATTGAGATCAAAATCCGTTCCCCAGTGATGTCGAGAAGTGCCGGGCATGGAACTGTAAAGCAATATTTTGAGCGCCCTTGTTTTGGGATCCGGATATTGTTTTGCGGCGCTCACTCCCTCTTCGATCAGTCGGGCTCCTGTCCACTTTGCTTCCCAAATGCCTTTTTGATCTTCAAAATTCCGGGCCGCCGATTTGATAAAAAGTTTGATCCCCTCCCCTGCTGCTGCATCGGCCATTTTTTTAAAAGCTCCCCATGCTTCCTTATGTAAATAATAATCCCTCGCATGATCGGTATAGGCGGGGTCAACTTTTACAAAATCCGGATGTTTAGAAGGAATGAAATGGCCCCGTAAGTAGTCCAGGGTAAATGAGGTATCAATGGCCATAGCATTTTTTCCCGATGCAGAAGGGTCACCCACTTTGGCTTCCATGGTTTCGACGCCAATATTTTTACAGGAAAAGAGTAAAGGAAAGAGTAGCAAAAAGAACGTTTTCAACAAGTGCATATTTAATCGGTTTATACCAGAAATGAGCGTAAGAAGACAAATTTATAATAAACATTAAAACAAACGCCCTAACTTTGCGGTCGTTAACAATAATTTAGGGAATGTGAGAATGTGAGGATGCGAGGATGCGAGAATGGGAGGATGCGAGAATGGGAGGATGCGAGAATGTGAGGATGCGAGAATGCGAGAATGGGAGGATGCGAGGATGAGGGAATCATTTTTTTTAGAAAAGAAAATTTAGAGCCAAAAGAATTTATTTATGTTTCCGGAATACGATGTCATAGTAGTAGGAGCAGGTCATGCAGGATGTGAAGCAGCGGTGGCGGCAGGCAATATGGGGGCGAAGGTGTTGCTCGTTACCATGAACATGAATACCATTGCCCAGATGTCATGCAACCCGGCAATGGGCGGTGTGGCCAAAGGGCAGATCGTCAGAGAGGTGGACGCATTGGGAGGATATTCAGGCATCGTTACCGATCATACCATGATTCAGTTTAGAATGCTGAATTTGTCCAAAGGGCCAGCCATGTGGAGCCCTCGCGCTCAAAGCGACCGGATGCGTTTTGCAGAAAAGTGGCGTCTGATGCTGGAAGCTCATCCCAATATTGATTTTTGGCAGGAAATGGTGAATGGCCTCATAGTAAAAGACGGCCGGGTAAAGGGTGTCATTACAGGACTGGGCATTGAAATTCCTGCCAAAACAGTGGTTCTCACCAACGGCACCTTCCTCAATGGGATTATTCATATAGGCGAAAAGCAGTTTAGTGGAGGCAGAGCCGGGGAAAAGGCGGCCCGTGGCATCACCGGCCAGTTGGTGGAGCTTGGTTTTGAAGCCGGAAGGATGAAAACCGGCACCCCGCCACGTATCGACGGACGTTCCCTGGATTGGAGCAAAATGGAAGAACAACCGGGCGACGAAAACCCCGGAAAATTTTCCTACACGGATACCCCCAAACTCAAAAAACAAATTCCTTGTCATATTACCTACACCAACAATACGGTTCACGAAATTCTAAAAACGGGGTTTGATCGCTCTCCCATGTTTAACGGTCGCATCCGGGGAGTTGGCCCGAGGTATTGTCCGTCGATCGAAGATAAAATCGATCGTTTTTCCAGCCGTGACCGCCACCAGTTGTTTGTAGAACCCGAAGGGGAAAACACGGTAGAGATTTACGTCAACGGTTTTTCCTCTTCCCTGCCTGAAGATGTTCAATACAAAGCGTTGCGGATGATCCCGGGGTTTGAAAATGCCAAGATGTTCCGCCCTGGATATGCCATTGAATATGATTATTTTCCGCCGACGCAGCTTAAAATCAGCCTGGAGACCCATTTGGTAAAAAACCTGTTTTTTGCCGGACAGATCAATGGAACCACAGGTTATGAGGAAGCGGCCAGCCAGGGTCTCATGGCCGGAATCAATGCTGTTTTGAATATTCGCGAAGAAGAGCCTTTCGTACTGAAACGTTCGGAAGCCTATATCGGGGTCCTCATCGATGACCTCGTCAATAAAGGTACCAACGAACCCTACCGCATGTTTACCTCCCGCGCCGAATACCGCATCCTGCTCCGCCAGGATAATGCCGATATTCGCCTGACCCCCCTTGCGCAAAAGTTAGGCATCAGCGGGGCAGAGGAACGCATGGAACACGTGACCGAAAAGGTGGAAGCGTCCCGGCAAATCCAAAATTTCATCCGGGAAATGAGCGTTTCCCCGGATCAACTCAACGGATTCCTCGAAGGCAAAGATTCCGCCGCGTTAAAGCAAAAAGTAAAATTGCACAGTGTGCTGTCCCGTCCGCACATAAACCTTACTGACATCCGGAAGGCACTGCCTGAAGTGGATACTTTTTTGGATCAATTCGATCAGGAAAAAATCGAGCTGGCAGAAATATACCTCAAATACGAAGGGTACATTCAGAAGGAACAGGAAATGGTAGACAAGATGAGCCGGCTCGAGACGGTAGCCATCCGCGAGGATTTTGATTTCCACAGCCTGGCTTCCCTCTCCATTGAAGCCCGTGAAAAACTGACCAAACAAAGGCCACAAACCATTGGCCAGGCCAGCCGCATCAGTGGAGTTTCGCCTTCAGACATCTCTGTATTACTCGTCCATATGGGCAGATGATAATCCTGGGTCATCGCCTGGTTTTTCAAATTGGGGGAATTTTTATGTCCGATTTGAAACAGAAATTTAAAACCTGCCGGTGTGCCTTGGCAGGCGGGTTCTACATTTTGCGTTTTGCATTTTACATTTATTACTTCCTCATCGCTTCCACAGGATCCATATTGGAGGCCTGCAGCGCAGGGATAAACCCGGAGATGATTCCCACAAATATCGACGCGCCCAGTCCCATTAAAATATTGGTTATATCCATATAGAGTTCAAATTCCAACACTTTAGTCAGGATCATTGTCGCCACCTGTATGATGATAAGCCCCATTATACCGCCGATGACACATAAAATGGTGGATTCGATCAAAAATTCAAGCAGAATGATGCGCTTTTTAGCACCCAATGCTTTTTTGACTCCGATGATCGACGTTCTTTCCTTTACGGATACGAACATGATATTGGCCACGCTCACCCCTCCAATCAGGAAAGAAAAGATGCCAATAACGATTCCGAGGATATTCAATACCACAAAAAAGTTATCCAGCAGCGCTGCCAGCATGGACATCTGGTTGAGGGAAAAATCTTCCTCGGCGCGTGGTTTCAACCGGTGACTGGCCCGTACGACGCCTTTGATCTCATCTTTGAGATCTTCCAGGTTAACCCCGGGTTTTGCCTTCACGGCGATAGTCGTTCCAAAGTTTCGGGAAGATTTTAAATTGGCGAGTTTGGCGGCGGTTGGGTAACTCACTAAAATAGCCTCGTCATAGTCCATTATTTTCAACAAAGCATCTCCGGATTTTTCAATAACCCCGATCACCTCGTATTTTTTACCTTCCATTTTAATCTCCCGCCCTATAGGATCGATAGGGCCAAAAAGATTGGTTGCAATGTTACTGCCCAGTATCACCTTATTGGCTCCTCTCAGGTACTCGTTAGAAGAAAAGTATCGCCCTTTTTCAAATTCGAGGCTGAACAATTCTCCATATTCATTGGAAATTCCCACCAAAAAGGCACCATCTACACTGCTCGATCCATGTTTTAGGGTTTTTCTCCCCAAGCCCACACTGTAACTGGTCAGTTCTGCAAGGTTAACCTTGTTGTCTATCACCTCATAATCCGTAAAGGTAGGTTCGGGACGTTTCATGTATTTCCACCAGTCGCCGCTCATATCTGCCCAGGGCCACTTTGATACATAAACTACGTCATTCCCCAATTTATCAAGGCTCCCTTTGACGTTATCTTCCAGCGAATCCACGGCCGCCAGTACCCCAATGATACTAAAGATTCCTATGGAAATCCCCAGTAAAGAGAGAAAGGAACGAAGCTTGTTTGCACTCAACTGCTGGAAGGCCTGCAGGACCGCTTCTCTAATAATTTTTAAAATTGTACCCATAATTAAACTTTTGGAGGTTGAGCGAAGTTAATATGATTACGAAAAAAGGGTCAAATGATTAGATGAAATGTCCTTTTTTATCTGCCAATTTTTATCTTTGCACATCATTTTCTAAAAAAAATAAGTAATGCGGACAAAACTGTCACAATTTAACTTTAATCTTCCCCAGAAATTAATTGCCCAATATCCTTCAGATAATCGTGATGAAGCCCGTATGATGGTCGTCCACAAAGATACGGGAGTTATTGAGCATAAAATATTCAAAGACATGCTGGAATATTTTGACGAAGGAGACGTCATGGTATTCAACAACACCAAAGTTTATCCTGCCAGGCTATTTGGAAGGAAAGAAAAAACAGGGGCCCAGATCGAAGTTTTCCTGCTTCGCGAACTCAACAAGGAAGCCCGTCTGTGGGATGTGCTGGTCGATCCGGCCAGAAAAATCAGGGTAGGAAACAAGCTTTACTTTACGGACAAGGACGATAACGACATCCTCGTTGCTGAAGTAGTGGACAATACTACCTCAAGAGGTCGGACCATTCGGTTTTTGTACGATAACTCTGAAGAAGAGTTTCGCAATGATCTGGATCTTCTGGGTAATACTCCACTGCCAAAATACATCACCCGTCCTGTAGAGGCTATTGACAAAGAGCGTTACCAAACCGTATATGCCAAAGAAACGGGTGCAGTGGCGGCCCCTACTGCCGGACTGCATTTCAGCAGGGAACTGATGAAACGACTGGAGATCAAAGGCGTTGACTTTGCTGAAATTACACTTCATATCGGTCTGGGCACTTTCCGCTCCATCGAGGTGGAAGATCTTTCCAAACACAAAATGGATGCCGAATACTTCCAGATCACCGAAGAGGCCGCAAATGTTGTAAACAAAGCTAAAGCGGGAAACCACAGGGTATGCTCCGTTGGCACCACTTCCATGCGTTCTATCGAAACGGCCATTTCTGCCAATTCAAGGCTTAAAACGGCGGAAGGGTGGACCAATAAATTTATTTATCCACCTTATGATTTTACCATCGCCGACAGTATGATCACCAATTTCCATCTTCCAAAATCGAGTTTATTTATCATGATCTCAGCATTTGGAGGTACAGAAGTGATCCGGGAAGCCTACCACGAAGCAATTAAAGAAAAATACAGATTTTACAGCTACGGAGATTCCATGTTAATTTTGTAGTCGCTAATTTGACATCCGGAATAATAAAAATACAAATTAAAGCGTATCTTAACTATGTTTGTTGGGATGCGCTTTTTTAATTTTAATGTTAAACCCGTGAAAAATAAGATTATCCTCAGTTTATCGGTCATTTTATTGACAGTGGTTCCTGCGATGTCAGTCATCTCTTCTGACGCCATCCAATCCACCGAAACGCCCGCCATAGAAAAGGTGATCGTTGAATTTTATGGGGAACAAATCCCCTTGCTCTTTCACAGCGACATGAATATAAGGTTTACAGGTGCCGTGGAAGAAGAAAATATGGTGGATTATTACAAAAGGCTGGAAAAATCCTCTTTTTACATCATTCTGGATGAACTCGATAAATTTCAAAAAGAATACAATCTCAACGACTGGCTGTATTACAAACTCATGAAAGCTGCTGTCAGTGGGTTCTACCCTGCCGGATCCGATACACAGGTGGAACTTACTACCTGGTTTTTATTGTCCAAAAAAGGCTGGAATACCCGATTGGCGTATAGCGGCGACAATGTTTTTGTTTACGTATTTACAGTAGACGAATTATTTGAAATCCCCATGATAGATGATGATGGAAAAACCTTCGTCAACCTCTCCGGTATCGGGTTGAAAAAGAAACTGAAACAAGGGATTTATATGTTGAATTTCACTCCCGGTCCAAAGGGTCATTCCTTTAATTTTTATCTCGAGAGCCTTCCCCGCTTTCATCCCAATCAGGAGACGCGGAGTTTCAGTTTTGGTTTTAAGGGGCAACAATATCAGATCAATGTAAAGGTGGACAAACGCATCAAGCAATTGATGGACGACTACCCTATTTTTGCCGAAAACGAATATCTGGAGGTTCCCTTCTCCGAAACCGTAGAAAATTCTCTCATCCCCCAGTTGAAAGTATTCCTGAAAGGAAAAAGCGAAACCGAATCCCTGGAATTTCTCGTCGCGTTTACCCGATCCTCTTTTAGGTATAAAAAAGACCAGGAATATTTCGGAGACAGCAAACCCATGATCGCTGAGGAAGTCTTTCACTACCCATTCTCCGATTGTGAAGATCGTTCCGCTTTATTCTACCGTTTGGTTAAAGAATTACTCGACCTGCCAATGCTCATTATTGCTTACCCGGAACACCTGACCATAGCCGTGTCTTTTTCTCCTGAAGAGGGTGGCGATGCCATTCAATTCAAAGGAAAGAACTATTATATCTGCGATCCAACCGGACCGGTCAATTCTATCGAAATCGGTTGGATACCCCGCGAATTCAGGAATTCAAAATTTGAAATAATCGGTAGTTATAAATAAATAGCCCCCTGTTTCATCCTATTCCTTTATTTTTAAAAGAACAAAATAAAAAAAGCAATCATTTTATTTCAAAAAATAATCATAAACACCTCATTTTCAACTCATTAAAAAAATATTTTTTTAGGGGTTGACTTAATGGTACAAATTGCTTAGTTTTGCCGAAAATTCAAAAAATTTATTAAATATTCAGATATATTATTATGTATTGGACATTAGAACTTGCTTATAACCTTGAAGATGCACCATGGCCTGCAACGAGGGATGAATTGATCGATTACGCCATTCGTTCCGGGGCGCCATTAGAAGTCATTGAAAATCTTCAGGAAATGGAAGATGAAGGAGAAATTTACGAAAATATGGAAGATATCTGGCCGGATTACCCGCGTAAAGATGACTTCCTGTTCAATGAAGATGAATACTAAAATTTAAACTTCCCTTTTCCTTTTGGTTTTAGGGTTAAAAAAGCTTTACAGGATTTAGTTTCTGTAAAGCTTTTTTTATGGGTGATTCAAAAATGTAGCGTCACAATTTTGGAGTTTTCATAAAAAAGCTTGAACTTGACAGTTCATTCCATCAACCGAATTTTATAACAAAGAACAAACCAATCTCACCTTTTCGGTAGTTGTCTTCAGCTGCCATTAATGTTAATTGTGTAAACCCGGTTAGATGAAAAAGTTAATAGAGCTATCTAAAATCGTTACGCGGAAGAAGGTAGTCAAACTTGAAGTGCTCGATGAATATGTTTTGAATAAACAGAGCAAAATCAATGAATTCTTCGAAGGCATCACAGGAAGCAAATTCAAAAATGACAGGGATGCTGCATTCTACCTTTATGAAAGCTCGCCCCAGGATCCCAAGTACCGCAAATTAAAAAGTCGTTTCCGGCAACGCCTGCTGAATACCATTTTCCTGATTGAACCCAACCAGCCCGTAACTTCAGGGTACGACCGGGCTTATTTTAATTGTCAAAAAGAATGGGCTCAGGTTAAAATATTGATGGCAAACGATGCCTTCCTTATCGCTGAATCACTCACCAGGCAATTGTTGAACATTTCCCTTAAATTTAAATTTACAGACATTTCGCTCAACTGCATGAGAGATCTTCGGGGTCATGCAGCCCGTAATAAGAATGAAAAAGAATTTGAAAAATACGTGGCATTGGAAAAAGAATATAGTTCAATTTCAGAAAAAGAAAACAGATCGATTGAACTATACCAAAAAGCGTATTTGCTTTCCGGTAAAATCTACTCCAAACCCGAGAAATTGCCGGACCACCTTGAGGATATTTGCCATGAACTGGTGCGGCTTTCCGAAATCAATGATTCGCCCACCATTTTCCGGAATATGTTTAACGTCTGGATAATCCGATACGAACTGGAAGCAGATTATGATTCCATGATCGAAGTCTGCATTCAGGCTGAACAATACCTGCTGAATCATAGCCAATATTTCCCACAAAAAGACATATACCTGTATTATGTAAAAAAAATAACCGCTTTCCTGCATCTGCAGGATTATTCAAGGGGAAAAAACCATATGGAGGAATGGCTTCCCAAGCTTCCAAATGACGTACAGGAATGGTTTGACTTTATGGAAATCTACCTGCTTCTCGCCATTCATTCGAGAAACTATTTCCAGGCTTTTGCCATTTTCAATAATATCATTTCCAACCCGGCTTTCAAAAAGCTGGATGCCGATAACAAAGAAAAATGGAAACTTTTCAATGCTTATATGCAATATATACTGGAAGTTAAACAGTTTGACCCTATTTTACTCAAATCGGTCAATCAAACCAGTTACCACCTGGAAACCTATCTGGCCGACAAAACTGCATTTCCCAAAAAACTGAGAACCTTCGAAATTTTAAAAAAGATTCTCACTGCTTTATTTTTCATCCGGCAGCACAAATATGAAAGTGCCAATGAGCTCATTACCCACCTCAATTATATGGCAAACCACCAGCTGGAAAAAGAGCATTTTCACAGGCCGGTTCAATTGATCAAGTTGTTAACCATCTTAAAAAAAGCAACCTATAGGATGGATGATCTCAGGCTCGCCGACAAATACTATTCGAGGTTGAGAAACCAGCCTTTTTATTACCGATCCAACCATCACGGACTGGAAATTTTGCCTTTTGAGACCCTTTGGGAAATGGTGTTGGAGGATTTGAATTAAGCTCCATTCAAAATATACTTTGGTCCATTAGAAATTTAATTTGAGTGAAGTTATCTTTACCCCGGAAAATAATAATAATGCAGAAAATCATCATCGCCATTGATGGCCATTCCTCGTGTGGCAAAACGACACTCTCCAAGGAACTCGCCATGAAACTGGGTTATACCTACATCAGCTCAGGGGCCATGTACCGGGCTATAACCCTTTATTTTATTCAACATGGCATAGACATCAATAACCCTGAAGCCGTAGAAAAAGCCCTTAAACATATCACTATTCAATTCGATACCAGCGGCCAAGAAAACCGTACGCTCCTCAATGGAACCGACGTGGAAGACGAAATCAAAGAAATGTATGTCTCCCAAAAGGTAAGTCCTGTTTCAGCCATTTCCGCCGTAAGACGTTTCCTCGTGCTGCAACAAAGAGCCATCGGAGCAGCCAAAGGAATTGTAATGGACGGCAGGGATATCGGCACCGTGGTATTTCCTGATGCTGAACTCAAAATATTTCTCACGGCCTCAGTGGAGGAGCGGGTACGCCGCCGTTTTGAAGAACTCAAAATGAAAGGCATAGAAGCGTCCCCAGAATCTGTACGCGAGAACCTGATCTCACGTGATCATATCGATTCGACCAGGGAAGACAGCCCTTTAAAAAAAGCAGACGATGCCATTGTCATTGACAATACTTTCCTGACCCCTGAAGAGCAACTTGACAAGGCCTACCATTTAGCCCTGGAAATCATCAAAACAATGGATGAATAATTTTTCCATTCACCTCCCAAACCTGATTTTAATGACCAAAACAAAATGGTTAACCCTGTTCCTCCTGTTTTTACTGAGTTCCTCCTGCAAGGAAAGCAATAAACTAAAGAAGATCCTGGTCAATTACCACACCGATTTGAATACGGCCTTCCCGGGCTGGGAAAATCCCGGTCCTATGAAAATAAATCAGGGAGATTCCATTGAACAGCACATTGCCTTTCTGGAGCAATTCACGAAAAAACTGGCAAATATCGATTCCACAAAACTCGAAACGACTGAATTTGAAATCTGGAAAACGGAGCTGGAAAATATCCAGGCTAAAAAACAATTCTGGGAAAATTACTTCAGTGACCCTTCCGCTTTTGACCTTACCCCTTTTTTTATCAATCTCACCGGTGCTTCTCCTGACACCTTAAAAAACCTGCGTCTCATCTCGGTGGAACTGGCGAAAGTCCCCCAGCATTTTGAGACAGCAAAAAAATTACTCGACGCTCCTGACCCCGGCAAAAGTGCCATTGCAGTACAAAAGCAGATCTTTTTCCTCAGGTTTCTGCAAATCGATTTACCGGACATCCTTAAAACCAGCCGTCTGCCCCGGGCGGAACAAAAAAAACTGGAAGAAAATATACAAAAGGCAAAAATAGCTTCCAAAGATTATATCGGTTTTTGTGAAAGTCTGATTTTTGAACATTTTGATTCCACCATAGTACGTCCACAGGAAGAATAATTCGCTATATTTGGCAATCATAAAAAACCCGAAATTATGCGCTTAAAATCACTTGACGTTTTTCGGGGAGCCACCATTGCGGGGATGATCCTCGTCAATACTCCCGGCAGCTGGTCCGCTGTTTATCCACCACTGAGGCATGCCGACTGGCATGGTTGTACTCCTACTGACCTGGTTTTTCCTTTTTTCCTTTTTATCGTCGGGGTCTCCGTCTGGTTTGCTTTTTCCAAATTTGACCACGAACTGAACAAGTCATCGGCCGGAAAAATCATTAAACGGACCATTCTCATTTTTTTGATAGGTTTCTTACTTCACTATTTCCCGTTTTACAATAAGCCCATCGATCACCTTCGTATCATGGGCGTATTGCCGCGCATCGCCCTGGCTTACGGACTGGGAAGTTTAATTTGCCTTTCTGTAAAAGATTTTAAAAAGCTGGCAGGACTGGGCATTTTAATGCTCCTGGGCTATTGGGCACTTTTGAGATGGGGCGTTGATTCCGGTTATTACACCCTGGAAGACAACCTGGTCAGAAAGGTCGATCTCTTCCTCTTCGGAGCAAACCACCTGTGGCAAGGCAAAGGCATAGCTTTTGACCCTGAAGGATTGCTGAGTACCCTACCTGCTGTGGTCACCGTCATGATGGGCTATTTGACCGGGGCCATCCTCCAAAAGTCAGCCACTCAAAACCTTGCCGTTCAACGAATGGTTTTGGGAGGAGTATCCTCCATTATTCTGGCCCTGATCTGGAGCTTTTGGTTCCCGATAAATAAATCGCTTTGGACGAGCTCCTTTGTATTGTATACCGGAGGCATCGCCATGCTGGTTCTCGCCCTGTGTTATTGGATCATCGATATAAAAAAATGGCAGGGATGGACCTTTCCTTTTGTGGTTTTCGGCAGCAATGCCCTGTTCGTTTACCTTTTGTCCATCCTGTGGGTGAAAATATATTTCCTGATAAAAATCCCGGGGGATGACGGAACTCCCCAAAATGCATACAACTTTATTTATTCAGAATGGTTTAAACCTGTATTCGGAGCTATGAACGGATCGTTACTTTTTGCCCTGGCTCACATTGCCGTTTTTTGGCTCATCTTACTCTTTTTATACAAGCGAAAGATTTTTATTAAAGTTTGATAAACTTAAGAATTGAACATGCTGAACCAAGGACACACAAGTTTAAGGGCTTGCGTAAAAGATCTTGAAAAACACGGTAAACTGATCAGGATAACCACTGAACTCGATCCAGACCTGGAAATGGCAGAGGTCCATCGCAGGATATTCGATGTTCAGGGGCCCGCCATTTTATTCGAGAAGGTCAAGGGAAGTCCGTTTCCGGCAGTTTCCAACCTATACGGTACCAATGAACGTACCGATTTTATTTTCAGACACACTCTTGAAAAAGTCAAACGGCTGATCGAGTTAAAAGTCGATCCGACGCGTTTTTTAAAAAAGCCCTTTCGTTATGCGGGCACTCCTTTTACGGCCCTCAACTCCCTTCCGCGCAAACGACGACGTCTCGGCGCGCCTATAATGCAAGGCATAACCACTATAGACCAATTGCCGCAGGTGAAATCATGGCCGGATGATGGTGGCGCATTCATCACCTTGCCCCAGGTTTTTACCCAGCCCCCTGGCAGTACCAAAATAATGGATTCCAATATAGGAATGTACCGCATTCAACTTTCGGGAAATGAGTACATTCCCAATGAAGAGATCGGTTTGCATTACCAGCTGCATAGAGGGATCGGCAACCATCATACCCAATATTTAAACAGTGATCAACCTTTCCGGGCCTCCATATTTGTAGGGGGGCCTCCAGCTCATACTTTTTCAGCCATAATGCCTTTACCAGAAGACTTGTCCGAAGTCATTTTTGCAGGATTGCTTGGCGGCAAACGTTTTGGTTATGTGGAGAGAGGCGGGCATGTCCTTTCCGCTGACGCTGATTTCGTAATCACGGGCACGATAGACAAAATGATGAAAAAGCCGGAAGGCCCGTTTGGGGATCACCTGGGCTATTACAGCCTCACCCACGATTTTCCGGTCATGAAGGTGGATAAAGTTTATCACCGAAAGGATGCTATTTGGCATTTTACGGTAGTCGGAAGGCCTCCGGCTGAAGATACGGGCTTCGGCTACCTGATTCACAAACTCGTCGAAGAGCTGGGTCCGCAAGAGTTCCCCGGCGTAAAAGAAATTCATGCCGTGGACGCGGCAGGGGTACACCCGCTTTTGTTGGCTATTGGCAGTGAACGATACATGCCATTCCGTGGCGGGGAAGCAGTTCCTGAGGAAATCCTCACCCAGGCAAACCGCATCCTCGGCAGCGGACAAACCTCCCTGGCAAAATTCCTCTTCATCGCCGCCACAGACACGGAAGTACCGAATTTAACCACCCACGATATTCCTGCGTTTCTGAGTCATGTCCTGGAAAGAGTGGACTGGCGCAGGGATCTTCATTTTCAAACCAAAACCACCATTGACACCCTGGATTACTCAGGCAGCGGATGGAACGCAGGATCCAAGGTCGTCATTGCCGCCGCCGGACCAAAAAAACGGGATTTAAAGGCCGTTTTACCGGATGACTTTATCCTAAGAGAAGGTTTTGGTAAACCCCGTTTTGTCCAGCCGGGTATTTTGTGCGTCCAGGGACCGGAATATACAAAGCAAAATGTTCCCCATGACATCCATAAATTAAGCTCTCAGCTGAACGGATATGACCTAAGCCACATTCCCCTCATTATTTTGGTGGATGACAGTAGCTTTGTTTCCAATCAACTCAATAATTTCCTGTGGGCCACCTTTACCCGGGCCAATCCTGCAGAGGACATCCATGGAATTTCTCCATTTACCCGACACAAACACTGGGGCTGCCTGGGATCACTCATCATTGACTCCCGCACCAAACCCCATCATGCGCCTCCCCTGATCCCGGACAATGGCGTTTCCGAAAAAGTGGATCGTCTGTTTGCCAAAAGCGGCCCTTTATACGAATTTTCAAAAAAAATATTCTGATTTATGTGTTTTCGGCTCGAAACGGGATAAATTAGAGCCTTAAAAAATTCAAGCGATCCGTTGAACTAAAAAATATTTTTTAGTTCCTTAACACTCCATTGACGGCATTTGGACACGCCCGGTGAACGTTCTTTCCGTTTTTGTTGTTGGAGGATTATTCGTAGAAAATTTTATACAGAAATTCATGTTTGGAGAGAAACGGTATCCTGAAAGTCTATCCCCCGAAGAATTGGACATTTACCTCGCTAATGGCTGGTATCGCATGGGACAAAGTATCTTCACCACTCATTTTCTTTGCTTCCACGACCAGTTTTTTTCGGCACTCTGGGTGAGGCTCTCTCTAAAGAATTACGAATTCAGCAAAAGCCTGCGCAAGATCATCCGCCGGAATTACAGTGCCTTTGACATCAGGTTTCAGCCGGTCCAAATTACTCCTGAAAAAGAAGCCCTTTACCAAAAATACAAACAGAGTTTCCCCGGGCAACTGGCCCCGACACTGGAAGACTCCCTTCACGAAGGTTTCGACGGCAATATCTACAACACCTTTGAAACCCTGGTGTACGACGGCGACAAACTCATCGCTTTCAGCTTTTTTGACCTGGGTGAAAAAAGTGCCGCCAGCATCCTTGGCGTTTACGACCACGACTACCACAAACATAGCCTCGGTCTTTTTACCGTTTTGCTGGAGATCATTTTTTGCATAAAAAACGATTTTGATTTTTTCTACCCTGGTTATGTCGTTCCGGGCAATACTCGTTTTGACTATAAACTGAGGATCGGCCCGGTCGATTATTATAACCTAAAAACCAATCAATGGATCGAATTCAATGGATTGGATGAGGCAGAGATTCCACTTTTCAAAATGGAACAAAAACTCAAAAAAATCCAACAGCTGTTTTTAGCCCACGATCTGAAGGCGACCCATTATTATTACCCACTTTTCGAGGCCAATCTCTTCGGATACTGGAATGCACCGTATTTTGATTACCCAAACCTGTTAATGCTGGAATACCAGGGGGAGAAAAAAAACTACCTCGCCGTGGTTTTTGACCCCAGGGAAGATACTTACCAACTGCTCCGATGCACGGAATTTGACAACGTTTTTTTCTATTTCAACAGTGAATTCGTCAATACCTTTGATCAAAAAAAGTATTTCACTGAGCTCATCACCACCGACAAACTGATAGCAGAAAGTGAGGATGAACAGGAAATTTTTGAGATTGCCAGGGAGATGATCCTGACAAGGGTGGAGAAGAAATGAAGGGAAGTTTAAAAGGTTAAAGACTGAAGGTTAAAGGTTAAAGGACGGATGGAGCGAGATTGAGCGAGATTGAAGCCCCTTTGAACCCTCCCGACCTACGGTACGATTTCGCTGCGCTCAACTTGAACCATTTGAACCATTTGAACCATCCCGACCTACGGTACGGGATTTCGCTGCGCTCAATTTGAACCTGGAACTTTGAACATTCCCTTTTTAGTATATAGAAACTTCAACCCATTTTAAAAATTAAACATCAAAAATCCTTACCTATTGAGTAATTCAACCAACATTGTCATTCTCGACGGATATACGCTTAATCCCGGTGATCTGAACTGGGGTGATTTTGATGCCCTGGGGGCTATCACCATTTATGACAGAACGCCTGAAGACCAGGTATTGGAAAGGGCAAAAGAAGCGGAAATACTTATCGTCAATAAGGTGATGATCACGGTCGGAATGTTGGAACAGCTGCCGCAGCTGAAATGCATTTGTGTAACAGCAACCGGTTATAATAACATCGATATCGATGCTACCCGGCAAAAAAATATTCCCGTGTGTAATGTCAAGGGGTATTCCTCAGAAAGTGTAGCCCAGCATGTTTTTGCGATGATGCTGGATTTTACCAACCAGGTGGCTGCCCATCACCAAAGCGTAAACAACGGGGGCTGGAGCCGCTGCCCCGATTTTTCTTACACCTTAAATCCTGTATCAGAACTCTCCGGAAAAACCATGGGCATTTACGGTTTTGGAAGGATCGGACAGGCAGTGGCCAAAATAGCGCTCGCTTTTGGCATGAAAGTCATTGCCAAACACAAACACCCGGAAAGGGATAAAATGCAAGGCGTCACTTTTGTGGACACAGAAAATCTTTTCAGGGAGAGTGATTTCCTCAGTCTGCACGCTCCCTTAACGGAAGAAAATGCCGGACTGATCCGCAAAACTACCCTGCAATTAATGAAACCTTCCGCCATACTCATCAATACCGCCCGCGGAGGGTTCGTCGTGGAAAACGACCTGAAGGAAGCCCTGAAAAACGGCACCATCGCGGGGGCTGCATTGGATGTTTTGTCAACGGAACCCCCTGCCGGGAATCACATTTTGATTGGGGTGAAAAATTGCCTCCTCACCCCCCACCTTGCCTGGGCCAGCCGGGAAGCACGCCAGCGACTGATGGCAGAAACTGTACACAATGTCGAATCTTTCCTGAAAGGAGAATTCAGCAACGTGGTGAATTTTTAAAAGTTTTATTTTCGGATGAGCAACACTTCGCCCTGGTGGCTAAAATAAACTCCCTTTGTATTTTCCAGTATGGCTTTGAAGACAAAAACAGCCTGAATCAAAGGTTTTCCTTTAAAGGTTCCGTCCCACCCTTCGGACGCCTGGTTGGGGGTTAAATCTTCTCCGCGGAAAACCAAATTTCCCCAGCGATCGAAAATGTCCATCCTTTTGATCAAAACGATTTCCTCGGAGGCAAAAAGGATAAAATGATCGTTTACCCCATCTCCATTAGGCGAAAAAGCCGTCGGTGCATAAACATCCGGGATTTGATCGACAAAAACGGTGATCTCCTTTTTGATCATACAACTGTCAAGGGTTTGCATTTGCACCGAAAAGATAGTCGATGTCTCCGGAAAAGCAAAAGGATCAGGGCAATCCAGGCAAGTTAGAAAAGGGGAATCTTCCCATTTTATAGAACCGGGTTCAAAATTGGGCACCACTTTGAGCTGAACGGAATCACCCAACGCCACGAAATAATAATCCGCAGACGATTCCAGGCTCAAAAAGCTGTCTATTTGAATGTCCGGAAGCACAAACCGACATCCATTGACATCCTCAATGATCATAGTCTGTACCGAAGCGGCAGGGATCATAAATTGGGATTCCAACTGAAATTTTTCTTCCTCCAAAGCAAAAAGATAAGGCTCAACCCCACCATAAACGGTATCTACGGTCAATAAAGCTACCTCTGGCGTTTGGCACTGAATGGCTGAATGTACCGTAGCATCAATCGGGTCCGGCTGAGCGAGGACAATAGATGCACTGACCTTGCACCCAAAAGTATCTGTGGCACAAAGGCTGTAGGTGCCAGCCGGAATATTTTCCAAAAACAGATCCGTTGCTCCGTTATTCCATATCAATGTCACAGGTCCGGTATTTCCGAAAATGTCGGCTTCAATGACCCCGGAAGCCTCTCCAAAACATAAAACAGGTTCCTTTTCTCTTATTTCAACCTGTAAATCCGAAAACTCAAGTTCCTTCACCACAATACTGTCACACCCGAAAATATTGGACAAGGTATCCCTGGAAATATAGGGATCAAACTGCCACTGCCCATCGAGATAAATACTGTCGCCCCGGCAAAGTTCATATTTTTGATGCTCCACTACCGGCGTCCTCACCTCAATGTTTATCACAAAAATACTATCCGGAAGATATTCCACCTCACTGAAGAGGGTGTCCAAAAAAGTCCCCGAATACGTGTAAGAAAGCCCATTAAAAAGAACTTCTTCCCCTTCACACAAATAAAAATAAAGGGTGTCCGAAACGGAAAAATATTCTTGTACCTCAAGGATTAACACTAGAATAGAATCACAGGAAGTGACAAGTGTACTCAACGTATCGGAATAAATGCCTGGGTTGGTAAGTAATTGATTCCCAAATGGGAAATGATCGCCTTCGGTAATGACCACGAAAAGGGTATCCAAAACCGGCGGCAACACTTCCAGCTCCAATACCAAAATGCTGTCACAACCATTGGTGGAAGCATTAAAAAGGGTATCAAAATAGGTTCCGGTCTGACTGATGAAATCACCGTTGAACAACCATGTTTCGCCAGCACAAATGGTTTGTTCGGTAAACGAAGAGGAAGGCAATTGTTCCGACACAAAAACAGTATCACTGCCAACACAACCATGATCATCTGTTACGGTAACACCATACCACCCCTGAGCATCCGCCTGCAAAAAGGCGTTAATACCACCATCCGACCAGGAATATTGTTCATAATCATTGGACAAATAAAGGGTGGTAAAACTTTGAGAACAAAATGACTGCTCCCCCATAATTTGTGGAGCCACGGGAGGATAATCTCCCACCACCAGTGAAGCTTCTCCTGTACAATTATTCCCATCATCAACGGTCACTGAATAGATTCCCGGCGCCGTGATCACTATTGAATTAGTGGAATCCCCATTTGACCAAAGGTAGGAACTAAACCCGTAACCAGTGGCCAGCACAACAGAATCCCCGGGGCAAATGCCTTCCTCCCCGAAAATGACCGGGCTCAGGGAGGTTGCTACCTCTACCATTACGGAATCTACTGACATACAGCCATTTATATCATTTACTATGACACTGAATGTGCCGGGCGTTTCAACCATTAAGGTAGATTCCTCCGAACCGTCGAACCATAAGTAAGAAGCGTAAGGCTGTGTTAACCCAAGCCATGTAGTTCCTTCCTCACAAATGCTCAGGGAACCGGTAATATTCGCCGGAGGAATATCATTCTGATAAACATTAACGCTCGTGTGGCCGATACACCCATTTTGATCCAGGACGGTAACGCTAACCGTTCCCGGAGTCAGAACTTCAAAAGCGGAACCAGAAGTTCCGTCTGACCAAATCACTTCCTCGAAATTTTCATTCAGGGTGAGCAGGCTGGTCTCGCCGGGGCATAAAATGTTATCCCCGATAATTTGCACCACTGGCTCCGGAATTTCTTCTACCCAAAAGTCAGCAAAACTCAAACAACCGTTTTCATCCACTATGGTAACTTCATAATGCCCACCTTCCACTATTACTGTTAAGTTCCCTTGCGCACCGGTGCTCCAGTAATATTGATCACTACCGATAATACTAAGTTCTTGGGTAGTTCCTGTGCACATCTGAGCGTTTCCTGTGATCTCCGGTGCCGGCCATTCCGGTTCCGTGAGTAGGGCTTCCAGCGTTACCACGCAACCACTTTCATCCATTACGGAAATGACATAGGTGCCAGCACTTAATTCCGAAAAGACATTTACTTCCTGGTAGGCATTTCCATTTAAACTGTAAACCGGTTGTCCCAACGCTCCGGCGGTCACCACTTCGATCACTCCTTCGGGTACTCCCGGGCAGGTTGAAGGGGTAAGAATCAGTGAGGTTAAAAAGGGTGGCGATGAGACCAGATCAATCATAAAAACCTCCTGACAACCTTGAGTGTCCGATACTTCGAGTGTATAATACCCGGCAGGCAAATCAGCAAATAAAGGATCATTTTGTAATACTCCCTCATCCAGACGATACCTGTAATCTCCCGACCCGCCGGTGGCATTCACCAGTATATAGCCGTCATGCATTCCAAGGCAAACAGGTGATTCATATTCCACAGAAACGGCTAATAATGCCGGTTCATCAATAAACACAAAACCATCGATTTGACAATCATGGGCATCTTTGAGGTGGATTTCGTAACCTCCGGCGGTCAAATTTCCAAAGGTTGGCTCATTTTGAAATGCAATATCATTTATACTGTAAGAATAGGGCGGATCGCCACCCGAAGGCAGAATGGTAAGGGAACCGTCATTGGCACCAAAACAGCTTATTGATTGAACGGCAAAGTCCACTTCAAGAGGGGAAGGCGCTTCAATAATAAAAGTCTCTTCGATCATACATCCCCCGGCATCCATAACAGAAACAGGATAGTTCCCTGCAGGAAGATCAGTTTGGATCCAAACATTGCCCGCCCCATTGCTCCAGTCCACAACATACGGGGGATCGCCTCCTGAAATTTCAAGGGTTATACTCCCCGCGTTTTGACCAAAACAAAAATTATCTGCCACCGAGGCCGACATCGCAAGATCGTTAATCGTAACGGTTCCGGTTCCACTTACTGAACCTGAACAGCCATTGTATTCAATATGGTCCAAAGTATAAATTCCAGGTTCCGCCCCTTGAAAATAAAACGGACTGTTCTGCAAAGTAATGACCGGTTGAAGCACTTCATCAATACGGTAAGACAGCTCCCAGGGTCCTTCTCCTGTGACTTCAACGCTAAGCGATCCGGTTGATTGCTCCCCGCAATATTCAACCCCACCACTCAGTATTGCTATGGGTGGTTCGGTAAATGAGATTTCCGAAAGCAATTCCAGGCTACTTCCACAGGCATCTGTCACCAGCAGGGTTATCGTTTCTGAATGGGTTGGAACAAACGTTATTTGAGAAGAAGATTCTCCGGTGCTCCAGGCATATTCATAAGGTTCTATTCCTCCTTCCAATGCTGGTTGCATCACAATCGTTTCACTGCCGCAAAGGCCAATAGACGCTAAATTGCCGTCAAGCGGCGAACCGTCTTCAATAATAAATTCGGCAAAAGTGGTAAAACAGGAACAGGCAGATTCAAGCTCTATCCCCAAAGACTCCTGCCCTTCCACCATATCATCCGAAAATATTTGAAGCGGCAAAGTAACACTTGAGACTCCCTGGGGGAAAGTTACCGACAAAGGGATGGGCTCGTAATCTACCCCTGGAACAGCCGTTGAATTGGCAGCTATTACAAAATCAACCGTCAGGGGCACATTGAGGTCAGTGCCAAAGCGTTGAAATAAAAAATAAGCATCTCCGCACCCTTCAAAAATAAGGTTGGAGCCGGTAGCCGGGGAAATAGCCTCTACCACCACTGTTTCTCCCGCTTCAAAACTATTGGCTCCCAGGAAAACCGCCGAATCGTATTGCCCGTCGGTGACATCCCCAATCACCAGTTTGATGTGGTAAGTTTCACAAGGAATCACCGGAGACGAGGCGGTAAGGACTTGTGTAAATCCGTCAAATTCAATGGCATTTACGGCTGCGCCACTTGAATTGGGATACCCGCCCGGACAGCTGCTCACCTGCGGATCGTCGAGGGGAACATTATCAATGTAATAGGAAGCATTCGTCAGATGATTGATATTGTTGATGGCCACAAAATCTGCGGTACCCGGAACCAATGCTATATTTTCAGCATTGTTGGAAAAAGATCCGTTTATTCCGGGCCCGCTGATAAAAAACCCAAATACATCATTATATAAAGTATTGACAAAATCACAGTATTCCTCGGAGGCAAACACATACTCAAAGGTTACGTAATCCGATGTAGGCGTAAAGTCAAACTCCAAAATGGCTACATCCATAAGGGGAATAACAGGATTGTCGATTATCTGCTCAAGGTCAGGGTCAGCATTATTGTTGTTAAAATTGGTGGTGTAATTGGTCTGGGTATTGGGACCCGAAGCATTCAGCACACTTCCGGTTGATAAAATAATCCCCGAGGAAATGCCTATGGAATTTTCCCCGTTTGAAAAAGTGCCCACGGCTCCAAATCCTCCCGAGACAGCAGCATTGGAAACGTCAAAGCAGCCGCCGGCAATGAATACTTCTTCAGTCAGGTAAACGGGATCTCCGTTAATTTGAGGCAAAATGGATTGAGCATAAATCCCTGACCCGATAGCCATATAAAGGAGGCTCATGATTGCGGACAGCGTTTTTAGTTTTTCTCGTTTCATTGCATTTTGGGTTAAATATTAATTGGCACTCCTGTTTTATCTGTTTCAGGTTGTTTCAGGTGTTCCAGGTGTTTCATGTTGTTTCAGATTGTTCCAGGTTGTTTGATGTTGTTTCAGGCGTTTCATGCGATCCCGGCACTACGTGCACGAGGATCTCCCTCCGGTCAATTTCAGGTAGAAGTGTTCAAAAATGTGTCCAGTTATTTAAGGAGTTAGAGAAACCATCTGAAACCATTTTACAAAAACAACCATTCAACATAATCAAAACAAATTAACCAAGTCATTACAATCTTATGGTATTCAAATCATTGCAGGACAAAATTGATGTATTGCCACGCTGTTTCGGTTTGTAAAACCACCGTATAAACGCCTGGCTGAAGGCCTCCGAAATGGAATGATTCCTGGAAATAATAATCGCTGCCCAAAACTCTGTGATCGAATTGGTATCCATTTTGATCAATCACCCAAAGTTCTGCCTGTTGGGGTTGCTCCAGGAGAATACTGACCTGAAAAGTTCCGTTATTCGGATTGGGGGACAGATGGAATTCGAGCACATTGGAAGGGTTTTCCTGCGAAAAATCATGGGTCAGTTCTTCCGGGGAGGAGAAAATGGTGATCTCCTTTTCCAAAAGGCCATAACACTCGCCACTATGGGCTTTCATGCCAAAAACATAAGTCCCAGGACTGTCCATTAAAACAATCTGCTGGTCCTCATCACTTTGTTGGAGTGCGACATTTTCCTCATCAAAAAACCAGGAAATGCTATCCGGCACAGGCCAGGAAATATCGATCATCACGATAGGGGTATTAATGACTCCTTCCTCCGGCAGTAGAAAATCGGCATCAAAAAAAGCATCGCGGTAAATGACCTGGATGGTATCGGAAGCGGTGCATCCCGATTCATTTTCTACCGTCAGCCAATACAGGCCGGCTTCGTTAAAGATCACTGACGGGTCTGAGCTTACAAAGCCGTTTTCACTTCCCCATTGGTAGTGATCATTTGTGGCTTCAAAGCTGTATTTAACACTTTGTCCCAGGCAAATGGTGGTATCGATATCGGTTCCGAGAGAAATTTGAAACGGTTCCGGTTGTTTCATTTTGAAGCGAAAAACCTCCATACAACCCCGCGCGTCAAAAACACTCAATTCATAGATTCCTGCCTTTAATTCATTCAATTCAGGGCTGGTTTCTCCATGAGACCAAAAATAATTATAAGGTGGAATGCCTCCGGTGGCCTGAACATGAATGATGCCGTTAGATTCTCCAAAACATAAAGGTTCCGAAAATTCAAGGATTTCGATATCCAATGGCGCTAAAGGGATCAGCCCCAATACCTGCTGATAGGTGATTTCACATTGCTCACCGGGAATCCTGACTTTTATGGTGTAAATATCTTCCGTAAGATACTGAAAATCAGGGTTACTACTCCAATCAAGCCCTCCATTTATGCTGTATTCGTAAGGTACGTCCGCAGCTTCTGTAAGGATAGTCAGACGACCATCCGTTCCTTCGCAATTTTGGGGATTCTCAGTCAACACGTCCAAAATTTGAGGAAGGGAAAACCCTTTGATGGTGACGGGGCGTTCGACGTATGCACAAGTACCGTCTTCGTTTCTCGACCAGACAATGACCTCGCCTGGCGGTAATTGATCAAAAAAGGAATCATTCGTCCAGGTTATGCCACCGTCAATACTGTATTCGCTGGTGGTTTCCGGATTCACCGGGACGATCGTCAGGCTTCCATCCTGCGACCAGCAATCTGACACCGGATAGGTAATGATGGAATCGATCTCCGGGGATGAAGGAGACGTTATTTCTACGGTGCCATATTCCAGTATGCAGGTAGTGTCTGCGCTACGGACCCGGACTGGATAATAGCCCTCGGCCAGCATTCCAAAAGCAGGAAAATTTTGCCAGGATTGTCCTCCATTGATACTGAATTCATAGCCCTCCTCGACTTCACCTTCAAGCAGAATATTGCCATCAGTCAACCCACAATCAGAAACCGGGGTCACGACAATATTTTCGACCTGGGGCAGTTGAGGGCCAGCCAGTTCTACCCACTCCGAATTTAGCACCTCACAGGTTCCGTCAGCATTCCTGATGGCCAACCCATAATTTCCATATCCAAGATTTGAAAAAGTGCCTTCATGCTGCCAGGTCACGCCGCCGTCGATGCTGTATTGAAAATCACCAAAGTTCCCTTGCGCCAGAATGGTAATGGTTCCGTTCGACACATTACATTCGGTAGGATCCTGGCTGGATATTTGAATGATGGTTGGGGCTTCGGGCCCTTCAAGCTCAATGGTCCCTACTTCTTCCGTACAGCCTCCTTCCTGGAGCCGCAAAAGTCCGGAAAAGGAACCTTCACCTAGTCCGACAAAAAACGGTTCATCAAACCAGGTTGCGCCTCCGTCGATGCTGTATTCAAAGGGACCACCCGGCCCTTCTACCACCCATTCTATTTTCCCGTCAGTCGCCCCACAGTCAGAAGGATTGGAAGTGGCAAAACCGACATTAAGTTCACTAAAAGGATCCCGAATTTCAATAGCCGCGGCCATTACCGGACAAGTACCGGAAGCATTGCGAACCATTGGAACATAACTGCCCGTACTCAATCCTGAGAAAAAGCCTTCATTCTGCCAATTTATTCCTCCGTTTATACTGTATTCATAATCTCCCGAACTCTCTATCACGATCTCAATGGTTCCTGTCCCCGGCTCACAATCTGAGAAATCAGTTTGGATAATTTCGGAAATAACAGGTCCTTGAGGGGCAAGCAATTCAACACTCCCCCACGCTTCCGAACAGGTTCCTGACTGGTTGCTTATCCATATTGAATAAACCCCTGAACCTAATTGGGCAAAATCACTTTCAGCCTGCCAACTTTCCCCGTTATCAATACTTACTAAAAAAGAATTTTCCGAATGAGTAAAAATAATTTTTATTTGACCATCCCACTGATCACAGTCTGAAGGAGGAATAACTACTACATTTTCAATCTGAGGCCATTCAGGTCCTGTCAATTCCACCGAACCGCCTGTTACCAGGCACGTTTCATCCGGATTGCGGACAAAAATGTTATAAACTCCCGATGAAAGGTGATCAAAAAAACCATTTCCCTGCCAGGTCAGTCCATCATTAATACTGTATTGGAAATTTCCAGTCTCATTTTCCAATAAAACAGCAATGGTTCCGTCTTGAACAACACAGTCTGAAGGGGCGGTCGTCTGTATGGTTTGAATATTGGCCTGCTGGGGGGCGGCAAGCACAATATTCCCAAGATCAACATGACAGCCTCCTTCTTCCTTTCTAACCAGGAGATGGTACTGCCCGGCGGTCAAATTTTGATAAAATCCATTGCTTTGCCAGGAGATTCCACCGTTTACACTAAATTCATAATTTCCCGCTTCAGCCAAAATATAGATTTGTCCGTCCGATGCCCCGCAATCGGTGGGATCGAGAACGACAATTTCCTGGATGGCCGGGGGCTGAAATGCTTCAAAAACCAGGGACTCTCCAGTAGAAAAACAAGTCCCATCCAGGTTTCTAACGGCAATAGCATAAACACCCGCGCCCAATCCTGAAAAGGAGTTGGCCGTCTGCCAGGTGATCCCATTATCGATACTGTATTCAATCAGCGCGCTATTTGAACTTGCCAATATTTTTATGTAGCCGTCAGCGGATCCGCAAACGGTAGGCAGCGAAAATTCAGTCCCCAAAATAACCGGAGCCTCGGGATCGGAAAGGCTTGATCCTGACGGTGCATATGATTCACAAGTACCGTTTTGGTTTCTTACGGCAGTGAAAAATGTTCCGGCACCTAAGGCAGAAAACAAAGGGGATGATTGCCAGGAATACCCGCTATTGATGCTGTATTCCAAACTGCCCGTTCCTCCGGAAACTAAAATCTGCAGGCTTCCGTCCAGGGCTCCGCAATCTGATGGATCAGTGATCTCTACATAATCGATCACAGGCTTGGGCGGGTCAACCAGATTTATCGGGACACCAGTTACCATACAAGTCCCCTCCTGGTTCCGGAGCCGCGGAAGGTAATTTCCAGCCGGCAAATTTTCAAAAAAAGAAGCATTTTGCCAGCTCAGACCGCCATCAATGCTGTATTCCAGCATGCCAAAGCCACCGGTCGCCAGGACATTAATGCTCCCGTTGGCGGCCAAACAATCGGAGGGATCGGTCCATTCCAACCCTAAAAATTCCGGCTCCGGAGGGTCGAAAAGAACCAGGTTGCCGCCTTCCACCGTCGGACAAGTACCATCTGCATTTTTGACCAAAACCTCGTAGGTGCCAGCCATTAAGTTCAAAAATACCTCTTCCGATTGCCAGGTAAGGCCTCCATCGATCGTATAGACCAACCCGGAAGAAATGCCGGTGGCCTGTACGGTAATTTGCCCGTCTGCAAGCTGACAGTCCGTGGGATTAGTCCCGCCAATCGACAAGATTTCAGGGGAAGATGGTCCGGTGAGCATAAGGGGTTCCCCTTCAAGCAGACAGGTACCCTCGGCATTTTTTATCATGGGATGATAACTTCCTTCCGCTAAATTGAGGAAGAAAGGAGAAGCCTGCCATGTATTACCATGGTCAATCGAGTAACTCAACAGCCCTTGCCCGGTGGCCTCGATGAAAATATTTCCATCTTCAAGGTCACAATCCGTAGGAGCCATGCCATTAACATTCAGAAAAACAGGCATCACCGGCCCTTCCAGTTCGATCGGAATGACGTAAGCGGTTGGACAGGTACCGTCGGCATTTTTGACCATTGCGGTGTAAATTCCGGGAGGCAAGCCCATAAAAACATTGGAAGTCCCCCAGGAAATCCCGCCATCCACACTGTAAAAATAAGGTCCTGTTCCCCCCTCTGCTGTGATCACCACCACTCCGTCATCAACCCCACAATCAGTTGGATCAGTAGCTGACACCTCAATAAACCGGGGAGAATCAGGACCCATAAGTTCTACCTGGAACGGATAAAAAAAGGGGCAGGAGCCATCGGCATTTCTCACGCCCACGCCATATGCCCCTGCCGGAATGTCCAGGAAAATATTTTGTTGCTGCCAGTTGACGCCTCCATTAATGGTGTATTCAAAGGTACCTGTCCCCCCTGAAGCCACGATCTCCAGGGAACCGTCATTGATGCCACAATCTGAAGGGTCAGTGATATTGACCTCATCGATGGAAGGCTCGCAAAAGGGTAAGCTTTTGGCAAAAAGAGTATTGAAAAAATTTGAGGTGATACCCATCATCATCATGCAGATGATCGTCCGTGCAGATCGTTTCATTTGTTTTAAATTTTGGAGGTTGTTATCGCTTTAACAAAGCGTAAATCGAAAAATCGATACTTTGTTCCTATACCTATAAAAGCCGCGAGATGGGCAAACGTGACATTTTTCGGGCAACTTTTTAAAAAAAACAATACAAGCAAGATGGATAAGGTATTCCTGAGGAGCCCTAAATTTTATTTTTATGAGAGGCTATGGGCTTTTGGTTTAAATCCAATTCAAGAAAATACTCTCCTGATTTTATTTCATTGGTTAAAAATCCTCTTTTTTGGAGCATGGCCAACATCACCAGGTTGGATTGTAAAACGTAGGCCACAATTTTCCCAATGGCCATATCTTTGGCGATTTCGAAGATAAAATCCGTCATCTGCTGACCCAGTCCATTGCCTTGCCAGGGATCTGCGACCACAATGGCGAACTCCGCAGTTTCCTTCCAGGCATCGCAGACAATGCGCACAACCCCTGCCATCTTTTTTCCTTCATCGGTGTCTATTTCTGCAATAATGGCCATTTCCCTATCGTAATCAATTTGGGTAAACCGGGTTAAAAAGTCATGGTTGACCTCCGGGACATAGCCAAAAAACCGGTAATAAATAGATTGTTTGGACAGTGTCTTGAACATTTCCGCTTCCATGGGTTCATCTTCAGGTCGGATAGGCCGCAGCAAAACTTCTTTTCCATTTTTCAGCTGGACCTTTTTGACATACTGTCCCATATACGGGGAGATAACCAGATGTTGGTAAGGAAGTCCTTTTACCTCAGGCAGGTTTTTTTCCAGGACAATGTGTGCATCGAGGGCAAAACCACCCATTTCATCCACCGCGAAGGGGTTGATATCAATTTCTTTGATTTCCGGAAAATCCATCAGCAGGTAAGAAAATTTGACGAGCAAAAACTGGATGACTTCCATGTTCACTTTGGGCATTCCACGATAACCTTCCAGCAACTGGAAAGCCTTGGTTTTCTCCATGATCCGTTTGGCCAGGGCCATATTTAAAGGAGGCAATCCCATATTGGTATCTTTCAACAATTCCACCAACACCCCTCCCATCCCAAAAACGATGACCGGTCCGAAAATGGGATCTTTTTTTGCCCCAATGAGCAGTTCATAACGCTTATCTATCATTTTCTCCACCAGAACGCCCATCACCAGGGCAGAAGGTTGGTGTTCTTTTACCTGTGTAATCAGAGAAGAATAGACCTCCGCTGCGTTTTTTGAAGATTTTATATTGAGATGCACCCCGCCGGCCTCTGTTTTATGGCCAATATCGGGTGAAACAATTTTCATCACGACCGGAAAACCAATTTCAGCTGCGGCTCTTGCTGCTGCTGTTGGCGAATGAACCACTTGATAAGGCGCCGTTGGAATATTGTAAATTTGCAATAATTGTTTGGCTTCAAACTCCATGAGCTGATAGCGGCCTTCGTCTAAAATGGAATGGATTAACTGGCTGGCGTTGGTTTTATCCGGTTGGAAATACGTGGGCATTGCGGAAGGCGTTTCCTGCAGTAATTTCAAATTATGGGAATAATGGTACATTTTCATAAAAACGTCCACCGCACTTTCCGGGTAACGAAAATGTGGAATATGGGCTAATTCCAGCAATTCTCTTCCTGCCTGAACATCCTGCTCTCCCATCCAGCAGGCAAAAATGGTTTTAGAATGGGCCGGCACCATAGTAACCAGTGCTTTGGCCACCTCGGTTGGGTCAGTAACGCCCTGAGTAGTAAAAATGGCCAATACAGCATCCGTGTTTTCATCTAAAAGACAAGCCTTGACGGCTTCCTTGTAAGTTTCGGCATTAGCGTCTCCAAGCACATCTACCGGGTTATTATGACTCCAGTGAGCAGGCAGGAGTTTATCCAGGGTTAAAAGCGTTTCACTGGAAAGTGAAGCTATTTTACCCCCATTATTCACTAAAAAATCAGTAGCCAGCACGCCGGGGCCTCCGGCGTTGGTCACGATCGCCAGCCTATTGCCTTCAGGACGGGGCTGCATCGACAATGCCTGGGCACAGTGAAACAATTGAGAAATCCGCTCTACCCGAATGATCCCGGCTCTCCTGAATGCAGCATCAAAAACCGCATCGTTTCCCGCCAGTGAACCGGTATGAGAAAGAGCAGCTTTAGCCCCTTCCCCGCTTTTCCCAGCCTTCAAAACGATGATGGGTTTGTACCGGGAAAAGGCACGGGCGGCACTCATGAACTTCCTGGCATTGGTGAGGCTTTCCATGTAAATGAGAATACACGAAGTTCGGTTGTCTGTGCCAAAGTAGTCGATCAAATCCGCGAAATCCACATCAATCATAGATCCTACCGATACAAAATGACTAAACCCAACATTTTGATCGACCGACCAATCGAGAATAGAAGCGTTGAGGGCTCCACTTTGGGAAATAAAAGCAATTTTGCCAGGTAATGCCATTCTCGACAAGAAACTGGCATTGATACCCAGCGAGGGGTTAATAAATCCTACACAGTTGGGACCAATGATCCGGATTCTGTTTTTACGGGCCGTCTTTAAAATTTGTTGATACAACTCATTCCCTTTTTCTCCGGCTTCTTTGAACCCGGCAGAAAGGATAACTACCCCGCTGATCTTCACTTTCCCGCATTCTGCCAACACTTTCGAAACCGTAATGGCAGGAGTAGCTATTATAGCCATATCAACGGGCTGCTTAATTTTCAACACAGATTTATAACAAGCAATACCCTGGATATGGTTATGTTTAAGGTTGACGGGAAAAATTTCACCTTTAAACCCTCCGTTCAGCAGGTTTTTCATCAATGCATACCCTACGCTTCCTTCTTTATTGGACGCCCCTATTACCGCAATAGACCTGGGTTGAAATATCTTATCTAATTGTGGTTTCATAGGACTAAATTGAAGGAATGACTATTTATATTTTCCAGAATTTGCTCAAATTGGTATGCACCATACTCTTGTTCATCTCATAAGTTTGCCAAACCAGGATGGTGGATGAGGACTCTTTTTCCTCAAAAGGCATAGGCTCGCCATTGATGCCTGCAAGGAAATTCAATACACCTCTGTACAGATCCATTACACTGTACCCGCCTTCAAGCGTTGCAAAAACATTATCAAAATTTTCGCGAAGGAGTTTCCCAATTTTATAGAAACTCCCGACAGACACATGTAAATCCAATAAAGGATCAAAACGGTGGGCATCAAAACCGGCAGAGATCGCCACCACATCGGGTTCGAATTGTTTGGCAACAGGTAAAAAGTCTCTTACGGCATCCATGAAAATATCGTCTCCACTATAAGGCGGTAAAGGAACATTGATGGTAAATCCCTTACCGGCTCCCTCTCCTATCTCTCCTACAAATCCGTGGCCAGGGAAGGCCGGATATTGATGTTGTGACCAATACATCACTTTGTCGGTATCATAAAAAATGTGAGAAGTGCCATCGCCCAAATGCCCGTCAAAGTCAAAAATAAGGACTTTTTTTCCTTCGTTCACCAGTTTTTGAGTGGCAATAGCGATATTATTGAACAGGCAGAAACCGCTTGATCTTTCGGGATAAGCATGGTGTCCGGGAGGGCGCACCAGGGCAAAGTCATTTTGCTCAGCCGCCATGAGAGTAGCCCCCACTGCAAAAAGCGCTGCCTCCCAACTGCCCGGGGAAGTGGCCGTATCCTCGTCCAGACGAATTCCTTCCTTACAAGATTTTTCAACCCGACGGATATATTCACTGGTGTGAATCAGTTCAAGATAGGATTCCCCACTTTTTACGGGGGTTGAAATCAAACCCTGAAAAGGTTCTAAACGCTTATGGCTTTCCGGGTGCATCCCGGTATCGTGCTCGAAAAAAATATCGTTATAAATTAATTTCATCGCTTTGGCTTTACTTAGACAAGAAAAAAAAATCGAACGGGAATGTTGTCTATACTATCAACATCAAAACACCAAAATACAAGCTATTCTACTGAGTAAATGTGACCAAAATCATCCCCTGACCTGATATTTGTCAGTAGAACAGGAGGCTTGTTTTACGCTTTTTTAAGGAACGGTGGGTAGTCCGCAAAGCTACAAATATGTTGGGTTTTATTTGCAGGAATATTTTTTTTTTCAAATGAAAACGCATGGGTATTTGGGTAGGAAAATGAGCTGTTGTGGAATGACATTACGCGAATTTGATCCAGTATTAATAACGCATGAAAATAACAATTTTAATGCAGGACAGGAGTCCTGCACCTTGGTCCGCGTACGACATTCATGTCGTAGCGAGCCCATTATGATTTTGTGTAACTATTGTATTCAGCTGGTGATGAATTTATGATCGTTTATAAACAACAGTGTAGCTCGTTACGACATTTTTGTCGTACAAAAAAAACCAGTAGCTCGTTACGACATTTTTATCGTACAAAAAAACCAGTAGCTCGTTACGACATTTTTGCCGTACAAAAAAAACCAGTAGCTCGTTACGACATTTTTATCGTACAAAAAAAACCAGTAGCTCGTTACGACATTTTTGTCGTACACGGACATAGGTGCAGGACTCCCGTCCTGCAAAACAATAAATTACATTCCTGTATTAATATATCCAATATCATTCCAAATGTCTTCAAAAATGATCACATCCAGGAGTCCCTTTCCAGAAAAATAATTTGACGCACTACTATACCTATAATGCTCCGGAAACGACACGACGCCGGACCTGACAGGATTTAAATGAATGTAGTCGAGCTTTTGACGAATAACCTTAGGACTATACAAAGCAATGGGATGATTATCGCCCTGCCAAAGATTATGATGACTGTTGGTGCTATTTTTTCGGGCATTAAATGCAAAATGATTCAGTAGCCATTCCCTGCGGCTTTCCGGGTTTTTTGGATCATGGAGGTAATCCAGAAATTGATTAGAGGTATAGGTTTAAAAGACTGTAAGATCTAAAGCACCCCCTCCCCTTTTTGGGGGTAAAAAAAGTCAAGAAAGTGTCGCAATCAGCCCAAAAAACAAGGGCCCTTCCGGTAATCCGGAAGGGTCCTGTATTATTATTAAGATTAGTACAAATCAAAAAAAAGGAGGATATGGTTCAATCAGTTTTGAACCATATCCTAATATTAATAACCTGTATTCTGAACCATATTGGAATTGGCGTTCAATTCTACTTCCGGAATCGGGAAAGCGTAATTGTAACTGCCATAAGTTGGTCCTCCATGAGTTTGCTTGAAGGCATCCACCAAAGGAATGTCCTTACCGGAACGCGCCAGGTCATCGAAACGGAAACCTTCGAAACAAAGCTCTCTTCTTCTTTCCTTAAGGATATTCTCCTTTGTTGCCGAAGCATAAGGAAGCGCACCTCTTTTTGCAGTAATAGAATTGAGCTGAATCAATGCATCCGCTGGGCTACTTTCAAGCAGCGCTTCTGCATAATTCAACACCACTTCCTCATACCTGAAAATATTGATGTTATCGGAATAATCATTGGAAGGATATTTTCCCATATTTCTCAATACTCCGGTACCATCACCCATTCCGATCATAGCTTCATCAGCACGAACATCCCCCGGATCAAAGATGGTCAACAGATCATCAAGTACTTCAATATCTCCGTAAGCAGCTCCTCTGTATATTTGCTGGATACCGTTGATATTTTCGTTGTCTGTGGAGCTGAAAGCCAACTCAAAAATAGAGTTTGCAGCCGCATCTACCTGCCAGGAGCCGATATAATCAGCTGCTTCGAGAATCTGGTATTCGCCAGAATTAATGATCGCTTCGGAAGCTGTTTTTACCGCAGCCCAATCTCCAAAATAGGTGCCAACTCTGGACTTAAGTGCCTGAACACCATAGGTAGTAAGTAATTGTTTAGAACCATCATTTCCTCCTGCTTTCATCAGTGATAATGCTGTGGCTATATCAGCCTCAATAGCAGCACGCACTTCAGCAACAGAATTCCTTGAAGGGGTGAGGTTTTCACCTTTATACTCTGTAATGTAAGGTACGCCCAAAGTTCCACCTGCATGTTGCTCACCAAATAATTTCAGCAGGTCAAAGTGAGCCAAAGCACGGATGGCATAGGCCTGACCAATCATCTGGTTGATCTCATCAGCATCTCCTTCTAAATTAGCCGCATCAAGACCAATAATGATATTGGCAGAAGCAACCACAGCATACATAGCCGTCCAGGTATCCCTGGCATAAGCATCACTTTCCCCCATATCCATAGCAGAAGGCGTCAGGAATCTTCCTGAATTACCATTGGAAAAAGCGTTATCAGAACGTATTTCATTAAAAATGATCAGATCCCTGCCATAATAAGCAGAAGTGGTAAGTCTGTTGTAAGCCCCGTATAGAACACCCTCAACGTCTTCGGCTGTCGTGATACTTCCCTCAACGACTTTATCCTGTGCCAGCGTGGGATCCAAAACATCCTTGTTACAGGAGGTCATAAAGCCGACAATCAGGGCTGAAAGGAATAATGTATTAATGTATTTTTTCATTTTCTTAGAATTTTAAGTTTAAACCAAAAGTGATTGACTTAACAGGAGGAGTGGTCATATAGGTAAAACCATCAGCCCTAACCTCTGGATCGTACTTCAAATTTTTATCTTTTACCCAGGTAAACAGATTGGTACCCCGCACATAAACCTGGATATTTTCCATCTTAACCTTTGAAGCAATGGTTTCAGGGAAGTTGTATCCCAGAACCAGGTCTTTTACCCGTGCATAATCCCCGTCAAACAAAAATCTCGTAGAAGTTCTGGAGGCATTATTTCCAACATTATTATGTAATTGAATAGGCACATCGGTAATATCTCCAGGCTTCTGCCATCTTCTCATCAAATCCGCAACTCCCTGGTAGTATTCAGTCGTATAACGTCCTGAATGCCAGGTGTAGAATGACCAGTCCTCAAAAACCTGGTGGCCACCGGCATAATAAGCGCTGATATCAAAATACAGGCCTTTAAAATCTATATGAAGATTTGCTCCTCCAGTCAATTTAGGAATGGCGGAAGTATTGGTATGCACTTTTTCCGCAGCATAATAATCCTCAGTCAATTCGTCTCCTTCATCGCTGTTGAGGTACCATTGAGGTGCTCCGGTATCAGGATTCACTCCTGCGTATTCCTGCATGTGCCATGCGTAAATAGGATATCCGACTTCAATGATCCTGCTGCCTGTTTCAATATTGATGTCTTCACCATTGGCGTCCTTTGCCAGTTGGGTTACCTCATTGCTAAGGGTTGCAAAATTGACTGAAAAATCAATATTGAAATCCTTCTTTCTGACGATACCAAAATTCAAAATGGCTTCAAAACCTTTATTCACAACGGTTCCGATGTTTTGAGTGATGCTGGTGTGGCCGGAAGTTCTGGTAAGAGGCACTGCCTGCAAAAGATCATAGGTTTCTTTGTTGAAGTATGATAAAGCACCATCGATCCGGTTATCCAAAATTCCAAAGTCAATCCCGACATCGTAATTTTTGTTCTTTTCCCAGGTCAGGTTTGAGTTACCGTATTCACTTGGATAAACGGCCCCCTGGTTGGCATAATCGGCATCATAGGACAACAAAGCCTGATACTGATTTATACCTACAGAAGAGTTTCCACTGACCCCGTAAGTACCCCTCAACCTAAGGATGTCGATAAGGTTCATACCAGCCATAAATGCTTCCTCGCTTATATTCCAGGCAGCACCTACAGACCAGAAGTTACCAAAACGAAGATCCGGAGCGAACCTTGAAGAACCTTCTCTTCTAAACGTGAAATCAACGATGTATTTACCTTTGAAGTTATAATTGACCATTCCGAGGTAAGACAAATTGATCCAGTCCGTAAAGTTTGAACCAGCATCCTGGTTGGCACCGGACTGGTCAATATTGGTCAATCCGTCTGTGGAGAAGTTCTCTCCGTATCCCCATAACCAGTTATTATTGTTTTTCTGAAATTCCATCAATCCTTTAAGGTCAATGCGGTGACCGCCTGAGAGCTTGATAGAGTAATCCAGAGAGTTTTGGGTCACAACATTGAAATTCCTTTGGATCGAAGCATAAGAAGTACCATTTTCCTGTTGAGAATCGCCATATTTACGGTTTTGGTAATTCTTATAATCTACAATATTAAAATCAATACCAACGAGGGTTTTAAATTCAAGATTATCGATAATTTCCCAGGTCAAATAGGAATTCGTCCTGATACGATTGAGGTTATTATACACTACATCATTATCTTTGAGATACAGGTAGTTATAAATAGAGGAAGTCAGGTTTAAATTTGGATCTCCATTTTCATCATAAGGCTGATCGATCGGAGGCTGGAA
This sequence comes from Lewinellaceae bacterium, assembly GCA_020636105.1. Taxonomy (NCBI): domain Bacteria; kingdom Pseudomonadati; phylum Bacteroidota; class Saprospiria; order Saprospirales; family Lewinellaceae; species Lewinellaceae bacterium. The sequence continues at coordinate 638,868 of JACJYL010000002.1, forward strand.
CCATTTGCCCATGTATGGATTGGCAAAATAGGCACTATTCTCCAGGAGCAAACCATCCTGCAATACTCTGGTGTAACTATTCGCTGTTGAAAATTTCACACGGCGACCAAGATCCCTGTTATAGTTTAGGGCCCCTGCAATCCGGGAGAACTTACTTCCAACAACAGTGAACTCCGTTTCATTGTATCCGAGAGAAGCATAAAATGAAGATACTTCATCTCCTCCAGAGGCAGAAAGGTTAACATTGGTAATAGGAGCATTCTCATTTTTAAATGCTGCTTCCCAATTTCCTTCCTTTCTTCCGTTATCACGCCAATCCTGGTAAACAGCAATACCGCCGAAACCCTGATCCTTGGCCCAATCGAATGTACCTTCTTTGGTAAATACGGTTCCACCTTCGGAATATGTATTGTAAATACCTTCAAGGTAAAGTTCTTCTCTTTGAGCACCCGTTAATACATCACGACCAGAAGTTGCATCATTTTGAAAACCGCGGGAAGTACTCAGGTTGAAACTGGTTTTACCGGATTTTCCCCTTTTAGTAGTGATAACGATAACTCCATTGGAACCCCGTGCACCATAAGCAGAAGTAGCAGATGCATCCTTCAATACAGTGATGGATTCAATATCGTTGCTATTGATTCCCGCCAATGCATTTAAGGAAGTTCTCGCCGTTCCATCAGTAAAATTGGTATTGATAATAGGAACCCCGTCAATTACAAATAAAGGATCATTACCAGCAGAAATGGAACCAACCCCTCTGATTCTTATATCCTGAGAGGCTCCCGGAGAACCAGATTGGGAAGAGATCACCAGTCCGGCTACTTTTCCCTGTAGTGCCTGGTCAACAGATACTACGGGAATATCTTTCAATGTTTCCCCGGTTACGGAAACGGTGGATCCGGTTATTTGATTTTTTTCCCGGCTACCGTACCCCAGCACAACAACTTCGCCAAGTAAACTGGCAGAAGTTTCAAGGGTTAAATTCAATACATCAGATGTACCGATCTCAACTTCCTGTGTTTCGAAACCGGTGTAACTAAAAACCAACACCTTGCCGTCAGCAGGAACGTTAATGGAATACATACCGTTAAAATCGGTAACCGTACCCGATGACGTTCCCTGGACCAAAACGGTTGCTCCGATCAGAGTTTCCCCGTCTTTGTCAACCACCTTTCCAGTAATTGTCCTTTGCGCCATTAGAGTGCCTGAAAAAAGTACAAGCAATCCAAAAATAAAGCAGAGTTTTTTCATGTTAAATTAATTTTGTGAACGAAAAAAAATTACCCAATTTACCAAATATCAAATTCAACAAAATGAATGTCCAAAATATCAATAGTAAATTCTAATTGTTCAAAATCAACAGAAATACCAGAGTACTTAGAAAACCGCTGGTTCGTTCATGGGAAAGAATAACAAAAAACATCCCCTTATCCAGGGATATCCAAGATAATAAATATTGGAAAAGAAAATTTGTAGTTGGAATGCTTAACAGGTTGAAGATAGTTTGTTTCTACAATTTGCCAAAAAAAAATGGAATGAATTTCGTCTATTAAATTTTATGTTTAAATCAATTACAAGTGTTTCAACCACATTAATCAATTGATTCTATGCTATTTAAATGAATTTGAGGCAAAAAATAAAATTTTATATCAAAGGATAATATTGAAAAAATAATAAAAGTGGAATGGATTACGGCTTAGGAAGCGCTTTTTTAAATAATACAGAGGACAGGAGTCCTGCACCTTGGTCCGCGTACGACATTCATGTCGTAGCGAGCCTATTATGATTTTGTGTAACTATTGTATTCAGCGGGTGATGAATTTATGATCGTTTATAAACAACAGTATAGCTCGTTACGACATTTTGTCGTACAAAAAAAACCAGTAGCTCGTTACGACATTTTTGTCGTACAAAAAAAACCAGTAGCTCGTTACGACATTTTTGTCGTACACGGACATAGGTGCAGGACTCCCGTCCTGCAAAACAATAAATTACATTCCTGTATTAATATATCCAATATCATTCCAAATGTCTTCAAAAATGATCACATCCAGGAGTCCCTTTCCAGAAAAATAATTTGACGCACTACTATACCTATAATGCTCCGGAAACGACACGACGCCGGACCTGACAGGATTTAAATGAATGTAGTCGAGCTTTTGACGAATAACCTTAGGACTATACAAAGCAATGGGATGATTATCGCCCTGCCAAAGATTATGATGACTGTTGGTGCTATTTTTTCGGGCATTAAATGCAAAATGATTCAATAGCCATTCCCTGCGGCTTTCCGGGTTTTTTGGATCATGGAGGTAATCCAGAAATTGATTAGAGGTATAGGTTTTAAAAGATTGTAAGACCCTCGACAAGCCCGTTTTGTTTTCTGTTCTTACAATGAGATGTAAATGATTGGACATGATGACATAAGAAAAAAGGAGTAGCCCTTTTTTTTCCTGGCAAAAGCGCAGACTGTCCAGAACGATATTACAATAAACGGGCCTCGTGAACAGATCAATCCATTCCACTACTGTTAATGTTAAAAAGTTGAGGCCATTTTGATCTAATATTTTATAACGCATAAAAATAACAATTTTAATGCAGGACAGGAGTCCTGCTCCTTGGTCCGCGTACGACATTCATGTCGTAGCGAGCCCATTATGATTTTGTATAATTATTGTATCCGCGTACGACATTCATGTCGTAGCGAGCCCATTATGATTTTGTATAATTATTGTATCCGCGTACGACAATCATGTCGTAGCGAGCCTACTATGATTTTTTTTATAACTATTGTATTCAGCTCGTGATGAATTTATGATCGTTTTCTTTGTACAACATATTTATCATACACGGACAAAACCAGTAGCTCGTTGTAGCATTTTTGTCGTACATATAAAGCATCGCTCGCTACAACATTTTTGCCGTACACAAACAAAAGTATAGCTCGTTACGACATTTTTGTCGTACAAAAAAACCAGTAGCTCGTTACGACATTTTTGTCGTACACGGACATAGGTGCAGGACTCCCGTCCTGCCCTACCTCGGAATAGTAATTTCCAATTTTTCCGAAACCGGCGACCGCGTTCCATCCTCGCAGGCGGCCTGCAAATAATAGAAATAGCGTTGTCCACGACTCACCTGTGCATCTTCAAATTCATTCAAGTCGCCTGAAACGGTTTGCATCAGGCTCGCCCGTGCAGCATCGGAACCTTTGTAAACTTTGAATTGGCACGAAGGTGAAACCTCATATTGCCAGTTGATTCTTACCTTATGTTCATCGGGAAGATAATTCATTACAATATCTTCCATCGACGGTTGCAATTTATAATCCACCGCCTTACCGATAGCCACCTGGGCCGGTTCGGAATTTAGCCCGTCATCATCGATGGCCACAAGGGTGTAAGCATAAGTTTTTCCTGTTTCAACATTTTTATCCATGTAACGGGTAGCCGGATTTACGGAAGTATATTCTTCCAAAAGTACCCAGTCATCATCGGCCTCAACAATTTTGCGGAAAAGTCGGTGTGAAATGACATCTTTACTGCCGCTCTTGTGCCATTTTACCTCTATGCGGTCCGCAAAATTATTGATCGCATAGATATGCGGCTCCACAGGAGGAAACCTGTCCACCTTTTTGATTTCGAAAATTTCGGTAAAAGGAGAACGATTATTCACTTTATCCACGGCCTGGAGTTTATAATATACCAATTCATTACCTGAAAACATGTTAACGGTATCGACAAAAAACGTTTCTTTAACCGGCTTTGGAGTAATCCTGGCAAAACCGGAATCTTTTACATAAGACTTATAGAGAATATAGCCATCGAGATCCTCCTCCCTGTTGGCATCCCAGGAAAACCTGGCAATTCCGGAGGAATCTATGGAGCCCTGAAAATTAATGGGCATAAGGGGCGGCGTTTCGTCAATGCCCATCACAAGGGTTGGGAAAGAAGATATCTTAGGCCCCCGGTGAGGTACGGCCACTATCCGGTAATAATTGGTGAGCTCAGCCATTTTTACCTCCACCGATCGTTCCAGATTCCCGATGCCGGTGAGCACAGGCCGGTAAATACCGTCCATGCTGTCAGAACGGAACACCTGGAATTCCTGGATCAAAGGTTCGTATTCCTTGAGCAATTTCCATTCAATATAAGCGTAATTGCTGTCCGCCTGAATGGTTTTGATGATCGAAGGACTGAAAGAAACGGGCTCGTAACCTTCGCCGGAACAAACGGCAAAATGCTCGCTCATTCCCCCGAAGTAATCCGCTCCCTGTAACCGAAACCAATAGGTGGTATCCTTTTTCGGCAACTTCCATTTATGATAAAAATTGTCAAAAACATCCAGGGTATCCATGTGATCGTAAATATTAAAAAAAGGACCGTCTGTTAGAGATTCAAAATGGATGCCGTCAACGGACTGACTCAGGGTATAACCGTAATAGTCATCCAAATGGTCCCGGGTATTCCAGGCGAATGCCACTTCGTCACTACCAAAATCACATTGTAATTCCGGTAAAGTCCCTTCTTTGTAATTTGCCGGATCAACGATCAGAACAGCCGCATCTTCAGGACTTTCTGTAGATAAATAAATTTTATAAACATACTGCTCTCCTGTTTTGATGTTTTCATCCAGAAAAGCTAACCCGGCGCGCAGGCTATATTCAAAATCGGAATTTTGAATAAAATTGGAAAACAGGAAACGGCTTCTGTCTCGCTTCGTTTTGGTATAAACCTCCGAAGGGTAATGCTCCGAAACCCAGGTTTCTTCTTTGTTATCAGTATAAAGCAGATCTCGTAACAGGGCCAGTTGTTCGTTTTGATCAGAAGCCTTCCAATTTGGGTAAGCCATTGGTAAAATGGGTTCCCTGGTTTTAAAGACCAATTGCAAATTGCCTGCTTCCGATCCGTCTATGAGATATTTTTCAATAAAATACCCTTCGCTCATGCCTCGCTCCCACTGGGAAACATTGCCCGGCATCCACCTGAGCATGACCTTTCCCTCCTGAACTTTATGATAAAGGGTTAACCTACTGGTGTCCCTGTTGCAATCGCTTGCAAAAATTTGAAATCCTCCGAAAAAACAGAAAAGGATTCCCAAAACTATTTTTGAAAAAGAAAAATGCATAGCGTTAATTTTTAATTTCGTTCAAAAAAAAGCGGGAAAAAGCCCAAAAAAGGCAAATCAGCACTTTAGTCTTTAATCTTTAGCCTTTCTCTGCCTTTTCCCCGTGATTGCGTTAAAAGTTATTGTTTCCGCCGGCCACGGCACCACACTCTGTGCCTATGTCTTTTTGCAGATGCAAATCAAATATGCCGAAATCCAGGAAAGCATCGATATGAAAAGACGAAGGCCGAGGACCATCACCGGCGAGCATCACTCCGAGAGCTGTATTAAAATTCACGCCCCACCATTTTCCATAAGCCGCCAGGTAAGCCCAGATGTTGCCCGAAGCGCGCCAGTATTTCAACCCATGGGGGCTCGTTCCCGACAAGGAACAAACGGAACCTTCATTGTACTTGAGCAGGGCAAAATCAAATCCTGCGCCTCCTTCCAGGGTCAAATAGCGTTTGGCCGCTTTCTGGTAAAAAATATGGAAATGCACGTTGGCGCCGAAGGCAAAACCCGTTCCCAAAGCCGCACTGTCGCCAAGATCATCCCGATTATCCTGTATGCCAAAAACAGCAGCGGCGGCGGGATCCAGCGGCGGCGGGCCGGGAATATCATTGCCCATCATAAAATAAGCTGAAGCCTGCACCACGATGTCATCACTTGAAGTATTGGGATCGTTCTCATAGGTGATCGTTACCTGCACAGGATAAATGCTCACTTCATCTTCCTGATCCATCACAGGGATAGTCACGGCTCCATTGCTGTATCCGCCGATATACAGGTGCCAGCGATCTTCCGGTACTGAAAAGAAAATATCGACTACACCGTTTCCGACAAGAAAATGGTCTGCCACATCGATCTGAGCCTCAAAGGTGGCCTGAAATTCCAGCCCTGATTCAAAGTTCATACGCATGACAAAAGCCCCCGCAAGGATATCTTCCCCGGTCTCTCCAATTTCCTGTTCCGTTTGGGCCTCGGTTTCTTCGCGGGTAAGGTTCAACTGACCCAGTTTGTTCTTGATCCGATCCACCCCGTCGGCTATAGCCTCAGGTACGACAAAATCCATTCTGCCGTAAAAAAGGATTTCCAGCAGGTTCATATTCTGGCCAAAAATGATCTCAAAAGTGACCACCCCGTCCATAGAACCGCCGGTAGAAGTCAGAGCCATCATGGCTTTCAGCCCCAGTTTAACCCCCTGGTCGGGAACGTACTGAGCACCCGTCAGGGAAACACCCTGGTTGGAAGGAGGTACCGGACTGATGCCGGCCATCCTCATATTGTGATAAGCACCCCCGCCAAAACCATTGGCTTCAATAGGGCCGAAAAGAGGAATGCCCCATTCATCGGATTCGAGCAATGCATCAAAATTCCAATAACTGAATTGTCCTGTATTGCCAAAAATGGTACTCGCTTCGATGGTGAATTTATTGATGACATCCACCGTGAGATTGCCCTGGAATCCTTTGCCGTAAACCAGGTCATTATGGAAAATTTCCACATAGCCATCAATGGTAAGTTTGTCGGAAAACTGCATATGAATCTCAGCAGCATTGAACTGGAGGTGGTCAAAAACCCATACGTCCACAGGCTCCGAATCCGTGCCAGCAATGTCTTCTTCAATGCGACAGATGATAGCAAAATTTGTCGTTGCCGCAAAACCACCATCTTCTTCGCCCATAAAATTCACATTAACACTAAAATCCAATGCCATATTATCCGGTTGCCCGGGAACGGCCACCAGCATAATATCCGAAATAGATACCGGTAAGTTGGCCAGTTTCAAGCCGGAAGTCAGGGCAATACTCCCACCATTGGCATCGATGCTTAATTTAGGTGCTTCCGTGCGGACCAGCAATTTGGTAAACTCAACTCCAACGACTTCGATCATGGAATCCTCATCATCGTCCGAAAGGTCGAATTTGGCATTAATGGACATACTGCCGGTAAGTTCCGCCGTTGGAATAAAAGCATCCGGGGTGACCACCACGTTAAGTTTTGAGCTGGAATCAATGGCAACGTCCACTGCCTGCAAAAAGGAAAATTCCATATCCGACCGCATGATCAGGGAAAAGGAATACGTATCGTTCTCAATATTCCGGAAAGCCGCATACCCAAAAGGCTTGTTCTGCGTGGCAACAGGAATGCCGACCTCCCCGGCAAAACCAAAAGCCATGATTTCATTGACGACAATATCAATCTCGATATGGTCGAGGGAAAATTTCCAGCTTTCCATTTTACCGTCATCCAGGCTAAATACATTTTCAGCATAAAAATACCCGCTTACCCCCAGTTCATCGATCAACAAATCCTCTGTTCCAAAGGCAAAACGGCAGGATTCTCCCGGACCGGGTGACAGGCAGTTCCGTTTTGAAAACTGGCGGGGGAGCATGACATCCAGATTTTTAATGTACACGCCCCGCCAGAGGTTTGGATTGCCCGGCAGTAACTCCTGCACAGCATAAGTCTGCGGGAAAACCATGTTATGGGAATTGCGAAAATCACTAAAATCGAGCACGGCATTTTGAAGATTGAAGGCCACATCCGGCATCTTGCTCAACACGAAGTCGGGCAGCGATATATCCATCAGCATATCATTCCAGTCATTTACGATGGTTTGAAGGTGAGCCGTCACCCTTCCCTGGCTGAGGGGATCTCCGTTCGCATCGGCCGGGATGACCCAATCGCGACTCAGGATAAAATCGGCTTCCATCCCCATCTCCACGAAACCGTCGCAGTCGACCACGACATAAGTTCCCGAATCCGTCGAATTTTCACCGGTTCCGTTTTGCTGCCACCTGTTGAGGATAAGCGCCGCTTTATCCTGCCCGAAAACGATGGGCAGGTCGGCATAAAGCCCTAATTTAACTTCCCCGACAAAACCGCCTGTTTTGGTGAATTTGATGTTAGGAGAACCAAAAAATATTTCCCTGTTTTGGGAAGGCACCCAGATACGAACCATCACCTCCAATTCCGTATAAGTCGGATAAAGTTCCATCTTATTGAAGATGACGCTGTAAATATTGTTGCTGATGGTATCGCTGAGCACCAGGGGGAAACTGACCATGTCATCGCCGGTCAGTTTTTTGATAAAATTGCCGAGGCTGATGGCTTTATCGAGTACTTTTCGTGCTTTTTTTACCTGGTCACTGGCGTTGTAAGCATTTAACTTGACCATAAGTTCAGCGGCAAATTCGGTATCCGGTGTTGATCCGAATGCACCGGGCAAAGCAGCTGACTTTTCAAATTCAGCAGCGAGCCGGGCATCCAGATCGGGGAAGCTGTACCTTTCAAGAGGTAAAACTGCCACACCGGAACCTTGAAGAAGCGCTTGATCTTTGGCTGATTTTATGACGTCAGATCGGGAAAACCCATTACTCAATCGCTTTGCGAAAGCAGGAATATTTTCCAATAATTGCTTTTGAAGATCGAGGGAGTCGGGCCGGCCGTACGCCAATGCCTGGTTTTTTGGAATTGCCAACAGTAAAACTGTCGATACAAAGAGGCCATATAAAAGTCTTTTCATTGGACTTGAATTTTCATTTGTTTAAAAATAATTTTGGGGGCTGCAGGAATTACAATTGTTCCTAATCAATTAATTACCAAAAATCACTATTGCTTTTGAGCAATGTAACTGCCGTAGGGTTTAGAGGTGCCTGCTTCGAAAAAGAAGATTTTCAGCAGATTTCCCTCCAGGGTACCCTCTCCTTCAAGACTGTCGCCGTCCAGGTCAAAAGGGTTTACGGTAAAAGCCGTTTTCGACTGCATTTCCGCCGTAAATGGCACGGTGAATACCCCGGGGACAAGTTCCATTTCCATTCCAAAAGTGTTGTCAGAATTTCTTGAAGCCGTGGCAACGACATTACTCACGATTACGGTAAAATTTTCGTCCCCTTCCCGGTATTCACCGTTGTAGGCACCGGTAATATCCACCGTAAGATCATTGGAAGGCACTTCTTTCTGACAGGCGTTGAAACCGATGAGAAAAAGGGCGATAAGCATGGAGAAAAAACCAATTCTTGTGTCTAAAATTTTCATGTCCTGGTGTTTAAATTAAATAATCGAATCATCCTATATATAATCCGCGAGATTGGCCAATGTGACTTTTTTTAGCTATGTTTTTTTATAAAAAAGAAAAACATAAAACATAAAACATTGATTAACAACAAAATATACAAATAAAAAAAATACGCCCGTTTCACTGCGAAACAGGCGTATTTTAAAGCTTCTTTAAATAGCGGAAAGCGAACTAAGGGGAAAATTCAAGAAATTTAGACATCAGGTATCATTCATGAAAAACCAACACCGGCTTTTTGGTATGGAAGGTCATCTTCCTGGAAAAACTGGTGTGGAAGAGTCTTTCCCAAAGCCGCCGGCGAGGCACGAATAAGGATAGCCAATTGATCTCTTTTTCCTCTATGTAAAGTTCAAGTCCATCCAAAATAGAAGGATTGTTGACCACTGAAAAGTCGGAGTATTCAAAGGGGTAATCTTCAATTTCAATGGTATCCCCCATTTTGCCCAGGTCGGCATTGGTCTCGACATGTACGAACAAGGTTTCTGCCTTAAGTTCTTTGGCCATTTCAATCAATTTCCTGACTGAATGGGAATCATTGAGACTGAAGTCTGTAGCATAGGCAATCTTCGTCACAGGTTCAAAAACGGCCTCTGCAGGAACCGCCAATACCGGACAAGGGGATTGCAACATGGTATGGGTGGTAATACTACCCATGAGTTTTTCCATGATATTGTGAGCCCCTTTGGTTCCCATGATAATGAGATCATGATGCTGGTGCCTGGCATAACACGTAATTTCCTGGGGTACGAACATTCCATAAACCACATCTATTTTAGCGACCAGTCCTTTGTCCGCCTCTTTGGTAAAATCCAGCATTTTTTCGTTCAGGACATCTTCCTGCTCTTCGATAAGGCGCGGATAATAATCAGGGGGGAGATCGGCCACATCAGAAGCCGGCAGGTGAAAAACAGTAATAACATCAACCTTCGCATTCACCGTTTTGGCTAATGCGCAGGCATATTTAAATGCATTGGCTGAAGGCAATGAAAAATCAGTAGGGAATAATATCTTTTTCATTTGTACAATGTTTTGTGATCATTAAAAGTGAAGTTTTTACGCGGACAACCCGCATCATCACCTCGTTACTCTCTGCCTGTTTGACTACGAACCGGCAAGCCAAACAGGCAGACAGCTTCCCTTTATTTATTTAACAACCAATACAGGAATATTTTCATTGATTGATAAGATCTTTTCGGTAACACTACCGAGCAGGAGCAACTCCACTTTTGAGTGCCCTTTTGCGCCCATCACGATAAGATCCACATCGTTATTTTTAGCAAAATCCATTATGTAGTGTCCTGTTCCGGGCCCCATCCTCGGGATCAGTTCAATTTTAACCTCTGCCCGATCATCCTTGACGTTCGAGTTTATGAAATTCGTAGCTCCTTCCACCCTGTTGGCATGCAACATGGCGTGGAACTGCTCGGGGGTTCTGCTGATTTTATAGGTACTAAAATTGGGCATATCGTACACATTCAGGGCGATGACTTCTGTTTGTTTGCCCAGTTCGGCGGCCATGGCAACCGCCTTTCTGAGTGCCATGACGGAGAAAGGTGAAAAATCTATAGGCACCAGTATTTTGGTGATCTTTGGCTCCGCTTCATCGGGTACCACCCAGGCATTACAAGACACTTTTCTTACGAGGTTTTTGGGGAGTATGCCGTGAGAATTGGTATCGGTATTTTGCCCGAGAAGAATCAAATCCGGCTCGAGAATGGCTGTTTCCTGAAGCAATTGTTCCAACGGCTCCCCTTCCTTAACATCAAAAACGATATCCATTTCCGACTGTTCGGCAAATTTACCCATAATCTTGGCCCTCATCTCCTCAATGACCTCTTCATTGAGCTTATAATCCCCTAAAACATCGGGATCGGCATCATACTCAAACGATTTATCAAAAAGGGTAATTTTAGGAATTACGTGCAAAATAGCCACTTCCCTGACCTTAAATGTTTTGGTTAAAAATTTGAGATAATTCAGGTTGGAAGCATCGGTTTTGCCCAGTTCAAAAGCCACCAGAACGCCGCCGATTTGGAAAGGGGTATGTTTTTTTGATCGAACTTTTTCCTCGGTTTTCATAACACTCATTTTTAGGTTTAAAAAATAGCCCAAAATCAGTCCACTCATTTCACATAAACTTGGGATTTTTCCTGCTAAAAAGAAGTGATTAAAGTCAGATGAGGAACATGATATTTGTCAGCGGCAGTATAATATATTCAGGCAGACCGGTAAGTCAGGTACTTAGCGGCCCCATAAATCAACAGGAAAACAGCACCAACCAAAGATATCCATTTCATGGAAGTGCAAAAAGAAGCGAATTGTACCAGCGCCACATGTGACACTGGAAAAGAAATCAATAAATAAGCGATAGAACCATTTTCCAGAAGATCAAACAGCGCAGCCAGAATCGGCAAAAAAGCAAGCGTTTTTAAAAAGCGGCTCTCTGTAAATGAAACAGATAATACGAAGATAAGAATGAGCATGAACGAAATTCCATAAACAACAGCATAAGGATTATCTACCACCAGGGCCATTTTCCAGTAAAGCGTTCTCCCTTCCGCGCCATAACTGTCGATCAGCGCGTAAGTTTCTGCTGCATTATAACTGAATTTTAGATCCAGTAGTCGGCCGGAAAGGGTATTGTTTTCGAGAAACCGCGCCGGGGGCAAAGGAAAAAAGACCGTATTAAACAAAATGATCAAAACGATACCCGGCCAGATGTATCTTCCTTTGGCTACGGGAATGAATCGGGTATAGAACTTTTCAAACATGTCTGCTGAGTGCGTTAATAAAAAAACCAACCGAAAAATAACTTTCACATGATCGTAACCATGTGCCATATCTGACGGGCAAACACTCCTACTGTCACTTATAAAAACACGTTTTTCTCTATTGACAAAAATAATATTTTATCACGAAAAATGATTATATATTAATAAATAGTTTTACAAAATAATTTTTTCACAAAATAAAAACATAAAAGAATCGCTTTTTTTCAACACATAGCCTGTAAATCTAATACAGTCAACCTAAGGACTCGCCAACAACAAGCAACAAGTAATAAGTAACAAGCAACAAGTAATAAGTAACAAGTAACAAGCATCAATACCGCTCATCCTGCACATAAGGCAGCCGTTCCATACTGATCACCTCCACTGAAGGAAAACCGAATTCTACCGTCACCTTGCCCTTGATAAAATAAATGCCTTTACCCCTGAAAGGATGACGTTTCAGAAAATCCGGAAAATGAGTCGTATCAAAAAAATGACCGTCGCGATCAATCCACGTACCGAAAGCCATCAGTTTTGTATTGGAAGTCTGCACCTTTTTCTGGCACACGTAATAGCCCAGTATCCATACGATCCTCCCGGTATATTTTTTCAGGGAAGGCGCTGTAATACAATCGTAATACTCATCTTTCAGCAACAAATCAAAAGGGGAACAAAGCGGAAACCCCAGCAATTCTATCTCATTGAAAGTCTGGTCGTAACGGCCTTCTTCCAAAACGGGTAACTCAAATTTTCCCACCTCATCATCGAAAAGATTCAGGCTGGATTCAAAATCAGCTTTTGGATCAAAAACGGCATTTTTTTCCCACATCAATTCATATTTATTTTTTCCTGTAAATGAAAAAGCACCAATCCGGATCAAAATATCAAACTGTTCCGATGATATTCCCACCCGGTCCACAAAATCCTTCATACTGCAAAAGACTCCTCCCTGCGCCCGCTGGTGCATGATCTCATGAGCCATCCTGCGCTCAAAACTGTGCAAATGAATGAATCCGATATAGATGTCCTTACCGGAAATAGTGGTCAGGTAATTGCTGTGATTCACACAAGGCGGATGGATATTGGCGCCGGCCATACGCGCCTCATGGAAGTAGTATTCCGTAGAGTAAAAGCCGCCAAAGTTATTGATGACCGCCACCATGAATTCCAGCGGAAAATAAGCTTTCAGGTACAGGCTTTGGAAACTCTCCATCGCATAACTCGCCGAATGAGCCTTACAAAATGAATACCCGGAAAAGCTCTCCACCTGACGCCACACCTCATCCGCAAGCGTCTTCGGGTAGCCCCGCTGACGGCAATTGGTATCATATTTATTTTTCAATCGATCAAAAGTATCCCCCTGGTACTTTTTGCCCGACATGATGCGGCGCAACACATCACTTTCATCCAACTCCAGCCCTGCGAAATGATGCACGATCTTCATCACATCCTCCTGGTAAACCATCACCCCAAAAGTCTCCCCGAGATGCTCCTCAAAAACAGGATGCAGGTATTTGAAAGATTCCGGGTCGTGAAACCGCCGGATATACTCCTTCATCATCCCCGACTTGGCCACCCCCGGCCGAATGATGGAACTCACCGCTACCAGGTGTATATAAGTATCACAATGCAGTTTTTGCAGCAATCCCCGCATGGCCGGCGATTCGATGTAAAAACACCCCATACAGTTTCCGGAACGCAACTGGGCCTTCACCTGAAAATCTTCCTTGATCACTTCCAGGTCGTAAATATCCACGGAACGCCCCTGGTTCAGCCGTATCAGCTCAATGGCATCCTTGATATGTCCCAATCCCCGCTGACTCAGGATGTCAAACTTATGAAACCCCCAATCCTCGGCGTGATACATATCAAAATGAACGATGGGAAACCCTTTAGGCATCAATTGCTGAGCCGCATAATAAGGCAGGGGTTTTTCAGAGATGATCACGCCCCCCGCATGGATAGACAAATAATTGGGCATCCCCTGCATACGCCGGCCCAACGTAATGATCTTCAGTACGACAGGGTTAGCTTTAGCCGCCTCCACCGGGTCGGCTACCATCGCATCGATCTCTGATTTGGGCAACCCGTAAACCTTACCCAACTCACGAAGAATGGAACGCCCCTTGAACGTATTGTAAGTCGCCAGCAGCGCCACATGCTCCCGTCCGTACCGCTTGAAAATGTAATCCGTCACATCATCCCGCTCATCCCAGGAAAAGTCGATATCAAAATCCGGGGGCGACGTCCGGTGCGGATTGATGAACCGCTCAAAATACAGCCCCAGCTCCATCGGATCGACATCCGTGATGTAAAGACAAAAAGCTACGATGGAGTTGGCGCCACTCCCCCGCCCCACATGATGATACCCCATAGAGTGCGCATACTTCACTACATCCCAGGCGATGAGAAAATAAGCACAAAAATCCTGCTGACGAATCACCTTCATTTCCCGTTGCAGCCGCAACAGCGCCTCCCGGTTCTTTTCCCCGTAACGGCGTTTGCAGCCACGGACAGCCAGCTTTTCCAACAATACATAATCCCCTTCCTTACTACCCGAAAAGTTTCTGCGATTATTTTGCAGCCCTGTCTCCACCTCAACATGACAGGAATCGATGACCTTTTGCGTATTGAGCACAATCGTCGGACAAAGTTTATAAAAATCGCGCAGGGTCTCCGGAGGCACGAAATATTCCGTCTTTTTCGCCGTATCCCGCGGCGTGAGTTTGGTGATGAGCGTATTTTTATCGATGGCCCGCAACATACAGTGTAATTCAAAACCCGCCTCATCCAGGAAAGTGACCGGGCTCAATACCACCATCTTGTGCTGATGGCGCTTCAGTTCGTGCGAAAAGAGGCGGTTGACATGCTCCGGTCGGATGCCCAACAGTTCATTTTCCTTAAACTGCTCAATCGGTTTCAACAACCTCGGGTAGATCATCCAGCAGTTGGCCAGCGGGGGCGCATTCATCGGCAACGGTTTCCCTGAAAAAGAACGGTTCGTCAGCACTTCGTTCAGTTCCCGCCACCCTTCCATATTCTTCGCCAGGCCGATATACCTGAAGACGCCCTCTTCCCTGAATTCCACCCCCAGCAACGGTTTGACATTCGCCTTCCCGCACCGCTGCACAAACTCTAGCGCAGCACTCGTATTGTTCACATCCGTCAGCGCCAATACCTTCACCCCCCAGCGCGCCGCCGTATCGACCAGCTGTTCAGGAGACAATGTCCCATAGCGTAAGCTGAAATATGTGTGGCTGTTCAGGTACAAAATCGGTTTTGGATTAAAATAATTCAATTTAGCGGGGCATCCCCTGCGGGTCGCTACGTTTCGGGGTTCGCTGTTCGCTCAGCCTGCTCCCGAATAACTCGGGATTGTCCGGTGCCTTGCACCGCCCCTCCACATCGCTATGCCGGGCATCAACCATTGCCAGGATCAGGATTTGCAGGATTCCAGGATTTACAGAATTTACATTCGGCGCATTCTCGCATCCTCGCATCAAAAACTCCCCCGCTTCACTGCCCCCATCCCAAATCGTTTCCGCAGGTCATCCATCACTTTCAACAGCCGCCCATCTTCCTCCATATCCGTAAACAGTTCCATCTGCTGATGACCATACACCAGCTTACTGAAGCGCACCCCGATGAGCCTCACCAACTGCCGACGATTATAAAGACTGTCAAACAGCTCCTGGGCAAAACGGATCAGGGCCTGGTCACTGGCAGTATAGGGAATATGCTTTTGTTTAGAATAGGTATTAAAGTCGGAATATCTGATCTTAACGGCGATGCAGGCGGTGAGCCGGGAAGACTGCCGGAGTTCATAAGCAAGGTTCATGACCAGGGCAGTCAGTTTACTCTTCAAAAACCGAACATCAATAGTGTCCTCGTGAAAGGTGCGTTCCGATGAAATGGATTTCTTTTCCCGGTAAGGGATGACGGGGCTATTATCTATCCCGTTGGCTTTTTTCCAGAGCGAAAGCCCGTGCTGGCCAAACTCTCTTTGCAGTAATGCCTGCGGAATATGCCTCAGGGTACGAATATCCTTCACGCCCATAAAGCGCAGTTTTTTGTAAGTCACCTGGCCGATGGAAGGAATTTTACGGATGCTCAGGGGATCCAGGAAATGCTTTTCGGTACCCAATTCGATAAGTTTTGTACCGTTGGGTTTAGCCTCTCCTGTGCTGATTTTGGAGACGAGTTTGTTGGCCGAAAGCCCGGAAGACATGGGCAGCCCTGTCTCCCTGATGAGTTTTTCACGGAGTTCTTTCGACCATTTCCAGCATCCTACATAACGATCCATTCCCGTAAGGTCCAGATAAAATTCATCGATGGAAGATTTCTCAAAAAGCGGGGCTTCTTCTTTGATGATCTCCGTGACCATTTTGGAATGCTGATTATAGGCATCCATATCCCCACGGAGGACAAGCGCTTCCGGGCACAGCCGCAACGCCATCTTTACCGGCATGGCCGATCGCACCCCAAAAGTGCGGGCTTCATAACTACATGAAGCCACCACGGCCCGGTCCGAGTGCCCGCCGATGATGATGGGTTTGCCCAATAGCGCACTGTTTCTCAGTCGCTCCACCGAGACAAAAAAAGTATCCATGTCCAGGTGTAAAATGGATCTTTCAAACATTTTCGCCTTATTTTTTTCTCATAGTACCGCCTTGCGCGCGTAACCCTCCGGGGTTTTTAAAACCCACGGAAGTCTTGCCTTCACGCGTTGCATTGGACAAATTTATAAACTTTTTGTTTATAAAATAATTTAATCTAAACTTTTATTAATTAAATTAATCTCTTTATCTTTAGAATCAATTACAAAAAAGATGTTCCATGTCCTTGCCCAAATTACCGTTTGCTTTAAAAGATGGTGTGCTCACAGAAATCAACGAAGTCGATCCCGGTCGCTTAGCGACGGCTTACAGGCATCGTTCAGGCCGGAGCGTATAGCGCAGGGCGCCGCAGGAACGAGGAGTACAAGGGATAGGAGCGCAGCGGATAGCCCGGTGCCCAGCGTAGCGCAGGCATGGACCCTGACAGTTTGGGGCTGTTCCAGGTTCAAAGAGTATCCCTTCAAAACGTAGGGAGAGATTCAAACGGTTTAGTTAACCCCTTTGGGGTTGTCCTTATTTTTAGGGGCTGACATCGGATTTCATCCGATGTTACTAAGAATAAAATCCCTTCGGGATTGTTTTGCCGGGAAAAAGTTCCGCCTTATTTTAAGGAGATACTCCCAAGATACACATCACAGCAGCATGGCATTGCAACATTACAGTATCATAACATTATAGTATCAAACACATCAAAACAAGGCCCTCACCTGCGCACGTCCGGTATGGATCACCTGGGCGGTGCCTGTTTTTCTGCCCTCATACCCAATACTGAGCTGGATGCTGCTGGAGAGCTGACGGCGGAGGTCGATATTCCACAGGAGGTTTTTGCCGTTTTGCAGGCCGTTGAGGATGGCAAAACCGACGGGCGTAGCGGGCTGGCCGACAAAGTTGACATCGACATAGGAAAAGTTGAGCTGGAAAGATGATTTGGCTGTTTTGCGGAAAGTGGCTTCGAGGGATAAGTCTTTTTGGGAAGCCGAAGCGCCACCTGTTTCGAGTACATCTTCATCGGTACGGTAACGGATGGCCAGTTTAAACCGAAAAACTTTGGACGGCAGCCAGGTGAGTTCTGGTTCCAGCTCCAGGAAAGCCAGATCGTAATCCTTTTCATTAAAAAATTCGGAATTGCTGCCTTTATTGCCTTTTGAAGCGGACAGATTGATGCTCCACTGCGGGTTGATGTTCCAACGGCTTTTGAAGAAATACTCCTGCAGCGTCCGGGCCTCGAAGCCGGAAGTCTGCACGAAACGACGGCTCGTTTCATTTTGGCCGAGCTGAAAGTTAAAAACTGTACTCGACTGGTTAAAAAATAAGGTATTGCGAATGATGGAACTCACCGACACCAGGGCCGAATCGGGCAATTCGAGCTGAAACGGATTGGCCGCCTGCACAGCCGGCGAATCCTGGGTTTTCCGGTCGATACGCAAACTGGAACGGGTGGCAAACCGGCTGATAAATTTCTTTACACCTTCCTCTGAAAACCAGACGGCCTTGGGGCTGAGTTCAAGACTCTGATCAAGTCCTACGTTATCCGTACGGATATATTCATCGGTAAAGGTACGGATGAGCACATAATTGGCCTGATCCCGGAACGGGGCGATCTCCATCTCATTGGGCTGAATGACCCCGTCGTTATTGTACAGGGAATCCAGCCAGATGTGTGTTCCTGATCCGGCAGGCACCTCCGTATAGGTAAACTCCTGCTTGGGTTCCTGCCCCGACCCCAGTTCATAAACAGCATTCATCCTTACGGCTCCTTTGAGTTTTCGGGGGGTGTACAGTAAATTGATCCTCCCGAGGGAAGTTTCTGCAGGTTTTTGGGTGTTGATCTCCGGCCGGAGAATATCCAGTTTCCGGTAGTTTAGATTTCCGCTGATTCTGAGTGTTTTCCTCCAGTCCCACTGCCCATTGAGGGACCAGTCCTCCGCCTCTGCCGTTCCGGCAAAGGCATTGCTTTGGGGCACATAATCTTTGCGTTTGCTGTATTTTGCATTGAAGCCAAAGTTTTCATTTTGAGTGCTTTCGAGAAAAAAGCCATAGCGGTCAAAATAAAAACTCGACGACATCAGGCTGTCCGTCTGTAGTTCAAAACGTTCGCTTTTTTCCCTTTGCCCAAAAGTACCAACGGTCCATCCCCCGTTTTTGGTCAGCGCTTTGCTGAGTTGAAAATCGGGTCTTGAAAAGCGCGTCTTCCGGTCCGACTCTTCGGTAGTCAATAAATCGCTTTGCCCTTCCAATGCCCATCCATTACGGCGGAGGTTCAGTTTCCCGGAATGCCTGCGTCCACTGTAGAGGCTGACCCTTTCAAAGCCGCTGAAACCGTATTCCAGGCTCCCCCACCCTTTTTTGGAGACTAGCAATCCGCCCTTAAGGAGTTGTTCCGCTGCGGCTTCGATTTCTCCGACACCTTGCTGGTTGACCAGGTTCCAGTCGCGGGAAAATTCCGCTGCCCGGTAGGGATTCAAGGCCTTAAAATCGGCTTCGACCCATTCCGCGGAAAGCGTCGTCGTGATTTTCCAGCCACTGCTGTCTTTACCGGGTAAAAAATCCTTCCTCAAAGTAGCAAAACCAGCCAATCCTTTATCATCCCCTGAGTCGAGTGCCGAAAAACGGTTCAGGTCATTATTGCTCAGGGCCATTTCCACCTCCAGTGAGGCATTTTTGGCAAAAGCATACTGAGCGCCAAGGGTCATTAACTGTTGCTGCTGTGGAGCGACCAGCGAGCCTACCGGTTCGAAATTCCCCCGAAGCACACAGGTTTCCTGATCGGGTTTTACCCAGCGATAGACACGTTCATTGGCCGCTTGATGAGGATCGAGAATATAATTCCCATTGCCCTGCCCGACCTCCTGGAAACGGGCCGTCAGCAGTGTGCTGTCCGGGTTGACTGAATACACCAGGTAACGCACCATGCTGTCCTGCCCGTTACAGGAAATAACCGCCTCTGTCAGCCGGTAGCTCACCCGCTCCGGTGAAGGGCTTTCCAGGGTGTCGAGGGTCGAAGCCACCGCTTTGGCGGGGTCGTCTCCTGCCAGACTTAACAATTGTTTTTCATCATTGGTGAGGGAGAGGTCTCCCGTTGAAGTACGGCTGTCCTGCTGGCTGAGAAAATTAAAATAAAGGTCCAGGTTTTTTCTTTTATAGCCGGTGTTTAGCGCATATAATGAGCGGAGGTAACGCTGATCTGCATATTCAAACTCAATGATAATCCGGCTGTCTTTGTTGATGATGCGCCTGCTGGTAAAAGTGATCTCCCCCTGGTTGTAATCAATGATGTAATCGTCCTCCAGCCCCCGGTTCAAGAGCCTTCCGTCGAGCCAGACTTTTTCCGTCCCGGAGAGTACAATGATAAACCTTTCGCCTTCTTTGCCTCTCAACTTATAGGGCCCCTGGTTTCCTTCCTGCGGGGTGATGGTATTGCGCACAAATTGCCCCCTGGAAACAGCAATGCTGGCTGCTGTCCGGATTAACGATTCATCGGGTAATTCAAACCCCGTTTCAAAAGTGGCCCCCTGCAACTTTTTGTAATAATTCATAAAATACCCGGGCGGGCGATTCAATTCATAATCTCCGGCAACCAGTCGACTTTTATTTTTCCGAAGCTGGATAAACACCTTATCAAACTCTTTCAACTGACGTGTATTCCCCTCTGCCTGGATAGGAAGATTTTCATCCGTAATGGCTGCCGTTATTTCGATACCATCGCCCAACATACCGGCCATACGCAGGTTAAACCGTGAATCCAGAACCAGGTCCTGGCTGTTGCCAAACGACAATCCTCGTGAAAAACTGCCCTGGTAATTCAGCCCTCCTGCCTGGATAAGCCCTTCATCGGGAGTATCATAAGGATTGTATCCTATGGGTACATCTCCTGTTTCAGATATTTCGAGTTTGGTACTATCCAGATGAGAATAGGTTTGGGAAAAAACAGGGTCCATGACCCTGTATCGAACGATCACGGGCTCTCCGATCACTTTCAGCCAGTGGATAAAGCGCCCCTCTACCCGGTAAAAGGAAGGATCCAGCAAGGTACTGTCCTGCATTTTTTTTACCACTACGGATGAAACAAAGACCAAAAGACTATCCATTTCATGCCTTCCTTCAGGAACTTCAATGATAATTTCCCTCAGGTTGGAACTATTTTCCACCTGGGCAGTAACCATTTTGCCTGACAAAAGAAAGAGTAATATGTATAGTAGTTTTTTCAACATTCTTTATTCAAACGCAAAAAACGGATGTAAAATATTCAATTAAGTTATTCAATACGTAATGAAACGGCGGGTTAATATAAAAAAAACGTTTAATGCGTAGATAAACACGATTGTATGACAACTATAGCCTTGTATCAGATGTTTATATATAAACGTATTGTTCCCGAATATTAGAATTTATAATCTGTTTTCGAAACAAAATCAATTTATTATCGTAAACCATTTCTAATTATCATGGGACACAATGTTTTTGCTTCTTTCGATGAAAACATGTAAATTTGTATTCATTAATACCTCCTTGCTGAAATAAAGAAAACACTACTCTATGGCTATGCACAATGTTTGTATGGTTTGTATGGATAAGCGTTTTTGAAAATTCCCCCCTTTATTTCAAAGACCCTTTCGTCTTTACGTTTATTATTTTTTACCATGACTGATTAAATTGACTTTTAATTTTTAGGCTCTTTTATTGAACAACACCTTATTATTTAACCTGAAATTCAGGGATTAATCCCGTGTAATTCGCAAACACTATTTACTATGAGAAATTCACTCCTTATTCTTTTGATCTTTTTCTTTATCCCTCCAATGCTCCATAGTCAAATGACTGAAATTACCTGCACGAACGGAGGTGAATTCTGCGTAGGTTTTTCTGCCGAAAACTATGCACAGGTACAGATCACGACACCCCCTCCCATTCCTCTGCCCAGCAATTCCACTTTCACTTATATCTGGACGGTAAGGCACCAAAATGGCACCACCTGGATCTGGCATACAAACCTGGATTGCAAAGCCATTCCAATCCCATGGGAAGGAGAATATACGATTCGGGTAAAAATTCTTTATGTAAAAAAATATCAAAACTATCCTTTTGCTGCCTTTTGGTCCAACACGATTAAAGTTTATGGAAAACAATGCCAGCTTGACGGAGTAGACGCCCATAAAGGCAATTGATTTCACCCGTGGCGGGCTCCGGAATTTTTCAGGAATCCCGAAGCCCGCCTTCTGTCTTTCATCTGCAACATTTGTCTTCCTTTCTTGTTGGGTCAACCCCTGTTACCGAAGCTGTTCTTTACCGTTACCGGGAAGCCTTGCTTTCTTTATCCCATCTGCTTCAGGATATCCTGCCTTAGGCCCCTAAATAAATATAATTCATTAATTTACAAAACATTATACATTTCAATCATTTACTGCCGCCCCGGCATCCCCTTTGGGTTTAACTCATTCCTGGCGGAGCCTACCCGGGAGAAAATTATTTCACCCTCGTATATTGGCTTCTGTTTCGGCAATCGTCCATAATGAATAATTTTATTTTTCCTTTCCTTTTTATTTCTGAATTAATGCTTCTTAATTTATTTTACCGAACAAATAAGGTTTGACCTGATATACCGTAATTTTATGCCGGAAGTCTTTGGGTCAACCTCCCGGACCCGTTGTTTTCTAAACCAAATTCAATCGATAATCCATGGCCTCCTCCTCTTACGTTCTTTGGACCAGCATTTTAATTTCTATCTACGGATTAATCATTTTATTTTTTGTCGTAAGGGGCGCCAGGAAGACCCGTTCGATGAATGATTATGCCGTGGGAAGCATCAACTTTTCCCCCACTGTAGTGGGATTATCCCTTGCCGCCTCCATGACGAGCGCGGCTACTTTCATCATCAATCCCGGCTTCATTTCGTTATACGGCATCAGTGGCATTTTAGCCTTTGCCGTGGTTTTACCACTAGCCATTTTTCTTTCATTGATCGTATTGACCAAAAGTTTCAGGAAACACGGTGCCAGCGTCAAAGCGCTCACCATGGCCCAGTGGATTGGTAAACGGTACGACAGCAAGGGATTCGCCCTGCTTTTTGGAGTGCTTTCCCTCTTACTTATTACCTTCATCGTTCTGATCTGTGTGGGGATGACGAAAGTATTGGCCGAAGCCCTCAATGTGAAGGAATTGTATGTTTTGATCGGACTTGTGGTTTTTGTTTTTGGTTATATGATGTTCGGAGGAGCCAATTCTATGGTTTACACCAATGCGATCCAGGCGGGTATGATGCTCGTTGTGGCCGTTATCCTGCTGACTTCGGGGTATGAACACTTCAGCAACGGGGTACACGGATTCCTGGATAAACTCGCCACCATAGATCCTAATCTCATCACCCCTACCAATCCAAACAGCCTGCTTTTCCGGGATTATTTTGAGATCATCTTCTGCAATTTCGTAGTTGGTATCGCCATTGTGTGCCAGCCCCATATCATTACCAAATCACTATTGCTCAAAAACGAATCGGATGTCAACCGCTACCTCACTGTTGCCATTTTGGCGGAAGTCCTCTTTTTTGCTGTCGTCTTTGTAGGGCTATATGCAAGACTTTCCTTCCCTGATTTTATGGTTGATGGCAAAACCATCAACATGGATGGCATGGTTTCCGCTTATGTCGTAAGGGAATTCCCGGTATATGTCGGCCTCATTGTCATCCTGGGATTGCTTTCTGCCGGGTTATCTACCCTCGAAGGGTTGATCCAAAGTGTTCCCACCAGTATTACTTCCGACATCATAGAACCGCTTGCGGGAAATGCACTTGGCACCGGCGAACAGAAACAAAAACGCCTCATATTCATCAACAAAATGGTCATTGTGCTGGTCGGACTGGTCTCCATTTTCCTTTCCTATGATCAATTGAACCATCCCAGTCTGAGTGTGGGTATTTTCGCCCAAAACGGGGTCTATGCTTATTTTTCCGCTGCCTTTGTTCCCGTGCTTCTGGGCATTTTCTTCGATAAGATTCCAAAGATCGCTCCCTTTGCCGCATCGGTCGTAGCCATCCTGGTCCATTTTTCCATTTATTACGGACATCTTACCCCTTACACTCAGCCCCCTGTTGGCAATCCCGCCGTGGCGAGTACCTTTGCTATTGTGGCTTCGGCGATCGTAGGATTTGGATTGTATTTCCTGTTCCGTCAACCGGCAGACTCTAAAAGAGCTGTTTCCCGGGAAGCCTGATCTCCTGCCTTTTTTAACCAATGGCTTCATGGAAAAAATCAAATATCCCTACCCAACAAAAAAAATCCATCTGGGCAAAACCGTCCGGATCGCCTATGTCGATGAAGGGAAAGGAGACTACACTCTTTTGATGATCCACGGCCTGGGCAGCTATTTGCCTGCCTGGCAAAAAAATATTGAAGGACTGAAAAATCATTTCAGGTGTGTGGCCGTTGACCTGCCCAATTACGGCAAATCTTCCCGGGGGGACTACCCTTTTACCATGAATTTTTTCGCCCGGACCATCGTTGATTTCATAGAAAGGCTTCAGCTTAAAAATGTCGTATTGGTCGGTCATTCCATGGGAGCACAAATAGCTATGACGACCGTTCTGAAAACCAGGGCCTCCATTCAAAAACTGGTCCTACTGGCCCCTGCAGGTTTTGAGGTTTTTTCAGCAGAGGAAAAAGGCTTTTTTTATAAATCTGTCACCCCGGAAACGATAAAAAAGACTTCAACTACACAGATCGAACAGAACTTTGCCCTTAATTTTTTCAACAATGAATTACCGCATGACGCCCGGTTCATGTTCGAAGACCGGCTGAGGATGCGGGCCGACCCAATCGAATACGACCACTATTGCCGGATGATCCCCAAATGCGTAAAAGGCATGCTTGAAGCACCTGTTTTTGACCACCTTCAGAACATCAATATTCCAACGCTTATTCTTTTTGGGAAAGGGGACCTGCTCATTCCCAATAAGTTATTGCACCCTGATCTGGATTCTTTCCAGGTAGCTCAATCCGGTCAGCAAAAAATTCATAAAAGCAACCTCCATATGTTATCCGGATGTGGTCATTTTATACTCTGGGAACGCCCTGGGATCGTCAATGATCATATCTCAAATTTTGTTGTAAACTAAAATTATTCCCCTCCCCGGGAAGTGATCTTCCTGGCTCTTTTTTTGTTCTGGGTAAGATCAGGTCACACTATTAAATAAGAACACATAAATATTTAATAATCAATTAGTTGAAATTGTTTTTTCGAAAATAAACACAAAAGTCAACCCTTATTTTCTATAAAACGCCCCACCTTCCTTTTCGGCCAATTCCTATCTTTGAGGAAAGAACGGATTTATTTTATAGGGCAAAGAAAAAGCAAAAGAATATTCCTTTTATTTTTCACAGAACTCTATTTAACCCCAACTAAATTATGAAATACAAAATCACCTAAGCAATGGCAAAACAATAAAATCCAGGTTTTAGGATCGCTCCCTTTTCGTTCTTTGGATGAAAAAATCCTGGTTGGAAAAAGCGGTTTAAATCAGGAAAATCAGGGATAAGCCATTTCAAAAAAGTGCATGGTCATGGCAAAGCCTGTAAGCACCAGGTTTTCCGATAATAAGCCCGGCTACCATTGTTTTTACCTAACGAAAATGAAGGAAATGATTTTCCTTTTTTGACAAAATAGAACCAAACAAAAATGCGCAACGCCGTTATACTTTCGACAGGAAGTTACGTTCCTGAAAATGTTATCCCTAACAGCTACTTTGACGAATTACTCGGGCAGGATGTCAGCACCTGGCTCAGCGAGAATGTTCAGATTTACGAACGTCGCTGGTGCACGGAACAAGAAAGCACTGCCGACCTGTGTGAAAAAGCAGCCCTTCAGGCCCTGGAAAGAGGGTCTCTGACCGCAGACGCGATTGATCTGATCATCATTGCAACGGATACCCCGGAATTTATTTCTCCTTCC
The DNA here is from genome assembly GCA_020636105.1 of Lewinellaceae bacterium. Taxonomy (NCBI): domain Bacteria; kingdom Pseudomonadati; phylum Bacteroidota; class Saprospiria; order Saprospirales; family Lewinellaceae; species Lewinellaceae bacterium. The sequence continues at coordinate 664,385 of JACJYL010000002.1, forward strand.
ACGGCATCTGTGGTCCAGGACAGGATCGGTGCCGTCAATGCCGGAACCTTCGACCTCAATACCGCCTGTGCAGGATTTGTCACCGCCCTTGATGTAGCTTCCAAATATATACGTTCCGATGAAAACTACCGGAACATTCTCGTGATCGGCGCTTATGCCATGAGCAAATACCTCAATATGCAGGATAAAAAGACCGTCACCTTATTCGCCGATGGTGCCGGGGCGGTCATCCTGAAGGCCGAAGAAAATTCAGACAGGGGGTTCATTGGGAGCCAGCTGATCTCCAAAGGACAATACAACGAATGGATGGGAATTTACGCCGGCGGCACCCATGAACCCATTACGGAGGAGGTCATCCAAAACCACGACCATCAACTGAAGTTTGTGAAAAAGTTTCCTCCTGAACTCAACCCCGATATCTGGTCAGAAATGGCCCGAACCTTATGTAAAAGACACGACTTAAACCTTGAGGACGTCGATAACTTTTTTATCACCCAGATCAATATCAACAGCATTTTCGAAACGATGGACAAACTGGATCAGCCCCGTAAAAAAGCCCATACGGTTATGCATCATTATGGTTATACGGGGTCTGCATGCATTCCGATGGCGTTGAATGACGCCGTCGAAAAAGGCATTGTCCAAAGAGGTAATCTCATGTTTTTCATCGGATCAGGCGGGGGCCTGGCTTTTGCCAGTGCAGCTTTTAGATTTTGACGATAGCCGTTCTCCTTTACTTTAATTTTTAACCTGAAATCATTAAATTATGAACCTCCCAATCAAACGTTTTTTCATGCTGCTTTACCTTGGCGCTTTCACTTTTGCCTGTCAAAAAGAAAGTACGCCTGAAAAGCAAGGCCCTGAACTCGATCAAACCATCCAATATGAGGCAGAGCCGGTGTTGGACCATTACGACATTTCACAACTCGTATCCCAACCCTCCCAGGACCGCAATGTCCCAAATGACGCGACGCTCACAGTACATTTTCAAAACTGGCTCAATGCCAATGGTTATGGCGGCTATAATTTTTCGCGCAGTGATATCAATGGAGACAGCTACGGTGGGAAGGTCAACAACAGCACCCCGGTAAATAAACAACCGGTGATTTTTATCCATGGCAACAGCGATAAGGCTGTCGGAAACGTTTATGGACAAAGCGGCTGGACCAACTCCCTGAATTATTTTCTTGCCCACGGGTACACCCAATCTGAATTGTATGCTATTACCTGGGGAGACGCCAATCCGTTTAGTTCGGCCAATAATTACCACTCGAAAGAAAACGTGACCAAAATTCGCGCTTTCATCGAAGCTGTACTCGATTATACGGGGGCTTCAAAAGTGGATATTATTTCCCATTCCATGGGAGTGACCCTTTGCCGGAAGGCCGTTAAAGGCGGATATGGCTACGATCCAAATGACGGAGGCTCCTATTATATCGGGCCTTCCATTACAGGATCGATTGATGTCTTTGTTGGCATAGCAGGAGCCAACCAGGGACTCACCAATTGCTATTACGCCAGCTCGACACCTACTTGTGATGATGTAAACGGATTTTACCCGGGTTACCTGTGGGGTTGGTATGGCCCCTATGGCGTTTCGGATTACCTCGTAGACCTGAATGCCACCTCGGGTTTTGAAGGCGCCTATCGTTACAGTATTTGGTCGAGTGTGGATCAGATTGTAGGATACAATTGCATCGTTTACGGGAAAAATACCTGTAAGCTTCCCGGACAAACAGGACAAAAAGCATATAACTCAACACCCTACGGACATTTTAACCTCAAAGACCTGACGGAAGCCGTACAATACGAAATGGTACTTAATCACACTATATTATGATGGTTCAAAATCAGGATTGGATAAATCAGTGGGCCATATACAGCCCGGACAAAATTGCTGTTAAAGAATACGAAACGGGGAGGGCCCTAAGTTACGGAGACCTCAACCGGATGAGCAATCGTCTTGCTCATCATCTTCAATCCCATTTTGGTATTGCCAAAGGTGATCGCATCGCTATTCTGGCAGAAAACTGTCTTGAATATATCCTCCTGTTTGGCGCTGCCCAAAAAAACGGCTGCACCCTGGTTCCACTCAATTATCGTTTAACGTCTGCCGAAATTGATTATCTTTTGGAAGACTCCTCCCCAAAAATGGTAATCAGTGAGACAAAATTCCAGCACCTGCTCGAAGGTGCTGAAAAATACAATACCATTCCCGGAAAATGGTCAATCGAATCCCTTATGGACCTTTGCAATCCTCTGTCAACCCAAACAAAAGAGGTTGCTTTCGAAATGGTTCCTCTGGAGGAAGATCACCCCATTTTCATCCTTTATACTGCCGGCACCACCGGCTTCCCGAAAGGAGCCATCTACTCGCATAAAATGCTGTTCTGGAACAGCATCAACACGGCCATGAGTCTGATCGTCAATTCAGAAAGCCGTACCGTCAACGTCATGCCCCCTTTTCATACCGGTGGATGGAACGTATTGCTGACGCCTTTTTTACATCATGGCGGTTATACCTGCCTGGTTAAAAAATTCGACCCTGATGTGGTGCTGGAATTGCTGGAAAGTGAAAAGACCACCATTTTCATGGCCGTCCCTACCATGCTGAAGATGATCGCTGAATCGCCGGGGTTTGACCAGGCAGATTTCAGCGCAATGTATTACCTGATCGTAGGGGGTGAACCCATGCCTATTCCCCTCATAGAAAAATGGCAGGCCAAAGGCGTTCCTGTACGTCAGGGATACGGTATGACCGAAGTGGGTCCCAACCTGACTTCTCTGCATCAGGATGACGCCGTAAGGAAAAAAGGTTCCATTGGAAGAGCCAATTTTTATGTCCGCATAAAAATTGTGGATGACCGAGGAAAGCAAGTGTCCGCGAATGAAGCCGGAGAGCTGCTGCTCAAAGGGCCAATGGTAACGCCCGGGTATTGGAACCATCCGGAAGCTACCGCCAAAACCATTGAAAACGGCTGGTTTCATACCGGGGATATGGTTCGCCAGGATGAGGAAGGTTATCTGTATGTGGTGGACAGGATCAAGAATATGTACATCTCCGGTGGGGAAAACGTATATCCCGCTGAAGTGGAACGGATCATCCTGGAAATGCCGGAAGTGTCGGCCGTTGCCGTAATCGGAATCTCTGATCCGCGATGGGGGGAAACGGGTAAAGCCTTTATTGTAAAACACAAAGGCGCTCAGATTCAGCCGGAAGAAGTAATCGCTTATTGCAAAAAAAAACTTGCAAGATTCAAAGTACCTAAATCCGTGGACTTTCTGGATGAGCTACCCAAAAACGATGCCGGCAAACTGGATAAAAGGGCATTGAAAACATGGGCTGAAAATGGCCCCATGACAACGAAATAACTTTAATAACTGAATAATATATATTTAACTTCCTAAACTTGATAATCATGAAAAATTTTAAAATTTTCTTGCTTTTATTTGCCCTCGCGGGCACTGTGATGGTTACTTCCACCAGCTGTGATAAAGACGATGGTGCCACCTGTTCTGATGGTATTCAAAACGGAAATGAAACTGGTGTTGACTGCGGTGGTGATTGTGCTGCCTGTCCTACCTGTGATGACGGTATTATGAACGGTGATGAAACGGGCGTTGATTGCGGAGGTTCCTGCGATCCTTGTCCGGAGGGCGTTCAGAAAACAAAATGGCAATCTTCAGGCGCCAACATAGCGCTCTTACTGGCAGGTGCTCCGTTCAATGTCGATTCCATTTACGTTGAATTTGACCTGATTACTTACCGTGTTGAACAATTTTCAGGAGGGGTGATGACCGTATTGGAGGGCAATTACACCCAATCCAAATCCGGATTCGGCAATATCTGGGATATCATCCTGAACCAATCCACACCGAGTTCGCTGACGGCCACCGGCATCTACGAAATCTCTGTAGATGGCAACCTGATGACTTACGAAGTTTTGCAAACCGAACCGGACCTGGGTTATACACCACCTACCGCAGCGGCAGGTTTCGGTAGTACCAACGGAGGCACTTTCTCTACCTGGAATGTTCAGAAATACGAAAAAATTGATTAAATGATTTTACTGCGCCATGGCCTTTCGGATCTCCGTCCCCCGGGAGATTCGAAGGGCTAAGGCACGGTATTTTTTGCCTGCTGAATTTCGCTTTCCTTCCGGACAAAACATAAAATTGCTAACCCATGAAGAGGCTTTTATTACTTCCCGTCCTGTTTTTATTCATCTTCCACCTCAACGCCCAGGAAGGTGGAGAATTTCTTGAAACCTTTGACAAAGAGCTGCCTCAAAAAGCCAACAAAGAATTTCAATTCCTCGCCTTTTTCTTTACCAAAGGGGTGGCGAATAACATATACCCCAAAAACGACCTGCTCAAAGGACAGATCGTTGGGCGACTTTTTGGTTCCAATACCACAACCACTTCCGACAGCCTGCATCCACGGTACGCGGAGCAGCGTATTTTGCCTTTTTTTATTTACCAGCCCAAACTCTTCAACGGTAAGGCTATCTTCAGGGCTTCCCTTGAGATCGACTGGACCTGGGGAGATGTTTCCTATGGCACCGGGGGCAATGGAGGATCGGCTTTTTCTGCCGACCAGGTGAATATTCAAACCCAAAACATAGAACTGGAACTCATCCCAAAATCCGGCTGGGCAGTCAACCTGGGCCTCATGCGCCTTTTCGACTCCCCTCATAACCCTTACCGCACTTATTTTGACAAAATGCTGGTCACCGGTTACCGCCTCTCCTACTGGGGATCCGATGCCGTCGGGGTAAATGTGCGCCGGGATGCTGATTTCTACAAATGGAAAGCCGGATTTTACCAGTTGTACGAAAACAACACCAATGAAAATGACGATGTCATCCTCGGTGAATTTTCGTACCAGCATCAGCTGGGGTTACGCTGGAATCTCGGAGGATCCCTTTATTATGTCAGGGATCGTGCCAATGGCGAAGGCGGGCCTTCTATCCTCGGACAGGGGTTGAACGCCACCCTCAATGCCTACAACGGAACCTATCGTTTCCCATTTGCCGGTTCCGCGTACAAGGCAGACGTTCTTTGGCTGGGCACCTATTTCAGTTTCAATGAGGATTATATGATGCACCGCTTTTTTGCCAATGGATTTGCCAATGCCAATTTTGGAGCCATCCAACTGGACAAGGGCAGTGGTTTTAACAAAGGGCCTTCGATCGCAGGACTGGCGACGAACTTCCGGTTTGGTTACCGCCATGGACAGACCATTGATGATATCGCCTGGATCGATGCGATTTATACCACAGGGGATAAAAACGGGATCACAGATGACAAATACTCCGGCGTGATCACCGGCAATACCTGGGGTACCCCGGGAGCTATTTTCATCGGTCATGGTGCTTACCTGATCTTTCCCCACGGCAACGTAATCAACCGATACTGGGCGCTGGTGCCGGACCTTTCCAATATGGGATATGGCGTGCTGGGCGGAACGGCAAATTACAGCAAGGCGATCATTCCCCATAAATTCAGTTTCAAAGTGGGCGGCGCCTGGGCGATGAGCGTAGCCAATCCTATTGGAGGAGGCAAATCTATCGGGCTCGAAGCCAATGCCCGCCTGAGTTATCAATTGGGTCCTTTTATGACCCTGGAATGGCATTCGGCCTATGCGTGGCTGGGTGATTTTTATGACAGCTCCCTGGTCAATGGCGGCAATTCCGAAAGGCCCATCAATCCATGGACCAGTTTTATTGGTTTCAAATGGCTCATGTTTTAATGCGAAAAATCTAATCAGATGCAAAAAATATCTTTTATCCTGTTTATCGGACTCCTCGTTAGCTCCTGTGGATTTCAGCAATCCATTGTCCCTCTGAAATCTTTTGATGAACTCAACTATCCATACGAGGTAAAAAAGGTGCGGCTTAAGGGGGATATAGAAGTAGCCTATGCCGATGAAGGCAAAGGAGCCCAAACCATTATTTTCGTGCACGGCCTGGGCAGTTATATGCCTGCCTGGAAGAAAAATATCAGCGTTTTGAAAAATGATTTTCGCTGTATAGCCATCGACCTGCCGGGATATGGCAAATCCAGCAAGGCCAAATACGACGGTAGCATGCAGTTTTACGCCAGGGTTCTGGCTGATTTCATCGACGCCCTTGAACTCCACAATGTGGTGGTCGCCGGGCATTCCATGGGCGGGCAGATCGGTGTGGTTGCAGCCCTGGCTTATCCCGACAAAATCGACAAACTCATCCTCGCGGCTCCTGCAGGCTTTGAACGCTTCAACAAAGGACAAAGACAATGGTTCAGGGAAGTTTTCACCCCTGATCTCGTCAAACTTACTCCTGTTGAGGCGATCAAATCAAACCTCGCCTTTAATTTTTACGATATGCCTGCCGATGCCGAGTTTATGATCAAAGACCGGATCGAAATGCGGTCGGCGGAAGACTTTGGCTGGTATTGTTATATCATCCCGGAAAATGTAAAAGGCATGGTCGACGCTCCCGTTTTTGATCACCTTAAAGAAATCAAACAACCGGTGCTGACCCTTTTTGGAAAACAGGACAATCTCATCCCAAACCGTTATCTCAACGGAGGGGCCACTGAAAAATATGCCAAAGAAGGAGCAGAACAAATCCCGGACTGCCAACTCATCATGGTTGACAAAGCAGGACATTTTGTGCAATTTGAACAACCCGAAATATTCAACCAGGCGGTAAAGGATTTTTTGAAAGGATAACAGAGCGAAAAGGAATATTTTTTTATCAAAAAAAATCGTTTCTTTAGGGTGGACAATTTCATTTTTAAACCATCCAAAAATAATGCCGGGCGGACCCATTGACGCGCTATGAGAAGCAAGCTTAAAAAATTTACAGAATTTGCCAATACCCTGTTGCCGCACGAGACTGCTTTTTTATTGAGCAGCCAGCAGTTTGTGGATGAAGAAAAACTGGCCATTCTCAAGCAAGTGGATTACAATTGCCGCAACATTGACCAGTTTACGCCCTACGACGACACCATCGACAAGCGAAAGTTTTCCAACCTGAAAAACTGGATCACTGACCGTTTAAATGCTATTGATGTGGATGCCTTTTTTGAATGGATCATTGAGATGGAACGCAAGATCATGACAGATTCCATCCACCTCAAAGAAGAAAAACAACTGCTTAAGGCGATCAGGAATCACCGGCATCCCATTGCCTATTTCACCAAGTTTTATGAATTGGTTCGTTCCTACGATCATTTTCTCCTCATCCGTCTCCGGTATGAGGATCATGCGATTACGGACCATTTTCTCACCGAACACAAAGACCAATACCTTCGTGTGGTGGCCGTGAATGAACAAATGCACCAGGCCACCCAGGATATCGTTCAGCAATATTCCAACAGCGTTGCCGAATCCAAACAATGGGAAGAATGGCTCAACCAGGTTTTTTCAGACGAATCCATGGATGGACTCAACCGTTACATGGCCCTGATCAGGTTGAGTTTTATTGGTTTTAATTACAACAAATTTGGCCTGCTCCTGGAAAAATTCAATTACCTCGACGAAAAATTCACCCAGGGTTTTTTTTATTCCAAACGCATTTTACTGAATTATTACAACAACCGTCTGCTGCTGCACAGCCGCTTCAATGAATATGACCTGGCCATCTATTACGGTTATCTTTCCATCCGGAAAAAGAATCATGATTACATTTTTTATGTAAACAATTTATGCGCCGTATTGCTTCGCCAGCACCGAAACGAAGAAGCCTTGAAACTGATGCGCAAAGCGGCGCCGGAGATGAAAGTGACCAAAAATTTTCATAACAAGATCGGTTATGTCGCTTTTTACATCAAAGCGCTTAACAGCAACAATCTTTCCAAAAATGCGGAAAATTATGCCGATACTTTTTTGAAAGCCTATGAGAAAGAAGTGCTCCGCTTCCGGTGGCACCTTTTCTTTAGCGTTTACCTGGAGACCCTGTTGTTTCGAAAGAATCACATGAAACTGCTCAATTTGGCCAGAAAATACAAATTGCCGGAGAAAGACAAAATCTACCAGGCGCGCGCCAATTACCTTCCGGTCATTCCGTGGCTCATCGGGTTAGCCAATTACCGGTCCGAGCTTATCACCAAAAAAGAACTCATCCTTACCTTGAAAGAGTCGACAGAACAATTATCCGATGCTCAAAAAAGCCTGCCTTCCTTCAAAAACCTGGTGGAAGACTTTAAGGTTTTTATTCCGGAGATTACGAATTTGTTGATTGTTTAAATGGAGTGAAGCGAAATTCCACTTACTTCCCTAAAACAAACTGCCCTGCCGGGCAAAACTCATGGGATTTTCCAGTTCCAGCAGCCTGCGCTTCATGTCGAGGCCGTAAAAGTAGCCCTGGAGGTCGCCGCTTTTACCAATGACCCGATGACAGGGTACGATGATGGCGATCGGGTTGTTGCGGTTGGCCAGGCCCACGGCACGTACTGCCTTTGGATTTTTTAGCGTTTCCGCAATGGCCGAATAGGATGTGGTATGGCCGTAAGGGATCTTCAGGAGTTCTTTCCAGACGGAAATATTGAATTCAGTAGCCCCGCCCCAATCAAGCTTGAGGTCAAATTCCTGCAATTGCCTTTTAAAATACAGATCCAGCTGCACCACACATTCCCTTAATTCTTCAGGGATCGGCCCTGCCGGACATGGTTTTTTATCGGACAAGCGTACCGATTGAATACCGAGTTCGCTGCCCTTGATTTCAAAACATCCGAAAGAAGAAAAGTAATGCGTTTTTGCTAACATGTTGCTCGGTACTGGTTGCTGGTTTGTCAATTGTCAATGCCTAAAATAGCTTGAACCAAATGGTATATAATCGTTTATCAAAGATACGGCTTTGTTTTAATAGAAACCACTACCAATGCAAATCGAAATAGATTTTGAAAAACAAATTTACACTCCCTTATTTATCCATTTGGACCCAACAAAAGAAAACCAGACATCAACCAGTAACGAGTAACCAGCAACAAGCAACCAGCATCAAGCTCACACCCAATGGTCTTCCAACAGCACCCCTAGGCGTTCATCGCTCAATTTCCGTTCGAGTTTTCCGCCGAAGGCGAAGGAGATGCTCCCGGTTTCTTCGGAGACGACAAAAACCGCTACCCCGGCCCGTTCGGTGATGCCCACGGCGGCGCGGTGACGCAAGCCGACGCTTTTAGGCAATCGCGAGCTTTCTGAGACGGGCAGTACACAACTGGCCATTTCAATTTTATTGTTATTGATGATCACTGCCCCGTCGTGCAGGGGACTTTCTTTACTAAAAATACTTTCGATCAATGGTTCTGAAATGATGGCATCCAGTGGTGCACCGGCGGTGATGATACCTTCCAGGAAGAGGTTTCTTCTCAAGACGATGAGGGCCCCCGTTTTTTGGCGGCTCATCCGCTTGATGGCAGCCTTTAGCGTATTGATAAAAGTGATATCCTGCTCCCCGTTCTGAAAATTGCGGTTGATGAACCGATCCACAAATTTAAACCTGCCTTTGATGGTGCTGTCGCCCAGGAAGAGCAGGAAGCGCCGCACCTCCGGCTGAAAAATGATGATGATGACAATCACCCCGACATTCATCACGGTGCCGAGGATGGCAGAGAGCATATCCATTTTCAGCTCTGTCACCAGCCACCCGATGACGTAAAGCATCAATACACCGATAAAAATATTAAAGGCAATGTTCCCCCGCAGCAGTTTGTACAACTGGTACAGCAGGTAACCTACGATAAGAATATCGAGGACATCCCAGATGCGGATCGGTAAAAAGCCTATGTCGAAGAGAAAGATCATGCGTGTTTGTTAGGGCGCAAAAATAGGGGAAATTGGGAGATTTTTATTAGAATAACCATTTTTAAAGATAAGTGTTTTGAGGAACTTATGCAATTCATTTTATGAACTTGGTCATTGTTCAAAATATTAGTTGCTCCGGCGACTTTAATAAATAGTCATATTTAAATCAGGAAAACTTCGACATTCGTTACCTGCCTGCAGACGCAGGAGGCAGGTTCTGTGGTTCTGGGTACCGCAAAAGGCAAGCTAAAGCATGCGCTACGTATTTTTTTCTCTCGGTCTATATAATAGGCCCCTATCAACATCCCTAAAATATCAGTAAGCTGATTTTGTATCCTATCAGCTAATACAAACTTCTGTGCCCTGGGAAATTTGACTAATTGTGGTACAATATACTTCAACAACCATCGATCTTTTTTATATTAAAAAAAGTTTGGGAGATCAAGGCTGCTTTCGCAAGGCTATGTGTTCTATGTTGCTATGTGTTAAAAAGAACCACATAGGCACAAAGTACACAAAGACACTGCTTTCCAAAGGCTATGTGTTCTATGTTGCTATGTGTTAAAAAGAACCACATAGGCACAAAGTACACAAAGACACTGCTTTCCAAAGGCTATGTGTTCTATGTTGTGGCATAGTAAAATACCCAAAAGGAATTTTATTTAGAGAAAAACTCCTGAAAATGTAACGGTCAATACGGTTTCACCCTCAAATTATAATACATAAATGACAAAATATCCGCCCCTTCGTTGATCTTCTTGGTGGTTGGTTTACCGGCACCATGACCTGAACTGCTGTCTATGCGGATGAGGACGGGGGCGTCTCCTTTTTGTTTATTTTGCATGGCCGCGGCGAACTTAAAGGAATGCGCCGGTGCCACCCGGTCATCATGGTCGGCAGTGGTGATGTAGGTGGCCGGGTAAGCGACCGTATCCACATTGTGTAAAGGGGAATAGGAATACAAATAGTCGAATAGATCTTCGTCTGAGGCAGAGCCGTATTCAGCAGCCCAGGCCCAGCCGATGGAGAATTTTTCGTAACGTAACATATCCATTACGCCCACCGCAGGGATGGCCACTTTGTACAGGTCAGGACGCTGGGTGAGGCAGGCGCCTACCAGCAGTCCGCCGTTGGAGCGACCGTAGATGGCCAGCTTTCCGGAAGAAGTGTATTTTTGGGCGATGAGGTATTCTGCTGCCGTCTGGAAGTCGTCGAAGACGGTTTGTTTGCGCTTGAGCATCCCAGCCTTGTGCCATCGTTCCCCGAATTCGCCTCCCCCGCGAAGGCTGGCCACCGCACAAACGCCATTGTTTTCCAGCACCACGGAAAATAAATTCAGCCGCGTGACATTGTACATCGGCAGGATGGGAATGTTGAACCCTCCGTAACCATACAGCAATGTTGGCGCATCTCCATTTGGCTTGAAGTCTTTTTTATGCACAATAAAGATCGGAATTTTCTCCCGGTCATAACTTTGGTACCACTCTTGCTTGATGACGTAATCTTCGCTGTTGAAGCTCGTCTTCGGTGCTTTGTACAATTCGTTTTTGTAATCCTTCAGGTCCAGGTGATAAATAGATTCGGGCTGCACCAGGGTGGAAAAACTGTAAAACACTTCGTCGTTATCTGTTCCCATGGTGATGTCCGTTACGGTTCCGATGCCGCTGAGGGCGACGGTATTCAGCAAAACTCCCTTTGCATCAAATATCTTGAGCTGGGAAGAGGCATTGTGCAGGTAGGAGACGATAATTTTATCCCCTGCCTGTTTGACATCAAGCATCATATCATCCGATTGGGGAATCACTTCTTCCCAATATCCCGGTTCCGGATGTGCGGTGCTTACGAGTATCAACCTGGAGTTGGCAGCACTATGATTTGTTTTCACCAATAGTTTTTCGCCCATGTTCCCCACGACCTCAAAATCATGATCAAAATCCTCCACGATGGGTTCAAAATAGACCTCATCGGAATTCAACCGCTGAAAATACAGGGCATTGCCATTGGTGGATTCCACTACCGAGAGATACAGGAATCGCTCATCCTTAGTCGTTCCGGCATAAACGTTACGTTTGGCATTGAAGCGGTCGGCAAATATTAGTTCATCTTCTTTCTGGGGGGTGCCGACCTTGTGATAGAATAACTGGTGGAACTCATTCACCGCCGTCAGGGCATTCCCCCCTTCCACCGCCGGATACCGACTGTAGTAAAATCCATCATTAAACCAGGAAATTCCTGAAAATTTAACCCACCTGATCGTATCGGTGAGCATTTTTTTGATCCGCATATCCATCACCCGGATGGTTCGCCAGTCAGAGCCGCTTTCGGTTACCTGGAATGCCAGGAGAGAACCGTCCTTTGAAAAACTGTACTCCCCCATGGCCACCGTTCCGTCGGTAGAAAAAATATTGGGATCCAGGACCAATTCAGGCGCATCGAAAATATCTTTCATCCGGTAGAGGGCGTCCTGATTTTGGAGTCCGTCATTTTTAAAGGCGTAATAATAATCCCCGTGCTTCTCCGGGGAAGAGAACCTTTCATAGTTCCACAATTCAGCCAGCCGTCGCGCAATGGTATCCCTGAAAGGAATCTTTTTCAGGTAACTCGCCTCCAGTTTTCTTTGCTGATTGATCCAGTTATCGGTCGACGGAGAGTTATATTCCAGCCATCTGAATGGATCCATTACCTTCATACCGAAAAAGTCATCCACAATACTCGTATCTTTGTAGGTATCCGGATATTGAATGTCTAACTTTTTGAAATAAGTCTCAGGATCAAAAGCAGTCTGGTTTCTTTTATCCTTACAGGAAAAAAAGAAAAATATGGCTATAAAAAAGACTGGAATAAAATATCGATTAGTCATTTATGGTTATTTTTGTGATTAAGGTCTTCCGGCACCGCACCATTTTTCGGGATTTCTCAAGATGCCTTCCGGGATCAAATATATAAAATGCAATATATGAAATTTTCACGTCAACTTCTATTAAGCCTTCTGCTAAGTCTCATTTTTAGCCCCATTTTCGGTCAGGAAATGCGGGAAAACGACCAGGGGGAGAAGATCATTGTCTGGCCGGATGGCTCATGGCAGTATTTTTCTGATTTTGGCAGTGAGGATCCGGGGTCCTTGCACGGCCGGCAAAATGCAGGATCAGAACAATCTTTCCCCATTTATGACGGCACCATTGCTCCTTTGGAAGGCTACGTATCCATCACGGAAAATGATATTCTCAAAATTGCCGTTCGAAAATCACAATTGGCAAAAGATGCCGCCGACATTGCGTCCGAAAGATCCAAACAAGCCAAAGAGGTACGCCTGAACATCGAAAAAGAACTGGCGAATGCCATGGCCGATGCGGGGCCCGACCAGGAAGAGATCCGGCGAATCAGGATCCGGCTGGAGGCTGCCAAAAAAACAGAATTGTCCACCGATCTGGAAGCCCGGGAAGCCATGGAAGGCGCCCAACGAGCTAAGGAAATGACCGCAAAAGGGGCTTATGTAGAAGCCTACCTCGAAAACCAGGATACTAAAAAAAGGCAATCCCTGTTGTCCACGGAACAGCGCCAAATTTCCGGCCAGAACTACCAGAATATCCTCCCCCTAACAGAGAGTTATACGGGCGATTCAAAAAAGGACGACCTGATCTTAAATCCACCGCCACCACCCTGCAGCATTGTTTTTGAAGGGAATGACGAACGTACAGGGCGTCCGCGCAGAGACGTGCAGCAGCAGGTATTATTCACCTATACCGACGAACGATTGCGTCCTTACCTGAAAGATAAAGAATATCTTCGCTGTGAAGGATTCCTCACTTCCATCGGGGGCGGTTTCCGGTATTTGACGCTGGTTTTCACCTTTGCTTATCCCAATGCCAGGGAAGCCTACGGGTTTATTGAGAAAGGAAGTGTGCTCACCATCAAAATGCTCAACGGGAACTTTGTGAATCTTTTCTCCGGCAAAATGGACCGGGGAAGTTATAATACGAAAACTCAACTCCTCACCTACCGGGTTCATTATCCTATTGACAGGGGGCAGTTGGGTCTGTTGGAAAAAGATGAGGTGGATGCTTTCCGGGTGTTCTGGAGCAGTGGTTATGAAGAATACGAGGTCTTTCAACTCGATTTTTTCCAAAGCCAGCTGGATTGCCTGGAGCAGGATTGAAAAATTATAGTCCTACGATACTTTGATAATGGGATGATAAGCCTTAAAACATGAGGTTGAGATGATTTTCAAGGCACATGATTAAAGAACAAATGTAACACATGAAAGAAGTAAAAATGCTAGGCCTCAAGCTTCCCACCGACCCCCGGTGGGTAAACCTGGCCGAGATGGAACTGGAAGAAGTTTTAACCGATCACGCCTACTGTGAACAAAAGGCGGCCACCTATTGCATTTCGCTCATTCAACTCTATCCGGACCGCAAAGAGCTCGTCGCTGAGCTGGCCCCGGTGGTAACAGAAGAATGGGGGCATTTCAGATCGGTCCTGCATGAACTGGAAAAGCGCAACCTGCAACTGGGCAAGCAACGCAAAGACGAATATGTCAAGCAACTCCTGGCCTTCCAGGAAAAGGGCGGTAACCGCGACAACAGCCTCCTGGAAAGGCTGCTCACCTGTGCCTTGATCGAGGCCAGAAGCTGCGAACGCTTCCGTCTGCTCTCCATTGGACTGGAGGATGAAGAGTTAAGACAGTTTTACCACAAATTCATGATTGCCGAGGCAGGCCATTACCACCTTTTTATCGAACTGGCCAGAAAGTATTTTGGCCGCGAAAGAACCGACAAACGCTGGAATGAATACCTTGAAAAAGAAGCCGAGATACTAAAATCACTTGAACTACGGGGCGACAGGATGCATTAGGAAAATTTAAAATGATAAATTTAAAATTTAAAATTTAAAATTATAAAGTAATGATTTTAAATGACTTACAAGATTAAACATGACAATTTGTTTTTTTCGTTCCGTAAGTAGTTCACGAAAATTGTTAAACAATGGAAAATTTGATCTGCTAAGGTTTGGGGCGAACAAGTATTTTTACCTGCCTGATCTTTTTTTTCCAGGTATTTTCACCTCCATTAATTTCCCGTATTAATACGCTTTTTCTCCACCACATATTTGCTGACCTTTGTCACATCAAGGTAATAAACACCCGTGGATTTTTTTCAAAAGAATCGGACGTTTTTGCTGGCTTAGCTAAATTGGATTCACTCTTGTTTAACCTATAAACTATTTGAATCATAGGGTCATCGGGAACTGACATTCGATTTTCAGCGTCCCGGTGGCTTTTTTGTCTTTCTCCTCCCCGTAATCATCTCATACATCAACATTAAAGACTCTCGAAGCAATCGTACATATTATTTATATCTACAATATAATATACCGGCATTTCGAATTAAACCAATCAAAAACGAACAATTGTTGGTGAAAAACAAAAAATAAGACTGAATTATTTTTACATATTGTTTTATTTCATAAATAATAATTATACCTTTGCATGGCATACAAAAAAAAACATCATCCAAAACTTTGAGTATGCTGACGAACAAACTCACCGATTAAAATAATACTGCACTTTATTATTTCTTTGAAGGCTATCTCTTAAATAGATAAAAAATTGTTTTAGGCGTTTTTATTGTCTATACACTCCAGTGTAAGAGAAGTTTCTCACAGTTCCCTTTAGTGAGTGATCTCCTTCACATGAAACAAATTTACATTACATAAGACAACCTAAAACAAAGTTATTATTCAGTGAAGTCGGTGCCTTTTGGTGTCGACTTTTTTTATTTTGAGTCCTGCAGTGCGTATACGAGCATATACGCTTCTTTTTCAATTCGATAAACGATAGAGAACCGCATCTCCAGGTCATCTTTCCTAACCATACCGCTACAGGTACCGCCTTCTTTTTTATAGGTAAAGGGATCAATCATGATATGCTTTCTGAAGTCGAGTTGTTTCCGGCCGTAAGCCTTATACAGGCATTCTTTGGCCCCCCAAAGGACGTGCAGATGTTCCAGATAGGTGTCTGGGACTATACTGGCCAATTCTTCTGGATTCATCACTCTTCTGGCCACAGCAACCAGTTTGCCAACTATCTTCTGGATATCCACCCCGTTGTTGACGAGAGAGGCCACAGCCGCTGCCATCCCTTCCGAATGACTGATAGAAATATGATGGTCCGAATGCTCGAGATATGGTTTGCCGAATTCATCTTTGAGAAAAGCGCCTCTTTTTATTCTTCCCGACATTTCATGAACGAGATGCCTTACCCCCAGCCATTCAAGCCTTTTGGGGCCTTTGATTAAGCTCAATTGTCTCAACTCCCCCGGGTAAAGCAATAGCTCATTGAGGAACCAGCTTTCGTCTTCGTTTATTTCCCAGACTCCGAGTTCTATTCCCGGATCAATATATTCGTGAAACAATAATGGCATGACTGAGCAGCACTGCTTTTTTATTAATCGTTAAAGTTAATTTTAAAAGCATGTTTATCAAAGAATTTAAGGAAAGGATGAGTGGATTTTTGTACTTTTTCTTAATTTGGACAAGCACATTAAAATTTAAAATCACTACCATGGAGGAAGTTAAAAAAAAAGGCATGAGTTTTGGGAAATTCCTGCTCATCATCATCGTTTTCATTATAGCTTTAATCGTTTTGCAGAAAATGGGGGTCAAGGTCGTAAAAACAACGGAAAAGTCTGAAATGACTGATCATCCTCATCCGGGTTACTGACATTCAGTACACACAGGTTCCTTTTTAGGCGATTAAGATTATCCAATAGTCCGAAAAATAAAATCCCAAATTTTGCTGTAAAACAAAATTTGGGATTTTATGGATCTGTATTTAGAGAAAAAACGGTTATTCTCTCAAAAACACCAACTCATCTTCCTCTGATAAGGTAATCACAACAGAAGGTTCGCCGGGAGTTTTATCATCCTGTCGGTACCTGCTCACGTAATCCACGGCCTGGATGACTTCAGAACTTATCGCCCCGAAGGTGGTCGGCAAATATTTTTCATCAAAACTGGCAAAACAAGTTGCGAGAGGGCCGCCAAAAGCTGCGATCAATTCCCGGCAGTAATCATCCTGACAAATCCTGAACGCAATGTCGGTATCACTACTTAATATGTGAGAAGCCATTCCTACCGGCTCCCCGAATTTTATACTCAACGGACGGGTATGGTAAAGCAGGAGTGTTTCAATACGAGGATGCAAATGCTTAATGTATTGTTTCAACATAGGAATAGAATCCACAATAATCTCAACGGTAGCTTTTGAGTCGATCAAACTCAACACTTTTTCTACCGCTTCCTCATGGGTGGCATCACATCCAATACTCCAAAGCGTATCCGTTGGATATAAAATTAACCCTCCCCTCCTTAAAGTATTCAATGCATCGTTTAGCTCATAGTTTGGAAACATAAGAGTAGTTCGCTTTGTAAAAGTCGTCATTAACTGTGGGTTTAAAAATCATAAAAAGTCTAACTTAACTTGAACACCATTTTCATTATTCTATTGCCATATTAATCCGGAATTTTGATAAACGATTTTGAAAAGTAAATTATTGTTAGCCAAAGGCATTAAAACAATCATCTTAAAAAATTAACCCAAAATGCAACTTCATCAAGTATTTCCCCTTCAAACAATACCTATTTTCGATGCCGATCAAATAGTTGCCCATTTGCCATAAAACCAACTTAAAGGAGCCTTGTAAGGAGGTGAATTTCAAATTTTTTATCGGTAATACCGTTTAATTTATCTAAAACCAATGACCTTATTTTGTAAAAAAACCAATAGGCAACTATTTTTACAGGGATTTTTATTTTACAGGTTTAAAGCCTAAATAACCTTTAATTCAATTTTTTAGCACTAAATTCGTACCTCCTAAGCGTTTGTTTGTATGCACAGAGCAATTCTATTGATGTCAAAACAACAACCTGACTTTCTGCAAACACGGGTTTAAAAGGGGATAAAATGCAATCAAACCATATTGATTATGCCTGGATCAGAGAAAAAAGGAATCTTAAAAAAAGGAGCCAAACTGGTTAAAAATTTAGATCGTGGACACTTTTCACCTTTATCTTTACAAAAGCGTACTCTGCAACAACTGCTGCGGCAGGCTGGTAACACCGCTTTTGGGAAACATTATGATTTCCCTGAAATAAACGGGTCTAAAGATGTTATTGCTGCATTTCAACATACCGTGCCTATTCATGATTATGAGAAAATATTCAATGAATGGTGGCATCACAGCCTAAAAGGAGAAAAGGATATTGCATGGAGAGGCACTGTTAAATATTTTGGCCTCAGTTCCGGTACTACAGGAGCTGCCAGCAAATACATTCCCATTACCACCGATATGACCCGGGCCATGCGTCAAACGGCCTTCCGGCTTTTCGCCTGCTTACCTAAGTACGGTCTCCCTGCCAGCTTTTATCTCAAAAACTGGTTCATGATCGGAGGCAGTGCCAGTCTCCGCCCTGAAGGAAATTGTTTTGTAGGGGATCTGAGTGGCATAAACGCCAAGCACCCTCCTATTTGGATCAGACCTTATTTCAAACCAGGCATTGAGATCGCTCATTATAAAGACTGGGATCAACGTATTCTGGCCATCGCTCAAAATGCGCCCAAATGGGATATTGGCATCGTGACGGGTATTCCTTCATGGGTGCAACTTTCATTAGAATACATTATCGATTACCATAAGCTGGATACCATACATGATATTTGGCCCAACCTATCCGTTTTCGTAACGGGTGGAACAGCTTTTGCTCCCTATAAGAAAAGTTTTGAAAAACTTTTGGCCAAACCTTTGATCTACCAGGACTCCTACCTGGCATCTGAAGGTTTTGTGGCATACCAGGCCAGGCCGGAAACCAGCGCCATGAAGATGTCTCTGAACAGTGGTATCTTTTTCGAATTTGTTCCGTTTAATTCAGAAAACTTCGATTCTGAAGGCAACATTTTACCTTCGGCCATAGCCCTCCATATCGATGAAGTAAAAGAACATCAGGACTATGCTTTGCTGATGAGTACCTGTGCAGGAGCCTGGAGATACCTCATTGGGGATACCGTTCGGTTTACGGATGTCGAACGCAAAGAGATTATCATTACCGGAAGAACCAAACATTTTCTGAGCATTTGTGGAGAGCACCTTTCCATTGACAATATGAACCAGGCTATTCGCAAAACAGAGGAATTATTGGATATCTCTATTGGAGAATTTACTGTTTCCGGTGTTAAGTCAGGAAGTCATTTTGCTCACAAATGGTATATTGGCAGTAAAAATAAAATTGAAGCCGCCCATTTGACCAAAATACTTGATGAACAACTTATGCTGGTGAATGATGATTATCGCGCAGAGCGTAACGCCATGCTACAAAAACCGCAGATGAAGATTATACCCAATGAGCTCTTCATGCATTGGCAACGTTCCATCGGCAAACTAAACGGCCAGAGTAAAATTCCCCGGGTGATGAAGTCCGATCAATTCGCTGAATGGGAAAGTTTTGTTGAAAAGGAAATGCAATCCTCGTGAATTTAATCTGGCAGGGTATCTTACTTGGACTGGGACTCAGCGTTTTGGTGGGCCCATTGATTTTTCTCTATATCCAGGTAGGAATTCAATTTGGATTTCGATCCGCTTTTTTCCTGGGACTCGGTGCCTGGATGAGCGACCTGATGTTTATCCTAATCATTTATTTTGGAATTTCTTTTGTGCTACAGGTAACTGGCAGTCATGGCTTTGTCTTGTGGATGGGAATAATTGGCGGAGTAATTCTCATATTTATCGGAGCCGGGCTGTTATTACACCGCCCCAAAGAACAAGTTAAGGAAGACCAATCGCTCACCCCTAACTCCTCTCTTTTAGGTTTTTGGTTGAAGGGATTTCTGATCAATACTTTTAATCCATTCGCCGTCTTTTTCTGGATTAGCATTATGACTGGATTCTCCGCCAATAAATATTCCGGGCCAGATATTTCCATCTTATTTGCCAGCATCCTTGGCACCATCATAGCAACCGACATTTTGAAAATCCTTTTGGCCAGACCGCTGAAAAGGATAATGAGCGGAGACGCTCTACTTTTTTTGCAAAAAATAGTGGGAACGGCCCTGGTATTACTGGGTTTGATATTGGTATACCGGGTTTTTTAGCCCTCCAATCTAGCGCAGAGACAATTAAATATGTCAGCCATCTCTGCTTATCTAAACCGTATAAACGGAAAAACCTCCCCTGCCTTAAAATCCTCTCTCCCTTCCGGAATTTCCAAAAACGCATCCGCTGTGGCCAGGTTAGCATGGTCGCCGGACCCGTTACCGGTTTGCGGATAGGCCAGAATCCGGCCATCCGTTGTATATTCGAGTTTTACCTGCAGATAATAGGTAAGATCAGGTTTGAATGTATAATCTTCGGCTAAAACAGCATAAGGGAGCCCCGTGTTTAAGCCCAGGCTTTTGTCGAGCCAGCTTTGCACATATTTGTGGGCACACATAAATGTAGAAACCGGATTGCCAGGCAAAGCAAAAACTCTTGCCCCCAGGGGACTCACTCCAAACCAAAAAGGTTTCCCCGGGCGCTGTTTAACCGTGTGAAACAATTTTTTCACTCCCAGTTTTTCGAGAGTTCCCGGAATGTAATCGAATTTTCCTTTTGAAACTCCCCCACTCATCACGACGATCTTAAAGGAGGAAAGCAATCCCTGCAGTTTCTGAAATATCTCTTCTTCCTCATCGGCCAAATGGGCCAGATGAACCTTAATACCCCATTGTTCCATGGTGGCTTTCAACTGATGGGAATTAGACATGCGAATCTGGTAATCCAATGGCGTCTGGTCCACGTCTACCAATTCATCCCCGGTGGAAATGATCACCGCCTCCGGAATATCGGCGACAACAAGGTGTGTTTTCCCAATGGTTGCGGCAATTCCGATCTCGGCGGGGCTTATCCTGGTTCCCGACTTCACCAGCACGGCCCCTGCAAAACAGTCTTCTCCTTTCCGGTGTACATTTTTGCCTTGTTTGAGTTCGTCGATAGACAAGGTTGCCACCCCGTCCTTTATTTCGACATCTTCGTAACGGATCACCGTGTCGGTTCCTTTGGGCAGAATCGCCCCGGTCATGATCTCGATACAATGCTCAGGGGCCTTAAGCATTTGCTGGGGAGCACCCGCCGGACCTGTCGATTCAATCATAAACACCCTTCTTCCGGAAGCAAAAGCGCTGAAATCAATCGCAATACCATCCATGGTCACCCTGTCAAATGGAGGAAAATCTCTGTCTGCCAAAAGGTCTTCACGTAAAATTGCTCCCATAGACTCAGCAAGGGGAACGATTTTTTCTTCAAATTCAAAAGCATGATCCAGTATTATTCTACTGGCTTCGGCCACACTAATCATAGGTATTTTTTATCGGCAAGAATAGCTATTTATCCGGTTGATTGGAAAAAAATTGAAAAAAAATGAACTTTTTTTATTTTTTTTTGAAAAAAAATGAGAAAAAAAAAGGTAAAAAACCAACCGATAAATCAAGATTTAAAATAAAAAATAATGCTAAATTATTGATTTACAAACATATAAGTAAATATTAATGCTTTAAAAAAATACAGTAATTGACCAAATTGTACTAATTTAAAAAAGCAAATGATACCATATTTGTATTGTCAAAAGAAATGACCTGTTATTGAAATATAAAGAGAGGCTAAAAAACGTACCACTAATAACAAATTATATCTCATTTAACACAGACCTGCTAAACAAGTATAATCCACGAATACGAACCTGGCTACAGAAATTGCCAGGCAGATTATAATCTCACGAATTTTTTCCGAAGGATATTAAAGAATATCCTTTTGGTATGTAGATAGCCTCTCAAAGTTTTTTTGAAGCCGATTGATTTTCAGTCGGCTTTTTTTATTTGTGTTATACGGTACGCCATTTTTTTTTGTTTCATTTTTTATCCTAAATTTTTAACTTTTTTTTTCGAAGTTAAAAACGGGTTGGATTCGCTAGTAAAAGAGAATGAATGAACCAAAGAAGGTTTTTTTGAAAAAAATCAGTCAATTAGACAAATAAATCATACGTTTTTAATCAAAAAAACGAAAAACAAACACTAACATTAAACGATAAATAACTTACAATCAATTGTTTAGTGAAAATAAATTTACAATAAAAACTACAGTATTCAATCAAATTGTACTAATATTAGACGTGATAAGGTGCGATATTTGTATCATCAAAAGAAACGACCTAATTAAAATAGTAAAGAGAGGCTAAATAACGTACCCTAATAACAAATTATAATCTTTTTACACAGACTTACACAACAACAAGAATAATCCACGAATACGATTCTGCCTCATGACATCATCAGGCAGTTTATAATCTCATGATTTTTTTCCGAAGGATATTAAAGAATATCCTTTTGGTATGTAGATAGCCTCTCAAAGTTTTTTTGAAGCCGATTGATTTTCAGTCGGCTTTTTTTATTTACATATTGTTTTACGGACAGGTTTAATTTTTGTTTCATATAATGAATCATTATTATCAAAAAAATTACAATCTTTTGGTTCAGCCTCCCAAGGGAAGGAAAACTTGTTTCTATCACCGGTAACATTTTTTCCATTTTAAAGCCTAATTTTGCCTCATGCTCGTCAAAACACAAGGAATCGTTCTCAAATCCATCAAATACGGTGAGACCAGCCTTATTGTGGACATTTTCACGGAAGCTCTTGGGCTCCGTAAGTACATCGTCAGTGGTGTTCGTAAAAAAAATGCCAGGATAGGCGCTTCGCTATTACAGGTGATGTCCCACGTGGAGATCGTTGCATATGAAAGAGAGGGGAAAGACCTCAACCGACTGACTGAAATCCGATCCTCTGTGGTTTACCAGTCCATTCCATTGGATATCCACAAGGGGGCTGTGGGGTTATTTATGGCTGAAATTGCCCAGAAGACCCTTAGGGAGGCCGAGGCCAACCAACCTTTATTTCAATTCCTGAGCAGTAGTTTCGCGCACCTGGACCGTCACACGGGCAATGTCGCTAACCTGCCGCTTTCTTTCCTTTTGGAATTCAGCGGATTCCTGGGTTTTTTACCCGAATCCGATCCCGATGAAAAAGAGTTGTTCTTTGACCTTAAAAATGGAGTTTTTTGCATCCACCAGCCCATGCACGCCTATTTTCTTGATATAACTTACAGCAAAATACTTTATTTATTGCTAAATGCCCAGTTCGAAGCCAGCCATACCATTCCCCTGAAAGTAGAACAAAGAAGATATCTACTGGCCAAGCTACTCGATTTTTACAGGCTGCACATCGAAAATTTCCCAACGATCAATTCACACCTTATTTTGCAGGAAATCCTGGGATAAAAAACATGAGTCATCTTACCTTAGGGGCAGGAAATTAAATTTGGTAAATTTGAAATGAAAAAATAAGGAAGCGGCATAAGACTATAATGAGTCATTTGTCATTAAGACAGTTCGGGATAGCCAGTCCCGCTTCCTTTTCTCTGTTTCACCTCGGACAGTTTGTTAGGCAAAAAGCCTGAGTAAGATAGATGAGGCATAACAGAAGTTATTTTATCAACACAAATTTACCGATTTAGTATGAAACAATCTGATCGTTTTGTAGGAATTGACATATCAAAAGATAGTTTTGATGTCTGCGTTTTATCACAAGGGGCTCTATTAGAAGAAAGCCGTTTTAATAATGATGCTCAAGGTTGGCAAAAGTTTGCTAAAAACCTTAGTGATCAGGACTTATGCATAATAGAAGCAACGGGATCTTATCATGTAGGGTTGGCATTATATTTAGTTGAGCATGATAAACGTGTTAGTGTAGTCAACCCTTTGCGTGTAAAGTATTTTTCTCGATTGAATCTCAAGAGGGCAAAAACAGATAGGGTAGATGCTTATGTTATTGCCCAGTATGGCCAAGTATTTAAGCCTGAAAGTTGGACAGCTCCACCGACACATTTAAGACAACTTCAACAGTTAATGACAGTTTCTGCACAATTAACAAAACAAAAGACGGCATTAATCAATCAACAAAAAAACTTTGAACTTGTACCAGACCCCAGTAAAGAAGCCCTTGAAATAATAAAGTGCCAAATAGTAAAATTAGAGAAACATTTACAAGAAATACAATGCCTTATCAATAATAGCATTAAAGAACATTACAAAGAATTAGAGGCTTCTTTACGATCAATTCCCGGTTTAGGTCCCAAAACGGTAGCCACCTTAATCCTAATAACTGGAGGCTTTACCAAGTTTGGATCATATAAAGCTTTGATAGCCTATGTGGGGTTAGCTCCTCGGACATACGAGTCAGGAGTAAGTGTTAAGGGAGCTTCACACATCTGCAAGTTAGGGTCATCCTATCTTCGAAAGTTACTTTATGAATGTGCTTTAAGTGCCAAAAGGTTTAACCCTGTATGTAAGGAACTATTTGAAAGACTCTATATTGCAAAGAAAAAACCATTTAAAGTAGCCATGATTGCGGTGGCCAATAAGTTGCTGAAAATCGCTTTCACTATAGCTATAACTGGACAAAAATTTGATCCGGAATACAGACTAAAACATTATTTTGCCAAATAAAATTTTCTGATTTTCCGAAAAAAATTTGGAGATGAACACAGTTCATCCCGAATTTTCAAAAACTGTCTGAAATAGAAATTTTTTGATTATTTGAAGTATTTTTTAAATGTAAAACCTGCCTGCTGACGCAGGAAGGCAGGTGTAAAAGTGAGTGGGCAAAAGGTTTGGGTTTTGGAAAAAAGTCATTTTTTGTTGCAAAACACCTAACCCACGACCCAAACACTTCTAAATTTTGCGGTTACTTGTTTTAAACCTTGCCTGCTGCCGCGACGGAAGGCAGGTTTTGCGGTTTATTTCTTTTGTAAAAGAAAAATCCCGAATTTAATCTGATTAGATGAAATTCGGGATGACTCATGTTTATACCTTCAATCAAATGATTGATTAGTCTTCCGGAAACGGAATAACAAGTTCCTGATCCGGGTGAATCATATTAGGATCTTTGAGAATATCCGTATTGGCATTAAAAATAGCCATGTAATGACCAGGCTTTCCATAATACTGCTTAGAGATTTTACCCAGAGTTTCTCCTTTTGCTACGGTGTGTTTGTGATAATAATCCGTATTTTCCACTTTGATGTCAGCCATCAAATCAGAAGGAGACTCTCCTCCGACTTTTTTGATTTCATCCCAAAGTAAATTTTTGTGATACTGGGTACTGGCCAAACCACGGATTTTCAGTTTGCCATCTGATTCTTCAACGGAACCCTCTTTTACTTCGAGTTCTTCACCCAGGTTCAATACTGACCTGTACTTATCCTGTAAAGACATATTTTGAATATTTAGTTAAAAAAATTAATTTTAATTTCTTAAATAGAATGCAATCATCATTCTGCTTTATCTGGCGAAGGCCCCGCGATTCTTTCTCTCCTGTCACTCCTTTTCTTTTCTTCAAGTTCCTTCTCTTTTTCGCTTTCCCGCTCATAGGCTTTGATGATTTCCTTCACCAATCGGTGTCGTACAACATCCTCTGCAGTTAAGTAGACGGAAGCAATACCCTTTAAGTCACCCAAAAGATTAATTGCTGTTTGCAAACCTGATTTTTGGTAATGCGGAAGATCCACCTGGGAGAGGTCCCCGGTAACGATACACTTGGCAGAAGGTCCCAGCCTGGTGAGAAACATTTTGATCTGCAAGGTCGTGCAGTTTTGCGCTTCATCCAGGATGATAAAAGCATTGTCGAGGGTACGCCCTCTCATAAAAGCCAGGGGGGCGATCTCGATGACTCTGGTATCCATGAACTGGGCGAGTTTATCCGCTGGCAACATATCATCCAGGGCATCATACAAAGGACGCAGATAGGGATCGATTTTTTCTTTGAGGTCTCCGGGAAGAAATCCAAGGCTTTCTCCCGCTTCCACTGCCGGACGCGTCAGGATGATTTTCCTGACCAGTTTACTCCGAAGTGCCTTCACGGCCAGGGCAACTGCGGTATAGGTTTTACCTGTACCCGCGGGCCCCACGGCAAAAACGATATCGTTTTCCTCAGAAGCCTCGATCAATTTTTTTTGATTAATCGTCCGTGCCTTGATCTGACGGCCGTTCCGGCCATGAACGATGGTTTTAGAATCTCCATTACTTATTTTAGAGGCAAATGGATTGTCGCCTTTAATCAGGTCTTCCACCACATGAACGCTCAGTTCTCCGTGCTCTTTGAGCATTCGAACCATCAGTTCAAATTTGGATTTTACCGTTTGAGTTTCTTTTTTATCCCCGGCAAGGCGAAGATTATCTCCGCGGGAGGTGATGGTTACATCGGGAAAAGCATCCCTCAGTAAATCTAATTTAACATTGTTTTCCCCGAAAAGGGCCAACGGATCAACTCCTACAATGTTTAATACTATTTCGCTCAATATCTTTTCTCCTTTTTAGTTTATAATTGTTTCAAAGATTCTATAGCACAAGATACATAAAAATAGTTCCCACTGCAAAACTTAATAAATGACTTCTGCCAATTCGGCAAAAGAATCGACCATAATATCGGGCTCCTCCCCGGCAAGTACTTCTTTGGATCTGTACCCATAAGTTACCGCGCAGGTTCTCATCCCAATTGATTTTGCAGCCATAATATCATGAGTGGAATCGCCCACCATCAGCGCCTTTGTCGCGGCAATATTAAGCTTTTGTAAAATTTTCCTCAAACCTTCCGGGCTGGGCTTTAGAGCATAAATTTCAGGCTTTGCCCCTTGTACCAGGTCAAAATACCCTTCATGATCCAGTTTGGCCATGATCCCTTCTGTAAATCGGTGGGGTTTGTTGCTCAACACCGCCATAGTTTTGCTTTTCAACTTACCCAGCGTCTCCCGCACCCCAGGGTAATAATCCGTTTTTACTGCATGGTTTTTTTCATAAAATTCATTAAAAAAACCAAGGGCTTCATCAATTTCTTCCGGAACCGAAGTTTCAAAAGCCTGGCTGATCAGGCTCCTGACCCCACCCCCAAGCATAGGAAGAATAACGCCATAAGGGAACTGGGGTTTGGCCATCCTGAAAAGGGCAAAATTTACCGCATCCGCCAGGTCATACTGTGAATCCACGAGGGTTCCGTCGAGATCAAAAATCAATAACTCTATTCCTTCTAATCGTTTCATTATGTTGTCTTGTTTTTAGGTTGGTTCGGGCCATTTATTCATTCCGGCCACAATATAAAAAATTTAAAGACTCCCTCCCCTAAAGCAAACGCACCATTCCCCTGCATGGTTCGTCGATAGGTAAATAACCCGTTTTTACGGGGTTCGGTTTTGTAAATTTGTGCTCTTAAGAAATAAAAAATATTTATCATTTTCACAAAAGTTATTACCATGAAATCCCTTCAACTCCTCTTTGTTTTATTATTGTTCTCTCTCAGTGCAACGGCTTCCAAAATTACTGAAAATCAACAGTTTCCGCCCAACGTTTACATCCCGAATGCGTTCAGTCCAAATGGAGACGGGGTGAATGATGTTTTCAAGGTAGAAACCGGCGACGTCCTCCTCTCCAACTTTACCCTTCGCGTATTCAACCGATGGGGCACTCTGTTATTTGAAACAGACGATTATACCAAAGGCTGGGACGGAAAATTCAAAAATGAAACCCTGTTTCCTGATGTTTTTGTCTATTCGGTTCAATACAAAGATGATAAAGGATTGGTTTACAGAAGTACCGGAACGGTAAATCTCCTGTTTTAAAAAACAGAATTTGAACGATATTTTCTGTTTTTCTCCTTACTGCTAAATAAAAAAACTTATTTTAGCCTTGTCCTTTAAGGAGATACCAAAACAAAATGGAAAAAATACTAATTATCGGTGCCGGCCCGGCAGGATTAGCCATGGCCGGCAGATTACGACACCAACAAATTCCTTTCGACATTTTCGAAGCACAGAACAGGGTGGCCTGGTCCTGGAGTCAGCACTATGATCGCCTGCATCTGCATACGATTAACGAAAAATCTGCCCTGCCGCATCTTCCATTCCCTGAAGATTTTCCGACATTCGTTTCCCGACAACAACTGCTCGAATACTATGAGGATTATGCCCACCATTTTGACATAAAACCTGTTTTCAACCAAACGATTGAAAGCATCCATAAAACCAGTGAAGGGCTTTGGGAAGTAAAAACCCAGGACAAAACATACTACTACAAATTTGTGGTGGTGGCCACCGGTGTCAACAGGGTGCCTTTTGAACCCCGATGGGAAAGTATTGAAGACTTTAACGGAACCATCATCCATAGCCGGGAATATAAAAACCCCGAGCCTTTTAAAGGCAGAAAGGTGCTCGTAGTGGGGATGGGCAATACCGGAGCTGAGATCGCCTTTGACCTGGCCAACGCAAACGTACAGGTTTTTCTTTCCGTGAGAGGACCGGTGAATATTGTCCCATTGGAATTACTCGGAAGACCTACCCAGGAAACTGCCTTAAAACTGGCAAAATTACCTGCCTGGATAGGAGATAAAATTTCAATACTGGCTCAACGACTCAGCATTGGCAAGCTTGATAAATACGGCATTAAAACGCCCAAAATGGCTCCTTCGGCCCAATTGCGACTGACCGGCAAAACGCCCGTCATCGACCTGGGGGCCGCCAAACTGATCCGTACTGGGAAGATCAAAGTGCTGCCGGATATCGATCATTTCGATCTGCAAACCATCATCTTTAAAAACGGTCGGGAAATCGAAATTCACGATGTCATTCTTTGTACCGGTTACCTCTCTAAATTAGAAGAATTCATCCCTGGCATCGCTCCGATGCTGGACCGGTACGACAACCCCTCCTCCCCTATCGGAAAGGGAACTTTTGAAAATATGTTCTTCCTTGGTTTCGATAATTTTAAACCAGGCGGCATCCTGGGTGCCATCCATAAGGATTCAAAAGTGATTTTGGAGGAGCTTGTTGCAGGGGTTCAAAAACATTAGGATCGTTAAACGAGAACAGTTTTTTGGTAAAAAATTGCCAAATAAATTCGTTTTACAAAACACTTTGTCTTGATGGCTTTCATGTTTTGAGCGGTAACGGGCCATTAATGCCAGGATAAAACAAACTGAAGCACATTGAATTACGAACAAAAAATATTGACCTACCTGGAAGGAAAGGAAACGGTGAAACAAAACAGTAAGGATTTGGGAATTGGGTTACTGGTGCTCGCCGCCGCTTTGAGTACATTAGGAAAAAAGTTTCTTGCCATTCCGGGTGGGAAAAATAAAATTATGGCCGCTATGGCCAAACATAGCCCATTTCAAATGCAGGCTGTTATGAACGAAAAAAATGATGAAAAAAGCCTTCCAGTTTGCCTGGAATACTGAAGACTTTTATTGATTAACAAAATGGTATCGGGTGGAAAATTATTTTTTCTACCCGATACAAACAACGAGTTACAAGCAACGAGCAACCAGTAACGAGCCATCACCTCAACAACGCCACCTCCCCTTTCATCACTTGGGAAGATCCGTCCACAAAAGCAATCTCGGCATAAAATACGAAGACAGCATTATTCATCGGCCGACCATTGAAACTTCCGTCCCAACCGTAATTTGGGTCATTGGGGTTGAAATTTTTTCCCTCAAAAACGAGATTGCCCCAACGGTCAAATATGCGAAATGATTTGATTTCCAAAACCTCAATTCCTGCATTGATGTAAAAGATATCGTTGATGCCGTCTGCATTCGGGCTAAAGGCATTGGGAATATAAACCCGCGGAGCCTTTTCCACAAGGATGAAAATATCATCAGTAGCCCGGCATCCGTTTTCATCGGTAACGGTTAAAGAATAAAGGGTGGAAACCCACGGTCCAGCCATAGGAACCAGGCAATTCGCACACGATAAACTTTCCCAGGGCAACCATTGATAAACCAGGTTCCCGACACCATTCGTGGAAGGCTGAATTTGGATTGAATCTCCCAGGTGCACGGTCATGTCTTCAGGCAGAGAAACCAGTAATTCAAAGGGTTCAATAAGTGTCACCGGGTACGTATTAACACACCCGTCGGCATTTTGCACATACAAAGAATAGGAGCCTGCCTGCAGGTTTTCAAATACATTGCCGGATTGAAAATTAATGCTGTCAAGACTATAAAGAAGGTTGGATTCGGAGGTAAGGACGGTTATCACCCCGTCAGTATCACCAAAACAATCTACATCTGCTGTTTCAACAGTAACAATGGCGGCATTGGTAGCTTCCACTTCGGCCTGGGCAAAGGTCATACAATTATTTCCATCCGTAATGGTCAGTTCATAAATTCCCGGTGCCAGGTTTTGAAGGGTATTGCCTGTCTGCCCGTTATTCCATTGAAGGGTGTATCCCGGCTGACCGCCCGATACAACAGCCGAAACATTACCATTATTATTACCCTGACAAGAAGGTTCTATGTCAAAATTGACGGTCAAAGGCGATAATACTTGCAGGTGAACCGTATGCGTGGAATCACAGGTATTGAATGCCGCAAATTGCTGGCTGTAATCTCCGTCAATGTTTTCATAATTCCCAAAGACCAACGCTGAATCCCCGGCACACAAGACTATGGTTTCTTCTGTTTCAGCTATAGGAAAAATCTCCAGACGGATCATATGCGTAGAATCACAAGTATTGGTTCCTGTAAACGTCATAAAATAATCCCCGGCCAAACTGGTGGGTGTCCCGAAAACATCTGCCGTTTCGTTGGAACAGATGGTTACCGTTTCTGAAGTCATCACGGAATCCAGGACAGTCAATTCCACCCAATGAATAGAATCACACCCCAGGGCCGACTGATACTGTTGGCTGTAAAGGCCTGAAGTAAAAACGGCTTGCCCAAACAACATTATGGTATCCGATTCGCAAATGGAAAAGGCTTCCGCTGTAGCAAAAGTGTCGCGTACCTCCAATTCCACACGATCTACCAGCACGCAACTGCCGCTGGTATCTATTTGCACAAATTGCCCGGAAGCATATTCAAAATTCCCGAAGATCATAGTCGAGTCCCCCTGACAAATGCTGACCAGCTGGTCCGTAACAAGCGTATCAATGGTATGCATTAAGGTGACAGTATGCGTGGAATCACAGCCATTAACAGCCGTAAAGGTCTGGGAATAATCTCCTTCCATGGTTTCCGGGATACTGAATATAAAAACGGTATCCCCGGCGCATACACTAATGGTGTCTTTGGTCAGTAAAGGCGGCAATACATTTATGGTGATGGTATCCACACTAAAACAACCCGGGGCATTTTCTCCCACCACTTCTATAATGGTCATTGAATCTATATTCACGACTACGGTGGCGCAGGTATCACAATCGATCTGCGCCTGCGGGAACCACTGGTATTTTTCAAAACCGCTGGCCGTCAGGGTCACTGTGCCCGGGCAAACCATAGTATCCTGGGTGACGTGCAATTCCGTTTCCGGCAATACAGTAATGGTCAGTGTATCCGCCTGAATGCCTCCACAGCTGTCGGTCACTTCCACCCAATAGGTACCGGGTTCCCAACTGGTATAGGTTTGCTCCATCGAACCGTTAAACCAGCGGTATTCATAAAAGCCGCTTCCGGCATCCATGGTGATGGTAGCATTATCGCACATGACCGTATCCGACCCCAGGTTGAGTATCGGAGGCATATAATCGAGTTCAAACGAACCAATATTATTGAGAAAATTACATTCTGAAACCTCCGTATTCGGAAAATCGGCTCCTTCCAGATCAAAAGGGGTCGTTGTACTTCCGTCATCATTCACTACCACAAAAACAGGCGCAAATACCGGTGTTGGCATGGTAAGCTGGAAAATGATACAACTATCCGTTTCGAGGTTTTGGGGAAGGATACCGGTTTGAATAACCGGAGCCACAGTGATTGTCGGGTCTCCTTCATAAAAGGTAATGGGCGTACCTTCCGGTAACAGACCATTGCCGGCATTACAGACTTCCAATGTGACGAGAATGCTATCGCCCTGGCAATCTCCTTCCAGCCCGACTAAAATGGCCTCAGGAAAGATAATACAGGTATCGAGCGCCTGACAAGGCACGTAACATTCAAGCGTTTCTTCCAGGTTAGTAATATTCGACTGGACAGGATTGTCCGGAAAATCCAGCAAAGGCTGATACGCATTCAATGGATGTAACCCATCGTAAGGATCGACGAATTCATTCTCGTTGATGGTCAGGTCAGCAATGGCCATACATTCCCCTGACAGGGAACCATCAAGTCTTAATTTGGCCAGGAAAAGGTCTTCGGGACCGCCAAGGCCATAACTCTCACTTTTACCGATGAGATAGATCAAGCCATTATTCCAGATCACATCATACCCATAATCATTCTGATTGCCCCCATATTTTTTGCTCCATTGAATTTCGCCTGCTTTGTTTGTTTTGGCCAAAAACATCTTGGTAACGGGCCCCTCTTCAAAATTTCCAAGCAATAAATAACCGTCGGGAAGGTTCAGTAACCTGATCAACCGCTGGTTGCTTACGCCAGGGATTAGATAATTTTTGGTCCAGGTTATATTCCCGGAATAATCAGTTTTGAACATCTGCATACTGATATCCGTAGCACTGGTACCGTCCACATCCCCGTGTCCTATGACGATAAGACCATTATCAGAAATCATATCCGTGGAATACAGTCGGGCATTATTCTGAACATTAACCAGGTATAACCTCGACCAGATTTCGTTTCCGGAAAGATCAAACTGACTGACCGCCTGCCGCATTTTATCCGTACCTCCGCCTGCGTAATTATACCGCCCGGTTCCGTAAAGGCTGTTGGCATGGAGAATCACTTTGGCCAGCCCCTCGCAGCTTCCCAAATTGTAATTTTGATACCAAACGGGATTCCCCGAATCCCTGGTGATCTCCATCAGGAAAGCATCACACCCGAGGCCGGGACTTGAATTTTGAGCGGTGCCTCCACCAATGATATAATTGGCTCCGGGACCCAGTTCCAGAATTGTGGCAAAAACAGAAGTGCTTTGATTCGAAAAATCGAGAATTTTCGACCACAAGAGCACATCATTCTGGTAATCGTATTTGAAGGCAAAACACTCCCTGTTATTGGCAATGAGGTCTGTCCCACCAACAGCAATAAGGTTATTATCGGAATCCAGACGCAAATCCACCAGGTACTCTCCCTGGTTCGTAAACTTAAAAGATCGTTCCCATATCATGACGCCCTCCCCGTCCAGCAGGACAAGTAAGGTGCTATCGCCCTTTGTAGCCCCGGCAATGAAACCTCCTCCCGGTTCGGTGATGATGATGCGCCCGGTTTCATTGTCCGTGGCCGTTCCCATCGTTTTGACAAAAGTCGTCTCGCAAGGCAATGTATCCTGCTGACAACCACAGCCATCCATTGGAGATTGCAGTTCGAATACGGGGCCCTCGTATGGATAATCCTCAATGGGGCTGTCATATTCAATCAAATCCACGTTGGTGGCGATCGGCTGCTGAATGTAATAGTCTTCCACGCCCAGTGATTCTGAACTGACACATTCTCCCGCCGTATTGCCATCCAGGTCCATCTTAACGAGAAGAATATCCGAATCTGTCCCGCCCGGCTGGGTGGTTTTGGCCGTGAGGTACAGAAATTGTCCGTCTACGATCATCTGGTTCAGTGGTTGAGTCTGAAAAAAGTCGTTACCGGAAAAAGAATAAGATTTCGCCCATTGAACCATCCCGTCTTTATTGGTTTTCATGACGTAAAACACATAAGGAGCTTCAACGGTACGGCCTGTAATGAAAAAACTGCTGGGTGTTGAAACCATCTCCTGGACATTGACTTTTCCGATGCCAAACAATTGAATTTTCCGAACCCACTGGAGGTTCCCCTGCAAATCAGTTTTGACCAGGAATGGATCTATATCAGTAAGGCTGGATCCGTTATCATCGCCATCCCCTGCCATGTAAATGGACTGGTTTTCAATGATAAAATCCCGGCTGTACAAACGTGCATTCTGGCTGATCGGAATGTGATAGAGTTTCGACCAAATTTCGTTGCCGGCCATATCCATTTTGGTCAGGCCAAAACGCATTTTCTCCGAATTGGTGCCAACAGGATGGGTATAACGCCCAATGGTATAAATTTCATTATTGTAAATGGCCGTCTCCGCGGAAGTCTGGGAAGTACCGAGGGAATAATTCAAGGGAGCAAAAATGGCCGTGCTTCCGGTATTGCGGTCCAGTTTCATATAAGTAAAATCGTCCGGGTTGCCGGGAGCAGGATTATAATGAGTCTCCGCAAAGAGCAGGTAATGATCCGAAACAGCCGATCCGGCATCCGGTTCCAGCAGTGAACGTGCAGCAGAAGCAGGCGCCAATCGCTTCATCCACAACAAACTATGTAAAACCGGGTCATATTTAAACACAAATCCCTCGTTGGTTTGTATTCCTCCACCAAATCCACAAACCACCAGCATACCTTCCGAATCCACGATCATATCGGTAATGATAACATTTACCACATTATCCGATCCGATGGGGATGTAATATTGCCAGAGCATCACCCCGCCTGGAGTCATTTTTAGCAAATACGGCTGGCCGTAATATGCGGCACCAATGTAAAAATTGCCATCCCCGGAGGGAATGATTACAGTCCCTTCTTCATTAATCCCCGGCTGACCAATGGTTTTTACAAAAGTAGAATCTTCACAGGTTCCTGAAGGTTCAAACACAAACAACGTCTGGCAATAAGTGTCTGTACAAAGTCCATTGGAGGCCTCCAGGCAAATATTGTAGATGCCGTTGGAAGGAAAAACATAAGTCAGGTCATCCGTGTTAGCCTGGGCCGTCCCGTTGATGGTCCAGGTATACCCGGAAGCATTAACACTGGCGTTGGTAAACGCTACAATCTCTCCCGGCAAGGGAAAAACATTACTCGAAGAGAATGCTGCTTCAACAGGACAAACAACGGTCACCGATATAGCATACTCATCATGACAGTTGGGATCTGCATTCGCCGCGTAAAGGGTGATCACAAAGGTGCCCAGGGTATTGAAAGTATAAGAAAAATCCGTTGTTATAGCGGTGGAAACGCCGTCGAGATGCCAGTCGTAAAGGCTTCCATTGGATGTCGTATTCACAAAATTGATCGTCGTTCCGATATTCACCGTCTGGTTGACATTCGGTGTAAAACCGGCTACAAGGTTTACGCTACATGGGTCGTTACAAGCTTCGGATTCGAGCAAACTTTCCCGCACGTTTTCAATAAACCAATGCATACGATCTGTTTGGCCCTGGGTAAAAGCGGAATAACAACTCCAGTTGCCATAATCCATATAATCCCAGAACATATCATTCTGATCGGTTGCAAACCCTGAATTGGTATCTGTCGAGCAGGAATTGGCCGAGCCGGCACAAGGTACGGCAACTGTTGAATTATCCGGCGGCGTATCACAAACCCTGTCACCATCCGTCATACAATCGTCATTGGTACATCCCCCCTGGAAGGTATGGTACAAGCCTAAATAATGTCCCATTTCATGGATCTGAACCCCTGAATTGGCATTGGAAGACCCAAACCAACGTGCCTCCTGAACGATACCATCCACACTGCTTCCGTGAGCCGAAGGCAGGTAGGCATATCCCGCTACGCCACAGCCGCTGGAGCCGGAGCAAATTTCAGCCACCAGCCAAAAATTTACATAATGCAATGGATCCCAGCGAATTAAATTCTTCAAGTCAAGATCCTCCGAATCCATATCCACGTTCGTAAGAGGCGAAACAACCCGGTTGATTCCTGTGGTAAAAGTGCCTTCAGGCGTCCGTTTGGCGAGGCAAAACTGGATTTGGGTATTAGCTCCAGTACCCTGGTCGTAATAATTGATATTGGCAAAAGCCTCGTTAAGATGATCGATGCCATCCAAAACCTGGGCATCCGTAATATTTTCAGGGCCGTTCTCATGGATAATATGGACCACCACGGGAATAATATACGGCGGAGGGCTGGCGAGTTTTTCATTTCCCTGCTCAAGTCTATCCTTATGAATCGCGTCTTCGATTTCCCAATGCCGCTTTTCCAGTTCCGGGTCTTTTTCAAAAGCCTTTTGCATCATTTCATCCGATGCGCAATAATGTTCGCCGGCCTCATAAGTTTTACTTATATTTTGAGGGAGCCAGGCTTTCAAAAGGAGAAGGGTAAATATTACGATAACAAAGGGTAAAAGGGTGTTTTTTATTGACATGACGAGGTGTTTTCAAAGAGATGAACTGCTAAAATATAAAAAAACAGACACCTTTGAAAGGGACGCCCCGTTTGAGCAGAAATTATTGCGGGTTTTGAATGGCTGATGGCTGTTTTTGGTTCAAAGCGTTCAAGTTGTTCAAATTGAAGGCAGGGAAATCGTGCCGCAAGGACCGGTAGGGAATGTTCAGGTTTAACGAAGGGATATCTCTTGCAAGTAGGTACCAGGGAAATTTCGCGGGTTTAATTTTACCCTAACACTTTCGTGTCGGAACTCCTTGAACTCCTTGAACCCTCCCGACCTAACGGTACGAGATTTCGCTGCGCTCAATTGGAACCATTCCTACCGATTGATCACATTCTTGAACTTAGGCCGTTTTGGCGGATTATCTCCCCATTTAGCCTTTTTCATTTCTTCATATTGAGTATAGTTGCCTTCGAAAAAGATCACTTCGGCTTCATCTTCAAACGATAAAATGTGTGTCGCCAATCTATCGATAAACCACCTGTCGTGGGAAATGACCAGGGCACAACCGGCGAAATTATCAACAGCATCTTCGAGGGCACGCAGAGTGTTTACGTCAATATCGTTGGTAGGCTCATCCAGCAGCAGTACGTTGCCCCCTTCTTTGAGGGTCATGGCCAATTGCACGCGGTTGCGTTCTCCTCCTGACAGAATATCCAATTTTTTTTGCTGGTCGCTGCCCCCGAAGTTGAATCGGCTTATATAAGCCCGCGCATTGACGGAAATACCGCCAATGTCAAGTATTTCAACCCCCTGAGAAACGATCTCGTACACGGTTTTTTGCTTGTCCTGTAATTGCTCATGCGACTGATCGACATAAGCCAACTGAACGGTATGCCCGATCTTTACCGTTCCGGTATCGGGCTTTTCCCGCCCCATGAGTATCTTAAAAAGGGTACTTTTTCCTACCCCATTCGGGCCGATGATCCCGACAATGGCATTTTTGGGAATGCTAAAGCTTAGATTTTCAAAAAGCATCCGGTCACCAAAAGATTTGGAAATATTTTCCACATCGATCACCTGGTCGCCCAGGCGCGGCCCCGGCGGAATGTACAATTCGAGTTTTTGTTCTTTTTCTTTGGCGCCTTCGTCAGCGAGTTTTTCGTAAGCGCTCAAACGGGCTTTACCTTTTGACTGACGAGCTTTGGGAGACATCCTGATCCAGTCCAATTCCCGCTGCAGCGTTTTGCGCTTTTTGCTTTCGGTCTTTTCCTCCTGCTCCAGCCTGGTAGCTTTCTGATCCAGCCAGGAAGAATAATTACCTTTCCAGGGAATACCCTCTCCCCTATCGAGTTCGAGAATCCAGCCCGCCACGTTATCGAGAAAATAACGATCGTGAGTCACAGCGATTACCGTTCCCGGGAAACTCTTCAAATATTGCTCCAGCCAGTCCACGGATTCCACATCCAGGTGGTTGGTAGGCTCATCCAGCAAAAGGATATCGGGATTGCTGAGTAACAGCCTGGCCAGGGCGATCCGGCGACGTTCCCCTCCTGAAAGTACTTTTACCGGTGCATCATCCGGCGGACAACGCAGAGCCTCCATGGCCGTATTGATCTTATTGTCGATCTCCCAGGCGTTGTGATGATCGAGTTTTTCCATCAAAACACCTTGTTTATCAATCAATTCCATCATCTCATCATTCTCCAGTGGTTCTCCGAGCCTGAGATTGATGGCTTCGTATTCTGCCATCACCTCCATGATTTCCTTTACCCCTTCTTCCACAATCTGACGAGCGGTTTTACTATCGTCCAACTCCGGTTCCTGTTCGAGATACCCGATTTTATAGGTGCCGTCAAAGCTAATATTGCCCTGGTAATTCTGATCCAGGCCGGCAATGATCTTGAGTAAAGTGGATTTTCCGGAGCCATTCAGACCCAGCACTCCGATCTTGGCACCGTAGAAAAAACTCAGCCAGATGTTTTTGAGGACTTGTTTATTGGGAGGGTAAACTTTGGATACGCCCTCCATCGAAAAGATGATTTTATAATCAGCCATTGGTTGTCGTTATTTTTGTGGCGAATTTACGAGAATTCTGGTTACTTGTTGCTTGTTGCTCGTTACTTGTTGCGTTACCGAGGTGACATCTTCGCCGAGCTGGCTCTAAGTGCTGGCTTAAGGTGTCGTCTCGGGCAAATTACTCGATTGCTGGTTACTTGTTGCTGGTTGCTCGTTACTTGTTGCGTTACCGAGGTGACATCTTCGCCGAGCTGGCTCTAAGTGCTGGCTTAAGGTGTCATCTCGGGCAAATTACTCGATTGCTGGTTACTTGTTGCTTGTTGCTCGTTACTTGTTGCGTTACCGAGGTGACATCTTCGCCGGGCTGGCTCAAGGGCTGACATAAGGTGTCCCCTCGGGTAAACTAATCACTCTCTGCCGAGAAAGGCTTCAACCCTTTGCTCCGCATTATGCTGTATATTAAAATAATAAAAATTAATATCCGCAGGATGGAAATTCGGGTTCCAATAAAGAAAGCTGCCCCTGAACTTTGGCTTTGTGGCCCACAAAACCCCATCATGAACCTGAGCATCGGCGAGATGAGGCAGTATCCTGTTGAAACCATAGAGAACGCCGCCGGCATTGGCAGATTTAGGCATGTACTGATCATCTGTTTTCCAACTCAATGGGTTGGTCACAACAATGGAATCACCTACAGGCCATTTTTTAGGCAAATACCCTTGCTTAAAGGTACGCCAGGAAATGAAACAGCCTGTTTCCGTACTATCCTGACAAGGGGTTATGGAATGAAAATGATCTTGGGTTACCGGCATGCCGAGCAAATAGGCCGCGACCAGTTGACTTTGCAGGGGTTTACCATCAAAAAATTCAGTCAACAGGGTAATGGCATGGGTGGAACCCTGGCTGTGACCGGCAATGATAATGGGGCGCCCGTTATTATAGTGTTCCATATAATATTCAAAAGCCTCTTTTACATCTTTGTAAGCAATGGCAAAAGCTTCCAGGGCCGCAGCTTTGTCCCCGGTGGTATAGCCGTAAATATGTGCCTGGCGGTATCGTGGGGCAAACACCCTGCCCACCTTATTGAACGCACTGGCCTGGTAGAGAATGGTACTCTCGTCAACCGATTTATTCATGGAAGCGTCATCCAGGGAAGCGTTCCATTTATGATCTCCTTTGAATTTGGTGTAAATGGTAGGGTGCAAAAAAAATACATCAACTGGCAAATCGGACTGATCGCTCAATGCCTCCTGGCCGGGTACGCTGTCGGCAGGATCCGTTTTATCGGGATGAGCCGCCCAGTGGTCTAAATTTGAATAATCGGTGGAAGGAACGGGCTGGTTTTCCGGGTATGTCGGGTAGAGCGTTTTACAGGAGGACATTCCCAGTCCAAGAACAATAATCAGGAAAAAATATGGTTTCTGCATCGGTACAATTAGGAATGAGAAATTATGAATCGCAAAATTAAGCTTTTTAGCTCAATCGTAATTCATAATTTCTCATTCTTAAATTCCGATCAGTCCTGTTTTGCAAAAACTTTTTTCAAAAGATCGGTTTTACGGTCCCCGACATTGGTACGGATGGAGGCTTCTTTCTTTTCCACCAGGTCGAACAGGCCCACCAATGCTTTCTGGGTCACATGGCTGTCCAGTTCTGGGTTTGTCTTGGTCACAAATGGAATTTTGTTGTACGCCCCGACGGCTGTACGCCAATATTCCCGCGCATTGACCTCATCCAGGGCCGATTGGATCACCGGCATAAATTCATTAAATAAGGATTGATAGGTCGTTTTGTGCAGGTAAGCGGTGGCCGCATTCTTTTCGCCCATCAGGATATTCATGGCATCCTTGAAAGTCATTTGTTTGATGGCACTGACGAAGATGGGTTTGGCCTTCTGCACGGCAATTTCAGCGGCCCGGTTCATTTTTTCTTCGAGGGTTTGCTCCACATTCGACCATCCCGGAACGGCACGCAGTTTTGCGGTGACTTTTTGGGCTTCCTCCGGAAGCAGGATTTTGTAAGCCGTTTTGTAATAACCGTCTTCAGCGGAGAGAAAATCCACGGCCTCTCCTACCCCTGCATCCAGGGCTTCTTTTAGACCGTTGCCAATTTCTTCCTGGGAAAGGGCACCTCCTCCGGAAAGGGTTTGCTCCACTTTATTTTTGGCCTTATCCAGAGCACCTTTAAACTGTGCATTGGCCTGAAAAAGAAAAGGCAACATCATCAGGGTAAACATAATTCTTTTTAACATCATGGTATTATTATTTTTAAAAATGAGCATCGTGATTCAAAGAAAAGGGATTTTTTGTTTGTTAGCTGGCAGGGAGGCTTGATTTAGGAAAACTTTAACGGAGGTAAGGGTTTATTTAACCTTTTCGGAAAAACAGGAATGCGCCTTTGCAAAAATTTGAACAATTTTTACCTGCCCCCCTAATGGCAGAAGCTGCTGTGAAATAAAAGTCATCCGTCTGGAAAATTCTGAACTTTTTTCAAACCGGATAAGATTTAAGTAATACCTTTGGAAAACTGGACAGGAAAGTTAATTAGATTTTTAATCTTTCAAATAACAGCAGGATCAGACCTGAGATGACCGATAATGTTATTTTTTTATAAAACATTGAAAATGAAATATTTACACAAAGAATCAACTGACAGCTATTTACTCTTTAATGCTCTGCCTCGCTTAAATCAGATACCATCTAGTATGTATTTTGCTTTAAAAACGATAAGGATTTTGAGTCTAATAACCTGTTGTACAACTTATTTAAGTGGGCAAGCTCCATTTTACCTAAATGGAAGTGCCATCGCCTCTAATGATAGTTGTTATCAACTCACTTCCGATGTAAATTGGCAGGTGGGGTCAATTTGGAATGGAGAAAAAGTAAACCTAAACGAATCCTTTTTAGTAGCAGTTAATTTGTTTTTAGGCTGTAAGGATGAAGATGGAGCGGATGGAATAGTATTTGGTTTGCAACCTTTAAACACTTCTATCGGTACAGCCGGAGGCGATATGGGTTTTGGCGATGTGGAACCATCATTAGGAGTAGAATTTGACAATTTTCAAAATGTAGATTATGGCGACCCTATCTTCGATCACATAGCAATTGTTCGTGATGGCAGAATGCAACACAATATTCCTGGTGGCACTCTGGCAGGCCCTGTCCAGGCTAATGTTAATAATCCTAATGTTGAGGATTGCGCGTATCATAAAATGGAGGTTGCCTGGGATGCTAACACGCAAACGTTGTCCGTTTTTTTTGATTGTGAGCTTCGGTTAAGTTACACAGGAGATATTGTAAATGAGATATTTAGTGGAGACCCTTTGGTTTTCTGGGGCTTCACATCTGCCACGGGAGGATTAAATAACATTCAGGAAATCTGCTTTTCCTATACTACATTTCTTGATGAATTAGCGGATCAGACGCTGTGTCCCGGATCAGCAATTCAATTGGAAGCCATTGGTGGAACATCCTATCAGTGGTCACCTTCTG
This sequence comes from Lewinellaceae bacterium, assembly GCA_020636105.1. NCBI lineage: Bacteria > Pseudomonadati > Bacteroidota > Saprospiria > Saprospirales > Lewinellaceae > Lewinellaceae bacterium. The sequence goes on from JACJYL010000002.1 coordinate 705,848, forward strand.
AGGGTTTATCTGATCCAAATATTGCCAACCCAATCGCCTCCCCTGCGGAAACTACATTATATACGGTAGAAATTATGGACGATTGCGGTAACACTTTCTATGATGATGTTTTGATCACTATTGACAATGATCAGTTTGAAGTAGAAATAATAAACGCTTCAGGAAACATATCAGAAGTTCCATTAGGTGTCGAATCTACCTTAAGTGCAAATGTGGTTCCTGATGATGGTGGAAACTATACCTACCTGTGGTCTTCAACTTTGGGGAGTATTTCTTCCAGCCTCTCAGATAGTTCGGTAATCAGTACGCCTGATCAAATAGGGACCGAGACCATTACTGTTCAGGTTACGTCAGAAAATGGTTGTACTGGAGAAGCCAGTGTTAGCTTTGAAGTGGTAGGAATATTTTATGCAATACCCAATGTCTTCACTCCCAATGGAGACGAATTTAATGATGTATTCAAGGTTTACCATGTTGATGCAGGCATTAAGGTTTCCTCTATGAGCGTATATAATCGTTGGGGACAAAAGGTATTTGAAACATCAAACGATAGTGCCTGGGATGGTACCTATAAGGGCGAACCAGCCCAATCTGATGTTTATATTTATCATGCCGTTTTAGAATTAAACGGAGATTTGATTGAAGAATCAGGAGAGGTTACCCTCTTGAGATAATTATAATAGCCCTTCCTAAAAGGAAATAAAAACGGGAGAATTGAAACCTCAATCTCCCGTTTTTTTATCTGTAGGTATCTTTAATATTACCGCTTCTCCCAAATCTCGTCCTTCACGCCTCCTTTTTCGTCCATATTGTCGAAGTAGTAAGCCAGGTCGTTAGGCCTGAGCGAACGGTTGATCCACAGCGGACGACGCAGGCCATTCGGGCCGGGTGCCGGACGGGTCATGGCGAGCCATTCCTTGTAGTTTTCGAAGGATTTCTTCGTGTCTACGAAAATGTCCCCATATTTATCGTCTGGTCCGGGCACTTCAATCCTGATGCGCTGCAACCAGGCGTGGTGCCCGCTGATCGGATCGGGATGCACGGCGTGAGTGATGTTCTGATGTACACCACCATCGGTCCAGAAAACCCTTGAACTATCGTCATCAGCACTTTGGAACGGACGAATGCCCTGTAAGGTTTTCATCTTCCATCCGCCATTGCCGTCGTTTTCGATGCCCACGGTATTGGTGGCCCACCGGTTACCTACCTTATCTTGCGGTCTTCTCCACCGGCCGATATGGTGTGAACAGGCGACAATGCCCGGTTTGATGGACTGGGTTACCCAAACCTTATCCACGAAGAAACCGATATCCGTTACTATTTTTACCAGATCACCGGTTTTGAAACCAAATTTATTGGCTTCCTGCGGGTGCATCCAGATCGGGTTTCTATTGGAAATTTCCACCAGCCATTTTGCATTTCCGGAGCGGGAGTGGATCAAGGTCGGCAACCTGAAATTCGGCACCAGGCAATACTCGTTTTTCGACTTGTCGAGGTTGTCAGGGTGAATATGGCTCTTAATGTATTTAGGAATCGCATATTCGGGCCATTTCCAATCGACCATCGTTTGGGAGTAAAATTCATTTTTACGCGAAGGCGTTGGGAATCCGACATAAGGTGTTTCATTGATCATCACCCCGATATCTTTTCCTTTTTTGGAGATCACCCCTGTTTTTTCATCCGTAACGGATCCCGCGAGGTCCTCCGCAGAGAGGGTATGCTCATTCTTCATATAGGAGAACTTCTCGATTTCGAAGGCTCCCCACTTACGCATATATTCCAACTCGGCAAAGGCTCCGGAAAAACCATCTGCTTTAGCCGCTTCAGGCAAACCTTTGATGCGCTCAAAAATATACTGGTAATACTCGTCGATATTGATCTTTTCGCCTTCACGGTAAGGAGACATGAAGTGTTTACGAATGCCCAGGTCGCCGTCTTTATCGATACGCCATGACAATTCGATCCAGAATTCATCTTCTTCCCAAACTTCTCCCGGATTCACTTCATAGGTAAATTCAACTTTTTTGCCTTCCCTTCGGGCAGCTTCTCTCAATACCGGCTGTCTAAAGGCACACCACATCCCTCCGTGAGTTGCATAACTGTTGATGTCGTGCCTTTCGGCTGAATGACCCATCGGAAGTACGTAATCGGCAAAGAAAGCCGTTTCGTTCCAGGTAGGCGTCAGCGCAATATGGTTGGCAAACATATTTTCATCCATAAAGGCCTCCATCCAGGTAAATCCGTCGGGATAAGTCCATACCGGGTTGAATACGCGGCTGAAATAGACATCCATTTTACCGCGACCATCTTTCAGGAAGTGAGGCAAGAGGAAGCTCATTTCAAAGAATGACAGGGGGTATTCTTTAGGGAAATGCAGCTCGTTCCAGAATTTCTGTCCCGGAGGCACATCAAAGAATTGTGGTTTAAACTTACTCCAGGTATTAGGCGAGGTACCTCCAACGGCCCCCACACTGCCCATCACCACGTTGAGGAAGTGCAAAGCCCGGGAAACGGACCATCCGCCGAGGTTCCCGATAGAAGCAGAACGCCAGGTATGCGTAGAGAGCCGGCTACCGGCTTCACCGATTTTAATGGCCACTTCATTGATCATTTCAACCGTACATCCACTTTCTGAAGCGGCAAACTCAGGCGTAAATTCCTGGTATTCCTCGATCAGTTTTTCGATGAAAGTATCAAAAGTACGTTCCGCTTCAGGGTGTACATTTTCGAGGTATTCATCCCAATTGACCCATTTTTCCATATAGGCCCGGTTGTAATAACCTTCCACTAAAAGGATCTTTATCCATGCCAGCAAAATGGCCACTTCAGACCCCGGATAGGTAGGCATCCAGTAATCAGACATACTCGCTGTATTGGACAAACGAGGATCCATCGTCACCAGTTTGGCACCTTTCATTTTTCCTTCAATGATCCTTTGTGCGTGGGGGTTAAAATAGTGACCGCTTTCCAGGTGGGCAGAGATCAGCAGAATGACCTTGGCATTGGTATGATCCGGTGACGGACGATCGTGTCCGTACCACAACGCATAACCGGTCCGGGCGCCTGCTGAACAGATATTGGTATGGCTGTTGTGGCCATCTATTCCCCAGGCTTTCAGTACGCGGTCAGCATAGCCTTCGTGACCGGGACGGCCCACGTGGTAAGCCACCTGGTTCTGGCGTCCTTCCTGGAGTGCCTTGCGTATTTTGCCTGCAATTTCATCCAAAGCCTGATCCCATGTGATGCGTTCCCATTCTCCGTCCCCACGTTTTCCTTTGCGCTTCAGCGGGTAAAGGATACGGTCAGGATCGGTCAGCTGATTGATGGTTGCCGGCCCTTTCGCACAGTTCCGTCCTCTGCTGCCGGGATGATAAGGATTCCCCTCCAACTTCCTGATGGTATTGGTTTCCTTGTCAATAAATGCTGTCAGCCCACAGGCGGACTCACAGTTGAAGCAGGTCGTCGGCACGATGGAATAATGTTTCTTATCGCGTAACGGCCATGATTTGGCTTCGTACTCTACCCAATCGTTCCACTGCTCATGCGGCGGAAAATTGGTCAGATCTCCTTCCTCCGTCAGACGGTCGGCCGGTGTTCCCCAATCGCCGTGCAGATCGGGAATGATCTTAAGCTTTTCAGCTATTTTTTCTATAAATGAAGGTTTCTTGTGACCCATTGTAATTTTTTTTCAAAAAATTAAATAATCAAAATTCAATTTTCAATGCTCAAATTCATTTTGGGTTTTCTTCGAGTTTTAGGATCATTTTGGAGAAGATTTTTTTCAATTGATCTGCTTCATCCATAAGGTAATTCCAGTCATTCCAGAGGTCTTCTTCAAAATCATTGGATTCCTTAATAAGCCTGAACCAATAAAAACTCTCCTTTGACTCTTTGCGAACTATTTTCAACCGCATCAGCTTATCTTTTTGACTAAGCGACTCCACCGATTCAATGTAATTCGCACCTGCGGATCCTGAAGACCTTACCAGTTGTCTGGAATCCTCCTGGTTCGCAATGGTCGGACTTAATAGTTTCAAAATAAGCCTCACATTTTTAGCAAACTCAAAGGTTCTTTCCTCAAGATCAAAACTCGGTTGTTTTCTGTCAATCATCTTAGTTTCATTTGGTTATTAAAAATTGAATATTGTCAGTTGTTTTTTGGTAATTGAAAAGGCGCTTGCGCCGAACTTTCGCGTTTCGCTTAAGAAAGCGAAATGCGTTGTGGTGCTTCCACCCAAATTTTCTCTGTCAGGTAAATGCCGATCAGTACGATGATGCCTGCTATGGCCATAACCATTGGAGTGGCTTCAGCGAAAGACAGGATCAACAACGGAACGATATTACCAAAAACCATCACACCACCCCAGAACATGTTCTTGTACATGCCTTTGGTGATCATCTTAACGGTGCGCTTGGCGTCAGAAGTCGGATGCGTGATATTGATTTCTACAACGATAGTGAAGAAATTGATCAGGATACCGGCAATGAGGACCACTTTGAGGAATTCCATCCATGAAGCATTGTCATCAGCAAAAAGACTCAGGATGCTGAATGCTGCCGCACCGGCCATAAAACTGTGTACCAGCATGTGGATGACAAGCGAAGGGCTTTGCCAGAAATCGCGACCTTTTGCCTGGGCAAAAAGGAAAGCAGTGTAAATGGCAACGATCACGCCAATTGCCGCAGTGGCCCACATCAAAGGAGCCTGGAAAGCATCAACGGAGAAATATTTCAACACACCGAGCAGGGTGATTAACCCCCCGTAAATGGTGATGGAATATCCCCCTTTTACCAGCCATGATTTCCATTGAGGACGTAAAAGAACATTGAGGAAACGTTTAGGCTGATCGAGATCCATTACAAGCAATGCTCCGGTAGCGGTCAGGAAGAACAATGCCAGTCCAAGAGTCCACCAGTAGGTGGTATCACTTACCATATCAGCATTAAACAAAGTGGCGATAAAAAGCACCAGGAATGAACCGGCTGAAATCGCCTTGGTCCACACGTAACCGGAAACTTCCCAGCCCCACATAATCCCCTTGCTGGGCGCCTGGTAAGCTCTTCTTGGTTTTCCACGCATCACATCAAGTAAGGTACTTCCGCTATCGATGTTCTCTTCATTACTCTTTTGAATCGCATCGATCACATCAGGATTGGTAAAGGCCATTTTTTCGGCCTCTTTTGCATAATGCCCGACTCCGAGGGTCTGTGAACTCCACATGGATACGTCATCCGATGCAGCACTTGGCTGAAGGGAAGCCTGGTCTCCATCGATATAAAAGAGGTTCGGACTGGTTCCTTTTTCCCCCTTCCTGACAGAAACCTGCTGTCTGGCAAGTAATTGTGCAATTTCCGTTTCCGGGTTTTCCATATCGCCGGAAATGATGGCATGTTCCGGACATACATTTACACAGGCAGGCTCCAACCCGATATCCACCCGATGCGCACAGTAATTACACTTGGCCGCTGTTTCGGTTTTCGGATCGATGTAAAGCGCATCGTAAGGGCATGCCTGCATACAGGACTTACAGGCAATACATCTGCGGTTGTCAAAGTCAACAATTCCGTCAGGACGGATGAAAAGAGATTCCACGGGGCAAATCTCAACACAAGGTGCGTCTGTACAATGATTACACCGCATTACCGAAAACAATCGTCTGGAGTCCGGAAAAGTGCCTTTTTCAATGTACTTGACCCACGTTCTGTTTACACCCACCGCCACATCGTGCTCTGATTTGCAAGCGGTGGTACATGCATGACAACCAATGCATTTTCGATTGTCAATAACAAAACCGTACTTCATATTAATAAATATTTTGTGTTTGGTATTGCAGAAATTTTATGGTCTGATTTCAAACCAATACTTTGTTGGGTGTTCGTTGCCTGAAGCTGCAATACTTTTAAAAAAAAGCAACATATTAAAATATGAACAATTATACATATTTTTTATGTTTTAGGACATAATTTATTGGAAAACCGGAACTGTTTTTTGCTATTTATATTGGTTCTAAATAGAAAAGAACCGGCCCGCCAACCGCTTGCGTAATCCTTAGAAAAGCTTCTTTTCAAAAGGGTAACGCCAAGGGTCGCAGACCGGCCAAAAGAGCGAGTTAATACAGTTATATTTTGGGTGGACGGTGGGCAGGATGTCATAAAGCCATTGTTTAGCAACATCCATACGAGCTGACAATCAAAATCCCGCCAATCTGATCAATATTAATATCAAATCTTTCCGTCCTCTTATCCATAATTGCCTACGTCCAACGTTAGGCGAAAGCCATCTTCCTTCCTAATAGCAGTCGGGGAAATAAAAACTTGTTTCATAGTGTATCAATTCACCCCGGGATAAATCGGCAGATGAACTCATGAACAATTTCAATTCAGCATAAAACTCCCCGAAATAGAGCAGGTAATCATCTTTTCTGTCGCCATCGAGATCGGCACGACAAAGGATGCCGGAAGGAAATTCCTCCGAGGTATTGAGCGCCTGCTCCCGGCCGAAGCCGGAGACGATCAATTCAGTTTCCGACCAGGTGCCTTCCTCAAAGGATTCCCGGATCCTAAGGTTGTTTTCTTTTAGCAATCCCTCGTTGATAAAACTGCCGGCTTCACTCCAATTGAAGAAGCTGTTATTGTCTTCCGAATAAGTGTACATGGCGCCTTGAAGGGCTCCAACATTCATAGGCATCTTACTCCCTATCACAAGTTTCAGGTTTTTGTTGTCATCCGTGCTTGTGAAGAGCCAGGCGACATTGTCGAAATAGGTGATAAAGAAGCTGAGATCCACTTTTTTCAAAGACGGTTTGCCATTTTCATTGTACAACCCATACCAGTGCCACAAAGGATTGTAGTCCACCACATTATTGCATTCCTGCATTTCCGGGAGAACGATAGTATAGTCGGAAGTTTCCTTTGGATGGTCCTTCAATGTCCATCCAGGGCCCAGGAAGGAATTAAACATATAGCCTTTTTTTCCTCCATAACTAACTTTCACCCAATAACCAACGATGGGAATGTTGGAAATTTCCTCACTGCCTCCATAATAAAAAGCATGTTCACCAAGAGTATCTCTTCCGTAATACACGGTATCGATGATCTCAACCTTTTCTCCAAAGGGAACAGCAATCAGTTTTTTGGAGTGGAGATCCGGCTGCGAACGCATGTTGAGACCGTTGGTGGAAATGACCACATTATGACTGGTATCCACGGTCGTAAAATTGAATTGGGCAGAAATAATATTTCCGAAAAAAAGTGCGATGATAAAAAAAGTGGTTCTCATTGTGTTAAAATTTTATTGATTTCAGTTTGATTACACCACAAAGTTGGGGCTAAACCATCCGGAAGTCAGGGCCAAACGAGTATTCGTCAGGATTGGCTTATTATTCGTTGCCCCGGTGACGTTATGATGTTGCCATACTGCGATTTATGGATAAATGGAGAATGGATGACTGCACTTTGGTGAACGAAAATCTTTACACAACATTAAATGGAATGAATTAGGCTTCCGCTTCCGCTGCAATAGGGAAGGATAAAAAATCTTTGGTACAAATCGGGCAGAGTAAAAATTTTCTCCTTACTTTTAACTTTCGCATACATAAAACGAAAACTAATATTATGAAAATATTGACTGTTGTCCTGGGTGTAGTATTTATTCTGCTCGTATTGAGCCTGCTCGCAAGCACCATCATGGAGTTGATTGCAGCCTTTTTAGGCCTGCGAGGCAAAAACCTCAAAAAGGCCCTGGGTAATATGCTCATTGGGCTTAAGAAGGACGGTTCAACAGAGGATGGTACTTTCTTTAAAAAATTTCAGGAAAATGCCCTTTTCAAGCAATTATCATTCAAATACAGCAGTAAAACGACCAACCCACCTTCCTACCTGGATTCCAAATCTTTCCAATCCATTCTATTTGACATCATCCTCGGGGATGGCAAACTTTCCGAGACCGATATCATTGAGAAGATCAACGATATCGAAAACGCTGATCTCCGGAATGTACTCAACCAGCTGATCAGGGATGCCGACGGAAAAGTAGATGAATTTAAAAAGAAAGTTCAGGATTGGTATAATACCGTGATGGACAGGGCTTCGGGATGGTACACACGGATGGCAAAAAAAATCCTCATTTACGTAGGGTTGTCCATCGCCATTATCCTAAATGCAGATACACTGGCCATTTACGAAAGGCTGGAAAACGATCCGGAAACCCTTCAACAAATTGTTGCCATGGCACAAGACATCGCTTCCAAAGGAGATAGTGTAAATATCGTCAAACAAAATCTCAGTTTTGAAGAGGCGTCGGCTCAAATGAACTATATCATTGAAAACAATATCAACAGCATAAAATCACCCCTTGGCCTGGGATGGAAAAATGTAGATTTCGAAAAACTTACGTTCTATGACTGGTTGACCAAAGCAGTTGGCTGGATCATCACGGCACTGGCCATTTCCATGGGGGCACCATTCTGGTTTGATATTTTGAAAAAAATAGTAAGTATTCGTAACTCCGGGGCAAAACCTGAAAAGGAATAAGGGTGTCTCAACATTAAAACCACTGGTTGTTTTTTTTAAAGGAGAATTCCGTAACAGGAAACAGCAATTTTGTATGCTTTCTGAAGGCTTTCCTGTTACGTCTTTCTCCCCTTAATTATTATCCATACTATGAAAATCATTCAATTGACAGACCTGCATCTTGGCAAGGAAGGGGAAGACACCAACGGCATAGATGTCAGGGATAATTTTTTAAGGGCGCTTGAACTGGTAGAAGAGTGTCAGCCTGATTGTTTGGTCATTACGGGTGATCTGTGTTACAAGGCTCCTGAAAAAGAAATTTACGAATGGGCCAAATCCCATCTGGACAAGTTGTCCGTTCCCTTTGAGTTAATTGCCGGCAACCACGACGAACCCGTAATGATGTCAGAAGTATTCAATCTCAATGGGGACTTAAAGCCCGATGGGATTTATTATAGCCGTAAGATAGCCGGGGAAAAGATGCTGTTCCTGGATACCGCTCCTGCCAAAATTGCTCCCCCCCAAATGGAATGGATCAGGGAACAACTCAATAAACTTCAACAGGATCTCATCATTTTTATGCATCATCCGCCTCTGCTTTCTGACGTTCCGTTTATGGATAAAAATCATGCTTTCAAAAACCGGTCGGAAATCCAACAGCTCTTTTCTAATCATACCCACAATCTGACCATATTTACGGGGCATTACCATGTGGAAAGGACTTTAAGGCTGGGGAATATGGAAGTGAACATAACGCCTTCTACATTCTTCCAGATCAGTAGAAAATCACCCGCTTTTGAAGTTGATCATAAGGTCCCTGCCTTTCGGGTCATTGAAAAAAATGGAGGCAAACTGGGGCATAGTGTGGTATATTTTTGACCCTTGTTTTGTCCTACCCGTCAGGATCATCCCAGTTTTTCCAGCAACAGGGCATTGGTCGATTTAGGTTCCGCCTTGCCCTGGGACCGTTTCATGACTTCTCCCATAAAAAATCCGAGTAACCCTTTTTTTCCGCTTTGGTAAGCCGTCACCTTATCGGGGAAAGCAAGGATGACCTCATCCACGATTTTTTCGATGAATCCTTCATCACTGGTCTGGATCAATCCAAGTTGATTGGCCAGGTCAAGTGGAGTGTTCCCTGGTTTTTCCAACATCTCAGGCAACAGCCGTTGATAGGCCATAGCGTTGCTGATCTTATCCGTATCAATCAATTCTATCAATTCAGCCAATCCCGTCAATGATACCGGAAAGGCTTCGATGTCAATCTCCATATCTTTGCAGATCGGATTGATCCTGTTGATGATCAGATTGGCGGCTCCTTTGGTATTTTTGGTATGCTTGCACAATTCCAGGAAAAACAGGGCTACACTTTTTTCTTCAACCAAAATACCGGCATCATAAGCCGTGATGCCCATCGTTTCGGTAAAATGTACAAAATGCTGCTCCGGCAAAGTAGGCATTTCAGCTTTTATGCCCTCTATAATGGCTTCACTGGCTACGAAAGGAGGTAAATCAGGTTCCGGAAAATAACGGTAATCATGGGCATCCTCCTTATCGCGCAAAGGAGAAGTAGTTCCGGTAACAGGATCAAAATTTAATGTTTGTTGTTGCACTTTTCCACCACTTTCAATCAAGTCCACCTGTCTGGAAAACTCAAAATTAATCGCCCGCCGGGCAAATCGCATGGAGTTCATGTTTTTGATCTCACATCTTTCTCCGAAAGTTTCTTCGCCTTTTAACCGGACAGAGACATTACAATCGCAACGCATGGATCCCTGCTCCATATTCCCGTCGGAAATCTCAAGATAACGCACCAGGCGCCGCATATTGTTCATAAAAACATCCACCTCTTCCGCAGAGCGAAAATCGGGCTCCGTTACAATTTCCAGCAAAGGAACTCCTGCCCGGTTCAGGTCGATCAACGAATTGGTTTCATCCTGATCGTGGATGGATTTTCCGGCATCCTCCTCCATGTGGATATGGTGTATCCTGATCCTTCGTTCCGCTTCTCCTACCCTGACATCAATATGTCCGCCCACACAAACCGGTAGCCTGTCCTGGGTGATCTGGTACCCTTTGGGCAGGTCAGCATAGAAATAATTCTTGCGGTCAAAATAACTCACCGGGCTAATCCTGCTTTCCAGGGCCAGCCCCAGGCGGATGGCAAACTCGAATTGTTTTTTGTTCAACCGCGGCAAAGTGCCCGGGTGTCCCAGGGAGATCACGCTAATATGCGTATTGGGCTCCCCGCCAAAACTGGCATCGTCAGCGCAAAAAGCCTTGCTTTGAGTAGCCAATTGAACATGGACTTCCAGCCCGACGACTGTTTCGTATTTATCGTAATGATTTTTAGACATAATTGAATAACAATCCTGAAAATGAAAAAAAGTCCCCTCGCTTAAAACATAGCCAAACTAATCAAGGAAAACAAAACAAAAAAGATAATGGACAAAATCAAATAGGAAAATCCTAAAAATGAAAATTTGAAAAAAGTTTTTATTACCCCCTGATCATAAAAACGGCGCATCGCCACAAACAAATAAACGACTACGCCCAAAAACAGGGCCAGGTAGATGTTATAATTATCTAAATAGTGCCCGACCAGAATAAAAATGGTCGCCAGGAAAAAGGTAAAAGCATGAAAATGAAATAAGAAGGTCAGGTGTTCCACAAAATATCGTTTCCGCCTGATATACAAAAGCTTGAGCACCAGTGCTACTGCCGGCATCAGTAAAATCAACATCCAGATGAAATTGCCCAGCATATACCAGGTAAATCCGGACGGATCCTGCATGGTTTTGATCATTTGCCTGGCAAAAAACTGATTCCAGAATCCATCAATTTTGTATTTTTCGATGATTTCATCCCCTGATAAGGCAATCAAATCGTTGGAAGCTATCTTATAATTACCGTACGACCCGGCAAGATTTACCTTTAAAGTATCTGCATCCAGGACATTCAGCTCGGTTTTTATGGAATCGAATACGGCATTAACCGTGGCCTGATCCTTGAATTTAACGATAACGCTATCCTTAATCTCGGTCAGTTTCTTGTCTGCCTGAACCTTTTCTTTAATATTTCTCAGGCTGTTATTTTGGTTGATCTTCATGATGCTTTTTTTCACTCCTGAAAACCCAAGTACCGTAAAAAATAAAACGGAAACCAAAAAGAAAAGTCTGAAGGGCTGGTAATACTTTTTTCGAATACCTTTAAAGTAAACGATGGTAAGTTGCCCGGGAATAAAGATCGCTCTAAAGGTGCGTACTATTTTAGAGTCAATGTTGAGCACTGAATCAAAAAATTCAGCAAGGAGCTCTCCCAGCCGGGGTATCTTGCGCTGGACTTTTTGTCCGCATTTTGCGCAATATTTATCCGTGATGGCCATTTCAGCCTGGCAATTGGGGCAATTAGTGGTATTGGCGATTACATCAATTTCCATAGCTGGTTTATTATGGGTATAAATATAACCCGTTTTAAAGGAACCTTAAATACAAATCTTGATTTTTGAAAAAAATGATTTGTATTTAGGGTTCCTTTACCCAACAATAAGATTAGAAAATTCAGTTTTTTTTAGTGAATGAAATCACTTTTTCAGGAGGTTTCCCTCTTCATCGATGAGCAAGCTTGTTTCTGGAAAATCCTGGCGGGTGAGATTGCTCAGGGTTTTAATAGCTCTTTTTTGAGCGTCGATTTTAGGACCATGTGTTTTTTGCTGGTAAATGGGGATAATTCGACCGCCCAAAAAAGCTCCTTCAGGAGAAACTTCCAATTCAACGATGGGGGCAATACCTGCTTCTCCGCTCAAACTGAAGCGGCCATAGGTGCAAAAATTCCCCATACTATAAATGATAAACCGGTCCTTATACAATTCAGCCGCCCGGGTTACATGCGGGCCATGTCCGAAAACGACATCGGCGCCTGCATCTACCACGGCATGGGCAAATTCATACACATTGCCCCTGTTTTCTCCGTAATAATACTCTGTCTTGCGGGTCATGCGCTGGTGCTGACTGCCTTCTGCTCCTCCATGGAACGACACAATGACGATATCCGTTTCTTCGGCCAGACGGGAAACGATCTGTCTGGCTTTGGAAATATTTCGAATGTCAACGGTTCCTGAATTGGGTGCAAAAGCGCAAAAGCCATATTTTATGCCATTCTTTTCAAAAATGGCAAACTCATCCGTTCCGGCAAGCCCGGCAAATTGAATATTGGCCTTTTTAAGCACCTCTTTTGTCTTGGCCCGCCCCACAGCTCCAAAATCTCCCGAATGGTTATTGGCAATAGAAACCACATCAAAACCCGCATCAATGAAATGCTGGATATAACTTTCCGGAGAACGGAAAACGTAACAAACATCGGGATTCTTACAGCTCTTGGGGGTACCGCCACTGTCGAGGATGGCGCCTTCCATATTGCCAAAGGTAACATCTGCTGATTTCAGGATCTCCCTGACCTCCACGAGCAGGTCTTTACCTCCGTTTGGTGGCAGATAAGAGGTAGAAGGATAATTCGTACCCAACATCATGTCTCCCACTCCTATTATTTTAACCGACTTTTCAACAGGAAGTTCAGCAAGTAAGGTATCGTGGCTAATAGAATCCGGAGCCGCTACTGTAGCAGTTTCCCGATCGATAGTGGTGGATTGATGTTCCTGGCCACAGGCAGGAAATAGTGCTCCAAAGAAAAAAAGACTTCCAAAAAGGAAGTCTTTCAGTTTATCGTTAAATATCATTTTTAAAAAATATCTTATTAGTCTTAATCAAATGATTGATTTTCAGTAGCAGAAGCATTCACCAACTCCTGGTATTCTTCAGGGGTCAATCCATCCAGTACAAACTGAATGGGGTTAACTTTCTCTCCTTTAAGAATGACTTCGTAGTGACAGTGTGGAGCTGTAGAGGCTCCGGTATTTCCCACCAGGCCAATTTGTTCGCCACGAATCACCTTTTGTCCGACTTTAACATCGATACGTTGCATATGGCCATACAGGGTTTCATAACCGTAACCGTGATCAATGATCACGCGATTTCCGTAACCGCTACCCTGGCCCGCCTGAACGACAATTCCATTTCCGGTTGCCTGGATGGGAGTGCCACGAGGGGCTGTAAAATCAATCCCTGTGTGCATCTTGCGCACCTTATAGATCGGGTGCATGCGGTATCCAAAGCCTGAAAGCAATTTCACTGACCTGGCCAGTTTATCGCTACGAACAGGCTTAATAGAAGGTATGCTTGCCAGCATTTCTTCTTTTTCTTTAGCCAGTTCAATTACATCCGTCAGGGAGCTTGAATAGACATCCAACTTCTGCTTGACTTTGTCAATTTTTGTTTCAACTTCAGCCATTAGCTCTCCGGAATTTTTGAATTGGCGGAGATTTTTGTACTTGTCGTGCCCCCCGACACCACCTTCCCAAATACCGTCATCGATAGGATCCATGCCGTAAATGAGTCTGTGAGCGTAATCATGACGCTCCTTCACATCAGCCATAATGGCTGTAATTTCATCATAGGATTGACTCACGGCATTGAGCTCGCCTTTCAATACTTTGATCTCGCCCATCAGGGCTTTTTCATTAGGTGAAGGAAAATATTTATGTAAGACTAAAGTGAACAGTAACCCTGTGAAAAATACGGCACATGCAATGCCTAAAAACCTCAACAAGGTAGTCCTTAAAGGTTCTACAACTTTCTCATAACGTAACGTTTGAGTATTGTAGATGAATTTCTCTTTTCTCATGAAGTGTAATCTTAGCCAACAATCCCGGTTTTCATAAAAAAAACCAGCTTATCCCTATGAATTCTATGGCATTTTGAGGTTAATCGTATTTACGGATTTTTAATTACCGTAATACGAATTTTTAATATCTATATTGTCCCTCATTAATAGTTGCCAAAATTCCGCGGCTTCCCAAAATTAAAAGCGCCGTTGTGAATTACAAAACAAAAAGGTAATTATTATACAAAAGTGTAATCTAAAAAGTTCCAACTGTCTGTAAAATCACCAAATCAATTCAATTTACAAAGACTTTTTTAAAGTAATTGTTTAAAAACCAAACAATTTTTTCGTCCTGAAGGTAAATATCAGAAATCTATTGGAATGATTTTAACTTGTGCAAAAATTTAACAAAAAAAGTTATCCACATTCCGTAACGCTAAAAACACATTTTTGCTTTCCAGATGGTAAGTCTGTTTATTTTTGTTTCATTCCAAAGCCGTGCAAGTTCTGTCCGACGAACCCTTTTGGGAAAGTTTCCACCCCCGGAAAACCGAGTCGAATATCCCGTCCATCAGAAGGAATATAGGCTGTCCCAAACAGGTAATCCCAAACAGCCAGGGTCAATCCAAAATTAACGCCGTACCTTTTCTCCTGCGGCAAATCATGGGCGTGATGCCAGATATGCATCTCCGGGCTATTGAACAACATCCGCATCACCGGGCCCAAGAGAAAACTTCCACCTATTACAGCCCCTGCAAAAACACCCCATTTCGCTATGGTCGAAATATTTTCGAACAAATGTACATCCAACAGGCTGTTCGACAAGATGATGCCGATCAGTGCACCGACGACTGCTCCGGAAACGCGGCCATTCACCGTAATATTGGCATGGTTGAAATGGCCCCATGCAAGGGCAAAAATATGAATGATAAAAAAGTCATACAACCCGATTCCCAATAGCGCCAATGGAATGTACTCCAGCGTACGGTACACTATATTTTCCATCCAGTGATAACGAAGCTGTGCTGCAAACCCCATTTGCTCGACCGAATGGTGCACTTTATGATACTCCCACAACCAATCGACCCGGTGCAATAAACGATGGATCCACCATTGGGTAAAATCACGCACCACCATGCCCAAAAGCAGCACAGCCCAAAGGGGCCAACTCCGCATTGGATTCATCGATTGCAGATCCCACCCTGACAGGGCCTTAATGCCATCATTGAATAAATCCACCACGACCGATGAAGCAGCATTATAAATAATAAGGGAAAAAAGAAAAAAATTGAAAAACATGTAAAAAACATCCAACCAGAAATCTTTCCTCGGGACCGCCTGTTTTTTGCGCCAGGGCACCACGACTTCCAAAACAAAGAAAAACAGCGACACGATAATCAGCCAATAAAAATAATTGTGCCAGTCCGGATGTATAATCTCTTTCCAAAGATAGTTAGCATACCCTTTGTAAGCCTTCAGGAAAGTATCCCAGTATTGCATCATTCGTTTTAATTTTCGGTAAATTTAGTTCGACAAATGCAAAAATAAGCCAAGTGCTTCCAAATGAATGGTGACTATTATCACATAAATCAAGGTAGAAAGCAGGGCCATCCATCAAAAAATGGTAATATTCATAAAGAAATGACAAAAATCAGACTGAGTTCCTGATCTATATCATTTAAAATCAGCCCCTTAACCCCCAACTTAGCGTTGAAACAATATTAAGGAACAATTTATACAATCACCAAACATGGCTGAAGACCAAACCAATCTCTTCATTTTATTGAATACAATCTAAGTTTCCATATCAAAAATCCGGAGCGCGCAAGGTGATCCCTTCGTAAGTAATGTCTCCCAACTTGTAATGGATGCCAGCATAATTAAAAAATAAGTTAATGATTTTTCCATAAGGCTCCCATTCTTCGGATGGGAAGCCTTTTTTTTATTAGGCCACAACCTTGTGGAAGTCATGGGTTGAATGCTGGCATGCCCTGCATAAGAAAGAAATAAAGCCCGGCCTCATTTTACAAATGTTCATCATTTCTCAACTTTCCTCCAATAATCATTCTCAAACTTCCATTCTTCCCACATAAACCTTAGTTTTGCAAGCTAAATCAATTGACATGAATCCTGAGAAATGGGTGATCCTCTTCAGCACACCGATCTATGCGATTTTGATCGGTTTTGAATTTTTTTTCAGCTACTGGAAGGATCGAAAATTGTACACCGTTGCTGATACCACTACCAACGTATATCTCATGTTGCTAAACATGGGATTGGACGCCTTACTTAGAGTATTTTCGTTCTCTTTCCTGATGTATTTTTATCAATTCAGGATCGGAGAAATAACCAATCCTTTCCTTTACTGGTTTTTACTGTTTGTAGCCGAAGACTTTATTTTTTACTGGCTGCACCGCATTGATCACCACAGCCGATTATTTTGGGCCGTACACGTAACACATCATTCTTCGCCTCTCTTCAACCTGACCACCGGGTTCCGCTCTTCGGTCTTTCAGCCATTGTACCGGTTTTTCTATTTTATTCCGTTGTCTCTTGTAGGTTTTCAGGCCCTGGATATATTTTTAATGTATGCCATCACCCAGATATATGGCATTATTATTCATACGGAAACAGTAGGCAAGCTCGGTTTTTTGGAGAAAATACTGGTCACGCCTTCTCTCCATAGAGTGCATCACGCCACCAATATTCCTTACCTGGATAAAAACATGGGCATGTGTCTCATTATTTGGGATAAGTTATTCGGGACCTTCGCGGAGGAGGATGAAAGCATAACCACCCAATACGGCCTTTTTGAAAAAGAGATCAAAAGAGACCCGATCAATATAGTTTTCCACGAATGGAAAGATCTTTGGAAAATACTTAAAAGACCATTACCTGTTAAGACAAAATTTTTGTACCTTTTCAAGCCTCCGGGATGGAGCCATGACGGGAGTACGAAAACGTCGAAAGAGCTTCAGGAAGAATACTTTACAAATATTAATTCTACCAATTAAAAACTGAAAACAAATGAAACGTATTATTATTTTACTATTAGTATTAATTAGTTTAAATCTTTTTGGCCAGGAAAAAGCCCCCTTAGTTATTTTTAAAGGCAAAGATTACCCCACCCGTTTCCTAAATGAAAATGGAGAGGTACTTTTTACATTACCTCAAGGTGATTATCCACTGGGGAAAAATTACCTTGGAGGTATATTTGGCTATTTATCGAAAGTGTTTGGTGAACCTGGTTTGAGCTTATACCAAAATGGAATTTGTGTAATCAAAAATAAAAACGAGGAAGTTCATTGGCTAGATCAAAATGGGGAAACCATCAAATCTTTCGGCAACCAATATCATTACATGGGTACTTCCGGCAATTCCTTTTACCTTGCAAAAGAAACCAATGAATCATCTTATCTCACCTTTTTAAACTATGATGGTGAATCTGCTTTTGAAAATAATAAATTCTGGAATGCAACTCACTTCAGTGAAGGTTTGGCGGGTGTTCAATTTGAGGATAAAAACGGCCAATATGCGTATATTAACCAATATGGCGAAACAGTAATTTTTATTAATGAACTATTTGGAGATCATAATTTTAATCTATTTCCCTTTACGGACGGTTTAGCCAGAGTCAAACAAATGGTAAAATCCGGGACATATAGTACCAATGACTATTACTACTTTATCGACAAAAATGGTAAAATTATTCTAGATCTTTACAAATTATTCCCAGGAAAAAGTATTAGTGCTAACATCCCATTCAAAGATGGTGTAACGGCTATAAGTATTGCTACCCCAAATACTAGTTCAAGAGATCTTGTTTTCATAAATTCCTCAGGAGAAACTTTATTGGAATTTAAAAATGCAAACCTGGCTTCCGCATTCAATAAAGGTGTTGCCTTTATTTCTAAAAAATATGAGGAGAATGGTCTTTTGAAAAATAAAAAACTCTTAATTGATAAATCAGGTAAAATTTTAGACCTTGGAATTGATACAGAAAAAGAAGAAATTATGAGAACCTCTACTTCAAATAACTTCTACTTCTATATACAATCTTATCAATTCGAGGATCATCAATATGTTTCCAGATTGTATAGTTATGAAACGAAAAAGCCTGTGTTTGAAACCATTTCCAAGATAATAAGTTATAATGAAAACCTTGTTTTACTAGATATAAACGGATTAAAAAACTTTGAATTGGTTAATATTTTAACGGAAGAAACGATTTGGGCAAACCCTCCGGAGGAAGTTTGGTTTACATCAATTGAAAAAGCATTAGCGTATAAAGATAAAGTTAAAAACTTTATTTTTGATTTCAATTCTGGTGATTTTTCCAAGCTTTTTTATTTTAAAAATTTAACCCATTTAGAAATTAAGGTTTTCCAAAACGAATCCTGGTTAAAAGAAATCGCGAAAATGGAGAAACTTGAATATTTTTCAATTAACTACGTTAACAACATAAAATCCCTACCTCCTGAAATCGCCAACCTAAAGAATTTAAAAAAATTAACAATTTTAGATTGTACCAAATTGAGAAATATTGAACCCGTTATCCTTAAGTTGGAATCTTTAGAAGAACTGGAACTGTCCAACTATGTGTTAGAAAATGGCTTTAAAGAAAAAATAAAACTTATCAACCCGAAACTCAAAATAATTACATCTTTCTTTTATAATGACGAGGGAGAGGAGTTGTTCTATAAACCTGATCCAATAGATTAAAACCTATAATAATATGAACGATATAAGAAACCTGGAGCCCAAAGCACTTTGGAATCATTTTGCAGATTTGAATGAAGTGCCAAGGCCCTCCAAAAAAGAAGAAAGAGTCATTGAATTTATGAAAGCCTTTGGTGAAAAACTTGGACTGCCTACCATGGTAGATGAAGTGGGCAATGTGATCATCAAAAAAGGGGCAAGCCCCGGCATGGAAGGCCGTCAGACCCTGGTATTACAGAGCCACCTGGATATGGTCCATCAGAAAAACAGCAAAACGAATTTCGACTTCGACAAAGAAGGCATCAAAATGCTGATCGACGGCGACTGGGTGAAAGCCGATGGCACCACCCTTGGCGCAGATAACGGCATAGGTGTTGCCTCCATTATGACGCTCCTGGCTTCCGATGACATCCCCCACCCTCCTCTCGAAGCGCTTTTTACGATTGACGAAGAAACCGGTATGACGGGCGCCATGGGATTGAAAGGCGGGCTGCTCAGCGGCCATGTCCTGCTAAACCTCGACACGGAAGATGATGACGAACTGACCATCGGCTGTGCCGGAGGAGTGGATGTCAATATCAATGGCACTTATCGCGTAGAAGCATCAGGCGACCACTGCACGGCCTATAAACTCAGCGTAACCGGCCTCACCGGCGGGCACTCCGGTATGGACATTTACAAAGGCCGTGGCAATGCCAACAAAATCATCAACCGACTGCTTTTTGGAACGACAGACCCATTTACCCTGAGAATTGCGGAGATCGACGGCGGTGGATTGCGCAATGCCATTCCAAGAGAATCCTTTGCTATAGTAGTCGTTCCCAACGACCATTGTGCCGCTTTTGAGGCCCATATCCAATCGCTGGAACCGGTACTGAAAAACGAATACCTGACCACCGATCCCGATCTTCATGTCAATCTTGAAAAAACAACCGTTCCGCCTAAAGTCATGCCGGAAATGGATCAGAAAAAACTATTGCGTTCCATTTACGCCTGTCCAAACGGCATCTACCGCATGAGCCCCGACATCAAGGACCTGGTACAGACTTCCAACAACATTGCCCGGGTGCTCGTTAAAGACGGCATCGTGCAAATTCAATGTCTGACCCGGGGTTCTGTCGACAGTGAAAAGATGGATTTGGCCCAGGCCATTCAAAGTACTTTTGAATTATTCGGTGCAGAAGTTACCTTCACTGGGGGCTATCCAGGCTGGGCGCCCAAACCGGAAGCCGGCATCGTCAAACTGATGAGCGGCCTTTACAAGGAATTGTTCGATGGCGAAGCCAAAGTGGCCGCCTGTCACGCCGGACTGGAATGCGGCATCCTCGGCACCAATTACCCCGATATTGAAATGATCTCCTTCGGACCGAATATTCGCGGGGCACACTCTCCCGACGAGAAGGTGCAGATCAGCTCCGTGCAGAAGTACTGGGGCTTTTTGCTGGAGACCTTGAAGCGGGTGAATTAAGCAGGTACCCTCAGGTTCAGTGATTTGAAGTTGAGCGTAGCTTATCGTGAAAACAAAAGCTGAGCTATCATGATTTTTTATAAAATAGGGTGTAACTTGAAGTTACGCCCTATTTTTTTTCATACTTTCGTGTATTCGTAGCTCAAAACCAATGCTGATGCAAGCTGGAAGGCCTCTGATCGGATTATCTATTTTACTTAACTCGATATTTATTTCGTGCTCTGATGATCCGGAGCCCAAAACTATTTACAAGAACCTCGCCCCCGATGCCCAATACGTTGGTATGCAGGCCTGCCTCACCTGCCATTCGGAAGTGCACAAGACTTTTCAGTACACGGGAATGGGGCGTTCTTTTGCTCCCGCGCATCAGCGCAACAGCCAAGCTGTATTTGATGACAATGCCCTGGTTTATGATGAGGGATCCGATTTTTATTATTTTCCGTTTGTGAAGGACAGCCTGATGTATGTCAGAGAATTCCGGCTGGACGAAAAGGGCGATACCATTCATCAACGGGTAGAAAAGATCAGTTATATCGTCGGCTCCGGACATCATACCAATTCTCATATCATCGATATCAACGGTTATATTTTCCAGGCTCCGGTGACGTATTACACCCAGGACGGCAAATGGGATATGGCGCCCAGTTTTCGGGAGGAAGGAAACTTGCGTTTTGGGCGGGCTCTGGACTCAGAGTGCATTACCTGCCACAATCATTTTCCCACCCATGTTTCCGGCAGCCTCAATAAATTTACCGCCATGCCTTCGGGAATTGAATGCGAGCGCTGTCATGGCCCCGGAGGGCTGCATGTGGAATCCATCAACGCGGGCATTTTGGTCAATACGGAAAAAGAACCCGATTATACCATTGTGAACCCCGCTAAATTACCCCGGAATTTGCAGTTGGACCTGTGCCAAAGGTGTCACTTGCAAGGAATTGCGGTATTGGAGGAGGGAAAGACTTTTTACGATTTCAAACCCGGGATGCCCCTCAATGAGGTATTTAATGTGTTTCTGCCTCGTTTTGCAAATTCCGATAAGCAGTTCATCATGGCTTCCCAGGCCGACCGGCTCCGGCAAAGCCAATGTTTTCAAAAAACGGACATGACCTGCCTCTCCTGTCACAACCCACATGAAAGTGTCCAACAACTGGATCCCCAATATTTTGTCAATATATGCTTGAAGTGCCACCAGTCAGATGATCAAAAAAAATGCAGCGAAACTTTAGAAGAAAGGTCTAAAGTGGACAACCAATGCAGTACTTGCCATATGCCAAAATCGGGAAGCATCGACATTGCCCATGTGAGGATTACGGATCATAAAATTCAGCGGTCTCCTTCAAAGGAAAAAAATTTAAACGGAAATAAGTCTTTTTTCGGCCTGGAAATGCTCACCAAAACAAACCCGGGAAAACTGGATATGGCTCGTGGTTACCTGGCCTATTATGATAAATATGCCACCGTCCCGAATTTACTGGACTCCGTTAAATTTTACCTCGATCAATGTGCTCCCGATCAATCCGGCGTTTTTGATGCTGAAATTCACTTTTTGTTTAACAAAAAGGACTATCCTTCCATAATCCAAAAAGCAGAAGACCGGGATACCAGCCAGATCAGGGATGCCTGGACCGCCTACCGTATTGCCGAAGCATATTACCAGGCAGGCGATCCCATCCAGGCCATTTGGTTTATTGAAAAGGCTGCTAAAATGCAACCTTTAAACCTCGATTTTTTGGAAAAAGAAGCCATTATTCTCCTTGCGTTGAGACGCTACAAAGAAGCACGTTTGACTTTTGATTTTATCCTTTCGGAAAACCCCAAACGACCGGAAACCTTATGCAACCGTGGGTTTCTCCACGTTTTGCAGGGCAATCTGCCTTTAGGTGAATTATTGTACGACCAGGCCATTGCCCTCGATCCCGATTACGAACAGGCGCTGATCAATAAAGCCGCAGTCCGGAATGCTTCAAATGATAAGGAAGGGGCATTGAAACTCGTTAAACGAGTACTAATCATTAATCCGGATAATTTACAGGCTCAACAAGCATTGGGGCAATTAGGAATCAGGTGATTTTATGACCCTATCTGCTTTGCAATTCAATCTTCAACTCAAATTCCCCAGAAAGCACGTCCTTAGCTCCCGCTACACCTATGACGATGTTGTAAGACTTGTTCACAGAAATATACTCCACCGATTGTGGTTTGGCAGGTGCCCGTAGATTGGGGTTTCCGGCATACAATGGGTATGAAGTCTCACAACTAATGGCCCTGGAAATGTCCGGCGGCAGGTCGTAGTTATTTTCGCCCAGGCGTAAGGCATATACATTGATGCGATTCTTTTTGTCTTTTGGGATTACGGTAATCTTCAGCTCGGAATATGGTGGCATCACCATACGGTATAATACGTGATTACCCTGAAATTCTATGAATCGCGTACCCGGAAAGCAGGCGACCTGGCTGCTTTCTGCCCAACGAAGCGGCATCGTGGCGCCTGTCTCTAGATTTCCGTTTAGAACGGTAGTGTTCCCCGTCAATTCAATGTCTGTGACTTTTGTTTCCTCCTGGGCCATGATAAGTTGGGTTGTTGAGAGGATAAAAATAAGGAGAAATATTGTTTTTTGCATTATCGATGATTTTGATTGGCTATTCAATGAATAATTGTTACTGGCAGTTAAATTTTCAACCCCAATGATACATTTGGTCCCATGGGATTGATCACTCAATTTACCACAACCAGTTTATGGGTGTAAACTGTTTTGTTTTGAACATCGGTTATGGTAATAAAATAATTTCCCTGAACCAACTGCCCGGGCAATGGCACAATCGAAAAATCTGTATTTAAAGTCTTGGTGAAAATTTGCTGACCATAAACATTGTAACAGTTCAAATTTACTTCATCGGAAATGTTTTCAGGCCAATTGATCGTCAGGTGAAGTCCATCCGATGGATTTGGAAAAATGTCAATGGCCTGTTTGGTGAATGATCTATTGTTTGTGCCTACTACCATATTTGTCCAGTATTCCACCAGACCTCCGTCGCCGGAAGCCCATAGATGGTCAAACTCACCGTCAAAATAATATTCCAAATCATGTATGCCCAGGCTGGTGGAACGGATTAATTCCCATGTTTGTCCGGCATCTTCCGTTTTATAAATGCCTCCTGAAAAAGCAGCTGCGGCAGTAACATATCCCTTCGTTTCATTTAAGAAGCAAAAATTACGGTAAATAGCTGTTCCCGGCATACCTATCGTGGTCCAGTTCAAACCGCCGTCCTGTGTGTACAGCAGGCTGTCACTCCAGTTATCCAGGGCGACCAAACCTGTATTCGCATCAAAAAAGGCAATGTCCAGCAAATTTTTATCGGTTCCACTGTCCTGATTCCCCCAGCTTTCGCCACCATCTTCTGTTTTCAACAAGGTTCCGTCCCGTCCGGAAGCAAACCCGATAAAATCATCAATAAAGTATATGCTGTTGATCCAGTTGCTCCCTGTTCCCTCGTAACTTATGGTCCAATTTTGGCCTTCGTCCTGAGAACGATAGATATTGGTATTTTCTGAGGAAGCGAAAATGGTACCGCTAGGTGTTTGGACTAATTTGGACATATAATTCCCTATACCCGATAAAACCTCATCCCAATTGCTCCCACCATCCGTAGTTTTAAAAATGGTTCCTCTTCCGGCGACTAGGTAGCTTTGGTCGCTCAACAAAAGTGCATCTTTTAAATTTTCGAATTCATCATGTGGAAAAGTAATATCCTGCCAGGTCTGTCCCCCGTCAATGGTCTTTAACAGGGCCCAGTCGCCACCTCCGGCAAGGCCGGTTTGTCCATCAAAAAATTTTATAAAAAACAATTTATCCTTCACCCCATCCAACTGGTCTGCCCAGCTCTGAACAGGGTCTTCGGTATAAATGACGGCTCCGTAAGAACCACCCACCCAGGCACGGCCGTCCGGGAGAGTATGGATTTTTTCCATATTATAAGCATAGGAAACCCCGCCGGTGTATTCCCAGGTGACCCCGCCATCTGTTGAATAGTTGATCCGAAAACCTTTGGTGGCATACAGATTTGATTCTCCCCCTGCCTTAAAATCGTTAGGAAAGGACGAAAGCGCGTTTTCACTGATCAAGCTCCATGATTGCCCACCATCTTCAGAACGAAAAATATTTTTCCCTTCGCAGGCAAACCCCAAATTATTATTCACAAAAGATATTTGAACCTTGTCTGTAAATGGAAGGTTATCAATGGCAGCCCAATTGGCGCCCCCATCCGTTGAGGAATAAATGGTTCCGTCAGCAGAAGATGCCCAACCGGTTTGACCTATAGGGAAGGTCATAGAAGTCAGATTCGCTGGTGGTTCCAGCACCAAATTCCAGTTTTCACCATCATCCGTGGAACGTAAAATTTTATTGGAGCCCATAAGCAGTAATTCTCCTCCGGAAAATACCATCATTTCTTTCGTTGAAGTAGTATATTCGCCGAGCATTACAGCCGCCCAAGTGACTCCTGCATCATTGGTTCGGTAAAGGCTCCCCCCGTTGGAAAGAAAACCTTTTTGTCCCCCGGAACCTTCTACATAAAATATAAAATTCCAGTTGTACGGCGGAAGGCCAGCTTCTTGTTTTAGCCAGTTTTCGCCGGCATCAGAAGTGAAATAAACCATGCCGTTCCCGACAGCCCAGCCGTAATCATCTGTACCTACCGAAATATCGTTCATTTGTTTGATATCAAGGTTTGGATGTTGGCGGATCCACTCCTGGGAGTGAAGATTTATAACTAAAAAAGAAAAAAGAAAGGTAATAAAAGTTAATTTGAGATGCCTGGTCATTGTTCGAAATTTAGGGATGTGGGTTTCTGGTTTGATATTTAATTGCGAAATTAGCGGAATCAACAGAGCTTCACATCACCCCCGCGGGTGATATTGGGCAGTTATCAGAAATAATTGGACACCCATTAAGACTTCACTATGATTAGAAAACGTTCCGAATTTGCCACTGGCTTGCTCTTCACCCTATGCTGCATCATACTGGGTTTTCCTCTTTTTGCTCAACCAAAAGTGGATAGTCTCGAGCGTTTGATCGCCGGTACCGATAATGACACCCTCAAGCTCGAATGGTACAACCAGCTTCGCAGAGCATCTTCCTATAACGATCCGAAAAAGGCTAAAGGTTATATCCTTAAATACATCGCGCTGGCCGAAAAATTATCAGATGAACGCCAGGTAAATATCGGAAAAGTCTATCTAGGCAATACCTGTTATGCGCTGGGGGAATACAACAAAGCTTTGGAAATATTTCTAGAATCAGAAAAGTATTTTACGTCCCAAAAAGACACCACTGTCCTCGGCAATATTTACAACGGCATGGCCGCTGCCTCTGAAAACAGCGGCAGCGACACCATTACCTTAAAGTATTTCACCAAAGCCTATGACCTCTTTAATGCCCGGGGGGATAATCGTCGAAGTGCCATGGCTCTGAACAATATGGCGAATATCTATGTCAACAGGAAGGATTATCCCAAAGCCATTTCATTACTGGAAACTGCATTTCGGAAAATACAGGACGCCAAATTCCCGGAATATCAGTCCCTGATCGGGAATAACCTGGCCAATGCCTATAAGGAAGCCAATGAATTGGACCGGGCGGACAGTTTGTACCTTTGGGTGATCGGTCAGACCGATGAAACCGAAGATGCCTACAATTACCTCTATGCCAACAAAGGGCTTGGAGAAATTCAATTGCTGCGCAACAACTTCCCCGCGGCGATAAAATACCTGGAAAAGGCAAAAGAGCTTTCCCAACAGAACAATTTCCTGACCAACCGGGATGAAATTTATTACTCTCTTTACATGGTTTATAATCAAACCGGGCAGTTAGATCAAGCCATTAATGCTCTGCGGAATTACACCTCCTTGCGGGATTCCATTTTTACCATTGAAAAAGATAAAAACCTAGCAGAGGCATTGCAAAAATACGAGTCTGAAAAAAAGGACAAGGAACTCGCCCAAAACCAGTTGGATCTCGAACGACAATCGCTTCAAAAACGAAACTCATTAATCATTGCCATCGCTGCGATACTCATGGCGGCTATTGCTTTTTGGTTTTTGTATTTTAAATCAAAAACCAACCAGTTGCTCCAGAAGCAAAAAAATATCATCCAAAAAGCCCTGGATGAAAAGGAACTATTGCTCAAGGAAATTCACCATCGGGTCAAGAATAACCTCCAGGTGATTTCCAGTTTGCTCAACCTTCAATCACGCACCATTAAGGATCAGGAGGCTAAAAATGCCATCAGGGAAGGACAAAACCGGGTAAAATCCATGGCCCTGATTCATGAAAATCTATATCAAACGGAACACCTGACCAGTATGGAAGTGGGCGATTATATTGGCAAACTTGGAGAGAGTCTTTTCAATTCCTATAATGTCGATCCCGACAAAGTAAGCTTTAAAATGGATACAGAGCCGCTTCAACTGGATGTAGACACCCTGATTCCGCTGGGTCTCATACTCAACGAACTACTGAGTAACGCCCTGAAACACGCCTTCCCGGGAGACCGCAAAGGGGAGATCATCGTTACCTTTAAACGACAATCCGATGACCTCCTGCTAAGTGTCAAAGATAACGGAGTAGGATATTCGGCGACCAACCCAACCATGAAGAAAAAATCCTTCGGACTGACCCTGATTGACGCATTTTCTGAGAAATTGAATGCTGCCGTGGAAGTATTGGAGCAAAGCGGCACCTCCGTCAATATTTACATCAAAAACTACAATCTGGTCAACCATGAATGAAATAAAGGTATTGATCGTGGAGGATGAACCTCTCATCGCACAGGACATCGCTTCGATCCTGGAAGGCTATGATTACAGCATTGCCGGCATCGCAAATGCTCCGGCAAAGGCCATGGAATTCCTGTCCAATAATACCCCGGACATAGCCATTCTTGACGTAAACCTAAACGCTGAATCCGATGGCATTAGCCTTGGGGAATACATTCTGAAAAATCATAATTTTCCAATCGTTTACCTGACGGCTTACGCAGATAAAAATACCATCGAACGGGCCAAACACACCAAACCAATGGGCTATATTGTCAAGCCATTTGATGAAAAAGATATCTTTACTACCCTTGAGATCGCCTTGTTCAATTTTGCGAGCATGCGCAAACCTGTGATATTCGACAAAAACTTGATCAACAATCAGTTGCACAGTCCCCTGACCGATAAAGAATTCGATATTTTTAAAGATATCTATGAAGGGAAAACCAATCAACAACTTGCCGATCAACATTTCATCAGCATCAATACTGTAAAGACGCACGTAAAGAATCTTTATGACAAATTAGACGTCCGCTCGAGAACCGAAGCGATCGTTCTTTTGCGAAGTATACTGAAGCAGGGCTGACAGCTGAACATAAGAAGCAGCTTTATGAACTTTATGACTTTGTGGTTTTTTTCAACACATAGTAACATAGAACACATAGCATCGCCAAAGAAGCTCCTTTATGAACTTTGTGACTTTGTGGTTTTTTTCAACACATAGTAACATAGAACACATAGCATCGCTAAAGAAGCTCCTTTGTGCACTTTGTGACTTTGTGGTTTTTTTCAACACATAGTAACATAGAACACATAGCATCGCCAAAGAAGCTCCTTTATGAACTTTGTGACTTTGTGGTTTTTTTCAACACATAGTAACATAGAACACATAGCATCGCTAAAGAAGCTCCTTTGTGCACTTTGTGACTTTGTGGTTTTTTTCAACACATAGTAACATAGAACACATAGCATCGCCAAAGAAGCTCCTTTATGAACTTTGTGACTTTGTGGTTTTTTTCAACACATAGTAACATAGAACACATAGCATCGCTAAAGAAGCTCCTTTGTGCGCTTTGTGACTTTGTGGTTTTTTTCAACACATAGTAACATAGAACACATAGCATCGCTAAAGAAGCTCCTTTATGAACTTTGTGACTTTGTGGTTTTTTTCAACACATAGTAACATAGAACACATAGCATCGCCAAAGAAGCTCCTTTGTGCACTTTGTGACTTTGTGGTTTTTTTCAACACATAGTAACATAGAACACATAGCATCGCCAAAGAAGCTCCTTTATGAACTTTGTGACTTTGTGGTTTTTTTCAACACATAGTAACATAGAACACATAGCATCGCTAAAGAAGCTCCTTTATGAACTTTGTGACTTTGTGGTTTTTTTCAACACATAGTAACATAGAACACATAGCATCGCCAAAGAAGCTCCTTTATGAACTTTGTGACTTTGTGGTTAATTAAAAAAGACCGGCACCCAATACGGGTCCCGGCCTTTCTTTTTCTGATGAAAAATGTTAATTTATTTCAAAAAGCTATAGTCTTTGGCATATTCCAGCATTTGTGCCGTGAAGTCGTCCGGATATTCGACTTTGATATCGGTGATTTCGCCGTTGGCATCCGTTATGGGAACCAGTTTAGGGTTAATAAATCCACCGTATGGAGGAATATTCAATTTTTCGGCACGCTCCAGGACTTCTGCATGTAACGCCTGGTCCACTTTGACTCCATAATTTTCCACAAGAGCTCTTCCAGCTTCGTAATCCCCTTCGGATTTTATGCGTTGAATTTCGCGAAGCAAGTCTCCAAAGTAACCACGGAGTTTTTGATAATCATTGATTTTAAAATAGGTTTTGCCGTCTCTGGTTACCCGTTCGACTACATTGTCGGCTTTGCCTTTTTCAAAGGCCCATGAGGCTACAAGCTGTCGATTCCTCATATGAGATTCCTCTATGTCTTTTCCTGGTTGTATCCTTCTCAACTGCGTCATCATACCATTCATAATATAATCGTCATAAGCTGTTTTACCAACCTCCATATCTTCTACCAGGCCCAGTTCGATCAACTTTTCATCCATGAGAAAATACAATCCAACGAGGTCGGCACGGGCTTCTTCCAGTGTGGAAGCATAACTCTTCATGGTTTCTTTAGGCGTTCCCACACCCGGGTTGATCTGACCAGAGGCGTGACCGACAACTTCATGAAGTGCCGTATGCAATTTATCGGCAAGACTTCCGTATTTTTTGGCGCGCTCGATTTCAGCTTCATCATAAGCAAATTCTGCTAACATGCCTGGCCCGCTTGCTTTTTCATAAGCCTCGATAATATTGCCCAGGCTGACAGATTTGGAACCATGGTCTTTCCTGATCCAGTTGGCATTGGGCAGGTTTACCCCAATAGGCGTTGAAGGAGAGGCATCTCCGGCTTCACCGGCCACAGTAACCACCTTGTAGGTCACCCCTTTCACCTCCTTCTTTTTGTGTTCATCCATTATGGTGGAATTGTCTTCAAACCATTGAACATTATCGGCCACAACCTTCATCCTTTCCGAAGCATCAAAATCTGTGATCTCCACGACAGTTTCATAAGAACCGCGATAACCTTTGGGGTCGTTGTATACTTCAATGAACCCGTTGATATAATCCACGTCACCTTCTGTGGTTTCCACCCAGGCGATATTGTATTCATCCCATTTTTCAAGACTTCCTGTTTTGTAATAATCAATCAGTAAACCAAAGGCTTCTGCCTGTTTTTCATTTTCGGCCACTCCTTTGGCCTTTTCGAGCCAATAGATGATCTTTTCAATGGCTGCTCCGTACAATCCATCTACCTTATATACTTCTTCTCTGATTCCTCCATTTGAAGTTCTCACCATTTTTGAATTCAGTCCATAAGAAATCGGGGTGTCCGACTTCTTCATGATGCTGGCATAAAAAGCATCCACTTCGGACTCTGTAATATCCGGGTCATAAAAATTGACGGCAGAACCTTTTAAAAGCCCTTTATCAGGGTCGAGATTCACTTTTTTATTGTCAATCGCCGGATCAAACATAGCGGCCAAAGCTTCAGCCGAAAGATTGATCCCCAGTTCATTGGTTACACTTTCAAAATATTTCTGTGAAAATTCGGGAATGAATTTATCCGTAGAATAATGATGATGAATACCATTTGAGAACCAAACGTTCTTTGAGTACTCCACGAGTTTTTTCCAGTCTTCAGAATTTTTGTCTCCTTTATAATCTGCAGCGATCTTATCTAGCGCTTTACGGATTTCGAGGTTGTGGCGATAATTCATATCGTACATAATGTCCCTGCCCGAAAGCCCGGCCTGGGTCAGATAATATACCAGTTTCTTTTGCTGAAGGCTAAGTTTGTCAAAACCCGGAATCTGGTACCGGATGATCTTTTTATCTGAAAAATTTTCAGGATTCCAGTTGAAAGCAGTCTCGTCAGTGGCGCTGGTCTGCTCATCCCCTTCTTTTGTGGCAGGCTGGCAGGCTGATAAGACTACTAATAACAATGCCCCAAAAAATGCAAATGATTTGTTCATATTTTTAAATTTTATTTGATTAGAATTTCACTCCGCGAAGTTCGTAAAAAACAGGCAAAGGACATAATTACTTCATTGGGGAAGTGTATCTTTACCTTGATTAAATAATATAATAATGACAATAGAAAAAAAGTGTCTCGTTTGCGGAAGCACGAGTGAGGAAATGCCTCTTTTGACGTTTGAATTTAAACAGCAAAATCTTTATGTATGCTCACAGCATATTCCCATCATTATCCACCAGCCACACCAACTACAGGGGCTCATCCCCGAAATGCCGGATCGGGGGTCGGAACCTCATCACGAGGATTGATTGCCAGAAGGTGCTTCATTTTTTATTTTACAGGATCCTCATGCAACTATCCAGGAGGGTACTTTCCAGTGGCTAAAAAGATCTTCTGACTCTTAGGAATACCCCCCGGTTTTTTGTAACTTTAAACGTTTAAAAGTCTCTTTTTTTGGTTTTTAGAAATCAAATTCAATACCACGATGAAGATCTTTTTTTCATTGATCATACTGATCCACGGTCTCATTCACCTCATGGGTTTTGTTAAAGCATTTCACCTCGCCAATATTGAACAACTCCCTCAATCCATTACCAAACCTGTGGGATTATTATGGTTGCTAACGACCATTTTATTTTTGTTGGCCTTGTTATTTTTCCTGACCGACAAGGAATTCTGGTGGTGGTTTGGGCTGACAGCTGTGGTGTTTTCCCAGGCATTGATTGTCATGAGTTGGACAGATGCCAAAGCCGGGACCATAGCCAACGTCCTCATTCTTATCCCAGTTTTAATTGCCTTTCTTAATACCCGTCCGGATAGTTTTAAAAATATTTTTGAAACCACCGTTAAGGAACAACTGACTTCCAGGCTGGTTTCAGAAAACCTTTCACAGGAAGATCTGGTAAATTTGCCTGTAACCATTCAGCAATACCTGCGGTTTGTCGGAGCTGTAGGAAAACCAAAAATTCACCATTTCAAGGCAACCCTAACGGTAAAGATGAAAACGAAAATGAATGGCAAATGGCTGAAAATTGAGGCATGTCAATACAATTTTTATGATCCTCCTTCCAGGGCCTTTTACATTAAATCCAGTATGTTTGGCATCCCCTTCGATGGACTGCATATTTATCAAGGGAATGAGGCGACGATGAAAATTAAACTGGCTTCTCTTTTTTTAGTTGCCAATGCAAAAGGTGAAAAAATGACACAGGGAGAAACGGTCACCCTGTTTAATGATATGTGCCTGTTTGCCCCGTCGACACTGATCGACAAAAACATTCAATGGAGGGTGATAGATTCTTTGACTACCGAGGCTACTTTTACCAATGCTGGCCATACAATCAAAGCCAGGTTATTTTTTAACGAATCGGGCGCATTAACCAATTTCAGTTCCGATGACCGGTACGAATCATCCGATGGCAAGACCTACAACAATTATCGATGGACTACGCCCGTAAAAGAATACAGGGAAATTGACGGACGCAAAATCCCTACATTTGGGGAAGCCATCTGGCATACCCCAAACGGACCTTTTGTGTATGCTAATTTTGACATTGGGGAGGTGGAGTATAATGGTGAAATTTTTGAATAAATCAACGCTTATACACCATCGCATTAATATTCATCCCCGCACCCACCGATGCCATCAAAAGAACGTCCCCTTTGTCAATGGCATGGCCTTCAAGTTTTTGCTTCAGGATCAGGTCTAACAGGGTGGGAACGGTAGCCACCGAGCTATTGCCCAACCTGTCTATGCTCATCGGCATAATACCTTCCGGAACATTTGGAGTTTTATACAACCTGTAAAATCGTTTGATGATGGCGGCATCCATTTTCTCATTGGCCTGGTGGATGAGAATTTTTTTCACCTCTTCAATATCTACTCCGCTTTTTTCCAGGCAATGTTTCATGGCTGTCGGAACATGATTCAATGCAAATTCATAGATTTTTCGGCCATACATTTTGATGTAACGAACATCAGGCGTTTTTCCCGGTTTGAAGGACTTGTCAAAATACAGGAAATAGGCCTCATCATAAGTATGCGTTACGCTTGCTGTTGCCAGGATACCACGTGGTACGTCCTCCTCCGACTTCTCTACAATGCAGGCTCCGGCACCATCGGAATAAATCATAGAATCCCTGTCGTGCGGATCCACCACACGGGAAAGCGTTTCTGCGCCAATAACCAGGCATTTTTCAGCCATTCCGGCCTTGATAAAGGCATGAGCCTGAATCATTCCCTGTATCCAGCCCGGACAACCGAACAGGATATCGTAGGCCACGCAATCAGGCGATTTTATCCTTAATCCATGTTTGACCCTCGTTGCGAGGCTAGGCACGGTATCTGCCTGAACCTGTCCAAATTTTACATCCCCAAAATTGTGTGCTAAAATGATATAATCCAAGGTTTCCGGATCGATCCCGGAATCGTCAATGGCTCTTTGCGCCGCTAGCGTTGCGATATCAGAGGTCACCATATCTTTGGAAGCATACCGGCGGGCTCCGATTCCGGTAATATCCTTAAATTTCGAAACAATTACCTCGTTCGGTGCGGTCAGTTTTTCTCCTTTCTCATCGTAAAAAGATGTCTCAATAAAGTCTGAATTCTTTACCTCCCGGTCAGGAATAAAACATCCTGTGCCTGTTATAATGGAATTGGTCATTACAATTGATTTTGTTTTAGCTAACCCTCCAAATTTAATAATTTTTGGTGGGAACACTGCATTTTTCAATCGATCAAATTCAACCTTTTTACGTTTTCTAAATAAATATAAAAAACCCAATCCGGCACAAAGAATAATCAGGCTTATTAAAGTTATTATTCAAAAGTAATTGTAACTTAGAGATTTAGGAATACCGGGTTCAGACTAAAAGTCGACCTTACCTGAAATGATTTTTAGAAACCTTGCCCATTTCAAATAAAAATCGTACATTTTCTTTCTAAATTGTATAAGGATGGCACAAATACCTATTTTCGACGAACAGGATGAGGAATTAAAGAGATATTTTAGCATCAGCGAAATCGCCGAGATGTTCAATATTTCGACCTCCCAGATCAGGTTTTGGGAAAAAGAATTTGACATCCTCAAGCCTCATAAGAACAGTAAAGGAGAAAGACGTTTCACTCGCCAGAATATCCAACAACTTGAAACCATTCACAACTTGTTACGCGACAGGGGATTCACCCTGGAAGGAGCAAAAAAAGAACTCAAACGGCGGAAAAATGCAGGCAAGGAAAAACTCACCTATATTGAGAAATTAAAAGCCCTCCGTGAATTTATGGAGCACCTAAAAGAACAATTCTAGAACCTGTCTTTCATCCCTAAAAAAAATAATGCCGGAACTAAACTTAATCAGCACCGGCACTATCAATGACCCTCATGTAATAATAATTCGCAATTTTTATACGATGTTATTCTGAAGGGAGTGTTTGTCCGTTTTTAAGTGTATAAGTAGAAGGCTGCTTTCTTCCTAATTATAAACTTTTGCGAAAAAAAATGAGGGCGGAATGATCCCGCCCTCCTCTCCGTTTTCTCTGCAAAAATTAACGGTTTTTAAAATAAGGCGATTAGCCAACTTCAAATTGGCAATGTACTATAGAATATTAAATCTTTGTTTTCTCATAGTGTGGTTAGGATCTGGGGGTCACACCAAATGGCAGAGGATATCCAGCATCATGGATACTTATATTATTGAAAGAATTAGACCAATTTTTTAGATTTTATAAAACATGGAGCACCCCTGACTATAACCTACTGATTTACAACAAACAAGGCTTAAAATTTATTGTCATGATAAATTTAGGTTTCAAAATTATCGCCTTAAAAACGAAATTATTCCGTTTTTAAGCGAAAACCGATTTCGTCTTTCAGGAAAACGAAGTTTTAATTACGGATATAGCATTTGAAAATTGCGATAAAAACCTGCTCTATTAGTTAATTACCGCATCAGAATAACATCCCCCTTTACCTGTTCGATCCAGCCGTCAACAAATTCAATGCTCACATAATAGCCAAAAACAGCAGCATTCATCAATCGTCCGTCAAGGGTTCCATCCCATCCAAACGTCGGATCATTGGGTTGGAAATTTTCATGCTGATAAACCAGGTTCCCCCAACGGTCGTAAACCTGGAAAGTGAGGATTTCTTTAACCTCCGGTCCCCCGAATATCATGAAAATATCATTATTCCCATCATCGTTGGCCGGTGAGAATACATTGGGAATATAAAACTGCCTCGGTTTCACCAGGTTGATGAGGATCACGTCTGAATCCGTACAGCCGTTTTCATCCACTACGAAAACAGAATAGGCTGTCGTGACTTCAGGGTTCAGTACCTGAACAGGGTTCGAGGGATCGTCAAAAGCCTCAGCCGGCATCCAGTACAGGGTGTCATAGGTGGTTCGGTTGACCAGCGCTTCTACCCGGACGCTGTCTCCCAGCACAAGCTCAATGTCCGGTCCAAGGTCCACTACCAACTCTTCGGGTTCGAGCAAAATAATACTTTCCTGCCATTCACAACCATTAACGTCTCTTACCGCGAGTTCATAAACACCGGCGGTGAGGCCGGAAAAAACGGAAGTGGAAGTAAAGGAACTCCCGTTGAGGGAATATAAAAATAAAGGCGTTCCTCCCAAAACAGTATCCACGGTGATGCTGCCTCCTGAATAATTGAGACAACCAGGCTCTATTACGGTTACCTCCACCCCTGTCAAAGGCGTGGCAGCCTCAAGCACCGCCACAGTTCCTGATGAAGAACAACCATTTTGAGTATTCAAAATTTCCAGGGTATAATTTCCCGCTTCCCCCACAAAAGCCACGAGGGAATCCTGACCGGATAAAATAAGCCCGGGGTTGGCGGTCCACTGGGAAAAATACTGGCTTCCTGTGGATGAATTACCGGCATCGATTTTCACTTCACGGATCTCACAATCCAGCATTTCCGATACTGGTTGAATGATCACCGTTGGAGACAACGTATCTATATCAATAAAAATATCAACGGTCGATTCACAACCATTTTCTTCGTTCACAACTGTCATCATATAAACCCCGGGCTCAAATACGAGCAGCGACAAGGCATCTTCGAGAATAATCCCTTCCGCCTCAGTTGACCAGATAACCATCATTCCCGTCGTATCGGTGGCCGTTGCATCAATTACGACCTGCTCATTGGCACAATCCAGGTCCAATGGAGGTTCGTAAAGGATCGGCGGAAGTATCGTGTTTTCCCCCACAGTGAATTCAAGGGAGTCCAAACATCCATTTTCAGTATCTGTGACCAAAAGCAAAAAGAGCCCCGAAGCATCGACTCCAACGGAATCAGCCATCAAATCTCCGAAAAGGTGACCATCATCCACTACCTGCCATTGAAAAGCCAGTGAAGCCCCGGTAGTAGAAAAAGAACCCGCAGCCTCTACAATCAAACTATCTACAGTACAGGTAAGTTCCAACGCTCCAACCCCATTGATCACAGCAGTCGGTGCATCAATCATTTGATCTACTAAAAGGGAATCAATGGCTACGCACCCGTTTTGATTATCCAACACCGTGAGAAAATAAATCCCGGGCTGATCGATTTCGGGCGTTGATGTGCCATCGCCATTTAAGATATTGCCATCCGGAGTCGACCATAAAAAAGAAGCATTACCACTTGAAGTCTGGGCGCTTCCTTCAAGGATCAGGGTAGCCACCGAGCAGGTAAGCGTGGTATCCTGACCGGCTTCCGCGATGGGTATATTTACATCGAGACTGATCACAACACTGTCGATGGAGGTACAATTATTTGATGTGGAAGTCCCCTGCAGGTAATAAACTCCTGGGCCAAATATGACTGCCTGCAAATCTGTCGGATGATTGATGAGTTGCCCTCCATCGGCTGTCCACAAAACATCAATCATCGCCATATCTGGTCCGGCCATGCCTTGTAATACCAGGCTATCGGAATTACAAAGCAAGGTGGCGTCGATTCCTGCATCGACCATGGGAGGCACAGTATCCTGAGTAACCATTACGGTAAGTGCGTTGGAGCATCCTGAATTGTTATCCTTCACCTGAAACTGGTAACTTCCGGGGGCATTCGCCTGAAATTCAAGATTGTCCATACATTCCCCTGTTACCGGGTTGCCTGAAACATCCAGTGGGCACCAGGTTACTGAGTAAGAAGCTGCCGGCTGTGGCGTATTTCCCGTAAGGGTAATTAAATTCGTCTGACAATCCAGCACCCCCCCTGGAATGGGCTGAATTTCAGGAAGGTCGTCGGTAATGCCCACATGAACACTACTGGTATCGTTACAACCATTCAACATATTTGTCACGGTCAGCAGGTAAGTTCCTTCACAACTCACAATGGGATTCAGACTATTGAGGCCCATCAGGCAATTCGGAGCCGGAGCCTGCCAGCCGTATGAATAATTATTCCCTAAACTGGAACCGCTTCCGTCCAGGATGATAAGAGACACATCACAGGTTAGGAGCTGATCACTACCAGCATTGGCTATCGGCGGTAAAGTATCAATAACCACGGCGACCGTATCATAGTTGAGGCATCCGGTGAGGGTATTCTCCACTTCAAGCACAAAGGTGCCGGGGGCATAAGCCACGGCAAATCGCTGGTCAGTGGGGGCTATTAGCGAACCAGTTATGGAAGTCCAGGAGTAATTAAAATCAGGTCCGGAGGAAGTCATATTATCTCCCAGGGTAACCGAGGAGCTATCACAGGTGATCGTAGCATCCGCGCCGGCAAAAGCATCCGGCAGATCGAACTGGCCCGACACGATCACTGAAACTGTAGTGGAATACCCCAGGGTATCGGTGGCCGTGAAATTATAAATCCCCGGAGCGCCAACAACAGGGTTGAGAGAGGTGGTATCTGAAATGATTTCCCCGTTGGGAGTAGTCCATTCAATTTCACACCCCCCGCAGGGTTCACAAAACTGCCCCTGCAAAACAATGGATTCAACGTCACAGGTAAGCTCATCAGGAGGAAGGATTTCAAGACAGGGAATACATATTTGTTCAACGACATTGACCGTTCCCGTGGCCATACACCCACTCTGAGTATTCAATACTTCAAGCACATATTCTCCCGTAGAATCGATAAGCACCACGGATGAATCTGCGGATACAATACCTGGACCTGACCAGGTGTATTCATAAACACCGGTGGCAGGACTGACAAAAGCCTCCAAAGCAAAGGTGTCGCTTTCGCAAAGAAAAACCGAATTGCCAAAAACGATATTGGGTACGGTATTATTCAAAAAAACTTCCACCACGTCAAAAGCACTGCAATCATTCAGGGTATCCACCACTTCAAGGAAATAAATCCCGGGAGTATTCACGGCTATGAGGGGTTGAAACCCCAGGGTATCATCCGAAATGCTTGTCCACACATAGGCGATTGATAATCCGGTGGAGGATTCTGTCCCATCCAAAAAGACCGTTTGCTGGGTACAAGTCAGCGTATCCGAAGGCCCCGCCTCAGCGACCGGCACCCCTTCATTGGCAAAAACCTCTGCCGATAAGGTGTCGCTTATTCCAATGGCAGGATTGGTTACGATCAGGGTATAAAGACCAGCGCATATCACCTGAATATCCTGTGTGGTCGAATTGGTCAGGATACATCCGGGCGCAGGTCCTTCCCAGGCGTAAACATAATTCGGGTTGGGGGGCGTTACTTCAGTGTCTACAAAGGTAATAGATTCTCCACAGGTGATTGGTTGGGGCTCATAAGCCAGGCTTACTTCAAAATCACAATCCAATACGACTTGAATGCCGGCCGTATCGATGCACACCTGGTTAATACTTGAAACCACCAATTGATAAAATCCGGGTTGGGAAACCGTCGGCGAATTCCCGCTTAAAGCCACGGGCTGCCCGTCTAATAACCATTGGTAAATGGCCAGGGAAGACGCAGAGCCATCCAGTGTCACTGTCCCGGTTTCACAGGAGATAATAGCACTATCAGGCAAAATGGCAAACAGCGCTGCAGGATCCGTTGATACGACCACCGTATCCCTTGCCTGGCAGCCGGAATCTACATCCGTCAAGGCTAAATAATAGGTACCGGGGCAACTGATGGTTACCACCAAATCATCCGCCGGGGTTTCTATACAAGGGCCCGTCCATTGAACCGCCAGGTTTTGTGTAACATCAGAATTGGATCCGTCCAGGATAAGACTTTCATCACCACAGGTGAACTCCTGGTCCGGCCCCCCATCAACATAAGGAATCTGCTGGTCAGCCCCGAAAATAACCGTAGAAGTATCCCGGCAGCCATTGATCTCATTGATGACTTCCAACTGGTAAACGCCTGAAGAATCAGCAGCATTAAAAGGCCCGCCAGGAGGTTGGGTAAAGTGTCCATCTGAGGTGATCCATGTGTAGGTAAACTCCGCTCCCATGGACGTATTCGGTCCTCCCAAAGGCAATTCAGTAATATCACATGTGAGAATACCATCCTGGCCCGCATCCGCGACTGGACGAAGGGTATCTTTTACCACCGTGACCATGGTTGAATTTTCACAAAAATTGAACATATTGGTTACCGTTAGGGTATAAACACCTTGTAGATTGATCAGCGGATTGGCAATATCATTACTTCCAACTATTCCGGGCCCCGACCATTCAAAGAGCAGGCTGTCCTGCGGGGTTGAGCCGCTGCCGTCCAGCACCAGTTGATCCTGTAAACAATTGAGTGTATCGGGAGTGGCAATAATGGCGGAAGGCGATTCATGATTGCCTGTTACCAAAACGCTGTCCGTAGCCATGCAGCCATTTTCCTGATTTTCGACCTGGAAATAATACGTCCCGGCACAGGAAACGGTGATGTCCGGATCCGTCGGTAAGGTTTCAATACAAGGTCCGGTCCAGTTGGACGCATAAATGCTTCCGGTGGAAGACCCTGCTGAAGAAAGCGATCCATCCAGGGTCAGGCAGTTGATCACAAATCCATCGCCGGCTTCTGCAATTGGAGCAAGGGTGTCTATGGTAATGGTTACTGAAGATGTATCCCTGCACCCGTTTTCCAAATCTCTGACGACCAGAGTGTATGCCCCCGCTCCATCCACGACGGGCATTTTTATGTTTGAGGCGGAGACAAAATGTCCCGTGGGAGTTGTCCATTGATAACCTATCCCGGGCCCCATCGTAGTGGCCGGACCACCAAGAGTGACCGTAGGTTGTGCGCAGGTAATGGTATCCGGCAAACCGGCATCGGCCATCGGGGCGGCAAAAGATTCAATTACGATAACGGTATCCCTGTTAAAGCAGGTGGTCGTATTGAGCGTTGCTGAAACTTCCAGGAAAATCGTATCTGCCTGTTCCACCATCAAAAGTAAACCTGACCCCAGGAATTGTCCCTGAATATTGTACCAACCATAGGTAAGTTGTCCCTGTGGTTGAGAGCCGCTGCCATTCAAAAAAATGCCCTGGTTAAAACAATTGATGGTATCCGGTGCTGTGACCAGGGCAGTTACCTGCAATACATTCAATGTTAAATTCACGGTACTGTCACAACCGGCCGCAGAAGTCATCAATACCGAATAAACACCTTGTTCCGTAAAGGTACTATCCCCAACCGCAAAACTATCTCCGGCGCATATTGTAACATTTCTGTCAACAAAAACAGGCTGGAGTACCGTCAGGTTCAGATTTACAATACTATCGCAACCCAGGGCATAGGTTTGTAAAGTGTCGGAAAACAATCCCGAGTTGAAATAAACGGAAGGGCCAATCTGTACCGAATCTCCGAGACAAATGGTTGAATCCACTACAATTATGGGGGATTGTTCCAAATGCAGATTCACATTCACAATACTGTCACAACCGGCGTAATTAAGCAAAGTGATGGTATGCAACCCTTCTTCCATCAGCGTAGTATCGCCCACCATGATGGAATCTCCCGCGCATATCGTTTGTTCAAAACTTACAGGATCCGGAGTGGCAACAATATGGATGAGCATACAACTATCCGTAAGCTTGCCGCAAAACCAGGGCGTCAGGCTATTGAGTGAATCTCTGAAGACATCCAACCTAAGCGTTCCGTCGGCGACAGGAAGACTGTCCAGTTCGGTAAGGCGATAAGAAAGGCCACAGACTTCGTATTGACCTGCTGGATAATTCAGTAAATTGAGGGTAGTGTCATAGGCAATGAGCAAGCTATCCTCATATATTGTGTATTGGTAGCCATATTCGGAAGTATCGGCAGGCCCCGTGATAAAAAACATTTCCGGATCAAATATCAGGCTGGAATCCCCTTCACAGGTCAGCAGATCAGGCTCATTGATTTCTCCGGGCACGGCAAAACAACAATCCACGCCCCGCGAATCGCAAAAGATCAGCCGGATAAAAACGAATGCCCCGGGATAATTTGACGGATCATTATTGATGGTAAAAGTCCACTGTCCATT
Source organism: Lewinellaceae bacterium (assembly GCA_020636105.1). NCBI lineage: Bacteria > Pseudomonadati > Bacteroidota > Saprospiria > Saprospirales > Lewinellaceae > Lewinellaceae bacterium. Next base: position 747,048 of record JACJYL010000002.1, read on the forward strand.
GACCGGACCGGTATTAAAATCTTCCAGGCAGCCGTTATAAGGATGATAAGAGCCGTCGTATTGTCCACCAGACACAAAATTATTGGGTTGATCATTATCCCATTGGGCCAGGTACCCCAGGTCAGGCATCGCCGTTTCGCTGCATTGAACGAAGGTGATTTTCCATTTGGTAAAAAAGGTAAAAGCAAAAGGATCGTCCGTATTCGGCCCGATCAGGTCCACCGTTTGACCGGCAGGAGAGGTCAGGGAAACTTCGAGGTTTTCCGAAAGCTGGTGGAAGAAATGCAGTTCTACTCCACACAACCCCTGCATGGGGTCGGAAAGGTCGTTGTTAAAATAATCTGTAAGGGTAAAATCAACAGTAGAGGTACTGTTTGTCTGAATAAGAATAGTATCCGCCAGGCCGCAGTTTTGCGTTTTGGCAGCAATGGGAATGATGAAAATAAAAAACAAAATGAGTAAACGATGCCTCATATATTAAAGTTCATGGGATGTGGGACAATGGTTTAATGCGTGAATGATTCAATGCGTGAAATACTCAATGTGAGAATGATTCAATGCGTGAATGATTCAGGGTTTTATGGGAATAAAGTTTTAACAATTCTTTCATTTGTTCTTGTAGCCTTTACTTAATTGTCACAAACCAGCAACCAGCTACAAAGATGCTTTTAGAACGCAATTCGCTGGTTGTATGTTTTGAGTTCGGGTAATCTTAATTACACACTCCCTGAATTTTCCCATTAAAATAATCCAGGCTTTCCTCAATAAGCTGCCGATTACACGTCCTGTTCACTGCCACCTCCCCTATTGCGGGAAGCAGGCTAAAATTGATCAACCCGTCTTCATTTTTTTTGTCCTGCTCCATCAAAGCGATGAAGGTCGGGTATAAGTTCTTGTCAAAAGGGTAAAGATCGTAAGTTTTGAGGAGGAAATCAGTGATCTCTTCCAGTGCCTCAGCCGATAGTCCCTCCTGCTTATAAGACAAATAGGCCTCGGCGATCATCCCGGCAGCGATGGCTTCCCCGTGTAAAAGGGGCCGGTCGGTTTCCAGGGCATAACCTTCCAGGGCATGGCCAATGGTATGTCCAAAATTCAGGGCTTTGCGAAGGCCTTTTTCAAGTGGATCTTCCTCCACGATGCGTTTTTTAACCTGTAAGGAAGGGAGGATAAATTCAACCCAATGGACCGCGTCCAAGGCTTTTACGGCTTTGATCTTTTCCCACTCCGTTTTATCGGCGATCAGTCCGTGTTTGATCAGTTCGGCAAAACCGCTTCGGGTTTCTTCGAAGGAAAGGGTTTTGATAAAGGCAGGATCGACAAAGACGGCCTGTGGGTTTTTGAACAGACCAATACTGTTTTTTACCTGCATAAAATCTATCCCGAGTTTTCCTCCGATAGAGGCATCCACCTGTGACAACAATGTTGTGGGCAGTTGGATGAAATCCATCCCACGTTTAAAGGTAGAAGCGCAAAATCCGCCCATATCCCCGATGACGCCACCGCCCAGGTTGATGAGTAATGAATGACGATCCGCCTGGCCGTTCATCATTTCCGACCAGATGGTCTGGCAGGTCCCAATATGTTTATGAATCTCCCCGGAAGGAATCCGGATGAGGTGGATGTCGAGATCCGGCAGACCATTTTTGAGCAAAGGCAAACAGTGCCGCTCGGTATTTTCGTCTACCAATACAAAGTGCCTGGAATATTTCCGGGCTTTCAGGAACGTTCCAAGTTCTTCCTCTAATTTTCCAACGTAAATATTGTAGCTCCCCAGTTGAATGATTTCCATTGAGATCAAATATTTTCAAATACCTCTTGCCGAATCCAGCCGATTTCGCCGTTGGGCAATTGTACTTTATGCCAGTCTCCGATTATATCTATCAGTTTTATTTTTGTTCCCGCCGGTATTTCGGTTAAATCCTGGTCTGATTCGGGGGCCGACTTCAGTGCTGTTCCTGACTGCAAAACGATGGCCGATTCATGCTGAGCGGCCATTTTCACCCGGCTGCTCGCCAGCAAAAAAGGCAAAATACAAACCGACAGAAAAAAGATTCCCAGGAAAAAGCCGAGTTTTCTGTTCCCTCGTTTTTTTCCTAGCAGCCAGACGATGCCGCCCGCCATTCCGGCCCATAATAAAAAGAGCCCCAAAATGCTCCAGCCAGTGGAAGGAATAAAATCGGCCAGGGTGCGCCACCAGTTGTTTAGAAAATATTCAGGAACTTCCTCTAAAGGTCTGATGATCCGTCCGTTGGCCAGGGACAGGTTGTATTGATAATCCTCATTGCGTGGATTTAATTTCAGTGCCTTTTCAAAAAAGAGAATGGCCTCCGGTATTTTGTTTAGGCGGTAATAGGTATTTCCCAGGTTGTAATAAAGTGCTGCAGTCTGATACCCTTCTTCTACGAGACCGGCATACAGGTCGGCAGCTTCCTGGTAATTCTCTTCGATATAAGCGTTATTGGCACGCTCAAACTTTTCTTCAACTTCCCGAGGCATTGCCAACACGGGAAAAAAAAGAAACAGAAAAAACAACATTTTTTTATTCAAAGACATCTTCATAAATGTTCAGTTATGAATTAAGCGCATAAAGCTACAAAAATGTTCAGGGGCAACTTAATTCACAATGTTTAATATTCCTTCTATAATTTTTGATTTCATCACTCCCAATTGTTCCGGAGTGGAAAGGTTTAAATTTTCCTTATGCCTGACATCCTGCCATTGGCTGCTCAGGAGAATGAGGTCCTTGAGTTCCTCCGGCGATTTTTCATTTTTTATAAGCAGGCTCAAGGCTTTTTCAACCTTCCCCTGTCCGATCATTTCTATGAAACCAGCTTTTTGGGCCTCGGAAGCCACCACCTCTGCAGGTTCTTTGATCACAGTAACATCCTTGCTTTTAACTTTCGAGGCCACCAACCGCTCGAGGTTGTAAATCTGCTCTTCTGTCTGGTCGCAAAATCGCACGTAAACAATGGCACTTGGGCCGGATTTGGAAGCCATCTTTTTGGCGTTCCGGACCACCTGTTTCAGTAATTTCAAATCCGCGATTTCATCATCGTCCCCCTTGAGCAGGTTGTAGGTACTGATGCCCAGTTTTGCCAGCACTTCAGAAAGAAACAAAGCCGTTTTGCATAGGAATAAAGAATTGTAAATATTGATATTCGACAAATCTCCCTCGCTTAAAAAAGTAATGGCTTGTTCCGATTCGATTTTGGTCTCATTATCTCCAAAAACAAACAGGTCGAAGTTGAACTTATTGAATTCGTTCATGCTGTAAAACAGGTGATACAAGGCCTTGTAAGCATGTCCCAATCCGTAAAAAGTATTGTATTGGATAGAGCCGTTTTCATAGTATTTCTTGGCCAGGGCTTTTGAGGATTCTGATGCTTTTTCGATGAGAATATCGCCATTGCTGTAATCGTACTGCATCATGGCCTGCACACCGCCAATGTAAAAGCTTTCGGGCTCAAAATGATCGATAAAAGTCTGATACTGGCTCCCGAATTTATCGGCTTTTTGCAGGGCTTCTTTGGCTTCTTGCAGTTTTGCCAGTCCTGCACTAATATTTTGTTGACGGATGTCGTTTACCGCCATGTAATACAACAACAGGCCATTGGCAATATTCCAGTTTTCCTGCAATCCCAATTGTTCAAAATTGCTCCGTGCCTGAGTCAATAATTCTATCGATTTCCCAATATTACCCGCCTGGGTAAATTCGAGCTGACTTTGAAAAAAACTCCAGAAAGATTCCAGTACAAACCGGACGGTAGGGTGAGCATCGGGGCCCAATTGGTGGTACATTTCCTGCAATCCCTTAACGGCCACATTAGGTTCGTACTCAAAAAAGGTGTCAATTAAATCGTAAACCGATTTTTGATCCTCTGGGTTAAGCTGTTGAACGGGTAAGATATCCTGACTCATGTGTATTAGGTTTTGGTAATCAGTGTACATTTTAAACTTTCCACGGAGCTATTTTATTTTATAAATGATTCATTCCGTAGCTTAAAAAAAAGTACCTTGGGAATTAAATCCCTTTTATTAATGTGCCTAATTCTTTTGCTTTATCTGTTGTTTTGCGGGCTTCTGTCCTGGCGGCGGTGCTCCACGACCTTCTTTTTCACCGGCTTCCGGATTTACCAAACCGACAGGTATTGTAATCAAATTACGGCCGGGTTTTTCACCAAAAAGGTCATTGAGAGATTTTGGCCGAATCTTCTGTTCCCAACTGAAGCCTTTCAATTTCAGGCTTTCATGGTCGGCCTGTTGCATGGGCTTAAGGTTTGACTGTGGCGAAGTGATGAATTTGATCCGCTCCACCTGGTTATTGCCAAAAGAAAGGATCATTTCACTGCATAAAGTTTTGTTTACACCAATATAAGCATCCGATTCGTCCCGTGCATAATAAACCGTCTCCGCATTGCCTTCCACATACATTTTATGGATCTCGCCGTCACGAAATTCAACCCTTATATCCTTGCCCTTGATCTGGTTGAAAAACAACTCGTCCGGCGAATTGAGAATCAGGGCATTATCCCTCATAAATATTTTGTCGATCTGGTTTTTGGACAGCTGCATGTCCAGGGTATCTGCAACAAACTGGGAAGTGTCGGACCACATGATCGGATTCCCGTAAAAATGAAAAATGGAATCCACACTGCTGTAAGCCATGGAATCACACAATGCCTGCAGATCGCTTTTATAAACCCTAACATCCCTGAATGCCAGCAAAATACGGGAACTGTCTCCCTCCGATGATATTTTCTCCAAAGACAACAAGGTATCGGCCGCCATGAATAAAGAATCTCCCTCAAGTACATTAATCAGGTAGGGACGGCCCAACTTCCCTCCGGTAGCTCTAAGATAACCCGACTCTTTTTTATAAGCCGCCGTATCGCAAACAATGGTCAATTGTTCGGCCGTATCCCTCCAAATGACCTCCCCGATGGCGATGCCCATCCCCGTTTCCTGCTCGTAATCTACCTGAGAAGCTTCCAGGATACGACCTTCATCCACAATAATGGATCGTCCGCGGGTGGAGTAGGTTTCATTTTTTCCGTCGTAAAATATTGAATTGGCTGTGATGTGACGGGTAGAATCCCTGAATTCAGCATTGCCCAGCAATGAAAGTTTATCGGTTGGCTCCTGGTATTTTATTCGCAAAGCCCTGGCATACTGGCTTTCATTTTCCATCTGGGCATGCCCTTTCAGGTTATACTCCTTCACCCTCCCGTCATAGGCGATGGTATCAGCTCTTGCCTTTCTGTTGGGGCCAAAATATTGGGCATTCTGCCGAAACTCGGCAAGATTATCTTCGGTTTCATAAAAACCGGATTCACAATAGATCCTGCTACTATCCATGGTAATCAAAGTAGGGCCGGCATAAGTTACGATCTTTGTCTCCGTATTGAAGATCAGGGCATCTGCTCTAAGCACAAAATTGGTATCCACCACCTCAACACTGTCTTTAAAATAGATCAGGTCTTCCTCAACGTAATAATACCCCAGTGCACTCCTCAGCTGAGTCTGCCCATTGGTCAATACCGCTCCATGAAGATAGGTGGCCGTTTTGGTGCTCAGATCATATTGAAGATGAGTGGTAAACAATCTTCGGTCGCCGGTCTGGAGAATTACGTTACCAGTGAGGTCCGCAATTTTCGTTTCAGCAGAATAAATCAGGGAATCGGAAAAAACAGTGACCGAATCTCCTTGTTGGATGATGATGTTGCCCAGGGCAAAAACATCCACTTCGTTTTCAATAATGGCCGTATCGCAATACATAAAAACACTGTCCTGGCTCAACTCAACGCTTCCTGTCAGTTTTTGTATCATCTTACCCTCAGCCCGCATATAATCAAAGTAATCAGCTGCGTCAATATTGACCTTTTGGGAAGTAGTATCCTTCTTAGTCTGCCCGATGAGTAATCCCGGAATTAAGGAAAAGACACCCAAAACCACCAAAAACTTCATCGTCCGCATCAATTTACTTTTCATATTTTTCATCCAATATCCGGAAGTGATGTTCTAGGTGATAAACGGTAAAAAACAACATACTGTGTATCATTTATTCAATTATTAAAAACCGGCAAAGCGTAAAAAAATTGTTTCTGAACCACTAAAGTTAAGACTTTCATTCCTAATGAATTCATTCTTCCCGGCTTCTGTTCCCTTGAAACAGGAAAAAACAAATACGTTGTCTGAATTTTAACGGTGAACCTGTATATTTGCCCACAAAAATAAAAACTATGATCCAAAGAATTCAATCTGTTTTTTTGCTGCTGGCGACAGGATCGGCATTTGGCCTGTTTGGGTTGCCTTTTGCGAAGACTGACGTGGCAGTGGCCGGTTCATCATTATTCAGTGACCAAATTTACAACATTCTGGACGATACCGTGGTACTTGCATTGTTTTGTGCGGCGGGAATCCTTGCATTTTTGGCTATTTTTCTTTTTAAAAATCGTAATTTACAAAGCAGGCTTGCCCTACTTTCCATTTTGGTCATGTTAGGCGGAATTGGCTGGGCCATTTACCAATTCTCTCTGGATGCTGCTGCAAAGGGTGCTGAAGTTATTCATTATTCTGCAGGCATAACACTTCCTTTTCTGGGAATTATTTTTGCTGCGCTTGCCGCTCGATTCATTAAAAAAGACGATAAGCTCGTAAAGTCGATGGATCGTTTGCGTTGATTTTCCATTTGAATAAATATACCCGCCGGAATAATTTTCCAGGGAAAGCAGGATTTCATAATGAGATCCCACAGCATTAACCCTTGATTAAGCACATAAAAAAAGGCTCCTGTAAATTACAGAAGCCTTTTTTTTAACTACGCTAAATTGCGATTAAATTAATAAGCACGCTTTTTAGCAGAGTAGTTTATGATCAACTGTCCAGATCTTCTCAACTGCGTTTTCACGTCCTGAACAATACCCATAGTCACTTTTCCGTCAACACGCAGGGAAGAAGTGATTTTTCCATGGCTTCTTTCAGGAACTTTAATTTTGTGTTTTTCAAGAAAAAGCGGAATATCATGGATTTCGGAAATTTTATCCCCTAATTGCAACCTGGGTTTAGTACCATAAACCTTCTCAAATTGCACGGTAGGTTTACCGATATACAGATAATTAACCAGAGATTTTTCCTCGAGTTTGTCCAACTGAGTTGCCTGTGGTGTATTGACCTGAACCTTCAATTCGGCGTTTCTCATTACGGTAGTTACCATAAAGAAGAAAAGCAACATGAAGATAATATCCGGCAATGAGGCCGTAGAGATTGCAGGAGATGTTTTACCTCTTTTTTTAGAAAATTTTGGCATAACTTTTATTTTTTACTTATCTCAAAAATTGATAAGCCCGTAAAGAAAAAACCGATAGCTTTTCGACAAAAATGATACGGTTATTCTTCACCAAATGCAGTAGGTTCAGCCTCTGAAAGCACCATCGGGATTTCAGCCTTAATGGCTTTTTTCTTGGCCTGATCCAGATCTTCACTATAATGAATGTTGTACTTCCTCATACTAAGTTCATCCCAAAGTTCATCATAAGCTCCTTTTAGCTCATTGTACACTTCGAGATAAGTTTTGTAATTGGTCCCCCTGTCATTTTTGAGAGAAATAATGGCACGTGTCGGCTTTTCGGCCAAATCTTCACGCTGGAGTGGATTAGAAATAAACTCCTTTGCATTACGTCTCAAATTGGTGATACTCATCGGTTCACCTCTGACAAGCAACTGATTCTGAGCATTCACCAACACAGAATAAACGTTCCGTTTTTTCAACTGTGTAATATCGGGCTCTTCCTCTGACCAGGGAGGCAACTTCACCCTGATTCCCTTGTCCTCCGCTATGGTGGTAGTTACAAGAAAAAAGATGAGCAACAGAAAGGCAATGTCCGCCATAGAGCCGGCATTCACCTCATTAGTCATCCTGGTTCTACTGGATTTACTCATAATTAGTTTTTATTTAAAGAAGCCTGAAACTTCCGAATATACAAATGACACGGCAGCAGCAAGGATCAACACACCAGCAGTTAAAATACCGGCACTGATTCCCTTAAGGGTATTTGCGGTAAATATTGCACCGCTATCCTTAAATTTGTCAATGGCACCCACCAGGCTACCTGTAGCATCCCCGGATGCAGTAGATTTGAGCACGAAGAATAAAACAATCAACGCGGCAAATGCAACAACCCCCTTAATAGAGCTTTTGAAATTGGTGGCGATCTGAACAACCCCAAAAATTAACATTGCCAGGGCAGCCACCGCGATCAACGCGATAGAAGCATACAAACCGAAGTTAAAGAAGTTCATCCCCACCCTGTCTTCTGCTTTTGTTTCAGATAAGGCCATTCCAAGCTGAGATTCCAGGGCTGACGCCTTAGGAAAGCCATTTATGATGAAAATCAGAATGATAACCAAACCGAGGCCAAAAGCCAGGGTCTGACCATGCTTATTTAGAAAATTATACATATCGTATGGTATTCTTATGATTTAAAAGTATTGTTTTCAGCCATGATATCGACCAATGCGATAGATGCTTCTTCCATTTTATTAACGATACCGTCAATCTTATTGATGATATAGTTGTAAAAAATTTGAAGAATAATGGCCACAACAAGACCAAATACTGTAGTCAAAAGGGCTACTTTGATACCCCCAGCAACAACGGTAGGAGAAATATCACCTACAGCTTCAATTTTGTCAAAGGCGCTAATCATACCAATTACCGTACCCATGAAACCAAGCATCGGGGCGATAGCGATGAAAAGAGAAATCCAAACCAGGCCTCTTTCGAGTAATCCCATTTGAACACCACCGTATCCTACAATGGCTTTTTCTACGGCTTCAGCACCGTCGTCTGAAGCTTTCAGCCCTTCGTACAATACACTGGCAGTCGGGCCGGGAGTTGATTTACAAATCTCCATGGCACCCTGAACGTCACCGCTCTTCAGACTGTCATCAATTTTACTGAGCAATTTGTCAGTATTGGTAGTTGCGATATTCAATGTGATGATACGCTCAATACAAAAAGCAAGACCGAGGATCAAACACAATAATACGAAACTCATGAAACGCCAGTCTCCATCAATGAAATACTTTTTCAATAATTGGAACGAAGTACCATCAGCAGTATCTGCAGTACTCTCATCGGCAGCTGCCGTTTCTGTTCCATCCTGGCTCTGAGCCTGGCCATAAACTACATTTCCGGAAAATACTGCAAGGCCTATTACCAGCAGCAATGCTATTAACTTTCGCATAGTCAACAAGGTTTAACGATTGTTTTAAAAGTTTAGATTAAATCAAAAAATTAATGCGGAGAGAGAGGGATTCGAACCCTCGGTACGCTTTTGACGCACACACGCTTTCCAGGCGTGCCTCTTCAGCCACTCGAGCACCTCTCCAAATCAAATTCGAGAACTACTCGTATTAGAAATAATAGCAAATTCTTTAATCCGCCATCAATGCTTTCTAATACGAACAAATATACTTATTAAGTCGAACTTAACAATACATCGGCCACAAAAATTCAAAAAAGATACAATAAAACAAAATTTTCCCGCCGATTAATATTTTTTATTATCAACCTCAATCAATCAAAGGCCCTAAACAAAAAGATTTCGGGCATTCTGAGTGGTCACTTTTGCCACCTCTGCTAAAGGAACTCCTTTTATTTCTGCCAGCTTTTCTGCCACCAATTTCACATAACTGCTTTCATTCCGCTTCCCACGAAAAGGAGCAGGCGTCAGGTAAGGTGCATCGGTTTCCAAAACCAGGTGTTTCATGTCCACCCCGGTTATTATTTTATCCAACCCCGAATTTTTGAAAGTCAGTACCCCTCCTATCCCGAGGTAAAATCCTAATTCAATGATCGCATTGGCCTGTTCGAGGTTGCCCGAGAAACAGTGAAAAATTCCAGCGGGCAGCGCCCCTTCCTTGCTCCTCAATAATTCGATGATCTCATCCGTGGCATCCCGTGAATGAATCACAATGGGCAGCTCAAATTCCAGGGCCCAGTTGATCTGTCTCAAAAAAGCATCCTTTTGTTGCTCAAAAAAACTCTTATCCCAATACAGGTCAATCCCGATCTCCCCCACCGCTGAAAAGGTTCGTTTATCCATCCACTCGCGGGCAATGCGCAACTCCTCCTCATAATCTTCCTTGATCGAACACGGATGTACCCCCATCATCGGAAAACAACGTCCCGGCCATTTAACCTCCATTTCCAACATTCCGTCGATGGTCCTGCTATCCACATTGGGCAAATACAATGCCTCCACTCCTTCCTCAAAAGCCCTGTTCACCACTTCCTCCCGATCCGCGTCAAACTCTTCGAGATATAAATGGGTGTGTGTATCGATTAATTTCATTCCTGTGGTATTCTTTTCGGGGCAAATGTAAGAAAAAAATCTGGTTGCTGGGTGCTGGGTGCTGTTTGCTGGTTACTTGTTGCTGGTTACTTGTTACTGGTTACTTGTTGCTGGTTACTTGTCGCTGGTTTGTTGCTGGTTTGACTTCTACATTTATTATTTTACATTTTACATTCATCTGTCCGTGCCCCTTCGGGTCGGGCTGCTGCGGGGTTCGCTATTCGCTCACCTGTCCTGCCATAAGGAAACCGATAGGTCGGGAGGCTTCGCCGCTGCGCGTCTTGTCCGGTGCCTTGCACCGCCCCTCCATATCCCTCACGCAGTCGCAAACGTTTACCTCTTTATATAAGGTATAGATTAGAAAAGTGGAAGCTTTGGTGTGTGGAGATCTTAAGAAGGTAGATAATTGAGAAAGCGTGACCTGAATAACACCCTCAATGGTTAGCGACGGAGCAAAGGAAACCATCAGAGGTAAAAACAAAAAACTTAGGTAAATAAGCGTAAATGATTCATTGAGTTTCATTTTTTTTAAACACTATGGATACAAATTTAAGGAAAATATTTTCAACCTATTTTTTTGCCCTAAATAACCAGGAATTAAGGGCTGGAGCCCTTTTAAATTTTACATTTTAAATTTTACATTTTAAATTTATCTCCACGTATCTTTGCACCATGGCAAAAAGCAATAAATATTACGTCGTGTGGGCGGGCAATACGCCTGGCATCTACGAATCCTGGACTGAATGTCAATTACAAATAAAAGGATACCCGAATGCCAAATACAAAGCATTCAAAACACTGGCGGAAGCCAAAGCGGCTTTTGATGGTTCCTATGTAGATCATTTTGAAAAAAAAGGCACTAAATCACCAGCAGCCCTGAGTCCTGAGGCCCGAAAGGAAATTGTCTGGGACAGTATCTCCGTTGATGCGGCCTGCAGCGGCAATCCCGGCCTGATGGAATACCAGGGCGTGGACACCAAAAATAAAACCCGGATCTTTTATCAGAAATTTGAACTGGGCACCAATAATATCGGAGAGTTTCTTGCCCTGGTTCACGCCCTGGCGATGTTCAAAAAAACAGGGCAGAATACACCTATATATACAGACTCCCGAACGGCCATGGCCTGGGTGAGGAATAAAAAAGCGAAAACATTACTCAAAAAAACCTCCCAAACAGCGAAATTATACGAGCTCATCGACCGGGCGGAAACCTGGCTCAAAACCAATACCTACAACAATCCCATAATGAAATGGAAAACCGAAGAATGGGGAGAAATCCCCGCTGATTTTGGAAGAAAATAGGCTTGATACTATGATGCTATAATACTATGATTATTTGATGCTAGGATACTGCGATGCTAGAATGGTTTGATAATTAGTTTAAAAATCAAAATTCAAAGCATCAAATAATCGTAGCATCGCAGTATTAAAGCATCGTAGTATTAAAGCATCAAGCCTCCCTGTTTTTCTTATCGAGCAACTGCTTCATGAAATACCCGCTCACCAAAGCTACTCCCGTGGCGATCAAGGCTCCCTGAATATTTCCATAAATCCAGAATCCAATGGCAAAGAGCGATCCGTAAACCAAAAACACTCCTGAAAACATGCCTGCGAGTTCGCCGGGCAATTTTCCTACGGTAATATCTTTCTTTGTGATGGTGTTCTCAGACAAAGCCCTGTCGATAACGGGTTTCCAGCCTCTGCTGTGCGGACGGATCAGTTTGTAGAAACTCAACAGTTTTGAATAATCATCCGGCTGGGTCAAAAAAGTGACCGTCAGCCAGCCAACCGTTGTGATGCCAACACCCATGAGTAATTTCCAATGATCGGGAACGGGGACAGGATGTATAAACTCAAAATAAATGGCGACCAAAAAGGAAATGACCATTGCGGCAATTTCACTGTAGGCGTTAATGCGCCACCAAAACCAGCGCAGGATGAAAATGAGTCCGGTACCGGCACCGATCTGTAAAAGTATATTAAAGGCCTGCAAGGCATTACTCAGGTACAAGGCCAATATGGCCGCTAAGGCCATTAAAATTACCGTAGAAATACGCCCAACGGATACCATCTTTTTTTCTGAAGCATCCTTATCCACAAAACGTTTATAAAAATCATTCACAATATACGATGACCCCCAATTCAAATGGGTGGAAATGGTCGACATAAAAGCAGCAATCAACGAAGCGATCACCAGACCGAGTAATCCGGCCGGCAGATAAGTCAACATGGCAGGATAAGCCAAATCATCATTGACTATCCCCGGATCAACATTCGGGAAAGCGAGTTTAAGGGAGGCTATGTCCGGAAACATAACCAACGATCCCAAAGCGATAAGAATCCACGGCCATGGACGCAAGGCATAATGGGCTATATTAAAAAACAAGGTTGCCCCCACCGCATTTTTTTCATCTTTTGCCGAGAGCATACGTTGGGCAATATACCCCCCGCCACCGGGTTCCGCCCCAGGATACCAAACACTCCACCATTGAACGGCCAGTGGTAAAATAAACAATGGAATCAATACTTCCATATTATTAAAATCGGGTAGCAGGTGGAGTTTGCCCGCTACATTTTCATGTTCCAACAGATTGGTCAGTCCTCCTACCTCCGGCATATTCAGCACCACATAGGCTGCCCAAACAGAACCCACCATCGCTATGATGAACTGGAAAAAATCGGTGAGAATCACCCCTTTCAATCCCCCAAGGGCAGAATAAAAAACCGTCACAATGGAGGCAATCAGAATGGTCTGTGTGGGGGTCAATCCCAATAGAATGCCGCCGATCTTGATGGCAGCCAGCGTTACGGTAGCCATGATCAGTACATTAAAAAACACGCCCAGGTATAAGGCCCGGAATCCGCGTAAAAAGGCTGCCCCCTTGCCGCTGTATCGCAATTCGTAAAACTCCAGGTCGGTCATCACCCCTGACCTTCTCCAAAGTCTGGCATAAACAAATACCGTGAGCATTCCCGTCAAAAGGAAAGCCCACCATACCCAGTTTCCACTCACCCCGTTCTTCCGAACAATATCGGTAACAAGGTTTGGGGTATCCGCAGAAAAAGTGGTGGCGACCATGGAAAATCCCAATAACCACCAGGGCATACTCCTGCCGGAAAGAAAGAAATCAGAGGAACTTTTACCAGATTGTTTGGAGACGAGGACTCCAATAGCCATGGAAATGACAAAAAAAGCAAAAATGATGGACCAGTCTAAAGTTGTTAGAGTCATGTGCGTTTTGGTTTAGGCTTTTCATTTAATGGGGGTAAATGTAAAAAAAAATAAAATAAGGTAGGAGAAAATTTCAACCGAACGACACGAATTAGGGAAATCGTGTTACATGATCTCCCACTGGTATAAAATCAATTTTTTGTTTTTTTAACCGCAATGGACGCAGAGAAGGCGCAATGAACGCAGAGAAATCTTTGCAATCACTGCGCCTTCTCTGCAAACTCAGCGGATAAATTCTTTCATTAAAATTTTATGAACACCCCTGGAATAATAAAGAAAGGAACAAGGGTAATCGCCTAAAGCAGGCTGTTCCACCCGGTATGAATGTTTATTTCCCTGCAAACTTCATTTTGTATTCTACGCTGATATTGCCTTTTTTGATATTATCCAGGCGCTTTTTCAACAGACGTTTTCGAATGGGTTTCAGTAACTCTGTGAAAAGAATGCCATCAATATGATCGTATTCGTGCTGGATAACCCGTGCATTCATCTCGCTAAACTCCCGTTCATGGGTCTCGAAATTTTCATCCTGAAAGCGGATCTTAATGGTAGGTTTTCGTTCCACATCACCGCGAACATCGGGAATACTAAGACAGCCTTCTTCATAAGTCCACTCTACTCCTGTTTCCTCTATCATCTCGGCATTGATAAAAACCTGCTTGATTCCTTTATCTTCCTCTCCTTCATCCATCACCTGGATGGTATCGACCACAAAAAGCCTGATGGATTTGCCAATTTGAGGTGCAGCAAGACCTACCCCCTGAGCGTAATACATGGTATCCCACATATCTTCGATCAACTTCGTCAAATCCGGATAATTTTCATCAATTGCCTCGCCTACTTTTCTCAATACAGGCAACCCGTATCCGTGAATTGGTAACAACATTTCCTTTTAATATTTCTCTGTTTGTATAACAAAACCAACGAATTGTCTATGCGAAACAACTCCGTTGGCAAAAAAATTCTTTTGTCAAACATCCTAAGATTGCCGGAAGTTCAATGGCTGATTGAATAACTAAAATTTTACTGCCGGTGCTCTTCCATATAATCCTGAAGGATCAATACTGCGCTTATTTTATCCACCAATCTTTTATCCCTCCTTTTTTTCTTATTCACGCCGCTCTGGAGAATGATCTTTTTAGCGTCTTCCGAGGTGTACCGCTCATCATGGGGAACCACCTCAATTTCCGGAAACATTTTGCGCAGTTTTCGGATAAACCCAAGCACCATATGAGCGATCTGCGAAGGATTGCCATCGGGATATTTGGGATCCCCCACCACAATGGTCTCCACTTCTTCTGCTGCGATATAATGCTGTAGATAGTCAAAAATATTTTTTGTATCAACAGTATCCAGCCCACTCGCGATGATCTGGAGTGGATCAGATACGGCTAAACCCGTTCTTTTTGTTCCGTAATCTATTGATAAAATTCTCGCCACGGCGCAAAGGTAGGGAAAAAGGTAAATTTAAAAGGTAAATTTAAAATCGATTAGCTATCGTGGAGGATTCTTTTTGGGAAAAACCTTGAAAATACCTCAGACTTTAAAGTGTAGAAAAAATTTAATTCTCGACTGGTCATCTTGAAGAAGGAGGTTTTAACCGGACGAAGCCCTTAAAGTTGCCAGCTGACGACCTGATAAGTGAGATCGCCCCTGACAACCGTTCCCCCTTACTTTATTCTTTGACAGGTAAAACCTGTAGTGCTAATTTTTGACGAATTTAAACAAAACCGCCAACAATCAATTCGAAAAGTGATAACTGGTGCGTTGAAGGTGACAAGCCTGCTTTTTGTAAATTTAACCGAGTATCCTAATTTGCTCCAAAAGATCCTTTTTAAAGCTTTTTCCAATGGGAATAATGCGTTCCGCCAAATGAATTTTGTTGTTTTGAACATCGATCTTTTCGATCTTATCAATACAGACCATATAATTTCTGTGTACCCTGATGAAAGTCCCGGAAGAAATGATCTCCCCGACCTGCCGCAAAGAAATTTTAGCAACGTGTTTACCTGACGAGGTAAAAAAAGTTGTATAGTTTCCTTCGGCAAAAATATACAGTACTTCATCTATTTTAATTTGCTTATAGACTTTACCTGATTTGATAAAAACTACTTCCGGTAAGTTAATTTCGGACATTCGTTGGTGTGTTTTTGTGTTTGCTTATTCGTCATTTCTGACGCATGGACAAACCAAAAGTAACGATTTTTAATAATATGTGCCGAAACAAAAAACATGGAGTCGTCCCTGTTTTCCGGGTGGGAAAGAATAAAAATGGAAAGTGGTTAAAGGCGGGCCATCAATCTGTTTCATGTCGCGGATTCCGGGTTAATTTACCCGAAACCCGCTACATGAAACTATGAAAATGATTTAATTTATTGAGATCCAACGAGAAGAAATAATGAAATTCGGGATGAAGTACATGCTCCCTCATTGTGTTGAATTTTACTCAAACGGCACCATCACGGTCGATCGCATTTGCATGCCTTTCGAACTGTAGATGGATCGCAGGTCATCATAGGCAGAAAAAAGTTGCCCGAAATCTCTTTTTAACATCATTTCAGCAGTAGAGGTTTTGACATTTTGTTGCCCGGTTAGTTGTTCTATTATAGCAGCAATAGCGGTCTTGGGCTTGGGGTACTCTACTGTTCGGTAGCTATCCAACCCTGCCATCGTTGCGGCAGATTTCAGAGCATCTTCCAGCCCTCCCATACGGTCGACCAACCCTAATTCAAGAGCATGACTGCCGGTCCAGACCCTTCCCTGTGCGACCTGGTTAACCGAATCAGTGGTAACCATTTTTCTTCCGTCGGCCACTCTTTGTAAAAAGGTCTGGTACAAAATATCCGTGGTGGATTGAAGGATATTTCGCTCAGCCTCTGACATTTTAAAGAACGGGGAAAGGGATATGGCCAAAGGAGCGGTTTTGACAGAATCAAAATTGATGCCCAGGTGCCGATTAAACAATTCCTGCACATTCGGCAACATTATAAATACTCCGATAGACCCTGTCAGTGTATTCGGTTCGGCAAAAATAGAATCGGCCGCGGTAGCAATATAATACCCTCCGGAGGCTGCGTAGGTGCCCATGGAGACAATCACAGGCTTGCCGCTTTCTTTCAGCAACATCAGCTCTCTCCAAATATTTTCCGAAGCCATTGCGCTACCTCCTCCAGAGTTCACCCTCAAAACAACGGCTTTCACCTTATCGTCCTTGCGTAATTTTTGAAAAATTTTGTTGTAATTTTCATCCCCGATGCTCCCCTCTGCCCCCGGGCCATCCACAATGGCTCCTTCAGCATAAACCACAGCAATTTTGTCTTTGATTTTTGTATTTAGTTTCTTGGGATTACTCTTGAAATAGTCCGCCAGTGAAACTAGCCGCAGGTTTTCATCCAACTCAATGCCAACACTGTCTTTCAATTCATTGATCACTTCATCACGGTAAACAATTCCATCTACCAGTTTTCGTTCCAGCGCTTTTTGCGGATCAGGAGAAATATATTCATTGGCAATATTTTTCAACTCGGACACCTCCAGTCCCCTGGTCTGACTAATGTCCTCTAAAAAGAGATCGTAATATTCCGTCAAAAATTCTCTCACCTGCTCTTTATTGTCTTCCGACATATTATTTCTTCGGAAAGGCTCTGTGGCACTTTTGTAATTACCTACCCAAATCACCTGCATTTCAATTCCGAGTCGATCCAGCATTTCTTTCACAAATGCTGTTTGGGAAGAAAATCCACGAAAATCAATCCACCCCAGCGGATTTACATAAACTTCATTGGCCACAGAGGCCAGGTAATAAGCTCCCTGACTGTAGAATTTCGAATGGGCAATGATGAATTTACCATTGGATTTGAAATCTGCGAGTGCATTTCGCAATATTCTTGCCGTGGCAAAGCCTCCCTGCATTTGGTCAACTTCCAGGAATATCCCTTTGATATTATCGTCTTTTCCTGCGGTTTCAAGCGTGTACAGGATGTCATTTAATCCTAAAACCTGTTGTGTATTAAAGGAGTAAATATCCCGTTCAACATTATCTGTCAATTCAGGGATAGCCTCATCCAGGGTGATGTGCAAAATGGTGTTTTCTTTTACTACATTACCTTTATTTTCCTCATTGGCGATTTGAGCAATAATAATAATGCCAAAAATAGCCATCAATGTACCGGCGATAAACACTCCCAGTGTCGATGCCAGTAAAAATTTAAAAAATTGCCTCATTTGTCCTTATTTTTTTCTGCCCCCGTTCATTTTTGTGTTATTTATGTTCAGTAATTATTGGGGAACCAGCATAATTTGAACAAAAATAATTTACCATGGACGAAGCAATACTATTTTTAGATTAACGGGCTATTTTTTCTACAAAAGCAGCATTCCTATAGATCGCCGGCTCTTCTTTTTTGTAAATGGGAGTACAAAATCTTTTAGATTTTAAGTCCTTTCCTTAAAGAATCTTATTTTTAAGCCGAAAAGAGAAAGCTTCCTTATATTTCCCCAATATTTTAACTACAAAATTCATTAACTTTTTCGCATAGCTTATGAGAAAAATCAACCATTTACTAAGAACTGCCCTTTTGATAATTTTTATTGTGCCAAATGTTCTTTGGGCGCAAATGGAAGTCACCAATGCGCCACCGATTACACCTGAAAATCTCATCACCAATATCTTTTTAGGGGACGGGGTTGAAGTAATCAGCGTCAATTACCAGGGTGCCGCAAATGCTGTAGGCTTTTTCAACCACGCACAGGATGTGATCGGAATGGAACGAGGCATTATCATGACCACAGGACGCGCAGTTTCCCAGGGCGCCAATTTTGGTTCAGAAGCTAACGGCAGCGATTTTGCCAGCAACTTTGCCGGCGGAGCAGTAAGTGACCCCGATGTTTCTTCCATAGCTTCTCCAAATAATACCCAGGATGTTGCGAAATACACCATTACCTTCGTTCCCATCTCTGACACCCTTCGGTTTAATTACGTTTGGGCTTCCGAGGAATACCCGGAATATGCCTGTAGTAGTTTTAATGATGTCTTCGGATTCTTCATTTCCGGCCCGGGCATCAATGGACCTTATCAAAACAATGGAGAAAATATAGCGCTGATCCCGGGAACGACGCTTCCGGTGACCATCAATAATGTGAACTCAGGTTCTGTCGGAGCCAACGGAACTTTAAGCAATTGTACGCCCCCAAATGGGAGCCTTGCCTTTTCAGCACTTTACAATAACAATAATAATTCCGGCAATCAACCCGTTTATGATGGTTTCACTACGGTACTCACCGCAGAGGTTGTCGTGATTCCATGTGAAACTTACACCATTAAGCTCGTTATTGCCGACGCCAGTGATTCTGCTTTTGACTCGGGTGTATTCCTTGAAGCCAAAAGTTTTGGAACCGGCTCGCTTGATATTGAGGTGGCTACGGTAAGTCTTGACGGCTCTGTCGCAGAAGGTTGTGAAAGCGGAACCATTACTTTTTCTTACCCTAATCCGGTGGAAGCGGATACTCCTATTGATTACACCATTCTGGGAACTGCAGAAAACGGTATCGATTACCAGTTTATTCCACCGGATCTGTTTATTCCCGCAGGGGAAAGTTCAGTCACCATCCCCATTACAGCTTTTGAAGACGGCCTCGTGGAAGGAGATGAAACTTTACTGATCGATATTCAAAAAGATCCCTGTACCCGGGATACCATTTCCATTCTAATTAGAGATAACCCGCTTGTGGAACCGGATCTTGGCAATGATCTCATCATCTGCCAGGGAGACAGCATACAGCTCGACGGCACACTGAATGTTCCCCTACCCGATCCGCCGACATTTACCAATAATACCCCCTTGACCGTACCATCGGCCAACATCCCGGTCTTTTCGAATATAAACGTTCAGAATGTCATTCCGCTGACCCTTGGGCCTGGAGTAATAGCTTCCGTCTGCATAGACAGCCTTGAGCACCGGTGGATTGATGACATGGATATATATCTCATCAGTCCGGACGGTCAATTCCTTGAACTGACCACCGACAATGGAGGGAACGGAGGAAACGGACTGGGCCTGGATTATTATTTACACACTTGTTTTACGGTGGATGCTTCCCAGCTCATCAGTGCTCCGGGGCCATTTGCTCCCCCCTCGGCCGTACCGTTCACAGGGGAATTCCTTCCGGAAGGCGTATGGTCAGATCTTTGGGATGGGGACCGGGCAACCAACGGGATATGGTCTCTCCAGTTGATAGATGACACACAAGGACTGGATGGAACCCTTTTTAGCTGGACCATTACATTTAACCCTGTATATGCGATTGAATACAGCTGGGAACCGACCACCGGACTGAGTTGCAGTGATTGTCCTAACCCTGTTGCGAGTCCTGCAACCACCACTACCTATGTCATGACGGCTACAGACACCTATGGTTGTTCCGTTATGGATTCAATAACCATCGAAGTAGAACCTGCGCTGGAACAACCCGTGCTGAGTTGCGGTTCCATTACTTCAAGCACCATCACTTTTGTGTGGAATGATGTGGCAGGTGCTATTGGGTACCTGGTAAATGTAAACGGCACCGGCTGGGTAACGCCTTCTGGCCCACTTTCCCATACGGTTACCGGGCTAACCTTCCTGGAAACAGTCACCCTTGAACTTCAGGCTATTGGGGATAATTGCCCAAGTGTAATCACTTCAACCCAGTGCACCACGCCGAATTGTGATCCTGCTACCTCCGAAGCTTTCCCGACCGGAACTTCATGCCCGGGTGGTGATGACGGTCTGGTACAAATAAATATCGTTGCCGGAACAGGGCCTTTTTCTTTCGACCTGGCGGGAAATGTCAATAACACAGGGCTCTTTACCGGCCTAACTCCAGGCAATTACACGGTATCCGTTACCGACGGAGTGGGCTGTCTGGGAACAATTGGCTTTACTGTCGACAACGCCCCCGCACCGACTGTCGATCCCATTGTACTGAGTCAGATCAGTTGCAACGGACTTTCTGACGGCCAGGCAACCGTCGAAATTTCCAATGGAAACGGTCCTTATGGTTTCGACTGGAGCAGCGGTTCAACAGATTCGATTGCAACCAATCTAAGTGCAGGGCAACAAACGTTATCCCTTACCGATAATGCCGGTTGTGTAACTCAGCATTCCTTTAACCTAACCGAACCTGAAATCCTGACCGCCACGACCGACAGTGTCGATGTGGCATGTTTTGGTCAGTCCACCGGAATTGCTACCGTTTTGGCCCAGGGTGGTACGGGATCCTACAATTTCGTTTGGGATTCAAATACCAACAACCAGACCGGTGATGTTGCCTCGGGTTTACCTGCAGGAAGTTATTCCGTTACGGTGACAGATATCAACAACTGCCAGGTCATTACGGCTGCCGAAATATTGGAACCCCCACTGCTTGAATTGCAGATCACCTCAGACAGCACGAGTTGTTTCGACTCCGCCGATGGAGTGGCCACCGTAGAAGCTACGGGCGGTACAACCAATTACGCCTTTGAATGGACTGAAGTGGGTTCTTCCGGTTTGGTCGGAACCAATGCCAGCGCCACGGGGCTTCCTGGTGGCGATTACCGCGTATTGGTCACCGATGCACTTGGATGTGTCGACAGTGCCTTTGTCCAGGTTCTGACACCGCAATCGTTAAACCTACAGGCGGTAAGCACCCCTGTCTTATGTTTTGGAGGAGCCGACGGAACGGTTTCCCTTGAAGTTTCCGGAGGAACAGCTCCCTTTGCCTATACATGGAGTGATAGTGGGTCCCCCTCGATGGTCAGAAATGACCTGACTGCTGCCACCTATACCATTACCGTAACGGATGACAACGACTGTGCCCTGGAAATTATGTCAACGGTAGATAGTCCGCAACCCATACAGGTCCAATATACCCTTTCCGATCCAAGTTGTTTTGAAGGAACCGATGGCACCATTGAAACAACGGTTTCGGGAGGTATTCCAACCTACAGCTACCAATGGAGCAATGGCCAGGTGACTTCCAACCCGACAAACCTGGAAGCTGGCGAAATCATGGTAACCATTACAGATAATAACGACTGTGTTTTCCTGGACACTGTAGTCCTCTCCGAACCGGCAGCACTGCAACTCACCCTTTCCGGGGATGACCCGAATTGTTTTGGTGATCCTACTGGTTCGGCCATGGCTACTGCCTCCGGAGGAACCGGACAGCTTTCTTATCTTTGGAATAACGGAGCTACCAATCCCAGCATCATCAACCTGCCTCAGGGACAATACAGTGTTTTGGTCACGGACGCAAATAACTGTACCATTGAAGACGCGATAATGCTGGATCAGCCCACCGCTTTGACGACTCAAACTTCTAACACCCTCGTGGGATGTTTCGGAGTGGATGATGGCACGGCCACCATAACACCTACGGGTGGTACCGCACCGTATAATTATTCCTGGAGTGATCCTCTGGGACAACAGACCTCAACGGCCAACGGACTGGCCGTTGGAGCGTATTCTGTAACCGTTACGGATGCCCAGGGTTGTACGGCCATAGAATCTGTGGATATTGCTTCGGTTTCATTGATGTCGGTTGATTTCACCTCAGATGATATTAGCTGTTTTGAAGGAAGTGACGGAGTGATCAGTGTTTCCGTTACCGGCGGCGGCGGCGGATATACCTATAACTGGAACCCTTCCACCCTCCCCCATTCCCCCAATGTTTCCAATCTTCCAGCAGGCAATTATGACGTGACCATCACCGATGCTTTAGGCTGTACGGAAATATTGAATTTCTCTCTTGCCCAACCTAACGCACTGGTGGTCCAGGGAAGCACCCAGGATGTTAGCTGCCACGACTTCACTGACGGTTCCGTCAATCTTAATGTCAATGGCGGTGTAGCCAACTACAACTATCTTTGGAGCAATGGATCAACAGCACAGAATGCTATTCAATTGGCCAGCGGCCCGATCAGTGTAAGTGTAACAGATGCCAATGGTTGTCTCACCGTTGAAAGCTTCCAGTTAAATGCCCCTGAAGCCCTGCGGATTGTTTTTGAACCGGTAGATGTGGGCTGTTATGGGGAATCTACAGGCGTAGTTACTACCACGGTAAGTGGCGGGATCCCGGGATATTCCTATTTGTGGAATAATGGTCTGTCCAATACTTCCATAGGCAATGTCCCAAGCGGAGTTTACACCCTTGAGATCACCGATCAAAATGGTTGTATTGAAAGGGATAGTGTATTGGTGGACCAGCCTGACGCACCACTTGCCGCGGATATTGCCATAGAAGACATCAGCTGTTATGGAGGAAGGGACGGATTGATCAGTTCTGCTACTACAGGAGGGACACCTCCCTACAGTTATAGTCTGGACAACCAGAACTTCAATGGCAGTGCCGCCCAGATAGGATTGATGGCCGGTACTTACAATCTCTTTATCAGGGATGCTCATGGCTGTATGATATTTGAATCGAACCTCAATATTACAGAGCCCGATCCGCTGGAAGTGGATCTTGGGCCGGATCAAACGATTACTTTTGGCCAAACCATTACCTTATACCCGGAATTCAGTGGTTCTTCCATGCCGGTACTTTTTCAATGGTGGCCTCAGGACACCAGCCTGCTGAGTTGTCTGGATTGTCCGAATCCTACAGTTACCACGGACCACCAGATCAGTTTGCAGCTGACCGTAAACGATGAAAATGGGTGTGAAGGAGATGACCTTATTACGATCCATGTTCAAAAAGATTTTGGAATCGTCGTCCCCACCGGATTTTCACCTAATGAGGATGGCTTAAACGACCTGCTTATCGTTCATGGAAAACCTGGTATTAACATCAATTTTTTCCGGGTATACGACCGCTGGGGCGAGTTGCTCTATGAAGACAGGAATTTCCCCACCAATGCCACCAACCGTGGATGGGACGGAACTTTCCGGACAAAATACATGAATGCCGGAATTTACATTTGGAACCTGGAAGCCACGCTACCTGACGGCAATATTGTTACTTCTAATGGAAGTACAACTTTGGTGAGGTAGTTTGCCTTCTGATCTGATATTCGAAAAAAATTAAGACAAAAAAAGCGGTCTCTCTTTCCAGAAGAGGACCGCTTTTTTTATTTCTACTCTAAAATTCAGTTTACATCATGCCTGGCATTCCGCCGCCCATACCGCCCATATGAGGAGCGGAACCTTCCGGTTCAGGCTTATCGCTGATCACACATTCTGTGGTCAGAATCATGGCGGCAATAGATGCTGCGTTTTCAAGTGCGATACGAGTTACTTTCGTAGGGTCAATGATTCCTGCTTTTTTCAGGTCTTCATATTTATCCTCACGGGCATTGTATCCGTAATCGCCTTTTTTAGACAATACGTGGTGAAGTACTACTGAACCCTCCACTCCGGCATTATTGGCGATGGAACGAAGGGGAGCCTCAATAGCTTTGGAAATGATCTGGATCCCTGTATTTTCATCATCGTTGGCACCTACCACTTTTTCCAGAACGATTCTGGCACGTACGAGCGCCACACCTCCACCGGTCACGATTCCTTCTTCTACCGCAGCACGGGTAGCATGGAGCGCATCATCAACACGATCTTTCTTTTCTTTCATTTCCACTTCGGTAGCGGCACCAACATACAATACGGCAACCCCTCCGGCGAGTTTAGCCAGACGTTCCTGCAGTTTCTCACGATCGTAATCAGAGGTAGTTGTTTCGATCTGGGCTTTGATCTGATTGATACGGGCCTTGATCTGGCTTTCTTCTCCCTTTCCGTTTACGATAGTGGTATTGTCTTTATCGATGGAAATTTTTTCGCATGATCCCAGGTGTTCAAGATCGGCACCTTCAAGGTTGTATCCTTTTTCTTCAGAGATTACCACCCCACCGGTAAGGATAGCAATATCCTCCAACATGGCTTTACGACGATCGCCAAAACCAGGAGCTTTGACCGCAACAACTTTCAGTCCACCACGAAGGCGGTTGACCACCAATACGCCAAGCGCCTGGCTTTCGAGATCCTCTGCAATAATGAGTAAAGGACGTCCTGAGCCGGCAGCTTTTTCCAAAATAGGAATCAGCGGCTGCATATTGGAAATTTTCTTGTCGTGGATAAGAATAAGAGGATTTTCATATTCTGTAACCATATTTTCAGCATCGGTTACAAAATAAGGAGAGAGGTATCCGCGGTCGAACTGCATACCGACCACTTCGTCCATATAAGTATCTGTACCGCGAGCTTCTTCAACTGTGATCACACCGTCTTTGCTCACGCGTTTCATGGCATCAGCAATAAGTCCCCCGATTTCCTGATCGTTGTTGGCAGAAATGGAAGCTACCTGCTTGATCTTTTCAAAATCGTCTCCGATGATTTCTGTATTGGCAGCAAGTTCTGCCACTACCGCTTTTACCGCTTTTTCCATTCCGCGTTTGAGATCCATTGGATTGGCTCCTGCGGCAACGTTCTTCAACCCTGCATTGACCATGGCCTGTGCCAAAACAGTAGCAGTGGTGGTTCCGTCTCCTGCAATATCAGCAGTCTTGGAAGCCACTTCTTTCATCATTTGAGCACCCATGTTTTCTACAGCGTCTTCCAGTTCAACTTCTTTGGCAACGGTCACCCCGTCTTTAGTGATCTGAGGTGCTCCGAAACTTTTCTGGATGATTACATTACGGCCTTTAGGGCCCAGGGTTACTTTAACGGCATTGGCAAGGGCATCAACACCAGCACGCAGTTTTTCACGTGCATCTCTATCAAAGCTAATATCTTTAGCCATAGCTGGATTTGTTTTTTTGTTTAAGAAATCAATTGGACTTAAAAGGAAAAGGCAGCTGTAAGAATCAATTGAATGAATAATAAGCTGCTATTGCTTCAAAAGTCCGGAAATAATAAAATTAAAAATTGGAATGAAAAATTAATCGAGAATAATGAGAATATCTTCTTCTCTCATGATGAGGTAATCATTTCCTTCATGCTGCAATTCCTGTCCTGCATATTTCCCATACAGGACGATATCGCCCACTTTTACGGTCATAGCAGTATCTCCTTTTCCAGGGCCTATTGCAATGACTTCTCCTCTTTGTGGTTTTTCCTTAATGGTATCCGGAATGATGATACCTCCACTGGTTTTTTCTTCTGCCGGAGCAGGTTTGATAACAACTCGGTCGTTAATTGGCCTCATAATAAAGCGAATATTATTTTAGGTTAATAATTAATGATTGAATCGCTCAGCTTTTCAGAATACAAAGGCTGAACATGTGCAATGAACGCACTATACACCATTAGCGAATTGTATGCCAACTGCAGGATACTGACAATTTTACCGCCCAAACAAAAATATCCGGCAAATAGCGGCAGTTAAAAGGAGCAGAGTTGACAAATTGACGGTAAAAACCAATAATGGCGACATTTGAGCATTCGCCTTGACAAAACACCAACCGGCACATTACAAAAAAGACCCGGCCGCCTGAGCAACCGGGTCTTTTTTGTAAGAAAAACCTTTTATTCTTAGAACAACATTCCCAATGATTCCGTAGCCGAACCAGATGAATCAACGATCAAAGTGGTGAGGATACAAAGTACGAACATCGCTATGGCAAGATACCATGTCAGTTTTTCAATAAAATCAGTAGATTTTGACGCACCGAACATTTGGTTGGCAGATGAACCTCCGAAAGTAGAATCAACTCCACCCCCTTTGGGATTTTGAACCAAAACTACAAGCATTAGCATCAAACATACAATGGCGGTCAAAACAGTTAATGTAGTCAGCATTTTATTATAAATTTTTTAGATTTTCAATTTTCGCTGCAAAGTAAGCGTTTTTTTCCGGAAAAGTCAAAATTAATTGCTCATACATTTTTATGGCCTGATCCGTCAGTCCTTGTTTTTCCAGAATTTGGGCCAGGGTCTCAGAGGCTACCCTGCTTTGCGATTTTATACTTTTAGAGGCGATTTCCGATACTTTTTGCTTCCCTGTTCTTTCTTTACGAGGTATTGAAGTCTCCTGGGGGCTATGTGTTTCAGGCGGAGGAGCGGTTTCTGACTCCTCTTCCAATACATGCTCCTGTCCCCCTGTTTCATCCAAAGTTGTTTCCTTATTTTCTTCTTCCTGCTCCGGAAGATAATGTTTGATAACCTCTGTCAGGCTGGATATTTCGAGGATTTCTTCCTGTGAAATATCTTCAGCATGCTCCTCGTGAGCAATGACGTCCTCAATTAGGGCATTGAGGGCATTCATCGTGGAAAGCAGTTCATCTTCAATGCCCTCAGAAGGCAATTCTTTTTCTGGGTCAACGGATGCTTCGGGATGTTTCACCTCATCGGAAGATACCTGCTCTCCATCCGAAACTTCTATCTCTTCCGCTTTTTCCATCTCTCTGTGGTCGCCTAAACCATTGATATTATCACCTATTGGCGTTTCCTCCTCTTCCAACAAAACCCATTCCTTTTCAAGGTTTTTTTCCAGACTGGCCAGGTCTTTAAGTTCTAAAATTTCGTCTTCTTTTAGCAGTTGCCCGGAATCCAGCTCCATGAGTTCAAGATTGTGCAGCAATTTATATAAATAAGACCTGTTAATACTATGACTGGCCGCCATGGCAAGGTTTTTTTCGTAATCCTTATGATTTTCCTGTTTACTTTTCAGAAGCAAAAGCATGTGTAAGTTCGCACTAAAGGGATATTGCAATACCATGGTTTTCAACTCCTCATAGGGAAGTTGATGCAGTAAAGAAGGTGTGTTGATATACTTTAAAAAACTGCCTGCGTTCATTACCTGCTGTTTATTAGTGGTGCAAGATACAAAAATTGATTGATTGATGCTATATGAATGCTACGATGCTACGATGCTACGATGCTACGATGCTGTGATGCTGCGATGCTACGATGCTGTGATATGGGGAGAGTGTGAGAGTGTCCCTTAACAATTTGAACCTGCCTCCTGATGTTGTCAGGCAGGCTTTGAACCTGGAACTTTGAACGGTACCTACCGGGATGTCAAAATTATTGAAGGCTTATTTTTAAGTCTGAATGGTTATCAAATAAAAAAAGAAACGAAATTGCCTATCTTTGCGGAAATTTTGAAATAACATAAACATGGATAAAAAATACGACATCTACGGCATCGGCAATGCCCTGGTGGATATGGAATTTGAGGTGACAAGTGATTTTTTCGAGACCCACGGCATTGAAAAAGGGTTAATGACGCTGGTGGAGGAAGATCGGCAGAATGAATTAATTCTTGCATTGCGTAAACATGTTACCAAAAAGCAAAGCGGAGGTTCCGCCGCCAACACCCTGATCGGGGCAAGTCAATTTGGCAGTAAATGTTTTTATTCCTGCAAAGTGGCAAAGGACGAGATGGGCGATTTTTATATGCATGATCTCGAAAAAGCCAATGTAAAAACAAACCTCAATGGCATGCCCCGGGCCGAAGGACTTACCGGAAAATGCCTGGTCATGATCACTCCTGATGCGGATCGTACCATGAATACTTTTTTGGGGATCACCAGCCAGTTTTCCGAAACAGAATTGGATGAGGAAGCGCTCAAGGATTCAAAATACCTTTATATTGAAGGATACCTGATCACTTCGGAAGGCGGACGACGGGCCATGAAACGCGCCAAAAAAGTAGCTGAGAAATACGGCGTAAAAACCGCCCTTACTTTTTCTGACCCCAATATGGTAAAATTTTTCAAAGATCAAATGGATGAGGTCATTGGTGCGAGTGTGGATTTGCTCTTCTGTAATGAAGATGAAGCCATGACTTACACAGGAACCAATGATATCAACGTAGCCTGTGAAGAGTTAAAAAAAGTAGCCAAACGTTTTGCCATCACCCAGGGTAAAAACGGTGCCCTGATCTTTGATGGTGACACCTTCATCGACATAAAACCTTACCCGGTCAAAGCGATCGACACCAATGGTGCCGGGGACATGTTTGCCGGAGCGTATCTTTACGCTATCACCCACGGACACAGTCATGCCGAAGCTGGAAAAATCGCCAGCCTGGCTTCTTCAAGGGTGGTTTCCCAATTCGGGCCAAGACTGGATAACGGTGCTGCCAGGAAAATTTTAGAAGAGTTGTACTTGTAACGAGAGGAAAAAATGAGCTGAAGATGCTCCTGGGTTGGGGGTTCATCCTTTCTGTTCTTATTGTTTGCCGGAGCGGAGCGGAGGGCGGCGAGGGACGAGCACAGCAAAGGATGGCAGCGGAAGCATGGAGCGAACAGCCTGGTGCCGAGTGGAACGCAGGCATGATGCCCAATAGCAGGAGAATTTAGAGTATCTTAAGCCTTAGTGGTGGAAAGGGACTCTCTTACCGCCAAAAACCATCCAAAAGGCAAAAATGATCAGCAATAAAAACTGCATCGTTATGCCAAGCGTAAAATAGGAAGTAATCAACGAACGATTGAAAAAAGCCATTGTCCCCAGTACAAGGGTCGCCAGGCTTAGAGCCAAATATATTTTTCCCAACCATCGCTTGTTGACCAGAAAAACCGACAACCCCGTCAAAGCCAGGGCCAGGCTGCCCCATTTCAGCCAGGTGAAAATCATCAAACGCCGCAAGGGGCCCGCAAAGGTCACGGCGTCCAGATGGGAAGCGATGTTGACCAGTTGAATGTTTTCCATTACGTCACTCAACCCGGCGATAATAGCCAAGGCGATTATCGTGTAAAAGAATTTATTTGCTGTTTTGCGAAAACAGTACCAGCCCCAGCTGGCTAAAAACAAACCATAAACTACTATATAAATATAATCGACCGCATGCCCCTTGTTCATCCCCGACACCCAGGCGTCCCGATCCGGGCTTTGCGGGCCGAATAATTGCAGCACTTCGCTATCCGTATGCAAAAACTCAAAAGCAAGGATAGGAGAATGAATTCCCTCCGGCAACCAGGCCATTTCGGACGGGAAAAACATTTTCAGGATATTGCTGACCACCATTATTCCAATGCCGGAAGCCAAAATCAAAAAAGCTAATTTACGATCGTTTTTTTGTTGCATGTGATTAATATTTATTATAATTCCTCAATCTTCTCCTTGTATTCAATTCCCCTTTCCTTCAAACGTTCCAGGATAAACTGTACACAATCCGGGTGCCTGCCGATAAACTCGGGAACGGACACCCCTTTTTGGTGATACCATCCCTCCGCAAGCATCCTGACGGCTGCCGTGGCGGCATATCCGGTGGTTCGGGCCATGGAATGTGTTTTTGTTTGCGGATCGTACTCATCGTAGAGATCATAGGTGTATCGCATCTTTTTGCCTTCTTTTATGCCCTCGATCATGACCTGCATGATGGTCAGTTCAGCTTCCTCAATGCCCAATTCCCATTTTGGAAAAAGCAATTTGGCTGTCAGGTCGATCGGGCGTATTTTTTGTCCTTTGACCTCAATGGATTCCTGGCTAAAAAATCCGGTGGCCCGGAAAGCTTTCATCAGTTCGGCATGCCCGGGATAACGGAGTGTTTTCTCCACCATATCCGGCGCATCGATGGTGTGTACCAACGAGCGCAAACCATCACTGTTAAAAGCTTCGAGTGTCCCTACTGGATCGAAGGACATCAATTCCACTTCCGACAGGGCTTCTTTGATGACTTCCTTCCCATGCTCGACCACCCGTGCGGGTCGGGTATATTCCTCGATGACATCAATAGGAGAAAAAGGTGCTTTATACTCAAAAGGCCAGGTACGTTTTTTGGGTAATCCACCTACGTATATCCTGACCTTCTCTGTTTTGTCCATCATTTCAGTAACATGCCCGATCAACACATTGCTCATGCCCGGTGCCACCCCCATATCGCAGATGGCCGTCACCCCGTTTTGTCGGGCCAGTTCATCCAGTAACATGACATCTTCGGGAGAAAATGCGATTTCCACTACGTCTTTCCCGGCTTCAATAATGGTTCGCAAAGTCTCAAATCCCATAAATCCGGGAACGGCGTTCACCACCAGGTCAAAATCTTTTAGCAGGGCAGACAATTCGTTTTTGTTTGAAAGATCCTGCTGAATGGTTTTGATACCATGTTCCTTCCCTATTTTATTGAGATTTTCCGCACTGATATCTGCCACGGTAACGTCAAAATCAGGAGCCAGGTCTATGGCCATCGGTTTACCAACGAGGCCGCAGCCGAGTACAATTATCTTCATAAGTTTGTTATTCTTTTTATTCTTTCACGAAAATAACAAAACTTTACCCTTTCCATTAAGTTGGCTGCCTTTTAAAGTTTAAAAGAAAGGAAATCAGGCTTTTGAAATTTCAAACCTTTCTCCTGCGCCATTGCGATTTGATAAAAATAAATTGACATATTTTCCGGGGTTTCAGCCTGTCTCTAAAGAGGAGTCTGCCCCAAAAAGTCTGAATTTATTTTTCAGGCAGTCCTTAGGCAGATTTATCCTTTATTATTTAACATTTCTTCGGGCTGCCTTCCTAATTTCTTCTTACTTTTGCCTCAAAATAAATACTATGCTAGTCAAAAAAATAGCCATCGGTTGCGACCACGCAGGATTTCCACATAAAGATGCTGTAAAAACCTTTTTGGAATCCCTGGGCATTGAAGTAACCGATTTCGGAACGAACTCTGCTGATTCCGTCGATTATCCTGATTTCATTCATCCTGTTGCTGAAAAAGTCGAGGCTGGCGAGGTGGATCTCGGGGTCATCATGTGTGGCAGTGGAAACGGAGCAGCCATGACAGCCAATAAACACCAGGGCATAAGAGCCGCGTTATGCTGGAAAAACGAAATCGCTTCTCTCGCCCGACAACACAACGATGCCAATGTGTTGGCCATTCCGGTCAGGTTTGTCAGTGAGGCCACTAGCTTACAAATGGTTCAAATTTTCATATCCACTGCATTTGAGGGCGGACGTCACCAAAGAAGAGTTGATAAAATTTGCCTTTAGTTGGCCAATATTGTTCTTAATATATCTATATTCGCCCTTCTGATTTTTGAACTATTTAATACCAATAAAACATCAATTTTAGCGCAAAATATCAACTGCTATGTATCTATTAATGATAATAATCTTCGTGATCGGTTATACAGCCATCGCGTTAGAACATCCAATAAAAATTAACAAGTCTGCTTCTGCCCTGCTTACCGGGGTTTTGGTATGGACAGCACTGGTTATTGGGAAAGAAACCATTTTAGGAGGAGGAAGCCACGGCTCCGAAGACCTGACTCATGTGATTGACGAGAATCTGCTCCATCATCTAAGTGAGATTGGAAGCATCCTCTTTTTTCTTTTAGGAGCGATGACCATCGTCGAACTCATCGATGCCCACCAGGGATTCAGCGTGGTCACCGACAAGATAAAGACGACCAACAAGGTCAAATTAATGTGGATTCTCTCGCTGATCACCTTCTTTTTTTCCGCAGCCCTCGATAACCTGACCACTTCCATTGTGATGGCGGCTGTTTTGAAAAAACTAATCAAAGACAAACATGACCTTTGGTTCTTTGCCGGAATGATTATCATTGCCGCGAATGCGGGGGGAGCCTGGTCGCCTATTGGTGACGTCACTACCATCATGTTGTGGATTGGAAAACAGATTACAGCAGGCAATGTGGTCAAGGTGGTTTTCCTTCCAAGTATAGCAGCCATTTTGGTGCCCCTGCTTATCATCACTTTTACTTACAAAGGAGATGTGACCCGGCCGGACGAAGATGAAAATAAGGACTCCTCGCCTGTTGCCAACTGGGAACGAAACCTGATCTTTTTCCTTGGCGTAGGAATGTTGCTATTTGTTCCTGTCTTCAAAACCCTTACCCATCTGCAGCCCTTTATGGGCATTTTGCTTGGGGTTGGTGTGTTGTGGCTCGTCACGGAAATCATCCACCGTTCAAAAAACGAGGAACATTATCATCACCTTACGGTAGTTGGCACCCTGCGGGAAGTTGACGTACCCAGTGTGTTGTTCTTCCTGGGAATACTTCTGGCGGTTGCCGGCCTTCAAACGGCAGGCCACCTTCAGCAACTATCTATGGCCATGGACAAGGCCTTTGGAAACATTTATATCATCAATATTTTGATTGGATTACTGTCGGCTGTGGTCGATAACGTACCGCTCGTTGCAGGAGCGATGGGAATGTACGACTTTTCCACCTATCCTACGGATCACAAGTTTTGGGAACTGCTGGCTTATTGTGCAGGAACCGGAGGTAGTGTACTCATCATTGGTTCAGCCGCCGGAGTTGCCGTAATGGGTATTTTGAAAATTGATTTCATCTGGTATTTAAAGCGCATATCTTTACTTGCTCTCATGGGGTATTTTGCCGGAATAGGGGTATATTACCTGATGAATGGATAATCTCTTTGCTGGTTGCTGGTTACTGGTTGCTCGTTAACCCATTAGCCAGTAACCAGCAACAAGTAACCAGTAACAAGTATGACAGGCGACATTCCTTCGAAAAAGAAAATCGGTTTTAAGGTAAACGATGACCTTATGGCCTATCTCAAACGGCACAACCGGTATTTAAAATTGCCCGTTGAATATCAGGATCTTGCCCGTTACATGAGTTCTTTGCCTCTGCTCGATGCTGATGGAAACGATACCTTGTGGGAAACGGTTTATTATCCGGAATCAGATATGTCGGATTTGAACC
The DNA here is from genome assembly GCA_020636105.1 of Lewinellaceae bacterium. NCBI lineage: Bacteria > Pseudomonadati > Bacteroidota > Saprospiria > Saprospirales > Lewinellaceae > Lewinellaceae bacterium. Next base: position 780,217 of record JACJYL010000002.1, read on the forward strand.
GGGCACTTACCGAAATTTATGCTTTTCTTAAAACCGATGGAGATATTAGAGTGCAGGAACTCTTATCTGTTGCCAGGATTGATTTTTGCACCTTTGGCAATACACATCCCTTCCGTGTGCGCATCGTCAATAAGCTCAATGATAATTACGACCACTTTTATGTAAAAAAAGCAGATGCCTCCAGGATTTACGGGCTTGAGCTTGAGAATTTGTTGTCTCCAAACTACATGGGATATCTGGTTTATAAAGATACCATGATCGAAGAACACGTGTCGGGCATCCCGGGAGATGATTTTATCAAACACAATCTGGACACTTCAGAATTCAACCAAATCCGTATTGCCAAAGAATTCATCAAATTCAATGAACGTTGTTTTGTCCGACTGCTGGGGGATATGCGATCATACAATTATGTGGTTGATATAACCCCCGACATCGATGGCAACCAATACCGCCTGCGGGCCATAGATTTTGACCAGCAAAGTTATGAAGGACGAAAGAGCTTTTATTTGCCGCAGTTCTTCAAAGAAAACAATCCCATCATTTTCCTGGGGATTAAACATATGTCCCCGGAAACGGTACGCCAATACCAACTGGAAGAACGCAGTCTTATCGCCTTCAGGATAAAAAATTCACAAAAACGTGTCAGGGCACTGCTCAATGTGATGGCGATGGATCATATTTCCTCTACTGAAAAAGTGGAACAACTTCGCTCTGAAATGGCTTATCACCACAAAACCGACCAGTTCGACTTCTGTGAAACCATGGGACAGATTCTCCTGGTCAATTTGCAATTACTTTTGAAAAAAGATTTCAGGCAAAGTATTGGGGAGATTGAGATTGGCAATGCCTGAAAAAAGATTAAAGGCTAAAGACTGAAGGCTAAAGTGAAATCAAACTATCTCAGTATCATCCAAAAAGCTTTTTCTCCACCAATTCACAAATGATATGTCCCACCATAATGTGGCATTCCTGGATACGAGGTGTGACCAAGGAAGGGATATTGATCAAAAAATCGCAATTTTCTTTGAGTTTTCCGCCGGTTTCTCCCGTCATGCCAACGACAATCATCCCGATTTTCTGTGCGTCGGCTGCCGTCCTGATAATATTCTCCGAATTACCGGAAGTGGACAAGGCAAATAGAATATCCCCGGGCCGGCCGGCCGCTCTTACCATGCGGGCGTAAGCTTCCTCAAAACTGTAATCGTTGGCCATTGCCGTCAAAAAGGACGTATTGACATGCAAAGCCTCTGCAAACAATGGCTCGCGATCGATAAAAAATCTGCCCGACAACTCCCCCGCTAAATGTTGTGCATCGGCGGCGCTGCCACCATTTCCGCAAAAAAGAATCTTGCCTTTTTGCTCGAAAGTAATGATACACTTCTTTACCACCTCTTCAATGACCTCCATTAATCCTTCATCAGCCAACACCTTTTGTTTGGCGGTAATGGATTCAGAAATAATGGATTTTATACTCAATTTCATGTTGTTTAATTTTACCGCTAAGATAGAACTATTCTCCTTTTTGCCGTTTATTCATCTTATTTGTGATGAATAATACATTAATAAAGAATCGGTCATATTATTTTTGGCCTAACTTTGGATCAAGTTATTTTTCCTTTCTTTTAAGAAGGTTTTAATAACCATTGCCATCAAAAAAACAAGCCCAACATGGAAGACGCGATTCTTTACGATCGTTTACAATTTGCATTTACCATTACTTTTCACTATTTATTTCCACAGCTCACGATGGGCCTGGCTCTAATCATTGTATGGTTCAAATGGAAATTCATCAGGACTGAAAACGAAACGTACAACCATGCTTCAAAGTTTTGGGCTAAGATTTTTGCGGTAAATTTTGTCATGGGAGTGGTGACAGGGATTCCCATGGAATTCCAATTTGGAACCAATTGGGGGCGGTTTTCGGAATTAACAGGAAATATTATCGGACAGACTTTGGCCATGGAGGGCATGTTTTCCTTTTTTATGGAATCTACTTTCCTGGGATTATTTCTTTTTGGGGAAAAGTTATTGGGTCGAAAATTACATTTTCTTGCCGCTTTTATGATTTTCCTCGGCTCATGGTTAAGCGGTTTCCTCATCATTGCCACCCATTCATGGATGCAGCATCCTGTAGGTCACGAGATTTTGGCCAACGGAGAGTTTGTCCTAAAAAACTTTTCGGCTCTCTTTTCCAATCCCTGGCTGATCCCTTCTTTTTTGCACAACCAGGCAGCATCACTTGTAACGGCTTCTTTTGTTGTGTCAGGAACCGGAGCATTTTATTTGCTGGCAGAAAACCACAAAGATTTTGGTAAACTTTTCGTCAAAACAGGGGTAGCCTTCGGCTTAGCAGCCGCTCTTTTGGTCGCCTTTCCATTTGGAGACTGGATCGCCAAAAACGTCACAAAGTATCAACCGATTACCCTTGCCGGCATGGAAGGATTATTTGACAGTGAATCAGGAGCCCCCATGGTACTCATCGGCCAACCCAATATGAAAGAACAAAAAATGGATAATGCCATTCAGGTTCCCAATGTGTTGAGTATGCTGACTTATAAGCGTTGGGATGCAGAAGTGAAAGGGTTGAATGATTTCCCTAAGGAAGAATGGCCCACAAATATTCCCGGGCTTTATTATTCCTACCACATCATGGTAGGTCTGGGCACCATTTTCATCGGGTTATTATTACTGGTGGCTTTCTTTTGGTGGCGCAAAACACTGTTCCCAAAACGATGGATCATGTGGATTTTAATGTTCATGATTCCCTTTCCATACATTGCCAATATTGCGGGTTGGTATACAGCTGAATTGGGCCGGCAACCATGGCTGGTGTACGGTTTATTGAAAATGGCTGATGGTGCCTCAGAAACCGTATCGTCCGGTAATGCTTTATTTACATTACTCGGATTTATAGCCCTGTATTTCCTGCTCGGACTATTGTTCCTGCTGCTTGTTGGCAAAGTGATTTACCAGGGACCTGAAAGTAAAGTAAGATTGAAAGCCCATTAAAAATTTAAAAAATGATTGAGCTCTGGTTTATATTATTGGTTTTCATGTTGTCGATGTTCGTCATTTTGGACGGATTTGATTTTGGTGCCGGAATCATACATCTGTTTGTCGCCAAAACCGAAAAAGAAAAACAGCAAGCCATCCGGGCCATCGGTCCTTTCTGGGACGCCAATGAGGTTTGGCTCATCGCAGGCGGAGGCGTTTTGTTCATGGCTTTCCCAAAATATTATGCTGCTTCTTTCAGTGGTTTTTACCTGTCGCTGATCATCGTATTGTGGCTGTTGATCCTGAGGGGAATAGGAATGGAGTTGCGCAATTTATTGTCGCATCAAATGTGGCATACCCTTTGGGACAAAGTCTTCGGTATGTCCAGCCTGCTCCTGGCATTATTTTTTGGTACGGCCATGGGCAATGTTATCCGCGGCGCGAACCTTGGTGGCGTCGCTGGAGGTATTTCAAAATACGAACCACACAACTTTTTCCTGCCGCTGTGGAACCATCAATTTTCCCCTTTACACCAGGATCCCGGCGTATTAGACTGGTTCACCATCTCTATAGGGTTTATAGCCGCGCTGACGTTAACCATCCATGGGGCTAACTGGATTCTTTACAAAACCGATGGAGATTTAAATATTAAATTACAAAAAATTGTACCAAAATTGCTGTTCGCATTAATTCCGCTATTGGTACTTTCCCTGATTGAAGTTTTCCTGATAAAAAATTACATATTTGAAAATTACGCCAAATATCCTGTTTTGTTTTTGTTTCCGATAGCCGGACTGGCAGGGCTGGCAGGCATTTTTTATTACAACAAAAAGAAAGCCCACGGTAAGGCTTTTATGAGTTCGGCCATTTTTATTATGTCGGGCCTGGCGAGTAATGCCGTCGGTTTGTTCCCTAAATTACTCCCATCGACCAATTCAATCAATGAAGCCCTGACCATTTACAACTCAGGTTCCACCCATTACGGACTGAGTGTTGCCATTGTCTGGTGGCTGGTGGCTGTCGTATTGGTCATCATTTATTTTACTTTCGTACACCGAATTTTCCGTGGAAAGATAGACGAAAGTATCCATTACGAGCATTAATCCGATTAGCCGTTACCCGTATTAAATTAAAAGCCTGAACCAGTAAACCCATTAAACCAGCATCCCTGCCACAGTGGCCGTCAGGAAACAGGCAATGGTTCCCCCGACCAAAGCTTTAACCCCCAGTTCGGTAAGGTTTTGCCGTTGTCCCGGGGCAATGGCACTTATGCCTCCAATTTGTATGCCTATGGAACCAAAATTGGCAAACCCACAAAGCGCATAAGTGGTAATGATGAGCGATTTAGGGCTCATGGCCGTTTTAAGCCCTTCTAGATTGGCATAAGCCACAAATTCATTGATTGTCGTTTTGGTTCCCAGCAATTGGCCAACCACCATCAAATCGGAACTTTCCACGCCTATCAGCCAGGCCACTGGCGCAAAAAGGACTCCCAGAATGAATTCGAGGTTAAACCCCTGGTACTGGCCGGAGGTAATTTCTGCCACCCAGCCATTTAAACCTGTCCATGCGCCAACCATGTCCTGAAGAAGATAATTGACTAAAGCTACAAATGCAATAAAAACGAGTAACATAGCCCCAACATTAGCGGCCAGCCTGACCCCATCCGAAGTACCTCTTGAGATGGCATCCAGTATATTATTTCCGGCATCCTGGCGTGGAATATCGAGTTTCTGATCTTCCAGGGCCACTTTTTTACTTTCCGGCAACAGCATTTTGGCCGCCACAATGGCTGCCGGAGCGGAAATGATGGAGGCTGTAAGAAGGTGAGTGGCGAACATCTGCTTGGCCACAGGATCATCCCCTCCCAGAAAACCTACATAAGCCGCAAATACACTCCCGGCAATGGTAGCCATCCCTCCTGTCATCAGACACAGTATTTCGGAGCGCGACATGCCTTCCAGATAGGGTTTTATCACTAGAGGGGCCTCCGTTTGCCCGATAAACACATTCGCGGCAGCGGCAAGGCTCTCCGCGCCGGTGAGCCCCATCAGGCGTGTCATCACCCAGGCAAAGCCTTTGATAATAAGTTGCAATATGCCCAGGTAATACAACAAAGACGTCAAGGCAGAAAAGAATATGATGGTTGGCAAGACTTTAAAGATAAAAACGTACCCTATGGTAAAGGGATCTCCCGTTATTCCATTGGTCACCTGTGCCACTGCCGGCCATTTTCCAAGAACAAATTCAGCTCCCGCATTGGTAAAATCAAGTACCACTACAAAAAAACGGGCAATGCCATCAAAAACCATTCTTACAACAGGAATCTTTAAAATAGCAAAAGCCAGCACAATTTGCATGGAGGTTCCTACCCACACCACTTTCCATTTAATATTTTTTCGGTCACTACTTAAAAGGTAACATACGCCCAGGAAAAAGATCATGCCAATTGTTCCACGCAGGATGCTCATTAATGTGTCCATTGCTGTTATTTTTTGTTTACCAACCATACCTCCCCGGCCAATACCAGCCAGGCGAATAAAAGGTAGGAATTCACGGCAGTAGATGAATAAAAATAAATAATTCCGGTTGAAACGGAATTCGTTGAATCTTATACAAGGGATAAAAGTAGTAAAATTTTGTAATTATTTTGCTTTGCTCAAATTTTCAAAGGAATAAGGGTTTTTTATAACTAACAATTTTAAAAGAATAATCATAACCGGAAAAAGGTTTGTTCTATATTTGACTCGTTATTTTACATTATCAAACGATACCAGTATTTGGATATGGACATAAAATATCACATGATTAATGGAGCGCTTGTTCCTACCGACGAGGCCAAGCTTCACATCTCAGACCTTGCTATATTGCGTGGGTTTGGCATCTTCGATTATTTTCGGATAAAACGAGGCAAAGTCATCTTTCTGGAAGATCACCTGGAACGATTTTTCCGATCCGCCAGAATCATGAACATGCAGGTTCCTTATTCGGCTGAAGAAATTAGCGACATGATCGATGAACTTATTGAAAAAAACGGCCTCGATAAATTCAGTGTTCGCCTTCAACTCACCGGGGGGTATGCTCCTGATGCCTTTTCTCCGGTGAACCCTAACCTGTTCTTAATGTCCCAGCCTTTCCCTGTGGTGCCGGAAAAAATCCTAAAGAATGGCTCCCATGTTTTGACCTACGAGTACCAAAGGGAAATCCCCGAAGCCAAAACGATCAATTACCTCACCGGCATCAGGATAGCTCCTTTGATGGCTGAACACGAGGCGGATGCCGTTCTTTACCACGACGGAACCCATATCCGGGAATCCGATCGCTCCAATTTTTTTATCGTGAACCAGGACGGGGTTTTGGTCACCCCAAAAGATAAAATACTCTGGGGCGTCACCCGCAAAATTACCCTGAAAATAGCCCCCGACATTGTTAAAACCGAAGAAAGAGAAGTGACCCTGGAAGAAATGCGCAATGCCAAAGAAATGTTCCTGAGCAGTTCCACCAAATCCATCCTTCCAGTCACCAAACTGGACGGAAAGATCGTTGGCGACGGAAAGCCGGGGGAGGTTACCCAAAAGCTGATGAAGAGATTTCAGGAATATCTGGAGGCGTATTTGGATTAGTGGCTGATAGTGACCTCTTCGCACGCAGGTCATGTACACAGTCAAAAGTGTCGACTAAAAAATCAAAAAAGGGACGGTTCAATCTTCCAGGTTCAAATGGAGTAAAATTGAACGCAGTGAAATTGAATACTGATAGGTAGGGGCGGAAATTATATGATTATTTGAAGTATTTTTTAAATGTAAAACCTGGCCTGCTGCCGCAACGGAAGGCAGGTTTTTCGGTTTATTTCTTTTTGTGAAATAAAAATCCCGAATTTCAGCTAATCAGATAAAATTCGGGATGATTCATGTTATATTTCAGGCGTTCCCCAAAGGAAACTTTAATCTTTAGCCTTTAGTCTTTAGCCTTTAATCTTTAACCTTTTTTTACCTCTGCTACCACAGCTTCCGCGGTAATGCCGAATTTTTCGTAAAGAATTTCGTAAGGGGCAGAGGCACCGAAGTGATCCAGACCGATAACCTTACCAGCCGTACCAACATATTTGTACCATGACATCCTGGCACCGGCCTCAATGGCCACCCGGTTGGTTACCGAAACGGGCAACACAGAAGCTTTGTAGGCTTCACTTTGAGCATCAAATACATCGGTGGACGGCATGGAAACAATTCTAACCTTTTTGCCTTCTGCATTGAGTTTTTCTTTTGCTGAAAGCGCAATTTCCACTTCAGAACCTGCAGAAATGATGATACTGTCAAAGCCTGCGTCTTCCGTCAGCACATAGCCCCCTTTACGGGTATTATCTACGCTGGCATATTGTCCTGAACTGCGATCTATTGTCTTGAGGTTTTGCCTGGTCAACACCAGGGTGGTTGGGCCATCTTTGCGCAACAGGGCCATTTTCCATGCTTCAGCCGTTTCATTGGCATCCATCGGACGAATGACTGACATATTGGGCATCACCCTCAGGGAAGAAAGATGCTCGATCGGCTGGTGAGTAGGTCCGTCTTCGCCGAGTCCGATACTATCGTGGGTCATCACATAAATAACCGGAATACCCATCAGAGCGGCAAGGCGCATTGGTGGACGCATATAATCGGTAAAGACGAAGAAAGTTGCCCCGTAATTGATCACGCCTCCATGCAGTTGCATTCCGTTCATGATGGCTCCCATACCGTGTTCACGCACACCGTAGTGGATATAACGCCCGGTTCTGTTCTGTGGACTGTATGAAGTTTCTCCTTTCGGATCTGTTTTATTGGAAGGCGTAAGGTCTGCGGAACCACCGATTAATGCAGGAATACGCGGAGCCAGATGATCAAGTATTTTTCCAGAAGCCGCGCGGGTAGCCATACTGGAGCCGGCTTCAAATTCAGGAATATTTAAAGCTTCCTCGGAAACCTCAAGGGAGAGACAAGCATTAAAAGCAGTTTTTTTATCAGTATTGGCCGCTTCCCATGCTGATCTTAATCCGTTCCAATCTGATTCAAGCTTAGCGCCTTTTTTACCGATTCCTCTTGTAAAGTCAGCTACCTCTTCCGAAACATAAAAAAACTGTTCGGGTGATAATCCCAGGCTTGTTTTAGACAAAGCCACCTCACCTGCGCCAAGGGGTTCCCCGTGGGCTTTGGAGGTACCTCCCCTGTTGGGGCTGCCAAATCCGATGATTGTTTTGCATGCAATGATCGAAGGTTTATCCGGCACCATCCGGGCAGATTCGATGGCCGCATGAATGGCGTTTACGTCATGGCCGTCAATCCTTTGTGTGTGCCAGTCGTAGGCTTCATATCTTTTTAATACATCTTCCGAAAAAGAAAGATCCGTTGAACCGTCGATGGTAATCCCGTTATCGTCATAAAGCAGGATGAGCTTTCCAAGTTTATTATGCCCGGCAAAAGCACAGGCTTCGTGGGATACCCCTTCCTGCAAGTCCCCGTCACCGGCAAAAACATAAGTATAATGATCCACCAGATTATGAGCATCGCTATTAAACCTGGCGGCAAGAGACGACTCTGCAAGGGCCATTCCTACGGCATTCCCTAATCCCTGTCCCAGCGGGCCGGTAGTCGTTTCCACCCCCGGGGTTTCATGGAATTCAGGATGGCCGGCCGTTTTACTACCCCACTGTCTGAAATTTTTCAATTCCTCCAACGGCAAATCAAAACCATAGAGATGCAACAGGCTATAAAGCAGCATACTGCCATGTCCCCCCGAAAGAACAAACCTGTCTCTATTGAACCAGCCGGGGTTTTCGGGATTAAATTTCAGGAAGTCTGACCATAACACGGTGGCGACATCAGCCATTCCCATCGGCAAACCCGGGTGCCCGGAATTGGCGGCTTGAACTCCATCCATGGAGAGACCACGGATGATATTGGCTGTTCTTTTTAAGATTTCTTTTTGCTCAGCTGAATACATAGTTATTGTGTTGTTGATTTCGGAATCTCTTACTCCACTTTCGTTTGAAAAGCGACAAATTCGGCGGTGCCCACCTTACCTTCTTTATTGAGAAAAGTTAACTTTACTTTAAACCCATCCGTTAATTTAGTATTGCCAATGGCCTCAAGCAGAACCCCATAAATCTTTCCCTTATCAATCTTATGGCCCGCCAGCGCATTTTTGACATGAATGTTAGAACGGTCATTGATTTCCAGTTTGGTAAGCGTAACTTCCTCTCCTGTATTTTGAATTTTAAGGAAAGCATCTCTACCCAGGGGAGCGATCTGGAAAGTATGTAATTGAAGGCCGTGAACTTTGGCGGCAATACCTTGAGAGGCTGCAACCTTTTTGGGGCGACGAGCGCGTTTGATGATCCACCGCAACAAAATGATAATGATTAATCCTCCGGCAACATAACCCCATTCTTCGATGGTCATTGTTTTGGCAAATTCGATCGCTTTGTCCAACCAAACCCCGGCTTTATCCAGAAATTCATCCATGTTTTACGTATTGAAACGACAAAATTAACATTTTGCCCAAGGAACTGAAGCACTGCCTTGAAAATTTATCTTTGAAATTTTATCTGCCCTCCTACAATGGTCATTAAAACCTGTGTTTCCAAAATTTCAGCCTCTGTACAATGAACCAGGTCATTGGACAAAACCACCAAATCTGCCCATTTGCCTTTTTCCAAGGAACCTTTCTCGTTTTCTTCAAAAGCCGCATAGGCACAGGCTTTAGTATATGAATAAATAGCTTCTTCCCGTGTCAGTGCCTGTTCAGGGTAAAATTCAAATCCCGTATCCACACGCTTTCTGGTTACAGAAGCATAAAAATTCTCCAGCGGGTTTACATCTTCTACGGGGGTATCCGTTCCATTGGAGACAACAGCACCGCTATCCAGCAGCGACCGCCAGGCATAGGCTCCTTTTTGGGCTCGTTCCTGACCCAGCCTTTTTTCAACAAAAGGAGCATCTGAAGTACAATGAATTCCCTGCATCGAAGCAATCATCCCCAGTTCCTTAAAACGGGGAATGTCCGTTGTGTCAAGATGCTGTGCATGCTCCATACGCCATCTAAGGTCCTTTTTATCCGGATTTTCTTTAAAAACACGCTCCATGATATCTAATACTTCCCGATTGCCACGGTCACCAATGGCATGTACGCACAACTGCATATTATGATCTATCGCGAGTTTTGCAATGTTTTCAACCTCTTCCACGGGAGTGGTATTTTGTCCTTTGAAATTGGGCTTATCCTGGTAGCTTTCCAACAACCAGGCGCCATAAGATCCTAGGGCTCCGTCGATTTCCGTTTTGATGGCCCGACAAGTAAAATAACCTTCTCCAACCCCAATGATCGGAAAACCGTCCATGTGATCTTTCATTTCATCATAAGAATGACGCAACATGGCCCACAATCGAAGGTCAAGTGCTCCATTTTCGGCCATCTCCCGGTATTTTTCGATCTCTTCATAAGAAGAACCGGCATCCTGGAAAGAAGTGACCCCTTTTTTTAGGCATTCTTCCTGGGCCAGGGAAATACCTTTATTCCAAATGGCATCTGTTTTTTCTTTACTCAGGGAATCGAGATATTCCCGGTAAGCGCTTTTTATGAGATCCATAGCCGTCTCTTCAAAGACGCCAATCGCTTCCCCCTGCTGGCCACGAACGATCTCTCCCCCAATAGGGTTCGGCGTCTCATGGCTAATTCCGGCCAATTCCATGGCTTTTTCGTTGGCAAAAAGGGAATGCCCGCTTGCATGGATCAACATCACCGGGTTGTCAGGAGAAATTTCGCTTAAATGATCGTGGTAAGGATACCCTAAAACCTCCTTTTCCAGGCGTTCGTTCCATTTTTCCTGGTGCCAGCCCCTGCCGATGATCCAGTCGCCGGATGGAGTATTTTTTACCTTTTCCGCTACCTGCGCTACAATCTCGTTCCAGTTTTTTGATTTCAAAAAATTGAGATTGATCAAACTTGCCCCCAGGCTTGAAAAATGGCCGTGTCCTTCAATAAAGCCGGGCATGACAAATTCACCCTTTAGCTGGATCAGTTGCGTGGAATCTGATTGAAATTTCACTATCTCCTCATCGGTTCCCACGGCTATGATCTTCCCGTTTTTTACCGCCACCGCCTGTGCCCATGGATTTTGACCATCCATGGTTAAAATATTACCTCCAAGAATGATCGTATCCGCCCAGACCGTTTCAGGAGGGTTTTGACAACCGGAAAGAAAAAAGAGAACCAGACTGAATAATAAATATCTTACTTTCATAATATGGGTTTTCCGTAAAGATAATCGCAATTTATTGATAGCCATTTTGATTTGATCAATAATTCTAAGTTTAGCGTTATCAGCACCTGATTGAGCAACGCATTTAGGAGCGGGATAAAATTAATGACAAAAATAAAAATCGAAGGCAAATCGGGAATTGAAATATTTTTGAAAAAAAACAGGAATTTCGATAGCCCTTAATCCTTTGACCAGGGCATTTATCCGGAGCCTCTTCAAATCCTGGTTTTGCCCTTCAAACCCCGTATTGGGCAACCTCAGAGTTTGTCTTTCCAATTTATTTATTATTTTGGGGGGTCGAATCGTTCAAAACATTACAGACCATGCACACAATACAAATCCGACTAGCTGTCCGCGAAGATCTCCCGGCCATCCATAACCTTGTTCGGCAACTGGCTATTTTTGAAGAAGCCGAGGCAGAATTCACGGCAACTATTGAGCAATACCGGGAAGATTTTGATTCCGCGGTATTCGAAGCTCTTGTTGCAGAAGTAGACGGCGAAATACGGGGAATGGCACTCTATTACCTGACTTATTCCACCTGGAAAGGCAAAATGCTGTACCTCGAGGATTTTGTGGTGGAGGAAGCCTACCGAAGTTTCGGAATAGGTCAGCTGCTTTTTGAGCAAGTGCTTGGACAAGGCCGTGAGAAAGGCTGCAAACTGTTAAAATGGCAGGTGTTGGACTGGAACAAGGACGCCATTCGTTTTTACGAAAAAAATAATGCCATTATAGAGCAAGAGTGGTGGAATGGTAAAATATTCCTGTAATTGGGGTACTTGCTATTGACAATATTTCCATAAAAACAGACATTTGCAAAAAGAATATTTGTAAAAACGGAAATAACTTAATAACTTTACCACAAAGGCCCGTAAATAATTCTCACAATTTAAAAAATCAACTCTGACCAGTAGAGTTGAATTATTTATTTCAGTTTTTATTTCATAAAATAACATTTTCCTCAATACCTAAGTTTGGGGATTTTAAGATATAGTGTTTCATAGTGTGAGGGGTAACCATTTCGGTGGTTGCTCCTTTTTCATTTGGAGTTCAGACCAGGATTAATGAATAAAATATCTTGTTTTAATGCCTTGAAAAACTAAATAAAAAAGCGCCGTTTCGGAATTCCGAAACGGCGCTTTTTTATTTATAAAACTTCCTTCCTAAAAAGGCAAATCAACCTGTTTTAATCAAAGAGATTATCGTAATTGCCTCCTGATTCGTTTGATTTGGTTTCCCTCAGCGCTTTAGGGCTGTCCAGGTCAAGGGTATCTGAAGCTCTGGAGGAAGGATCGCCCATCAGCAGCAGGGTACTTTCCTGTTCCCATTTTTCCAGCATCTGCAGCCCTTCTTCTTCAAAAACACCATTTTGGAGATCTATCGTTTGCATGAAATTGGCGGACATTTCCATGAATTGTTCCATTTCCCCCACTTTATTGGCTACATCATCGGTGATGGCCTCCATGGCAGAATCGAACATTGCACGCTTATCCGGATCACCAGAGATAACGCTCATGGCTGATTTCATGGCAGAATGTGAAGCACGGATGGCTTTACGCTCCTGTTCTTTTAACTGAACCTGGTCTTTGGTATCCTCCACAAGGATTTCAGAATTCTGATGCATTTTGGTAAGAATCCTGTACAGCACTTCCATCTTATTGTGCAGAATGGAATACTTTTCATTGCTTTCTCTGAGCCGGGCAGCCTTCCGGGTAGCGAGTACCACCTGGCTGTCGATTCCCTTGGCTTTGGCTGCGCTGGCCAGTTTCATGTTTTTATCGATTTCCTCGTTATTTTCCTGCATTAGGGTGGTCAGTTTACGCATTTGACCTTTTATTTTCCCGATCTGCTCTCTCATTTTAACGAGATTATCCTGGAGGTCTTCCACATAGGATTTCAAAATACCAATAGGATCGATCTGCACAAAAAGACCGGTTACCGAGCGCATGATACTTTTGTACATATACCAAACCAGATTTCTCATCTTAGGATCCAGGACCATATAGATCACGGCACCTAAAACAACCAGTAACCCGGCGAGGTAAAGCGTATTGGCAAAAAGCCCAACCAAAAATTCCAGGTTGGAAAAAATCAAATATCCTCCCCCCAGGACTAAACCCGAGAGAACAATCAATCCGGTTAGTCCTTCAGGGCGTTTCCAAAAAGACTTATTTTTTCCCGAATTCTCAAATTGAGGTGCTTCTGGCATAATTTATTTTTTTCTTATTAAACAGCATGTAAAAGTATCTAAACTCCCTTAATTCAGGAGAAAAATTAAATATATTTTTCGATATTTTCAATATCCTGGTCGATTGCATTCATCAGGCTCTTGAGCGTCGTCTCAAAATTTTCCCTGGTGCCTTCAATCTTTTCATTAGCCTCCCGGATATCGGCGTCCGCGCTGTCAATCACTTTTTGGGAACTTTCAATCTTTTCCTGAAGTTCGATGATCTTGGCGTTATAAGCTTCAATTTGCTTTTTGAGCCTGGCTGCTTCCGCAATTTTAGCACCTACCCGCTGTTGAATTTGTTTCTCCAGCGCCATGTCAAATTGTTTCTTCTCCGCATCAAGCACCTTTTTATAATGTACAGCGGTTTTTAACAATTTCTCCTTGGTTAATCCTACCGTAGAGGCTGTTGCGAAGGCAGATTTAAAAGCCATTTCTTCCGAAATATCCATATTAGACAGGGTCGAGATCGACTGCTTATATTCTATATAGTCAAAGCCGGGAAGGTTATTTTTTTCCAAAGCGGAGGTCAGGAATTGTACACTTTTTTCGTCTAATCCATGATGATCCCCAAAAATGGAATCGAGTTTTTTCTGCATGCTTTTTATGTATTTGAAGAGTCTCTTTGTTTTCGAAGTCCAAAGTAATGATTTTTACCTAAAACCAAGTCCAATTTTTCGATAATCTTTACTGTTTCATGGAGGAATGCAGGGCAAAAAGCCATATGTGACAAAGCAACCACACACATCCAGTCAATATATGCCCTGTCGGATTTTTGTGGGTTAGGCTCAATTTAGGTTACCGGACGATTTGAATGCGGCTCAGCCCATTCCCGGCTTTTTTTACCTGGATCTGGGTGCCAATACGCTCTTTTAAAGTATTCACATGAGAGATCAACCCGATGGTTTTGCCTGAAGACCGTAAATTTTCGAGGGTGGACAAAGCGAGATCCAGGCTGTTCTCGTCCAGGGAGCCAAATCCTTCATCAATAAAAAGTGACCTAATCTGTGCTTTGTTGCCGGCAAGGTCTGAAAGCCCCAGCGCCAGCGCCAGGCTAACGAGAAAGCTTTCCCCGCCTGATAAAGTGTGCATGGATCTGCGGTTGTCGGCCTGGAAAGTGTCGATAATCTCCAGGTTTAGGTTTTGGTCGTCGGGTTTGTAAATGTAGTAACGATCATTGAGACTCCGCAAGTGGGCATTGGCCAGGCTGACCAGCTTCCTGAGGGTAAGCCCCTGGGCAAATATCCGGAATTTTTTACCGTCAGCCTGCCCGATCAGTTCGTTAAGCCCGGCCCATCGGCTGCAAATTTTCTGCTGTTGTTCTATAGCCTTCAGCAAATCCTTCGACTCCGCTTTGCGGGCATCATGTTCTCTTATTTTTTCGTGGATGGCCCCCAATTCACGTTCCATAGATGAAAAGGCTGATTCTTTCACCGCAGTATCCTGCATCAATGTTTCGACGTTGGAAATCATGGCCAAAGCAGGGGTTAGGGTTTCAAGTTCTTTTGCCAGGTCCAACAAAGTCTGTTGGATGGCGGCCTGCTCTTCGTCCAGGATCTTCTTTTTGTTTTCGATCGCTTCAGCCTCTTTTTCTTCCATCATCTGTTCCCGCAATAAATCAATCGTTTCCAGTCCTTTTTCTGCCAACTGCTGTTCCAGGGCAGTCGTAGCTTTTTGGATCTGGTCGGTAAGAATATTTTGGGATTTTTCTTTTTCCGTTAAAAGATTTTCCCGTGTATCCAGCTCAATGGCATTTTTCCGGGACTCCTCCTGCAGGGCCAGTACCCCGGCTTCAGATTTTTCAATATTCGTTTCCAAAGCACTCCGCTCCAGTACCGGATCCATCTCCCCGAAAAGCTCCTCTCGCTCGATTTGAGCCTCTTTTAACAACCCGGCTGACCTTTCTACCTTATCCCCCAGGGCTTCCAGGTTTTTTTCTGTTGCCTTTAGCCGGGCTTTAATTTCTTTCAGGCTTCCCGCCAGAACCCCTGAACGCTCTGATGTTTGTTTGAATAATAACTGTTTCCCTTCGTATTCTTCTTTCCGTTTTTGGAGTGATCCGAACATCGCGGCGGCACTTTCGGTTTCAAAAATTTCGCCGTATTTCCGGAGCAATTTATTGATATCCGAAGTGGCCTGCGCATAACGGTCGTCCAACAGGTTGAATTGTTCTTCCCCATGGCTTAGGGTTTGCCGTCCGGCCAACAAAGTAGCCTCAACTTTCACGAAAGCTGCCTCAATGGCTGAGACGACTTTTTCATGCTCATTCAGTCCTTTGGCCATTTGTTGAAGGGTGGCCAGCGTTTTCTTTTCTTTTTCCACCGCTGATTTCAATTCCCCTAGTTTCCTGGAAAGCAGGCCCGATCTCGACATGGAAAACAGGTCAGCATCGAGGGTGGTGGCAAACACCGCCATTTTATCCTCAAATCCTTCTATCTTTTGTAGTTGCCGGGCCAGATGTCCGCCGGTTTCTTTCAGTTCGGTGCCTTTTAGCTGCTCTATTTTAGCGGCCAGATCGTTATGCCGGTTGATCAGCTTTTTATGGTGGTCGTAAATGAGTTCACGCTGCTGCCGGACGGTATCGAGTTCAGCTTTGGCTTCATCGACAAAAGGCACGATTTTCTTTTGACGGAAAGGATGTTTTGTTGAAAAACACAATGGACAAGGATCACCTTCTTTCAATCCAGAGCGGTCTTTGTCGTAATTGGCGATCAGTTGTTGCTGTTCGTAAATTTGCTGTTTGAATTCGAATTTTTTATCCATTTCCTCCAGCACCTCCGAAGAGGTCATCAGTTGTTTGGACACATCGAATTCTTCATGCTGAAGATTTTCGATCTGCTCTTCCCAATTGGACAATTCTTTGAGCAATTGCTCGTATTGCTCATTGATCTGATAAAGTTGGCGGAGGTCATTTTCCAGGTTTTGAAGCGAATCGATCTCTTTCCGGTGTTGTTCAATGAGCTCCTCCCTGTTTTTGGCGATCTTTTGAGGGGTGGCAGCCTCAAAAGCCGCCTTCATTTGTTCAAAAGCCGTAGTTTCTTTTTCCTTTTGGCGTGCCAGGGTTTCCAGCTCTCCTGTTATTTTCTCCAGCGATTTTCGATGCGTGTCATTTGACAATTCCACTTTTTTCTTTTCCAGGAAAATTTTTCTGAGTTCTTCCCTGTGCAATTCTATTTTCACCAGATCCGTGGCAAGGGCTTCATTGACAGCATTGGCCTCAAGCCATTTTTCAAGTTGGTTAATTTCTTCTGCTAACCGCTGTTGCTCTGCTTCCTCCTTTTCAATCCGGATATTAAGTTCATTGACCTCGGCCTGTTTTTCGGCCAGCTCTTTGCCCTGCTGCTCAAAAGTCTCCAATTTGCTGAGAATGACCAGATCCAGCTTGACCACCTGGTCAAATAACGGCTTCCGCGTGGCATATTCCTGTTTTAATTCTTTTAGTTCATTTTGCTTGTCCAATAATGATTCCCCTATCCTTTTTTTCTCTTCTCTCAAGGCAGGGAGTTCTTCCTTTAGCTGTTGAATGGCGGTAAGATTTTCCCGTTGCTGCTCAATTTGCTGATCCAGTCTGGATAAAGGAGCCTGAAGGGTACGTATTTTAAAAAATTGCGCCAGCCTTTCAAAATCCGTGGCATGAGCTGCTCTTTTGGATTTCAAAACCTCCAGGGCATGGGTGCGCTCCTCTTTTTTACCCTCAAGATCAAGGAACTGTTGTTGTTGCTGCTGTTGTTTTCTCAAAACATCGAGATCTTTTTTCAGCCCCGCGGATATTTCCTTTTTTTCTTTTAATTCAGCTTTCAATTGCCGGAGTTGGTCAGGCGTGATTATTTTCAGCCCCTCCAGCTGGAGGTGAAGTTTTTCCAGTTGTTCATTTTCAAGTTTATTTCGTTCAAAAGCGGCTTTTGACAATCTGGTATAAATTTCCCTCCCCGTGATCCGTTCCAGCAGATCACTGCGTTCTTTTTCTCCTGCTTTGAGAAAAGCGGCAAAATCTCCCTGCGACAATAAAACAGAGCGGCAAAAGCGGTCGTAATCCAGCCCGGAGGCTTCTTCCACCCCTTCATCCACTTCCCTTACTTTATCAGTGATGAATTTAAAAACATTTTCCTTGGGATCGAATTTTGCCAGGAACCGTTTGGACTGTAATTTTCCATCTTCCTTTTTATGGGCCCGCCACATTTTCCAGCTAGCCCGGTAAATACCGTTTTGGCTCTCAAACTCAACTTCTGCAAGGGATTCTGTCTCTCCGTAAGTCATCACCTCGGTAACATCCTTATTGCGGTGGATTCTCCCATAAAGTGCTAAGGTCAATGCATCCAGGATGGTGGTTTTTCCTGAGCCTGTGTCGCCGGTGATGGCAAATAATCCTGAATCTGCAAGGGGTGCAGCCGTAAAATCAATCTTTTGCTTTATACGCAGCGAATTGAGATTTTGCAGGGTAAGGTTGAGTATTTTCATCAAAACAAATATAATGCCTATTTTTATACTTTAACTTATTACAGGGGAGGAGTGTTCAAAGTTTCGGGTATAAAATCCAAGGTAAATATTTAACCCTAGTGATAAATGCCTATTTTCGTCCCTTCAAAATGATAAAACAAATCAATCATGATAGGAGCCATTGCAGGTGACGTTGTAGGATCCATCAGAGAATGGCAAAATGTAAAAACTACGGATTTTGTCCTCTTTGAAGAAAATTGCAGGTTTACGGATGATACGGTGTTGACCATTGCCGTTGCGGATTGTATTCTCAACAAAAAAGATTATGCCGAAACCATCAAAGAATATGGCAACCGATATCCTCATGCGGGGTATGGAGGGTCTTTCAGGAAGTGGCTCTCGGGAGAGATTGTGGGCCCCTACAACAGTTGGGGCAACGGGTCGGCTATGCGGGTCAGTCCTGTAGGGTTTGCCTATGATAATCTAGGGGATGTACTGATGGAAGCCGAGCGCAGTGCAGCCGTCACCCATAATCATCCTGAAGGCATCAAGGGGGCACAGGCTATTGCCTGCGCTGTTTTCCTGGCCAGAACAGGCAGGACGAAAAAAGAGATCCGGAATTTTATTACCAATGAGTTCAGTTATAATTTATACCGTACCATCGATGAAATTCGTCCTGGTTATGAATTTGATGTGAGTTGCCAGGGGTCGGTACCTGAAGCCATCATTGCCTTTCTGGAATCAGAGGATGTGGAGGATGCCATCAGGAAAGCCGTATCGCTTGGAGGCGACAGCGATACCATTGCCTGTATGGCCGGTGGCATTGCGCAGGCATATTACACCAAAATTCCTGAAAGCATAGTGCAGGAAACACGCAACAGGCTGCCTGAAGATTTACTTGCGGTGGTGAATGCTTTTGAAAAGGCATATATCCCAATCGTTTAATTCAAGCTCGTTAAAAAATTAAAGGAACCCAAATGCAGATAAACTTTCTAAACATTGGCAAGGCTTTCGATAAAAAAGTAGTCCTCAAAAATATCAACCTGGAGCTGAATCCCGGGAACACCTATTGTATCCTTGGAAAAAACGGAGCAGGAAAGACTACTTTAATGAACCTGTTATTACAGCTCAGTTCGCCTAGTGAGGGACACCTGCTTTATGATGGAGCCATTCAAAATGAACTGACCAAAAACCTGAAAAGACGAATCGGGGCGATGAGTGAAGACAATCCGTTGATCGAGGAATTGACGGCCATGCAGTATTTTAAGCTTCATGGAAAATTATATGGCATTGCCCGTTCAGACCTGAAACTTAGAGTAAAGGACCTGAGTACTTATTTTTTTGACGACCCTGAGGATCTGAACAAACGGTTGTCGGCCTTTTCCACTGGAATGAAAAAGAAGGTCGGGCTGATGGCCTCGGTTTTACATACGCCTGATCTGCTGGTACTGGACGAGCCTTTTTCGGGCCTGGACCCTGTCGCCGCTAAAATGACCATTGATTTTATCAGGACTTACCAAAATGGACATCGCACCATTTTCCTGTCTTCTCATGACCTGGCTTATGTGGCTAAAGTAGTTTCACACCTTGCCGTGCTCGATAATAGTGAGATTGTTTTTGCAGGGAGCCTGGAAACCTTCACCAACGAAGGTAAAAACGAGATCGACAGTGCCTTGCTAGAAGTTTTGAAACCGGACACGAGAAACCTGGATGGGATTGGTTGGTTTTGATACTGAGATAGTAAGAAAATTTGACATGACCATTAATACCTGAACGATGCTTCTTTTACATAATTTCTGGCTTAGATTAAGCTCCCTGTTCAACCCTAAAAAGCAATTGGGAAGATTCCTTGGTTTAGTCTTTGGGGTGATCTTCTCTGTATTATACGGGCTCTTGTTCGGCTATTTATTCTCAAGTGACGAATGGGAAGAAGTTGATCTTTCTTCCAAAGAAAATTTTTTGATCGGGTTTGCCGGCTTCCTCTTCTTCACGACCATTTTGAAAGGTTTTTACCCGTCTTACCAGCAACTGGGCACCTGGGTCAGGCCTTTTTTCCCATTGTCCAAAATACAAAGGTATAATCTCAAACTAAGTGCTGACTTCGCTTCGGTATTCTTCATTCCCACCATAACCTTTATTCTTTCATTTTGCTTCATGGCGAATGATGCCCTAGGCTGGCCGTATATTCTGAAATTTATCATAATTTTGATCATCGCCAATATCATCAGGAGGATGATCCAGGCATTGATCGAATTCAGGATGAACCGAAACGGTATGTTTTGGGCAGGGTTGATTTCAGCCATTACAGGAATGATTTCCCTGCAGGTTTTTCATCCCATTTACGGGCCATCTCCTGTATGGTCGGATATTATTACGATGTTATTAATTTACGGATGTGGCATTATCATGGAAGAGTTCCTTCCATTTGAAAGAAAACAAGCGGTTCAGCCGCAGAAAAAAAATAGCGGGATCATCACCAGTTTACTTTTTCAGAATAAAAAAATTCGTTCCTCTCTTATCGTTGGCGCCATGTTTAAGATGGGCATCCTGGGGGTGGATACCTATTTGTTTAATAAATCAGGGGATCACCTTTTTAATTCAGATTTTTTACTCTGGCTGTTTGCCTCCCCTGTTTTGATTTTCAATTACGTTTTCAACAACACCTGGGGATACAACAGGGCTCTTTGGCTAACACTGGACAAGTCGCCTGAGCCGGGCCGGGAATTACAATTTTTTTATTTGCGATTGATAGGGCTGCCCCTTTTTTTAGACTTTGTACTATCTGCGGTCTATTTTGCCTTTCGATCGGAATGGCTCGTCATTGGGCTGGTCTCCTGGGTAACCCTGGCCATCATTTGTCTCGTTTTCGGATTTTATTGGTCCATGGTAAAACCCAAACTCATCCTCAAAACGATTTCTACAAAGGGAAACACCTATATCTGGAGTAATCTACTGAGCATGCTCTTTGTAATGTTGTTATATGGAATGTTATTTACCAAATGGTTGTATTGGCTGGTACCAGTTTACCTGGTGGTATCGGGACTCGTTTTTTATTATGCCAAAAAAGAGTACCCGGAACTTAGAAAGGAAATTTTCCAGGAATTGTTTAAGGAATAGAAGACCAGGAATACATGGAAATAACTCCATGATACATATGCCCTTGTTTCCTTTTATTAATCCATTGAAAAGGCGTAATAATACTCCCCGGGATAATTTTCATACACGCCTTCAAGCATGACTTTCCCGGAGGCTGATTCGAGTATCTTCAGGAGTTTATCCGTGTTTTGAACTTTTTTGCTATTCACCTTGGTAATGATAAAATCCGGGTCCATGTTGGTTCTCATGATCTTGCTGCCCCGGTAAATACTGACTACCTTGACCCCTTCCACTTTAAGGCTCTGTTTTTCGTCCTTGGTCAGATTGCGCACCTCAAAGCCGATATCCTTCAATAATTTACTTTCCGAAGCGGAAACGAGCCCGGTATCATTGGTTTTGCTTTTGAGCATCACCTTTGCCATTTTTATTTTTCCTTCGCGGATGAATTCAACAGAGATACTGTTTCCGGGTCGGTAGCGGCCGACCTGTTCCTGCATTTCGGGCATGGTTTTGGTTTTTACTCCATTGATCCCAATAATAACATCGCCGGATTTCAGCCCAGCGTCATCGGCACCGCTGTTGTTGCTAACACGCTCCACCAAAACACCTTCCACCGCGGGTAACCCGAGCTCATCTGCCATTTGATTATCCACGGGAGCGATAAAAACGCCCAAAATTCCCCGTTGTACCACCCCATAATCCCGGATGTCGCGAATTACTTTTCTGACCAGGTTGGCAGGCACTGCAAAAGAGTACCCTTCATACCTGCCAGAATGGGTGATGATGGCCGTATTGATCCCGATCAATTCCCCGTTGGTATTGACGAGGGCTCCCCCGCTGTTGCCGGGATTCACCGCCGCATCCGTCTGGATAAAAGATTCTATCCTGTCTTGTCCTTCTAAAATATCGATACTTCTTCCCTTGGCACTTACGATCCCGGCGGTAACCGTGGACTCCAGGTTAAACGGATTACCAATGGCAATCACCCACTCCCCCACCTGCAAAGAATCTGAATTTCCAAAAGGCAGAAAGGGGAGTTTTTTCCCATCAATATGCAAAAGAGCGAGATCGGTAGAGGCATCAACACCAATGACTTCAGCCTCGAACTTACGGTTATCATTGAGAGTTACCTCAATTTCTGAACTCCCTTCCACCACGTGGCTGTTGGTGACGATATAACCGTCCTTGGAAATGATGACCCCGGAACCTGTAGAAGTACTGACCACACCTTTGTGCCAAAAATCTCCCGCTTCGCTCATCGTCTGAATGTTGACCACCGCGGGCGTTACCGCCCGGGCCGCAGAGGTGAAATCAGTCGGGGCCGAAGACAAAAAAGTCCTGGGCTGAATTTCATTCAGTGGATCCTCTGCCAGGCTGGCGTATTTTGCCGAAGCACCCTCATGGATGATCACCTCGCGAGGTTCTTCAAATTGGCGATACAAAAAAACAGCCAGTAACGAGCTCAAGAGCGAACTTAGAATTATTGGAAGTAATTTTTTCATAAATATTGAGTTGCCGGTTACTCATTGCCCTGGATAGGGTATTCTTATCATGAACGCCTTTCCTGTGGCCATTAAAGTATTTTTATTTTGCGACCATCCTGACGACGGGGCAAATAATTTCCTCAAGGGAAATCCCTCCGTGCTGGAAAGTGTTCTTGTAATAATTATGATAATGGTTATAATTATTGGGATAGAGGAAAAAATTATCCTCTTTGGCAAAAATGAATCTGGAACTGACGTTGGGACGCGGGAGTCCTGCTTTTTGAGGATCCGTAACTTCCAGCACATCCTTTTTATCGTAATTCAAATTCCGCCCCACTTTATACCTGAGGTTGGTGGTGGTCTCGCGATCCCCAACCACCTTGGAAGCATTGTTCACCCGGATCGTTCCGTGATCGGTGGTGATAATAAGACGAACCCCGCGCTCAGCGGCTTTTTGAAGGGCGGTCCACAAGGGTGAATTCAAAAACCAGGACCGCGTGAGAGACCGATAGGCTTTTTCATCCCCCGCCAGTTCTTTGAGCACTTCCATTTCCGTCCTCGCATGCGATAACATATCAATGAAGTTGTAAACGATAACCGTCAGGTCATTATGAAGGTAATTGAGAATATTGTCACTCAATTGCCTTGCCTTGTGTACACTGGTAACCTTCAGGTAATCAAACTTGATCTCCTTCCTGACAATTCTGCCTATCTGCTTTGCAAGCAACTGATCCTCAAAGTTGTTTTTCCCTCCTTCCTCATTATCATTGAACCATAAATCCGGATAATGTTTCTCAATGTCTGCCGGCATCAATCCGGCAAATATGGCATTCCGGCTATATTGGGTGGTGGTGGGCAGAATACTGTAATAAAAATCTTCTTCCTCCTGCCGATACAATTCCGAAATGATCGGCTTGAGAATACGCCACTGATCAAAACGAAGATTGTCGAGCAGTAACATAATCGTAGGCCGTTCTTCATCGACATGCGGAAAAATCTTTTCTCTCATCAGGGTATCCGATCTTATAGGGCCGGTGTGATCCCGCAACCAATCGAGGTAATTATTGGAAATAAACCTTGAAAAGGCATTATTGGCTTCTGCTTTTTGCATCCCCAGAATTTCAGCCATACCCACAGAATTCGATTGATCGATCTTAAGCTCCCAGTTTACAATCTTTTTATAAACGTCCACCCATTCTTCCGCATTGGGGTTATTATGGATATCCATAGAGATCTGGCGAAATTCCTGCTGGTAATCCGAAGAAGTCTTTTCCCTGACGAGACTCTTTGAGTCGATGATTTTTTTTAGGGTAAGTAATATCTGGTTCGGATTGACGGGTTTGATCAGGTAGTCGGTGATCTGACCACCAATGGCTTCTTCCATGATATGTTCCGCTTCGTTTTTGGTGATCATAACAATGGGTAAGCTGGGACGTTTTTCCTTTAATTTTGCCAGGGTTTCCAATCCGGAAATACCGGGCATACTTTCATCCAGGAACACTACATCAATATCCGGATGTTCATCGCACTCCTCCAGGGCATCATGCCCGTTGGTTACGGTGATGACATCATATCCTTTTTTATCCAGAAACATCAATTGAGGCTTAAGTAAATCGATCTCATCATCTGCCCACAAAATTTTAATTCTATCCTCCATGTAAATTATTAGGTTTTAATATTTCAAAACAAAGTTCTCGGGTTAAAGGTTGGCATTGGATAAACTATCCAGGATTCGGGGAAGAAAATTAAACCTGGACTGAAAAGAAAACGATCTGCCGATTCAGGTCACCGGTATCCTTCGCCGTTTTTTCAGGCCCAAAAGAACATTACAAAATCTCAATAGGAATTTTTAACCCCGAAAGATAATCCATAAACATTCTCTTAAATAATTTTTCGGGGTCAAATATTGTTTTCATGGCTGTCTAAAAACGGAAAACAGGTAAATAAATTCCGACAGGGGGAATTCCAGGAAGCTGTGGTGTGGCAAAATAAAAATGGCCCGCAACATACTTGAGCTGCAGGCCATTTATTTTTCCGGCACAAACCGGGTAAAATGATTCCGTTAACGAGAAGGAATATCCTAATAAAAGACCATGTTATTTCTTCTCATTCATTTTTTCAAACTGCTCGGCGGTCAACACTGCCTTCAATGAAGTCGTGTATGTTTCTTTCAAAGCATTTTTTGAAGCCTTCAATGCCGATCTGTCTTCTGTATTTTTCATTAATTGGTCCAACTGAGTGTAGTAATCAAGATTGATTTTTTGCACCTGAGGCACCTGCTCACGGGTTAATCCAAGTTCATCAACCAAACTATCTGTTTTTTTCTGGGCCTTTTGCTCGGTAGTGAAAGGTTCGCCATGTAATTCCCTTCTTTCCGGTGCAGTTCCTTTTTCCTTAGCTCTTTTTTCTGTGTCACGCTGTTCTTTTGCAGCACTCATGCTTTCCCTTTTTTTATCCTTAGCTTCCTGGTACTTTGCCAACTGCTCTTTAGTCATAACATCCTTCAATGCCTGCTCCTGATCCATCCTGATTTTGGATATTTTTTGATTGCGGTCCTTAGTGTCAGTTATTTTTTTGGCCTCCGCTTCTTTGTTACCGTATTTTATGTAAATACTTTTCACTTTCGCCACCTGCTTCTCGTTCAATTCAATTTTTTTGGCAAGATTATCCGTCTGTCTTTGAGCTTTTTGCTCAACATTAACCTCAGGAGCCATCAATTGCTCTTTGGTTTCAGTCTTTTGTGCCATCAAGGCCGGAGTACACAATGTGAGGATCAATACAAGTCCCAAAAGGGATTTAAATACTTTCATGGTTATAATATTTTTGTTATTAATTTAATGCTCTAAACGAAAAATTTGACGTTTGAGTTTGCAAAAGTAACTTATTTTAAAAATCAATGTTGAAATTAAGAAATGTTTAACTTGCCTTTTCAATCATATCCACGAGTTTTTTGGAAATAAAGTCGGTTCCGCTTTCTGAAGGATGGTCATCCTGTTTAATAAAAAAAGGATCATAAGCTTCTTTCGGCAATAACCGGATTTCTTTTTCCAGGTCCTGATAAGTACAATGATGCTCTTTAAAAAAAACTTCCAGATCATATTTTTTCAGCCTTTCATTCCCTATTTGTTCCCTTCGCGGGAAGCGCACTGTGATAAGGGAACGTCCTGAAGCTTTTTCCGATTCGATCATTTCCTGTAAAATGGCTTTTGACAAAGGAAGCGCTTTTTGAAATACTCCAACTTTATATAAACGATTGACTATCTGACTATTAAAGCAAAAAAAACTTTCCAGGTCATTCAATTGGCCATCTTCAGGATCTCTTAGTATCAATTCCCCCTTTTCCAGGGAATAGGCATTTTTTACTCCGGCGCCCCAATAAAAAGCCTCTACCAGTCGTGAAATATCATCGTCGATGTAAAATAAAAGGACAATATCCGGTTGAATCTGTTGCACATATTTGGAATAGGCCTGAAACATCTGATCCAGCCCCCATCCGGGAATCGACAAATTAAAGACCTCAAAATCGGCTCCAAGCTGTTGCTGAATTTTGGCCGAAATGGTTTGGTCATTCTCAAGAAAAATTCCAAAAAGGAACGAATCGCCTAACAGCAGGACGCGCTTTGCCCGGGGAAACGTGTCCATGGGGATGGTGAATTCCGGGCTACGGAAACCGTCCGAATTGATGGCATACGCCACATTGAAAAAATCAGGCTGATAAAATTTAAGATAGTCCTTTTGCCGGCACACCCAACCTAGTGTAGTATCTTTTTGCACCCAGTTGGTATCGAGCTTTTGCCAGGCCTTTTCATAAAAATCGGCCGCACAGGTGCGTTCATAATAGGCATAATCGGGTTCACTAATTCTAAACCCGACTTCGGCAAGGAAAAGCAGCCCCAGTAATATCGCTAAATTATAAATGATTAGTTTTGTAAATTGCATGAGATTCATTGCACCCTCAAGGGCATATTGACATAGTGAAAACAAAATTACATTAATAATCCAAAAAGCAAAATCAATGGAATTCATAAGAGATTTATGGCTTTTCATGAGGGAACGGAAAAAATTCTGGCTGGCTCCCATAATCATCGTATTACTCCTGCTCGGCATCATTATCGTATTCGGAGGAGGAACAGCCCTGAGTCCTTTTATTTATTCCCTTTTTTAATTAAGCTTGCACACCAACTTTAAACACATGATGATGAAAACGTTTGTTTTTATTTTTTTTGGCGTATTCCTGTTTGTTATGATAGGCATTATCGGTTATAACTTCTCCACGACACGAACCCACAGTCCACTGGAAGAAATTACCTTTAATTATGGAGATTTGGACATTAAGGTCACCTATTGCCGGCCATACAAAAAAGGAAGACTGATCTTTGGAGAAGAAAGGGATGATGCACTGGTTCCTTACGGCAAATACTGGAGGCTTGGAGCAAATGATGCCACAGAAATCACGTTTAGCCTGCCCGTTTATTTTGCCGGAACCCCTTTAAATGCTGGCAGCTACAGGATGTATGCCGTACCCGGTTCTGAAAGTTGGGAAATATCCCTCAACAGTGAACTGGGAAAGTTTGGCGCCTACCCGCCGGATTACAATTTTGATGTGTTGAAAGTGCACGTGCTTGTGCAAAAATCTGATTCAATGACCGAACAATTTACCATTGATTTCTCAAACGATTCTGTAAGGGTGAACATGACATTTGGCTGGGATCATACATGGGTGAATGTTCCGATTAGGCCGCAATAAAAATAAAAAATAAAACTCGCTCATCTTACCCTATTGTCCTGCCGCAGGAACAATCACTCCGTCAACGCCGAGATCAAGAATGCTTTTTGAGAAATCTTTGAAAAAAAAGTGGTCAACCTATATCAGTGAATGACAGTAGAAGTAAAAAGGGTGCTCGTCACGACATCCTGTCGGCTACGGAAAAAGTGCAGGACTCCCGTCCTGCAGATGGAATGACTACTCCGGGACCGCCGCGATCAATGCCCGCGTATATTGCTCCTTTGGATTAGCATAAATTTCATCTGATGGACCTGACTCAACGATTTGTCCGCTTTGCATAACCAGCATACGGTCGCTCATAAATTTGACAACGGAAAGATCGTGAGAAATGAAAATATAAGTAAGTCCCAGTTTTTCCTGGAGGTCCTTCAGTAGGTTCAGTACCTGAGCCTGGACGGACACGTCCAGGGCCGAGACCGGTTCATCGCAAATGATGAATTCGGGTTTCACGGCCAGGGCCCGGGCAATGCAAATACGCTGCCGCTGCCCTCCGGATAACTCATGAGGATAACGAGAGAAATGGAAAGACTCCATGCCCACCATTTCAAGGAGGTTCATTACTTTTTCCTTCATCACCTTTTCAGCCGTTTTCTCCTGGTGCAGCTTTAATACTTCCATGATGGCACTGCCCACCATTTTCCGTGGATTTAAAGAAGCGTAATGATCCTGAAAGATGATCTGAACGCCCTTGCGGTAGGTTTGCATTTCCCTCGAGGACAACCCGAAAACGTCCTTGCCTCCATAGTAGGCTCCTCCGGTTACCTCCGTATCGATGAGTCGTAAAATGGCGCGACTCAAGGTCGTCTTCCCACATCCGGATTCTCCCACCAGGCCCAAAGTCTCTCCGGGATACACCTCGAAGGAAACGTTTTTTACGGCTTCAACGGTTTCATGATTTTTCCTGAACAACCGTTTTTGCCCTCCGAAAGAAACGCCTAGATTTTCTACCTTTAGCAAAGGTTCTTTTTGGGACAGGTTCGAAAGCCTTGTTTTCATTTCATTCTCAGAAAGAATATTGTTTTTCAACCCATCTTCCGTAACGTCCCCGTTGAGAAAATCAGCAACGGTCGGCAGTCGTCTCAACCGCCGGCCCAATGGAGGGCGGCAGGCCAGTAATCCTTTAGTATAGGGATGCTGAGGGTTTTTGAATACCGCCTCCACCGCTCCCTGCTCAACGATAAGGCCATTTTGCATCACCACCACATCATCGGCGATCTGGCGGATCACGCCCAGGTCATGAGAAATAAAAATAATGGTAATGCCCAGCGACTCCTGCAGTTCTTTCATCAGGTTTAGAATGGATTGTTGCACCGTAACATCAAGGGCCGTGGTCGGTTCGTCAGCGATCAGTATCTGAGGGTCACAAGACAAGGCCATGGCGATCATCACCCGCTGTTTTTGCCCTCCCGACAATTGATGAGGGTAGGCATCAAAAATCCGTTCCGGTGTAGGTAATTTGACCCGTTCAAACCATCCGAGGACTTCCTGCCGGGCACTTTTTTTATCGATTCCTTTGTGTAAAAGGATCATTTCAGTGATCTGTTCTCCGCATCTCATCACGGGATTCAGGGAACTCATGGGTTCCTGGAAGATTATAGCGATCTCTTTCCCGCGTATCTTCCTGAAATCCTTCGCCGCACTTTTTACCAAATCCACTAACTGACCATCCGCCATCCTGTAATGAATCGTTCCGCCAACGATTTGGGTATTCGATGGATCCACGAGGCCCATGATAGAAAGTCCGGTCACCGTTTTACCTGACCCCGACTCCCCCACTATACCTAAGGTTTGCCCTGTCTTTACGTCAAAAGATATCCCGTCCACTGCTCTTACAACACCCCCATCTGATTCAAAATACGTTTTGAAATCAGTGAGCTGGAGTATGGTTTGCGGATCATTTTTTGTCATAATATCAACGTCAAAATCAGGATTCCATAATTAAAATGTTCCCTCCTTCCACTTTCATTTCCAATTCGTGGGGATGAAGCAACCAGTGAACCAGTTCTTCTCCCAACAGTTCTATTTTCCATTGACAAAGACTGAGGGATTCCCGGGTGGCGACATCGGATTTCATCTTTTTCAAGGCACTTTTTGCCAAAACCAGGACAGGAGAAACGTCGGCATCCAGGCATTTTTGACGAACCAGCAGGTGCAGCAATTCGATCATTATCTCTTCCTGGGGAAAAAGCTGTTCTTCCTTGCCAAACATTTTCAAAACGGCTATTTCTTCCTTAGTAGCAGGATCTGAATAAAATTTGCTGAATATTTGTCCGTACTTTTGAACCAGCTTATCAGGCAAATGCCGGTTGTTTTTTAATCCCTCATAACCTGAAGTTACAGAACGAACGATCTGTCCGATATTTTTACTCGGCAAAACCATTTCTTTAGAATGATCCCTGCGCTCGGCCGTTTCAGCCCTCCACATTATCAATCGCATCAGGAACAACTTACCATTTCGATCCAGAGAATTCATCAGGTTGCTTTTGAGTACCTCTGCGTATAAGTCTTTTTCGTAAAAAGCCGGATCTTCCCATCGCAAAAATTCTTCTTTTGCCCAATGCAACCGATTGATATTGTTTAATTTACCATTCAAAGACTGCCATAAATCGTACAGCGGCAATACGTCCAGGATGGCATATTCCAACTGCTTAGGCCCTAGAGGTCTTCCTTCCCAATCTGTGACAGCATATCCTTTTTTTAGACGTCGTCCCGTTTCGCCTTCCACTAATTTACCATACGACAACGGGTATTGATATCCCAAAAATCCTGCAGCAATTTGAGTGTCGAAAATATTCTGCGGAATGGTCCCGTACAGGGAATTCATCAGACGATAGTCATTGTCTCCTGCATGGGTAATTTTTAAAATAGCCGGATCTTCCAGCATCAGGTGGAAGGGATGTAAATCTTCCACTTTCAAGGGGTCAATGATGTAATTGCCGTGAGAAGTAGCCACCTGCAACAGGCACAACCTGGTAAAAAAACGCTTTTCTCCTACGAATTCGGTATCAAAACTAAGCCATGTTACCTCTTTATTTTTTTCATAAAAATCATAGAGTGCCCCATCCTTTTCAATAAGAAGGAAGTCTTTTTCGTTATGCTTCATAGGGGGTGATAAGTTAATAAATTCATAAATATTTAATCAATTTGTGTGCTATCTTTGCCTTGTGTCGTTCAGGCTTTTAAAATTTCCAAAAAAACGGGACTTTTAGGAATGAATCTCACAAAACTAACAAAAACTATCTAGCTGATCTCATATATAAAAAGAAATTCATCATGAAGCTTTTGAAACGCATTCTCTTTATTTTTTTCATATTTTTAGTAGTTCTTATCGGCCTGGCCGTAACCATACCTATTATCTACAAAGACCGCATTGTTGAAATGGCGAAAGAAGAAATCAACCGTACCGTTGATGCAAAGGTCGATTTTACAGAGGTAAACCTTTCCCTTTTCAGGCATTTTCCCGATTTATCCTTTTTGTTAAAAAACTTTGAGGTCACCGGGAAAGGTGATTTTGAAGGAACTTTGCTGGCCAAAGGCGAAGCGGCAGATTTCTCTTTTGACCTGCTTTCTCTTTTCTCAAAAACCTCCCCCATCACAATCAATTCAATTGGTTTACGAAAACCAGAGATAAATGTTTTGGTGCTCGAAAACGGGAAAGCCAATTACGATATTGCGATCGCCACAGACGAACGCATTGAGGAAACCAACGAGGAAACCGATTACAGCGGTTTTAAAGCTACCCTAAAATCCTACTCCATTGAAGAGGCAAAAATAACCTACGATGATCGCAGCGGTGATATGTTTCTCGAAATCGATAATCTGAACCATAAAGGTTCCGGGAATTTTACCATTGATGTTTTTGATCTCAAAACCAAAACGGACATTGAGGCCCTGACCTTTAGGATGGGAGGCATTTCCTATTTAAAAAAGGCTAAAATGAGCCTGGATGCTATTTTTAATATCGATCAAACCAACAGCAAATACACGCTTAAAGACAATCTGATCAAGGTCAATGCTCTTCAGCTGAAGGCAGACGGTTTTGTTCAGCTGGCAGAAGAAGACATCTTGATGGACCTGGCCTTCTCCTCTCCGCAAAATGATTTTAAAAGCCTGTGGTCCCTCATTCCCAATGCTTATATCGAAGGGTATGAGCAGGTGAAAATCGACGGACAATTCGATTTCTCCGGAAACGTCAAAGGCACTTACAATGAAACCTCCCTTCCCGGTTTCCGGATCAAAACCAATATTTCCAACGGGAACGTCAAATATCCTGACCTCCCATTGGGCATTACCGATATCAATGCCAAGGTGGATGTTAACAGCCCGGACAGCGACCTGGATCACTTGACCGTTGACATCCCAAGAATGGGCTTCCGGATCGGGGACAACCCCATGGACGGACGGGTCAAAATCTCCACGCCTATGTCCGACCCGGCCGTAGATGGCCTGCTCAATGGCGTGATCGACCTCGCCGACCTCGCCAAAGCCTTTCCTGTAGATGGCGTAGATGAAATGAGTGGACTGATCACCGCCAATGTAAAAATGAAAGCCCGGCTTTCTCAGATCGAGCGTGAAGACTATGAAGCCGTGGATATAAACGGAGAAGCTGAAATATCCCATCTGAAATACGACATGACCGGCTACCCCGCCGTGGTCATCGATCAGTCCAAAATGGCTTTCAGTCCTAAAATGGTGGACATCGCTTCCTTTACCGGCAAACTAGGAAAAAGTGATGTGACTGCCAGCGGTCATATTGACAATATCCTCGCTTATTTTTCTCCTAAAAAAACGATGACAGGCAATATGGTCCTTCGCTCTGATTACATTTTTGCAGATGAATGGATGGAAGAGGAACCCGCAACCGCAACCGCAACCACTGCCACCACTCAACAGGCCCTCGGTGCTGCACCGGAGACCGCTGCCAGCGAAGAAATTTTCGACCGTTTTGATTTTAGGGTCGATGCCAAGATCAATAAACTGGATTATTACGAATATCAATTAACCGACCTGGAAGCCAAAGGACAGATCGCGCCCAACCGTATGGATATCGATGAGTTTGCCATGAAAATCGGCGGCAGCGACCTGGAAGGTTCCGGAACGATTACCAATGCTTTTGAATATCTTTTTGACGAAGGCACTTTAGGGGGAAAACTCCGTTTGAAATCCAATAATTTTGACCTCAACCAGTTCATGACGGAAAGTGGGGAGATTCCTGAAAATTCAGGGGAAGCCTCCGTTAATACGGAAGCACTCGAACCTATCCTGGTGCCGGAAAATATTGATATGACCATTGATGCTGATTTCCGGAAGATCATTTATACCAATATGACGCTCAACAACCTGGATGGACAACTTGTCATAGCCCCTGATCGGTCTGTAACCATAAAGGACGCTACTGCCGAGACCCTGCAAGGTAAGGTGAAAATGACAGGTGGTTATTACACCGCCGACCCGGAAGATCCAAAATTCGACATGAACATTGATCTGGAAAAGATGGATTTCAAGGAAGCCTTCTCCACATTCAACAGTTTCGCGACCCTGGCGCCTATTGGCAAATTCATGACCGGAACATTCACGACCAACATGGCCATGACGGGAAGTCTGGGAAAAGATATGATGCCTGTTTACAGCAAACTCAATGTTGAAGGATTTTTGCATACCATTAATGGCCTGATTACCGAATTCAAACCCCTCAATGCCATTGGCAATGCCTTAAATATTGAAGAACTCAAAGGAAAAATGGCGGTCAAGGATTCTAAAAACTGGTTCACTATTGCCGATGGCAAAGTGGAAGTAAAAGAATTTGACTACGCCGTCAAAGACCTGAAAATGAAAATTGGCGGCTCCCACAGCCTGGAGAACGAGATGGATTACAATATAAAAACCGCCATTCCTCGCAAATGGCTGGATAAAGCAGGACTCGGCAACCTCGCCAGCAGCGGGTTAAAGTCCATCAGCGAACAGGCTTCCAAACTGGGGCTCAACATCGGGCAGAGCGAAACAGTCAACGTATTGATCAACCTCAAAGGGTCGATCACGAATCCGAAGGTCAAATTTTCCCTGCTGGGACTCGATGGAGAAACCTCCATTGTTGATGCTGCCAAGGAAACGGTAAAAGCTGCCGTGGACGATAAAAAAGAAGAGATCAAAGCAGGCCTCAGTGAAAAAGCACAAAAGATCATTGCTGATGCACAGGTACAGGCAGATAAATTAAAAGAGGAAGCCAAAAAATCGGCAGATAAATTGCGTGCTGAGGGCGAAACAGCCGCTGAGAAGATCAGGAGCGAAGGAAAGACCGCCGGAGATAAGTTACGTGCCGAAGGCCAGAAACAAGCGGACCAGGCCAAAAAAGCCGCCGAAGCTGAGGCTCAGAAACAACTAGCCAAAGCCACCAATCCAATCACCAAGGCTGCGGCCCAAAAGGTGGCGGATCGATTACTGGCCGAAGCCAATAAAAAGGCCGATTCTTTTGTAACCGAAGCGGATAAAAAAGCCGCTCAGCTGGAAGCGGAAGCGGAAAAACGAGCCCGACAGACTACAGATGCTGCCGAAACAAATGCTCAAAAAATAGAAAATGAGGCCGACGCAAAAGCAGATAAAATCATGGCGGATGCGCAAACACAAGCGGATAAGTTGAAGTAGCGGTTGTTAGCCAATATTTCGATTTAACACATAGCCACATAGCTCCCGGAGCAAACATTTTGCAAAACGCTTCTTTATGTTCTTTGTGACTTTGTGGTGCTTTTTAACACATAGCCACATAGCTCCCGGAGCATACATTTTGCAAAACGCTTCTTTATGTTCTTTGTGACTTTGTGGTGCTTTTTAACACATAGCCACATAGCTCCCGGAGCAAACATTTTGCAAAACACTTCTTTGTGTGCTTTGTGACTTTATGGTGCTTTTTAACACATAGCCACATAGCTCCCGGAGCATACATTTTGCAAAACGCTTCTTTGTGTGCTTTGTGACTTTGTGGTGCTTTTTAACACATAGCCACATAGCTCCCGGAGCATACATTTTGCAAAACGCTTCTTTATGTTCTTTGTGACTTTGTGGTGCTTTTTAACACATAGCCACATAGCTCCCGGAGCAAACATTTTGCAAAACACTTCTTTGTGTGCTTTGTGACTTTATGGTGCTTTTTAACACATAGCCACATAGCTCCCGGAGCATACATTTTGCAAAACGCTTCTTTGTGTGCTTTGTGACTTTGTGGTGCTTTTTAACACATAGCCACATAGCTCCCGGAGCATACATTTTGCAAAACACTTCTTTGTGTTCTTTGTGACTTTGTGGTGCTTTTTAACACATAGCCACATAGCTCCCGGAGCATACATTTTGCAAAACGCTTCTTTGTGTGCTTTGTGACTTTGTGGTGCTTTTTAACACATAGCCACATAGCTCCCGGAGCATACATTTTGCAAAACACTTCTTTGTGTTCTTTGTGACTTTGTGGTGCTTTTTAACACATAGCCACATAGCTCCCGGAGCATACATTTTGCAAAACGCTTCTTTGTGTGCTTTGTGACTTTGTGGTGCTTTTTAACACATAGCCACATAGCTCCCGGAGCATACATTTTACAAAACGCTTCTTTGTGTGCTTTGTGACTTTGTGGTGCTTTTTAACACATAGCCACATAGCTCCCGGAGCATACATTTTACAAAACGCTTCTTTGTGTGCTTTGTGACTTTGTGGTGCTTTTTAACACATAGCCACATAGCTCCCGGAGCATACATTTTACAAAACGCTTCTTTGTGTGCTTTGTGACTTTGTGGTGCTTTTTAACACATAGCCACATAGCTCCCGGAGCATACATTTTACAAAAACTTCTTTGTGTGCTTTTGTGACTTTGTGGTGCTTTTTAACACATAGCCACATAGCTCCTGGAGCATACATTTTGCAAAACCTTCTTTGTGTTCTTTGTGACTTTGTCGTGCTTTTTAACACATAGCCACATAGCTCCCGGAGCATACATTTTACAAAACGCTTCTTTGTGTGCTTTGTGACTTTGTCGTGCTTTTTAACACATAGCCACATAGCTCCCGGAGCAAACATTTTGTAAAACGCTTCTTTGTGTGCTTTGTGACTTTGTGGTGCTTTTTAACACATAGCCACATAGCTCCCGGAGCATACATTTTGCAAAACGCTTCTTTGTGTGCTTTGTGACTTTGTGGTGCTTTTTAACACATAGCCACATAGCTCCCGGAGCATACATTTTGCAAAACGCTTCTTTGTGTGCTTTGTGACTTTGTGGTGCTTTTTAACACATAGCCACATAGCTCCCGGAGCATACATTTTGCAAAACACTTCTTTGTGTGCTTTGTGACTTTGTCGTGCTTTTTAACACATAGATCCAAAAAAATTACCGGTTTTTATCGCACTTTAAATTCCATTTCTTTACAGACCTTTAATTATTTAATGATAATTACTGTTGTTTTTATTTTTCAGACAGCCCGCCAGATTTCTTTTTAAACAGATTTTATTGTCTGTTTTTACCCCCGAAAAATATATGTAAAACGATAGAAATTAACGACACCCCATCTATACAAACAATTGATTTTAAACTAATTAAATATAAATTTTGAACAAATAACACTTTTGTTCCAACAGTCAAAAACAGCCCCATATTTGACCTTAATACATTATAGATCATGCAACCAGGTTTTCATTAAACTGATAAAAATCATCCACCATGATTGACAAAACTCAAATAACCCCAAACTTAATCACCTTAATTTCGAGCCATAATTTTCAACAAAAACTTCATTTTTATGGATGCTATAAAATATGTTTACACCTTTGGAGGAGAATTCACAGAAGGAAATAGTAAGATGAAGGAACTCCTGGGTGGTAAAGGAGCCAACCTCGCAGAAATGAACCTGATTGGCGTTCCTGTCCCTCCGGGATTCACCGTAACGACCGAAGCCTGCAACAATTATTACAAGGCGGGAAAAGAAAAAACGATCCTCGCATTGACTGCCCAGGTGGAAAAAGGCGTGGCTATTGTTGAAAAGATTACGGGTAAAACACTTGGTGATCCCGAAAATCCTTTATTACTTTCCGTACGTTCAGGTGCCAGAGCTTCCATGCCAGGTATGATGGACACCGTTTTGAATCTCGGTATGAATGATAAAGTGGTGGAAGGTTTTGCCAAAAAATCCAACCCATGGTCTGCATGGGACTCTTACCGTCGTTTCATTCAAATGTATGGAGACGTGGTGATGGGCTTAAAACCCGAAACAAAAGACGACATCGATCCTTTCGAAAAGATCATGGATTATATTAAGGAAGAACGCGGCATTGAATCCGATACGGATTTTACTGTTGACGACCTAAAACTTATCTGCAATACTTTCAGAAACAAGATCAAGGAAAAAACCGGAAAAGATTTTCCTCAGGATCCCTGGGAACAACTTTGGGGTTCCATCACCGCCGTATTTGACAGCTGGATGAACAACAGGGCAATCACCTACCGTCGTTTAAATGGCATCCCTGCTGAATGGGGAACAGCCGTTAATGTACAGGCTATGGTATTTGGAAATATGGGTAACGACTCCGCTACCGGTGTGGCTTTTACCCGTGACCCTGCAACAGGAGAAAACATCTTCACCGGGGAATACCTCATCAATGCACAGGGAGAAGACGTTGTGGCCGGCACCCGTACGCCTCAGCAAATCACTCTGGAAGGTTCAAAAAGATGGGCAAAATTAGGGGGCATTGCAGAAACAGAGCGTAAGGAAAAATATCCTTCTCTGGAAGAAGTCATGCCTGAAATTTACCAGGAACTCAACGAGTACCAGGACAAACTCGAACAACACTACAAGGATATGCAGGACCTCGAGTTTACCATCCAGGAGGGTAAACTCTGGATTTTGCAAACCCGTAATGGAAAACGTACCGGCTTGTCAATGGTAAGAACCGGAATGGAAATGCTCAGGGAAGGCATGATTACTGAAAAGGAAGCCCTCATGCGTATGGATCCATACAAATTGGACGAATTGCTGCACCCTGTTTTTGATAAAGAATCCGCTGCAGAAGCAGTGGAATTGACCAAAGGTCTGCCTGCCTCTCCGGGAGCTGCCTCCGGCCAGATCGTTTTCTCCGCGGATGATGCCGTTGAATGGGCTGCCAAAGGAAAAACAGTGATCCTCGCAAGAATTGAAACTTCTCCTGAAGATATCCACGGACTCGAAGTGGCTGCAGGCATTCTAACCGCCAGAGGTGGTATGACCTCCCATGCTGCTGTAGTGGCTCGCGGCATGGGCAAATGCTGTGTCTCCGGTGCAGGGGAAGCGCATATGAACTATGCCGAAAAAACGCTGCATATCGGGGATCGTTATCTCAATGAAGGAGACTGGATTTCCCTCAACGGAACTACAGGACAGGTGTTCCTGGGCAAAATAAAAACAGAAGAAGCCAGCCTCGTGGAAGAATTTGGAGAATTGATGGATCTTTCCGATAAATACGCAAAACTTGCTGTTAGAACCAACGCTGATACTCCTCATGACGCAACGGTTGCAAGAAATTTCGGAGCCACAGGTATTGGACTTTGCAGAACGGAACATATGTTCTTCCAGGAAGAACGTATCCTTCCGATTCGGGAGATGATCGTCGCCGAAACCCTGGAAGAAAGGGAAAAAGCACTCAACAAGATTCTTCCTTTCCAGCGTGAAGATTTTGAAGGCATCTTCGAAGCTATGAACGGCCTGCCGGTAACCATCCGTTTGCTCGATCCTCCTTTGCATGAATTCCTGCCACAGACCAAGAAGGCCCGTATCGAAATGGCCAAGGATCTTGGCATTAGCGAAGAACGTGTAGAAGAACTCGTAGCCGACCACGAAGAATCCAACCCGATGTTCGGGCACAGAGGTTGCCGCTTGAGCAATACCTTCCCTTCCATCACCAAAATGCAAAGCCGTGCCATCATCGAGGCTGCCCTAAACCTTAAACAAAAAGGTATTTTGGTGTATCCTGAAATCATGGTACCGCTGGTAGGGATAAAAGCAGAGCTCGAATTGCAAAAAAACATCATCGTGTCAACGGTT
Organism: Lewinellaceae bacterium; assembly: GCA_020636105.1. Taxonomy (NCBI): domain Bacteria; kingdom Pseudomonadati; phylum Bacteroidota; class Saprospiria; order Saprospirales; family Lewinellaceae; species Lewinellaceae bacterium. Next base: position 818,589 of record JACJYL010000002.1, read on the forward strand.
GAAAAAGTATTCGAAGAGCGCAACGAACGCATCGACTACAAAGTAGGAACGATGATCGAAGTCCCCCGAGCTACTGTTGTTGCTAATGAGCTGGCAGAAATTTCAGACTTCTTCTCCTTCGGAACCAATGACCTTACACAGATGACCTTCGGATTTTCCCGCGATGACGTAGGACATTTCCTCCCGGTTTACATCCAAAAAGGCATTGTACCTAACGATCCTTTTGAATCCATTGATCAGAATGGAGTAGGCAGCCTGGTAAAACTTGGAGTTGACAAGGGCAGATCTGTAAAGGAAAATCTCAAGATTGGAGTTTGCGGTGAACATGGCGGAGATCCTGCTTCGGTAGAATTCTTCCATAGAAGCGGCCTCAATTATGTAAGTTGTTCTCCATTTCGCGTTCCCATTGCAAGGCTCTCCGCAGCCCAGGCAGCTATCAAATTTCCAAACAAGGAAGTGAAATTAGAAGAAGAACTTGCTTTCATGGTTTAATTGTTTTGTGATATAATAATTGAATACCAGACTTAGGGCGATATGTTGTCAGAAGTCTGGTATTTTTTTTGGAAATTTCTTATCTTAGCCAATACTAAATTAAACAACCCATGGCTACAACCGTCGAAAAAATAATGGCCTCCCCGGTCGTCACGACCACCCTGGATTCAACTACCGGTTACGTCAGGGAATTGATGGAAAGAAAGCATGTAAGTGCCATCCCTATCGTAGCCCTCGAGGATGAAACAATAAACCTGTTAGGCATTGTCACCAACAGGGATTTGAGGGGCGTAAAAGACGAAAGTACTGACGTGGAATTTATCATGTCGCGGCGCATCAAATCCGTGAGCAAAGAAACCACTCTACGTGAAGCCGCCAGGAAAATGATAGAAAGCGAAATGCACCATCTTGTGGTGATAGAAAAAGAAAAAGTGGTGGGGATCATTAGTTCCATGGATTTTGTAAAAGCAGTGGCTGACGGAATGATTTAAGGCCGGCACTACACATCAACTTCCTTTTGCTAAAAATATTCCCGGACAATAGCCTATCTCTGGAAAATCAGGGGTAACTTGAAGTTATCCCTTTGGGAATATTTTCTTTTGCTACAAACGATTTCTTCTTCACAAACCTAAAATTTTAAGAAAATTTAACCGAAAGAAAACGCGTCTTTTTTCTCACTTTCCCTATTTTCACACCTCATTTTCAGAAAACACCTATTCAACCATGCATAGAATATCCGCAGATTACGTATTCCCCGTCTCAAGCCCTCCCATAAAAGACGGAGTCCTCATTTTGGATAAAGACGGAAAGGTTCTGGAAGTCGGACACCAAAAGGACTATGATTCTGCCAGTCTCGATATACATATAGGGGTTTTGGTTCCCGGGTTTGTGAATACGCATTGCCACCTGGAGCTTTCCCACATGAAAGGAATAGTGAATACAGGTACAGGATTGCTTCCATTCCTGGTGGATGTAGTCACCCAAAGGGAGTTTCCAATGGAAGAAATTTTGGATGCCATAAGCAAGGCCGATGCTCAAATGGAAGAAGAAGGTATTGTCGCGGTAGGAGATATCTCCAACAAAGTGGATACGGCTAAAGCAAAGGAACAAAGCAATATACGCTATTACACCTTTGTGGAGATGTTCGATTTTTTGCAAAACGAAAGAGCACAAGCTACCTACGAACAATATAAAACGGTTTTTGACAATCAGAGCCGCAATAATGGTAACCGCATCAGTTATGTTCCGCATGCACCCTATACCGTTTCCAAAGCATTATTCAACATCATCCGCGAACAAAACAACCCTAATGCCACCCTCAGCATCCACAACCAGGAAACCGCTCACGAAGACAACCTCTTTCTGAAAAAAGAAGGAGGTTTCGTTGATTTTTTTGGCGGGTTTGGAGTCACCCTGGACGATTTTCAGCCAACCGGTCAAACAGCCATCCACTACGCCATGGATAATATGGATCCCAACCAAAGAACGCTTTTCGTTCACAATACCATGACAAGTGATGCAGACATCAAAGCCGCTCATAAGTGGAGCGACAAGGTCTACTGGGCCACCTGCGCCAACGCCAACCTGTATATCGAAAACCGCCTGCCCAACTACAAAACCTTCATCGACAACAACGCCCGCATGACCATCGGCACGGACAGCCTGACCTCCAACTGGCGGCTATCCATTCTCGATGAGATGAAAACCATCTCAAAATACCAGTCCTACGTGGATTTTGAAACCTTGCTGCGCTGGGCCACCCTGAATGGGGCCGAAGCCCTCGGTTTTGAAGACGAGCTGGGTAGCTTTGAAGTGGGCAAAAAACCGGGAGTCAATCTGCTGAATCTCAACAGCGATCTCAAAATTACCGATAAAACAAAGGTGGAGCGGTTGGTATAAATAGGAACTTAAGCCTTGAAAAAGTTTGAAGGTTGTCCTATGAACTTTGAACCTTGCGAGGCACGAGCTTAAACCTCCTTCATCGACAACTGCACCCGCCCGCGCGCTATATCCACATCCATAACCTTCACCATCACTTCCTGCTGGAGGCTCACCACATCTGCCGGATTTTTGACGAATTTGTTGGCTAATTGCGAGATATGCACCATTCCACCGGCTTTGATACCAATATCCACAAAGGCCCCAAAGTTGGTAATATTGTTGATGATGCCAGGGATCACCATGCCGATCTGGAGGTCTTCGATGGACTTAATGTTTTCGGCAAATTGAAAAGACCTTGCACTGCCACGCGGGTCAAGCCCAGGTTTGGCAAGCTCTGACAGGACATCTTTGAGCGTTGGAAGGCCTACGGTTTCTGTAATGTATCGTTTTAAATCAATCTGCTTGCGCAGGCTTTCGTCTTTGATGAGATCTTCTATGGTACACCCAAGATCCGCTGCCATTTTTTTGACTATGGGATAGGTTTCGGGGTGTACAGCGGTATTGTCCAAAGGGTTTTTACCCTCGCGAATACGGAGGAATCCGGCACATTGTTCAAAAGCTTTTTCGCCCATCCTGGGAACCTTTTTAAGTTCGGTACGGCTGGAAAACAAGCCATTCTCATTGCGGTAATCCACGATATTCTGTGCCAGGGTCGGCCCAAGCCCGGACACGTAGGTCAGGAGGTGTTTGCTTGCTGTGTTGAGATTTGTACCCACCGCATTCACACAACTCTCCACCACCCTGTCCAGGCTTTCTTTCAGCTGGGATTGATTGACATCGTGCTGGTACTGCCCTACCCCGATGGATTTAGCGTCGATTTTTACCAATTCAGCCAATGGATCCATCAATCGGCGGCCAATGGAAACGGCTCCCCTGACGGTAAGGTCCTGACTTGGAAATTCTTCCCTTGCCACGGCGGAAGCGGAATAAATGGAAGCGCCGCTTTCGTTGACCATAAAAACCTCCACAGGGCGATTGTAGTCAATGGAGCGACAAAGGGCCATGGTCTCCCTTCCCGCCGTTCCGTTCCCCACAGCAATGGCCTCAATATTGTACTTGTGCACCAGTTCCAACAAAGTTTCCTTTGCTCCGTAAACATCCTTCTGGGGCGGATGTGGATACATTACAGTATCGTACAAAAGTTGTCCGCCGGCATCCAGGCAAACGACCTTACATCCCGTTCTGAAACCGGGATCTACGCCCATGACCGCTTTTTGCCCCAACGGCGGACTCAGCATGAGCTGGCGCAGGTTTTCTGCAAACACATTGATGGCTTCCCCATCGGCCTTATCCTTGGAAATTTTCCGAAACTCCGTTTCAATGGCAGGCCCCAACAATCTCTTATAACAATCCTCAACGGCCTCTTTAACCTGACGGGAGGCGGCACCATTGCCTTTTACAAATTGCTTGTCCAGCAAAAAGACAGCATCCTCTTCCTCCGGCCCGATAGACACACGAAGAAACCCTTCTTCCTCCCCTCTCCTGATGGCCAGCATCCGGTGTGAAGGGCAATTATTCAGTCGCTCCGAATAATCAAAATAATCCCTGTATTTTGCGCCTTCTTCTTCTTTATTCCGGGCAACTTTTGCCTTGACAATGGATTCTTTTTTGAACAAAAAACGTACCCTGTTACGGGCCTTTTCATCCTCGTTTACCCATTCTGCGATAATATCACGGGCCCCCTGCAATGCCGCTTGCACGTCAGGCACCTCTTCGGTAATAAATTTTCCGGCAAGGATTTCCAAATGATCATTTTGCTGATCAAAAATGGATTGGGCCAGGGGCTCAAGTCCCTGCTCTTTGGCGATGGAAGCCCTTGTTTTTCTTTTCTTTTTATAAGGAAGGTAGAGGTCTTCAAGCGTGGTAGGATCCCAGGTATCGTTGATCCGGCGACGAAGATCATCGGTCAGTTGTCCCTGTTCTTCAATGGCTTTGAGAATGGTTTCCTTTCGTTTGTCAAGTTCTTCCAGTTTTTTGAGTTCGCTCTGGATATCAGCAATATTGACTTCATCCAAAGAACCGGTGGCTTCTTTTCGGTAACGGGCAATAAAAGGAATGGTGGCCCCTTCTCTTAATAAACCAATCGTACTGGAAACGCTTTGCTTGCTGAGATTTAAGGCTTCGGTAATGAGTTGAATGTGTATGTTGTCCATTGATACTTTTGACTTTCTGACGGGATTGAATTGAAATTACAAACAAATTATTTTCGGTATTCGGAAGGGCAAAGATAAAATTTCAACGCAAAAATCAGGTATAAAAAGAAAACAGGTTTGCCAATCTGCAAAAGATTGACAAACCTGTTTAATTAAAAGGAATCGGGAAATAATTACGACTTGTAAAGGAGATCGTAATATTGATCCAACATTCTTTTAACGGAGAATGCATCGCGTGTACTTTGAATGCTGTAACGCATCATTTCCACCCATTTATCATGGTTCTCATAATAAGTTGGGATGACTTCCTGAAGCAATACATTGTACAGTGCATTGCGATCATTTTCGTCAAGCAGCACTTCATTTTCACCTTCAGTAGCATTTCCAAATTGCCAGCCGTTGAACCCGTGATGACAGGCTTCGGGCCACCAACCATCGAGAATACTCAGGTTGAGAACGCCGTTCATCGCCGCTTTCATCCCTGAAGTACCGCTGGCCTCCAAAGGTCTGCGCGGATTGTTCAACCAAACGTCACAACCTCGGGTCAACATAGCTCCGATGGTCATATCATAGTTTTCGAGGAAAACCACGGCGTCAGGATATTCTCTTGCAATTTCTACGAGGCGGGCAACGGTAGCTTTTCCGTTGTCATCAAGTGGATGCGCCTTTCCCGAGAAAATGAATTGCACCTTATTTTCTTCCAGCAAAGGTCTGATCACGTCAGGACGACTAAAAACGAGGTCACTTCTCTTGTAAGGAACCGCGCGTCTTGAGAAACCGATCAACAACTTATTTTCATCCAGTTTTGCACCGGTGCGTTCTTTGACAAAAGCGATCAGTTTACGTTTATTGGCTTGATGGTGTTTCCAAACATCTTTTCCGGTTTCACCTGCTTTTAACATGGCTGAATCCACCCATGTGGGAAGATGTATCCCATTGGTGATGGCCACGATTTCAGAGGCACCTGTAACATTTTTCCACATCCTGTTGGCCGTAACGCCATGCAACTGGGCAACTGCATTGGATTTCCTGGACAATCTCAGGGCCCCAACAGTCATATTGAAAGGCGCGCCCCCCAATCTGGTGAGCTGATCCCTGTTCATCCCAAGATTGGCACTCATGTATTCCAGCCTGTCGATGGTGTGAGATTCATTTCCCTGTACCACGGGAGTATGAGTGGTAAAAACGATTTTTTGCCGGGTAATTCCCCATGCTTCATCAAAGGAATGCCCTTTGATCATTTCTTCTCTCATCAATTCAAAACCAGCCAATAACGCATGACCTTCATTAAAGTGATAAAGGTCAACGTGAATGCCTAATTTCCTCAGGGCACGTACACCACCGATTCCGAGGACAATTTCCTGCGCAACGCGGTCATCTTTGGTGCCCCCGTATAATTTATCGGTGATCCATTTGTCATCATTTTGAGGCAGATCGGTATCCAGGAGGTACAAAGGTGCACTACCGAATTTATCCATTTTCCAAACCTTGCAGGCCACATGTTTACCACGTACCGTCACATCAACCGTAACCCCCGTATCTTCAAGAAAATCGTATTTGTAATCTCTAAAAACATCATAGGGTTTGCCATTTTCATCAATCAATTGGTCGGAATAACCATTTTTCCATTTAAGACCTATTCCTACAATCGGATAGTTATGATCTTTTGCCCCTTTTAAATAATCTCCAGCCAAAATTCCAAGGCCTCCGGCATAAATCTTGAAATCGCTTTCCAGGCCGTATTCCATACAGAAATAGGCGACCTTTGGCTGTCTAACATTTGTTTCCATAAATCAATTTTATTAGTGGAAAAATTTTTAACCAAGGCGCAAAGAAACGACTAATCTTTGATTTATCCCAAACCAAAATTTTAAAATCGAATATTATTTTCAAAGGCCTTAGCCATTGTTCCCCTCTGATTTATGCTTCAACAATGAAAATTCAACCCGGTTCGGGTTTCCGCTGCCCTTCCCAATATACCTGTAAACCCAAGGGGATTAGTGTACTTATCACAAGAAGTATTTCGGAAAAGTCAAAATTCCACTCCAATACAACCGCTCAAAAAAGTACTTATAAAAAAAGTATGCTTTTGCTGAAAAAAAAAAAAGAAGAAGGTTGTTTTAACTCATTTTTTTTATTTCCCCACGGGTTGAAGACCGTTTTCTTTTATAAATTCCAAGGGAATAAAAACCCTTTTCATGACCGGTTATAGAAAAATGACAGGCATTACAAATCCTTTTAGTGCTTTTTGTTACCGGCTAAAAAAGTGGAGATAAAGGCCTTAAAACTTCATATAATATAGCAGATTTACTAACTTGCACCATGTTTTTATCATTATAGAATTGAACATAAATTTATTGTAATGTTGACAGAAAAAATGGAAGCTGCGCTGAATGCGCAATTGGTATTAGAAGCCTACGCCTCAAATTTGTATTTATCCATGGGTGCCTGGTGCGAACAAAAAGGAATGGAAGGTTGTGCCGAATTTATGTATCGCCAGTCTGAAGAGGAGCGCCAGCACATGCTTAAAATATTCAATTATATCAACGAAACCGATGGCCATGCCCTTGCTCCAGGCGTGAAACAACCTCCACATGATTTTGACTCTGTGCAAAATATGTTCGAGAAGGTTTACGAACACGAACAAGGGGTTACCAGATCGATCAATGATCTGGTCAGAATATCCTATGCTGAAAATGACCATGCTACGCTTCAATTTTTACAGTATTATGTTGAAGAACAAAGAGAAGAAGAAGCCTTAATGCGCACCATACTCGATAAGATCAAACTGATCGGTGACGGTCCCCAAAGTCTGTATTTCATCGATATGGAAGTTGCAAAGATCAATAACCAAATTCCGGGCGGAGGCTCAGGAAATGAAGCCTGAAAAAGACATTAATAAAATCGGCCTGACCAAGGATAGCGGCTATCAGGTAGGGGCAAGAAAAACCTATGCGGTTTCCATTGAGGAGGCCTGGGATTTTCTCGTTTCCGAGCGTGGCCTTAATCTTTGGTTGGGCACCATAAATCCGGAGGTTATTAAAGTCAAAAAAACGTTTGAAACGGCAGAAGCTGCACAGGGGAAAATGACCGTTTTCTCCCCTTATTCCCATCTAAGAATGAAATGGCAACCCGCCGGATGGCAGCATAATTCCACCTTGCAGATCAGGGTCATTCCATCAAAAGGAAAAACCACGATCAGTGTCCATCAGGACCACCTTTTAAACAGCGCCCAACGGGAAGAGATGAAGGCTCACTGGCAACAGGTATTAGAGATGTTTAAAAAAGAGCTTCCCTGCTGAACAATCCCTAAAATCATAATAAAATTCCTAAAGACCTTCCTTTCAAACTACCTTTTATTCATTTTCGGCCAGCCTGTTAATTTTTTCCAAATTTAGTTTTGAATTAACCCGTTAAATAGTGGCAAAAGTGCACTTAATTTCTTACATTTGTTACCAGCAGTGAGCACCCATTTGCTTGATAAAAATTCACTTTTATGAGCAAGATTAATTCACTGAACACAACGATAATCCGCAAAGTATTAATGGCTTTAACCGGGTTATTTTTAAGCTTTTTCCTGATTATTCACCTCGCGGGAAATCTTCAGTTACTCCTGCCAGAAGAAATTGCCCGAACGCAGTATAATGCTTATTCGCATTTATTGTCCGGTAATTTTATCATCAAGTTTGTTTCCTACGTTTTGTACCTGTCCATCATTGCACACGCCATCCTGGCATTGGTGCTTACTTTCTTAAACTGGAAAGCCGGCGGCAGTAAATACGCCGTTGACCGGCGCAAGGAAGTCAGCGGTTGGATCACCAGGAACATGGGGCTGCTGGGATCACTGATCTTCGTTTTCCTGGTCGTACACCTGGCCAATTTCTGGTATGTGTATAAGTTCGGGCACCCGGCCCTGGATGCAGCAGGCAATAAAGACCTTTATACAATCGTGGTCGAATTGTATAAGGAACCGTTGTATGTGGTCGTTTACGTGGTCGCCATGTTCATCCTGGGTTTCCACCTGTGGCACGGTTTCCAGAGCGCCTTCCGGACTTTAGGGCTTTACCACCTGAAATACAGTCAATGGGTGCGCTATTTCGGCTTTTTCTTCTCCATGGTTATGACCATTGGTTTTGCGATCATTCCGGTCATTTTGTATTTCAGATTTGCGACCTAGAGGAAACAGGAACCTTTTGATTCAATGTTTTCTGGCTTTGCTGAATTTTTTTAAGACTTTAAATTTTTCCAGATGTTAAATGCAAAAATTCCAGAAGGGAAACTTCAAGATAAATGGAACAATTACAAGGCTCATTGTAAGATCGTCAATCCTGCCAACAAGAAAAAACTGGATGTGATCATCGTTGGTGCCGGTCTCGCTGGTTCTTCCGCTGCGGCCACTTTAGGCGAACTGGGCTATAATGTAAAAGTATTTTTCTTCCAGGATTCGGCCCGGCGGGCCCACTCCGTTGCAGCCCAGGGCGGTGTCAACGCTGCCAAAAATTACCAATACGACGGCGACAATGTCTATAGAATGTTTTATGATACCATCAAAGGAGGGGACTTCCGGTCCCGTGAGGCCAATACTTATCGTTTGGCAGAATGTTCCGCCTCACTCATTGACCAGGCGGTAGCACAGGGGGTTCCGTTTGCCCGGGAATACGGAGGTTATTTGTCCAACCGGTCTTTTGGAGGAGTTCAGGTGAAAAGAACCTTTTATGCCCGTGGACAGACGGGTCAACAACTATTATTAGGTGCCTATTCCGCTATGATGCGACAAGTCAACACCGGAAGGGTTACCCTTTACAACCGCCACGAAATGCTGGATGTGGTGGTGATTGACGGAAAAGCGCGCGGGATCATTGCCCGGGATCTCAAAACAGGGAAGATCGAACGTCACGCCGCCCATACGGTTCTCCTGGCCACCGGCGGTTATGGAAAAATTTACTATCTCTCGACACTTGCCATTGGCAGCAATGGTTCCGCCGCCTGGCGAGCGCACAAAAAGGGAGCTTTTATGGCCGGAGTGAGCTGGGTACAGATCCACCCTACCTGCCTGCCCCAATCCGGCGACTACCAATCCAAGCTGACCCTCATGTCTGAATCACTGCGTAACGATGGCAGGATATGGGTTTCAAAAATTAAAGGGGATGACCGTCATCCCAATGATATTAACGCGGAAGAAAGAGATTATTACCTGGAAAGAAGGTATCCTGCCTTTGGCAACCTGGCCCCAAGAGATATTGCATCCCGTGCTGCCAAGGAACGGATCGATGCCGGACATGGAGTTGGTGCCAATAAAAATGCCGTTTACCTCGATTTTAAAACAGCTATTGGGGAATATGGAGAAGAGGTGATTAGGGAACGCTACGGCAATCTTTTCCGCATGTATGAAAAAATTACCGGCATAAATGCTTATAAGGAACCTATGAAAATATCACCTGCTGCTCACTTCACCATGGGGGGCTTGTGGGTCGATTATGAACTGATGACTACCGTCCCTGGATTATTCGCCCTCGGGGAATCCAATTTTTCCGATCACGGGGCCAACCGGCTTGGCGCCAATTCTCTTTTGCAGGCTTGTGTCGATGGATATTTCATTGCACCACTCACGGTAGGCAACTACCTCGCCGGCGAGATCAAATCAGGGAAAATATCAACAGATCACCCGGAATTCGAAAAAACAGAACAGGAGGCCGTAGCCTTTTTGGACAAATTGGTCAACATCAAAGGGAATAAGACCGCCGATCATTACCACAAGAAGCTGGGACGGATTTTGTGGGATAAGGTAGGCCTGGAAAGAAGTAAGGAGGGATTGGAAGAAGCTATTCGTCAAATTCGGGAGCTGAAAAATGATTTTTGGCATAATCTTATGGTGCCCGGCACCCAGGACGAAGTCAATTCAGAACTTGAAAAAGCAGGAAGAGTCGCCGACTATATCGAACTGGCTGAATTGATGGCCCATGACGCCCTCAACAGGGAAGAATCCTGCGGAGCCCACTTCAGAACCGAATATCAGACCGAAGACGGAGAGGCCATGCGGAACGACCAGGAATTTGCCTATGTTTCTTCATGGGAACACCAACCCGGCGACCAGGGCCCGAAATTGCATAAAGAGATGCTGGAATTTGAAATGGTTACGCCAAGTGTAAGGAGTTATAAATAAACGGTGGGAGATTGAGCGAGATTGTGGGAGATTGAACCATTGGAACTCATTGAACACCTGTAACCATTGAACTATTGAAACTATTTTCTAAAGAGATCAAACATTCTATTTCGACGTAAATTGGTTGAATACAAAAAATACTAACATGAAGATCACATTAAAAGTCTGGAGGCAAAAAGACGCACAATCAAAAGGTGCCTTTGAAACCTATCCGATGGACAATGTCAACACAGATATGTCTTTCCTGGAATTATTGGATATGCTGAATGAAAGTCTGACCGTCCAGGGAAAGATGCCCGTCGAATTCGATTCTGACTGCCGGGAAGGGATTTGCGGACAGTGCGGGATGGTCATCAATGGTCGTGCCAACGGCCATTTGGAAGGCACTACTACCTGTCAGCTGCACATGCGTTCTTTCAAAGATGGTGAAACCATTTACGTGGAACCTTTCCGAGCCACGGCCTTCCCCGTGATCAGGGATCTAAAGGTCAACCGGGAGGCCCTGGACCGCATCATCATTGCGGGCGGCTTTATTTCCTCCCATACAGGATCTGCCCCTGAAGCCAATTCCATTCCCATCGGTCATGAAACGGCAGAATCGGCCTTTGATTCCGCCGCCTGTATTGGCTGTGGAACCTGTGTGGCTACCTGTAAAAATTCCAGTGCATCGCTCTTTACCGCAGCCAAAATTACTCATCTGGCCAAATTACCTCAAGGGCAAATTGAAGCCAAAAAAAGAGCCTGGAATATGGTTCAACAAATGGATATAGAAGGATTCGGTGCTTGTACCAATACAGAAGCCTGCGAGGTAGAATGTCCTCAAAATATATCAGTAATGAATATTGCGCGAATGAACTGGGAGTTTCATAAGGCAGTTTTGTAATGAAGAAATTTATTGATTTTGGTACTTTTCAAAGTTTCAGGTTTATCAATTTGACTGAACATTAAAAACTAAACCAAATGGTTCCTGCGTTTTAAATAAAAAATTCCCGAAATGCTCAAAATTCCAATTCCCGCCTTGCTTTGTCTATTCCTGTCCTCGTGCGGGCAATCACAAAATGCAGCTCCAATGCCCCCCATCCACTATATTGAACAATCTTCCACCCCTCAGACAACATCGCTGATCGATACCCGTGGCAAAACGATTGGCACCCGATTCCTGCTTCCTGAAAATTTTGAAAGAACTGAGGTGGATCCCAATTCTTTTGCCAACTATTTAAGAAACCTTCCGCTGAAGCCAGCTGACGCTGAAGTGAATTATTATGATGGCAGGGTGAAGCATAAACGTGATGTATATGAAGCCGTAATTGACATGGACCTCGACAACCGGAACCTTCAACAATGCGCCGATGCTGTCATTCGTTTGAGAGCGGAATATCTTTACGGCAGCGGTCGGTATGATGAAATCAGCTTCCAGTTTACCAATGGGTTCAAAGCTGATTTCAATACATGGCGCAGCGGCCATAGGATCGTGGTCGATGGCAATAATGTAAGCTGGAGGCCGTCGACCGTTTCATCCGGGTCTTACAGTAGTTTCCGCAACTACCTCAACATGGTTTTCGCTTATGCAGGCACTTATTCCGTTGCCAGGGAAACCACGCCCGTTCCTGTCGAGGAGATCCAGCTCGGAGACATTTTTATCCGCGCAGGCAGCCCCGGCCACGCGGTGATCGTCGTGGATGTGGCCGATCACAAGGAAAATGGCGAAAAAATTTTTCTACTGGCTCAAAGTTATATGCCCGCCCAGGACATCCAGGTCTTACAAAACCCAAAAAACGGACCAGGCAATCCATGGTACGATATAGACTTCACACGACTTTACACGCCTGAATGGACTTTTTCCAGAGAAGAATTGAGGAGATTTTAATGCCTTTTTTTAATAAAAAATTCAATGATGAACAAATATCTCATTCCCCTCCTCACTGTTAGCCTTCTTTGGAGCTGTTTTCCACCGAAAGAAGATCCGTTCCCTGCCGTTTCCAGCGGTAAGATTGAAAGGATAGCAAAATTTCCTTCCCGGTTTATAACCGCCCGAAACGTAGACATCTGGTTGCCTGAAGGTTATAATCCGGGTGAAAAATATGCCGTGTTGTATATGCATGACGGACAGATGTTATACGACTCCAACACCACCTGGAACAAACAGGAATGGGGCGTTGATGAAGTACTAGGGAAACTGATCAGCGAAAATGCCATCCAACAATGCATTGTCGCAGGTATATGGAACTCCCCCAACCGACAAATGGATTATTTTCCCAAACGCCCGATGGAAGGCCTGACGGAAGAAGAATGGACCATTCTCGATGAGGAACTGAATAAAGAACGGCAGGACACCATCCGGGCAAACGATATTGATTCTGACAATTATCTAAAATTCATCGTGGAGGAACTTAAACCACATATCGATTCTGTTTATTCGACACTTCAAGATGCTGCCCATACCTTTATCGCAGGATCCAGTATGGGAGGCCTGATCTCCATGTACGCCATCTGCGAATACCCGGAAATTTTTGGGGGTGCAGCCTGTTTGTCAACCCACTGGATAGGCTTTGGAGATTTTGAGCACAATCCTGTTCCCAATGCTTTCACAAATTATATGAACGGGCATTTGCCGGACCCCTCCAACCACAAAATATATTTTGATTATGGCACCAAAACGCTGGATCATTATTATGAACCTTATCAAATACAGGTGGATACGGTAATGAAAAATAAAGGCTACACGGAGGTTAACTGGATAACAAAAAAGTTCCCGGGTGATGACCATTCGGAAAAATCCTGGCGAAAAAGGCTGGATATACCGGTGGTTTTTCTTTTGGGACAGTAAATCTCAATCAAATTACTATTGTAACGGGATAAGTCAGTCCATTTATCAAATCGAATATTTGCCTATTCACCAAGGTACTCATATCGAAGCATCCTTGGTTTTTATTGAATCGGCAATTAATTTCTGTATGGTTTTTATTTCTTTGGGGGTAAAATAACGCCATTTCCCCGGGGCGATTCCTTCCAGGCGAATACTCATTATACGAGTCCTCTGCAAGCGAATCACTTCATACCCCAGGTATTCACACATGCGGCGAATCTGCCTGTTTAGTCCCTGTACGAGCACGATTTTGAAAACGTAATTACTCTGTTTGGAAACGTAACATTTCTTAGTAACGGTATCCAGGATCGGAATACCATTGCCCATTTTCCGGATAAAATCATCGGTGATGGGTTTATTCACCGTTACAATATATTCTTTTTCGTGATGGTTCCCCGCCCGGAGTATTTTATTGACAATATCTCCGTCATTGGTGAGGAAAATCAGTCCTTCGGAAGGTTTATCCAAACGACCCACCGGGAAAATGCGTTTAGGATAATTGATAAAATCAATGATGTTGTCCTTGTCCTTTCTGTCGGTAGTCGAGGTGATGCCTACTGGTTTGTGGAAGGCGAGATAAATCGTTTTTTCCTTGCTGTGCAGGAGTTTTCCGTCAATGCTAACTTTATCCCCTTCTTCAACCCGGTTTCCCAAAACAGCCGTGACTCCGTTAATCTTTACTCTTCCCGCTTTGATCATCTTATCGGCTTCCCGGCGGGAGCAGATTCCTGTCTCGCTGATATGCTTATTTAAACTTTTTGAATCCTGATTCTCCGGTGACATTTTTTCCTTTAATATTTCGCCTCAAAGGTAAGGGAAAAGTGCTGTTGGCTTATTGTGATAGACATTAAAAACCAAAAAAAAAACCATAAAATGGGTTTCACCTCTGAAAATCAATTCTAAAGGAGTGAAAAAATTCTTCGATTTTCATTTCCCTTGTTTTTGTAACGACTTCACTGGCCGCAACGGCCGGAGCCATGGTAGCTTATTTTGTATCTTTCGCATTGTTTAGATCTTATGATTTTTTGATGGAGATACCATCAGCACGGGTCACGTATACGGAGCATCTTTGGCTTTCGCGGGTACGGAAAACTTCCACTTTCGATTTCTTTAAGCAAAGACATAGGAGGCGGTGATAGTTCCCGAAGCTTTTATATTGATTTATCCTACCCTATTGGAAATGCTTCTATTGGGGCGGAACGGGAAGATGGATGGCCTCCTTTTTTACAGCCTTAAAGAATAATCCTAGGCACAATTATCAACAAAAATTATTTGTTTTTATTTGGTTGGCGCTGTAGGCTTTCCGTTTTTCCGGAAGCCCGTTTTTTGTACTTAACCCCTTGATTATTTGAAAATAATACCTTTTTTAAAAAATTTCACCCTCGTATCAAAAATAAACACGGCGCTGAACATGACATTAAAAAATACAATAAAACCTTGATTATCATTCAATTACATTTAAAAAAATGGATTTGAACCTCTTATAATAAAAAAATAAGCCCATTGCCGGGAAGCGCATGGCATTTAACTTTGTGTCATAAATACAAAAAGAGTATTTTAAAATTTGGTATAGTTTATAAGAGACGAGTTGATTTCCCAAGATAAAATTCAAAGATACTGAATTTTCCAGGGAAGTCCCTTCTCTTTAAAAGTCATCCAGCAAAAATTCCGGTGACTGCCGGTAAAGATATAATTTGGTTTTATTTGGTTAGGGCTGCAGGCTTCCCGATTTTCGAGAAGCCTGCTTTTTTTTTGCCCTCAGCCATAAATCGTGGCTACTATTGGGGAATTAAAATTCAAGGATCAATTTCTTTTCGGATAACATTATTCCCGATAAGGAAATCTGCGGCTCATCGCTCTCGTCAAATTGTCAACCACTTCACGATGTGGCCGGTTCCAGTAGGTTGGTTCCACTTTGTGGGTCGTCCATACAGGCAATCCTTCCCTGCCATCGATCACTTCACAGGAGACAAAAACATCGCTGGTGCGGTTGGCGCCGAGAAACCATAATCCGCCGTTGGTAATGGCGCTTAAAATAGCTGCCCCCACTTCAATACCAAAAGATTCGAGATCGGTGAGATAAAATTCCTTTTCAACTGTAGAGTGCACCACTGCATCCACTCCGAGTATTTCAGCCAGTTGCTTTGGAGATTTTGTCCAGGAGTCGCGAAAGTTGATCCCCGCTTCCTCCAAAAGCCTGTTGGTTTCGGCATAATGCTGAAAACTGATGTGAATTTTTTCTCCTGACTTCCGGGCAATGTGACGGTAAAGGGCAATTTGAAAAGCCTTGCTCTCCGCTTCCTCGATTTCCTCGATATTTTCTTTGGTCAGCTCAGGAATACGCCCGGTAGTAATGGATTCTGCAGGGAGTACCGCGATCACTTTGTGTCCGGAAGCAAGTCGGTCGTAATCGGCTGTTTTGTATATTTCTCTATTACAGTTAAAAAATAAAACTGCCACCAATAATGCCAAAATAACCTTTTTCATAATGAGTTGTTTTAAGAGCTTGTCTAAAATTCCATCAATTGGCTGCAAGCGGCAAATTTCATCCTGCTCTGCGTTAAAAAGCCTCGCCTTACCTTCCAGGTATGCCTGCGTTTTTTGCCTTGATCAGAATAAAATTTGCTCACTTTCGCTCAATCATGGAAATTTAGACAAGCTCTAAGTGATTAATAAATATTCCGGTTTTAATCCTCTATTTTAAAACCGCGTTTGACCGGGTTTATTAATTGCCGGTTTTTAAGTATTTTCGCTAATATTTATGCTTCGTAAATCAACGGGCGGAAATGGGTTCTTTTTTTTAATAATTTTTTAACACATTTGCTTGGAAACGGAAAAGAATGAACGGGAATTGCAATGGCTCCATCACCAGCCGGAACGATTGATTGAAACCTATCAACCTGTTATTGAGATCATTGTAACCAGTTTTATCAAAAAAGGGGTTTTTCATCACAAAGACAAAATGGATCACATCCAGGAGATCAATCTTCAATTATTGGAAAAAAAGCTGGGAAAGATCAAGGAACATTTCAATCATTCAGTCCAATTGCGAACCTATTTTTCCAAAGTGGTATATAATGCCTGCCTGGAGATCTTCCGAAAACAACATGTATCACTGGTTTCCGAATCCGACGACTTTTTATCCAATACCCGGGACACCAACTTTGATCCTCATCAACAATTGGCTTTGAAAGAAGAAACTATCAGGCTCAGGGGCTGTCTCATGGCACTTCCAAAATTAAGGTTAAAAGCCACCTTGTGTTTAAAAGCCATCGCCAGGGTTCCTTTTGTCAATAAAGACATTGAATTTCTCGACACCCCAAAAACGGTAACCGAAATTGCCGGGATCAGAAACAACCTGTTTTCCGATTACGGTGACCTGCTGAATAAAGACATATTCGATCTGCTTGCCGCACTTTTTAATAAAATGGAACAAAAAGACATGGATGGTGACAGCCTCAGAAAGTGGACCAACCAACTGCTCGACCGGTTCATCTTCATTTTAAACGGCGATCCTCCTCATGCAGCTTATTCGCGAGAAACCTTAAAAACACTGTTGCAGTATTATTTTTCGGAAGAAAATTGTTAAAATTTGGGCCGAATATCCGCCGGAACCATTTTTAACCATAAGAACCAAACGTAAACCATTAAAACATGATCTATTTTGAATACCGTTGACAAAAAAACACATTTGACTGAAGAGGCCATCGCCAGGTATGCCGAAGCCATGCAATTGGATCAATTGGAAAACCTTGATATTTCATACATTGACCATGTGGAAAATTGCCCCGACTGCCATTTACAGGTGGTTGAGCTGTTTGTTTTGTTACAACAGATCGATGAGAAAGAAAAGGCAGATAAGACCGCTGCCAAAGCCCGAACAGCTATAATCAGGCCATTTTACAGACTGGCCCTTGTGGCCTCCGTCGCAGGGCTGGCCATTTTTTTATACTTTAATGACCAAAAACCACCCCATTTTGCTCCGGCGGATCCTGTGGCACAGGAAGATGCAGCCCCGATCCCTTCCGCTACCCAACCTCCTGCCATAAAGCCCCCCCTTACCAGGGAAACCTCTCCAGAAGCTACTATTCCTTCGACCAGCGAAAGCCGTAAAAGGCAACCCTCTTCAACCGTGGATCAATATGCCTCCCATTTCGTTCCTTCAGACGATTATGAGGCTCTTGTGGGCACCGACTTGCGATCAGTACCCCTGGAAATAATAAATCCAAAGCCCTCCAGCCACTTTATCCCCGGAGAAATGATCACCTTTAGTTGGGATATTAAAAATTCTGATTTACTTTACATTACTATTTTAAACAACAGAGAGGATAACATTACCCGGCAGGAAATAATCGATTCGACCTTCACCATCAGTTCCATAATGCAACCCGGATTGTATTATTGGAAATTGGAAAATGAAACCGAGATACTCCATGTCGGGAAGTTCTTTATCGATTAAAAAGCGAACCCGGAATTTTGCCATGAAGAGACTATTTATACTGATGATGGGGTTATGGATTATCGGCCATCCCGCTGTCAGCCAATCTGAAGATGTGCTTTTGAGTGCCGCAACTTATTCAGAGGAGGCCCGATTTGAAACTTCCAATAATTTATTGGATGAATTCATCGAAAATAACCCTTCCCGATTGTACGACCTGGCCAATGCCTACTTTCTTAAAAGTTACAATTTCATGCAAGTTGGAAATTACGGGGAGGCCCTCCGGTCCAACCAATACTCCATAGAGTTGAAAACTAAATTGTACGCGGAGGACATTGCCGTCAATTACATGCGGGAAGGAACAATCTACCTGCTCCAGGGCGATTATGAACGGGCACTCAATGTCCTGGTTGCCGCTACAGAATTCCCTTTTGAAGACCCCCAGTTATATGCCTTAAACTATGCCTATATCGCTTCCGCGGAGCAAGCACTTGGGGATTATGATAAAGCCCTGCAAAGGTTGAATGAATCTCTGGACATCCTGGAATTTGAACTTGGAGAGGATAACCCTGACTTTGCCACGGGCAACTATGATCTCGGAAGGTTATATTCGAAAATAGATGAACCAGACAAGGCCGAAGCAGCCTTTAAAAAAGCTTTGTCTGTGGCCGAAAAGCTGGAAAACAACACCTTGCTGAAAGCAAAAATTTATAATGCCATGGGGTTGCTCTACCAAAAAACCGACAACCAAAAGGCCCTGGATTTTTATCAAAAGTCGCTCCTTGAATCAAATAAAATATCCTCAAAACTCAACCAGGAGGCGGCCATTACCCTTCTCAATGTCGCCAGGGTAAGGATCGAACGATTTATAGAGCTAAAAACTAACCTTATTGAACCTTCTGAAATAATAAATTCAGGCACCCCCTCTCCCGCTCAGGCTGCCATTGAGCAGGCGATATCAAAAATAACCACTGCTGATGGCACCATTGTCAATCACCAAATTTATGCTGAATCCCTGGCATTGAAGGCGCTCGATGTACTAATCATGCAGGGCGAGGAAACCGGGCTTTTAACAGCAGCGCTTAGCGACTGTTTTGAAGCGGTTCGTCATCTCCATTTACAATTGGATCTATTAAGCAGTGATGCCGCCAAATTCAGTCTCCTGGAAGAAAGTCATTTTATTTTTGAAACAGGGCTCCAGGTAGCCATGTCTCTTTTTCAAAAAACCGGAAAAACTTCCTTTGCCTGGGATGCCTTCGTTCTCAGCGAACAGGCAAAAGCTATTGTCCTGCACAGCAACAAAACTATCATGACTTCTCCTGATAACGAGATGGTTAGGTTAAAAAGTGACATTCGGCAGGCAGAAGCCCAACTGATGCTTGACCCAGACAATATCTCTTTGCACAAAAAACTCACACAACAACGAAAAAAAATTGAGGATCACTTTTCATTGATTGAAAAACCCGTCCGTGAAAGTGCGGTCTCCTCCCCTAAACAGCCTGAGGTGCAGGCAAAAATCCCCGAAAAAAATGCGTTGTTGACCTATTTTGTCGGCCAGTCCTCCTACTTTATATTTGCCATCACTAACAATGATTTCAAGGCGGTAGAATTACCCCTTGATTTCACGGCAGAGCAACAAGGAAAAAAAATCAGGGTAATATCCAATTTATCGCAGCCACATAAAAGCACCCCGGGTGTTTACTCTCAACTCCATGATCTGACGGCCGTTTATACCTTGGAGCAGGCGGTAAGTGGATTGCTGGCTTCCATTAAAAAAATGGACAAGGAACACTACCCGTTGTATGGGTATGACCTTTTTAGCAAGCTCATCGCGCCTGTTGCCGAAACGCTTAAGGGGAAAAATAAGCTTATGGTGAGTCCCCACCAGGAATTGTTCAAAATCCCTTTTGAAGCACTCCTGTCCCAAAAAGAAGACACTGAAGGAAAGATAAAATTCAACAAATTAAAATACCTCATTGGAGATTACGCCATTAGTTATTCCTATACCGGGCTTTCTTTTTGGGAAAGCCAATCCCTTGTGGAAGACGAACGGAATGCTTCATTTCTCGGGTTGGCTCCAGTGTTCAATAGTGCAGGAACGGGAAATTTAATTCAATCTGCAACGGCCTATATTTTCGATACTACCCTGCAAACGGATGAGAACATCCGATCCGTATTGGAAAATAATAAAACCTTTGCCCCGCTGCAATACTCCGAAAATGAAATAACGGGGATCGGAGCTGTTTTTCAGTCAAAAAGTATTAAGTCACAGACGCTACTCCGTGCTGAAGCCAGCGAAGAGCATTTCAAAGCCCAATGTGGCCATGCAGGCTATATTCATCTGGCCACCCATAGTTTCGTGCATACAGGAAATCCCGGGCTTTCAGGAATCGCGTTTTTTCAGCCGAATGCAACAATGATCACCAATTCCGATGAGGATGGTATTTTATATGCTGCTGAAATAGCTGGATTGCCCTTACAAGCCCGACTGGTTGTTTTAAGTAGTTGCGAAAGCAGTGTAGGCCCCATTCGGTCAGGGGACGGCCCTTATTCCCTGGCACGCGGTTTTCTGGAAGCCGGAGCAGAAAAAGTAATTTCCAGTTTATGGAAAATCTATGATATTCACAGCCAGGAAATGATGATTGAATTTTACAAAATGCTGTTGAATGGTCAAACTGAAGAAGATGCCCTGAGGACGGCAAAGCTTAAAATGATCAAAAATAGCAAAACAGCCAATCCCGGAATCTGGTCCGCGTTTATTTTGATGGAGTGAAGGAAGGTAAATTCAGGCTTTTAAAATCTCAAAAAGAGAAAGCAGGGCATTTTGCAACGCGCTGACTTGTGGTTTCTCGTTTCGTTTTGAAAATAGTTTTCACATATAGGTTTTTCGTGAAAAATTCCTTTCCGGAATATTATTTTTCATCAAAATGGCAGGCCCAAAATGAAGGAGCATGGCATATTTATATGGTTGAGGCTAAACCTGAACACAGCAATAGTCTGTAAAAACTAAAACGGGTAATAAAGCGGGATGAGTGAAATGTAATTTTACTGGAACAAGATACAAATTCCCCTCTATTTTACAAAAACAGGAAAAATTAAATTTAAATTTTAATAAAAAAGCCACGAATACAACTTCAGAAATGCATTCGTGGCTTTTTTATTGAATGATAATTAACCGTCGTCAGAGTCTTTTCCGGACCCCCACTTTAATTCCCGTCAGGAAATATCTTTGATCGATAACAAAGTCAGCAGCTGAGAATGATTTTGGATAAAACCGGAAATAAGGCTCTATCCGGATTTGGGTTCCATGTTCGAGTTTGTAGGCAAATCCAAAACTGGTATACCAACCCAGGCCCAGTTTATCCCGGAAGGCGACAGAAAATTTTTCCGGTTCCCCGGTCGTCACGCCAACAGGCTGCATGGTCTCTTTAGCAATAAGGTTGCCTTTTTTGCTGAACTTCACATTAAGGAAGGGACCGCCATAAATGCTGAGGGAAAAATTTGAAAAATTATGTTCGTAACCGGCCAGTAAAGGAATATCAACCATTTGGTAGCGATTGTTTGCCCTGACTTTTAAATTTTTTATCTCCCAGGTGGTATCTGTTCCAATAATAGTGATGATCTCCACTTCGCCCTTGTCAAAATTAAAACTTTCATTGATCTGTGAGTAGTCCACCCCGGATTTTAAGGCAAAACCTTTTTCGGACAATGCCGTGACTTGTAACCCTGCACTAAAGGCAAAATAAGGAATTTCCGACTTTTCCCTTTCCAGCAGGTAACTTTCAAACTCGGGATCCCTGGCGATCATCGTCCGCTGAGCCAGGTCGATCGACGCATTCATATCCAAATAAATTCCTCCCGGCAACCCTGCGAAGGTGGGGCAGTCTGTTTTTCCTTTGGGAAAACCGGTACTGCCCGCTGCTTCTTTTGAGAGTAGTTTGTTTTTTATAGGCAGGGAATTTACCCCTCCTGATCTTTTGAGGGCATCGGCGGAATAAAATTGTTCACTGATTGCTGCTCCTGACTTTTCACGTGTTGGATTCGCTACGGAAGTTTCATTAATTACGGAGCCTTCCGCTCCCGGAAAATCAGAATGATCCGTTTGGGTAGCCTTCAGTCCGGAAGTTTCGGCCATTTCAAGAGTAATATTGGTTCCTGGAACCTCGCTTTCCCCCGGGTTTGTCTTTAACTGCTGAGTTTTAGCCGCAATAATCTGGTTCTTCCGCGAAGCGGGTTGATGCTTTTCAATATCCTGCCCGACATCATCAGAATGGATAGTTTTAGCATTTTGTAATGCCTCCACCTTTGGGCTTTGCGCCTGGGCAGCGTCCATGTTTTCCTTTTGCTCCAACGGAAGCTTTGCAGATTCTTTTGGAATATTGCCTTCGGCCATTCCAGTGGAAGTCTGTGGGGAAGGATTATCCCCTGTGGGATCCATTATATACAAAGTGGATACGGCCAGAGTCAAAATTATTCCGGCTATTATCAACAGAGGAATGGTTCTGGACCTATGGAACAGTATCTTCTTTCTGTTTCTTTGTTTATCAATATTTTCCCACAGCTGCATAGGTGGTTCGAAAGCATGGTTTTCCAGCTTTGCACGAAAGAGCTCATCTATGGGGTGCTGTTGACTCATACGGCGATATTTTGTAATTTCTGAATTTGTTTTTGGAGCATGCTCCTCGCTTTGGCCAGTTGGGATCGGGAAGTACTCTCCCCCACTCCAAGTATATCAGCGATCTCTTTATGACTATACCCATCAATGGCATAAAGGTTAAAAACGACGCGGTATCCTGTGGGCAAAGCCGCAATCAATTTCAACAATACTTCCTCACCAAGTTGGGCGAATACCTCTGGGTCAGCTGAATATTCCGGGAAATTTTCCAATCCGACCACTTCACTTTTGTAACTTTTTTTGCTATGTTTTTTAAGGGCTGTATTAATAACGATCCTGCGGATCCATCCCTCAAAAGAACCTTTGAATTCAAATTTATCAATATGATCAAAGACTTTTATAAAGGCATCCTGAAGATTATCTTCCGCTTCCATATAGTGCCTGGAATAACGCATACAAAGACTCAGCATCTTACCAGCATAAAGCCGGAAGACTTCCTGTTGGCAGTGCCTGTCTTCACGAATGCATCCTTTAATTAGTTCTTCTTCCGTCACTTTTCGGTGTTGCGGTATCAAATTAATTGCTCTCAAAACACGGCTGTTTGTCTGAAGACTACTCTTACAAAAAAAACGCTGCTTTGAGATTTTTTTCTAACATTGCACTAAAGTTAGTACTTTTTCCACAATTTTTCCTTCAGCCGGGGATTGGATAACCGGGAATCCCTGGCTGAAGGTTCAAACTTTAACATACACTACCATCATGACCGATCAGTTAAAAGCTTCTGCCATTGTTAAAATGATGTACGATAATGATGCCTTCAGCCAATGGCTGGGCATTGAAATCCTTGAAATCGCTCCCGGTAGTTGCCAACTGAGGATGGTCGTTCGCCCTGAAATGCTCAATGGGTTCGGCACATCACATGGAGGAATCACTTTTTCCTTTGCAGACTCTGCCCTGGCGTTTGCTTCCAATTCGCACGGCCAAAAAGCAGTGAGTATAGAGACCTCCATTTCTCACCTAAAACCTGTTATTGCGGGAGATATTCTGACCGCCAGGGTTGTGGAACAAAGCAAACAATACCGCATTGCCCTGTATGAAATTTTGGTGGAAAATCAGGCAGGAACATTAGTCGCTGTATTTCGTGGTACCGTTTATCGAAAAAGTGAACTTTGGGAAATGACCGAATAAAAAGAATACCAAAACAAGGCGATATGAAATTTTTAAATTATATTTGCCTTTACGGTATTGATTCATTCCTATCATCCTGTTTACACCTATTAACTATTTAACTTTTTCACCGCTTTTCCTCTGCAATGATATTTATTTACCCGTATAGTAAATAGCTAAAACCCTTTTTTTGTTATTTATTTTGTACCTGTTAACTTAAGATGGCCGGTTATACCAGTGTTGTATCTGGTATGCCGGCACACCTAAAGCCTTCTTAGACGGAATTTGCCATGGTTTAAATCCACCTTTTCAATTTGTCCATACCAGGGAAAGCCAATTTTTTTTTAACCGTTGTCGTTTGGTATAAAATGACTTTACTTATATCTTTGAACCGATCTAATTCAAATAAGATACCTTATGAAATCTATAGTCCTCTTTTTGTTAAGCTTTTTATTTTTGGGATCCCTGGCAGGACAGGAGTTCTCTGATCCTGTTCAGTATTTTGATTTTTTGAACAACCAGCACAACCAGCTGGCCGCCAAAAACCTGGAATACGTTCAATACTCCGTTCACAGCGATGATGTCCAGGAAGTAGAAACCAAGCGGGTTGAAGTCATCAATCAACTTGGCAAAGCGATTTTAAAGGTAGGTACACTCCCTCCCTATGAAAAGGATGATGGTATGCGGGCAGAATTGCTGACCGTTTTAAAAGTATACCTGGAATCTTTCGAGATAGAGTTCACAGAGATCAATATGCTTAAATCCAAAAGCAGCGATTCTTTCGAATCCATGCAGGAATACCTCAATGCCCAGGATGCCGCTGAAAAAAACCTCGCCAGGGCAGCCGACCAATATCAAAAATCACAGCGGGAATTTGCCGAAAGACACAACATCAAATTGCTGGAAGCAGAAGAGAATTCAGAGATCAACCAGATCAATAAAGTTAATGCTTATTACCGGGTGGTTTTTATGAAATACTTTAGGATTTCAAAACTCAACGCTGCATTCACCGATGCCATGAATGAAAAGGATTCCGAGAACATGGAAAAATCCCGGCTGAAACTCCTGCAGGCCTCCAGGGAAGAGCTTAAAAAGCTGCAACTCTTTCCCGATTTCAACGGGGACACCCAATTCAGGGATGCCGGGATAGCTCTCGTAACATTTTACAAAGACCTTGCTGAAGCAGAATATAAAAAAATGGTCAATATCATGGGAAAAGCTGAACTCACCCAGGAGGATGTGGATACCTACAACTCCGTTATCAACCTGATCAATTCCCAAACCGGCACCCTGACCAATGCCTACAACAATGCCCTCAATACTCTTTTGCGAAACAACGTACCCAAGCCGGCTATTGCCACACAGCGAATATGACCCCAAAGGTAGGGAGAATCAATATCCCTCCTACATCATCCCCTCATCGGCAAAACTCAAATACCCCGATTGCGTGACAATGAGGTGATCCAGTACCATAATATCCAGTTGCTTGCCTGCTTCCACCAGTTTTTTGGTAAGTGCCAGGTCGGCCTGGCTGGCGCGCAGGTTACCCGAAGGGTGGTTGTGGCAAAGAATCATGGAAGAAGCCTGTTTTTCCAGGGCAATCCTGAAAACGATCTTTGCATCCACTACGGTTCCGGCAGTGCCTCCCTTGCTGATTTGTTCTTTGCTGATGATGCGATTGGCCCTGTTGAGCAGTAATATCCAGAATTCCTCATGGACGAGGTCGATCAAAACAGGGCCAATTGTATCGTAGGCATCTCTGCTCGATCGCAATTGGGGTTTTTCCTTTACATCTGTTAGCTGTCGGCGACGGCCCAGCTCCATGACTGCCGCCAGCGTTACCGCTTTGGCCTCCCCTACCCCTTTGAAAGTCATCAATTCCTTTAACGTTAGCCGACTCAATTTTTCAAGGTTATTTTCTGCCGATCCCAACATCCGCTGAGCAAGCCCTACCGCCGTTTCATTTCTCGACCCTGATCCCAAAACGATAGCCAGTAATTCCGCGTCAGTAAGGTTTTGTTTTCCTTTCAACAACAATTTTTCCCTCGGACGATCCTCTTCCGCCCATGATTTAATACCTAATACAGATGATTTATAATTTTTCATTTGCGCTTTTAGTTTTATCCTTTCAATCTTATGTCCATATCTATAAAAGCCGCGAAATAGCCGAATGTGACAAATTGAGGGAAAGAATTTTTACCCGACTTATATAATTTGTATAAATTGCAGCAAACTAATTTACCTTGATGACAGATTTTCGGTTCAGACGAGAGGAGCGGCTAAAGAGTCGAAAAACCATCCAAAGCCTTTTTAGTGGCGCCAAGACGATTGGCCAATTTCCCCTATTGTTATTGTGGAAGGAAGTCACCGATCCCGAAAATCCGGAACCTGCAAGGCAAAAGTACCCGGTTCAATTTACGGCCAGTGCTTCGAAAAGAAACTTTAAAAAGGCCGTTGACCGGAATTTTCTAAAGAGACGTATCCGGGAGGCCTACCGTTTAAACAAACATCATTTATACCAGGGTTTAAATAATCAGGAACAAGCCTTTGCTTTCATGGTGATCTTTACCGGCAAAAACCTTTCCGATGCCCCCAAAATTGAACACGCCATAAAAAAGATCATTCAAAAATTTATCGATCAGCAGAATCGCCAAAAATGATGGGAGCCCAAACAACCTTTACCCGGTTTAAGAGTTCTATTATTACGACGATCCACCTCCCAAACCTTTACCTTCAAACCAATGCTTATGCGCACTTTTATTACGCTGACCTTAATTAGTTTTTTAGGATTCAACGGCCTGGCCCAAAAAATTCTACAAATAGAAACTTATGGCAAACCCAAAGCAGAGAAATTATACATTGGCCAGGGCATTACTTACCAACTCAAGGACAGCGAAGACTGGCATTATGTAATTATTGAGGACCTCATCATCGACCAGCAACTCATTCAAACGGTTCGTGGATACCTGAAGCTGTCGGATATTGGAGCGCTGAGGACGGAACGCGGCTGGTCGAAGGCAGCTAAAATATCCCTGATGACTTTCGGGGCTGCCTGGTCAGTATTCGGCGTCATTGGTTATGCTACAGACGGGAGACCGGAAACAAAATACAGCGCAGGGGATGCCATCGTTTCCGCCTCTACCCTCTCTGCAGGATGGATTATTGGCAAAGTATTCAAATACAAAAAAACCAGCCTGGGCAAAAGAAAAAACCTGCGCATGATCGAAATCCCTATTCTGGGGAGTTTTCCCAAACAATAATTTATCTGTTCCTGGGATGATATTTTCTCGGCTGGCCAAACAGGCACCTAAAGGATCTAGACCTTAATGCTTATATTTTTTTCATCATAGCGGTCCAGGAAATACCTTAAAGCCAATTCATACCCTGTAATGCCCATTCCAATGATGCACCCGGCACAATTAGGGCTCAGGTAGGAATGATGCCTGAAAGATTCCCGTGCATAAACATTGGAAATGTGGACTTCCACGACCGGTGTTTTGATGGCCTCAACGGCATCGGCCAGGGCAATGGAGGTGTGGGTGTAGGCTCCTGCGTTCAGGATGATCCCTTCAAAGGAAAAACCAACCTCATGTAATTTATCAATGAGGCTTCCTTCTGAGTTGGATTGAAAATAGTGTAACCCAACCTCCGGAAATTTTTTTTGCAATTCCAAAAAATAATCCTCAAAACGGCGACTCCCGTAAATTTCAGGCTCCCGCTTTCCCAGTAAATTGAGGTTGGGGCCATTGATGATCAGCATATCCATACTACACTAATTTGCCATATCCGAGAGAAATTTAATCCTCACCAGCTGGATTTCATCGATAGTAATATCGTCTTCCTGCAGTTCGCGGTAAGCTACATCCACGGAGTCTGTTTCGGATTCCATAAAATAATCATAGATATCCTCCCGTGCATACTCGTCGATATGTTCTTCAATATGATAATCGATGTTGACTTTTGTCCCGGAACTGACAATAGCATCCAATTCGTGGTACATTTCTTCCATCGTCATGTTATTCGTAGAGGCAAGTTCATCCAATGGGATTTTCCTGTCGATTCCCTGTATAATATTGATCTTGAGTTTGGATTTATTGGCCACCTGCTTGACAACGAAATCAGAAGGACGCATGATATCATTTTCCTCGACGTGTAACCTGATCATGTCGAGAAATGGTTTGGCATATCGAATGGCCTTTCCTTTACTGACCCCGGTGATCTTGGTCATATCATCCATTGTAATAGGATACTGGGTAGCCATGTCTTCCAAAGAGGGGTCCTGAAAAATGACAAAAGGAGGCACATTTTGTTTATGGGCTTCTTTCCGTCTGAGGTCTTTGAGCATGTCCATCAATAATTCATCCAGGACGGCCGTTTTTTGAACAGGTTCATTTAAGGCTGCGGTCTGGTCATCGTAATTGTGATTGATGGGGATCAAAAATGAATGAGGTTTCTTGAGGAAAGTCTTTCCCTTTTCGGTCATTTTGAGCAACCCATAGGTTTCGATATCTTTATAGATGTAATTGTTGAGCAGCGCGCTTCTCAATACCGAACTCCAAAAAGTAATATCTTTTTCCCTGCCTATACCAAACAATTCTTTCTGGTCAAACCGAAAATCTTTCATCTGTTTGGTTTCCTTGCCGGTAATAAATTCAAGGAGCGTTTTGATTCCGTAATTTTCATCCAGCTCCACAATGGTCTTCAGGCACAGTTCCAGGTCATCCTTGGCCTCGACCTTTTCTTTGGGATGTTTACAGTTGTCACACATATCTCCACAACCTTCATCCGGGTATTTTTCCCCGAAATAATGTAGCAAGAATCTCCTTCGGCATGAAGTGGTTTCGGCATAAGCCATCACTTCTGACAATAACTGAGCACCCATTTCACGTTCTGCTACGGGTTTGTCTCTCAAAAATTTTTCCAGTCTCAAAATATCGGCATAGGAATAATAGGCCACACATCGGCCATTCAGTCCGTCACGGCCGGCACGCCCCGTTTCCTGGTAATAATTTTCGATACTCTTGGGAATGTCGTAATGGATGACAAAACGCACATCCGGTTTATCGATTCCCATTCCGAAGGCAATAGTGGCCACGATCACATCAATGTCTTCCATCAGGAAACCATCCTGGGTCAGGCTTCGCGTTTTAGCATCAAGTCCTGCATGATAGGGAGCCGCCTTCACATCATTTACCAGAAGCACCTTGGCTATTTCCTCTGCTGATTTCCTGGCCTGCACATAAATGATTCCGGACTGTCCTTTGACGCTTTTCACGACCTGAACGATGCTTTTCATCGTCTGATCCTTTTTGCCTTTCGGACGCATTTCATAATACAGATTGGTCCTGTTAAAGGAAGAAATAAACGTATTATGTTCATTCATCCTGAGATTTTTAACAATATCGGACTGTACCTTTGGGGTGGCGGTAGCGGTTAGCGCGATCACAGGAATCTCTGGTCCGATTTCGTCGAGCATGGTCCGAATACGCCGGTATTCGGGGCGAAAATCATGCCCCCATTCTGAAATACAATGGGCTTCATCCACTGCGACAAAGGAGATATTAGTATCTTTAAAAAACAGGATATTTTCTACTTTGGTAAGCGTTTCCGGAGCGATGAAGAGTAATTTTGTTTTATGATCCTGGATATCCTGCTTAACCTGTTTCATCTGGGACTTGGTCAGGGAAGAATTCAGGAAATGAGCAATTTCATTTTGCTGGCTATGCCCCCGGATAGAATCTACCTGATTTTTCATCAAGGCAATGAGAGGAGAAATGATTAAAGCAGTCCCCTCCATCATCATGGCAGGCAATTGATAACAGAGGGATTTTCCCCCTCCTGTTGGCATAATTACAAAGGTATCTTTTCCTTCCAGTACGCTCTGGATAATATATTCCTGATTGGCTTTAAACTGTCCAAATCCGAAATACCGTTGAAGTGCTTCGTGCAAACTATCTTTCGTCATGGTCATGGCACTCATCTTTTTATTATTTTTGCGTTTTCAGAAAGGCTGTTAAATTAAAACACCTTTCAAAACAGGAATTACAATCACCGGTTATGGAATAAGCCGATGTTATTGACTTGTTTGGATTATTATAATTTAATTACTCCCTTAAATTTAATTTAATTTGTTGATTTAAACGAATTTTAGGCCTTTTATTCCATATTGCCAGCCCTGTTTAAATCAAAAGCCGACAAAAATACAAAAAATTTTATTGTGAAAGAGGAAAAAACCATTATTAATACGGCCCTGGAGACCATAAACATTGAGGCTGAAACCCTACTTGAGCTCAGGAACAGCATCGATGAAAATTTTGTTACCTGTATCAAGGCCATTTTCAATTCAAAAGGGAGACTGATCATTTCCGGCATTGGAAAAAGTGCCATTGTAGGACAAAAAATTGTCGCCACCCTTAATTCCACCGGTACGGCCTCCCTTTTTATGCATGCTGCCGATGCCATACATGGTGACCTGGGTATGATCCGGCCGAATGATATGTTACTGTGTATTTCGAAAAGCGGGGAAACGGCCGAAATAAAAGTTCTCGTCCCACTGCTCAAAAACATGGGCAACCAACTGATCGGAATGACAAGCAGACCAGAATCTTTCCTGGGCAAACAGTCGGATTTTCTCTTACATACGCCGATTCGCAAGGAAGCAGATCCTAACAACCTGGCTCCTACAGCCAGCACCACGGCCCAAATGGCTCTCGGAGATGCCCTGGCTACCGCGCTGCTGGCTTACCGGGGATTCTCAGCCAAAGATTTTGCCAAAGTCCATCCTGGGGGCGCTTTGGGCAAACAACTATACCTGCGGGTAAAAGATATTTATGAGCAAAATGAAAAACCTGTTGTTCATCCGGATACCAATCTCCAGCTCACCATTATGGAAATTTCATCCAACAGACTTGGTGCTACGGCGGTGGTGAATGACAAAGGCAAACTAGCAGGCATCATCACCGATGGGGATTTGAGGCGTATGTTATCTTCTCAACCCGACCTGCTTAAAGTGTACGCCAAAGATATCATGACCAAAAAACCCAAAACCATCGCCCGTGATGCCCTGGCCATTAAAGCACTGGATGTCATGTCAAAAAACAGCATTACCCAACTGGTGGTGGCAGAAGGCGGAAAATATTACGGTTTCATCCATCTGCACGATCTGCTTCGGGAAGGACTGGTGTAATAGATTCAATGAAACTATGGAATAGTTCCTCGTTTCAAAATGTTCATATCCTAAAATTTTTATTCCAAAAAGCAGATAAAAACGGCCCTTTTTTAGAAGGAAATAGTATAAATATACTGATAATCAATAACTTACATTTTTTCGTTCAACACTTTATCCACATTTAGATTACAAATTTTATAATTTTAATCGATTCATAATCAGCTATTTACGAACTTTTTCCACATTGTGTGAATAACTTTTTATGCCATTTAGTCATTTTTCTTTTAGTTTTGTAGCCGGACGACCATCTAATTATTTCCATCCGACCTAATACTGGTTTATTCGGTATAGTTCGGGTAAAATTTCCTCCAACAGCAGCATAATTTTGTTTAAGCAAAAAGCCTTTGCTTGAACTTAACATAAATTTGGTTTACCCCCTGTTTCCCTCAAAAAAGAAAGGCCACAGGGAAGTTTTCAATTGACATGAAAACAACATTGACAAAACATACTATAGAATAATTTATTAACCGATAACCAAACATCATTAAATCAATCGTACATGGAAGTTAAAAATGGCATCAAAATCGATGAAAAAGTGACAGGCAAAGAACAGAGTTACACTTTTGATGAAGCACTGCAAGCCTCAACGGATTACTTCAAGGGAGATTCTCTTGCGGCTAATGTATGGGTAAACAAATACGCACTGAAAGATTCCCAGGGAAGAATATACGAGCTGACACCGGATGATATGCACCGAAGACTCGCCAATGAAATTGCCCGTGTAGATGCCAAATACATCAATCCCTTGTCACCGGAAACATTTTATGACGCCTTTAAAGATTTCCAATACATCATCCCTCAGGGAAGTCCGATGGCCGGTATTGGCAATAAATACCAGGTTTCTTCCCTGTCGAATTGTTTCGTAATAGGCAACAACGCCGATTCTTATGGCGGCATCCTTAAGATAGACGAAGAACAGGCCCAGTTGATGAAACGTCGTGGAGGAGTAGGCCATGACTTATCCCACATACGCCCGACAGGCAGCGCCGTGATGAACAGCGCCCTGAGTTCCACGGGGATTGTGCCTTTTATGGAACGCTTTTCCAATAGTACAAGAGAGGTGGCACAGGATGGAAGGCGCGGCGCTTTGATGTTATCCGTTTCTGTCCAGCATCCGGATGCTGAATCCTTTATTGATGCCAAACTCGAGCAGGGAAAAATCACCGGTGCCAATGTTTCCGTTCGTATTACGGATGAATTCATGCGGGCTGCCTTAAATGGCGATACCTTCGTTCAGCAGTACCCTATTGGTTCTACCGAACCCACTTTTAAGAAGGAGATCAATGCAAAAGGATTATGGGAGAAGATCACTTTTAATGCATGGAAATCCGCTGAACCAGGCGTTTTGTTCTGGGATACCATCATCCGTGAATCTGTCCCGGATTGTTACGCTGATCTGGGTTACAAGACGATTTCCACCAATCCATGTGGTGAAATTCCGCTATGCCCTTACGACAGTTGCCGCCTGCTGGCCATCAACCTGTACAGTTTTGTCGAAGAGCCCTTTTCTAAAAAGGCTTATTTCAATTTTGAAAAATTCGGAACCTATGTACACCTGGCTCAAAGAATCATGGACAACATCATTGATCTTGAGCTGGAGAAGATCGACCAGATCATTGATAAAATTGACAAGGATCCCGAAGATGTTTCAGTAAAATCTACCGAAAGAAAACTTTGGGAAAAAATACGCAAGACCTGTGTGGAAGGACGCCGTACCGGAATTGGCATCACCGCTGAGGGAGATATGCTCGCAGCCCTGAATCTTCAATACGGTAGTAATGAAGCCATCGATTTTTCCGTTGAAGTACACAAAACGCTCGCCCTGAACGCATACAGATCTTCTGTTGACATTGCGGCAGAGCGTGGTGCTTTTTCCATTTACGATGCCAAGCGGGAAGCGAATAATCCGCTCATCAAAAGAATCAAAGAAGCCGATCCTGTTTTGTATAAGGATATGGTCAAATACGGTCGCCGCAATATTGCGCTGTTGACGATTGCCCCAACGGGAAGTGTCAGTCTTATGACCCAAACTTCATCAGGCATTGAACCATGCTTCCTGATTGCCTATAAAAGACGCAGGAAAGTCAATCCAAATGACCAGGCATCCACCATTACTTTTGTAGATGAGGTGGGCGACAGCTGGGAAGAGTACAATGTTTTTCACCATAAGTTCGTCACCTGGATGGAAGTCAACGGTTTTGACACCCGGGAAGTTCAGCTGTGGCCAAAGGAAAAACTGGATAAGCTTATTGCCCAATCCCCTTATCACAAGGCAACCGCCAATGATGTGGACTGGGTTCAAAAAGTAAAAATGCAGGGACAAATCCAGCAATGGGTGGATCACTCCATTAGTGTTACCGTTAATGTTCCCAATGAAACGCCTGTAAAAATGGTCCGGGAGATTTATAAAACCGCTTGGGAAAGCGGATGTAAAGGTTGTACTATTTACCGGGACGGTTCAAGAGCCGGTGTTTTAATTTCCAAAGAAACCAAACAAGACAACCAGGGATTCATGGAAAGTTCTGCTCCAAAACGTCCTGAAAAACTCGAAGCTAAAGTGGTACGTTTCAAAAACAGTGACGAAAACTGGATAGGCGTCGTTGGGCTTTTTGAAAACAAACCCTACGAGATCTTTACCGGAAAGGCGGAAGATACTTTCGGTCTGCCCACTTATGTAAATAACGGATGGATCATCAAGGCCAAGGAGGCGGACGGCAAGAACCGTTATGATTTCCAGTTCCAGGATAAATCAGGATACAGGGTGACCATTGAAGGGTTGTCCCGCTCTTTTGATAAGGAATACTGGAATTACGCCAAATTGATCTCCGGTGTGCTCCGCCACGGAATGCCCATCCAGTATGCGGTAGAATTAGTAGATGGTCTCAATGCTGAACAGGATTATATCAACACCTGGAAAAACGGAGTCGTGAGAGCTTTAAAACAATTCATTCCTGATGGAACGGTCGCCTCTAAGGAGGAATGTACCGAATGTGGTGAAGAAGGAGGCCTGGTTTATCGGGAAGGCTGTTTAATTTGCCACAATTGCGGTTTTTCTAAATGTGGATAAAACAAGAACGGAAAAATCATTAACAAAATCCGATCGGGGGAATCACCTCGTCTATGAGAAAATTTTAACGCCCGGGCAATTTTGTCCGGGCGTTTTTTATTTACCAAAAAAATATTTTACAGAAATACATTTATCATGAATATATCATTGGCTTTTTAGTTGCATTCAATTATTTTCTTTGTTAAAAAATTAAATTACAGTATATTACACTTTCTTAATAAGCAATACAACCAAACCTTATTTTTAACTAAAACCACAACATTATGAATGGGATTATTAACTTAGGTAAGTACATCTTTGCGCTTCCAATCGCTATTTTTGGCCTTTTTCATTTTATGAATGCAAAAGGAATGGCCACCATGGCTCCCTTTGGAGGTGAGATCATGATTTACATTACCGGAGCGGCATTAATTGCCGCAGCGGTGAGTATTTTCATTGGCAAGATGGACAAGCTGGCATCTTTATTACTCGCATTGTTGTTGCTCATCATTTTACTGTCGGTATGGCTACCGGGAGCTATAGATGGAGATCAGACCGCTACATCCATGGTGCTGAAAGATCTTGGACTTACGGGGGCTGCGCTCATGTATGCCGGTATGGCAAAGGACAAATCCGTTGTCGGGTAACTCTTTCGTTTGTTCATACTCAATTAAATACAAAAACGGTCAGGCATATGATGTGCCTGACCGTTTGTTATTTCCAACCGATTTTGGACCTGAAAAATAATCCTTTATTGCACTACCACGAACCGCTTCCATCCGAAATGTCCCTCTGAAATATTGACCTTCAGCCAATACAAACCACTTTCCAGGTGGCCAACCGGCCATGACAGTGTTCCGAAAATATCGAAAATTTCATGCCTGGTTACCCTTTGGCCTAAAGTATTAAAAACTTCAAAAGTGATTCCTTTTTCACTATCTGTTTTGTGAAAATCAAATTCGATAAACAAAATATCACTTGCCGGGTTCGGGTAAAGTCGAAGATTATTTTCCAAATCCACCTCTGTCGTTGCATTGGGAAATTCAAAAAAAACAGGAAAAGGTTCCGACAACTCAGGCCCGCACAAAACCGCGGGTACAATGGGCTGGAGGGGAGCAGGGCAATTGGCCACAGGGCTTGACCGGATCATTTCCACATGCTTTTGAATGGGAGCTTCCCCGAATAAACTCTTCCCTAAAAACCACAATACCTGTTCCTGGATACGCGGCCACCATTCAGGTTCAAATACATCGTGTCCAAAACCGGTACCGGTTAAAAGATAGCTGTCACCCCCTAAATTTTGCTGACGTTGAACCAAAGGACAAGCACCGAATACCGGAATCCCGTAAGTATTACAGCAGGG
Organism: Lewinellaceae bacterium; assembly: GCA_020636105.1. NCBI lineage: Bacteria > Pseudomonadati > Bacteroidota > Saprospiria > Saprospirales > Lewinellaceae > Lewinellaceae bacterium. Next base: position 854,061 of record JACJYL010000002.1, read on the forward strand.
ATAAACCGGCTCAGCTCCGTAGTACACCACCCCATCATCCGTTCCATGGATGGCCATGAGATCAATGTGAGTTTCTTCCGGGTCGATCCAGGTGGTATCATACATGGCTCCCGACAGGCTAAATACCGATTTGATCCCTGGGATATCCTCTAAATTACCCTCCAGGTAATCTGGCCAGGTACCGCAACCCGCGCAAATTTCATTGGCTTCTTCCTGGTCCATGTAGGCGACATTAAGGGCTGTGAAGGCTCCGGCGCTGTGCCCGCCCACTGCAATTTTGTCCGGGTCAATAGGATAAATATCACTATGATCTATCAGCCAGTTGATGGCATCCTGTACATCCACCGCGGCAACGTATGAGGAAGGAACCAGGGAATTGCCCCAGGAGACATTACAGGGAAAAGTCAGGGCTCCGGCTATCAGGCAATCATTTCTTTTACATAACCTGTATTGAACGGAAACCGCCACATATCCCAATTGGGCCAGCCATTCCGCTTCATCAAAAAAACTGGAAAAGTTGCCCCCTATGAATCCTCCTCCGTGAATCAGCACCACCAGGGGCCTTTTTTCGTCCGGTTCAAGATCAGCAGGATAATAAATTCTTAGGGCCAGGTTTTCCAAAATCCCCAATCCAATTTCATCGATCTGGTAGGCTGATTTATAAACAACCTGCTCATATTCGACGGGATGGAGGTACGGATAATATACTCCGTTTCCCTCCACGATGGCCTGTCCTTTGATACCCTTAAGGCAAACAAAAAAATGGATTAAAGTCAGCAGTATTATTTTTTTCGAATTCATTCCAATATTTTTTAACTCGGTAAAAGCGATTAAAGAACAACAAGTTTCTTACAGTACACTTGAAAAAGAAAAACCCTAAGCGTAAGTATAAGAAAATATAAGTTTCATTGTACGCTGTAAGAAATAAACAAAAGGTGTTATTCTTTAACCACGCTGACAGAGCCGGCCAGTTTCCCCGAAGACATGAATCGCAGCAGATATAAACCAGAAGGCAGGGTTTCCATATTGATCTCTTCAAATGAGTTGGAAAGGAACCGCTTGCTGATCAATTGACCCTGGGTCGTGAATATTTGCATTTCCACTCCATCGGTTACCCAGCCATCATTGATATCAATTTTGAGATACTGATTAAATGGATTGGGATAAACCTTAAATCGAATATCTTCTATCGTTTCAAATACGCTAACTACCTCCTCTGGCACCTCAAAGGTGAAGACCATAAAAGTGAGACATTCATCGGTTACCGTAACAGTATAAGTTCCTCCCACTAATCCCGTCAAAACCGGATCGTCGCTTCCGTTATCCCACAAATATTCATACGGAGGATTTCCTCCGGTCACCTGAAGGGAAACGGAACCATTGGCATTTCCTGTATTGGCAATAATGATAGTATCCTCAAGGATCATCTCACCGTATTCGTCCAATTCGACGATAACAGTACTATCACATCCGAGGTTATTAGGGATAAAAACAGTATAGGTACTGGCTCCCTGGACCATATTACCATCCGGAAGTTCGTAACTGTCTCCCTTACATACCTTTGCCATAAGCGTTGTTGTGCCCGGATCAGACACACTCAGGTTAGTGACAATGGTACTGTCACAACCGGAAACAGCCGTAAAATTAGTCTCATAAACTCCGGAAACCGTTACTTCCTGTCCATCGGGCAAGGTGTATATTTCTCCTGAACATATATAATCGAAGACGAACTCACTGGCAGACTCCAGAAAAGTAACTTGAGTAATAAAGGTACTGTCGCAACCAAGAGCATTGGTGGAAGTGGTTGAATAGGTTCCTGATTCATTCACAACCGTACCATCCGGCAGAGCATAGGATGCCCCCTGACAAAGCGTTACTTCTGTAGTGCCGCCAAAAACAGCGGATACCGTTATGCTTTGCGAATAGGTAAATTCATTTATGATGGCAGCATTGATCGAAAGTTGCATTCCCGTATTGATATCATTATAGGTTCCGCTTCCGCTAAATGCAACAGTTCCAAGATAATCATCCCCACCAAACAGGTCATATTCCCAAACGGCCAACGTGTAATTCTGCGGTTCCAGGATGGCATTCATTTGGAAAGTGTGGGGCACGCTAAAGTTATAATTGCCCGCTGGTGTAGAGCAAATGAAATTGCCCTGACTATCACGAATGACCAGATACAGGTCTGGCAGGGGATCGAACAATCCCTGCCCCCAAGTGCCCGGAATACTATTTACGGTAACATTGTTAATGACCAGCATTCCTGCCGCATCACTTGCCTGTAAGGTAATATTATAAACACCGGGTTCGGCATAGGTGACATTGCCAGGATTGATCTCCGTGCTGGTGCTGCCATTTCCGAAATCCCAAAAGTAGTCGTCGAAGGTCGCAAAAAGAGGATTAACGGTGATGGCTTCACCCCCACAAATTTCGGTGGAAGAAAGGGTAAATAATGGGGTATTTGCGCCTAATGGATTAATCAAAAAAATGAAAAAGAAAAGGCTTGAGAGTAGTGGATAAAGATTTTTCATGACGGTTGGTTTTATTAAAAAATGTGGCCGTAGCGGCTGTTCTTTTTGGAAAAAAGGTAAGCCCTCATTTTCTTATATTATCAGCCCTGCTGACCTGGTGATTGTTTATTTATCATCACATTTATCCAGGGTTTTATGTGAATTCCATCGCAAGTAGAGGAGACTTGCGGACAAAAAAAAGCAGCCGTTGAGTTTGATATTGAATTTGATGCAAACAGCCATTTTGTTTGAATCGGAACCGTTTACAACAATTTCCGCATCGTCTGCAACAAGCATTGGATTGTTGTTTATTTAATACTTAGTATTGAAAAAATCCGCAAAAAGAACGACCTTGTATGACAACTATGAGTAAAATGATCACCAAAAGGCAGGCACGCTTTTTTCAATTGATGAAAAAAGATATCGTACAACACCTGAGCTTTGGCCTGGGGGTATTTATTATTGTCTTTTGTATATTTTCCATCATTGCCTGGCAACAGGGAGCCATGGGAAGAAGTTCCATCATCGAGGCGTTCAATATTCCCAGCAAAATTGACATCTACTCCAAAATTTTTGTGGAGACCCTGTTTTACAACCTCATCCTGGCCATTCCCGTTTATTTCAATTTTTTCCTTGTTTTCAAAGGCCAGTTCCAACAAATATTTAAGATCAAACTCATCAACGAAGCCCAGCTTAAAGGGTGGGGATTTTATCTCTTTCTGGCAGCGAGTGCCTTTACCGCTTTTATTTTCGGCTGGAGCCTCACTCCGGGTTTTGACCTGGTGAGCAGAATAGTGGATCCCCAATGGTTTGTCAACTCCATCGTAATTTTATTACTTATTCTTTGCACTTCCGGCATTTCGTTTATTAAGGATTCCATGGAGCGTATGAGGGCAATAGAACGAAGGGAAAGAATTCAGACAAAACGTGAATTAAATTTCATAAAAAAGCAAATTCGTCCTCACTTTTTGTTCAATACCCTGGCCAACCTACAGATATTGGCCAAACAAAAATCAGAAGCCCTTCCTGACCTGATGGCCCAGTTGTCAAAACTCCTGAGATATTTGCTCTACGGCACCCATGAGGCTTTCGTGCCTGTAGAACAGGAAATAGATTTCATAAAAAGTTATGTCGCTCTCGAAAAACTTCAGCTGCCTTCCAAAACAGATTTTTCCCTTGAAATAACCGGCGACAATACCGTTGGTCAGGTCATTGCGCCCATGCTTTTGCTTACCTTTATTGAAAATTGCTTTAAACATTACAACAAAAAAGAAAGATCGGAAAAATTCATTCGGATATCCATCGGAATTGAAGCGAACTTACTCACCCTTTCTACCGCCAACACTTTTAAAGTCAATGCCCAAAACGAACATAACATTATTCAAAATCGTTACGGTGGATTAGGATTGAAAAATGCACGGGAGAACCTCAACCTCATCTATAAAGATCAATACGACCTGGAAATATTTTTGGAAGGAGACGTATATTTCACCAAATTAAAAGTTCCACTCCATGAAAAGTCATTTTAACTGCATCATCATAGAAGATGTGGCTATGCAAAGAGAAAACCTTGCCAATATGCTGTCCACACGGCTCGATCTGAAAGTCATTGAGCAATTTGAAAGCGCGGATACCGCCTACGAATTTCTCTGTTCGCAGGAAAATAATAGGCCTGATATAATGTTCCTCGATATCCAGCTTGCTGAATTCAACGGGCTTGACCTCCTCAAGGCCATCCAGAAACTGAATCAAAAGCCGAAGGTCATCATCACCACCGCCCATCCTCAATACGCCGTTCCAAGTTACGACTACAATGTCAGCGGTTATGTGTTGAAGCCCTTGGAAATGGATAAACTGAACCAGGCAATCGATAAGGTAATCGGGCAGCTTCAGCAGACCGGTGATTCAGGTATTTCGGCATCAATTTCACCAAAACAAGAGGTTCGGCCCTATATTCCCGTAAAGGAAGGCAATAAGATTATCAATGTTTTTTACGATGAGATCATTTACCTGGAAGGAGCCAATGTAAACGTAAATGTAATCACCCCGGTCGAGGTTCTTCTCACCCGGGACACGCTGAAAAACATGGCTGAATTGCTGAATCCATCCTCCTTCGTAAGGGTTCATGACAGTTTTATCATCAATATGGATTATTTAAAAAGTTATGCCAAAAACCTTTCATCACTTGATCTGCAATATCCCGGACAGGCGCAAAAACACCCCATCCCCATAGGGAAAAAATACAGAGAGATGTTTAGGGAACGAATTCTTAAAAATGAGTAAAACGGGTTGAATGCCTTTAGAGCATGTTTAAATTTCGTTTTAGGATGCAGTTTTGAAGATATTTTAATAAAATATCTACATCCGTCTTGTAAAAACGTAGATCACAAATCCAAAATTCCGTATCTTCGCGCCTCAAAATAATCAGCGATGACTTCACAGGAGATACGTAAGACTTTTTTAGACTTTTTTAAGAGCAAGGGACACAAGATCGTGCCCTCATCCCCCATTGTGAACAAGGATGACCCTACATTGATGTTTATCAATGCGGGCATGAACCAGTTTAAGGATTTTTTCCTCGGCAATCAAACTCCAGACGTGCCCCGGATAGCGGACACCCAAAAATGTCTCCGGGTATCCGGAAAGCATAACGACCTCGAAGAAGTAGGCCGGGACAGTTACCACCATACCATGTTTGAAATGCTGGGCAACTGGTCCTTTGGTGAATATTTCAAGAAAGAAGCCATTGCCTGGGCCTGGGAATTGCTCACCGAGGTTTATAAACTGGATAAAAATCGCCTTTACGTTTCTGTTTTTAAGGGCGAACCTTCCGAAAATCTGGAACCTGATGAAGAGGCTGCTGATATTTGGGCTCAATACGTTTCCCGGGATCGAATCCTGTACTTCGACAAAAAAGATAACTTTTGGGAAATGGGAGACAGCGGTCCTTGCGGCCCGTGTTCGGAGATCCATATCGACCTGAGGAGTGAGGAGGAAAGAGCCAGGATTGCGGGCAAGGACCTCGTCAATGCCGATGACCCGCTGGTGGTGGAAATATGGAACCTTGTATTCATACAATTCAACCGGAAGGCAGACGGCAGCCTCGAGGAACTCCCCGCCAAACACGTAGATACCGGAATGGGATTCGAGCGTCTTTGTATGGCCGTGCAAGGGAAAAAGTCAAATTACGAAACGGATGTTTTCACCCCTTTTATTGAATACATAGAAAAAGTATCCGGTAAAAAATATACCAACCGCTACGAAAACGCTGCCACTTCGGACATTGCCATGCGGGTGGTTTCTGACCATATCCGTGCCGTGGCTTTTGCCATTGCTGACGGTCAGTTGCCGTCCAATACGGGAGCCGGATACGTCATCCGGAGAATTCTCCGCCGCGCTGTACGATACTATTTTTCATTTCTCGATATAAACGAGCCGTTTTTACATACCCTCATTCCACTGCTCGCTGAGCGGTTTAAGGAAATTTTTCCGGAATTGATGGCCCAAAAAGACCAGGTCGCGAAAATCATTGAAGGGGAAGAAAAATCCTTCCTCAACACCTTGGCTAAAGGATTAAAACGTTTAGACTCCATTGACACCTCCGATGGGAAGATCAACGGTGAGGAGGCTTTTGAGTTGTACGATACTTTTGGATTCCCGATCGACCTCACCCGACTTATAGCTGAAGAAAAGGGGCTGACCATAGATGAAGCTGGTTTTGAAACGGCAATGGCTGCTCAGAAGGAACGCGCCAGAAGCGCTGCTCAAAAACAGGTAGGTGACTGGTACGTATTGGACGACGGAGAATCTTCAACTTTTGTCGGTTATGACCAATTGCAGGTACATAATGCCAGTGTCCTGAAATACAGAACCGTAAAACTAAAAAAAGGTAACCAATACCAGATCGTGCTGAACACCACTCCTTTTTATGCCGAAAGCGGAGGGCAGGCCGGTGATTCAGGTTGGCTGACTTTTGGTGATGAAAAGATAAAAGTAATTGACACACAAAGGGAAAACGATCTTAGCATTCATATAGTGGAAAAACTGCCGGCCGACCTGGAAGCAGAAGTTTTGGCCCAGGTGGATCCTGGGGTTCGCAATGCTACCGAAAACAACCATACAGCCACACACCTTATGCATGCTGCCCTGCATAGGATTTTGGGGAATAATGCCCTGCAAAAAGGACAAAGTGTTGACGCTGATAAATTACGCTTTGACTTTTCCCATTTCCAGAAAGTTACCGAAGAGGAACTCGCTGCCATTGAGCAAATGGTCAACGAAAAGATCCGTGAGGATATCAAACTGGAAGAAGAGAGAAACATGCCCATAGAGGAGGCGAAAGCTTTGGGGGCGATGATGTTATTTGGCGAAAAATATGGTGAAAATGTTCGCGTGATCACTTTTGACAAAAATTTCTCCAGGGAATTATGCGGTGGGACTCACGTTACTTCAACGGGTAAAATTGGACAGTTCAAGATATTGTCAGAAGGAGCCGTTGCCGCCGGGATTCGTCGAATAGAAGCCATTACAGCCGACAAAGCGGAAGCTTTTGTGAACGACGAATTAAATGAACTCAAAGCCGTCCGGGCTTTATTGAAAAGTTCGGGAGAAACAGCCAGGCACGTTGAGGCGTTACAGGAAGAAAACAAAAAGCTGAAAAAGGAACTGGAAAAACTTGTGGCGGCCCAGGCCAGCGGACTGAAGGATAATTTAAAGAGCATCATCGAAAAGGTGAACGGCATCAACTTCATCGCCGCCAAATTGCCCATCACGGATGCTAATGCCGTCAAGACCCTGGCCTTCCAACTGGAAAAAGAACTGGGCAACGCGGTTATCGCTTTTGGAGCTATAGTCAATGGCAACCCTCAGCTGACCCTGATGATCAGCAATGAAGTGGTAGCAAGCCACGGACTCGATGCCGGAAAGATGATTCGCGAGGCAGCAAAAGCCATCCAGGGCGGTGGCGGCGGCCAGCCACACTTTGCCACTGCCGGCGGAAAAAATCCTGAAGGGCTTGACGAAGCACTGGCCAAAACGAGAGAACTGCTGGGGTAAAACTCAGTCCGGAATGTTTATTACCATAAAAAGCCGCGTTTAACTCTCGTTGAACGCGGCTTTTTTACAAATTGAATGGAAGAAAATGAAGTACTTGTGGCCGTTAAAATGGATATAAATAAATTTTATCCTTTAGCATCTGAAATTTATTATTTCTCCAGGGAACGATGAAAAAACAAATTGACATTCTTAATCTTGTAAATCACAGAAAATCAGTGCTTTTAAACCAGCCTTCCTGCGGAGCTGGCAGGTTTATAATTTATCATTTTAAATTTTAAATTTTACATTTACCTGATGTACCTTTATATCCAATAATTGACCAAAAATCGAACAAACAATGAAACGTTTTCCACTCACCCTCCTGACCTTACTGTTTATTTTTCCTCTTTTTTCCCAGCTCGTATTAGAGCGTGACATCAACCAGGAACCTGCATGGTCCGATCCGGATTTTGTTGCCCAGCTGAACGAAGTACTCTATTTTCGGGCCAACGACGGCATTCACGGTGAGGAGCTTTTCCAATACGACCTCGTCTCGGAAACCGCCCAACTGGTAGCCAATATCCGACCATACGAGGACGATAGTGGAATCTCCGAAGTTATCGCTTTTGATGGCAGAATCTTTTTTAATGCAAGGGACGGAGTGGGTAGTGACCATTATTTATACGTTTACGACCCGGCGGATGGAAGTGCCCAGCGCCTGATCGGCAGCAATGGCGACGTAATCAGAGAACCCGGCAATTTTGCCGTATTCAACGGAAATCTTTTCTTCGCCGCCGAATTTACCAATAATGATTCCGAACTGGGGAAATATGATCCTGCGACGAATACTGTTGAATTGTTAGCCAATCTCAACCCAACAGGATCCAGTTACCCCGGATCGTTTAATGAGGTGGATGGAAAATTATGGTTTACCGCCAATGATGGGATAAGTGACAGCCGTTTGTGGCGATACGATCCCCAAACAGAAATGGTTGAAAACATCATTTACGAAAGCCCTCAAGGCGTTTATCCTTCCATGAATTTCATGCATTATTTTGACGGCAAGTTTTTCTTCAGAAGTTTTGTTCAGGGCAGCGGAGACGAACTGGGTGTTTACGACATCTCCACCAATACCTTGCTCGACGTTCCGGAAATTTATCCGGGGCCGGGCAGTAGTTCCCCTGCTGAATTCACCACTTATGACGGGAAACTATACTTTTCAGCCAGAACACAGGCGCATGGCAGAGAACTTAGGGTTTACGAACCCGGGACTTTTACTATATCATTAGTAGAAGATATTTACCCCGGCGGAAACGGTAATCCGGCCGGATTTATGATCCTTGACGGAAAAATGTATTTCGCCGCCAGCGTCAATGAAACAGACAGATATTTGTTTTCCTTCGCCTCGGGCGATGCATCTGTTACCCAGGAAGCAACCCTTGATAACGGAGGAGATCCCAATTACCTCAACACGCTTTTTACTACCGACGGCAGCATCTTTCTTACCGGGGTTTATCTCCCCACAGGACGGGAACTTTTCCGTTTCACCCCGGGCAATCCGACCATCGAACTGGCGGCCGACATCAATCAAACCACCGTCGGTTCGGATCCCTACGGATTTACCCCTTTTAACGGAAAATTGTATTTTTCAGCCAGTGAGTTTAACAGCGGCAATGAAATTTGGGTATATGATCCGGGTACGGGAATGGTGAATATCCTTTCGGATGCGCCGGGCAGCATTTCCCCTAACGGATTTACAAGCCTGGGAGGGAAATTATACTTTTCAGGGATTGATCCTAACGCGGGATACGGAATATTGTATTATGATGATATTACAAACCAGATCATCCCCACTTCCTACCTTACCCCCAGTGATGTTGGTCATATCACCGATATCACCTCTTACAACGGGCTGCTTTATTTCAGCCCCAACGACGATGTGGTAGGAAAGGAGTTGTTTGTTTACCATCCTTCAACCAATACCTATAATTTCGTTTCAGATCTTAACCCTTCAGGCGGTAGTAACCCTGAGAATTTGTTCGTTTTTGAGGGTGACCTTTACTTCAGTGCCAATGACGGAACATCCGGCAATGAACTATGGAAATACAATGATGCCACGGGCCAGGTCACCCTGGTAGCGGATATCAATCCGGGGGAAGATAGCAGCAATCCGCAGTGGTTTAGAGCTTATAATGGGGAATTGTATTTCAGTGCCTATAAACCTGACGCCTCCTACCAGCTTTTTAGTTATGACCCGGAAAATGATGTTCTAACCCAAAGAACCGAGATTTCAGGCAATCTCAATCCGGAATTCCTGGCGGTTTATCATGATAAATTATTTTTCAACGGCCGTTTTTCATCATCGGTAAATGCCGAATTGGTCTATTACGATGCAGCAACGGACGAAACGGTTTTAACGGGAGATCTTCATCCGAGTGCGAGTAATCCCTATTATTTAGTCGTTTTCAATGACAAGCTCTATTTCTCCACCCTCACTGAAGATTACGGTCGGGAATTATGGGAATACAATGATACTACGCTGGCCATCGTAGCTGACATCCGCCCCGGCATACCTGATGCTGATCCGGCTTACCTGACGCTTTTTAATGAAAAATTGTATTTCTCTGCCAATGACGGAATACGGGGCGCTGAAATATGGAGCCTGGCGGAATGCCTTAATGTTTTTGTGGATACCGAGCCGCAAATCGATGATATTCCCGGCAATATCGATCTGACCATACAGGGAGGATTGCCGCCTTATACCATTTCGTGGAATACAGGATCGGTAACAGAAGACATAGAGAACCTGGAACAAGGAACTTATACCGCAACCGTCACCGATGCCTCGGGTTGCTTATCGGTAATCACTGCAGAAGTAGGCTTTATTAATCACACAGAAGAAATCATTCCCGAAAGCCGGGTTATGCTTTATCCTAATCCAAATACCGGGTCTTTTACCTTGAAAATACCCGGGCTGAAAATGGAAGCCGTTGAGATTTTTGACATGAATGGACGATTGATCTATCAAAAACTGGCCAATGAAAATCCTGAAGAAACAGACATTCATTTGAGGTACGCGCCTTCCGGCATTTACTGGGTACGACTCCGTACAACAGAAGGGGTGGCTCGAAAGCGGTTTGTAAAAGAATAAACTTTAGGAGGCTGACGGCCGACGATCTAAAGCTAACAGGGGTGATGAGTCTGATTTTTTGGGGAAGAAAAGTCTAAAAATTGGATTCTTTGGAACACTTTAAAAATTGCCCCGCCTACTATGTTTAACGGTAATCTTCCCGCACCGGGTGAAAGACGTCGAGTAATTTGCTCTTTTCGAGGGCAAGCCCGGAATGTTTTACATTGGACGGGATAACGATCATATCTCCGGGTTGCAGGAGAATCGTCTTGCCTTCGAGGGTTAATTCAAATGCGCCCTCGATCAATTGGGTCACCTGTTCGTGAACGTGGTGATGCTCCGGAAGCATGGCCCCCTGTTCCACCTCCACCAGGGAAAAGGTCATATTGGCTGTATGAATCATGCTGGCCAGGAAGCCCGGAACGATCTCTTTTTGTGGCTGGTCAGCCAATTTTAATTTCTCCATGCAAAAATTTAAATTTAATCAATCCTATCAACCAGTAACGAGCACCAAGCAACCAGCAACCAGCAACCAGTAACAAGTAACCAGTAACAAGCAACCAGCATCGAGTAACCAGTATCGAGTAACCAGCCAAGCATCAGCCTACCACCCTCCGCCGGCACCGCCGCCGCCAAAACCACCGCCGCCGAAGCCGCCAAAACCACCGCCGCCACCACCGCCTGATCCACCGCCAAAGCCGCCGCCTGGGAAAATGAAAAATCCGCCGCCTCTTCTTCTTCTGTTTTGGTCTTCATAACGACCTCCACGATAATAACCTCCGTCGTCATCGTCATCTCCACCGCCGAAGTTGGAAAAAATGAAAATGATGATAATCAGGAAAATGATGATGTAAATTCCGGAGACCCCTCCTTTGGCTTTCCGTTTGCCTGCTTCAGGATTGACATACTCCCCACGCCCGAGATCCATGATGGCATCTGTGGCCTGGTCCAGTCCGCCGTAATAATTGCCTTGTTTGAATGCCGGGGTAATGATATTGTCTATGATCCTTTTGGACATGGCATCGGGAAGGTAACCTTCCGAGCCGTAACCGGTTTGAATTCTTACCCTGCGGTCCTGTTTGGCAACGTAAATGAGTACGCCGTTATCATTGCCAGCGGTGCCGATTCCCCAAGCCTGTGCCATTCGATTGGTATATTCGAATTCATCTTCCCCGTCCAGGGAATTTTCGGTCACAATCACAATAGCGGTGGAAGTCTCTTCCTGATATTGTCTGAGTTTGCGCTCCAGGCCAGCCTTTTCGGCAGAAGAAAGCATTCCGGCAAAATCATTTACCGCATTGGTCGTCCTTTGAGGAAGCTGTTTTTGTCCGATAAGGGCGGTTGTCAGTAACAAAAACAGGGGTAATATTCTAAGTTTAAGTTTCATATTATTATCTGTAAATCTTAACTGCTGTAGGAAATTTCATCCGGCAGTTCATTTTCATCGTCATCCTGATAAGGGAAATTGCTTTTAAGCTTTTCTCCTATCCGGCTGATAACGGCACAAACGCCATCGCAGAAAGCACCTCTTTTGAAGTGCTCCTGCATCAGGCTTTTCTCTTCGTCCCAAAAATTTTCGGGTACCACTCCATCAATCCCTTTATCACCGATAATGGCGAATTGCCGGTCATTGGGAGCAATTAAAATGAGTACTCCGTTACGGGCCTTTGTTTTATGCATTCCAAGGCGTTTGAAAACACGAACTGCCAGGTCTATAACCGGCCCTTTCAGTTTATCTTCCAAATGCACCCTGATTTCGCCGGAGGTATCTAACTCCGCTTTGCGAATGGATGAGATGATGGCCTCTTCTTCTTCTTTACTAAAAAAATGGATCATATTTTAAAATTCAACCTGTGGAGCATTTTCGGAACCTTCCTGGGCCTCGAACTGGGTCTTATCCCCGAATCCGAAAATGGAGGCAAAGAAACTGGCCGGAAATTTACGCACCTTTTTATTGTAGGCCGTCACTTCATCATTGTAACGATCCCTTTCCACTTTAATCCTGTTTTCTGTTCCTTCCAACTGCACCTGAAGCTCTTTAAAGTTGGAGTTGGCCTGCAACTGCGGATAATTTTCAGTGATGAGTAATAATTTACCCAAAGACTGTGACAATCCTGATTGGGCTTCCTGGAATGCTTTCATTTGTTCCGGGGTGGACTTTGAAGGATCAACGGTGATGCTTGTGGCTTTGGCACGTGCATTCACCACTGCTTCCAGGGTTTCCCTCTCGTGAGCTGCAGCTCCTTTAACCGTGTTTACCAGGTTGGGAATCAGATCCGCACGACGCTGGTAGGCGCTTTGTACTTTTCCCCAGGCATTTTCGACATTCTCTTCCATGTCGACGAATTTGTTGTAATTGTTACAACCGCTCATCAGCAGGATTAATCCTAAAACAACAATGACTACTGTTACAGTTAGTGATCTCATTTAATAATGTTTTGATTTATTAATTTGACAAAATTTAAAAACACAGATGGAATAAATACTGAAACACAGGATTTTAATTGCTGTGTTTTCAAAATTTGCCTTTTTGTTAATGGTAAACAAAAATGTTATTGAGTTAATTTTTTTTTCATTTTGAAATTTTGCAAGATCTCTCCGCGGCACGGAACCTGTTGTTCCTTCACGACGTAAAAGCCCTTGCGTTCAAAAAAAGGTCTCGCAGTGATGCTTATATCTGAAACGATGGTTTCATTCTTTTGTTCAATGGCCTTACGTTCCATTTCCGCATACAAAAATGAGGCTACCCCCATTCTTTGACAAGTTTTATCGACGAACATCGTATCCAGGTACCCTTTCGGGTCTATTGAACTGAATCCTGCCATTTTTTCATCGATTTCTGCAAAAACAAAATACTGGGTGGCAATCTTTTTTGCCCACCGTTCCTTATCTGCTGAACCGGCGGCCCATGCTTTTAACTGGTTTTCGTTGTAGTCTTTATCGTTCACATTTAAGATGGTTTCCCGGAATAGTTCGAGTATTTTGTCTAAGTGGTTTATGTTAGCTTGATATAGTATCATTTTAAAAGAAGTCCGTTTTTTTTTACCGCAGCGCGCGCGGAGAAGGCGCAAAGGACGCGGAGAAATCTTTGCGTCCTTCGCGGTTAAATTTTTATTTCGTTTTTTCTAAACATCTCTAATTAGAAATTATTTTTTTCATTAAACAAATCAAACAAGGTATCCCCTGCCTTAAAAGAAGAAACCTCCCCTTTCAATACCTGATCTTCAATTATTTTAATTTGCTTTTTCACTTTGGGATGATTAAAAAACCGGTCTTTCAGTTTGGCATTGATGTATTCAAACATCCAGTACCTGGCCTGGGAACGTCTGTTGCTTTCAAAAAGGTTTTTGGCTTTCATTTCCAGCTTAAACCGTTCAAGCTGCTCCGCAATCTGAATCACCCCTGTATTCTCAAGTGCCGAACAAAGCATAACCTTTACAGGCCATCCGTTTTCTTTGGCCGGAAAAAGATGCACGGCATTCTGATAGGCTTGTTTCGCCTGCTGGGCGGCCAACATCCTATCATTATCCGCCTTATTCACCGCAATGAGGTCGGCCATTTCCATCACTCCGCGTTTGATGCCCTGCAATTCATCGCCGGCACCGGGAAGCAATAACAACAGGAAAAAATCGACCATGGAATGCACTGCCGTTTCCGACTGGCCCACACCTACCGTTTCTATGATGATCATATCAAACCCGGCCGCTTCGCACAACAGGATAGTCTCCCTGGTTTTTCGGGCAACTCCGCCGAGAGAATCCCCTGCCGCTGAAGGTCGGATATATGCAGCGGCGGCTCTCGATAATTTTTCCATCCGCGTTTTATCTCCAAGGATACTCCCCCTGGTCACCCCACTGGACGGGTCTATGGCCAATACAGCGACTTTCCTACCTTTTTGAATCTGATCCAGGCCGAAAGATTCAATAAAGGTACTCTTTCCCACTCCCGGCGAACCGGTAATGCCGAGTCGGAACGAATTTCCGGAGTGTGGTAAGCATTTTTCCACCAATTCCCGTGCCAGTTGGCGATGAGATTCAAGGGTGCTTTCCAGGAGGGTTATGGCTCTGCTCAGGATAATCCGGTCGCCGGCCAAAATGCCGCTGACATACTCATCAAGCATGAGTTCCTTTCTTTGATAATTTCCTCCCCTGGGATTGATCACCGACTTTTTATTTTTTTCCTGATCTGGGTCCATTTGTCTTAAAAAACGCCGTTTAACAGTTCCTTAGTGAGTGTTAAAGTTAAAGTTTTAAAGGAGAGTGCATTTTAACATTTAAATTATCTCCTTCATATTCAATGACTTGCCACCAAAATATCCTTTAACACCTGTGTCCAAATTTACGCCTAAAAGTTAAACTCTCCTAATTTTTACACCAAAGGCTTCCGGTCACTTTTTACCTATTGCAGGAGTAATTTTTTTGTCTCTTCTTTGTGTCAACAACCCAAAAAAACAATCTGTTTTTCAGACGGCTTATTGATAATCCGTCACCCAAAATGCTGAAGGAAACCGAAAACCCTAAACCCAAAACGCGCTCTTGACACTATTAACTAACGCGGATGTAAAACAAACATCCGCCATTACATCGCCTAAAGAGGCTGTAAAGCTATGAAAACGGCCCATTGGCCACACTAAAAACCGCCACGAGCTCTGACCTGTAATTTTGTGTAAATCACGTAATTACTGTGGTTCTCTTCACTGTCATTGCTCTGGCGGTTTTTTATTTTTCCCCTGGATAATGGGCCTATTTTAACCAGCGGATTTTGAAATAGCACTCGAAAAAAAATTTAATTCAACATGGCTATCCCAAAAAACAATAAAATTAGCATGCCTGACAATAATAAAATATTCAAAGCCAGACCAATGGGCTTATAGTATTTGTGGCTTTCTTTTTTAACATAACCAAGGATACTGAAGATCAATCCCAAAACAGTAAAAACAGGAATGGGGAGCACCAATAGAATGATTGTCCAGGGCAGTCCTTCCCCGGATCTAAGAATGACGGGATCTCTTAGGAAAGAAAATAAGCACAGGAATAAAGTCAGGACAGCCAAACCAAACCCAAGTTTAGCAAAGAGCGCGTTGGTGCCCTGGGTATTTTGCTTGCTAAATTGTTCACTCATGGATTCGCAATTTCTTTTCAAACCGGCCTTTTATTTTGAACAACAACTACCCGATCACTCCCCCTTGAACAAAGGTTTCCGTTTTTCTAAAAAGGCCTGAACGCCTTCCTTGAAATCATAAGTCTGGCCGGCTTCCGACTGGAGGTGATCCTCTATATCGAGCTGATTATCCAGATCTTTTTCGGAAGAATAGTTTAGAGCACGTTTGATCAGTCCAAGGGCTTTGGTGGGCATTTGCGAAAGGGTTTCGGCCAGGGCCCAGCTTTCGGCCTCGAATTTTTTATCGGGAATGACTTTGTAGATCATGCCCATAGCTTCGGCTTCGGCAGCGGTGACCTTATCGCCCAACATCATTAAAGCAGCGGCTCGTTGGCGTCCGATCAACCTTGGAAGAAAATAGGTTCCTCCGCTATCGGGAATCAAGCCTATTTTTGAAAAGGCCTGGATAAAAACGGCAGAAGCTGCCGCCACAGTGATATCACATCCAATGGCAAAGTTTGCCCCAGCGCCTGCAGCTACCCCGTTGATAGCTCCTACAATAGGTTTTTCAATGCTCCTTAACTGTCGGACGATGGGATTGAAATGCTCTCCCAATATGGTTGACAAATCCGGAGGATTTTCTCCCGTTATTTCCTGAAGATCCTGACCCGCACAGAAAGCTTTACCGGACCCCGTCAAATAAATAGCCCTGACCTCCATGTCCTCTTCACATTCCTCCAGCACCCGCTGAAGTTCGAGGGACATTTCACGGTTAAAACTATTGTACACCTCAGGGCGGTTGAGGGTGATTTTGGCGACGTTGCCGATTTTTTCGAAAAGAATGGTGGACATGCTGGTTACTGGTTACTGGTTACTGGTTAATTTGGAGTGATTACAAAGAAATAGAATTTTTTGGATATAAAAAAGGTTAAAGACTAAAGTGAACTCTCAAAACTCATTGAACAACCCTGACCTCCGGTACAGGATGAACTGCGCTCAACTTGAACCCTTTGAACTCTCCCGACCTGCGGTACGGAGTCAGGGCCTAATTGCAATGCCAACCGTTTTTAGTGACACTTGAAATAATCAAAAGGCTCTTTGCATGCATTGCATTTGTAAAGGGATTTACAGGCCGTGGAGCCAAAAAGGCTGATCATGGTCGTATCTTCAGCCCCGCAACGCGGACATGCAACGGTCACCTCTTTGCCAAAAAGGATGGATTTATCCGGAGAACTTCCGACAGGAGGCGCGATGCCGTAAGCACGTAATTTCTCCTTGCCGGAGGAGCTGATCCAGTCCGTAGTCCAGGCAGGATGCAGCACAGTAGTAACTTTTACTTTATCGATTCCGGAATGTTGAAGCAGAGATTTGATGTTGACTTCAATAAAGTCCATAGCCGGGCAGCCGGAGTAAGTTGGCGTAATGATCACTTCCACTTCCCCTTCACTGACCTTGACGTCCCTGACGATTCCAAGATCAACAATAGAAAGGACGGGAATCTCCGGATCTTTTACTTCTTCCAGCAATTCCCTGAAATATTTTTCATTTTTTTCCATTACTAATCGACTTTTGTCATATCCAGGTTACGCACCATCATCAGGTACGACCGGGCAAACTCTGTCATGGAATCATAATTGAGGGCGGAGAGCGAAGGACTGAGTTTAGGAAAAACCCCTTCATTTTTATCGACTATTTTTTCAATAGCTTTTTTGATGGCTTTTTTATTGAGATTACCCGTTTCTTCTTCGGTGAATTTTAAGGTAAATCCAAGGTTTTTAAAATATTCCCTTTCCGTGATCTGGTAATACAAATGGAGAAAATCCCTGTCAGGACGTGGCGCGGCAAAATTAAACAGGCAATAACCAACGATGAAGCCTGGAATTGCCATGGCCACTTCCATGTACTTGTTCTCACAATACCAGTCCATGTGTTTCAATTCACCATCGATGAAACTCACCACCCGATCATGGGTCACGGACGGAGTAATGCCAAAAGTAGCTTTCACTCGGTACATTTCCTTGAAGAAGGCTTTCTTCTTACGATCCAGGAGTTTTTCCAGTTCCCGGGACAACAAACGATTTTTTTCAGCGATGCTTTTATCGTCAATAGCAAAATAAAGCCGGTTCATACGTTCCAGCGCTTCCATCATAAAACCCTCCGGTTTCACGAGGTAATCAAGCTTGTACACCAGGTTGAGCAATAAATACCCTATTCCTCCTGGATATTTGTCAGCGTCGAGCGCGCCTTCCTTTATTTCCAGCAGGACTTTATTGATTTCAGAAACAATAAAATTATACTTTACTTCTTTGACCGGTTCGGGAATTTCGATGAGATGGGAAACTTCCATAGGCTGAAGCATATCAAATTCATCGAGCAGGAGATCATCAAATTTATCTGCCTGGATCGCCATTTCCTTGAGGGCGAAATATAGTTTATAAGGGGATCCGTCGAGGGTATAAGAATCAAATACCACGAGCAATTCATTTTCATCCCCAAGAGCAAACCTGCCGAAGTTCATACTAAAATTCTTTTCCAGCAGTCTCCTTAGAAAACCAACATTGAGTTGATCTGTTTTGGCAATACTGGCCTTGGCCCGGAAATTTTTATCGTCGGCAAACCCGCTGATTTTTTTGGATCCCTGGAAAATTTCAAATCTTATCCCGCCATTTTCTTCCCACCAATGTACATTGTCTTCTTCTTCATCGCGGAGATAATTAAAAAAAGCCCGGTAAGAATCCAGGTATTGCGCTTCCTCAAATTTTTCCAGGGCGGCATCCCAGGCATCATAATTTGCCCCAACCTTATAGGAATCACTATACCGTCCAAACCGGATGTCCGGTTGTGCTATAGTTTCTTCCTTTGCACCAAAAATACGATCAAGAAAACTCATCGGCTATTTTCTATTATTTC
The DNA here is from genome assembly GCA_020636105.1 of Lewinellaceae bacterium. Taxonomy (NCBI): domain Bacteria; kingdom Pseudomonadati; phylum Bacteroidota; class Saprospiria; order Saprospirales; family Lewinellaceae; species Lewinellaceae bacterium. The sequence goes on from JACJYL010000002.1 coordinate 872,748, forward strand.
AATATCAATTCAAGGCCGAAATTACTATTTTTAAATGGAAAAACGGAAGATAAAAGCAAGTAACTCCAGTTGCATTGCAACTTAAGCAAATTCCAGAAAACATTTTCAACCTCCCAATCCAAAAATCAGGCGCCTTTAATTCTATAGTGCATTATGTTTTGTAATTTAGTGATAGCCGGGTGGTTAACATCAGGGGGCCAATCTTTCGATAAGCCACTCCCCGTTTTCCTGTAAAGTATAATTAAACCGATCGTGCAGTCTGTTGGTCCGGCCCTGCCAGAATTCAATTTCCGTGGCCACGACCCGGTATCCACCCCAAAAAGCAGGAAGGGGCACCTCTTTGTCCTGGAACTTATTTTTCATTTCCTCAAATTTGGCATGAAGCAATGATCGGGTGGTGATCACGCTACTTTGGTTGGAACACCAGGCCCCTAGCTGGCTGCCCCGGGGACGACTCAGGAAATACTTCAATGACTGCGCCGTTGGGACTTTTTCTACATGGCCCAAAATCTTTACCTGCCGCTGAAGATCAAGCCAGGGGAACAAAAGAGCGACTTTTGGATTACCCTCTATATCTCTCGCTTTTTTACTCTCGTAATTGGTATAGAACACAAATCCGGAGGTGTCAAAAAATTTCAAAAGGACTGTCCTGACCGACGGTTGCCCCTTTTGATCAACGGTTGCCAAAGTCATGGCGTTGGGTTCGATAAGGCCACTGTCCTTGGCCTGGACGAACCATTTTTCAAATTGCATTACAGGATCCATTTCCAGGTCTTTGCGCTGCAAACCCGAAAGTGAAAACTCTTCTCTCATGTTACTTATATCCATGTTGCTTTTCGCTGTTTGTTCGGTTATTTGTCGCTGGTTTCCGGGTGGTTTTCTTTTTCAAAATCAAGGAGCCATTTTTTGCGTTCAAGCCCTCCTCCGTAACCGGTTAAATGGCCGTTTTTGCCAATGACACGGTGACAGGGAATGATGACAGAGATCCGGTTGAATCCATTTGCCGTTCCAACAGCTCTTACCGCTTTGGGGTTTCCTGTTTTAATGGCCATTTGTTCGTAAGATAACGTTTCTCCGTAAGGAATGGTTTGCAGAGTTTCCCAAACTTTGTTTTGGAAGGCTGTTCCCGGTGTATGCAGTGGAATACTGAAGTTTTTCCTGTTGCCCTCAAAATATTCTTTCAACTGTACTTCGGTTTGGTCAAGGTGAGTATTTTTACCTGGCAGGATAACAGCATTGAGCCTTTTGGAAAGGTCCTTAAATTCCGTTTCGAGCATTTTCCGGTTGGTAAATTCCAACAGACAGAGCCCCTTTTCGGTGGCACAGGCGAACATGGGCCCCAATGGAGTCGTAAACCTGATAATATTGATCATATTCTTTTCCCCGGATTGAGTGGCTGAAGCACCGAAAATATTTTGATAACTGCTGTTAAAGCCGCTCAGTGATTCAAAACCGGCATCATAAGCGGCCTGGGTTACTGATTTCCCTCCGGATATTTCTTTATAGGCCAGGTTGATGCGCAACATCCGTTGGTATCCGTGAAAAGTCATATCATAATGTTTCCGGAACCACCGGCGGATGGTATTGGGTTCAATGCCCCGAAGCACCAGGTCATAATCTTTTATTTTTTTGTAGGGATGCTCATTCAGCTCCTCCAAAATGTCCCGAATGTAATCCGGCATGGCTTCGGCGGGCTCCATGGGCCTGCAAATCTTGCACGGGCGGTAACCGTTGAGTATGGCCTCATTTATGCTATCATAAAAGACTACATTTTCTTTTTTAGGCTTCCTCGCCGTACACGCCGGACGACAGAAGATACCGGTCGTTTTTACCGCCGTTATAAAAACGCCCTCATAGGTGGCATCTTTATCGAGGATAGCCTGGTATTTTTCCTGAAAGGTCAGTTGTTTTTTCATGGCACGAAAATACAACCTCCTCTTTTATTTTGCTACCGAAAACCTGACAAGCTTTTTTAACAGGCGGTGGCCGGCGGAGGAAGGACTGTCTTACGCTCCACCTGAAACCATTTGACTCCATCTAAGTAAGCTAAAATTTTCAATACACGCCCGATGCCCGCTGTTATTATTGCAACATAGTTATGTACACCATTTTTTACTGCTTATCTTTGGGCTTCCTGATCAAAATCCATTTTCATGACCGACTTTCGCACAAAAGTAAAACTTCCGGAATTCGAGATTCGCATTGATCACTGGACTTCGGTTTTATGTGTGGGTTCCTGTTTTGCGGAACATATATACCGGAAACTAACCGATCACAAGTTTCGCGCCTTTTTAAACCCATTTGGCATCCTCTATAATCCGGCGGTCATCAGTGATGCCCTGGATATGTTGTCTTACGAAAAACCGATACCGGACATAGAGCTGTTTTTTTACCAGGAACTGTGGCACAGTTTTGCCCATCACGGGCATTTTTCCCATCCCGACAAAGAGCAGGCTTTGTTGGCCATCAAAAGTAAGTTGGAGGCCGGCAGGGATTTTTTAACCGAAACCACCACCCTGATCATTACTTTGGGAACAGCACATGTTTATGTCTTTAAAAAAACCGGAAAAATTGTGGCCAATTGCCATAAAATCCCGGCGGCAAGCTTTTCCCGACGGATGCTCACCGTCGATGAAATCGTGAAATCACTAGGAGCTTCCTTTGAAAAAATGAAACGCGAACAACCTCAACTGGACATCATCCTGGCCGTAAGTCCCGTGCGTCACCTTCGCGACGGACTGGTTACCAATCAGAGGAGCAAGGCTACCCTTGTCCTGGCCGCCGCCGCACTCTGTTCTAATCACGATTACGTCCATTATTTCCCTTCCTATGAAATCGTGCTCGACGAATTGCGCGACTACCGCTTTTACGAAGAAGATATGGCCCATCCCAACAAGATTGCGGTGGATTATATCTGGTCTGCTTTTTCCGAGGCATTTTTCACCCCCCCGACCCGTGCCCTGGCCAAAAGGATCGGAAACATCACCCAGGCTGCAAGGCACAAGCCCTTTCACCCTCATACACAGGCACACCAGCATTTTATCCGACAACAACTGCTCCAAATTGAAGCATTGGAAAAGGAATATCGTTTTATTAATTTTGATGAAGAAATTGCTAATTTTAAAAAATATTTGATCGAATAGATTTGATCTAAAAAATTCACTTCGCACCACTTTCAAAAAAATGACCATGAAAAAATCGTTCTGCTTTCTTTTATTGTTTTCATTTCTCTTTACTGCTTTTTCAGTACAGGCCCAGCAATTGATAAGCAGCCAGTATCTCGGGCACCGCACCCAAAACTATCTGCAAAACACCTTTACTCCTTTGATCCAAAATGCCGTTGACCTGTATAGAATTACTTATGAAACGCTGGATATCCACGGGGCCTTGGACACTGCTTCGGGACTTGTTGTGATTCCTGTCAGGAACACTTCTTTCGCTTATCCTCTTTTGTGTTACCAGCACGGCACGGTTGATGGCCCCAATGACGTTCCCTCCCACCTTTCAGGAGGAGCCGAGTTGGCCATTGTTTTTGGCGGCATGGGATATGTGACTGCTGCTCCTGATTATCTGGGACTCGGCGAGGCCCGCGGGTTCCATCCTTATGTGCATGCCAAATCAGAGGCCTCCGCCGCCATAGACATGCTTTTTGCCGTCCGGCAAATGGCGGAAGAAAGTGATGATATTTTTATCAATGACCAGCTTTTTATTTCGGGCTATTCGCAAGGAGGACACGCGGCGGCGGCGGTTCAAAAAGAAATCGAGGAATTTTACAGTGATGATTTTACGGTAACGGCCTCGGCACCGATGTCAGGACCGTATAATATTTCGGAGACGATGACTCCTTTTATCGTTAACGAATCGGTTTATTATTATCCCGGTTATGTGGCCTATACCATGTTGTCATACAACCTGGCTTCCAACCTGGGGTACGAAATTTCGGATTTATTTAAAGCTCCCTACGTTCCTGCCATCACCCAGTTTTACAATGGCGAGATCGTTTTGTCAACCCTTCAATCCAACCTGATTTCCCTACTGACCAGTAACGAAGGCGCTTCCATTCCTAAATTTATGGTACAAGACAGCATTTTGGACCAAATCACTACACAACCTGATCACCCGCTCAACCAGGCATTACGGGAAAACGATGTATTCGACTGGACGCCGCAGGCTCCTACGAGGCTTTTTTATTGTACTGCTGATGACCAGGTTTTGTATCTCAATTCCGTGGTGGCCGATTCCGTCATGAATGCCAATGGGGCGCTGGACGTCATGGCCGTTGATGTAGATCCGACCGCTGATCACGGAGGTTGCGTCAGTCCGGCTATGATACAAACCCTGCTTTTCTTTCTCTCCTACCAGGAACTTACTGTTGACAACGAGGAAGTGCTTTTTAATGAAAATTTAACCCTGACGCCCAACCCGGCAGAAGGTTATGTGAATGTGGAAAATATCCCTGACGGGGCTTTGGTAGAAATTTTTGATATAAAAGGCAGACTTCAGATGCAATTTGAATCGGAAAGTAATCATCCTGAGGTTGATTTAAGTGGCTTAGTGCCGGGCATTTATCTTTTTAAAGTCACCAAGGGGCCACAACGGTTTATTTCAAAACTGGTGAAAAAATAATTTTTTATCGGGTCGAATGTCAAAAGAGGAGAATTAAAGATACCTCAATACAAAAAAGGCATCACAACTCGTTAAAATACAAGGCAATATAAAGAATTTACCTCGCAATAACCAACCATCGTTATTGTCATTGATAAATGAAAAACATTAGTGTTCATACAATTTCGGAATATTCCATACCGTTAGTGAGAGCATCCTATATTTTGTAAAAATAAAAAAAACAATCATGACAAACAACACAGCAAGTGCGTCGAAAAAACAGCAGACTACTGCTATTGCAGCAGTAATCGCGGTCGTTCTTTTAGGTTTATGTACCTTTCTTTTGATAAGAAACTACAATCTTAAAAGTGAGAACCAACAACTTTCTTCCAACTATGATGAATCAGAACAGCTCAAGGCTGATCTGGAAAAACAGTATTACGAAGCGCTATCCGAACTGGAGGGCATGCGCGGCAGTAATGAAGAACTCAATGCATTGATCGAACAACAAAAAGTGGAGTTAACCTCCCAAAAGGACAAGATCGACGGATTGATCGCCAATAAAAGCCAACTCACTAAAGCCAAGCAAGAGTTGAGCCAATTGAGGGGCAAAGTCGATCAATACGTTGCTGAGATCAACCAGCTGAGGGGTGAGATCGAACAGCTCACAGGTGTGAACATTGAACTCAACGAAAAAAATCAAAACTTATCCACGACTCTTGAATCCGAAAGGATGACCACGGCTGACCTTAGCTCTCAGCGTGCTCTTTTGGTCAGTGAAAAAGAAGCGTTGGAAAAAAACAATTCTACCCTTTCGAAAAAAGTAAATATTGCTTCTGTTATTAAAGTCAATAACATTGAAGCAGAGGGGATCAAATTGAGAAGCAATGGAAAACCTGTTTCAAAAAGTTTCGCAAATAACGTTGAACAGCTGAGAGTATGCTTTGAAACTTCTAACAACTCAGTAGCGGATGAAGGCACCGAAGTTTACTACATCAGAATTCTTAATCCTAATGGAGAAACTATCGCCATCGAAAACTTAGGTTCAGGAGTATTTACCAATGGAGCCAGCGGCGAAGAGCTAAAATACACCATGGCCAAAGAATTTGAATACGACCATAAAGCGGGTAGTTTATGCGCTTCCTGGGCTCCTCAGCAGGCCTTTGCCAAAGGCACTTACGAAGTAGAGATTTACAACAAAGGATACCTGGCTGGAAGTACTTCCTTCAAACTGAAGTAGTATTCATAGGTTAACAAGGAGAAACAATGCATAATAAAATATAATTTTACCGGCTTAGCCCGGTTGAATGGATAAAAAACATGAGTCATCCCGAATTTCATCTAATCAGATTAAATTCGGGATTTTTCTTTTACAAAAGAAATAAACCGCAAAACCTGCCTTCCGTCGCGGCAGCAGGCAAGGTTTAAAACAAGTAACCGCAAAATTTAGAAGTGTTTGGGTCGTGGGTTAGGTGTTTTGCGACAAAAAATGACTTTTTTCCAAAACCCAAACCTTTTGCCCACTCACTTTTACACCTGCCTTCCTGCGTCTGCAGGCAGGTTTTAAATTCCTTGTTTTACACCTGCCTTCCTGCGTCTGCAGGCAGGTTTTACATTTAAAAAATAATTCAAATAATCAAAAAATTTCCAGTTCAGACAGTTTTTGAAAATTCGGGATGAACTCATGTTTTTTTAGAAGTTATAAGTAAAACCGATACGGATTACAAAGGGGCTTTCCAGGACATTACTGGGCAAGGTGGTATTATACAAAAGCAGGATCTCATAGCCAAATAAAGAACCTCCTGAACTACTGTATCCTAAACCGGCAAGGAAATTATTTCTTTGTCTTCGGACGGAAACGAGTTCATTTCCATTTACTACGGTAAACCCTTCCACTGCATTCTGAAACTGGTATTCGACTTGTGCAAAAATCACAGGAATGATCTTATACCGGGCAAAAACCCCTGCATCCCATGAAATCGGGTTAGCGGTCAAAACATCTCCTCCGTATTGAACTCTGTAATTGGTGTAAATAAAACTAACCCGCGGACCGGCAGAAAATTTGTCTGTAATCTTGTATCCAACCATTGGCGATATGCCTATCTGGAAAAAATTCTCAAAAGTACCTCCTGAATATCCCAGGGTGAAGCCTCCGCCATACCACAATTTGGTTTTAAGGCTTCCGCTTTCATCAAAATATTCATCCGTAGCTGATTTTTTCTTCTTCGACTTTTGTGCATAGGTGTCATTGGAAAATACAAACAAGAGCACCAATATCATCAGACCTAATTGAAATAATTTCTTCATTTATTTAATTTTTTGTACAAAGATAATTTTTGTGAAATTAACTATAGTCTAAACACTATAAATCATATAATAGCTGCTTTTATTTGCCGAATTAATAAAACCCTAACACTTTTTGGTAATTTATATTACCACCGCCCGATACTTTAAGGTAAAAAATCCAATTTTTCCTAAATTCGTGCTTTATAAATCCAATCTTGTTTAGTTTGGAGAAAATACTGCACAAAACATGATCAGATCGCTTTTTCCGATAATTTTCGTATTCACATTTCTTGCATTGGTTCCTCCTGCCCAATCCCAATCCTTTTTCGGGAAGGAAATGACGATAAAAGAGCAGGCTGATCTTTCCAAAATTTTAAAAAAACACCACATCTTCCAAATCGATGCGGCAGCCTTAGTTCATTTTGTAAGGCAATCCCCGGATCAGGCAGATATCCACCTGGAGTTGGGAGATGCCATCAACGGGGACTTCCGGTTATTTCCCAAAGATATCCGATCTGAGAATTATTTTCTGACTGAAGTTACTGCCGAAGGGCCTGTTTACCACCCTAAAGGTAAAAATAAGACATTTTCAGGATATGAATTAAATAACGGTGGGGGAGCTGTAAGCCTTACGTTGGATACGGCGTTCATTTACGGATTTTTTGAAACAGGAGGAGTCTCCTGGTTTATTGAACCCCTATGGCGATACATTCCCGAAAGTCAAAGAGATTTATTTCTCGTTTACCAATCATCTGATGTGCTTGAAACCGAAAACGGACATTGTGCCTTCAACGAAATGAATCTTTTCGTAGAAGAGGAACAGCCTTTAATCCCTTCCAAAAAATCAATAGAAAAGACAGCCGGGGGATGTTATGTAGTAGAAATCGCCATCGCTTCAGACTGGCTTCTTTCTGATTTCCTGGGCGGGGTGGATAATGTTGAAAATTTTGTCCTGGGCAACCTCAATAATGTACAAACCAATTTCGATGATGAGTTCAACGATGAAATACAATTTGAACTGGTTACCCAATTTGTCTCTACCTGCAGTTCCTGTGACCCCTGGAATCCGACTACGGATGTTTATACCTTGCTTGAAAGCTTCCGTTACTGGGGCAATTCCGGTGCTTTTGGGGTATCTTTTGACGTAGCTTCCTTGTGGAGCAACAGGAATTTTGACGGTTCGACCGTAGGCCTGGCCTGGCCGGGCACCCTTTGTGCCACCAATCGTTACAACATTTTACAACACTACACCTCAAATGCCGTCAACCTCCGGGTACTCCAGGCCCATGAGTTGGGGCATAATTTCAGCGCCCTCCACGATGAGCCCAATTCCCCGACCATTATGGCGCCCAGCGTTTCAACCTCCTACCAATGGTCTCCTGCCTCCCTGGAAGTCATTAACCCATACATTGAATACATTGCCAATGAATTCACTTGTTTAACCGATTGTCCTGCCCCCGCTCCGCCGGTAGCAGGTATTCTTGCGCCGGTGACCCATGTTTGCCCGGGTAGTGTAGTTCCTTTTATCAATAACTCCTCCAGTGGTATCAACACATGGTCCTGGCAGTTTGAAGGGAATACCCCCAGTGGTTCTACCGAAAAAAACCCGGTAATCCTCTTTGAATCTGAGGGGAGTTTCCCGGTGACCCTTGCCGTGACCAATGGCCAGAGTTTTGATGTGGTTACCCTGGATGAAAATATTCAGGTAGATGAAAATGGCACCAAATACCTTTTATATGAAACTTTCGAGACCCCGCCGGATCAATGGCAGGTTATCAATCCTGACAACAATCTACCCTGGTTATGGTACCAGACGGCAGGGCTTCCCTTTGGCCGGTACTCGATGATGATCGATAACTATAACAACAATACTTCCGGCCAAAAGGACGGCCTGGTCACTCCAGCTTTCAGCTTAGTCGGGGAAACGGGCGTGTTGCTGGAACTAGACTATGCCTACGCCCGCCGCAATGCAACGCACCTCGACACCTTGAGGATTCTCGCATCCATCGACGGGGGCAATAGTTTTCCCTTCCTCCTGTTTGAAGGAAACGAAAATTTTTCTACGGCACAGGATAATGCAAATTTCTTCACTCCTGCGGTGGCGGCAGACTGGTGCAACGCATCCGGTTGCCTGGCCGTCAGTCTGGATCAGTTCTCGGGAGAAAGCGATGTAAGGATAAAATTTGAAAATGAAAACGATACCGGCAACAACCTTTATATCGACAATGTGAGGGTTCGCAGCAGTTGTTCTTTTACGGCTCCTGCTGTTCCCGGATTTTCAACCCAGGTTGCCGAAGGCTGCGCCCCGTTTCATGTAAATTACCAGGATCAGTCCTCCGGAACGATAGAAAGCAGGATATGGCAATTCCAGGGCGGAATCCCTGGGTTTTCAACGGCAATCAATCCAAGTGTTTTATACATTACCCCCGGCATTTATAATGTAAGTTTGACGGTATTCAATGCCGCCGGCCAGGTTACCAAAACAGAGGAAGGCTACATTACGGTTAACCCGGCACCCGTTGCAGGGTTCTCTTTTGAAACGAATGGTCCGGATGTTTCCTTTAACAATGCTTCCCTCCATGGCAATACCTTTTCCTGGAATTTTGGAAACGGAGAAACCAGTCCTGCCCTTCATCCCGAAATTTCTTATGAAAGCCCTGGAAATTACCTCGTTTCCCTCATCACATCAAATGCTTGTGGAGCCGACACCGTAAGTCAGGAAGTGACTATTGTTTTCCCCCCGGAAGCCGCGTTTTATGCCTCCTCCCAACAAGACTGCGCTGAGTCTGCCATAACGTTTAACGGCCTGCCTGACGGGCAGAATCATTTTTACCAATGGTCTTTTCCTGGCGGATCGCCGGCGGTTTCCAACCTGAAGAATCCAATGGTCACCTATCTTCAAAGCGGGCAATATGATGTACAACTCATCGTATCCAATCCTGCGGGCACAGATACCCTTACCATAGAGAATTACATTACCATTGACGATATCCCGGCTACTGGTTTCTCCTTTTCGAACCTTTCGGGAAGTGGAGAAGTGACCTTTACCGATAATTCTTCCGGGGCAGAAAATTATACCTGGACCTTTGGAGATGGACAGACAAGTAGCGCTCAAAACCCCATACATACCTACGCATCGGAAGGCTTTTATTCGGTGATGCTAATCTCAGACAATCACTGTGGAGCCGATAGCACCACCCAGGAATTAAGCATTATTTTCGCACCCCAGGCAGCGTTTTCCGCTTCGGAAACTGAAGGATGTGCGCCGGCTGAGATTCAGTTTGCCAACCAGTCCGCCGGGTTGTTAAATGCCTATCAATGGATTTTCGAAGGGGGTGAGCCTCAGCAATCTACCGAGGCCCACCCTACTGTTACTTACGACCAGCCAGGAGCCTACAACGTTCAACTCATCGTTACCAATCCGGCAGGAACAGATACCCTGAATCTTGAGCAATACATTTCGATAAACACTGTGCCTCAAATCGATTTTGGATTTCAGCTCAGCGGTTTTACGGCTGACTTTGTCAACCAAAGCCAGAATGCAGAAACCTTACTGTGGCAATTTGGCGATGCGACAAGCAGTACAGCTTTGAATCCCGGACATACGTACCAGCAGGAGGGTAATTTTATCATCACCCTGACGGGAAGCAACCATTGTGGAGAGGCTTTTTCCCAGGATACTCTTGAGATCATCAGCATCCTGCCCGGGATTGATTTTTCGGTCGATCATGAAATAGGTTGTCCGCCCCTGACCATCCAGTTTACGAACCATTCTACCGAAGTAGATAGCCTTTACTGGAGTTTTGCCGGAGGCACGCCTGAAATTTCATATGAGCAGAACCCGGTAGTGGTTTATGAAGCCTCCGGAAGTTATGAAGTATCGCTGACTGGTTTCAACGTTTTTGGCAGCTCTACCCAAGTCCTTTCGGCCCCCATTACCGTGGATCCGCTTCCTTTAGCTGCTTTTGATTTTGAACTCAATGGTGCTGAAGTCCATTTTTTCAACCTTTCTGCTTATCACACTGAAAATACCTGGCACTTTGGAGATGACTCCTTATCCTACCAAGAAAACCCGGTTCATTTTTTTGAAAACAGCGGCCTGTATGAAGTGATGCTGGTGGTAGAAAATGAATGTGGCACCGATACGGTAAGCCATCAGGTAAATATTCTCCTGGACGGTATCAACACCCCTGCAGCATCAGCAGAATTTGTGATTTTCCCCAATCCGGCCTCGAGCTCAGTCATGGTAAAAATATTCCCGTCATCCAACCACTACCTTCCCTGCAATTTTTCATTATTTGACGCCCTGGGCAGAAAAATGCAAAATTTCACCCTGGTGACGCCTGTTACCGAATTATCCCTGGCGGAACTTTCGGAAGGTATATATTTTTATGAATTGTCGCGTGAAGGAGTATTTTGGGGTAAAGGGAAACTGGTATTACTGAGGTAAATCCCCCACTAACAGGACGGGGTGGTTTCAGATGGAGAGACCCTCTAAAAGTCGTCGTAGTCAAAAACCGGGACGAGGCTGTTTAAGGTTCAAACTCCTTTCGACCAAAATTCAGGGAAACCAACAACTGCTTTTGACTATTCATTATTTCCTGGTTTTATCGCTGAATAATTTTTCAACTTCCACCAAATCATTCCCGATTAAAAAAATACTTTCAAATTCACTGAGTCTCCCAAGAATATGTGCTAAAGTCAGTAATGATTCAAACGATATCTTTCCAGTTTGCTCAAATCGTTTGATACTTCCCAAAGAGACCCCTGACTTCTCAGCAAGCTGCAATTGGGACAATTTCAGCCCTTTTCTTAAAACTTAAAGTTTTTGAGCTGTTTCCAATTGAACATCCGACGGTAGCTTCGTTACACTGTATTTATTCATTTTAGCTAAAATATTAGCCAAATACACGTAAAAACATTAATAATGCTAAAATATTAGCCAACAAAATAAAACCCATTCGTTGGAAAATAAGATTCCATTGAAGATTGAAAAATGCCTTTTTAACACCGATACACAATGTCTCTTGCCCGAAGCCTAACTTTTTTCAATTATCTTCGTATAAACAAAACACATTATCAAAATTTCTTTATGAAAACCCCGCTTGCGTTATTCATTTTTGGGTGTTGCTTAATATTTTGCCCTTTCGAGGCATTCGGCAAAGGGTACCCGCTATTCCCATCAGGTATCCTGGATACACTTATTAATCCTCCCGTATTGGAAGCCGTTGTTTCAGGAGACCTTTGCCAGGAGGGAACCGCTACAGTTACCCTGACAGGAGCAGATGTTTACACCTGGGCGGACAATGGATCTACAGAAAATCCACGTGATTTCAACCTGCCCCCCGGAACCCATCAGATCGACGTTACCGGGACGGATACCCTAACACACTGTTCAACTACCTTGACGGTGAATCTAGTAATAACAGCAAAACCCACGCCCATCATCCTGCCAACAGACGGGTTGATCTGCCAGGGCAACTCAATAACCCTTACGGCCCTTGTTGACAATGGCAATACCTATCAATGGAGCACCGGTGCGGTAAATGCGCCAACCATTTCGGTTTCCCCGACAGTATCCACTTTTTATACGCTCGAGGAAACCAATAATGGGTGTACAGGGTTGTTCCAGGTACTGGTTTCTGTTCAAAACCCCTTGCCCGCCCCCGAAATAACTTGTGGCGAAAGCACACCGGAATCGGTAGAATTTTCCTGGGCCGAAATAACAAACGCCACGGGATACAATGTGATCGTTTTATCGGGACAAACCGGTGTAAAGGTTGATACGACCTTTACGGTTTCGAATTTGACTCCGGGAGAAGCCGTAACCATCGAAGTTACCTCTATGGGCACGTTATGCGGCGGACAATCCTCGTCTTTAACCTGTTACGCCCAGGATTGCCCCCTTATCGAAATGATGTTTACACAGGTGCCGGACATCTGTTTTGACAATAACCTCAATGCCATACCTCTTGAAGTCACTTTGTCTGATCCTTCCGTAAATGGCAACGGCTGGTGGACGGGCTCCGGTATAACCGATACATTAAACGGAATTTTTGATCCGGTAGTGGCCGGCATTGGCGCGCATGAAATAGTCTACCACTTCGAGGCATCCCAGTGTTTTTATAGTGACACCTTAACGGTCCACATTTTCGAAACGCCTGAATCGAATTTTATTTTATCCCGGGATACCATTTGCCTGACAGATTCCGTGATCGCTACCTTCACCGGATCGCTGACGGCCGGGAGTGTTTTCAACTGGAATTTTGGTACAGGATCCAGTAACCTTACTTCCGATGCCGGAGGTCCGCACCAAATTACCTTGAATACGACAGGGCTTCATTCGGTAAGTTTGCAGTTATCGGATGACCATTGTACTTCACCATTGACTACCCGGACGGTAGAAGTTTCCCCCCCGCTGGAATTACCTATTATCATTTGTGGCCCATCCACTACCCAATCCGTTTCTTTTACCTGGAATCCGGTGGCCAATGCCACGGGCTATCAAATTCTGGATCTGGACGGTCCGCCCGGAATATTGTCCGGAACCACTTATTCGGTTACCGGGTTAGCCCCTGAACAATCTTTAAGCATTGAAATAACAGCATTAAGTAATGGCATTTGCAGCAATACGGTCGCAACGGCGACCTGCCAGGTGGAAGCCTGCCCGGAGGTCACCGTTACCGTTATCGGGCCGGATACTATTTGCATGAATGACCTTGTAGGATTTGAGTTGGACATATCCGGGAGCAACGACGATTTTGAAATTAACTACACCCTGAATAACGGCACTCCCATAATGGCTGCAGGAAATACTATGCTTTCCCTCCCCCCCGTAACCTTAAATGAAACCACCACCTTAACCATTTCATCTTATACCAATATCAATGCCCCGGAATGCTCTTACTCAGGCAATGCCAGCTGGACAACTATCGTCAACGAGCCCCTATCCTCCGGTAGTGTTATAGATACCGCCATTATCTGCACGAATACTCCGACAACCGTTGTTTTGAAAGATCTTTTGACAGGTTTCTCCCCCGGAGGCAGTTGGTCAGAAACCTCTCTTTTTCCTTCCACAACTGGTGCCTTTGATCCTGCTACGGGGAATTTTAATACAGACGGACAATTATCAGGCACGTATAAGTTTACCTATCATATTGATGCCCCGGCACCCTGTCCGGATGAAACAACTGAAGTGACTATCATTCTGAACCCAGTACCGTCCGCGGATGCAGGAACAGACCAGGAAATCGCCTGTAACGAAGACCAGGTCACCCTTGACGGCTCCGGTTCCGATTCCGGAAATGGCATTTATTACCAATGGCTGCCTCCAGCGGGAGTAACCTTGTCTAACCCGATGACAGATATTATTGAAGTCGGACATCCTGGTTTTTATCGCCTGGAAGTGACCAATGAATTCGGCTGTTCTGCTACGGATGAGGTTTGGGTTTCTGAAAATGATAATATCCCTGAAGCGGCCTGGGAGGTTCAACCCATTTCCTGTTACCATGCTGGAGACGGAAGTATTGCAATACAAAACATAAACGGTGGAACCCCTCCTTATTCCTTTTCTTTCGAAGGCGGGATATTTTCTGATCAATTATCCTATTCAGAATTAGGTGCAGGCACGTATTCTTTAATTGTCAAGGATGCCAATGCCTGCTTCAGTGAATATAACATTGACCTGGAAGAACCTCAGGAATTAACGGTTGAAATAACTTCTTTCCCGGATCAAACCTCCACTATTGAGTATGGAGATACCATTCAACTAAAAGCCGTTTATCCCTCGGCGTTTCAAATAGATACCATTATTTGGAACACTGATATGCTTTGGGCAAATGATCAGACAGTGATAATGGTTGCCCCTTTGTTCACCACTCAATATGGCGTTCTTATCATTGATGAAAACGGATGTATTGCCGAAGATGAGTTCTTGCTTTTGGTCAGAAAAACACGCCCGGTTTACCTTCCGAATGCGTTTTCCCCGAACAATGACGGGGTCAATGATATTTTTTATATCCAGGGGGGAAGTGCTGTCACAGGAGTCCGATCCTTTTCTGTTTTTGACCGTTGGGGCAATAACGTTTTTAGCGCCCAAAACACAAAGCCCAATGACCCCGGATTCGGGTGGAACGGAAAGTATAAAGGCCAACCCCTGCCTCCGGCCGTTTATACCTATTATGCCGAAATTCAATTTAACGGAGAAGAAGTTATAATCTTCCAGGGGGATATCACGTTAATCAGGTAATTCAAAACCATTCAAATATGAAAAAAAGTCTTTCCCCCAAAAAATTCCGGCAATTTCTGATAACCCTAATGCTATTGCTTCCTGGTTTAACCTCTGTTGGACAGGTATCTGTAGAATGGCTAACGCCCATGTCCCATGATTTTGGGGATATAAAACAGGGCAAATCCGCATTTTATGAATTTAAGTTCCGTAATACGGGCAATGCCCCGATTACCCTTTCCAATGTAAGACCTTCCTGTGGCTGCACTGCGCCGGACTGGGAAGAAACCCCTATTTTGCCGGATTCTATTTCCAACATTGCCATTGAATTCGATGCCCGGGAAAGCGGATATTTCAAAAAAAGCATCAAAGTCTATTTCCAGGAACAGCGAAAAGGCTACAAACTCTATATTGAAGGAGTGGTGGAGGAATGAAGGTTAAGTCGATTTTTTTGAGGGCTTTCAGGCTTTGCGAAGCGAAATCCCGTACCGGAGGTCGGGGTTGTTCCAATTGTTCAAGTGGAGCGTAGCGACATCGCACCGTCAGGTCGGGAGGGTTCAAATGGTTTCAAGGCTGTTTCAGGTTGGTTCTGGTTTTAATGACTTCGAAACCTACCGGCATGCTTTGGCAGGCGGGTTCGATGTTGGATACCTTGCCTGCTGTCGCAGTAAGGCAGGTTCTGTTGTTCTGCGGTTGGGTTCTGCCTTTCGGACATTCAATCTTTTTGATTTCAGGAAGGAAAAAAGATTTAGGGTTAAAAGAGGCACAACATGCCGTAACCGCAGAATAATGAAATTAAGGCTTTATACCCCAATGTTCAATACAAATTTTGGTGATTTTAAGGACCAGCTTTCCTCTTGCACCAAATGGCCTTAGAAGGCTTGATATTCCCTGATAAAAGTTGACCAAAAGTGCTTTTCGTAGATAAAAAGGAGTGGCTGGTCTTCATTAACTTTTTTATAACAGTCAAAAGGCATTAAAATTAGTGGACTCCACGTATTTTCGGGGAACTGAACCAAACAGGACCTTTGGGGAAATTAAAAAAATGTTTCTCCCTCCACAAACCCAACCAATGATTTGGTATCGGTAAAAAAATTCAACTTTTAATTTATCTTTGCAGCGCAAAAAAAATCTATCATGACTTTTTTACTCATTTTATACATTGTTTTAAGCATCAGCCTTTACAAAATTTTTGAAAAAGCGGGTGTGGAAGGATGGAAAGCACTGATTCCCGGACTCAATTTCGTGGAATGGTGTAAACTCATTGGCCGGCCTTCATGGTGGGCATTATTGTTATTAATCCCGATCGTAAACATTTTCATATTGGCCGGAATGTGTGTCGATATGGTGCGTTCCTTTAAAAAATATAAACTTTGGCACAGTGCCCTGGCAGTGATCCTGCCCCCCTCTATTTTTTTCTGGTTGGGATTCGACAAAAAGGAAGCTTATGACGGCCCTACGCTGGACAAAGAAAAAGCTTATGCACAGGAAATTGCGGAAGCACAAAAATCAGAGAATTCAAGGTTGTTAAAAAAACTCATCGCCAACAGTCCCTATAAAAAATCAGCTCCCCGTGAATGGACAGAAGCGATCTTTTTTGCCGTATTTGCAGCAGCTTTCATCAGGATGTTTCTCATTGAGGCCTATGTGATTCCGACCCCTTCTATGGAAGGCTCATTACTCGTTGGGGACTTCTTGTTTGTCAGTAAGGTACACTATGGGGTAAGAATGCCTGAAACCGTTGCCATGATCCCGCTTTTGCACAACCGCATTCCGGGAATCAACCGGGAATCTTACTTAAAAAAACCACAACTGAATTACAAGAGGCTGCCCGCCCTGGAACCTATTGACAGAAATGATCCGGTAGTTTTTAATTTCCCGGAAGGTGACAGCGTGTATATTTTCCCGGAGCGCACCTGGAGTATAAATGATTACCGAAGAGGCGCCGTGGAAGATAGCGGATACAGACAACACCTTGCAGCGATCAAGAGTGGAAAAAAACCCCTTACCATCCGACCGATGGATAAAAAGGACCATTATGTGAAGCGGTGTATTGGAATTTCCGGTGACAGCCTTCAGATCATTGACCGGCAGGTTTACATTAACGGTAGTCCTGCGAAAAACCCTGAATTCATCCAGTTTTCTTACGAAGTGACTTCTTCCAACGGCAACCTTAATACACGGAACTTTTCGGACTGGGGCATTTCTTCCCAGGATGTGTACAAAACACCTTACCCCAACACCTGGCTCATGTTCCTTTCTGATGTTCAGAAAGAAAAGGTACAGGCGATGGACAGCGGCATCACCATCAGGCCCAGAGATTTTTCAAAAATAGACAATTCCTCTAAATTATTCCCACATGATCCGGTCCATTTCCCGGGGTGGAACATTGATAATTACGGCCCGGTTTATATTCCCAAAGCCGGTGCTACCGTTAAAATATCGCCGGAAAATATAGCGCTGTACAGCAGGGTCATTTCGGTATATGAAAAAAACGATCTGAAGATCAAAGACGGAAAGATATTTATCAACGGGGTAGAAACAGATGAATACACTTTTAAAATGAATTATTACTGGATGATGGGAGATAATCGCCACAATTCAGAAGATTCACGTTTCTGGGGATTCGTACCGGAAGACCATATAGTCGGCAAACCGTTATTCATCTGGTTTTCCACCAAAGAAGGAAGCATTCGTAACGGCATCAACTGGGATCGGATTTTTACTTCTGCCGATAAACAATAGTTGAATAGTATAAATAATAATTCTGACAATAAAAACCTAAAAATAATGCGTAAACTATTAATCTTGTTTGTGTTTGCTGCGATTACCTTATCCTCCTGCAAACAAGCCACAAATCAAAACCCAGCCGGGCTTACCATCGAGGAAATGACTGACATTCTGACCTCACAAAAATGGAGATATGACGTTGACCAGGTTCAAAAAGGACTTGACGAAGTAAAGTCAAAAATTCCTCCCGGACAATATGAAATCGTTTCCAAAGCCATTCAAAGAGTTCAGTTTGGTACTTTTGAATTTACCAAAGACAATACAATCTGGCTGGATCTGGCCAATGGAAGTTCGCCCTCACAAGGCACCTGGGTTTTTTCTCCTGAAGGAGATTACCTGGTCATTACTTTTTCTACCACAAAGGCAGTTCCTCACCCTATTGAAAAATTCAGCAAGGATGAGATTTACCTGGGAGCAAATTTAGAGGCAGGAGCCATTTATCCTAAGGTTTTCATTCCTTTGTCGGAAGGTTCCGGAATAATCACCAGGGATACTGTTGATACAACAAATACCTCAGAACAGTAATTTTAAATTCCGTCAATACTCTATTTATTTTAGTGCTTAAAAACCTGTAATACGTAAAGCATTACAGGTTTTTTTATGCCAAATTTTAATACATGAAAACATCTTCATGTATTTTGTATATTTTTGTAGAAAAAACAAATAAAAATCAATTTTATGCAAAATAAATTATTCTTCTCCCTAAGCTTTTTGCTCCCTTTTACTTTCCTGTTTTACGGGTATGTCAGCGAAGATACCATAGTAAAAGAAATCAATTACCATCCGGAAAATTTCCTGAGCACGGAATTGCCAAACGGGTTCAATGATCTTTTTGCCGGGTCTGGAGAATGTGCCTTTTGCCACCAGGATATAACCTCCAATACCGGCGAAAATGTAAGCATAGCAGACGACTGGCGTTCGACGATGATGGCGAATTCCGCAAAAGATCCCTTCTGGAGGGCAAAAGTCAGCCATGAAATCCTGGCTGTTCCCCAAAACCAGGAAATCATCGAAAGTACTTGTACCAAATGCCACGCTCCTGCCGGCAATAAAAATGCCCATTTCCTGGGGCAAATGGGATATACGCTGCAAGAAATGGAAAATGACCCCATTGCGCTCGACGGGGTTACCTGTACCGTCTGTCACCAGATTCCCCAGGAGTCCATGGGCAATTTCTCCGGCAATTTCCTCACCGGGGAAGACCGGCTAATGTGGGGACCCTACAGTTTTGAATTATTTGCCATGCCCATGGTAGAACACACAAACTATACCCCAACTTATGGCAGCCAGATCCACAATGCGAAATTATGCGCCTCCTGCCATACCCTCATTACCAACACCGTGGATCTTGAGGGCAATTTTACCGGAGGTACTTTCGTAGAACAGGCCATCTTCCACGAATGGCAAAACTCCTCCTATCCATCAATGGGGGTATCCTGCCAGACTTGCCACATTCCTCAAACAGACGACGGGGTGGTTATTTCCAGCCGTCCGCCATGGCTGGACACGGAGCGTTCCCCTTTTGGCAAACACGAACTGGCGGGAGCGAACGTTTTTATGCTCAACCTCCTCAAAAATAATGCTGAAGCTATCGGAGTCACGGCTACCGGGGCGCAATTTGATAATACCATCACCCGAACCCTGGCCATGCTGCAGCAAAAAACACTGGATGCCCAGCTGACCCAAACGGAAAGAACAGCAGATACGCTCTTCCTTGAACTGAGCCTGATGAATAAAGCGGGGCACAAATTTCCGTCGGGTTATCCCAGTCGCAGGGCTTTTGTCAGTCTCATGGTGATCAATGAAGCAAACGATACCCTTTTTCATAGTGGCCAAATGGATGATGCATTCCAGTTGCTGCATGAAAATGAAACTTACGAGCCCCACTATAATATGATCAACAACGAAGAACAGGTACAGATCTATGAAATGGTTATGGGCGATGTGGCCGGTAATGTGACTACTGTTTTGGAAAGAGCAAACACCCAAATTAAAGATAACCGCCTTCCCCCTGTTGGATTTAACACTACCCATTTTGGTTATGACACCGTACAGATTAAGGGCCATGCATTTGCAGATCCCGACTTTAATAAAAACGGCACGGAGCAAGGCACCGGGAAAGATAAGGTCCATTTCCACATTCCCTTGAATGGCGAATCGGGTGACCTCGCAGTGGTGGCCAGGGTATATTACCAGACCGTTTCTTCCAAATGGCTCAACGAAATGTTCAGCCATTCTTCCGACGAAATTGATACTTTCAAATCCTTTTATGAAGACGCCGATAAAACGCCGACAGTAGTAAGTGAAACGGCCATTGTCAGTTCACTCACTTCTGCAGATGACCCGGGATTGAGAAATTCCATCAATATTTTTCCCAATCCGGCTCAGGATTCTTTTGTTGTGGAAAGTACCCAATTCGATATTACCAACATAGAATTGTTCACACTCAATGGAAAATCAGTACCCTTTGAAATGACCCAAAATACAATTTCCAACAACTTTTTGATCAAGGTAACAGAAGCTAAGGGGCTATTCTTATTGAAGGTGCATTTGGATAAAAACAAATCCGTGATTTATAAAGTGGCGTTAGTGGAATAGCATTTTTATAAAAAGGCAGGATGGAGAGAAATCAAAATTTGGTGTATAGATCAGAATGAAGTATTTTTGTAAAAAGTGCTACGCATGATTATTACCAGTATCGATCAACTCAATCCTCAAAAAAAGTATTCGTATGCCGATTACTTAAAATGGCAATTTGATGAATTGGTCGAGCTCATTAATGGAAAATTATTCCGGATGAGCCCGGCTCCATCCAGGTTACATCAGAAGATTTCCTTTGCAATAAGCGGAAATTTCTACAATTTTTTTCAAGGAAAAAGTTGCGATGTTTACCATGCTCCTTTTGATGTGAGACTGCCTGACCCGAAAAAGTCTAGCGGTGACGAGAAGGTTTTTTCTGTGGTTCAACCCGATATTTGCATCATTTGCGATAAGGAAAAACTCGACGACAGAGGTTGTATCGGTGCTCCTGATCTCATCGTGGAAATTTTATCTCCGGCCACAAGAAAAAAGGACCTCAATGAAAAATTCGACCTCTACGAACAATCCGGTGTATTGGAATACTGGATCGTTCAACCGAATGATCAGACGATTACTGTTTTTGATCTGACGAACGATAAATACCTGCTCAGAAAAATTTACGGTGCGGAGGAAATGATCTCCGGAGGTGTTTTTCCTGAATTGGTGATTGATTTGACCAAGGTTTTTGAAATTCCTGAGCTATAAATAAATCTCACCTTTAAAAAAGGCCCGGTTGAAAGGTTCAACCGGGCCTTTTTTTATTCACACCCCATTACTTCTTTAGAAAGCGGGTCGTTGTTCGGGAAACAGTTCCCTGAAAGCACCGATTGGGGCACATATCTGTTAAGGTCCGGGTCGTGCAAACCATCGGACAGGAACGCCACCAATTGCTGTATTTCAACAGTGGACAGATTGAGCGGCTTAAAAAACGGAGAAATATTTTTATTCACCCTTTCGTTTTCAGGAACCGCATCATTAAAATATTCCACTACTCCCCACAAGGTGTGTTTGCTGCTACCATGGAAATAGTACGGAGAATCTTTCATGTTGTAAATAGAAGGCACCTTGAATTTGAAAAGGTCATTTTCATTCTGGGTAAATCCTCCTCTTCCGAAATTTCGCAGGTCATCCACACTGGTATTATACCCGTTGGAATCATACATATCTTTCACTCCCACAGCATGATATTCATTCGAGCTCAAAGAAGCACCTTTATGGCAACGGAAGCACCCTGCCTTACCATAGAACAACAGAGCGCCTTCTTTTTGCATATCGTTCATAGCGTCTCTCTCGCCCTTGAGCCATTGCTGGTAAGGAGCCCGGTTACTCAACAACGTACGGAGGTAGGCCGCCAAAGCGAAGGCTGTTGTTTTGGCAGAATAACGTTCTTCCACCGGATAATCTGGAAAAGCGGCATCGTACATGGCGCGATACCCCAATTCATCGAGTACATATTCATCGACTTTCATACGATGAAGTATCTGCCCTTCTATGAGCTGGGCTTCAATGCCGTCCAGTCCGGTATGATTGATTTTTGTATCGTCATAAATATCCCATACGGCTTCGGTTCCTGCATTGGTGAAATTTGCCCCGAACTTGCCCGTCCAGGTGGTATTGGTGACATAACTGACATTCAGCAGACTCAGTGCACGACCAGCCTGCGTATCCAGTTCAGATTCATCATAATCCTCATTGATACCGCGGTCATTCCCCATTCCCCATCCGCCATCTGCAATTCCCTGTTTTCTGCCCGGCATAAATCCGGTGGAGGGCATGTGGCAGGAAGAACAGGAATATGTGTAACGGGAAGATTCGTGTTTAGCATCCCCGGCAAGAGCCGTTTCATAAAAAAACATTTTTCCAAGAGCCACTTTTTCAGCGGTAAGAGGATTATCCGCCCCTGCTCTTATTGCGGCAAAATCATCACTTTCGGGAAGTACGAAATAATCGGCATCGCCCGTAGGAGACAGGCGTCTTAAAGCGTCATTCAATTCAATATCAAGCGGATCAGTCAGGCGGTCTTTAGAGCATCCAAAGGCAACGAACCCTATTATTGCCCAAAGTAAAATTCTTTTCATGGTTGTCAATTAGTAATAGTTCAGAGATTATGACTTAAAAATGAATAATGGTAACGATTTATGTTTACGGAAATAAACAAATTTTGTTTCGGGTAAATGCCACCTTATTAATCGATTTTTGTTTTATTGTCTGGAATGATTACCTGGTTCTCTTCGTTGGATCCGGGTAACGATTGTATGCAGTTTTTGAAGATAGCCTCTCAAAACAAACGAGAACCGCTTGTCGGATGCAAAAATAACCTTTTTATGATGTAATCCAAAATAATCTTCAGCCTCATTTCCCGATAAGGCATTAAATTTTTAATAAGGTTATAAACCGGAAGAAAAGTTTTTTTTCACCATAATTTAAAACCAATCTTCCCTGTATTTGGTTACCTAATCATTAATTTTGCACGGTGAAAAATTATCACCACAAAAACACATCATCCGGTTTCAAAATCGTTTACAATTCAACAGCTTCATCTTTCGGATCGAGAGGCTTTAAAAATCACTACCAAATTCAGTATGACTAATAATATCGACGATATACTCAAGGAAAGAATACTTGTTCTTGACGGGGCGATGGGTACTATGATCCAGCAATACAAACTGTCCGAAGAAGACTTTCGCGGCGATAGGTTTGCGGATGCCCCAAAAGACCTTCGGGGCAATAATGATATTTTATCCATCACCCAACCTCAAATCATTGAGGCCATTCACAGGGCTTACCTCGAAGCAGGTTCAGATATCATCGAGACCAATACTTTCGGAGCCACCCGCATTGCCCAGGCTGATTATCAAATGCAGGCGGCAGCTTACGATATCAATTACGCCTCGGCCAAAATCGCCAAAAAAGCAGCCGAAGCCTATACAGCCCTCACCCCCGATAAACCAAGATTCGTTGCCGGGGCAATGGGCCCGACCAATGTAACAGCCTCTCTTTCTCCTGATGTAAATGATCCCGGATACCGGGTGGTAGGCTTCGACCAACTGAAGGAAGCCTATTACGAACAAGCACGAGGCCTGGTGGATGGAGGCGCAGACCTTTTATTGGTGGAAACTATTTTTGATACCCTCAATGCCAAAGCGGCCTTGTTTGCCATCGACCAGCTTTTTGAGGATAGGGGGATTAAACTTCCTATCATGGTCTCGGGTACCATTACCGATGCCAGCGGCCGGACCTTATCCGGACAAACCGTGGAGGCTTTCTGGGCTTCCATTTCCCATATTGAGTTATTGAGTGTAGGGCTGAATTGTGCCCTGGGGGCGAAAGAAATGCGACCGTACATCGCCACCTTATCTAAAATCGCCAATTGTTATTTGAGCGCCTACCCCAACGCGGGCCTGCCCAACGAATTTGGTGAATACGATCAAACCCCGGAAATCATGGAAGGTTACATCCGCGATTTTGCCGGAAGCGGTTTTGTGAATATCATTGGCGGATGCTGCGGCACTACCCCTGATCATATTCGCGCCATGGCAGAAGGCGTGAAGGGTTTATCCCCCCGAGAGATCCCGGAAATCCCTCAATACACTACCCTTAGCGGGCTGGAACCCCTCGTCTTTCGTCCCGACACCAATTTTGTTAACATTGGAGAACGTACCAATGTGACCGGTTCCAAGAAATTTGCACGGCTCATTCTTTCGGATAATTATGCAGAGGCATTAAGTGTGGCCCAGCAGCAGGTGGAAGGCGGTGCCCAAATTATCGATGTCAACATGGACGAAGCCATGCTGGACTCCGAAGAGGCCATGAAAAACTTTCTCAACCTGGTGATGTCAGAACCTGAAATTGCCAAATTGCCGATCATGATCGATTCCTCCAAATGGAGCGTCATCGAAGCGGGTTTGAAATGCGTACAGGGCAAATGTATCGTCAACTCCATTTCCATGAAAGAAGGGGAAGCCGAGTTCATCCGTCAGGCCAAACTGGTAAGGCGTTATGGGGCTGCGGCGATCGTCATGGCTTTTGACGAACAAGGACAAGCCGATACCATCGAAAGAAAGGTGGACATTTGCGTGCGTGCCTATAAAATACTGACCCAACAAATAGGCTTCAAACCCCAGGACATTATTTTCGATCCCAATATTTTTGCCATCGCCACAGGAATTGAAGAACATAACGAATACGCCATCAACTTCATAGAAGCCACCCGGCAAATCAAAAAACTGTGTCCGGGGGCCAAGGTGAGCGGTGGGGTCAGTAACATCAGCTTCAGCTTCCGCGGAAACGACCCCATTCGGGAAGCCATGCACTCCGCCTTCCTCTACCACGCCATACAGGCCGGAATGGACATGGGCATCGTCAACGCAGGCATGATGGAAATTTATGCCAATATCCCGCAGGAGCTGCTCACCGGGGTGGAAGATGTACTTTTCAACAGAAGGCCCGATGCTACCGAAAATTTGGTCAAACTGGCCGAAGCGACCAAAGGAGCTGGTGGTAAACAATTGCAAAAAGATCTCTCCTGGCGGGAAGGCAGTGTAGCGGAACGACTTTCCCATGCACTGGTCAAAGGCATCACCGATTTTATTGAGGAAGATACTGAAGAAGCCCGCCAGCAATTTGAAGAACCTTTGAGTGTGATCGAAGGGCCGCTGATGGACGGGATGAATATCGTGGGAGACCTTTTTGGTTCAGGAAAAATGTTTTTACCCCAGGTGGTGAAAAGCGCCCGGGTGATGAAACGATCGGTAGCCTACCTGACGCCGTATATTGAAGCTTCCAAAAAATCTTCGGGAGCACGGACACGGGGCAAAGTTCTCATGGCCACCGTCAAAGGGGATGTTCATGATATCGGCAAAAATATCGTTGGCGTCGTTTTGGGTTGCAACAATTACGAGATCATCGACATGGGTGTCATGGTGCCCACAGACAAGATCATCAAAAAAGCCATTGAGGAAAACGTGGATATCATAGGTTTGAGTGGCCTGATCACGCCATCCCTGGAAGAAATGGTGAATGTCGCTTCAGAAATGGAACGTCAGAAACTGACCATTCCCCTCGTCATAGGAGGAGCCACTACCTCTAAAACACATACAGCGGTAAAAATTGCCCCCAATTATTCGGGGCCGGCCATTTATGTATTGGATGCTTCCCGGAGTGTGGGGGTTTTGAATTCCTTATTGAGCAATGATGACAATAAAACAGCCTTTGTGGCCTCCATTGATGAAGAATATCAACGAATCCGCAACAACCATACCAACCGGAAAGCCAATAAAGTTTACCTGCCGCTTGCAAAGGCCAGGGCCAATGGCGTGACAATCGACTGGGGAAATTACACCCCGCCAGTGCCTTCCCAACCGGGCATCCATGTTTTTGAGGATTATTCCATTGAAGAACTCGTACAATACATTGACTGGACTCCTTTTTTCACTACCTGGCAACTGGCCGGAAAATTCCCGGCAATACTCCAGGACAATATCGTCGGCGTGGAAGCACAAAAGCTGTATAACGATGCCAGGAGTATGCTAAGAAGGATCATCGACGAAAAATGGCTTAAGGCCAAAGCGGTATTCGGCTTGTTCCCGGCCAATCAGAATGAACCCGATAGTATCGACATTTACAGTGATGAAAGCCGGACCAGTAAACTGCTTACCGCACAACATTTGCGCCAGCAATTGAAAAAGGCACCCGGCCTGCCCAATTTCTGCCTGAGTGATTTTATCGCGCCCGCTTCTTCCGGCAAACAGGACTATATCGGCGCCTTTGCCGTCACGGCTGGTATTGGGATCGAAAAACATATCAAACGCTTCGAGGAAGATCACGATGACTATCACGCCATCCTGCTGAAAGCCCTGGCCGACCGATTGGCCGAATCATTAGCCGAAAGGCTACATGAACGCATCAGGAAAGAATATTGGGGGTATGCGGCAAATGAATCCCTGGATAATGATGCGTTGATCAAAGAAAAATACCAGGGTATTCGTCCGGCTCCCGGATATCCTGCCTGCCCGGAACATACCGAAAAAGAACTCCTCTGGCAATTACTGGACGTTGAAAACCGGACCGGTATTAAGCTCACGGAAAGTTTTGCCATGTATCCTGCGGCTTCGGTAAGCGGTTGGTATTTCTCCCACCCTGAATCCAAATATTTTGGGCTGGGGAAAATCGGTAAAGACCAGGTAGCGGATTATGCTGCCCGGAAAGGTATGACTTTGGAAGAGGCCGAACGCTGGATGGCGCCGGTGTTGAATTATTGATGTTTTGTTTTTTAACCGCAAGGCACGCAAGGAAGGTACAATGCACGCAAAGCCCCCATTGCGTGCATTGCGTTTAAATAAAAATAATACTGGCTAATGAAAAAGTGATGATTATTTTCCATCAATGGAATTGTTAATCTCAATCTGGTGTTATGATTTTCATTATAGAAATTTATTTTGTATTTTTCCAAAAAATAAACAGATGACAAACATAGGCAGCATTCTCTTTCTGGATGTAGAAACTGTATCAGGGAAGGCCACTCATGCGGAGTTGGATGAAACTTTTAAAGGATTGTGGAAACTCAAAGCCCGCAGCGTTTTGCGCAAATATGACGAAGAAGTCACCGATGAAGAAGCCGCCGATGCCTACAATGAGAGGGCCGGCATCTTTGCCGAATTCGGAAAAATCATCTGCATCTCGGTAGGGCTCGTTTACCGCGACAAGGACAATAAAAAACTGGCCGTTCGCCTCAAATCTTTTGCCGATGACGACGAAAGCAAAGTGTTGAAAGATTTTTGTGAATTGCTCAACCAGCATTACAACAACCCCATGAAACACAACCTCTGCGGCCACAACATCCGCGAATTCGACATCCCCTACATTTGCCGGCGCCTGCTCATCAATCAACTGCCCTTGCCCGCCATGATGGATATTGCCGGCAAAAAACCGTGGGAAACCAAACACCTGATCGACACCCTTGAATTCTGGAAATTTGGGGATTATAAAAATTATACATCCCTGAAATTACTGGCTGCCGTTTTCGGCTTCCCTTCTCCAAAGGACGATATCGACGGCAGTGAAGTGGGCCGCGTGTATTGGGAAGAAAAAGACCTGAAACGAATCGCCACCTATTGTGAAAAAGATGTGCTGGCTACGGTGCAACTTTATTTGAGGTATAACTTGATGCCGCTGCTGGAGGAGGAGAATATTTTGTTTGTTGAAGGCTAGTTGCTGGTTACTGGTTTTCCAGGTAACATTTTCACACGGAGCCAACCAACTTTCAAAAACGAGCAAGAAAACTGTTTTAAAATAATGCTCTACCCTGTCTTTTTTATTTCAGGCAGATTGCGCAGATAGAATGAAATGACATACCGACATTTCATGTGCGGCACAGGTTTCCGTGTCTCTGGCCGGAAATTTCACCTATATTTTTTTAGGCCTCCTTTTATTTCTGCGCTGTTCTCCTGATTCTGCGAGAGATAACTATGAATAATAAATATAAAGTTATGCGAATCAAGGGTTGAACCCACTTTCGGGGTTCTAGCGATATTTTTTTTAATTTCTACGGGTTACACCCGCAGTTATCAATATTTTATCCTTTCAGGATAGCTAAAATGTCTGAAAGACATTAATTTTAATAACCCAGGGCGAAGCTATGGGGTTGTCAAATAATGAAATCAACCCCGAAAGTGGGTTGAATATGTTGATTCAGAAATCAAAATATTCAACCCTTGATTCGCATAAGTTAAAAAAATAACCAGTAACGAGAAACTTAAAACTAGAAACCAGAAAATGAACATTTCCGAATTAAACCACGAACTACAAAACATCGACATCTACCTGCTCGACCAGATCATGAAGGGTCGTTACCTGCCCGGAGAAAAAATCCTCGATGCCGGCTGTGGCGGCGGGCGCAACCTGTTTTGGTTATTGAAAAACGGTTATGATGTGTACGGCGTAGATGCCAAAGGAGAGGCGCTGGCCTCCCTGGTACAAACTGCTAACTCCCTGGATATTTCCATAGATGCCAACAAACTCAAAGTCGGCGACCTGATATCCCTGGAATTTGATTCCGAAACCTTTGATCATATCATCTGCAGTGCGGTCCTTCATTTTGCGAAGAGCCATACAGCCTTCCGGCAAATGTTTGCAGAAATGATCCGCGTCTTAAAACCCGGCGGCACCCTCTTTATCCGCATGACTTCCGACATTGGTATCGAAAACCGGGTGCAGGAAATAGAAAACGGCGTGTACAACATTCCCGACGGTTCCATCCGGTACCTGCTCACCAGGGAAATGCTGGCAGCGATCATGACATTCCACCCCTTGTCTTTTGTGGAGCCTTTCAAAACGGTCAATGTGAATGATGAAAGGTGTATGAGTACGCTGGTGGTGCGGAAAGGGGTATAAACTCGGAGACTGTTCACTGGATTTCATGAGGAGACATCTTCGCGCAGGGCTTGAGAGAAAGCAAAAGGTGTCATCTCAATGCGGATTCCGGGTTCATTTCCCGCCGAGACGACACCTTTTGCTGCCCACTTTGCGCCGCACAAAGATGTCACCTCTGGCAAAGCAGTCGAAGTGGCTGGAAATGAAAAAACGGTGGATTGGTAGATCACTTTTGAACACTAACTAAATTCAGGCTTCACTGGGTATACAAAAGTCAGCAATAAAAAAGCATAAAACTCGAAAAAGCTCCCCCGGATCAACCGGAAGAGCTTTTTTACGACTATTTTATTTCGATCTATATGGCTTGATACACTTCCTGAAATACCGGCAAATCATAATATAAAGCCATAGCAAAAACAAAATTACTATGTGATTTTTGCTCCATTCGGCAGAGCGAAAACAAAATTCGCTCTGCTCTCTTTTGTCGCAAAAATTCGACCGCTTTAGTTCGACTGCGTCTCATGAATCTCCTTCGTCGATTTCGCGGTAATAAAATAGTTAAACCTGTCCCGACGAATCGTCGGGATAGATAAACCTGCCTGATTGCCACGGCAGGCAGGTAGTTAAAAAGCCCTGACTGCTCGAACACGACCGAAGTCGTTGTTCTTATTGCCGCTGCCCTGACTGCCATTGGGGAAGTACTGTACCCAAGCGTAGAAGCCGCCGTCCTCCGTAGAACTCCAGTAGTAGTTGCTATCAAAACCACCAAGCGCATTTTGGTGTAGATTAACATACATTAAATTCAGCTCATTCTTTGAGGGCAAAAACCAATCATCATATACTATTCCCCCTACCGTTACCGAATAATCAGCACAGATCCGGGCGGCGTCACCGGCAGAGCTGCAAGCCCCATTTACGATTAAAGTCGTATTTGACTGACCTGTACCCACTGCTGTACTCGTGCCTCCTATTAGCGTTCCATTACAACCCCATGGCCTCGTAAAATCTCCATTATAAGACTGATCAACCGGCGCTGCCACCAGACCATGCTGCCCACTCCCATCTAAATAAAATATGATACCTCCCGCATAAGAATCTCCTATAGCTAAAGGACATGGGCCCCACGTAGGTACCCCATCGCAGAAGGTTAGCGTCTGGCCCTGGCTGCCCGGTGCTACACTTACCCAACTACTTCCGTTCCAATAGTTCATCTCTCCGGCTTGTGTTCCATCTGGGAATGTTCCTTGTGGGCCTGTCGCGCCGTCTGCACCATCGGTTCCTGCCGGACCTTGTGGGCCTGTCGCGCCTTGTGGGCCTATTGGTCCGGCAGGTCCTTGGGGTCCTGTGGCACCTATTGGTCCGGCAGGTCCTGTGGCGCCTTGTGGGCCTATTGGCCCGGCAGGTCCTGTGGCGCCTGTGGCACCTATTGGTCCTGTGGCGCCTGTGGCACCTATTGGTCCGGCAGGTCCTGTGGCGCCTGTGGCACCTATTGGTCCTGTGGCGCCTTGTGGGCCTATTGGCCCGGCAGGTCCTGTAGCACCTGTAGCACCTATTGGTCCGGCAGGTCCTGTGGCGCCTTGTGGGCCGGGTACGCCCTGTGGTCCCTGTGGTCCCTGTGGTCCGGTATCAGGTTCTACCCAGGCATAATTACCCAGGCCATTCGTCGATAATACCTGGCCATTAGAGCCTCCTGCTGGCAATTCGATCTCGTTGGTCGGATCAAGGTCGTTATCTGCCAGGAGATGCGCGGCAAAGGCAGCGGTTGAGGCATTCAAATATCCTTTGGTCACAGCATCCTGCATATCCACAGGATCCGCGAGGTTTTTGATATTGTTCCCGCTCATCTGAAGATCACCGCCTGGCAGTAAGCGCATGCGCTCATGGTTGTTGGTTCTGAAAACCAATGCTTTGGCATCGGTGGTACCCAGGAACTGGTATTTGTCCAGAACACCATCATTGCCATTGGTTTTCCAATAAGGGCCTGCTGCTTTTTCAGTGCCATTACCGCCAGTCAACTCCCCTGCCGTGCCGGCGTGGAAAGCGTAGGGTACGGATAACAGGCGCGTTGTCGCTATCGAGATGTATTCATCATCTGTTTCCAGCGCCATATCCATCCACACTTCATGGCTACCCCAGGATATTTCAGTAAAATCCCCCAAGCCGGCCATGCCTTCGCCGATGATCACATTAAATAACCCCAACTGGCTGGTCACCACTTCATGGATTTCACTGTACATCGTTTTGCCCACAGGGCCATCTGCCAACAGGCTGATCTTTAAATGGATCACCTCGTTAGCTAATACCTTGCCGTTTACATCCCGGGCCACTGCCTGGTAATTCATGCCTTGGGGCACGCTTTGGGCCACAAGGCCCAGCGTGATGCCTAAAAACAGTACGATTAATAAAAGTCCTTTTTTCATTGTTTTTAATTTTTGTTTACGATTATTTTTTTTCGATCTATATGGCTTGATACACTTCCTTGAATACCGGTAAGTCATAATATAAGGCCATATTTCAAAATAAAATACTACGTGATTTTTGCTTCATTTGGCAAACCTAAAATGCGTTTTGCTTTGCACTCATTTGTCGCAAAAATTCGACCGCTTCGCGGTAAATAGTTAAATAGTTAAAAAGCCCTGACTGCCCGAACACGAGTGGCGCTGTCCTTAAGGATGTTGCCCTGACTGCCACTGGCGAAGCTCTGTAACCACGCGTTGCCGTAGTTGCCGCCCTCCGTAGAACTCCAGTAGTAGCCGCCAGCAAAACCACCAAGCGCATTCAAATGAAGATTTACATACATCATATCCAACTCATCCTTGGAAGGTAAATACCAATCTGTAAATCCCCCGTCACTTAGTCCTGCACACTGCTCAGCTGCAGAAGCATTTCCTGTCCCCATTCTATAAATTATCTTTTTAGTATTTTGTGCACCTCCATAGATTCCAGCCGCATAAGCATAAGTATCGCTATATGAGGTTGCCCATTGATAATATCCCGGTTCATCCGCAGCCTTTGCCACCAGGCCATGGCAGCCACTTCCGTCCAGGTAAAAAATAATCCCTCCTGCATAGGTATCCCCTATGGCTAAATTGCAGGTACTACTCCCCGATCCATTATCTACCCAGCTGTAGGTTCCGTTGCCATCCGTAGAAAGCACCTGTCCGTTGGTGCCGCCGGAAGGCAGCGTGGTGCCATCGGCTCCCGGAGGGCCTGGTGCACCATCATTTCCTGCCGGGCCTTGGGGACCTGTCGCTCCGGTAGCCCCAGTAGCTCCGGTTGCGCCTTGGGGGCCTGGTGCACCATCAGCACCATCAGTTCCTGCCGGGCCTTGGGGACCTGTCGCTCCGGTAGCCCCAGTAGCTCCGGTTGCGCCTTGGGGGCCTGATGCACCATCAGCACCATCAGTTCCTGCCGGGCCTTGGGGACCTGTCGCTCCGGTGGCCCCAGTAGCTCCCGTTGCGCCTTGGGGGCCTATTGGCCCGGCAGGTCCTGTAGCACCTATTGGTCCGGCAGGTCCTGTGGCGCCTTGTGGGCCGGGTACGCCCTGTGGTCCCTGTGGTCCCTGTGGTCCCTGTGGTCCCTGTGGTCCGGTATCAGGTTCTACCCAGGCATAATTACCCAGGCCATTCGTCGATAATACCTGGCCATTAGAGCCTCCTGCTGGCAATTCGATTTCGTTGGTCGGATCAAGGTCGTTATCTGCCAGGAGATGCGCGGCAAAGGCAGCGGTTGAGGCATTCAAATATCCTTTGGTCACAGCATCCTGCATATCCACAGGATCCGCGAGGTTTTTGATATTGTTCCCGCTCATCTGAAGATCACCGCCTGGCAGTAAGCGCATGCGCTCCTGGTTGTTGGTTCTGAAAACCAATGCTTTGGCATCGGTGGTACCCAGGAACTGGTATTTGTCCAGAACACCATCATTGCCATTGGTTTTCCAATAAGGGCCTGCTGCTTTTTCAGTGCCATTACCGCCAGTCAACTCCCCTGCCGTGCCGGCGTGGAAAGCGTAGGGTACGGATAACAGGCGCGTTGTCGCTATCGAGATGTATTCATCATCTGTTTCCAGCGCCATATCCATCCACACTTCATGGCTACCCCAGGATATTTCAGTAAAATCCCCCAAGCCGGCCATACCTTCACCGATGATCACATTAAATAACCCCAGCTGGCTGGTCACCACTTCATGGATCTCACTGTACATCGTTTTTCCGGATGGACCATCCGCCAACAGGCTGATCTTTAATTGGATCGCCTCGTTGGACAATACCTTTCCGTTTACATCCCGCGCTACTGCCTGGTAGTTCATGCCTTGTGGCACGCTTTGGGCCAAAAGGCCCAGCGTGATGCCTAAAAACAGTACGATTAATAAAAGTCCTTTTTTCATTTTTTTGTATTTTTTGTTTAAAGTGATTTAGTCAATTTTACTTATTTTATACGAGCGCAGCAGTAGCCCTTTGGCATCCCGCAGCGTAACACTGTAAATTCCGGAGGCGTAACCGCCCAGGTCCCATTCCAGCTGTGCTAAAGAAAGATCCACAGTAGCTCTTTGCAGACGCTGGCCCCGGGCATCCCACAAGGCTAGTTCGCCTTCGCCTTCCCATTCCGAATGGATGCGGATCGAAAGACTCGAAGACACAGGATTCGGCGCAAGGGTCATTTCAAGGTCTTTACCTCCTTGTTTTACAGGTGATTCCAGGATGGTTTCCACCCTTAACATCGGTTGGTGAAATCCTTCGGTAAGCAAACCGTTCGGTGTTTCAAGGCTGCTTACCGATAGTTCGCCCAGTGTCCAGTCCAGCGTCATCGCTGCTCCTTTCGCTGTACTGCCGCCAGCGGCGGCCATCACCGTTGGACTTTGTTCTTGGGCACTGGCTATCGTTACCAGTCCCATGCCTATTAGGCAGAGGAATACTTTTCTCATGCTTATGAGTTTTGTAGTTGATAAATATTTTAAAAAATAAAAAAGTCAGAACGGAACTCAGGCGCCTGACAAACCTGTTAAACCATTGCTGGTTTATGCTTTTAGTACAGCGTTGTTTGTCTCTTTTGGCAATGCTTTTTTATAGCCACCAAACAGTGAGAGAAAAAATAAAAATATAAAAGAGAAGAATACCTGGTTTTATCACAGGCAGGCTTTAGTAGTTTTCAACTTTTGATTTTACGCGGGTTTTTAAGAAAGGTTGCACGAAAGTAAAAAAAAAATTCGGTTCCGAGCAACGAGACGACACCTTTTTCCTGCCGCACTTTGCCCCGCGCTAAGAGGTCACCTCGAAAAACCAGTAACCAGCATCAAGTAACCAGCAACCAACAATTTTTTTATTGGAATTTATGCTGTCTAATTGAAAATTATTACAGAAATATAGCCATAATCATTGGAATTCCAGTCTGCATAATCGGAGGAACTGCCAACCATTCCGACGGTATAGGTCCCCGGGCTCAATCCGCTCAGGATATCATTAACGTTAACAATCTGTCGGGTGTATTGTGCACACCTTATGCCCCAAATTCCAGCACCACTTAATTGTAAACTACCTAATGCAGGCGCTGTCATTTGGTACCCGACATAAATTTTCAAATCCTCTGCACCTCCTACGGCCGCAGAACCAAGGCCTTTATTCGCCACCAACATTATTTTTTGGCCAGCAGTTATCGTCACGCTAACCGTTGGCCCAATAAATGCATAGGAGGCAGTGACAGCATTTCCCTCCATACTACTTCTGGCAAAGGAAACAATTCCTGTGGCTCCGGTGGCTCCTGTGGCTCCTGTTAAACCCTGTGGACCCTGCGGGCCTTGTGGGCCTTGCGGACCTTGCGGACCCTGTGAACCTTGCGGACCTTGTGGTCCTTCAGGTCCTGAATCAGGTTCCACCCAACTGTATACGCCCAACCCATTGGTCGACAATACCTGGCCATCTGTTCCTCCTGCGGGCAATTCGATCTCATTGGTTGGATCCAGGTCATCATCTGCTTCAACATGAGCATCAACATAACTTTTCGTCACTGCATCCTGCAGATCCACCGGATCCTTCAGATTTTTGATATTGTTTTTGCTCATCCATAAATCTCCTCCGGGCAACAAGCGCATCCGCTCCTGGTTATTTGTTTTGAAAACCAGGGCTCTGGCATCTGTCGTGCCCAGGAACTGGTATTGGTCAAAAACACCATCATTACCGTTGGTCTTCCAATACGGGCCCGCGGCTTTTTCCGTTCCATTGCCTCCCAGCAAGGCTCCTGCCGTGCCGGCATGGAAAGCATACGGAACGGATAACAGTCGCGTCGTCGCTATCGAAGTATAATCCTCCCCTGTTTTCAGGGCAATATCCATCCACACTTCACTGCTGCCCCAGGAAATTTCCGCAAAATCACCTAAGCCGGCCATGCCTTCGCCGATGATTACCGTAAATAACCCCAACTGGCTGGTCACCACTTCATGTATCTCACTGTACATCGTTTTTCCGGATGGACCATCCGCCAACAGGCTGATCTTTAAATGTATCGCCTCGTTGGACAATACCTTTCCGTTTACATCCCGCGCTACCGCCTGGTAATTCATGCCTTGTGGCACGCTTTGGGCCACCAGATTTATGGTCCAGGTAATAAATAAGACAATAATTAGTATTCCTTTTTTCATGGTTAAAAGATTTTAAAGGTGCAATTGTTGATTTTACTTATTTTTTCACGATCGTAATCGTAGTGTTATAACTTTTGAAGTTAAACCATAAACAGGGGCATCGGAGAAGATCTTTTTAATCCTCAGTGAATTAAAATATCCTTATCGGGGCATGAACGGTACTGAAGACAACCTGTTTTGATGATAATCATCCCCTAAAAAAACGAACAAAATTTCTATCCCCACCGAAAAGAGGTTTTTGTGAACGTTAATAAAAAAGCAATAAGTTTAAATGAAAAAAAAATTGAAGAACAGAATAAATAAAATAACCTTCTGTTAATTTTAATTACCCCCAACCAAAACACTGATATTTTACGAAAAAGACAAAAAAAGGTTTCAACAAAATTAAAAAATTACTATAATATTTTTTCAAAAATTCAACAATAAAAAAACTCCGATAGGCAGGTTTGTTTTAATATCGGATTGGCAGGATTAAAGTGGATGAAATGGTAAAATTATTGCGCATAAAAAAATCCCGAATCTTACCTGACGGAAAATTCGGGATTCACTACTTATTATGAAAAACCTATTTCTAGTTAATTTGTCTTCTTTGTTATGGCAAAAGAATAGCATCAATAACATGTACCACGCCATTCGCACCCTGTACATCGGTAAAGGTAATACCTACAGTTTGGTTACTTGTGGTTTTAATTTTTGGGCCATCAGTAAGGTCAATTGTAAATGTACCCCCTAAGGCAGTCACTTCCTGCTGATTCGTCAAATCTTTAGATTGTACGTTAGCGCCACTTACAACATGGTAGTTCAATACAGCTTCTAAAGTAGTCACCGGAATATCATCCAGACCATTCCAATCCGGGTTAGAGTCCAGTAATGCCTGGAATGCCTCGTTGGTTGGTGCAAATACGGTAAACGGACCATTACCTGACAAAATGGATACATAATCCGTAGTCAGATCACTTCTCGTCAGTGCCGCTACAAGGGTTGAAAACGCAGGATTATTTAAAGCAAGGTTTACTACTGACGGTGGCAACATAACTTCATTGATAATATGTACTGTACCATTGGTGGTTGCAACATCAACTGTTGCAGGTGTTGCTGAACCGTTGAATTTTACGCCACCGGTAACATCAACCTGCAAAACAACCTGCTCGTCATTGGGTCCTGCGGCCAATGTCGTTACATAGGAATCAGTGAGGTCTGTAGATTTCACATCAGCTGCGATAACATGAAATTTCAAGATGTTTGCCAGGGTTGCATTATCAATATCACTCAGTGAATTCCAGGCAGGATTTGAATCCAATAAAGCCTGAAACGCGGCATTGGTTGGTGCAAATACCGTAAAGGGGCCATCACCTTGCAAAGTTTCCACTAAGCCCGCCTGCACAACAGCATCAACTAACATGCTCAGATCATCAGTCGCCATAGCTGTTTCTACGATGTCTTTTGGTTCAGGAGTTGGAGTTGGATCATCAGTATCATCACATGAGGTGAATGTAAACAAGCTGAGTATTAAAAGTCCGGAAAATAAAAATTTTAAATTCTGCATTTCTTAAAAGGTTTTTTATGTTTAATAAAGATGAAAGTAAAACGCAGTAGTTTTTGTTTTGTTTAATTTTTTTAAAAATTACTTAAACAAAACATTCGTTCCGGTTGTTTCATGTACACGTACATGAACTTTTTTCTAATTTTTTTTTCTTTTTTTAATTTTTAGGAAAAATAAAACAGGATTACTGGTTTAATACACTTCAAACTACCAAAATCAGGTAAGCAACTTAGAAATAAGCAAGCATAAAAAAGCAATATTCCCATTTTGTAAATTGGGAAACGCTGCAAGATCTATATCAATATATTGATTGAAGAACAGTCCGATCTGACTCAATTGAGATCAACCACCATAAAATCCTCCGCAACCTTAAATCCTTTTTCAAGAACCCTTTCTTTCTCCCGAGTATTCCTCATAACCGGGTTGGTATGATTGAAATGAATAAAATGGACTTTGGCGCGTTCCGTTTCAGAAAGGACTTCAAAACGCGCCATGCTTTCTTCCATAAACGGATGCGGGATCTCGCTCATATCGCGGCCGGGGATTTCGCCGTTTTGGTAAAAAGTAGCATCGAGAAAGGCCAGGTCGACCTTTTTGATTTCTTCTACAATATCATTGTGCCAGACGTCCCATTTATTGATGTCGGGAATGAACAATACCCTTTTGCCGGGGCCTTCTATGGTATAACCCACCGTCTCCGAAAATTCATCCCGGTGCGGGACAAGGAAAGGGGTTACCTTGAAGTTTTTATTCAAAACAATGGTGGAATCCGCTTTTAGTGGTTGCAGGCTGATATTACTCAATTCCACCAGCTGGCTCCAGGGGCCATTGTGGGTAAGGAAGTCTGTCATTTTGGGCATAGCATAAACGGGTACGGCATTGGCTCCCATCACTTCTCTTCCCAGGTGCATCAACCCCGTGTAGTGGCCGATATGGGCGTGGGTCAGGAATATGCCGGCGAGTTCTTCCCCGTTTTGGAGCAGCTCCTGCATCTGGAATTTAAAATCCGGCGTGGCATCGAACACCCAGGCCTTTCCCGATCCTTTATCTACAATGCCCAGGCAACTGGTGTAACGGACGGCTTCCTTACCTTGCCAATAGGCTTTACAACATTCTTTTTCACATCCTGCCTGGGGGTAGCCGGCATCCTGGGCGGTGCCTAAAACGACTAAATAGTATTCGGGCAGTTGCTTATCCAATACCGTTTCTTCCTTTTCCTGAGGTACTCTTCCACAATGAAAAAACGTCATTACCATCAATAAAAAAAACGGCCATATTTTTATTGAATCAAATATGAAGTTGAAGTTTGATCTTTTAAATTTTAAATTTATCATTTTAAATTTCACATTTCCTCAATATTCCTTGACGATCAGGCCGTTTCTCATCCTTGGCTCGAACCAGGTAGATTTTGGAGGCAGCACCTTATCTTCATCAGCTATATGCATCAATTCTTCCAGGGTGAGCGGGTAAAGGCAAAAGCCCACCGAATGTTCATCCCGGTTCACCCGCTTGGTGATCGACCGGATGCCGCGAGGCCCTTCGATGTATTCGATGCGTTCATCCGTGCGAACGTCTTTCATTTCCAGGATATCCGTTAGCACCTTTTCATTCAGCAGCATGGTATCCAGGATTACGCCTTGCTTTTCATATTCCTCCAGCACATGAGGTCTCCAGCGCAACCGAAACCATTCCTGTCGCAGGTACATCGTCAGTTCGTGCTTTTCGGAAGGCTTGGCCTCCTGCTTCATGGGTTCGATATCAAACACTTTTGAGATCAAAGCCATAAAAGTGGCCATACTGATGTTTTCGAGGCTGTGAATCACCCGGTTGTAATCGTACACCTCCAGTTCACTCACCGGGAAAAAAGAACACAGAATCTTGTTGTGGGGAGTAAGCCTTGAATGATGTTGCGCCCGTTGGTGGAGTAAAGTGGTGGCCGAAATCCTGTGATGACCATCGGCGACATAGGAGTTGGGGATTTTCTCCAGGAAAAGATCCTGCAAAAAAGAAATATCCTGTGGTTCCCTGATCGCCCAATAACAATGGGTCTCTTTGGCATCTTCAAAGTGGATTTCAAATTCGGGGGATTTATCGGTAATATAAGTTTTCAACCACTGATCCAGGGTTTCGACATTTTTATAAATGAGCAATACTGGCTTTACTGCTGCATTCCTGCGCAGCAAAAGCTGCACCTGCATCTGCTCTTTGGAGGCAATGGTTTCTTCGTGTTTTTTGATCTTTCCCTCCAGGTAATCATCCACTTCCACGCAACAGGTCAGCCCGATAAAAGGATGGCGTTCCGTTTCGATCTGGTAAACATACATAGCGGAAGGTTTTTTGTCCTCGAAAAAACCACTTTGCACGTACTCGGGGTACTGCTCTCTTACCGTGGCAAAAAAAGAATCGGCGGAAGAAATGAAATCCCGATTGGGAAAGATGGCCGAAAAAGGGCGTATTTGCATGGGCAATTATTTTGGTCGAAAGATAGGGCTAAAAAGGTAAAAGACTAAAGATTAAAGGCTAAAGATTGAGAGAGATTGAGAGAGATTGAAGGGCGGGTATTAAAAAAAGAAAAGCGTGGAAGCCAACGGCCCCACACTTTTCGGAAATAAAACTAAACCCCAGTTATATTTTGAGACTACGTTAGTAGCTCTAATATTTTCGTTTTTACAAAAGTAATACCTTTTTTAAGATAATGCAAATCAAATTTTTGCAGAGCATTTTTCGAACTTAAGCGCCTCACGGTTGCTTTGGGTGTATTCTTTTGTTATGATATGTGAAAAAACGGCCCTT
The DNA here is from genome assembly GCA_020636105.1 of Lewinellaceae bacterium. Classification (NCBI taxonomy): domain Bacteria; kingdom Pseudomonadati; phylum Bacteroidota; class Saprospiria; order Saprospirales; family Lewinellaceae; species Lewinellaceae bacterium. The sequence goes on from JACJYL010000002.1 coordinate 912,576, forward strand.
TTAGGATATTATTGCCACAAATGGAATTTTTTTGAAAAAAAATGAATTTAATAAGTGTGTATTCACGGCCCGACGCTGAGTCAGGCCGTGAATACGCACCCTTTTGCATGAAATTTATCCAGACTCAACTATAGGAGAGGCATTTTTTAACGTACCTTCGCGGTCGTAAAATTTACACAAAGAAAAATGAGTACAGCAAAAAAATACATGATCACCTCCGCCCTGCCCTATGCCAATGGGGCATTACACCTGGGGCATCTGGCAGGGGCTTACCTCCCTGCAGACATTTACGTGCGCTACCTGCGGCTGTTGGGCAAGGACGTAGTTTGGGTCTGTGGTTCTGATGAACACGGAGCAGCTATCACCATCCGGGCTAAAAAAGAAGGGATTGAACCGAAACAGATTATCGACAAATACCACGAACTCAACAAATCCACTTTTGAAAAACTGGGCATTTCCTTTGATTATTACCACCGTACAAGTTCGGATCTTCATAAAGAAACAGCACAGGAATTTTTCAAAAAACTGTATGATAAAGGAGATGAGTTTGATGAAAAAACAATAGAACAATATTACGACGAATCCTACGATCAGTTTTTGGCCGATCGGTACATCACGGGGACCTGCCCAAAATGCGGACACCCGGAAGCCTATGGCGACCAGTGTGAAAATTGCGGCTCTGACCTCTCCCCCACCGAACTCATTGACCCGATTTCTACCCTCAGTGGTAAAAAACCCGTTCTAAGGCCCACCAAACACTGGTACTTCAAACTCGACAAACACGAAGGCTGGCTCCGGGAATGGATCGACAAAGGTGTGCTCGATGGCAAATTACATCACGATCCCAAGTCCTGGAAAAACCATGTCGTGGGTCAGTGCCGTTCCTGGCTGGATCATGGGCTTCAACCCCGTTCTATTACCCGCGACCTTACCTGGGGAATCCCCGTACCCTTAGAAGGTGCGGAAGGAAAAGTACTGTATGTATGGTTCGATGCCCCCATCGGTTACATCTCCTCTACCCGTCAATGGGCCATTGAAAATGGGAAAAACTGGGAAGATTACTGGAAGGGAGAAGACGTTGAGTTGATTCACTTTATCGGTAAAGACAACATCGTTTTTCACTGCATCGTTTTTCCGTCCATGTTAAAAGCTTACGGGGATTTCGCCCTGCCGAAAAATGTACCGGCCAACCAGTTTCTCAATTTCGAGGGACGCAAATTTTCAAAATCAAAAGGCTGGGGTATTGAACAACACGAATACCTCGAAACCTTTAAGGACTTCCCCAACAAGGAAGATGCGCTGCGGTATGTGCTGTTGCGCAATATGCCTGAAAACCGTGATGCTGATTTCAAATGGGATGATTTCGTCGATTTTTACGATAAGGAACTTGCCGACAAACTGGGCAACTTCATCAACAGGGTGGTATCCCTGACCAACAAATACTACGAAGGTACCGTTCCTGAATCTACCCTTGACCTCAACGTTGCCTATGAGCCTCTGCGCAAATTGGTAAAGGAAATAACAGACAATCTGGATGCTTTTAGTTTTAAGGCGGCTTCGGGAGCTTTTATTGAAATAGCCTCCTATGGCAACATCTTTTTCCAGGAAAACGAACCCTGGAAATTGTGGAAAGAAGACCCGGAAAGCCAGGAGGTTAAAAATGCCATGTTCTTCAGCCTGCAGATCATGGGATTACTGGCAGTCCTGAGCGAACCTTTTATTCCGTTTACCGCTCCACGGATACGGAAATTACTGGGACAGGAAAATCTCAAAAACGGAGATTTAACCACGCTTTTGGAGCAGCTGGCGGCAGGGGAACCTTTCCTTCAAACCGGTCATCAGATCGGCGAACCTGAAATTTTGTTCCCCAAGATCAACGACCGCAAAGACAGCAGTCGCCTTGAGCTGGTGGAAGCCCAGAAAGAAAAGCTGGCAAGGATCCTCGAAGCCGAAAAGGCAGAGGAGCGCGAACCCATCAAACCTGAAACCACTTTTGATACTTTTTCAAAAACGGATCTCCGGACGGGCACGATCATAAAAGCAACCAAGGTACCCAAGGCTGATAAACTGCTGAACCTGACCATCGATCTGGGCAATGAAAAAAGGACCATTCTTTCCGGCATTGCTGAGTTTTACAAACCGGAAGAGATCATCGGTCAGCAAGTCATCGTCGTGGCGAACCTGGCACCAAGAACGATGAAAGGTATTGTGTCAGAAGGCATGATACTCATGGCCGAAAACAAGGAAGGTAAACTCGGGTTTGTGAATGCGGAAAAAGGGTTCGGAAACGGATTCGTAGTGCGGTAGTTTCTGATCTTTTCTTTTAATAAATAATGACCTGCCAAATGGGAAGAAGGCTCTGATGTTTTCTTCCCTTTTTCAATACCCAACCCTTTACGGGGAATTCAAAAATGAAAGTGTTCTTTGGAATCTCTCTTTTATTTCGTCACCTTTGTGTATTCTTCGAATTGACAAAATCTGTTTTATACCTATGAAATTACCTAATATCAGACTGGAAGTGATGAAAACCATTGAGAAATCAATGGGTGAACTGGTGGCCAAATACCTGAAACCTATAGAGGAAAACTGGCAGCCTTCCGACTTGCTTCCCGATGCACAAAATCCCGATTTTTTTGAAGAAGTCAGAGAAATTCAGGAACTCGCCAAAGAAATGGATTACGATCTGTTGGCTGTTTTAATTGGAGATACCATCACGGAAGAAGCCCTTCCTACCTACGAAACCTGGTTGATGGCCCTTGACGGAGTGGATCCTGAAGACCGGGAAAACGGCTGGACCAAATGGATCAGAGCCTGGACGGCGGAAGAAAACCGTCATGGAGACCTGCTCAACAAATACCTTTACCTGAGTGGTCGGGTGAATATGCGGGCCGTGGAAATTTCCACCCAGTATCTGATCAATGACGGATTTGATATTGGCACCAGCCATGATCCTTATAAAAATTTTGTGTACACGAGTTTCCAGGAAAAGGCCACCAATATTTCCCACAGGCGTGTTGCGGCCCTGGCCAAACAATACTCCAATCCGCAATTGGCCAAAATGTGTGGCGTTATTGCTTCAGATGAAGCGCGTCATGCCAATGCCTATATGGATTTTGTAACCCGCATTTTTGAATTTGATCCCAGTGAGATGATGATCGCCTTTGAAGATATGATGCGCAAGAAAATCGTGATGCCGGCTCACTTCCTAAGAGAAACCGGGGGCGCCATCGGGGAATTATTTACCCACTTTTCCGATGCCGCCCAGCGGATTCGGGTCTATACTGCTGAAGACTACGTAGATATTCTCAGCCATTTACTGGAAGTATGGGACATCTCCAACATAAAAGGGCTGAACGAGTCTGCTGAAAAAGCGAGGGATTACCTGATGGCGCTCCCCGCACGTTTACACAGAATATCGGAAAGGTTGAGAATTCCGGAAAAACAATACGAATTTTCCTGGATCGGGGGCTAGTCCACATTTAATCTACAGCATTCAGGGAGCAGTTTCAATGATTTGAAACTGCTCTTTGTTTTTCAGGGTGCTTTTAACGCAAATTAAGTAAAAGAACAATTTCAAACGAATCAAACCGACAGACTCAGCTACGCCGATCTTCAGGCCTCGGTTTTACTGATTACTTCTTATGCCCGGACCTGAAGGACGTGGTAGCTGACTATAATTCAATATTCGTTTAATTTTGTCCAGGTGCTCACCGGAATGCGTTTTTGATCAGCGAATCACCCGAAAAGCTGTGAAATGTTCCAGCGGTCCCTCTGTCACTTGTACTTCTGAAACGCGGGCCAGCATAGGTCCTTTTTTACACCAGGCCACGAATTCATTCAAGAGGTCTTCCGGGCCTTCGGCCTCTGCATAAACGGAGCCATCCGGTTCATTCCGGACAAAGCCTTTTAATCCCAGGCGCAACGCTTCATCACCGGTGGATTTTCGGAACCACACGCCTTGTACTTTTCCTGTTATTTTCAGGTTTAAATGTCCGATCATTGAGTTCTATATTTAATCAATTCCTCAAAGAGATTTAATGAAAATAAATTAACATATTTTTCGACGCTTCACTCCGTCCCTAAGAGGAGTCTTCCCAAAAATATGTCAATTTATTTTAAAGCGTTTCTAAGTTTTGAGGATTCTTCCTGTTATCCCAAAAATGCAATAAGTGAATTGCTTTGGGTTTAACTTTATAGATCAAAGAAAGATTACTCGTAATGACTGCTTTATGAATATTTTTTTTGACAGAAGTTGACGGGTACATTTTAGGGTGTCTTGAAATATGGTCAATAATTTCTTCAGTGCGATCAAGCAATTTTAGTGCTGAACCTTCCCCCCAGCCTTGTTCAATAAAGGACAATATTTCTGCATATTCACTCTTGGCCTCCGGCGACCACATAACTATAAAACTCATGCTTTGTACTTTTCTCTAAACTCCACCATGACATCATCATGAGAGATACCTTTCCCTTCTTCCAGCTGCCGGATAGCCAATTCAATTTTTTCTTTTTGCTCAGAAGTTAAATCATTCCAAAAGTCATCAGCTGATGTTGAACCTGTTTGATTTTTAAGCCCAAATTCCAACATTTTTTTCAACGCATTTAGCAAACCCTCATCAGTCACTTCAAGAATTTGCTGGATTAGAAGTATTTTTTCGGATTGAATATCTTTCATAATTTATTTTATTTATAAAATGAACTTTGAGGCTAAAAAGTTCATTCCATGCAATTTAACAAAAAATTAATTAAACACAAATCCTAAAACACCTGCATCCAAAAGGAATAATGATAATTCTGATATGGCAATTGGTAGGCCTGCATGGGTAATGCGCCCCAACTGTCGTTGCCGCCAACGCCCATTTGTTTCAGATCGACCTGCAGGCAAGTCAGGTCGCGTTCGGTCAATTCTCCAGCATGAGACTGACCCTTTTCATCCCCGTCATCCAGGTCTTCGGGAAGGTAATGCAGAGCCGAAATACTCAGAGGCATTTCCCCGCTGATCATGAGGCCATTTCCCGAACCGGAAGATAATTTCAACCAGCGAACATCTGTTTTATTCCCGGTTTCCTGAGGACGGATGTATGGATGAAACTGGGCGCTGACACTTGACTTGTAAATTCCGATCAGTGCCCCCGTTTTCCGATCCTCATAGGATTCCTGGGGCCCACGGCCATACCATTCCATTACATTCATTGTTTTGGGCAAATTCATTTTCATACCAAACTTCAGGAGCATGGGATAGTTCCCACCCAGCGCATTCAACTCATTTTCCACCTTGATGCGCCCGTCAGGATAAATGCTGTAAATGGTTTTCCATTGAGCATCTTCGTTCAATAAATCGGCTGTGATTTTGATCCTGACAATGGAACTTCCCTGTATTTTTTCTGCCGTGACCTGGGTATTTTGACGCTCCTGCCAGACCGTACGCCAGATTTTTAATTTTTTCTGTAAACCGGCTCCATAATCATTATCTGTGGGAGGTCGCCAAAAATCTGGTTCCGGACCGTCTGAAAGCACAGGAATTCCGCCGTGGTTCCACTTGGTCATTTTTCCGGTTGATTTGTCAAAAATCCATTCCGAACCAGCCGCTTTTACGTTGATCTCTCCCTCCATTTCCACGAGTAAAACCTTGCCGGGGGTGACAACTATGGCCGGAGGCAAAACCTTCGCACTGGCCAATGGCAGTTGTTCAAAAGCAACCTCGAAATCCTTTTCATAAAAATCCTTTTGATCCTTAAAACGATAAGAAAGGTTGAGAAAGGTTTCTTTTCCTGACGGATTCCATTGATAAGGAAGGGCAATTACCTTTTTAGCGGCTGCCTCAACGTCGAGTTCCTGAATGTTTCCACTTTCGGACACCAGACCGTTTTCCAATATTTCCCAATGCAGGTATAAATGACTTAAGTCGCTGAAACTGTAGTAATTTTGTATGCTGATGGTCTTTGACGCCGGATCATCCCAGTTAGTGTAAACGGGCTGATAGACTTTTTTGACTTCCAGCAAATGAGGATTGATACTACGGTCCGGCTGGATCAATCCGTTGCACAGGAAGTTGTTGTCGCTTGGCGTACCTTCCGGCCCAAAATCGCCTCCATAGGCAAAAATAATTTTTCCATCAGGTAATTTTTTGTAAAGCGCCTGATCGACCCAATCCCAAATAAACCCGCCCTGCATCCGTTCATTGGCATAAATATGATCCCAGTATTCCTGGAAATTGCCAACGCTGTTGCCCATGGCATGGGCATATTCACAAAGGATCAGGGGCCGTTCGGGATGGGCATTTACCAGGTGGGTCATTCCCTGAAGATCAGGGTACATGGGTGCCAGGATATCCGTATTCCACTCGATATAGGCATTGGCACCCCAGCCAATCTGTGTACGTTCATACTGAACCGGCCGGGAATCATCCCTGTTTTTGATCCACAGGTAATCCTGGTAAAAATTGTATCCATTCCCGGCCTCGTTGCCCAACGACCAGATGATGATGCTCGGATGATTTTTATCGCGTTCCACCATCCTGCGGGTTCTGGAAAGGTGAGCTTCCGCCCAATCGGGATTGTTGCCCAGGGTGCGGTCGAGCCGGTAACCGGTTCCGTGAGATTCTATATTAGCCTCATCCACCACATAAATCCCGTACTTGTCGCAAAGCTCATACCAGTAAGGGTCATTGGGATAATGGGAAGTTCTCACAGCATTGAGATTGTGGGTCTTCATCAGCTCAATATCTTTTAACATCAAAGCTTTGGAAACCACATGCCCGGTAGAAGGGTCATGTTCATGGCGGTTGGTTCCACGAATAAAAACCACTTTCCCATTGACCAGCAATTGTCCGTTTTTGATCTCGACGGTTCTGAAGCCCACCTTGGTGGAAAGGGTTTCCAGTTGGTTTCCCTCATGATCTTTTAATGTCAGTAACAAAGTATAAAGGTCGGGCGTTTCTGCAGTCCAGTGTTTTACATTTGGTAAGTTCCATGATTTGGCTTTCACAATGGTCGATGGTCCTTCCGGCATGATCGTTTGGACCCCTGATGAAACGAGGTTGCCCGCTGCATCAAATAAGGATCGCTCTATGGTCAGGGGATCTTTAACAGGATCTCCATAATTGACCATTTCACATTCCAGGTCAAGCACCCCGTTTTGGTAGTTGTCATCCAGACCGGCCTTTGCCCAATAATCCCGAATATGTATTTTGGGGGCCGCCCAAAGGTAAACGTCTCTTTCAATGCCACTGATGCGCCAAAAATCCTGCGCTTCCAGGTAACTCCCGTCGCACCATCGGTACACTTCAATCGCCAGAAGATTTTGTCCTGGCTGGAGGTATGCGGTAATATCAAACTCTGCCGGCAGCTTACTCCCCTGGCTATAACCCACTTTTTTTCCGTTGATCCAAAGATAAAAAGCCGATTTCACGGCCCCAAAATGAAGAAAAACCTGGCGTTTGGTCCATGAGCCGGGGATAGAGAAAGTCTTTCGGTAGGAACCTACAGGGTTATATCCATCAGGAATATATGGTGGAGTGGGATTTTTAGGTTGAAATTCGTTGGGTTGATTGACATAAATGGGAATGCCAAATCCATTGACTTCCCAGTTCCCGGGCACAGGGATGGTTCCCCAGGACTGGTCATTAAAATCCGTTTTATAAAAATCTGTAGGGCGATCAGCAGGATCGCTGACCCAATTGAATTTCCAGTTGCCATTGAGCAGCCGGAAGAATTCGGAATCCCCCAGGTTATTGGCGAGTGCCATTTTTTGACTTTCAAAAGGGAACAAAGTCGCATGAGGTGCTTCTTTGTTTATTTCGAAGATTTTTGGGTTTTCCCAGTCATTGATTTGTTGAGCGTTTACGGATTGGGTAACCACCCCAAAAGCGATAAATACAAGTAGTTTAAGATACCATTCGGGTTTTGCCATGACGCTGATTTTTGTCCGACAAAATAACCTTTTTACACCGAGACTCAAAGGCAGCGCGTAAAAAAATGATGCAATATATTTTTTCTGTTCAATCAAGGATCAGAACCCTGATCAAACTGGTTGAACAGGTGAAAACAGCTTTGCAAATTGTAATTTGGTGCATTATATAAATACTAATGCTCCGGAGCAATAGTATTTATACAATGCAGTAAATCAAAAATCCATTTTTAACCTCAGGTTAATCCTTCTGGACGTTAAATAATTTGGAATGGCATACTGCTGTTTAAAGACCGTTTTGATCCAGGTATTGCCTGCCTGGTTTTGCACCTGCAGCAGGTTAAACACTTCAAGGCTGATCCATGAGCTTCGGGTGAATCGCAGGAAATGATTGGGTTTTTTCTTTCTTTTGAACTCATCCCACAAGGCATAGGAAAATCCAATATCAACGCGGTGGTAAGCCGACATTCGGTAAGTATTCCTGAAATAACGATTATTATCCTTTAGCCCAAAAGGCAGCCCGGTACCCAGGTTAAAGTTGAAGTGCACCTTGAAATTTTTGTTGTTCCGCAAATAATCCTGGAAAAACATGGACAAATTGAGGAAGCGGTCCGTAGGGCGGGGCACATCTTTGACAAATGTGGTATCCGGCTGGCCGATATCCCTTTCCATGTGCTGGATGCCGTTGAGACTTTCCCTGGCCCGGAGCAATGAAAGATTGATCCAGGACTCAGCATCAGGAACGAACTCCCCATTCAGTCGAACATCCAATCCCGTAACATAACCAGTGGCGTCATTTTGTCCGGAATATTGGATGCGTACGTTATCGACTTCATAGGAAACGAGGTCCCACAATTTTTTGTAATAAATTTCAGTGATGAGTTTGAATTTTTTAGGATACACCTTGCCCAGGTAAAAATCCAGCGTCATGCCCCCAAGGATATGAGCAGACTTTTGGGCCAACAGACCGGTGTTGACGGTACCGTCAAAACCACGCATTTCCCTATAGAAGGGAGGCTGTACGTAAAGCCCACCTGCCAGGCGGAAAGCCACATCCCGCTGGATGCCCAATGGTTTGTACAGAAGCTGGGCGCGAGGCGAAATCGTCAGTTCACCGTTGATGTCCCGGTAATTGGCTCTCACCCCGGCAGAGGCCTTTATTTCCGCTACACTTTCTTTCCTCCAGCTGAAAGTATTCTGGACGTAAGCGGTGAATTTATTGATCTGGAGATTGTTCCTCGTTTTCAGTACAGACAATAACCGGACATCGTTCGTATCGTATTCCAATGAATAACCTGCTGAATCAAGTCTTTCCCATTCATTGATCCAGTCGTTCATGCTTTCATTTTGATATTTTGCTCCCCATTGGACGAAATTACTCGCTGTAGTTTCCACGTCTTTAGGAAACAATTGTAATTCTACACCTCCTTTGTGTTCCAAATTGTAAATAGTAACATCCAGGGCATTACGGACAAACTCATGCTGGGTGCCCGTACCCAATTCCGCAATGACCTCGCCGAAAGCCTGGCTGCCCAACCCCGTTTCGATCTCACTAAGGCTGTAACGGCCGATGATATCGATTCGCTCATTTTCATAACTCTGGAAAGCTGAGGTGAGAAACTTGAGGTAAAATGGATTATGGTCGCGTTTAGGAAGATAAGTCAATGACAATCCCCCCATGCTGGTGGTAAAATCATCCACTTCCTGCCCGTCGAACACACTGTACAGCTGAAGGGCAAAATTGATCAACCCCAGGGCCGTATTCCGGCTTTGTGGCGTAAACTGGAAAACACTGCGATTGTAGTTTCCCATAAGGCCGATTTGCCAGTTATAATTAAGATCGTAGGTGAGGTAAGCCTGGATATCGGTAAAATTAGGCTGGTATTCTCCGTCAACGTCCAGGGTTCCTAAAAGATAACGCGTTGTTTTGTAACGGGCGCCGGCCAGATATCTGAATCTGCGGTAATTACTGCCCCCAAGTTTTTTGCTGCCTTCCACATGAGCCGACCCACCGAGAAAGCTGACCCCGGCTGAAGCCTTAAGACTATCAGGGCGTTTGTATTTAATATCCAGTACCGAAGACAATTTATCCCCGTACCTCGATTCAAAAGCCCCCGAGGAAAAAGTCAGATCCTTGATAAGGTCGACGTTGGCGAAAGTGAGTCCTTCCTGCTGCCCGGCCCGGATAAGCTGAGGGCGATAAATCTCAAAATCATTGACGTAAACGAGATTTTCATCGTAGTTCCCTCCTCTCACATTGTATTGAGAACTAAGTTCACCACCGGAACCGCTATTGGTTCCCAGGGCAATGTGTGGCAAAACGCTTTCCAGGTTCCCTGTAGTGGTGGGTAATAATTTCAATTGGCTGACATCCTCCCTCACTACCCCTGAATCTTCAATTTTACTTTGCCTGACGACCACCTCGAGCCCCGAATCGGAAAGTGCCAGAATAACATCCACCTGACGGGAACGCTGGGACGGAATGGGTTCAATGATACTGGACACCTCAATATATCCAATTCTAGAAAAAACGAGTTCAAAAGATTCGTTGGCCGGCACCTCAATAGAATAACGCCCGTTTTCAGCTGATTCAGAAACTTTCGAGGTCCCTTTTATATATACGGTCACCAATTCAACAGGTTGCCCTGATGAAGCATCGGTAATGATCCCGGTAACTTTTGCCTTCCCTGACTGTCCATATAGAAAAGAAGAAAAGAACATCAGAAAAAGCAGGGCAATCAGGTATCGTTGCATTATTATTATTTTTTAAGACTTAATACTAGAAAATTTTCTGCAAGAAAGAACAAATTTATCGGATTTGGAAGTCAAATCTTCACGGAAATTGTAAAAACAAAGGCCAATTTAACAGAAAAAGGCCTCAAGGATCGTAAAAACGTTAGGAAATTGCAAAGGAACGGTAAAGTCTTTTTGAAATTCAATTTTATTTTTATATCTTTGCTTTCATTAAGAGGCAAAATAAAAAAACCGGCTCATTTGAACCGGTTTCAAAAAAACTTTGAGAGGCTATCTACATACCAAAATGGATATCCTTTGACATCCCTTTGATTCTTTTATCAGAGGATTATGCTCCTGTTCATATAATTAATATGAACAGGATTTCTTTTTTAGGCTAAGTCTTAGCTGCGTGGCGTTCATCAATCTTTTCTTTCCGCCACCCTTCTTTTTTCAACTTCATCCCTTTCATACCTCAAATATCGGTTTAAATTCAAATGTGTTATAGTACAAATTACGCTTTTACTGTATAAAAAGTACTTAATAAAATAGCCACAAGAACCTAATTTTCAATTATTTATAATTTTTTTAACGTTTATTTTTTAAAAAAAACATAAATACACTTTCAGGAAGATTTAAATAAAGTTGGTTTATTTATTAAAAAAACAGCTGTGGATATCAAAAAAAATGAATAAAAAGAAGGCTAAGGTTAACTTCACTAAGGAACAGTTCAAAAATAAATTGACAATTTTAATCATGTAAATCACTAAAAATCAACACTTTTACATTTTTAATTTATTATTCTAAATTTTACATTTCCCTAAGGTAACCTCTATCTTATGCCCACAGATAAAAAAGCCTTGTTTAGAAATATCTCCCCGAGGAAACCCAGACTTAGGGGCATAAAAAAACCGGCTCATTTGAACCGGTTTCAAAAAAACTTTGAGAGGCTATCTACATACCAAATAGGATATCCTTTGATATCCCTTTGAATTTTTTATGAGATTATGTTGCATCGCTCATGGGAATAGAACATGCATTTGCTTGGTAGAAAGCCCTCGTTTAGGTCTGTTTATGATTTGTTATTAGTGGGCCTTTTGCCCTCATTTTAATTGTTGATACAAATATCGTTTTATTCTTATCGTAAGTATAGTACAAATTATCTATTTACTGTATTTTTAAAAACCAATAGAAAAAATACAAACAATTGATAATCAATTAAATCTATTAAATATCGTCTGAATCATTTTTATCTTTTCACATTTTAGACTGTTTATTTTTTTTTCTTTTATTTAAAAAAATCAATTCACTGAAAGAAAAAGGATGGATATCTTAAAAAAACAGGGTGCCAAACTTACAGTATGGCACCCTTTTGTTTTATCACACAGAAAAATTTAACTCTCAAACGCTAAACTGAACCTGGATACTACGAAAAAAATATTCTATAATAATTTCATTCCTATAGTACAAAGCAATGCCTGAAATTTTCAAGCTTATGTAGAATGGGATCACATTGCCGATAATAAGTCAAGGTTCAGTAGAAAATTAAATCCTCAAAGTTCTGTAATGATTTGAATGAATAGTGTTTCATTGTGAGTCACGGTACAAATATGGGACAAAAAAAAAATCCTCAATAGTACATTTTAATAAGTTTCTGATGTAACTTTATCATTCTTGTTTCGTATAAAAAACTGATTACAAGCTTATTAATAGTAAAATAAAGCATTCGATCTGTTGAAAAAAAATAAAAAATTAAATCTTTAATGGAGGAAAGTCGACTAATAAAACATATTGAAGCCCTTGGGATAAGAGAAAGAGAACGATTTCGTTTATTTGTACAATCCCCTTACTTTAACAGACATGAAAAAACGATCCAGTTACTTGAAATCATTTTAAAGGGCATAGATTCAAAGCGCATTAAACTGACAATGGAGTACGTATTTTCACAACTTTTCCCCGGGGAAAAGTTTGAAGAACAACAGCTTCACAATGTGATGTCTTATTTAAAAAAACTCTATTTCCGTTTTTTATCCATAAAATACATTGAAGAGCAGGATTTTATGGAACCCTTATTCACCATAGAATCGGCCTACGAAAACAATCAATTCGACCTTTTAAAAAACAGGGGAAAACAGGTAGAGAAAAATTTAAAGAAAACGCCACACCAGAATAACGACTACCATTATGCCCAATACCGCTTAAATTATTTATTGGGTTATTATGCTGCCCAATACGAAGACAGGACCAAATCGGTGCTTTTTCAGAAAATGCTTAACAGCCTCGATCGGTTCTATATCATCGAGAAATTGAGAAACAGCTGTCACCTGACGGCCAATATGATCATGTTGAATACCAACTACGATTTTCATTTTCTCAAAGAATTGATGCAATACCTTCAGGACCATATGGAGGATTATAGAGAGGACCTGTCCATCATTATGTATTACACCATTCTTAAGAGCCTCCAGGAAGAAGACAATCCGGACCATTACAAAAAACTCATTGACATTCTTTCACACGACGTGAGCAGATTGTCCTCAGAGGAACAAAGTGATCTTTATTCCTTTGCCAACAATTATTGTATTCGACAAATCAATAATGGTGACAGCAACTACCAGAGAGAATTGTTCCAGCTATATGAGCAAGGCCTTAAAACCGGTCTTATTCTCGACAACGGGATTCTTTCCGAATGGAATTATAAGAACATCACTTCCCTGGCCTGCAGTCTGAAGGAATTCGAATGGGCTGAAAATTTCATTCAGACCTATAAAGACAAACTGAATGCCCCGAGAAGGGAGAATGCCTATAATTATAACCTGGCCCACTTGTATTATAATAAGAAAATGTACAGCGAAGCCTTATCTGTTTTATTATTGGTACAATTCACAGACATCAAATACCACCTCAATACAACCTTCCTTTTATTGCGTACTTATTTCGCATTGAAGGATACCGAAGCCGTGCTTTCCCTTATTGAAACGTTTAGAATTTACGTCATCCGGAACCAAAAAATGACCCTTGAACTCAAAAGAGGTTATACCAATTTCCTGAAATTTGCCAAGCAACTCGTGTTGCTTAAACACCATGCAAGTACCTATCCGAAAACTAAACTGAGGGAAAAGCTGGATGGACTTAAAACAAAAATTGAATCGACCAACAACCTCATCAACCGTTATTGGCTGCTGGAAGAATGTGATATGTAGGAAGTGTGGATTTTTTGATGTGCGGATGAGGAGATGAAAATGAGGAGATTTGCTTTATGGCAGAACGAAAAGGTATGCAAAAAAGTGTTTTCTTCTGGAATTATGCGAAAATGGAGGATGAATTGGTAAATTTGGCCCAAGCTTTTTGGCAATGAATTTGAAAAAATATCTACTATGAAAAAGGTACTAAAAACCGATACATTCTCCTTTGGGAAACTACCATTGCTGATCATTGCACTCCTGCTGCCTTTTTTATTAAATGCGCAAAAAGCACTGAATCACCCACAAAAGCGCGAATTCCGGGGCGTCTGGATAGCCACCGTAGCTAACATCGATTTCCCGAAGAGCAAAACCACTGATCGGATCGCCATCCAGGAGCAGTTCAAAAACCTGCTGGATAAATACGAAGTTTTAGGATTCAATGCTATCCTTTTCCAGGTACGCCCTGCGGCGGATGCTTTTTACCCTTCCAAGCTGGCCCCCTGGTCCGCTTTCCTTACCGGAGAGCAGGGCCGCAGCCCCCAGGATGAATTTGACCCCCTGAAATTCATGATCGAAGAAACCCATAAAAGAGGCATGGAATTCCATGCCTGGCTCAACCCGTACCGGGCGACCATGAACCTCGACAGCAGCCAGCTTTCCCTTCAGCACGTGTTTTTTCAACACCCTGACTGGATGGTGGAATACGGCAGGCGTTTTTATCTCAATCCAGCCATGCCCGAGGTGCGTACCCACCTGGTGAACGTGGTGGCGGAAGTGGTGGAAAATTATGACGTAGACGGCATCCATTTTGATGACTATTTTTACCCTTACCCGCAAAAAGGGGAAGTATATCCTGATAGCCTGGATTTTAGATTTTACGGAGCTTTTTACAACGATATCGGAAATTGGCGCCGGGATAATGTCAACAAACTCATTGAAAGTGTTTCACAGCGCATCAAAGAACTAAAGCCACATGTAAAATTCGGTATCAGCCCATTTGGAGTATGGCGCAACAGGGCAAATGATCCGTTTGGGTCTGACACCAGGGCCAGCGTCACCTGCTATGATGACCTTTATGCCGACGTTATTCACTGGATGAGAAACGGATGGGTCGATTATGTCGCACCTCAAATATACTGGCACATCGGTTATCCCCCTGCCGATTATGCTACCCTTGCAGACTGGTGGGCCATACAGGCCGGCAATTGCAATCTTTATATCGGGCAAGCTGCCTATAAAGTCGGGGACAACCCGGAACTTCCCTGGCTAGATGGAAACGAAATTCCCAAACAGATCTTTTTTAACCGCAGCAATACCAAAATACTGGGCAGCATTTATTTCAGTGCAAGATCCATACTCAAAAACCCCATCGGTTTAAAAGATTCTCTGGAAATCTACTATTCAAAACCGGCCTTGCTACCGGAAACCAATAGCCTGGAGCTGCGTAGACAGGCCCCGCCGAATTTCCGCCGAATTCGCCGCCATGCAGAAGACGTTCGACTGAAATGGAAACCCGCCAAAAATGATGCGGAACACCTCCCGTTTTATTACGTGATCTATCGATTCGAGGGGGTTGTAGAAGAAGAACTGGATTTCGATAACCCTAGGAATATTCTAAAAATAATGCCCTTTGGATCTGTTGATAAAAAATTCATCTATATCGACGATACAGCTGAAACAGGGAAAATATACACCTACGCGGTAGTAGCAGTTAACCGCCAAAACACAGAAAGTAACCCCAGTGAAAAAAGGCGCATTGTCAAAAAGGAAAGCGGTATTAAACGGATTAAATAACGAAAGACGATAAACGGCCAACGATAGTCGATTTGTCGTTTCGGAGTGGAGATACCAGACCGGAATAAACACAAGGAAGGTGCAAGCCTCCCTCAACCGTCTATCGTCAACCGTCTACCGGCATTTTATCTATTCAATTACAAAAATATTCTTCTCCCGGCAAATTTCTTTGAGTTTTTCCGGCCAAACGGTACAACTCACTTCGCCGATATGTGCTTTTTTGAGCAATAACTGATAAACCCTTGACTGTCCGATACCGCCGCCGATACTCAATGGCAATTCTTTATTGATGATCGCTTTGTGATACGGCAATTTCAGAAAATCGAGTTGCCCGGTAATTTCGAGCTGCTGCTTCAGGGTTTTCTCATTTACGCGAATCCCCATGGAGGATAGTTCGTGCCGACGCCGGGTCACAGGATTCCAAACGAGAATATCTCCGTTGAGCCCATGCATGGGGC
Source organism: Lewinellaceae bacterium (assembly GCA_020636105.1). Taxonomy (NCBI): domain Bacteria; kingdom Pseudomonadati; phylum Bacteroidota; class Saprospiria; order Saprospirales; family Lewinellaceae; species Lewinellaceae bacterium. The sequence goes on from JACJYL010000002.1 coordinate 928,654, forward strand.
GACCGTCTTTCGAAAGCGTGGGTGTTACCCAATCATCATAATCAGGAGCTCTCATTTCATGCGGGTAGCCGTCAGCCAGCGTCCAGCCTATCCCGTAAATAAAAACGGCAGGATATTTTTGAAGGATTTCGGTTTCTCTTTGCTTCCTTGGCAGGTCAGGAAACATTTCAAGGATTTCCTCTGCGTGGAGGAAGACAAGTTCTTCCGGCAGGTTCGGATATTTGTCGTCTTTCAACTGTGGAAACAATTCCTGGGCATGGCGTTGTGCCCCAACTAGTACCTTCCATATTTTTTTTACAATATCCGTCAGGAAGTTTAGGTTGCGTTGTTCTGAGGTGATCACTCTTTCCCAGTCCCACTGATCAACGTAGGCACTATGATCATGATCCAGGAAATAATCTTTTCGAATGGCGCGCATATCGGTATTGATTCCTTCGCCCACTGTCAGTCCAAACTGCTTCAAGGCTATCCTTTTCCATTTGGTGGCAGCCTGTACCACCTGCGCATCAATCGGGTTTTTACCGTGATCATTTTTGATATGAAATTCTACCGGTGTCCGGGAGCCATCTCTGTCGAGGTAGTCATTCACCCCACTGTTTCTATCCACGATGAGCGGTACCGTCACCATCATCAGATTGAGTTCTTTGGCCAGGTTATCTTCGATGTAATCCTTTACCGCCTTGATCGCAATCTGCGTTTCTTTAGGTGTCAGTAAAGATCGGTAATTTTTTGGAAGTACTTTTTCCACTTCTTCATAGGTGCCGATACCGGGACCTGCGAGATCCATAACTTTTGTGTTCATAACTACTTAATTTGGTTAGATAAACTCGATGAGAAGGTAACGTATTGGCGGAAAAATTCCTATGATTTTTGTCAGGCAAGGGGTTAAATTTTATTTTATTTACAAAAAAATAAGCCTATTTTGATTTTATTGCGAATTTTTACCCACAAAAGTTTCTTTTTTTTGAAAATTTTTAAAAATCTGCTCGACACAAGCTTCAATAACTCAATTGAAAAAGAAAAAACGGACGCCCCTACTCTATCACTTCGACCATAAAACCTCCGCGATTATTGAAATCATCCAACCGCATTGAGTAGTCAGGGTCATCCGGAGTTAAGCTTAATAGTTTAAAATTATTATCCTCAAGATCCGAGGACGTTCGGAAAGTAAGATAAATCGTACATGGGCAATCGGCCCCTGAAAAGGTTGCCTTCCGGGAAAAATAATTGATGCTATTTGGATCAGTAGAGTAAATGGTGTATTTATAAAATGCGGAATAAAAATTATAAGAATATATACCAGGACGTTTAGCTATCAAACCTATCTTTATCGTATTTCCACCTGCGTTTACTGCATAAAACAACTGTCCCCATGGAGGATAAAGCACTATTTCGCCAAGGACCGCCACAAAATCAAAATAGACCGATTCATTTCCTTCAACAGGAAGGGTATCTAATTTCACAGGAAATCCCAGGCTTGTACCCATATCAAAATTTCCAACATCAACCAGCTTATTCGTATTTAGGTCCAAAAGGCTAAAGTCATAAGTCGATTCGAGCCATAACGTGTCTCCGACATTCATGGGTTCAGCCGTCAACGAAACAGCAAAAGGGATTTCAAACCAATATCGGGGGATAAAACACTCCTTGTGGCAGGAGCTAGGCAGGAGAAAGGCACAACACAGCAAAAAAAACGACGCCCTTAATGAGGTTTTCATAATCAATTATCATATAAAATTAAGGGTTTTTGTGATCAGATTCAATCTAAATTCCACCAGGTTCTGCCTTTCATTTGGTGATGCTGACTAACAATGAGTGACTCATGGTTCCAGGCATTGAAAACATCAAAAAAACAATTCCAATATTTATATAATCTCCAGTTCAGGTAGTTTTTGAAATGCCGGCAAGACTCATGTTCAGTGGGAATGTCTAAAATCCAACAAATCCGTTTCCCCCAAAACACCGATCCCAAACAAGGCATAATCGTACTTGCCAGGATCTTCCGGATCAAAAGAACGCAGTACTTCCATGAGTTCCATCAAGGCTTTCCAGTCGGTTTGTTTTCGGTGCAGTAGCCCCAGTTTACGAGCCACCCTATCGACATGAACATCCAACGGGATCAGCAACTGACCAGGTCTGATCTGTTTCCATAACCCAAAATCGACTCCCTTATCGTCCTGGCGCACCATCCACCGCAGAAACATATTTAACCGCTTGCAGGCAGAATTCCTTTCGGGCGTTGAAACGTGCTTCCGGGTACGCTGAGGAGCAACAGGCAGACTGAAAAACAATTCATGAAACCCGGTCAAGGCCGGGCCAACATGGGGGTCTTCCGGAGTCAGGAAACGGGCGAAGGCATCTTCCAGGCTTTGATTTTCCCTATAGTAATTTTGAAAAAATTCGAGAAAATAAAGGGTATCTGTATATTGAAAGGTTCTATGTTTGAAGTGTTCAAACCGGACGCGGTCTTTTTCTTCATGATTAAGGATAAAATCGTAAGGCGCCCCATCCATCAAATCGAACAACTCCCGGGATTTATTGATAATAATACTGCGTTTCCCCCAGGCGAGCATGGCGGTCCAAAAGGCAGTGATCTCGATATCCTGCAATTTTTCATAACTGTGAGGAATACTAATCGGATCGTCAGCGATGTAATCAGGAATATTTACCGCCTCCACTTTTTTATCGAGAAAGAAAACAATGTCAGGTATCATGTAAATTAATTGTATAAAAATCCACTAAAAGATAAAATCCTGCGTTAAATAGCCAAGACTTTAAACAAAACAGGACTAGACTATGCCAGCAACAATTACTTATACCCTCATCCTCGCACTTATTTACCTGGGAAAAAAAGCCCTTTCCACTCAATAAGATTTCGGACTTTTATACAATTTGAATTTTGCCAATCCTAATTTTTGTAAAAAATGAGAAAAGGATACGCGAATAACCCCTAAACCATACTTTGCACTTCTTGACAGGTTGATGGAAGAGGCCTCCTCGAAATATTTTGTGGGACAGGTTACTTCTCCTATGTGAAATCCCGCATAAATGATCTGTGATAACATTTCATTATCAAAAACGAAATCGTCGGAATTTTCATTATAATTGATGGCCCGGAGCACTTCGCTGCTGAACGCCCGGTATCCCGTATGGTATTCGGAGAGTTTATAATTGATCAGAATATTTTGAAAAAGGGTTAAAAAACGATTGGCAATGTATTTATAAACAGGCATCCCCCCCGCCAAAGCCCCTTTTCCCAGGATGCGTGACCCCAGCACTACCGGGTACAGATCATCACCAATGATATTGACCATAGCAGGAATCAATTTGGGGGTGTACTGATAATCCGGGTGCAGCATAATGACAATATCTCCCCCCAATTCCAGCGCTTTATTGTATAAAGATTTTTGGTTGCCCCCATACCCTTTATTGGTCTCATGAACGATGACATGTCCAACCCCGATGGCTTTTGCCAGTTCGGCGGTATCGTCTTTACTCGCATCATCGCACAATATTACCTCATCCACCAGGTCAAGCGGAATTTCATTATAAGTTTTTTCCAGGGTTTGCGCAGCATTGTAAGCAGGCAAGACCACGATCACTTTTTTATTATTGTACATTTGATTAAAATTATGGCGCAAAGATAGGCTTTGATACTATATATTAAGTACCCGGGAATAGTTTTTTGCCCCAGGCCGCCAAAGGATGATAAAAGGATTAGGTATAGTGCGTCACGGTGAGGGGCCGTTAGTAAAGACTAAAGGTTTAAGACTAAAGGTTTAAGTAAATTATACTGCGCTAAAGGCGGCACGAAAGTTCCCCGAAAAATTACTTAGCCTTATGAAAGCCCTTGATCCTTTGTCAATCAGTGTAACAATTCTCTCAATTCTTTCTTTACAAAAGCGCCCAGTTCCTGGATATACTCCCTTGAGAAATTAAAGGCAATCCCTGCGGTTTCATAAATTTCACCGATAGGTTTGGTATAGCCCATTTTGAGAGCGTTGATGTAGGCCTCAATAGTGGCCTCAGGGTTTTCCCTGTAATTTTTCCAGATGGCAATGGCACCGAGTTGGGCCATTCCATATTCAATATAATAAAAAGGCACCTCAAAAATATGTAATTGTTTGTGCCAGATGTATTCTGAATAATGTTCCAGATCTGTTTTATCTATTTCTTTGGAACTAAAAGCGTCCATGGTTCTCATCCACGCTTCCTTTCTTTCTTGTCGGCTATGGTTGGGATTGGTATACAACCAATGCTGGAACTTATCAATGGTGGCTACCCATGGCAGCACCTTCAAAACCGTTTCCAACTGATTGATCTTTGCCCTACGGAGATCATCTTCATTTTCAAAAAATACGTCCCAATGATCCATGGTAAGCAGTTCCATGGTCATGGCGGCCAGTTCGGCCACTTCTGAAGGAACTCTTTTTGCCGCATTCAACTCCAGCTTTGCGGTGAGAAAAGCATGAACGGCATGGCCACTTTCATGCAATAAAGTACGAAGATCGTTAAGCGTATTGGTGGCATTCATAAAAATGAAAGGCACCCCGGTAAGATGTAAAGGCATATTATACCCTCCCGGTCTTTTCCCTTTACGTGAAGCCAAATCCAGATGCTTCATTTCCCGCATCGTGGCAATATTTTCTCCGAAGGAAGGATTGAGCCTGTTGAGGCAATCAATGGTTTTCTCAACCAGTTCTTCTTCAGTTTCAAACGGACGGAGCGGCTGCTTGGCGTTGGTATCCACATGAATATCCCAGGGCCTCAACACATCAAGCCCCAGCTTATCCCGGCGATAACGATTCAAATTGTCCAGTAACGGAAGGATTTCATATTGAATGGAATCGTGAAAATCGAGACAATCCTGAACGGAATAGTCAAATCGACCCAGTGCAGCAAATTTATAATCACGGAAATTTTCAAAACCGGCATTAAGGGCCATGTGATGCCGTTTTTCCAACAGATCATCAAAAAGGTTTTCCAGCGGTTCTGTATCCTGTAATATTCTTTGATTGATTTTATGATAAATACTTTCTCTGTAAACGCGATCGGTTTCTTCAAGCAGTGATCCTGCTTTCTGGAGGGTCATCTGAACCCCGTGAACCCCTATTGTCATTTCGGAAAAAATCTTTCCATGTTCCTTTGACTTGAGCTGTACTTCAGTGGAGATGGAAATATTGTTTTCGTTGAAAAGATCTACTGCGTTTTTTACATTCCGGCAATAGATAAAAAACTTATCTTTATCAAGAGATTCAAAAAAGGGAGAATCTACTAATTTTTTATCGAGCAGGTTTTCGTAGGCATATATTTGCGGGGATAATTCCTGAACAGCGTGCTGATATCTTGATGCAGCCTCTTCATCCGCACTATCTCTGGTAATATTAATATATCGCCAGCCAAAAGCCTCACCAACAACCGCCTCTAAATGACTCCTGTCATATATCCATTTCTCTAAATCCTTAACTGAAGACACTAGCCTGCCGGCAAGGTCATCGTAGTAAGGCTTTAACGTTTCCCAGGAATTAACCTCAAAATAGCCTGGTATGAAGTTGTCTCCCTGTCGAATAGATTCGTCAGTAGCTCTCATAATATAATTTTTTCCACCAGATAAACAGTTAAACTGTCTAGCGGCTTAGGTCGTCAAGGTTCGCATTAAAAAATGCTATGCCTCAGGATTATTTTTTGTATTGTCGTCGGCATCTTCCAGAGTTAACATATTCCCCTCTTTAAGGAAGATAAACCATTTTATTACTTTTTTAATATCAGCCGTTTTTACCCTGTCAGAATCATAACTAGGTAAAACATCACTGAAATATTCATGCAAAGCTTCAGCGGGGCTATTCACATCAATGGGCGGATTGTCTTCATATTGGTCCTCCATATTGCGAAATACCTTTTTCAATTCCATTGTATCCCCATCTTCGGTATAAATCCCAATAGATGCCAATGGCGTAAACTGATGCTTTCTTGCAGAAGCAAATCGTCGTTTTCCAGAACCCAGTTCTTCAACGATTAAACCATTACTTCGGTTCGCAACCATACGGTAAAGACCTCCAAGGCCGGTTACCGCGATAATCTCATCAAAATTCATATTATACTATTTCCTTTTTGTTTGGGGCACAAATGTACAAACAAAAGGAAATATTTAAGACTGTGGATTGAAATTGTAGATGCCTATTTTGAAATTGGTGGGGATAACAGCTCAAAAAGTTCCCGACAAATATACAAGATTTTTATATCTGGTCAAAGTAATTAGAAGAACTTTTTCAGCATACCGTGCTCCTTTTGAGCTCATTACAAAACCTCTCTTTTGCATATACTTCCTTAAAACGCAATATACACCTCTTTGAATTTGCTTCAATAAAACACTGATTATTAACTTTATGCAAAATTCTTTTTATCTGTTTTTTTTCCAGTACCATACTAAGATTGGTTTTAAAAACAAATTTTTTCCAATACCGTTCCCCGTGTAAAATATTGTGGGAAACGGTATTTTTTTTCAGGAAAGCGGTTACAATCGTCAATCCGGTTTCTAATTTTTGAGCAAGAAAAATTTAAAAAAAAATATTTCCTTGTACAGGTTTTACCCCCCATTACCTTTTTCACTCCTTCTGACCGATCGCCTCCAATAATTTGTCTGCATATTTATGTCGGTTGATGGCTTCAAAAAAAGCAGCTTCTGGGATCACCCCGCTGGTGGCCACCCAATGCTGTACGGCTTTTAGAGCAGCTCCTTTTTTGCCGGATATTTTTTGAAAAGGATGGAAGACGGCATCATCCAGTCCGGCAGGTTCCAGACTGCTGTCTATAAACACCCGGGAATGGGCTGCTATCCGGCCTTTTACTTTTTGAAGTCCTTCACTCGTCACGATTAAAATAGCTTCAGGGGCTTCCAAACCTGTATAATTTATTGGATGCCTGGACAAAATCACCTCCGCCACGGAGAACCCTGTACCTACCGTAATGGGATATTCTCCTTTCATGGTAGCATGCAACCCCGATAGGATGCCCGCGTTCGCCAAAAGCATCGCAGCAGACTGAATCCCCCCTCCGGCAGAACCGGCAATGACTACGCCAACCCTATCCTGTAAAGGAGATTCGAATAATTGGGACAGCACCTCTTCTTCGTCGAAAAGGGTGGCGCATTCCCGGAATTCATACCGGGGAGCTTCCCGAATATTTAATAAACTCGCAGGGGGTTCAATGACCTCCTGAAAATCACTCCATTTTTTGAAGGCATAAGAGGTACACATACTCGACACTTCCACAATGGAAAACCCTTTGTAGGCAAAAGCTTCCGTAAGCTTCTCCTGGAAATCTTTCGGATCCGTAACCCTGGCGGCAAACCCCGCCCCGGCCTGATGGGCCAATCGGATGATATCAAAAGGAGGTGCCTCATCAGGAAAATGTTTGAAGTCCTTAAAGTCGTTGGTCGATAATCCGCTCATCTGTCCCCCGGTCATGCCGTATAGCTGATTATTAAGTACAACAAGAGTCAGATCTGCATTCCTTCTTGCCGCTTCCAGAACATGCTGCAAGCCAATGGTTACCCCTCCGTCGCCCTGTATGACGAGCACTTTCTTTCCAGGGGCTGACAATCCTATGGAAATGCCTAACCCCAGGGCAGGAGCACGCCCGTGTAATCCGTGAATGGTATGGGTTGCAAACAAAGGGTCAACCAATCCGCTGCACCCAATATCACTTACCACTACTACATCCAGCGGGTTATAGCCCAGTCCCGTCAATGCCTTTGAAATATTTTTCACTGCCACCCCATGTCCGCAACCGGGACAGAAAGGGAATTTTTGCTCGGTTAATATATTTTGAGTCATGAATTGCCATTTTGATTTGAAAGATTTTCGATCACTTTTGCTACAATTTCGGAAGGATCGATCATACTGCCAATTTTGTTCACCGATCGGATCCTGCCGTGCTGCTGTTGCCCGAAAATGATCTCCCGGTACAGGCCTGTCAAATTCTCTTCCACAAAAGTGACCCGCTCATAACGATTGATCAACTGTACTATTTCAGCGGCCACCGGCAGGAGGGTGTTTACGGTGAGCAATGCTACCTTTTTTCCATTTTTACGCAATTGCAACAACGCATCCCTTGAGGCATCCGCTGAGATTCCATACGTGACGATAAGGTCCCGCGCGCCGGGTTCATCCTCCAGGCTGTAAAAGGTGATTTCAGGCAAATGCTTTTCAATTTTTGCCCTAAGACGCCTTGTATTGTCCAAAGATTCAGGCGTTCCTTTTCGGATCATCCCTTCATTGTCATGGGTGGAAGAATTGATGCGAACCTGGTGATCGGTATGACCTAACGGCACAAAAGGCGGCACGAGGTCCTGCCCGGCAAGATAGGATTTGTAGGGATCCTGGCCACTGTAAACCGGCTGTTCTATTTTTTCAATATCCGGCAAGGTAGAAAGGTCAAAACTCCTCTGTGTCATCACCATTTCTTTGGAGGTAAGCAGGATGACAGGAGTTCTTAATTTAATGGCCGTCCCGATCGCCTTATGCGCCAGGCTCCATCCCTCCTCATAGGTGGAGGGACAAAAGACGGGTACGGGATATCCTCCTGAAATGATGCCGTTCAACAATTTCAGATCGCCCTGTGCCCCGGTGGTCGCAGACCCTGTGCTGGGACCGAGCCGTTGCACAATGATGAGGAGCATGGGCATTTCCATCATGTAGGCCATGTTGAGACTTTCCACCATGAGGGCAAGGCCCGGAAAGGAGGTTGCTGTCACCGGGAATTTACCCGCTGCACTGAACCCCGTCATCCACTGGATCACCGAAATTTCATCGGGGCCCGCCATGAATAGTGGAAACGCTTGCTGACTGTAGCGATAAAATAAATTGGAAGGCGTGATCGGGTATCCTACAAATACATCGGCACCGGACCTGACACAGGCTTCTGCGATAATCCTGGAACCGTCGATCAGGACATTTTTTGATTTTTGTTTTACCATTTGCACAAGATTTTGCGCAAGCGGATATTTTGTCAAACCGTGGTGTTCTTACCCGGTAAATTTACACTTTTTTATTGGATTATGCGCTGTTTTTTATTAATACTGCATAAGTCTTTGCAATTGGTTTTTTAGCCGTTCCACCGGCAGGAATTGTTTTTCCAGGCTTGCCGCAAATGGTATTGGCGTATCGATAGAAGCCACCCGGATTACGGGGCCGTCAAGATACTCAAAAAGGTGTTCGGATATGTAAGCCGAAATCTCTCCGCCAAATCCCCCCGTCAGGGTGGCCTCGTGTAAAACGAGTACTTTCCCGGTTTTTTTCACCACTTCGTCAATAGACTGATAATCAAGTGGTAATAAGGTACGAAGATCCAGAATTTCGGCATCGATATTCAAATTTTTTACCGCTTCCAGGGCCCAGTGAACACCCATTCCATACGTAATTATGGATAAGTCGTTTCCTTCCTGAACCACTTTAGCCTTTCCGATTGCTACGGTGTAAAAACCCTCAGGGACTTCTCCTTTATTACTACGGTATAAGGCTTTATGTTCAAAAAACATAACCGGGTTCGGGTCCTCAAAACTGGCCAGCAGCAACCCCTTGGCATCATGTGGATTGGATGGATAAACGACCTTGAGTCCGGGGGTATGGGTAAACCATGCTTCTGTAGTCTGGGAATGAAAAGGCCCTGCTCCTACCCCACCGCCTGAAGGCATCCGGATGACCACATCCGCATTTTGTCCCCATCGATAATACAACTTAGCTAAATTGTTGACGATCTGATTGAAACCAACCGAGACGAAATCGGAAAACTGCATCTCCATCATGGTCTTATGGCCGCGAATACTCATTCCCAGGCAAATGCCCAGGATGGCGCTTTCACAAAGCGGGGTATTTCTCACCCTGTCGGTGCCGTATTTTTTTACAAAGCCATCGGTGATTTTAAAAGCCCCGCCGTATTCCGCAATATCCTGCCCCATCAGCACCAGGTCGCCGTGTCTTTTCATCGCTTCATCAAGTCCTTCGGAAATGGCATCGACAAACCGAAGTTCCTTATGTTCCTCTCCGGGAGTGATAGAGGTGCCATCAAATGGAGCATAAACATCCCCGATTTCTTTTTCCAAAGAAAGGCTGACCGGAGGTTCCTCAAAGGCAATTTTCAATCTCGCATTGATATCCGCTTTCATCTCTTCCCGGATGGATTCGACCTCTTCTTCCGTTATCAATCCTTCGCTTTTCAGGTAAAGTTCGTAGTTGTTGACAGGGTCGCGTTTGCCCCAATAGTCAAAAAGATGTTGAGGAACATATTTCGTGCCGGAAGCCTCTTCGTGTCCGTGCATACGAAAAGTCATACATTCCACCATCACGGGTTCCGGCTTTTCACGCAATTCTTTCGCCAGTTTGCTGATGGTCTGGTACACTTCAAGCACATTATTGCCATCGATGATAACGGATCTCATGCCGTACCCAACGGCCCTGTCGGAAAGGTTTTCGCAACGAAACTGCTCGGCATTGGGCGTTGAAAGACCGTAACCATTGTTTTCAATCACAAAAATGACCGGCAACTGCCAAACGGCCGCTACGTTCATCGCCTCATGGAATTCCCCCTGGCTGGTGGCTCCGTCCCCGGTAAAAGCCAATGAAACGCGCCCTTCCTGCCTCATTTTATGGGATAAAGCAACCCCTGCAGCCATGGACAACTGGGGGCCAAGGTGAGAGATCATCCCGATGATATGGTAATCGGGGGCTCCGAAATGGAAGGAACGATCCCTGCCGTTGGTAAATCCCAGGTTTTTTCCCTGCCACTGGGCGGCAAGCCTTTCCAAAGGTACTTCACGGACAGTAAAAACACCCAGCGTCCGGTGCATGGAAAATATATATTCATCTTCCCTCAATGCCGCCGCACATCCTACCGAAATGGCTTCCTGGCCAATGCCACAAAACCACTTTCCAATCTTTCCCTGTCGCAATAAAATGAGCATTTTCTCCTCCACCAGTCGTGGCATGAGAAGCTTTTTGTAAAGATCTAAAAGGGTGCTTTTTGAAAGACGTCCCTTTTTATATTGGATGATGGATTGGCTTACTTTTGTCATGGTTTTTTTATTTCAAATCAGGTCAGCAAAGGTAAGCCAGGGAAATGATAAATTTGATATAATACCCTAATTTCCCATACAGGTATTTTGAGAAACAAAAGAATCAAAAGACAGAAGGGTCAAAGAACTTGGGAAATACAGGTGAAAGTAATTTTTTGAACAAGCCTGAAACCATTTAGGTGGGCAAAAACAGATTTAAACTGAAACAAACTGTAACCTCCATACAAAGCTGCCGAGGGCAGACCATGTTGGCAGGTTTTATGAAATAGTCGTCAAAATCAATAATGGAGATGTGGCAACAATTTCTTAATTTTGGGTTTGTAACAACGCATACCATTTATCAAAAACCTTATAAGCCATGATCAAAAAAATTAGCCTTCCGGTGTTCTTTAGTTTAATCCTTGCCTTATCTGCCTGTACCAACGATGGATCCAAAACGGCTGACCAGGGAGGAGAAAAGGAAGGAATGACCCAGTTTGCGGATGATAAATCATTCCAGGGCAAACATGAACTGCCGGAAGCAATTGTTTACCAGGGAATCGGAAAAATGGTTACCCTACAAGGAAGTGATGGCCAGGCAGTCAATGCCTACGTGGTCGTTCCTCAGCAATACACGGGAAAGGCACTACTCGTTTTCCATGAATGGTGGGGATTGAATGATCAAATCAAGCGGGAAGCCGACCGTTTATTTGACAGCCTCGGAAATGTGATGGTAATCGCTCCGGATATGTACGACGGGAAGGTGGCCACCACCAGGGAAGATGCTGCCAAATACATGAAAGCATTCAATATGGACAGGGGGCGCACCATCATTTTTGATGCCACCAGACTTGCGGGTGACGCCACACAAATCGCCACCATTGGCTGGTGTTTCGGTGGAGGTTTGTCGCTAAAAGCTTCTATTCTGATGGGTTCCGAGGCTGCCGGTTGTGTGATGTATTATGGTATGCCAGTAGAAAATGCCAAAGATCTGGCTCCACTCAAAACAGATATACTGGGCATCTTTGCAGAACAGGATCAGTCTATCAATGCTAAGGTGGTTCAAAATTTCAGGGACATAGCCAGAACTGCCGGCAAAAACCTGACGGTACATACCTATGACGCCGACCATGCATTTGCCAATCCGAGCAGCCCGCGTTACAATGAGAAAGCGGCTACAGAGGCGAATGAGGTGGCATTGAAATTTTTGAGGGAGAAGTTAAAATAGGGTAAACTAAAGGAATTTACGTTTCACCTTGCCCCAGTTTTCCTTCACCAATTGAGTGATATCCGGAGACAGGTCAAGGTAAAGGGTAAGGCTCCCGTAAACAGCAAGGAGTACGGCAGACCTGACCACCATATTCAGCAATGGAAAAGGAGTAACCGGAATGACAAAAACAAGTAGATAACATCCCGTGGCGAGGGCCAGCGCCCATAAGGTTTTTTGGCTAAACGGTTGCATTTTAAATTTAAAATGCAGGTACGCCAGCTTCAGAAAATTATACACACTGAGAGAAATCATGGTGGCAATAGCCGCACCGGTAATGGGATAGCGGGGAATTAAAATGAGGTTCAGTGTTATGTTTAACACACTCAATATGACAATAGCGTAAAAATTGAATCTGAAGTATTTGGAATAGTTGATGATAAAGTTGTTGATCCCGGTGAGCTGGTCGATCAGTTTCGCCATCGCAATAAAAAAGACGACATACTTTCCCTCCCTTAGGATATCTCCTTTCGGTAAAATCGCAAAAAGGTCATCCAGGTTTAACCAGATGATCAAAAAGAAAAAAGCGCCTATCACAAAGAGGTTGATCGAAGATTTAGTGTACAGATTTTGAATTTCCTTGAGGTTATTATCCTTCCAGGCTTTGGAGACAATGGGGGCTGCAATACTAAAAAGTGCCCTGGAGGGAACATCAATCGTATTGGCAATGAACAACGACATGGTATAGATTCCTGTAGCATACATGGTCTGAATACTTCCGACCATGAACACATCTATCTGAAATGCCAGCACTCCTCCCACACTTCCCAGCATGCTGTAAAGCCCAAAACTCCTCATTTGTCTAAAAAGATCGCCTTTCAGCAACCCGGTAAAATTAAAATTCACCTTCAACTCTCCCAGATAGGCCAGATATGCCCAACTCATTAGTACAATAATCAAATAAACGATCATCAATCCCCAAACCATGCCGTTCAACCCTATCCACTCCCCTACCAGCAGAAGGATCAATACGGGGAAGGCAATTTTCAAAAACAACTCATTGATGATGAACGGAATGACCACACGATGGAAATTGGACGTATAGAATTTAAGCAATTGATTGATCGCAAGCATCAGTACCAGGGGAATGACAAAAGGAATATACCTGATGTAAACATCTTCAGTCTTCTTGCTGTAAAAATCAAATATGACCTCCCTGAATGTAAAGGCAATGGCCAGGAAAACCAAAAAACCGCAAAAAACTATTGTCAGTCCAAGTCCAAGGAGTCCATTGTGGCCGTTTTTTTTATTTTCAAATTCAGGAAAAAACCGGACGGTAAGGCTGTTCACCCCCAGACTGACAAAAGGAAGGGCCAGGGTGGCCGTAGCAACGATAAATCGCAACAACCCGTTGGCTTCTACCGCCAGGGGAAAAATGAACAAAGTACTGATGGCCCCGAGGATCACCCCGAAATAATTGGCCAGACTTTGTTTGATGCTTTGTCGTTTGATTACGCCCATGATGCAAAACTAACTTTTTTTTATATTTACCTCATGATGAACCTATCTTCGGTCATTTTTATCATTAAAAAATTTTGAACCGCCTTAACCAAACGGCTTTCTTTTTAACCCTGATTTTTTTCTATCTTTGACACAGCGGAAAAAACTTTGGTTATCGAGCCTTTCAAAGCATAAAGTTTTTCTTAGTTTCGCTTTTATTATCCGGCACCCTGTTTTAAGTCCGGTCGTTTACTAAAATTTAAAAGTTTCCAACATATGAACCCGTTTTTGCGCAAAGCCTGGCCTCATATCATTGCTATATTGATTTTTATCGGCCTCACGGCAGCCTATTTCTCTCCCCAACTCAGCGGCAAAGTCATCCTCCAAAGTGATATGATGCAATACAAAGGGATGTCGGAAGAAATTCGGAATTTCAAAGAGAAAACCGGCGAAACCACCCTTTGGACCAATGCCATGTTTGGAGGGATGCCAACCTACCAGATCAATACGGTGAATGCCGGAAACAATTTTTATTACCTCACCCGCCTCTATCGTCTTGGCCTTCCTCGTCCGATCGGGCGTTTTTTTGCTGCAATGCTCGGATTTTACCTGCTGATGCTCTCCCTGGGAGCCAACTCCAGGATCAGTATAGTCGCAGCCATAGGTTATGGTTTTATGACCAACAATCTGATATTGTTTGAAGCAGGGCACATCAGCAAGGTACAGGTCCTGAGTTACCTTCCACTGTTGTTGGCTGGATTGGTTTTGGCATTCAAACGAAAATACCTGTTGGGCGGATCCATATTTGCCCTGGGGGCAGGCATGGTACTCTATGGCAATCACCCCCAGATGGCCTATTATTTATTTCTCACCCTCATCATTTACGGTATTGCGCAATTTATTCATGATTTCAAAAAAGGGGAGCTACCTGAATTCGCCAAATCTGTGGCCGTTTTATTGGCCGGCGGACTTTTAGCCATTGGGGCTTCCTTTTCGAATCTGTGGGTTACCTCCGAGTACGTGAGTGATACCATGCGTGGCAAACCCATCCTCGAAATATCCGATAACGGACAGCCTAAATCGAGCAGTGAAACCGACGGTCTCGACTGGGAATACGCCATGCAATGGAGCAACGGAACGCTTGATTGTTTCGCCTCTTTTATTCCCGGCCTGGTCGGGGGGGGCTCACAGGAACCTGTTGATGCTTCTTCCGCTTCATTTAAATCTTTGCGCAACCAGGGCTACAACGTTCGCGAACCTTTTTCGGCACCGCTCTACTGGGGCAAACTACCTTTCACCAGCGGGCCGGCCTATCTGGGTGCTGCCATGATATTTTTGTTTTTCATGGGCATGATTTTGGTCAAAGGTCCCGTAAAATGGTGGCTGGTATTGGGCACCTTCCTGACTTTCCTGCTTTCCATGGGAAAAAACCTGGAAGTTTTTAATGAATTCTTTTTCAACTACGTGCCCCTTTTTAATAAGTTCCGAACCCCGAACTCTGTATTGAGTATCACCTCTTTGTTGGTCCCTATCATGGCGTTCATTACAGTGGACCATATCGTTAAAGAAAAGTCTTCCAAAAAGGAAGTCCTGACCAGCCTTTATTTTGCTCTGGGAATTACTGGCGCTATTTGCCTGTACTTCCTGTTGCTGGGATCATCGTCTTACGACTTTGTACATCCTTCCGATGCCGGCCGTGCGCCTTTTGACCCCGCGGCGCTGGTAAAAGACCGGCAAGCACTGATGCAATCCGATAGTTTAAGAACCCTTATCATTGTACTGCTGAGCGGAGGACTGATCTGGGCTTTTGTACAGGGCAAAATAAAACAGCTTTTCCTGATTGCCGGACTTGGCGTTATTGTCCTGTTTGACCTCTGGACGGTAGGCAAACGCTACCTGAATGAAGATGATTTTGTAAAAAAATCAAAATACGAGGCCAACTTTGAACCTCGTCCTGCCGATACACAAATATTGAAGGACACGGATCCCAACTACCGGGTTTACGATGCATCGGAATCCACCTTCCAATCCACCAAGGCTTCTTTTTTCCACAAATCCATAGGCGGATATCATGCTGCCAAATTGCAGCGTTTCCAGGATCTGATCGATCACCACATTACCCAGGGCAACCAGAAGGTGCTGGATATGTTGAACACAAAATATTTTATCCTGCCGGCTCAGGAACAGGGAGCTCCGGCAAGGGCCCAGCAGAACCCGGGCGCGCTGGGTAACGCCTGGTTTGTCAGTAGCATTCTAATGGTTCCTAATGCCAACGCAGAGATCGATTCCCTCAAGGACTTCAATCCGGCTGAGGTAGCTGTTGTGCACCAGGAATTTGCGAATTATATCGGAGGATTAAATCCTCAGAAAAACGGAAGTATAACACTCAGCGAATACCGTCCGAACCAACTCACTTACCGCTCCACCACAAGCAGCGAACAGTTTGCGGTATTCTCGGAGATATGGTACGGCCCCGACAAGGGATGGACTGCCACCATTGACGGAAAACCGACTGAATTTATTCGTACCAACTACGCGCTTCGTGGGATGAAGGTACCCGCCGGTGACCATACTATCGTTTTTCGGTTTGATCCAAAATCTTACGAAATAGGAAAAATCGTTTCCTTTATCTTTTCGTCATTGATCATCCTGGCCCTGATTTATGTAGGGTACCAGAAAAGAGCAGAATTGTTTTCAAATGCTGAAACCCCGGCAAAACCTGCAACAAAAAAAATAAACAAAAAAAAGTAAGCCCAAATATTAAATGAATACTTTAAGGCTGAACACTTTTATATTTTATTACTATAGTTGATTAACTAATTCAAATCAAATGAAAAATTTAACCGGCTTTTTATCAAGTGTCTTGGGTGTTTTTATTTGCTTAAACTCCATGGCCCAAACAAATACGAATTCACTTCAGTTCAATGGCGTAAGTGACTATGTAAATCTTGCTTCAAGCAGCCTGTATAATATGGGCACCAATAGTTTTACATATCAATTCTATTTTAAAATTAATAACGTTTCAAACCTTACAACAACTCACTATCAGATGTTATGGGCTAAGGGTGCATCAATGGAAATTAATCACAATGGTTACTTTATGGATGCAAGGAATAATTCAGGAAATAATATAGCGCACGTTGTAATTGGTTCAAATAATATTAAAGTTCATGCAAACTCATCCACTATTATTCAAGACAGTATTTGGTATAACATGGCCGTAGTGGTGGACAGACAATCGAACGAATTAAAATTATATATAAACGGAATCCTTGAGCAATCCCTATCCATTACCAATATCGGCAGCTTAGATAATGATTGGCCCGTGCAAATCGGCCGATATAAATGGGAGGGCTCTGGTAATATTGATCATTATTTAAATGGTAATATTGATGAGATTGCTACCTGGAATTACGCCTTAACAACACAAGAGATACAACAATATATGCTCTGTCCTCCTGATGCAAACGAATCCGGATTAATTGGTTTCTGGAATATGGAAGAAGGAACGGGAGTTACCACAACAGATCAATCAAGCAATAATACCGGATATTTATTTGGGTCTAACTGGAGTACGGATACTCCACCCTACTATTGCTGCACCTCCAATTTAATTACCACTGAACCTGACGATGAAACTGTTATGGTTGGCGATGATGCACATTTTGGGGTTAGCACTTCTAATGCCAACGTTAGCTACCAATGGCAGGGAGATTCCGGTTTTGGATTTACTAACCTGACTAATGCAGGCCAATTTTCCGGTGTAAATACAGATTACTTAACCGTTTCTTCTATCACATCGAGTCAAAATAACTGGCTATTCAGATGTCTTATTTCTGAAAACCCTTACTGCATAGATACAAGTAAGCAAGCTAAACTTTTTGTTAATACAACCTCAACCGGAAATATAAATTCAGGTACTTTAGTGCAAATCTCCCCAAATCCATCAAGTGACTACATTACAATAAGTTTTGACAAAATATTTAATGGCAGGATCTTAATCAGTGATGTTATTGGAAGAATTCTAATGGACAGGGGGTACAAATCGAATAAAATAATTATTGATTTGAAGCAATTACTTGTAAATGGAGTCTATACCATTACAATATTCGATTTCGACACAAATACCATAAGCTATCATAACATTATCTACCAAAAGTAATATTATTGGCAAGGTGGCTCGAGTCCGGAGTAGAACCTAAATCTCTCTTTCAATTGCCCTTCCTCGAATAAAAGGTTTGGGACCAAAGTGAAATTTTCAGATTTAAAGAATCCTAAAAGATTTTATTGTACCATTTCATCCAGTAATCCGGCGATCTGCCCGGTAAGTTTTTGAATGGAATACTTACTGATATCGCCTGTTAAAGGCTGTTTTATCCCGCCATTGAGAAACAACTCATAATAACGGGAAATCTCCTGTTTGATCATCGCATGGTCAAAATACTCCACCGTTACGCCGCTATCACTTTCAGCGACTATACCTGCCACATCACTCTCCAGCGGCCCCAATACGAAAACAGGCCGGCGGGCGGCAAGGTATTCGAATAGTTTCCCCGGAATGCGTCCTTTAGCGTTGTCCTGCTGGTTTAACAATAAGAGTAATAGGTTGCTGTTTGCCGTCATCTTCAGCGCCTTTTCCCTTGAAACGGATCCTACGAGATTGACCACCGCCTCAATGCCGGCCTCGCGGTAAGCTTCCCGAACACTGTAGTCCACTTGTCCAACCAGTTTTATTTCGACATGTTTACCAAAATCGGGCAGCTCGGCCATCAATTCCCCAACCACCTGGAAAAAGACTTCGGGGTTTCGATCGTATCCCATGATCCCAAGATGAGTGATGGTAAATTTTTCATCAACAGGCATTTCCTGCAGATCAAAATCCTGTGGATCAAAACCCCACGGAATGACCGATATATTGTCGGCTCCCAGGTATTCGAGATCTTGCTTCCAGGTAGGACTCACGATAGTGATTTTATCAGCTGCCCGGAAGGCCTCCTGTTCCAGACGCCGGTGTTTTCGGTCGCCCCATTTGGACAGCCGGAGCAGTTGGTAATAATCGACTTGCGTCCACGGATCCTGAAAATCAGCCAGCCAGGGAATACCCGTTTTTTGTTTTACAAGCGTGGCAATGCGGGTATTGCTATGGGGTGGCCCGTCAGAAAATATGGCATCCACCGGGTTTTCTTTGAGGTATTTTACCAGGAAACGGACCGAAGGACGAATCCAGGAAGCCCGGGCATCGGGAATAAAAAAGTTACTGCGTATCCAGACAGACAGTTTATGGGAAAAGCTCATTTTGGTGTCCTTGACGTAAAAAACGTTATTGACATTGGCGTCCTTCTTTTGCCCGGTGATGAATTTGTAAATGTGGTAGGGTTCCCAGATTTTTTGTTTCAGAATGGTAATGCCTTGGGGAATATCTTTATCGTTGCTATGGTCGATGGAAGGATAATGGGCATTTTTTGCCGTAAACACAACGGGTTCCCAACCATAATCCCGCAAATATTTGGCGATCTTCAAACACCTTAACACTCCAATGCCCCCACAGGGTGGCCAGTAATACGAGATGATTAATACTTTTTTCCGAGGATGCTCGTCCATTTTTTTGCTCAATATTTATTTCAAAACATTTTCTCCTTTCAATTTTCCGATATCCGAAATTTTGAATCCCCTGCCACGTACCAGTTTGTTCATTTGTATCCATTTAGGAATGTTGCCCACAAATTTAAACAAATACGCTACCGTTTCAGGATAAAAGCGCTTCATTTTCAACCCCTTATAATGGCTATTGAATTTACCGTTCCACTTAAAATGTTCCAGTTTTTCTCCCCTTGAACTGACGTAATACGCATATTTATAGGTATTCCGACGCTCTTTGGGCGGTAAATCTTTTTCCAAAATCAATTTTGTCAACGCCTCAAAAGATTGGGGAACATAAACGCAATCCAGTCCCATATAAAAGGCCTTGCCATAGAGAATGGAAGGCTTGCCCCAAAAGGTAGCCTCCACCACCGTACTCGACCCAAAACCAACGGTTTTATCGGCCGCACGCATCAAAGCATAAGTATCCACATCATCGAATGCCGGGATAACGGTAAGGTTCGGGTAATCCATTTCCTCAATGCCTCTCGTCTGCATATTATTCACCTTTCCTAGATTAGGATGAACCCTGAGGTAAAAATGAATATCGGGATTATCCTGGAAGTGTTCGACCATTTGTTTGATGGCGTCATTCTGATGGTAAAACAGTGCGTTTTGCCATTCCCGGATGGCCTTGAATTCGTCTTCCGAAGAATTGAAAATGGCAATATTTGTTTTGGAACGATCAAAATCATCAGGAAGTTTTCCCTTTTCCATTTTATCGAGGTAGGACTTGTCATTTTTGTGAGTGCCCTTGATCTTGTCATAAAACCAGGCCTCGGCAGTAGCTACCTTTTCCTTTTCATCCGCTTTATTCCAGTAGTAATCAATATTTACCTGCCGTGTTTTGATGCTATGAGGCAGGCAATTGTCATAAACTTCGTAAGTGTGATAAGTCGCTCCTTTTTCAAAAGTTCTGAATGGAATTCCTTTTTGCTGGGCCAGTTCGATGAGGGCATGGGTTTCGGCAAAGCGCCCGTTAAAAAGATAAATATAATCGGGTTTGAACTGATCGGCGAACTGTTCAAAATTGAGGTACACGTTGATGGCGCTGCGCAGTAACTGTTCGATCAGCTCCCCAAAGGTATGGCTGTTCACATCGTAATTTCGCTGTAAGGAAATTATGGAAGAAGCCACCCCCAGCCCGAGGTTGGCCCCTTTGTAATTGTATTCAAAAAGATCGTTGAGCTGCTCAAAAAACGGCGCTTTAAACGTCCGGGCTTCCTCGTACCATTTCATCCGAAAGATGCGATCCTGATCCAACCCGATCTCCCGGTAAAAAACATCACTCCGGGCTTCGCAAATGGCACATCCCGGCAAATTATAGGCAGGATTGAAGTAACAGGCATTCACTTTGCTGTTGCATTTTACAATATCCACCTCGTGGCCTTGCTGCTTCAATCCCTCCAAAATCTCGAGTTCGATACCAAGATGGGGAACGCTTAATCCCTGATTTGAAAACAATAATACGCGCATCTGAATGTTTATCGGTTATCTGCCTAAAATTTACGCTTTTTCCTCCAGCCCTTCCCTGCAAAGATCCCAAATAAGCTTCGCACTGTTTCTGCCGACAAGGTTTTTGGTATTGAGGTGCATTTCCATCAGTTCCCGGCGTTCGTAATAAACATTTTCGATGGATTTGTTCACCAGCGCCAGACTCTCTTCCTCATTGATATCTCCTTTATAAACGCAGACTTTATGATCAATGAGCTCTTGTATTAAATATTGTTTGGATGGATCCTGAAGCAAATTGATCGTAGGCAGTCCTGCATAAGCCGCTTCATACGTCGTGATCCCCCCCGGCAAAATGGCCAGGATGCAATTTCGTAGAATCTGCCACATGCTCCTGTTGGTCTTCGCCAGGATGATCTCGTGGTCGCTGTCTTTTTTGAGTACTTTGATGAGGTCGTCATAAGAATGCTGGTAACCTTCTCCAAGCATGACCCAAAAGGTGGCCGGCACTTTGCAATTTCTCAAAGAACGCAGGAAGGCCAATGTTTTATTCGCGGCATCTCCCCCACCCATACTGATCGCCACCGGAAACTGGTCGAGGTCAAGGTTATCTTCATAAATGGAAGTTCTGATCTTTTTACAATCTTCCTGGATGATGGTGTATTTAAGGCCTGCATAAATTTTTCCAGGCATTTCCTCCGGCTGAAGGTTATGGTATTTTGTACGGTTAAACAAAATATCCACTTTAGCCATCTGGTTGAAAATCGGTGATAAACTGATGGTCAGTAATGCATTGTTTTTTAACCTTTTAAAAAAGGCATCAGAACCTTCCATCATATCAAAAAAACAAAGTTCGTAAGTCTCTTTCAACTCGACCTCTTCCTCTTGCCTGACAATGTCAACAGGATAAGTCACCTGGGTCAACAACCGACTCACCAACGCCTCCCCCACCACCTTAAAATCGATGTCGAGGTGAGGATTCAATTCCAGGAACTGGTTGGCAAGGGAGCGGCTGCGAATGAGGTGCCCCAATCCAATACTGGTCGATGCCTTACAAACAAAAAGTATTCTCATCTGAGCCTTTTTTATACGTGCCCGAGTGAAAAAGCCTGGTATTGCTTTAAATCCGTTTTCAGTTTTTGACCTATCAGCAAATCAATCTGATCGGCATCCATGATGCCTTCGGGACGAACGATCAGCACATCTTCGTCCGAGAGGATGCTTCCTGCCTTAATATCCCTGGCCGCATAAAGCGATCTTCGGGCACGCTTTCTCGTGTATCGCTCCGCATCGCTGATCTTTTGTTCAGGAATTTGCAACGCCTTTTCCGCATCGCGAAGGTCTTTTACATATTGTGTCATCCCTTCTTCCTCCATGGCATAAGCGTGGTCAAAACCTTCCTGGGTACGGTCTGCCGTAAAGTGCTTCTCAAACCATTCGGCACCATTGGTCAAGGCCATCGCTGCCGCAATGCTGTTACCGGTATGGTCAGAATACCCGACGGGGAAACCGAATGTATCCTTGAGTGTTTTGATGAACCCGACGTTGGCTTTATCTAGAAATGCCGGGTAAACAGACACACAATGCAGCAAAACAATATCATTGAAATTGGCTTTCGCCAGCTCATTCAACGACTTTTCAATGTCCTGCATGGTGGACATACCGGTGGAAATAATCATGCGCTTTCCGCGTTCGGCCACCTGGCGGAGGAAACGAATGTTGTTGAGATCACAACTCGCCATTTTTACATAAGGCGGATTGAATTTCAGCAACAGATCCAATCCGCGTTCATCAAAAACGGAAGCCGTAAAAGCAATGCCTTTTTCCTGGCAATAAGCGGCCAGTTGATCGTATTCCTCATCCTTAAGCATTCCGTCTTCGCGGATCTTGATCACTTTTTTGATATCGTAATGTCCATATTCATAATCCCCCGGCAGGTAAAGGCCCCAGGGATAGATAATCTGGAACTTTACAGAATCCGCCCCGGCAGTATGAGCAATATCGACCAGTTCAATGGCCTTTGCCAGATTGCCGTTATGATTGGTGCCTGCTTCGGCTATGATATGTATTTTAGAATTATCCATTTTATAATTTTTCATAAACGAGGGCTGCAAAGTCCTCGCAGTACTCCACAATGGTTTCCCGGTTATCTGCCCACAAATCGTTTCTCAGATTGGATTTAATGGCATTGAGATCTCCCATATTGTCCAAACGGTGTTCCACTTCTTTCAACAGATCATCCTTCACCAGGTTGATGTTCCATTCATCCATTCCAATGGTCTCCAGCATACTGATCGCCCGCTGATCATAACTGATCTTAATGGTCGGGATGTCGTATGCCAGGCATGGAATAAAACTGTGCAAACGGAAGGTGAGGTTGAGTTTTGTATTCTTAAGATAAGTCAGATAAGTGTAAACATCTTCTGTGTAAAGGTAATCCACTTCCTTGAAAGAAGCCGCAAAAGGAATGTCCCGGTGATCATGACAAAAGATTTTAATATTGCTGTACCCTTTCCTTTTGAGTAAATCGATCATCTGCAACATCTGATCCCGCAGTTCATACTGGTAAGAAACCGGAATGCTCATCAGTGTCGGGGTACGGATGGAAATGAGGACGTCCGTCTGATCCTTTTCGGAAATGGGAACGAGGTGCTGGGGCATTTCATTGATGAACAACGTCGGGCATCCGCCTACAATATTGTCCGTGTATCCCAGGCTGTCAATATGTGCTTTGGTGGCAATATCCCGCGACAGAGAGATGTCAGCATGTTTATTAAGCAAAGCAATATTGGCATCAGTCATCACATCAGTTCTGTCGACTAACTCGAGGTCTTTATTGTAAACCTTGCCCCTGGAAACACTGAAGATCATCATAGGTCTTTCCAATGCTTTTAGGGCTGTGGCGTTTACCTCCAGTTCACCGTTTTCATACAAATTTCCTCCCCCGACAATAACTCCATGACCAAACTGGTTGATCTCATAGATGGTTTGGGAACTGAGCCCTGCCTTTTTATGGCTTTCGTATTTACTGGTGGCCGGCAAAGAAATGACGTTGAAATTTTCTTTGAAAGCGTTCCTGATGAAATGATTGATGCCCAGATAAATGACATCGTTTCCGATGTTGAAACCTTTAGGCCGAATGGAATATAAGTTTATCATTTTTCTTTTATTTCTGTTTGCTTGTATAAGTTTATCAAATCCCGCAATGGAAGCGTATGAAAATCAACACCAGGATTTTGTGACACCATGACATTGAGTTTTTCCAGGTCTTCGGCCGTATCGACTACCAGCCTTATGTCATGGTCATTTATTGATGGGTCAATTATTTTATATAACCTGAATTGATCCGTATTATTATAAAACCATGAGGTAATGTGTTCCTGAAAAGAAAGCGTATTGATTTCGGGATAATGTTTTTTAAACAAATCGCTCCTCATCACTTCCACACTCATTCCGTAAGGAAAATGCCTGGGAAAAAGATTGGTCACAAAATCGTATTGCTCCGATGATTCCAAAATACGAATTCCTTCCCGCAATAACTTTTTACTGAGAAAAGGACTGTCCCCGTTTAACCGCGCAAAAATATCAATATTGTAGTAATTAATGCAATCAAATGTCCGCTTCGCCACATTATGTGTGTCGCCCCTGAAAAACCGGATCCCGTTTGTGAGGGCGATTTCGACCAACGGATCATCCACAGACCTGTCTGTGGTGAGCAAAATAGGTTCGACGCCTTCCAAAACAATGGCTCCGTCAATAGCCCATTGTATCAGTTTTTTGGTCCCCAAAAGTTTTAAGGCCTTTTGCGGCAAACGCTGCGAATCCATCCTTGAATAAATCAAAGCTGCTGTCATATCGGAACCCCAAATTTTTCACAAAGATTGACATTTTTCTCCTTTTAAAAGAATGAGCAATCTATTTCTTTCGGATTTTACCCGGCCGCTTAACCAAATATTATTATTATATTTGCCCTATTCATTCACCAAACTTTAATCACCCATGTTAGCTGACTATTGTGTTTACCTCGACGCCGGCCACGGAGCCATTGATGAAAATGGAAAATATGTCACTGCTCCCAATAAACAATTCGAACATTCCAAAGGTACCTTTCATAATGGCAAATGGTTTTATGAAGGTGTCTGGAACCGAAAACTGACCAACAGGGTTGCCGCGAAATTAAAAAATCTCGGCATCAGCCACCTGATCGTCAGCCATGAATACCTGGACTTATCGCTGGCCTACCGGGTGGATGTGGCCAACTGGCATCACAAAAATTACAAAAAAGGCATTTTCATTTCCAATCATGCCAATGCCTCCGGTGCCCATTCCGCCAGAGGATTCGAGGTTTACACCACTCCCGGAACCACCAAATCTGATGCCCTCGCTGAAATGCACTGGAAAAACGTAGACAGCCTGCTGGGAGATAAGATCAAAATGCGCCCGGGCACTTCGGACGGCGACCAGGACAAAGAGGCCAATTTTTACGTCATCAAATATACTTCCATGCCGGCGATGCTGGTCGAACATTTATTCTTTGACAATTACGATGATGCTATGTTGCTGATGGATGATGAAATTCTCGAAAAATTTGCTGAAGCACAAGTCAGAACGATCATCGATTATTTTAACAGTTTATCATAAATTCGAACTAAGTAACCTCGATCACAGCATTAAATTCATAATACTTTTATATTTGCGTAAATTTTCAATGAAAGTCGCTTGAAGTCTATCGCAAAAATAATGGCCCTTTATTTTTTATTGGGGAGTGCTTTCCCCAATACGGATTTTAGTCAGATCACTAGAATCCTAAACCTGCGCGATCATTTCAACCAACATAAGCAAGAGAAAAATTCACAAAATCAGCCATTTTCATTTACCGAATTTTTGACCTCCCATTACACCCAACCCAATCAACACCAGCATCCTAACGGCCATTGCCATCAAAATCTTCCTTTGCACCAATTGGGTCACTCGGCAGATTTTGTAGCGATTCATATTCCGGCCATTAAATCAGTAAAAATAGCTACCCGCCTGCCCAGGCATATCGTAGATACGCTGATGAATGCCAACGATTACATCCAGGCCGTTTTTCAGCCTCCCGTGGCTTAATTTCTTTTCTTTTTTTATCTATTTGATTCATGACAGAACTATCGGCATCCGGGCATTGTCCTGCCCGTATTGCTGATTATCCAAAAAATAATTCATTAAAATGATTGAACGCATCATTCACCTCTCTGTGCGCAATAAACTGGTCGTCGGGTTACTCGTCATCGGCCTTATCGCCGGAGGTATTTTTTCATTGCAACAATTGCCCATAGATGCCGTACCGGATATTACCAACAACCAGGTACAGGTAGTCACGGTAACGCCGTCACTCGCCCCACAGGAAGTGGAACAATTCATCACCTATCCTGTGGAAATGGCGATGTCCAACATTCCAAATGTAACGGAAATCAGGTCCATTTCCCGATTTGGGCTTTCCGTAGTGACCATTGTATTTAAGGATAATGTGCCCATCCTGGAGGCGCGCCAGTTCGTGAAAGAACAAATCGGCATGGCCCAGGGTGAGATTCCCGATGGGCTGGGCACTCCGGAACTGATGCCCATCACCACCGGGCTGGGTGAAATTTACCAGTACGTTCTCAAGGTAAAACCCGGGTATGAAGACCGGTACGATGCCATGGAACTCCGGACCATACAGGACTGGATCGTAAAACGGCAACTGGCCGGCACCCCTGGCATCATCGAGATCAGCAGTTTTGGAGGGCTTCTAAAACAATATGAAATCGCCCTCAACCCACTCTTGCTGGAAAGTATGGAAGTCAGCATTTCCGAAGTATTCGAGGCGCTGGCCAAAAACAACCAGAACAGTGGGGGAAGTTATATTGAAAAAGAATCCAATGCCTATTACATACGCTCGGAAGGTGTGTTAAAAAGCGAGGATGACATCAAAAATATAGTCATAAAAACCCGAAACGGCATGCCGGTTTTGATCAAGGATGTTGGAAAAGTGGGCTTGGGCAGTCCCAAACGATTTGGCGCCATGACCATGGATGGTCAGGGAGAAGCCGTCGGCGGCATCACCCTGATGTTAAAAGGAGCTAATTCTTCAGATGCTATTGCCAATGTTCACACCCGGATTGAAGCCGTTAAAAAATCTTTGCCGGAGGGCATCGAAATATACCCTTACCTGGATCGTTCCGACCTCGTGGGCAATGCCATAAAAACGGTAAAAACCAACTTATTGGAAGGAGGGATCATTGTGATTTTTGTCCTCGTGCTGCTGCTGGGAGATATCCGCGCCGGGTTGATCGTAGCTTCGCTGATCCCGCTTTCGCTGTTGTTCGCCATTATCCTGATGAATTATTTTGGCATTTCCGCCAATTTAATGTCTCTGGGCGCCATTGACTTCGGGATCGTCGTAGATGGTGCAGTGATCATTGTGGAAGGAGTATTGCATACCATCTTCACCTATCATGTCGGAAAAAAGTTATCCCAATCCCAAATGGATGGAATCATCACGGAAGCCTCTGCCAAATTGTTTCGGTCGGCCGTTTTTGGCGTATTCATCATCCTGGTGGTTTTCATTCCCATCATGACCCTCACCGGTATTGAAGGTAAGATGTTCCGCCCCATGGCGATGACTTTCAGTTTTGCTGTTTTGGGGGCGATGCTTTTGTCCCTTACCTACGTTCCTATGATGGCGGCATTGATCCTCAAAAAGAATATCCGGGAGCATCATTCTTTTGCAGACAAACTCGTGGGTTTCATGAGAAGGTTGTACCGGCCCACCCTGAATTTTATATTAAAAATTCCTTCCCTGGTCATCGGAGCTTCCGTTATCGCCTTAGTGATGGCTGCTTTGGTTTTCAGATCCATGGGAGCAGAATTTATTCCTACCCTGGAAGAAGGGGACCTGGCCATGCAGATGACCATCCAGCCGGGAAGTTCTTTGACCGAAAGTGTAAAATCTTCCAGCAGGGCAGAAAAAATATTATTGGATAATTTTCCGGAAGTAGAACATGTTGTTTCCAAAATCGGAACGGCCGAAGTCCCCACGGATCCCATGGCCATTGAAGACGCAGACATCATGATCGTGCTCAAGGAAAAAGGCGAGTGGACCAGTGCGAAAACAAGGGAAGAACTCGCTGATAAAATGAAAGAAAAGCTGGCCGTGATCCCGGGCGTTTCTTTTGAGTTTACCCAACCCATTCAACTGCGTTTTAACGAATTGATGACCGGTGCCAAAACCGATATTGCCGTCAAAATTTTCGGGGAGAACAACGAAACCCTGAAACGTATTGCTGAAGAAGCCGCGGCTTATATTGTAAATATCCAGGGAGCCGGCGACGTAAAAGTGGAACAAACTGATGGTTTACCACAGTTAGTCGTACAGTTTGATCGCCAAAAGATTGCCCAATACGGGCTGAATATTGAAGCCCTCAATACGTTGATCAGAACGGCTTATGCCGGAGCCGCAGCAGGAGTCATTTTTGAGAACGAGCGAAAATTCGACCTGGTGGTACGACTCAATAAAGCGGGCAGGGAAGAGCTCAACCTCAACCAGCTGTTCATCGACCTCGAAAACGGCCGCAGTATTCCCCTGAGTGAGGTCGCCAAAGTGGAATATATCGAAGGACCGGCCCTCATCAGCCGGGAAGATGCCAAACGAAGGATCAATATAGGGATCAACGTGCGAAATCGTGATGTGGCCAGCCTGGTGGCTGATATAGAGCAAACACTGGCCGACAAGATAACGCTTCCTGCCGGGTACACCATCAAGTACGGTGGGCAGTTCGAAAATCTCGAAAAAGCCAAAAAACGACTCGGAATGGCGGTACCTGTGGCATTGTTAATGATCTTTGGCTTGTTGTATTTCACCTTTGAAAAAATAAAATACGCCCTGCTTATATTCACGGCCGTTCCACTTTCTGCGATTGGAGGAGTGATGGCACTTTGGTTGCGGGATATGCCTTTCAGTATTTCAGCAGGAGTAGGGTTTATCGCCCTTTTCGGGGTGGCTGTTTTAAACGGGATCGTGATGATCAGTTATTTCAACAGGCTGAGATACGAAGATGGCATGACTGACATTCGGGAAGTAGTGCTCGAAGGAAGCCTGGTCCGCCTGCGGCCGGTTATCATGACCGCGACGGTAGCGGCTTTAGGATTTCTCCCCATGGCCTTATCCACCGGTAATGGAGCAGAAGTGCAAAAGCCCCTGGCTACGGTAGTTATCGGAGGGCTGATCACCTCTACCATGCTTACCTTGCTGCTGCTGCCCGTACTGTATAATCTAGTCAACAAAAACGTAAAAAGACCCAAAATAGGAAAAGCTGCCATGATCGTCTTGCTGGTCGTCGGAGTCGGAACCCTCCGGGCACAGTCGCCTGTAATCACCCTGGAGACGGCACTGGAAAATGCCATGCAGCAGCATCCTGACCTGCAAAATGCAACGCTCAGTATCCAAAAGAACCAGTTGTCTCTGCAATCGGCCCGGCAAATCCCGGCTACGGATTTCATTCTGGAAACAGGGCAGATCAACACGAACCTTTTTGATTACCGGTTTGGCATCAACCAGTCAATAGGCAATCCTGCGGCAAACAAAAGCAGGAAAACCCTGGCACAAGCCAATATAGGGCTGGCGGAGAAAGAATTGGTAACTATCCGCCGTAATATTTCGGTAGAAGTCAAACAGGCCTGGTACAATTGGCAGCACAAGAACCAGAAAGTAAAATTACTGGCAGAACAGCTTGCCCTGATGAAGGAATTTGTCGATAAAGCGGCTGTGCAATTCCAGGCAGGTGAATCGGGCAAACTTGAAAAAACACTGGCGGAAAATGAATTACTGAAAATTCAAAGAGGCCTTCTTTACGCTGAAGCCGAAAAAGAACAGGCTTACACTCAATTGGCCCAGGCAGCTTTTTTTGGGGAAAGTTTCCAAATTGCGGAGGAACAACTCACGATCATGGAACTCCCCGGTTTTTCCGAATCCCCGGGTAATTCCTTTACCGCACCATTTGCACAGCGCATTGAAGTGGCCAGGCAGGAAACATTACTGCAGCAAAAAATGGCCAGACCTGAATTTTCAATAGGTTATTTCAACCAGAGCATACGTCCCGATTACAGCTTCCAGGGCGTGCAGGCCGGGGTGAGCATCCCCTTGTGGAAAAAAGCCCAGGGTGCCCGCATCCAGCAAGCGCAAATTGCAGAGGCCCAGGCCATGAATACCCTCACTCACCAGGAGCAGATCATCGGAGAACAATTTTCTTATTTCCGAAATAAGACCGCTCTCCTGTTTGAGGAGCTGAATACTTCTGGTCAGGATATCCAGCAAAAATCCGCTACGCTTCGAACCCTTGCAAAGCTACAGTTTCAGCAGGGGGACATCAATTATTTCGATTATGTACAAAGTCTGAACGTAGCGCTGAGTAATGACCTGGATTACCTCGATCTGCTCTTTAATTATAACCAGTCGGCTCTCTACCTCGAATATCTTAGCGGAGAGTAGGAAGGTCTTTTTTTATAAAAATCTAAAGCAAAAAAAAATGCAAAATATAAAATCAATTCTTTTATTACTGGCCCTCGGGGCTTTTGCCTCTTCCTGCCATTCGGGAAAGGAGGAAGCTAATATATCTGATGAAGTAACCCAGGAAATGGGACAAACAAATGGTACCATCCACCTTTCCGAAGAACAAATAAACATGGCCGGAATAACCTACGGAATGCCGGAAAAACGTAAGGTATCCTCTTACATTGAATGTACCGGAAAGGTAGAGGTACCGCCAAATAGCCTCGCCTCCGTTTATTCTTCTGTGAGCGGGTTCATCGGGGAAGTACGGCAATTGCCGGGTGATTATGTCAAAAAAGGAACTTTATTGACGACCATCAAACACCCTGACATTATCAAGCTTCAGACCAGTTACCTGGAAAGCAAAAGCCGGCTGGAATTTGCCGAGCAGGATTTTTTGCGAAAAAAGACCCTGATTGCGGAGGATGCCACCTCCCAAAAAACGTTCCAGGAAGCTAAATTGAACTATGAAACCGAGCAGGCTTCCTTCAAAGGCCTGAAAGCCGAACTGGACCTTATCGGGCTTTCCGTCAGTCAAATTGAAGCAGGGAATATTCAGCCTTACGTACAAATTTACGCTCCCATCAACGGGTTCGTGGCGACGGTAAATATTAACAAGGGTAAACTGATAGGTCCCAGCGATCTGCTTTATGAAATCGTAGACGACAGCCACATGCACCTGGAATTGCAAATTTTCGCCAAAGACATTCCAAAAGTCAAAAAAGGGCAGTATATTGAAGCCTTTGTTCCCGGGTTGGAAGATAAAATTGGAGCAGAGGTTCATTTGGTGGGCCATGTAATCGATATGGAAACCAAAACGACCATGGTTCACGGGCATTTTGAAGACAAACCCGCAACCCTGACCGCCGGAACTTATTTACATGCACGGATCTTTGATGAAGGGAAAGAGGTGCTTGCCGTTCCAACTACAGCTATCGTTAGGAGCGGGGAGACATCCTCTGTTTTCGTTTTACGAAATGGAAATTTTGTCAAAATAGACGTAAAAGTTGGAAATTCTGATGAAGAATTTACCGCAATAGAAGAACTGCAACTTTCCGAAGGCGATAAACTGGTTACGAAGGGATCCTATTACATCAACGGCTCATCAGGCGAAGATGAAGGAGCGCATAGTCATTGAAAATGTTTAATGGAATAAGGTTTCACATAATCATTATCTAAAATGTTATTTATGAAAAAGAAAATTTTATGGGGTGTTCTCGCCCTGCTTGTTATCATCCAGTTTTTCCGGATCGACAAAACCAATCCGACATCTGATCCGGCAAAGGATTTTATTGCGATGACCAATCCGCCGGCTGAGGTAGCAGGGATGATCAAGGCCAGTTGCTACGATTGTCACTCCAATCAATCGGTTTATCCCTGGTACACCAACGTGGCCCCCGTTTCCTGGTTTATCAAAAAACACATCAATGAAGGTCGGAAGCATCTCAACTTTTCAGAATGGGGTAACTACGAAGAACGCCGCAGGAATCACAAACTTGAAGAATTTTACGGAGAGGTGAACCAGCGCGAAATGCCTTTGCAGTCGTACCTGATCATCCATTCCGAATCCAGGTTGACCGACGAACAGGTCAAAAAAATGACCGACTGGATTGTGGAGATCGGCGGCGAAGGAGTGAAAGGAGAAGGGGAAGAGGAGTAACTGATTGCTCGTTACTCGTTGCTCGTTACTCGTTAAAAAACTTCGACATTCGGTGCCTGCCTGCTACTGCGCCACGCGGCAGGCAGGTTCCGTGTTCGCTATTTGATATTCCGTTAGTTTTGAGTTCCAAATAGTTTCAGTTGGTTTCAAATTGAGCGCAGCGAAATCGTACAGCAGGTCAGGAGTGTTCCAGATTGCTTCTGATGGTTGCTCGCTGATCATGAAACAATAAGGTTCATTCCTGATAATCCCTTAATCCTGAAAATCCTGATCCTGACAGGTGTTATTCGTTGCGCTGTGTTAAAAAACCAGCAACCAGCAACGGAACCCAGTAACAAGCAACTAGTACCCCGCCCCCTTTTTAAACACATCCCAAACCACCACACCGATACACACCGAAATATTGAGGGAATGTTTGGTGCCAAATTGAGGCACTTCAATACATTCATCCACCATTTCCATGGCTTCTTCACTTACACCCGTCACTTCATTGCCGAAGATGAGGGCTGTTTTTTTATTTCCGGGAAGCACAAAATCCTGCAAAAGGGTACTGTTTTCGGCCTGCTCAACCGCCACAATATGGTAACCTTCCTTTTTCAAAGTGGCAATAGCCTCTGTGGTTTTTTCCACGTACGACCAATCCATGGAAGAGGTGGCACCAATAGCTGTTTTGAGAATCTCCCGGTGAGGAGGCTGTGCTGTGATCCCGCACAGGATCACCTTTTCCAAGGCAAAAGCATCTGCTGTTCGGAATGCAGAGCCTACGTTGAGACCGGATCGGATATTGTCGAGCACAATAACGACAGGCGTTTTTTCCAATTTCTTAAAGGATTCAACATCAAGCCTATTGAGTTCCTGAAGTTTTAATTTTCGCATAATTTAGATGGTTGTCACAAATTTCGGAAATTTACCTTACTTTTTGACGAATTATCATTTTTCATGCCACCATGACTAAAATAAAACCCGTGCAGGAATCTACCCAATTCAACAGCTCCCCCTTTTCGCTCCTCCTCCAGGCAGGGTTGCTTTACCTTGTTTTGCTCGCTGCCCATGGTTACATTTTTGGGCACCAGGACCTGATCGAGATCCAGGGATACCTCAACTTCCTGGAAGATCCAACCTGCTATGCCAACGACTTTTATCTCCAAAACATCACCGCCCGGGTGCCCAATGAAAGATGGATGTTCGTCGAGTTCCTTCATTTTTTCAACATCAGTACTCCCTGGAGTTTTTTGATTTCTCATTTTATCGTCTCTATGTTCCTGATGACCGGGATGTTAAAAACAGCTCAGGAATTGGTCAGGGATGAATTCTTTGCCTTTTTGGCCGTTTTTGCGACCGTTATCGTTTTTTACAAGATCAACCTGGGGGGCAATGAACTTTATTACAATACGTTATCCTCAAGCCTGGTTGCCAAAAGCATAGGCATCTGGAGTTTTTATTTCTTCCTGAAAAAGGCACCCACCACGGCCGTCCTTCTCCTGATTCCCGCAACGCTGATTCACCCTATCGCAGGGGTCCAATTGTTTCTTATTTGCTCCGGCATCATTGTAGTGACCCTGATCAAAACCGGCGTTTCTTCCGATAAACTCCGGTTATACTGGAGTATTCCCGTTTATTTGCTCACCGCCGGGTTATGGCTTTTTTTCCTGGAAAAACAATTTTCGGGAGGAAGCCTGGGCAATGAAGGGTTCTTTGAAATCATACGTTTCCGGCTCGCCCACCATTTTATTCCTTCGGCTTTCGGATTGAAAAATTATATCATCCTCCTTCCCATTTTCCTGTTTGCCTGGAATCACTTCCGAAAGCAAAATGATACCCTGTTCTGGTTCTTCAACTTTGCAATACTGGGGCTCGTCGTTTACACCCTTGGAGTGGAAGTGCTTCACGGCTCCGTTTTTCTTTCCACCCAATGGTTTAAAACGACCATCTGGCTCAAGTTCTTTTCGATGATCGCGATAAGTACGGGGGTGGCTGATCTTTTGAAGAAACATTTCCCAACGCTCAAAAAAAGTCTTTTTTTCCTGTTTGCTCTGGCATTAGGTGCCCTGACGACCTACCTGTATTGGAAAATCCCGCAAAGGCATCCCTCCTCTTTCGACATGCCGTGGCGAGGGGATTACAATGATGAAATAGCCATTGCGCAATTGGCCAAAAGGCTCACGCCCCGCGATGCTCTTTTCATTACCCCCACTTATTATACTCATTTGAAATATTACGGAAAACGAAGCACTTATGTGGATTACAAGGCGATGGTGCACCACAAATCAGTCCTGCAGGAATGGTATCGCAGGGTGAAAGAAATCTATCAATTCAGGGAAGATCAGAATTCCACGCAAAGGCTCTCCGGCACCCCGCTCCGGCTGCCGGCCTCCCCGGAGGGCATCGAAAGATTGAAGTCTCTCGGCATCACCCACATGATTACCGACGCTCCGCTGACAGGTTATGCAAAATTGCTCGGCCAGCGAGGGAAATATTATTTGTATGAAATTGACCCGGGACTAAAAAATTAAGGTATTTTTTTATTTTTTAACCGCAATGAACGCAAATGACAATCCGTACCGGCAGGTCGGGATGTTCCATTTGCGCCTTCCTTGCGACCTCAGCGGTTAAATGATCCCGTTTAAATCCTCCCCCACTAAAATCCCTAATTCTTGCTAATTCCTTTGTCTCCGGTAAGCCATAACCGCCTTCACAAAGGAGACAAAAAGCGGATGCGGATTCTCTACGGTACTTTTTAACTCGGGATGAAACTGAACGCCCACAAACCACGGATGATTCTTCAATTCGACAATCTCCACCAGACCTGTCTCCGGATTGATGCCCGTGGCTTTCAACCCGGCATCTTCCATCTGCTTTCTGTAAGCATCATTAAATTCATACCTATGACGGTGACGCTCCATAATCTCCGAGGCCCCGTAAGCCTTGTAAGCCAAAGAACCCGCCTCAAGAGTACAGGCATAAGCTCCCAAACGCATGGTGCCGCCCATCATGGTTACTTTTTTCTGATCCTCCATCATATCAATGACCGGATAGGGCGTATCCTGATCCACCTCAACGGAAGCAGCACCTTTAAGTCCCAAAACGTTGTTGGCAAATTCCACCACGGCACATTGCATGCCCAGGCAAATACCAAAGAAAGGTTTTTTCTCTTCACGGAGATATTGGATGGCTTTTATCTTTCCTTCAATGCCCCGGTGTCCGAACCCGGGCGCCACCAACACCCCGTCAAAAGCATCCAGCCGCCTGGCAACGGTAGCAAAATCATCTTCCAGCATCTCCGAATGCACCGGCTCCACGATCACGCGACACTCATTGACCGCCCCGGCATGAATAAACGACTCATAGATCGATTTATAAGCATCCTGCAATTCATTGTACTTGCCTACCAGCCCGATCTTGACCTCGTAAGTTGGATTTTTCAACTTGCCCAAAAAGGTTTTCCATCCCCTTAGTTTAGGACTGCTGGTATCCGGCAATTTCAATTTTTGAATCACCGTGGCATCCAGCTTTTCTTTGAGCATCAGCAAGGGCACATCATAGATAGACTCCGCATCGATAGACTCTACCACGGAACCAATATCTACATTACAAAACAACGCCAGCTTTTCACGAATTTCATTGTTCAAAGGATATTCCGTCCGGCAAACCAGGATGTCGGGCTGGATTCCGGTATTGAGCAATTCCTTTACCGAGTGTTGGGTAGGTTTTGTTTTCAATTCTTTGGCAGCCCGAAGGTAAGGGATCAATGTCAGGTGGATCACCAGGCAATTTTCACTCCCCAACTCTCTTTTCAACTGGCGCACCGTTTCCAGGTACGGCAATGATTCAATGTCTCCTACCGTACCGCCAAGTTCAGTAATCACAATCTCAAAATCACCCGATTGGCCCAGCAGAAGCATACGCCTTTTAATCTCATTGGTGATGTGTGGAATGATCTGAACGGTTTTGCCAAGGTAATCCCCGGCCCGTTCCTTATTGATCACCGTTTGATAAATACGGCCCGTAGTGACGTTGTTGGCCTGGGAAGTCGGTGTATTCAAAAACCTTTCATAATGCCCGAGATCCAGGTCCGTTTCCGCCCCGTCATCTGTAACATAACATTCGCCATGTTCATAAGGGTTCAAAGTACCCGGATCGACATTAATATAAGGATCGAATTTTTGGATGGTAACCGTAAAGCCACGTGCCTGAAGTAATTTGGCCAGTGATGCAGAGATGATTCCTTTTCCGAGAGATGAAGTTACGCCGCCCGTAACAAAGATGTATTTCGCCATTAGAATTTGTATGTTTTGCTACGGAATGCAAAGGTAAACAATAAAAAGTTTAAAGTTTAAAGACTAAAGGCTAAAGTTTGAAAGGAAATTCAGGCTTATCCCTTTTTCTTTCGTCCTGGCCTTTTTTAACATTCCCGGGGGCCCCACTGCGCTACGCTGGTGGCCGGGCTATCCGCTGTCGCTCCTATCCCTGGCCCTGCTCGTCCCTGCGCCGCCCTTCGCTAAAACGCTCCGGCAAATTAACCAGGCAAGGCTAATCAAGACTGCAATTTCCAGTACTAAATCTTTCAATTATTTGTAAATCAAATCTTTGCACCTTCCACATATCTCTATTTATCCCAAACCATCTCAACATAAGTGAAGGAACAAAAATAAATTGAACCATTTTGCGGTAGACTCCCTTTTAGGGTCGGGGCGAGCGGGGCAATGGTTCAATTTATTTTGTCCACCTCCTTATCTCTATTTATCCCAAACCACCCCAATCCAACATTTTTACAACAATCCCAACCCTTGAAGCGTTTTTTATTTATCTTGCAAAATAACCATTCAGCTATGAAAAAAACGTTTGCCCTACTCGCCATAATTGCCATGACAATCGTCACCGCCTGTACTTTTACCCAAAAAATCCGGGACGGCAAAACAGCCTTTGAACGCAAACAATACGCCGTGGCGGAAAAATTGCTCAAAAAAGAATACGACAAGGCAGAGAGCCGTGTAGAAAAAGGCAAAATTGCCTTCCTGCTCGGAGAATCCTACAAATACCAGAACAAAAGTGACGCCTCCATCACCTGGTATGAAACAGCCTACAACAATCAGTTTGGATATGAGGCACAAAGGGAATTTGCCTATGCCCTCAAAAAAGCAGAACGCTACGGGGAGGCCGCCATCGCCTTCAAGGATCTCGGTTTGGAGATCGGCAGTCCTTATGAGTACCGAAGGGAAATATCCGCCTGCCAGATCGCCGAAGGGTGGAAAAAGATCAAAAACCCGGAATACAAAATTTCCCTTCCGGATTTCAATTCAGGAGGGGCCGATTATGCGCCCGCTTTTTACGGCGACAATACCCTTGTTTTTACCTCCGACCGCAAAACGAGCACCGGAGAAGATACCTACAACTGGACCGGCAACGAGTTTTCCGACCTCTTCAAAGTGGATCTTTCCACCAATACGGTGACCAACTTCGATCCTCTTTTGAATTCTGAACACAATGAAGGCACCATTACCTTCAACGGAGATTTTACCGAAGCCGTTTTCAGCCGTTGTTACGGCGAAAAATTCGAGGATGACTATTGTAAATTGATGTTCACGACCCGCCAGAACGGCGCCTGGTCGGAACCCTTGCCCCTGCCTTTCCAGGAACCTTCCATCAATTACGGGCAGCCCAGCCTTTCCAAAGACGGCAAAACCCTGCTGTTTGTAGCGGAACATCCCGACGGGTGGGGAGGCACAGATATCTGGATCACCGAAAAAAATGACCTCGGCGAATGGGGCGAACCCAGCCTCATGTCGCGCAGCATCAATACCATTGGCAACGAAGCCTTCCCCTATCTCGATGAAGATACCCTCTATTTTTCCTCTGACTTCCACCAGGGCATGGGCGGACTCGACATTTTCAAGACTTACAAACTCAACACCGGCGGCTGGTCGCCTGCATTCAACCTGAAACCACCGATCAATTCCGGCTACGATGATTTCGGCTTCATCGTCGATTATACTTCCGCCCGGCCGAAGGATGTACTCCAGACCGGTTATTTCACGTCCACCCGACCCGACCTCGGGATCGGCGGAGATGATATTTTTAAATTTGAAAAACGAAAGCAGGAAGAAATAATCGCGGTAGTGCCCGAAGAGGTGGATTACAAAATGTCGCTGGACGTTTATGTATTGGAAAAAATCTATGCCGAAACGGGCAACCCCAACAGTGCGGTACTGGGTCGAAAGCCGCTTGACGGGGCCACCCTTAAAATCACCATCGGCCAGCGCAAACAAAACATCACCATCGATGAAAGCGGATTGTACTCCCTGGACCTGGCCGATGATACCGATTACCAGTTCCTCGCCGAAAAGCAAGGGTTCCTGAGCAGTCAATCCCGCTTCACCACCAAAGGCATCGGCAAAGACCCCAACAACCCGGTAAGAAAATTCGAACTGGAAATCGTGCTCGACAAAGTATACGCCAATACCGAAATCGTCCTCGAAAACATCTACTACGATTTCGACAAATGGAACCTCCGCACCAGCGCCAAAGCCACCCTCGATGTCCTGGCCCAAACGCTGAGCCTCAACCCGCGCATCACCATCGAACTCGGCTCCCATACCGACTGCCGTGGCAATCCGCGTTACAACCAGGAACTCTCCCAACGCCGGGCCCAGGCCGCCGTGGATTACCTCATCTCCAAAGGCATCGACGGCTCCCGCCTCATCGCCACCGGTTTCGGAGAAAACAAACTGGCCATCGACTGTGTCTGCAGCCAATGCACCGAAGAAGAGCACCAAATCAACCGCCGCACGACGTTCAAGGTGATTGAGTAGAATGCTGGTTTTACTGGTTGCTCGTTTCAGAACACTCATAAATCTGGCGAAAAACCTACCCCGCTTGCGGGGTCAAATTTGACGGCAACTTAATTCCAGTTTAGAAATACCATCATGTCAAATTTGGGGGTGTCTACGCTTGCGGGGTCAAATTTGACGGCAACTTAATTCCAGTTTAGAAAAATCACTCATGTCAAATTTGGGGGTGTCTACCCTTGCGGGGTCAAATTTGACGGCAGATAAAATACCTGTTTGAAAAGGCTCCAACGTCAAATTTGGGGGTGTCTACGCAAGTGCTAGTTCCTCGCTGTTCCAGATGGTTCCATGTTGAGTGCAGCGAAATCCCGTACCGCAGGTCGGGAGTGTTCCAGATGGTTCCAAATTGTTCCAGATGGTTGCGCATTGATCATAGAACCAAAAGATCCAATCCTGCAAATCCTATAATCCCAAAAATCCTGATCCTGACAGGTGGCTCGTTCCTCGCTGTTCCAGATGGTTCCAGGTGTTTCAGGGGTTTTCTTCCGACTACCTAATAATTCAAACCGTCCCCGTCTATCGTTCACCAATTCTGCTTAACTACAGCCTTCCTGACAAAAAAATGCCTTTCCAGCGGCTAACACACAGTGAAAAGGCATTCCCTATAAAATTGTTCAAACTACCCTGATATCATCTCATCAAAACATCGTAGCATTTCAGCATCGTAGCATCGTAGCATCACAGTATCGCAGCATTGAAGAAATCATCGAAGTATCGTAGTATCATTGAATCATCGTATCATTGAATCATCGCATCATTGAATCATCGTATCATTGAATCATCGTATCATTGAATCATCGTATCATTGAATCATAGTATCATTGAATCATCGCATCAATCCTTCAGCTCAAAATAATTCGGGAAATAACCAGGTAGCATAGGCGAAGCATCCCAGTTGAAACGTTTGTGTACGATGACGCGACTCACGGGCACGATGAGATAAATTTCGGGTTGCTCATCATAGATGATGTCCTCGAGTTGCCAGTACAATT
Organism: Lewinellaceae bacterium; assembly: GCA_020636105.1. Lineage (NCBI taxonomy): Bacteria > Pseudomonadati > Bacteroidota > Saprospiria > Saprospirales > Lewinellaceae > Lewinellaceae bacterium. The sequence continues at coordinate 968,568 of JACJYL010000002.1, forward strand.
TTTTCTTGGCTTCCTTATCGGTCGTTTTGACGATCTCATCAATCAGGGCATCCGTTTCCGCATTGCCGAACCCTACACGACCTGCGCCTCCGGTGTGCCAGTTTTGTTTAGGATTCCAGCTTACCGGAGGCCAGCTCCTTCCACCCGGAGCGATGTCATAATCTCCGGTTTTGGTATTCTGCAACAATACGGCATAGTCGAGGGCTTTGGGTTCAATGGCAAAACCAGCTTTTTTGGCAGTCTGCTGGATCAAAAGAGCCAGTGTTTTTTGGCGCTCACTCTGCCCGGTGTACTGGAATTCCAGCTCCATTTCCACTCTTTCTCCATCAATGTCCTTATCCACTACGCCATCGTTGTTGGTATCTTCCCAGCCGGCTTCTTTGAGCATTTTTTTCGCCAGATCAATATCGTAAGCAGGGGGCTGAAGATCGCTCTTGTAATAGGTAGCGGAAGGATGCACCGGTACGGCAAAACGAACCGCCAGCCCGGCGTAAACGGTTTCTATGATCTGGTCCACGTCAATGGCATGAGCCAGGGCTTTGCGGACTCTTTTATCGGAGAGTTTATCCGACCTTCCATTGAGGAACAGCATATAATACCCGAGGAATGGCGGTGTCTCAAAATTGTAGATAGAATTTAAAAGAGAATCCTCCCTGAGTTCCTTAAAATCATTGGGGTCAATATTGGCCATGGCATCCAGTTCCTCAGACTTCAGAGCTGAAATGGCGGTCACATTATCCACAATGGGTTTGTAGATCAACTTGTCTGGTTTAGCGGATAAGCTGGGGTATTTTCCCGCAAGAGCCGTGCCCCACCAGTTCTCTTTTTTTATCAAAACCACTTCCTTGCCGGTTTCCCAGCTTTCAATACGATAAGGGCCGCTTCCCGATATAGAATTTACATCATGGGAAAATTTGGGAGAGCTGAATTCCTCGGCAAACTGCCCGATCCGCTCATTGCTTTGTGACAAGCCTTCCATTTTTTGTTCATCCAGGAAATCGGTGAGGGGAATTTCAGCCAAAAAATTCTGTGCATCGTAAATATGGGCTGGCATCACAAACATGGTGTTGGAAATGGTCTCAACCACATTGTCTGTTTTTTCGGTGTAAACAGTAAAACGTTTGGGGTTCTTTCCATCCACCTCAATGTCTTTGATCATTGAAAAATAGGGCCTTACCCGCTGGGTAGGCAATTGGGGTACAAAAACAGTCTTTACCGTAAAGACGTAATCATTCCCGGTAACGGGCGTTCCGTCGTCCCAAACAGCTTCCTCGAAAATTTCAAAAGTATTGGCCATTTGGCCCGCATGAGGGCCTTCGGTCATTTCCTTTTCCTCGGGCCATGCCTTGGCCAACTGGGGAATGAATTCAAGTGTCTTGGGGTCAATAGATAACAGGTAAGAAAAAACCTGCATATTCACCTCGGTGGCATAAGCCGTTGTAGCCAGCATGGGATTCAGCCGGTCAGGGCTTTCATCCAGGCGAAGAATCACTTCATTGGTCGTCCGTTTCCAGTTGACCGATTCATCTTGTTTAGGGTCAGTCTTACAGGAAGAAAGTATTATTAATCCAAACAGGAGAAAATAGATACGTTTCATGATTGTTTGATTTTAGATTTATGATTGTATGCTTTAGATTCAATTTAATATTTCAAAAGTATTTACAAGGAACCCCGGCTTCAAAATGGAAGGGGCTCCTTTCAGTCGTTTACTGATGGCAATTTTTTCCCGGGGGGAGAAAAGCAGGATTACAGGTTGTTCCTCATAAAACAGTTCCTGGAATTTTTTGTACAAAACCGCCCTTTCGTCAACATCCAAAGTGGTACGGATGGCATCGATCAAAGCATCGGATTCGGCATTGCCAAATCCAAAACGATTCGATCCATCGGGGGTATCGCTGCTGGTATGCCACAACTGTTTGGGATCGTCCGGCAGTGGATCAAGCCCGTATGCCCTGGAAGTCAACTCGTAATCCCTTTTTTGCATGTCTTCCGAAATAGCGCGAAATTCTTTGGTGACAATATTGATTTTCACCCCTGCCTTTTTGGCGTTGTCCTGAAACATCAGGGCCAGGTTGGCTCCAAAATCCGAAGATTTCGTGGCCAGGTAATCGAGGGACATATCCACCCGCTGACCATCGATCATCTTATCGGCAATTCCATCATTATTACTGTCTTTCCATCCCGCTTCTTCCAGCAGGGCGATTGCTTTTTTTACATTAAAATCGATCAGAGGGAGTTCATGATGGTAGTAAGGGCGAATCTTTGGAAAAGGCCCAACCAACCTTTCGGCAAAGCCGTCATAAAGATGCTCAATGGCACTGTTGACATCCACGAGATGTGCCAATGCCCGGCGCACCTTTTTGTCTTCGAGTTTTTGATTTTTGTTGTTTATGGCAATGTAATAAACATTTGCCGTAGTCGGAGTATATAAGTCAAACCGCTCCAGTACCAATTTGTTGTCCAGGAGGGCGGAAAAATCTTTGGAGTCGATCTGACCGGCAGCATCCAGTTCTTCTGCCTTTAGGGCGGATACCGCTGTAGTCTGATCCGGGATGATCCTGTAAACGACTTCTTCCGGAAAAGCAGTCAGGCTTGAATTTTTATCGGCAACCTTGTCGGCCCACCATTCTGCTTTGCGCTTAAGTACAATTTTCTGCCCGTCTTCCCAGGCCTCCAGCGTGTAGGGGCCCGCCCCGACAATAAATGCTTTTTCGCGGGCATATTTATTGGAATTAAAAGCTTCTGCAAATTGAGCGATTGCCGGTTCGCTTTGAGCCATGTTGTCGGCTTTTTCAGGTTGAACCAGGTCAGCAAAAGCAATGTCGTTCATTGAACCTTCCGGGTCATAAATATGAGCAGGCAGTACCACCATATTGCTGATGGCTGGTTCGGCAAGGATATATTTTCGGTTGGTCACAACGGAAAATTTGCGCAGATCGTCGGGATATTGCTTTATGTCTTCCAGAAAGTCAAAATAACCGCGATAGGGAGCTGAATTCACCAGCGGGTTGAACATTGCTTTAAAGGTAAACACTACATCGGAAACGGTAACCGGGCGGCCGTCGGTCCAGGTAGCTTCTTTCCTCAGCCGGTAGGTGTATTCTATCTTACCATCCTCCCGTTCTGTAACAGTAGGGGCACTTTCCACCAATTGAGGAACGAGTTCAAGGCTGACCGGGTCAAAAGCCATAAGGCCGGCAAAAAGCTGGTCGATCACGGCGCGACTGTAGGTATTTACCGTTGTCAGGGGATTCAGGCGATCCGGTTCATTGGCCAATCGAACATAAATGGGGTTTCCTTCGTTAATAAAGTCAATGGCAGGTTGTTTATCCGTAGATTCCCCTGAACATGAACTAAAAAGATAAATGATCATGGCAAGGGGGAGCCATTGCAAACTTTTTTTCATCAAACTGGAAATTTTAAAATCACCTGAAAGTAAATCTTTTACGAAGTTTTCACTTCCCTAAAATCCATTTACTTTCCAATGAACCATTCTTAACCATTTAAAGTTAAAAGGCTTAAAAAAAAGTTCACCGTCAATCCATCAAAAATAATGAATCGAAAGCAGTAAGCAGATAACATTTTCTCAAAATTTGCCCTAATTTAAGCCTTTTTGAATTAAAGATGGGAGCTTGGTCAGAATTTTAAACCTAAGGAATCAATAAATTGTATTTATAGACAACATACAAACCATGAAACGCTGGAAGAAAGCAGTTTTTGAATATCGAAAGACTGATTTGATTAACCTCATTTTTTTAAAGATACGGAGTTAAAATAACATAAGCTTTATGCAAAAAAATGTACTGATCGCCGGGGGAAGCGGCCTGGTGGGAAAAAGACTGAGTGAACTATTGAGCCAAAAAGGTTACTCGGTCAACTGGCTCAGCAGAACCAAAAACAGCGCAGCAAAATATCCGGCCTACGAATGGGATCTGGAAAAAGGTTTCATAGAGGACGAAGCTATCCAAAAGGCCGATTATGTGATCAACCTTTCGGGAGCGTCCATTGCCGACAAACCCTGGACCGCAAAAAGAAAACAGGAAATCATTGCCAGCCGTACCGAAAGCATACGCCTTTTAAACCGTTATTTTAAAAAAATAAAATTCCCTGAAGTTTACTGTTCGGCTACGGCAGTAGGTTATTACGGGAATGCCGGCAACCAGCTGGTCGATGAAACCACTCCCCCTGGTCAAGAAGGTTTTCTCCCGGAAAGCTGTATCCTTTGGGAAGAAGCTTTTCACGAGGTGAAAGAACCCGGGTTACGTACCGTTGCTCTCAGGTTAGGAATAGTGCTCTCGGACAAAGGCGGGGCATTGGAAAAACTGGCCATGCCGTTTAAATTTTTCATGGGCAACTGGCTCGGCAGCGGCGACCAGTGGTATTCCTGGATCCATATCGACGACCTCTGCCGAATGTTCATCCATGCCCTCGAAAATGACAACATTCAGGGTATTTATAATGCGGTAGCCCCAAATCCGGTAACCAACAAAGCCCTGACCTACACCTTGAAAAAAGTGATCGGCAAGCCGGCCATAATGATGCCCGTTCCGGAATTTGCCCTGCGTATCGGCATGGGCGAAATGGCCGACATGGTACTTGATAGCGCCAAAATTTCTTCCAAAAAGATAGAAAAAACAGGTTTTGATTTTTTGTACCCCGATTTGGAGCAGGCCCTGCAAGATTTGATCACCTGATTATTTGAGCATGAAATCATCAAAAATAATCGGATAAATCCTGTAAATGCTAAAATCCTGATCCTTATATTTACCGCATGAATTTTTCGTCAAAATTAATAGAGGAGGCGGTAGAAGCTTTTGCCAGCCTTCCCGGAATAGGAAAAAAAACAGCATTGCGCCTGGTGCTCCATCTCATCAAACAGGATGCAGAGAAAAGTGAGGAATTTGCCAACGCCATTGTCAATATGCGCAAGCATATCAAAACCTGCCAGCAGTGCCATAATATTTCCGATGATGACATTTGTAGTATTTGCAGCAATTCACGCCGCGACCGATCCGTCATTTGTGTGGTGGAAAATATTCGCGACCTGATGGCGATAGAAGATACCGGACAATTTCGCGGATTGTATCACGTACTTGGCGGCATCATCTCCCCCATTGAAGGCGTAAGCCCTTCCGACCTGACGATTGATGGCCTTTTATCGAGGGTGGACAAAGGCGAAGTCAAAGAGATCATCATGGCCATCAGTCCTACCATTGAAGGAGATACCACCATTTTTTACATCACCAAACAACTGAAAAACAAAGGGGTAAAAGTCAGCACCATCGCCCGGGGTGTTTCCTTTGGCGGAGAACTGGAATATGCCGATGAGCTCACCCTGGGGCGCTCCATTTTGACCCGGACGCCTTATCAGACAGACTAGTTGCTGGTTGCTGGTTCGTTTGACTTAATTTTAAAAATGTGATCTATGCAAAGCTATTTTGACAATTTTGAAGGGTTGAACAGCTATATTCAAAATAATGTCAAAGGCAGCATCCTGGTTTCTTATCGTAATTGTGCAGATTACGAAGGAATGGTTTTGGGCATCATGATCGTTTTTGATGGCAGAGAACCCAAATACGAACTGGATTTGCAATGGATGTCGATGGGCCTTGATCTTTATGGGGATACTTTACAGGAAAGTTATGTGTACCAATTCGTCAGTCTCGAAGCATTACTGGAGTATCTCTTGTTAAAATACCATATCAACATCAGTGATATTCCCTTGAAATATCAATTTGACCTCAGTCAATTTCCCAACCCAATTAAAGATGAAGCCAAAAAACCGCTTTTTGAAGCTGCCTGGCAAAAGTTTCAGGTTGATTTTGAAAACGGGGCATTCCTGGACCCTTCCCTGAAACTGGTATACGATTCTCTTGACCGCTAATAAATATCAAGGATCAGGATTCTCAGGATTATTGGATTTTCAGGATTGTTTATTCCCTGGTAATCATAAACCTTTTAACTATTGGAATAACCAGAAACGAGTAACGAGTAAGAAGCATTTTTGTCAGGATCAGGATTCTCAGGATTATTGGATTTTCAGGATTGTTTATCCCCTGGTAATCATAAACCTTTTAACTATTGGAATAACCAGAAACGAGTAACTAGCAACGAGTAACCAGTAACAAGCATCCCCCCTACACTTCCACCTCTTCCACAAGGCCTGTAGCATGCTCAATTTTAACATACCTGAGAATGACCAGTCCCAACAAAAAATACACTCCCAACACCAATACACTCATCCGCATATTGCCGGTTATATTGGTGATCAAACCGAAACTAAAGGTGCCTAAAATGATGGAAATTTTATCCACCACCTCATAGAAGCTGAAAAAGGAAGCCGTATCTTTCAAATCTTCGGGAAGTAATTTTGCATAGGTAGATCTCGAAAGCGACTGAATCCCTCCCATCACAATGCCCACCCCGGCGGCCAGGGCATAAAAATCGAGTTTTCCTGAAACGATATAAGCCAGGAAACAAATGACGATCCAGATGACAAGCATCACCATAATGGAAAACTTGTTGCCTTTGGCATCCGACAACTTTGCAAAAATATAGGCCCCGCCAATAGCCACGATCTGTAATATCAACACCACAATGATCAATTCACTGGTTTCAAAATGTAATTCCTGCTTGGCAAAAAGGGATGCCAGGTAAAGCACCGTCTGCACTCCTGCATTGTAACAGAAAAAAGCCGCCAGGAAAATCTTGATCTGCCGCTGTTGCTGGATAAATTTCCACACTTTTACCAACTCTCGAAATCCACGGGTGATGAGGCCTTTATTCTTATTTTTTTTATCCCTGGGCAATCGGCTGAAAGGGATGATTGCAAAACCTATCCACCACAACCCTACCATAATAAAAGATATTCGAACCGCGGTGGTGCCGGTATTGTGTATGCCGAACCATTCCGGTTTTTGAATCATGAGCAAATTCACAATCAACAAGATAACACTTCCAACATAACCGAAAGTAAACCCTCTTGCACTCACCCTGTCGTACTGGTCTTCCGAGGCGATCTGCGGCAGATAGGAATTGTAAAAAACCTGTCCCCCGGCAAAACCGACCATCCCTAATACAAAACCCAACACCCCGATATACACTTGTGAAGTATCCCGGAACCAAAACAGGGAAATGCAGGCCAAAGAACCAATAATGGTAAAAAATCGCATGAATACCATCTTCTTGCCTCCATAATCGGCAATGCCGGACAAAATCGGGGACAAAATGGCAATCAGGATATAAGCCGCAGAAATGGAATAAGCATAAAGGGCATTATTGGACATTTCAAATCCTAAAAACTTGACCTCCGCGGCCGTCACTTCCGTGAAATAAGTGGGAAAAATAGCTACTGTGATGACAAGTGCAAAAGCAGAATTCGCCCAGTCGAAAAAAGCCCATCCGTTGATAGTACGACGGTTATTGAGTTCTATCGCGGGAAGTTTTGTTACGTTGGTGTTCATTGAAGCGGGTTTTATTCCATGCAAGATAGGAAAAAATTTAACTTACTTGCAATTACACTTCTCCTGGCACTCCTCCAGCGTTTTAAAAGGCACCACCCCATTGCAACCTCCCCAAATAAAGGATTTGCAGGTTTTTTCTTCCTGGTCGAAATAGTACATTTTGAAGGCTGCCTTGCATGGACCCGGCTCTGGCTTTAGCAGGCAATTGGCATCGAGCTCCACTTCGTTGTTTTGTGCATTTTTGCGGTTGCAATTTTCCATAGTCAGGAGGACCGTGGCTAAAAATAAAACAGGTAAAATATTTTTTAATAATTTCATTATTGATTGGTTTTAAAACAATGATTTATTTCTTCACCACTTTTATTATTTTATGGATCTGAGGATCATTAAATACTAGGAAGTATATTCCTGAAGGTTGTGATAAAATCGAAAATTCTCCAGTCATGGTTTCGTTGTATCGAACGAGGTAATTGTGCTGAATGATCCGTCCTAAGGCATCTCTTACAGTAAAATCAAGCCGGTCCATTCCGTTTAAACCGTCTATGTTCATTTTGAACACCCCATTTGTCGGATTCGGGAACAATTCTATTTTATGTCCGTCTGCCAGCCAATCCGTCGCTACCATAATATCAATCACCACATTTTCAAGGGCCACCTGGCAATCATCTGCATCCTGAACCATCACCTGGTAAATTCCGGGCAGCAAATTTGCAAACAAAGGATTGTTTTGGAAAGTACTGCCTCCGTCGATGCTGTATTCGAGATCGTCTCCACCATTTGTCGCATTGACGATTATCGTACCGTCGGTATGGGTTTCTCCTGTAGCGGGTGTCAGGCTGACGGTTGCCTCAAGGGTACATTCAAAAGTGGCACAAAATTCATGCATTTCCTGGAATCCGAAATTGGTATTCATCAGGGAAGCCAACTCGTGTCCTTCGGCATCTTCAATGACAAAATTTCCGTACGGCACGTTCACCCCATCTCCATAACTATCATAAATGGTAAAGATATAACAGGCATCCGGATCGAGGCACCATTCCTCTTTATACAGGAAAAGACCATTGGTATAATCTCCTCCTTCGTAAACGATATTGCCGTCAAGGTCCGTCAATTTCCAGCTGACCTCTTCGGGATGGTTGTCCGGCCTGATTTTAAAATAAAGGGTCACTCCATCAGCAATAGCCAAAAAAGTTCTTGAAAACAAATCGTTTTCCAGGGTCTGATCAGTTTCACCATTAGGGCTTTGGGTATAAGCACTTACCAAATTGGAGCCATTAACCAACGGGCCAAAAACGACGGGCACATTAGCCCATTCACCCGATTCGAGGCTACCCGCCCAGTGGATCGTATCCACAACGGTTCCATTAAGGTCTATAAAAATGATTACATTAGTCATCGTATCCACTCCATAATTATAGAGTTTCAGGATCACCTCAGCAGTCTCGGAACAAATGGCCTCTTCCAAACCGGTAATGTTGCCAATTCCCGCATCAAAACGGGGCAGCTTGGCAACGCTCATCCTCAACGTATCATTATAAAGCGCCTGGTCATCGTCTAAATCGGTAAAAAGCCTCAATTGATACGGGCGGATTTCATTCATATCCACAGTTTGGGTAAAGGTATGAACATAAGTACTGTCAGGGGCGAGGAGAAAATTCACGGTATCCACCACAGCAGGTTCATCATCGATGATGTACCCCACATGGAAAACACTTTGGGTGTCCAGGCCATAATTTTTCACTTCAATTTCCACCACTTCCGTGGCGGTCAGGTTCTCTGACGACTGAGGTGTATTCAACGCCACCACCCCAATATCGATGCTATCCCGCTGAAGTTCGAAACCTACGATCTTGGTTCCCCAATTACTGCCGTTTCTCATGTATTCTCCTGTGTACCAAAAGGTTCTTTCATTGACAGGGTCCACCGACATGGAGGCGTAATCTCCAAAACGATCCGTTTGAGAATGGCTGAGGCCGTGGGCAAATTCGAATTCTTCTACGGTCATTTCTCCAAGAGGATCCACCACCCTGCGCCCGGTAAACCTGAGGGAAGGATAAGTGTCCTCCCCGGAAACCGAAAAAGCCAGTCCTATATTTCCCAGGGCATCCATGGCGATGCCTCCTAAAAACCGATGGTCGCCGTCATTCGGGGCGTAAGTACCCTCCTGGTAAACCGACCAGTTTTCTCCCGGCATCTTTCTCAATTCTATCCAGCGTATCCCGGCAATGTTGCTGCCCGGGGCGGCGTCCACCAGGAAATTCAAAACGATGGATTCATGTGTACCGAAATTGCGGTAAGGCATTCTATGCATCAATACCTGCGGAATGGCATCGATGCCCCCGCCTGCAGGTTGGGGCACGCAGGCAAAACCTCCTGTTTCCATGGAGCAGGGGTAACTGTCGAAAGCAGCGGTAGGAATGTTAAAAGGTCCGTTGGCCCCGGAATTATTGGGCACTTCCCAGTCGATGTCAAAGGTCCACATTTGGATGGCATCCTGGTTGACTCCATTCCAGGAATCATCCAATATGCGCAATACCATCGGCGGGCTGTCGGCGTTTGGCGGTGTTTGTCCGTCCCAATCAACGGGAGTCGGGACATAAAAGCCCGGGCCGCTGCCATTGGGTATGGTAATGCGCTGCATATCCACGTTCTCGTCTCCGTTGATCATGGCTTCCCTGTTGAAAAAATAGATGGGCGTCTGATTTTCGTTTGTGGTCAGGTAATAACAATTGTTCCAGATGCCATATTTGGGGTAGTCCGGAAAACTTGGCGTGGTAAATTCATAGGCCATCCAGCTTCCCAGAGGGTCTCCGGTCTCAGAAACCGCGATCAGCAGTTTATTTTGTCCGAAAGGAGGCGCAAACTCCGTCAGCAACCAACGATCAGCCGCCTGGTCGTACAAAATGATGGGGTCGCCGCCCGATGAAGCGCCGAATTGCTGCCAAAGGCTATTGACCGAGGTGGGCCCTCCAACGGCATTTCCCTCCTTATCAAAAACCCTGAATAAAGTAGCATTGACCATCTGAACGTAATAATTGGCTCCGATATCCCCACAAGGATCAGGGGGCGTCGCACCGCTATTGGACTGATTCATTCCTTCAATGATCACCTTAGGTTCCACGGGTACACCTTCCACATTTCTGGCTGCCTCGAATTGACGTACAGGATCCTCTCCAATGGGCAAGGCATTGTGATTGGGTTCATATTCCCCGGTCCTGCCGATAAAATTAGGAACGACATGAGGATTGTTCTGTTTTGATTGTTTTAATTTTTCCAGGGAAGTTCCGGGGGCGCTCATCAGGTCCCGCAAAGGAGTGGATTTACCAAGAAAACGGGCTTTGGTAACCTGTACCTCTGATTTGGCAACTGGGTTTTGCGCACTCAATCCATGGCTCAATGCAAAGGCCAGGAAAAATGCCCAAAAGGTGTTGATAACATTTTTCATACTATTGGTTTTGTCTGTTAAGATCGTCCTTAAAGAATATTTACCTTCTAAAAGGCACAATAATACAATATTAACCCAATTGCCTAAACCAATACTCTTCCAATTTGTCAGGTAGACTTCAAAGAGTTCCCGATAATACGCTTTAAAATAAGTAAAGCCGATAACGAGATTATCGTTATCGGCTTTCTTTAAATCCCCTTTCAATATTTTAAAAAACCGCCGGCGTACTAAAAAATCGAATGTCAGTGTCCGGCGGTCATGCATTTCTATTCCTGATCAAAAAGTCATTGTATTTGCATTGAACCATTTCAACAATTTTTCAAAACCAAATTTAGAGACCTTTGAGTACATGGGCGTACCAACTTAGGGACACGAACGTACCAAATCCGGAAAAATACAACACTTGCCGGCATTCTTGCGACATTTTAGCCTACAGCATTTTTTTACTTCAACACAAAGATCATGGAATTAATTTTTTCAAAAAAGCGTAGAAATACCTGTTTTAGGGTCAAAGTTTTTACTCGTAGAGTAGCTTATCGATGGGATCAGGTTTTGCTGAATCCTAAAATTATCCTCCTCATCGGGTAACATTCCAATGCGGCTTTTGATATCAAACTGTTCGTACAAAATGAAGGCATATTTTCCATCAGACCTTCCATACTTTAATTAGAAAACTTAATTGATTATGAAAGTTTTAAAAGAAATCCAAAAAGAAAAAAAGTTAACCCATCTAAAAATGACAGCTAACCGGTTGTTATTGACCCTTGGGTTGATCCTGATGATTTTTACTGCCAAATCCCAGGGAACCTTGCCTGTAAAGGCCCTGGCACAAAGTCCTTCTTTTGAAATAGGGGGGCGATTCGGTTATGATTTGCCTCTTTTTAATACGCCCTACAATGAATTGAAGTACAAAGGAGGCAGGAACATCAGTGCTGTTGCTGACTACCATTTTCCCTCCAACTTAGGGATTCGATTGGAATATGCCAACATCCTCACCAGGCCTTTTATCAGAATACCGGATTCAGTGTATTATGCCAAAATAGCGGCGGCTGTCCTAAAGAAGGATTTGCCCGTTCGCCGACATTTCATCGGGATTGGGCCCAGTTATTTGTATCGTCCCGGGGGTGCTAAATTCGGCGTACTGATCGCCCCCATGGCCGGGTATTCGTGGATCTCCGGGGGCGATGCCTATGCCGAAAGCCACGGACCTGAATCGTCCACCCTTCCAGATGTGCAACTGATCAATACCGGATTTAAAAGTTCAAACCCAGCCGCAAAGGTGGATATTGAGTTTTCCTATGCCATCACCGACAACCTCAGTCTTGACCTTGGCTTTTATTACATCAGGCATTTCGGGGTTCGTTTTGACCCCGCTATGGACATCACTCCTCCTGGTGGAAATCCTGGTGTGATCCATGGAGAAAACATATACGATCATACGGTAAATCCATATACATTGACAGACGAATCGCCCTGGGTGATCCGGCAGGACGTGGAAAAACCATGCTGCATGGATCTGGCTTCAGCAGGGGTCAATATGGGTTTAAAATATAAGCTGCATGCTCCTAAACCTCCCGCCTGTAACATCTGCGGATGCCCCAATGATAGCCATAAAGTGGTAGTTACCGTCCGGGACGATCTTTCCAAAAAAGTAATTCCCAATGCCGACGTTGCCATTAAGGATATCAACGGACTTATCATCGCCACAGGCACCACCAATGCCTTTGGGGTAGTCGATTTCGGACAGGTGCCTCATGACAACTACGTTGTGACAGGCATTGTATATGACATTGAAACCACGACAGCCTCTATTTTTGATGAAGAGTTCCTGCCGGATGCCGTGATCAGAAAAGAGGTATTGTACACTGACCTTAGATTCATCCTGAAGGGTAGAACGGTCAACAAAAGCACCCGAGCACCAGAACCCAATGTGGTTGCCTCCCTCACCAACAGGGGAACCGGCGAGGTAAAACAGGACAATTCCGATGGCCTGGGTCAGTTTGCCTTCCGGCTTGAAAAAAATTCAAGCTATGAAGTAGTTGGAATCAAGGAAAACCGGTTGTCAGACATCGAACAGGTTTCCACCCTGGGGTTGTCGAGAAGTACCACCCTGTTTGTAGACCTCGAACTGGGAGTTGATAATTTTGACTGCGGTACCGGTACCGTACTTGATATCAAATATTGCAATGATTGTGATAATCTGAATACGCAAGCCAAAATCGAACTCGACAGGCTGGTCAGGTATATGAAAGACCACCAGATTGGCCGAGTGGAACTCGCATCCCATACCTCAAGCGTAGGGGATTGGGATTACAACATGGGCCTTTCAAGAAGACGGGCTGAAAACGCAGTGGCCTACATCGTTTCCAGGGGAATTCCAAGAGACCGGATCATTGCCAAAGGTTACGGTGAATCCCAATTGAAGAACCGTTGTGCCGATGGCATTGACTGTACCGAAGAGGAACATAGAATAAACAGAAGAACAGAGGCCAAACTGCTTTGTAACTAATTTCATTAATTCTTAAAAATGCAACCCATGAAAAAGATATTTTCATTGACTACAACAATTGCATTGGTAAGCTTCATGAGCTGCCAAAAATGTGAAGAGGTGATCTTTGAACCCTGCCAGGAGATCATTCCCAATTCCGAACACTGCGGCTGGACCGTAGCAACCCATTACTCAGCCGAACAAAATGGAAATGTTGGAGTGATTTACGATACCCGGTTCAATTCCCAGGCCCCAAAAGGCGATGATTGGGGAACAACGACCTCTGCGCCACAGGTCACCGCGTTTCACCCTTCTAACTGGACGGGGAACCAAATCGGACAGGTGTTCGGCATCGCCATTGACGACCAGGAGAACATTTACCTGGCCTCCTCCGATATTTATTATTTTGACGGCGGATTCTCAGGTCCTTTGGTATCTGCCAATATAGGCAGGCCTTTTTCTGCCGGACAGATATTCAAATGTGCTCCACCGACATGGAACGCGGTCCCTTTTGCCGTACTGCCTAATTTTGCCACTTCTGTTTTTCCAGCGGAGCCCTTGAACGGAACGGGCAATATTGCTTTTGACAAATGGAACCGTCAGCTGTTTGCCACGAACCTGGAAGATGGCAAGATTTATAGAATCGCCATGGACGGCACCATCGTGGAAACCTATGATCCGTGGAATGCAGATACCGGATTGCCGGGCATCGTTAGCCAGCCCGACTGGGTTTGGGCCATTGGCGTCAACCTGGAGGAAGGAGTAATAAAGGTCTATTTCCCCAGAATTACGCCGGAAGAACGAAGCATTTATTCCGTGACTCTTGTAGATGGGGCTTTCCCGCCAGCGGGTTCAGAAATACTGGAAATATCAAATGTTAGAGGGGACCAGGCGATTATTTCAGACCTCGCATTTTCTTCAGATAACCAGGAAATGCTGGTGTCCGAAAGAGGAGATCCCCACTCAGCCGAAGTGTTTAGTTATAGCCGTTCCGGCAGCGCCTGGAGTTTCAATCAAAACTATTTTGTTGGCAGGAATAACGGAGAGAATTCGGCAGGAGGCATTGACTTTGCCTATACGGAAATGGACGGCAACGTCAGTGCTGCCTGCGACGAATATTTCTGGGCTTCCGGCAACTATATGGGGGCGAGTAAATCCAGCCTGGGTTATATATACGGTCTGGAAGGTATTTCCTATGCCGGCAATAATAATTATTTTGCCCCAACGCCAACCGCCAACAAGGACACAGACTTATTCATCGATTTTGACGGGCTCGATGGTACAGGAACGAAACGCTCTGTCGGAGATGTGGAAGTCTTTGATTGTTATAATTGCATGGATCCCTGCGACCTGGGTGATTTTATGGGTGGATGATGCACCTCCCCTCCATTCAAACATTTGAATTTATTAAGACCAAATACAGAACACTTTCAGAGTGCACTGGCAAGATAAAGTCCGGGCAATATTCCTACTGTTTGGGAAACATTGCCTGGATTTTTTGTCCAACTTAATTTACAGGCTCAGCCGACCTGGATATGTCAAGGCTGCGGAGGGCAATCAAATACTGCGCCGCCAGATAAGTCACCATAATAAACACTCTCCCATTCGGAATACTGATCCCTTGAGGATTGAATTTATTGATGGCAATCATACTATCGGATAGCACGAAAAGCAAAACGCCAAGAAATAACATAGTGAACAATTGGGAAGGAATTTTACCACTCAGGTTAGCAGCGGTAGCGGCCATCGTCACTATAGCTATGCTGTAAACGGTCACCGGGATTTTTAAATCAGCAGGTATGCCCGGCCAGAGGAAAGCGGTGTTGCCAATCAGGAATACCAAAAAGAAAATGGCCACCCAGGGGTTGCGTTGTAAAAGTCCTTTTTCCTTTGACTTATATTTTAAAAATCCGGTGGCATAGGCCACATGGGCCAATAAAAAACAGATGAGCCCGTAAATAAAATAATTAGGCCCCTTTTCAACAAACATCAGAAAAGTATCCCCGCCAATGGAAAAGATCAAACCGAATAAAACAAAACGGGAGAAAGCGGTTGGCTGATCCTTTGTATTTAGCCATAACCAAACGGACAGCAAAGTCAGCAGAAGCGGTTTGGTAATATAAATCAGCAAGACATTTTCAACTCCTGTTGCATAGATATGAATAAGAGATAAAAGCAGATAGCCCCAAACCAGGTATCTGTACGAATGGCCGGAAGTCTTGTTCATGATAATAGGTTTTTCCGGCTACAATATAAGCAAGTGACGGTAGAATCAAAAGGATGATGTCTTGGATTTTTGGCAGCACGAAGAATGGGAACATCGATCTCACATTCTCGCATTCAAGCATTAAGGTATTCAAGCATTAACTTTTGCCCTTTCTACCTTTTACTGCTATCCGCATCTTCATCAATATCGAAAATGGTATCGGAACTCTTTTTTTCCACGCCCCCACCCTTTTCAATACGGTCCATGAAGTTGATGGAATATTCCCAAAATTCTTTAAATACGGGTTTGAGTTTTTGGCTCACCCCCATAAGCTTATCAGGCATTGCTTCAAGAACGCCATAGGTCAGCGATTCTTTTTTTGTGGTATCATCAATGATGTGAGCCCGTTCGCCGAAGAGTACAAAAACACTAAAAAGAGAAACCAGTAAAAAAGCCATTATTGCCCCTCCTGCGGCCTGATTGATAATATTTACATTTCCTGTTTTGAGAATTCCTTCAAGGCTGTTGGCCAAAATCCGAATCAGGAGCCAGGTCAATCCGAATACCACCAAAGTACCCGCTATAAACATCAAACCGTGATGATAATTTAAGATCGATTCCAAAAAATCCGTCATCATTGGGCTAAACTTAGCCGCCGCAATAACTCCAAAAACAATTGAAATTAATGTGAATACGGTCTTTATTATTCCCTTGGAAAAACCCAGGTAAAAGCCGTACGCCGCAAAGATCAAACATATTATATCTATTACCATACTCCAAAATTAAGGGTTATGCAGCAATTTTATCCTATTTTCAGATGTTATGTTACAGATAATCGACGAAATGCAGCCTGTTGATAACAAAATAGCCCGTGGTCAATGATATCACGATCACCTGATCTTTGTTAGTTAAGGCGAAAAGGCAGAAGAATGATAGACTCATTTTACCCTTCCATCATTCTGCCATTGTAAAAACTTAAAAATCAACATTTTAAAATTTATCATTTATCATTTTAAATTTATCATTTTACCTACCTTTGTCTAAAACCGTTAAAAATTACACTTATGAAATTTATTTATTCCCTATTCATCCTCTGCTTGTTTGCCGGGAGTTCTTTTGCTCAGGAAACTGAAATTCCAAAAGTTTTTGTGCTCGGAGAACAGGAAAAATCCTACGAACAACTCAATCAAACCTACAGCCAGACCCTTCTTGAAGCTTCAGGAAACGATATAAAGCTAGCTTTTGACAATTGGCTGGACATGATGGAAGCCATGGACAAATACGCTGATAAAATCCATTACGACCTGAAAGGCATCCGTTTATGGTTACATGTTTTTTGGGCTGAAGACGGAACGGTTGACCACATTGGTTATCTGCTCCGGCCGGATTCCCGTAATGCCAATGAAGCGGAATTAAATGCTTTTTTCTCCACTTTCATTAAGAAATATAAGTTTCCGATAAAAAGTGAAAAAAAATTCAATCACTATACCGGGGCCACTTTCCCTACTTTCATACAGCGAGCGAATTAATTTCCAAATCTTATATTTGAAAACAAAAAGTAGCCAAAATGACTCAAGTTCGTCGTTTTGGCTACTTTTTTTGTTGATCTAAAATGAAGTAATTTTGTCTTTTTATAATAAACAGAAACACCTTCCAATGATTAAAATTCTCGCAAATGACGGCATTCACCCGGATGGAAAAATGCTGCTCGAAGAAGCTGGTTATACGGTTGATACAACAAAAGTAGCCCAGGAAGACCTCAAAGATGTCTTGCCGGAATACGATGTCATTATCGTACGCAGCGCCACCAAGGTGCGTAAGGACCTGATAGATGCCTGCCCTAAATTGAAAATAATTGCCCGTGGAGGTGTTGGCCTCGATAACGTTGACCACCAGTACGCCCGGGAAAAAGGTATTGAGGTGATCAATACTCCCGCCGCTTCTTCCCAGGCCGTAGCTGAGCTCTCCTTCGGACATATGTTCTCTCTGGCCCGCCATTTACAAAATGCCAATTGGGAAATGCGTAACATGGATGCAGCCAAGTTTAATAAACTTAAAAAAGATTATTCCAACGGTTTCCAGCTGAGAGGAAAAACCCTTGGGGTGATCGGTTTTGGCCGAATTGGAGTGGAAACAGCGAGAATTGGCCTGGGCCTGGGGATGAATGTACTCCCCTACGACATTATTCCTGATCTCAAAATTGCTATTGATGTGAATATTTATCAAAGCGAAACGGCCAAACTGACCATCAAACTCAAAACAGTGGAGATGGACGAACTGCTCGCCAAGAGTGACTTCATCAGTATCCATGTTCCATTTAGCGACGGACCAGTGATCGGGAAAACAGAAATGCAAAAATTGAAAGACGGGGTGATCCTCGTAAACACGTCACGCGGTGGAATGATCGACGAAGAAGCCCTGCTCGAAGGACTTGAAAGCGGAAAAATCGGAGGAGCAGCACTTGATGTATTCAATAATGAGCCTACTCCTCGTGAAGCCATCCTCCACCATCCAAAAATTTCATTGAGCCCTCATATCGGCGGCTCTACCATAGAAGCTCAGACTAACATCGGGCTGGAACTCGCTGATAAGATCATCGCATTTTTTGGTGATGATAAATAATTTACTCGTTGCTGGTGGCTCGTTGCTCACTAATGTTTCGGGCAACCAGTCACCAGCGATAAGGTTCTAGTAATTATCATAAATTTGTATGGGCTGATCAATAAGTTGTTTCACCATCAATTGAATGCGAAGCATTTTGTAATGATCCATTTCATACATTCTGACATTCTTTTCCTTAGATATTTTCACAATACCAACCTCCTGCAAAGCGTCAATCTGCTTTTGAAGGATAATCGGTGGTAAATTTGTTTCATGTTGAAGCTGGATAAAATCGACTGAATCGTTCGATCTCAAAAACCTTAAAATGGGAATACTCCATTCATGGCTGATAATTTCCAGGTTTTGAATAGCATAGCTTAGCCTGGCTAAACTGCCTTTTATAGTGTTGTTAGTGTACATAAGTGTTTAAAAAATTACAAACTGGTATTAAAAATTTACTGGCTGGAAGCAGTTTCCCGCTGCCATCATACATATCCTTTCAAAAAAGTCCGAAGACATAATCCAGCATGAAGAAAGCCATTTAATCATGCTTTAGATATGATACGGGCTATTCGCTTTTGTGTTTCAAATTTTTAGAAAAAAATTCCTATTTTTTTTCATCCCATCTTTTCAAAAAAAATCTTTCAAAAATCAATCCCCTCTATCCATAATAAAAAAGAGTGTATCCTTTTTATTCGCTATCCCCCCTTGAGGCAAAAATATGCGCTAAGAAATCATTATATAAATCAGGTTTCTAAATTTGCAATTGTTTTTTAATAACAAAACATTAATGCTAAATTTGTAGCCAACCTTACACTTTAGAATCCTATGGCCAAAACGCCCAGCACGAAACTTTATGAATTGATCCATTCCCTGACTGGATCGGAAAAGCGGTATTTTAAATTATATGTGAATGAGCATGGCAAAAAAAACAGCAAATACATGCAGCTTTTTCATGCCCTGGAATCAATGGAGACCTTTGACGAGGAACAACTAAAAAACAACATCTACAAAGGCAGGGCCATCGAAAGCAGGAAATATTCGGAACTCAAATCCTACCTCTACGACCTGGTCCTTAAATGTCTCCAATCCTACGATGAAAAAAGATCAGTTGATTATAAACTCAAAAGTATTTTAAAGAGTATCCATTCCCTCTACAGAAGATCCTTGTTTGAGGATTGTAAGGTGCTCATCGACAAGGCTATGAAACCAGCTCTTAAATACGAGCAATTTAAAGTCATCCTCGAATTGCAGGATTGGAAGAAACAAATTTATTATGCGCTGGCCGATATTGGTCACCTGGATAAAGAATTGCCCCGGATCAATGCTATTGAAAATAAAACCATCCGACAGTTGCAGAACCTGCTGGAATACAAAGAAATATTTTATCGGCTGCTCATCAACATGAGGAAAGATCCTTCCGGAAAATCCAAACCGAAAAAGGAAGTTGCCCCGGATTTTATCAACCACCCCCTGCTCAAAAAAGAAAACCAGGCTCTATCTCACCAGGCCCTCGTCACTTATCACCGGATATGGACCATTCACCATTTTTCCAAAGGTGAATTCCCTGAATTTTTCACGGGCAGTAAAAAACTGATCCGCATCATGGAGTCCAAACCCTACTTTTTAAAAGAAGACCTTTCAGAATATATTTCGGCACTAAGCAACTATGCCATCAGTAGTTCACTGGTAAAAGCCTATGATGACACCCTGGAATGTCTTGAAAAATTAAGAGCATTAAAGCCCGTTACTACTGACGATGCCACCAAAATTCACCGGCAATATTTTACCATGAAATTTCATCTGTGTATCATCTCCGGTGAATTTGAAGAAGGCGTAAAGGCATTGGAAGAACACCTGCACCAGGTCGGTAAATTTGACAGTAACCTTTTTGAGCGTGACAGCTTTCTCTTCCAATATTTTTATATCCATTTTGGGGCCGGAAACTATGATTCCGCCCTCGAATACCTCAACCGATGGTTGAGCCTGCCAAAAAGAGTAGAACGTCAGGATATGTGGATTACTTCACGAATCGTAAACCTCATCCTGCATTACGAAATGGGAAATATGCTGTTGCTGGAATCCCTCATACGATCCACCTACCGGTACCTGAGCAAGAGCGATAGCCTTTCCCCCTACGAAAGCAAAGTACTCGGATTTTTCAGAGAGTCCCTGAAATTCCAGGACAAAACACAACAAAGAAAAGCTTTTGAGGAATTGAGGTCAGTATTGCAGCAAAGCGAATACCAAAAGATGAGGCCAAGATTGTTTAACATCGAGGCCTGGTTTGAAGCAAAAATTCAAAACAAAAAATTCAGCGATATCATCAAAGAAAATTTTGAAAAAGAAAAGAGTTCGTTTAACCCGGGTTAGCCCATTTCTAACCTCTTCTGATGGCTCTGAATGATTTTCCTTTGAAAGGACCCTGACCTTCAGGGTTGGTGCCGCGAATATCTACCTCGATCCATTTTCTCACTATCGGATCAAGAGTATGCCCTGAAAATTGATTGCCGCCCTTGATCTCCTTTTGCTCTCTTTCAGAAAGAGATTTCGCTTTAAGGGAAAATTGGGCCAGGCTGAGTTTTTTATTTTTCATACCAAATAATTTATGACAATTCGTTTTTTCAAATTTACCTTAATTAACAGGTAACCCCAAACACAAAAATTATTAAAGTCAGGTCTCTGATTTTATTTGATCCACTTTTTCAAATCAAAAGAAAACAAATACCCAGCAGTGCCCCCTTCCCCTTCGGAGGAAATAATAATTCCTCCTTGCCCGTCAAAACAAATGCCTTCCGTTTGCTTTTCAACACCAATATCAATCCGCCTGGAACGGCCAGAAAAAAAATCCGCACCCTCAAAATCAGTGAGCAACCAAACGAAAGGTTTGTTGTGCCAGGAACCCCATTTTTGGTAAACATTATACCCCAACAACGCCAGCACGCCCGTTTCCTCGTCGATGTCAGCAGCCGTGATCAATCCTTTGGTATCCATTTCTGCTTTCAATACGGCTGCATAAGTCCCCGGAGTTTTAGGCAAACTGTATAACCGACATTGCTGATTCTGGTGATTTTTGGAAAACAAATAAAGACTGTCCCCCACACTGACCATGGCTTCACAATCAAAATTATGCTGGTAATTTTTATTGTTGAATGCCGTCTGGTCAGGATAATAAAAAGAAATTTTCTCCGCGGTGACCGAAGCAGAGTCAGGGCTTTCGAGGGAGGCCCGGAGTATTTTATAGATGATAAGATCTTTTCGGTTGCCTTTATTGTTTCCGAAGTCTCCGATATAAAGATATTCATCATCCTGGGTGAGTTCTTCCCAATCTTTGGCATGAGCATCGGCGACTTTAACTGTCCGAAGCACCTTCGGTTCAGTAAGACTCACCTGGTACAATTTCGATCCGTCACCGCTATCATTATGGGTCCAGATATGATCGTTAAAAAAAGAAAGCCCGGAGCTTTCATCTACCTTGGAGGGCAAAACCGTTAGGACAGGAAGGCTGTTTTCTACCGGAAACGTGGAAGGAGCGTTTTCTTCCCCACCGGATTTAGGGGTACAATACATCATCGACACGACCCCGGCAAGGAGAACTGTTTTTATTAATTTTCTCATGGAGTAAAAATAAGTTTTTCCTCCGCCACGTATGCTTTGCAGGACAATTTTTTTTTGACCTGTCACTAATTTTCATCCTAAGCGATCTCTCCTCCGCAACTTGATCCCGCTCCTGCAGTACAACCGTAGCAATGCTGATTTAGGATGATGTCCCTGTTCAAAAGAGTCTCGGCATCAAAATCGCGAATGTGCTGCGTATTTTTGGGCGCGACCTTCAATTCAAGCATCTGGTTGAAATCACAATCGTAAATATAACCATCCCAACTGACGGATACCATATTGCGGCACATCACTCCATTTACCGTAGTGGGATTGAAGGCTTCGGAAAGGGTTTCCATATAAGATTCGTAATTATCCGTTTCCAGCAGGTATTCCAAAAACCGGCTGATGGGCAGGTTGGTAATGGCAAACAGGTTATTGAAAACAATACCATAACGGCGATCTAGCTGACGCTTGAATTCAGGTTCCAGTGTCTCCTGTCCGGCCGGCAAAAAAGCACCCGTTGGATTGTACACGAGATCCAGGATGAGTCCGGTTCCTTCTTTCCCATAACCTGCTTCATTCAACATCTTTAAAGCTTTGATGGAATCCTCAAAAACACCGTCGCCACGTTGGCTGTCCGTCCTGGTTTTGCTAAAATAAGGCAGTGATGAAATGATTTGAACCTCGTGATCCCTGAAAAATTCGGGCAGGTCATGGTATTTTTTATTGGAAAGAATTACGGTGAGATTACACCGGTTCATTACTTTTTTTCCGAGTTTGCGGCACTCCTGGACGAACCATTTAAACTCAGGGTGCAATTCCGGTGCGCCGCCGGTAATATCCACCGTGGTAATGCCGGGAGTTGTTTTGATGATATGGAGACAAACCTCAAGGTTCTCCCTGGACATATTTTCCCGGGTTTTATCGGGGCCGGCATCTACATGGCAATGGCGGCAAACCTGGTTGCATAACTTTCCAATATTGAGCTGAAAAACCTCAATTCCAACCGGTTTAAGGGGAAACGCACCCAATTCCTTCAACCTGGAGGTAAACGACGGAATATTCACCTCCGCTTGCTCCTGGCCGTTCAGGACTTTAAGCTGAAAAAAAGTATTTGCCAGATCGCTGTTCCTGTAACTGAGCGATTTTATCCTTTGCTTTTCTACCATAATATTAAATTGCCAATTCGGGTATCAAAAGTATACCGGATTTATATTTGGGTTAAAAATTGATCTTATCAAGGGTCAATATTACATCATCGTTTTCTTCACCTGGTTCATCATCTGCACGCTAAAAACCAGGGAAGCCCCACTGCGAATGGCAGCCGAAACATGGACAGCTTCCATCATCTGTTCTTCATCCGCCCCCTGCTTCAAACAATCGGAAGTATAGGCATCAATACAATAAGGACATTGAACCGTATGGGCAACGGCCAGGGCAATCAGTGCTTTTTCTCTTACCGTAAGGGCTCCTTCCTTAAAGACTTCCCCATAATAATCGAAAAATTTCTTGCCCATTTTTTCCTGGAATTCGGTGATGTTCCCAAATTTTTTTAGATCTGCCGGATCGAAATAACTATTTTGTGACATAAATATTCGTTTGGTTCTCAAAACAACAAAAGTAAGACTTTAAATGTTTTTCAAAGTCTGTTTAACGACATGTGTTCATAAATTTTTACTTTACCAAAAATCCTTTGATATATCCAATCCTGGTAGATAGAGAAATGGAAGAATAAGGGGATTCGTGAACAGCCTGGCAGGTCCTCAAAACGGCAACAGCCAACAAATCCTCTTGTCAGACAGCTTACAAATAGGAACCTCAGACACCCCAGGTGAAGTAATATTAAAGAAGAAACGTATTTTTGGACGTTACAAACCATCCTTTTTTGCAACTTTAAACAAATGCTGGTCATTATGCGGAATTTTACCCTCTACTTATCCTTATTCCTTTTTCCCGTTTTTTTATCCGCACAGGATACATTAACCGTTCAAACTTTCACCTGGGATTCTGACACCCGTTCAGGTAATTTTATTTTCCCTGACGCCAGCGAAGGGCCCTTTGAAAAAGTGCTCATGCGCTACAATATGCGCTGCCACGATGCACAGGTAGGCAGCGGCAGCGTGGGTTGCCGGGAATGGGATTACAGTTGCAATACTTTTGTCACCGTGCCTGAAATGACAGATTCTATCCTGCAATCTCACCCGTCCCATATCATTTCCGATTTTGACGGGGATCTTTTTGAATATTCAAATACTCCGGTTTACACCTACATCCAGTTTGATCAGTTTGAAACCACCTACACCAATACAATAACTGAAAACACAGCACAAGTGGGTTCAGGAGAAGGCTTGGCCAACCTGACCAACAATGCTCCTGTAGCCAAAACGCAATGGCTCTTCACTGTCGATGAGCTTACCAGCGCAGGATTAACCGCAGGCAATATTTCAGGCTTGCGACTCGAGATAAACAACGCCAATCAGCCATTAAATTTCCTTAGAATAAAATTAAAACATACAGTACAAACGGCCTTATCGGCTGAATCTCCCGAGCTAGACGGCTTTACAGAAGTGTATTTCCAGAATACCGATCTTACCAATGGCAGCTGGCACCCATTCCATTTTCACAGTCCTTTTGAATGGGACGGCAGCAGTAACCTCCTGGTAGAGATGAGCTATTTCCATTCAGAAGCCCTCGGCAATATATCGGCCACGGCCACCGGTACTACCAATACCTCCGTATTGACGGGTGCGGGCCCTTATTATTCCCTTGAGTTTAATGGAGCAGGCAATATCGACATCAATACCGCTGCATTGTCAGCCATTTCCAATGAAATTACCGTCTCCCTCTGGGCCAGGGGAAATCCCGATGTGATGCCTGCCAATTCCGCAATTTTTGAAGGCACGGACGCCGATAACAACCGACAGGTAAATGTTCACCTGCCCTGGAGCAACGGCCGAGTATATTGGGATTGCGGCAATGACGGCAGTGGCTACGACCGAATCGACCAGGCAGCTAACGACAGCGATTTCGAAGGCAAATGGAATCATTGGGCTTTTACCAAAAATGCGGTAACCGGCGATATGAAAATCTACCTCAACGGCAGCCTCTGGCATTCCGGAACAGGTAAAACAAAACCCATTGACATCCAAAATTTCACCCTGGGGTCTTCGGTGAATGGTTCACTCAGGTATTTTGGAAAGATAAGTGAATTCCGCGTTTTCAATAAAGCTTTGGATGAAAATACCATTGCCGAATGGATGCATAAACCCCTCAACAACAGTCACCCTGATTTTGCCAACCTGATTTCCTATTATCCGCTGAATGAAGGAAATGGCATATATATCGACAATCCTTTTTTACCGGCCATTCCCGGACAGATCAATGGAGCCCCAGGATGGAGAGAGGTGCGTGGAAAAGATATTTTTAAATACTTCTCAGAAAGCAATATGCGCCCCAATGTCGTTTTCGTGCAGGGAACTTACCAGCAATCCACGGAAACCGTAGCTGTGCTCGACTCCATACTCAACATACAAAATGAAGTCGTCGAGTATGCTATTGATCAATATAATAACCTCGTTGTGGCCAATACCGGCTATTACTGGGCAGGCAGCGTAACTGTTGTGTATGACGAACAGGGTAACCTGATCGACATCCTGGATGTTCCCGTGGACGGAGAAATCGAAATCACCACCCTGGAATACCATACCAAAAGAGCCGCAAAAATGGAATTATTGTCGATGGTGACGCCTTACGGCAATGGGCTGGATCTCGGTTTTGAAGGAAAGACTTTCACCTTTGACGTGACCGACTTTTTACCTGTCTTGCACGGGGAGCGATTTATCTCCGTCGAGATGGGAGGCCAATGGCAGGAAGATCTGGACATCCGGTTTTTATTCATAAAAGGCACCCCTCCCCGGGAAGTACTGGGCATTCAAAACATCTGGGCCTTTGAAAGTGGTTGGTATCAGTCCATTCTCGACAACGCCAAATTCGAGCCCAGAACCATGCATTTCGATGCCGACGGGGCGGCCTTCAAATTGCGTTCTTCTGTTACAGGCCACGGGCAAAATGGGGAATTCGTGCCAAGAAACCACTACCTGAATGTCAACGGCGGGAACCAGGAGTTCATCTACCAGGTCTGGAAAGAATGTGGTTACAACCCCATTTATCCCCAGGGAGGCACCTGGATCTTCGACCGGGCGGGATGGTGCCCCGGTATGGCGACCGATGTGCACGAATTCGACATCACGGATCTCGTTACCCCGGGAGGGTCCGCCGAAATAGACTACGGAGTCAACGGAGCCTTATTGAGCGAAGCCAATTACCTGGTTTCCAACCAGATGGTCACTTATGGAGCCCCTAATTTCACCACTGATGCTTCCATTGAAGCCATCAAACGCCCCAGCCAGCGGGTGGAATATGAACGGCTAAACCCTGCCTGCAATCTGCCACAGATCATCATCAAAAATACGGGTTCCCAAACCCTCACAAGCCTCCATATCAACTATGGAGTGCAGGGCGGCATGAGTGGTTCCTTTGAATGGTCGGGAAGCCTGGACTTCCTCGAAACAGCGGAAGTCACCCTTCCTGTGGATGATATCCACTTTTGGTCCACCGATCAATCGGACAAAATTTTCGAGGTGACCATCAGCCAGCCCAATGGCGGACAAGACCAGTATGCCAACAACAATTATATGACTTCCTCTTTCGCCGAAGCAGCTATACTGGACGATCCTGACCTGATCCTGCAGACCAGGACCAATAACCGGGGATCGGAAAACAGGTACACCATAAAAGATTATAACGGTGAGGTGGTTTTGGAACGAAACAACATGTCCAATGGCACCACTTATAGCGATGAGATCAGTCTGCCCGCCGGATGTTATTCACTGGATTTTGAAGATGACGGTGATGACGGTCTGGAATTTTGGTATTGGGCTGTCGTGGGGGAGAATGTCGGTGTAGGGGCGCTATCCTTCAGGAGGGTGATCACGCCCACGGCTTCCATTGCCGTAAAGACCTTTGATCCCGATTTCGGTGGTGGACTGAAATTCGACTTTGTCATCCCTCAATCCGAAGCGGCCGACGAAATAGAAATGCCCCGTCGATTCAGCGTGTATCCCAATCCCGCCAGTGACGAGGTGTCCATCGAACTACAAGGTTTTCCAAACCAGACCTTCCACGTTCAGCTTTCGGACCTTACCGGTATGGTGATCAAAGAAAGCATCATCGACCATCGTTTTGATACCCAGGTGCATCCATTCCGGTTGCCCGATGTAGCCGGTGGCATGTACTATCTCAAAATATGGAATGGCAAAGAAGTAAGGGTGAGGGAGATCGTAATTTTGGATTAAAAAAATAATTCAGGAATTTTAAAGTAATTTCCCCCTTCCTTCGTCTTCTCCTCAAAGTAGACGATAATGTCAACAGTAATAATGGCAGAACAAAGAAGGCAAAATGTCGTGGGCGTAGTGGAACAATACGGGAGGCGTTTGTTTAATTTTATCCGGGGACGGGTGAAAAGCGACGCTGATGCCGAAGATATTTTGCAGGAAGTCTGGTACCAGTTCAGCAGGGTGGTCAATACGGAGCCCATTGAGCAACTGAGCGGCTGGTTATTTCGCGTTGCCCGCAATAAAGTGACCGATAACTACCGCAAGCAAAAGCCGCTTTCGCTGGGCAGTTTGGTTTATGAGGATGAAGAGGGTGAGATAAATTTTAACGATATCCTATTCGCCGATGAAACCACTCCCGAAATGGAAGACCTGAAAAAGGTATTTTGGGAGGAATTATTCGAGGCACTTGAGGATTTGCCGGAAAACCAGCGCCAGGTTTTTATCTGGAACGAACTGGAAGACCAGACATTTCAGGAAATTGCCGACCGTACCGGCGAGAACATCAAAACATTGATATCGAGAAAAGGTTATGCGGTGAAACATTTGAGAACAAGGTTACAGGATTTATATGACGAATTTTTAAATTATTAAACATGTACCGAGATCAAAAATACAGAGAGATGCGCGGAAAAGGGAAGTTTTTCTTTTTCCCAATGGTCATTATGGCTATGCTGGGACTGGGGCTGGTAGTGATGCTTTTATGGAATGCTATACTGCCTTCTGTTACCGGTGCCGGGAAACTCTCCTATTGGCAGGCCATAGGGTTGTTTTTATTGTCCCGTATCCTTTTTGGCGGTTTCTGGCCTGGCCGAAAAGGACACCATGACCCGAAGAAGGGCCATATGTGGCGTAAAAAGTGGATGGGAATGAGCGAGGAAGAACGATTAAAGTTCCGCCAGGAATGGAAGCACCGGTGTGGGCCGAAAGGAAAAGAGGAACAGGAAAATGATGCGTAATGGAGTTGAAAAAAAGCCAAAAGCAGGGCTAAGTGCCCCAAAACCGGGAAACAGTAAATTTTTAAAAAAAAACTTCAATAATTTAAAGTAATTCTTTTCAACATTCGTCTTCCTTATTGTAAGACATTCTTACTAAACCAATGATCAGGCAGTTAAAGCCTGTGTTGGTGAAATCACCTTAAAAATTTCAACAATGAGACCCGTTAGATTCTTTTTCGGCCTATTACTGGGCCTGGCCGCGCTATTCCTTGTTACCAAGTTATTGTTCATGGTTTTTATCGGCCTGGCAGGATTAGCCTTAGTGGCTTTTGTAGGCAAAGGCCTGGCCCGACTGGCCATGACCGCAGGGATAAATCACGGCCGTGGATATGGTTATCCCGGCCATCAAATGGAAGGTAATTCAAGATATTTTGATGCATTACCCATTGATCCTTATGCAAATATACGCAGTGAACTTTATGTATCACACAGGAGCATCGAGGTCCTTTAAAAAAGGGATTGACCTTAACCTTCCGATTTTTTTCATTAAAAAAACAACAAACAATGTATTACAGAAATCATTCGCATGCCCATAGAGGGCCCTGGGGCCAACAAGGTTCCTGTCACAAATCATCTCACGCTTGTGGCGCCAACCATTTTCAAAAACATTTTGCACACGGATACGGAAAAAGCCTTTTCAGCTTGCCCGTCAATATTGAAGAGCTGGATGCCAGTTACGAGTTATACCTTTTTGCCCCCGGACTCTCCAAAGCTGATTTCAAAATCAGTCAATCCGACGACTTGCTGACCATTTCCTATCAAAAACCGGAACTGGTACCCGATGAATCAGAAAAATGGTTGCACAAAGAATACAAACGTCGTTCTTTCGAGCGTAGTTTTTTGCTCAACGATAAGGTTGATGTTGAAAATATCAGCGCCAAATACGAACAAGGTGTTTTACAGGTCACCCTGCCCAAACTTCCAGGCATGGAATCCACAACCAAGGATATTTTCGTAGATTAATTCACCCTGGTTTTTATTGAAAATTTGATAAAAACCCAGCCCATCCCGGATTTTGTCTCTATGGACGAATTCCGGGATTTTTATTTGTAAAAGAAATCGTCGTTTAAAGCTGTACGCTTACTTTCTTTAAACCGGAACGGGATCAAGGGCAATCTAATCAGAATCCCCTTTAAAAATTCGGGATGGCTAATGTTATTTTGTAATATTGCTGGTAGAATACTTCATTAATCCTGTTTCCTCTTAGACTACCTGAACAATGAGAAAATCATTTTTGCCTTTATTCCTTTTTTTTGTGTTCGCAGCAAATGCTCAACCATCAGAAACCGTTGACTTACGCTGGAAAATCACCGATACCCTAACCTACAAAACGGTGATGAAAGATAAAAAGGTTGAACAGGAAAAAGCCTCGGAAGAAGTGGATACTCTTGCTGAGAAAGCCAATGCCTTTTTTAAGGCATTACAGGCTCAGAATGTCAACCTAAACTACAAAACCAGACTTTTTCCTGACAAAAACAACAACATAGATATTGAGATGCTTCTTTGTACAGCCGAGGCGGATACGACCTTAAATATTTTTTCAGCAACGGCGGCAATGAATGGCAATGTTGTTTTGAGAGGAAAAATAAGCCGGGAAGGGGAATTATTGAGTTTTTATTATAAAAGTGCTCAAAACAACCTGATCTCAGTATTATTCGTGCTTCCGGCAAAGCCCGTAAAAGTGGGCGACACCTGGCCCCTTCAAGTCGATATGATTAACATGGATTCAGGTTTTATCGCGGACTCCCTTTCAAAGAAAAATGAAGTTCTGTTTGAGAAAATAGTAGAAAGAAACGGAGATAAGCTTGCTGTATTAAAGTATGATATCGAAGAATACGTGTCCGGGGATTTTGGCAATGGAATTATGAACATGTTCAATGGAAAAAACAATAACCAAATCTATATGAAAATTTCACATCAGGCAACTGGATTATTTTCTATTGAAAAAGGTATGTGGATGGAATATGATGGAAAAATGGAGATAGATACCAATTTTTCGATGTTGGGAATGGGTGGAAAAACCCAGACTGAATTCAAGCTGGTACCTGAATAAACAACTGGATTAAAAATATTTACCTGGGGTGGGTAACAGCACTGTGATTTTCGCGCATAGGAATGCCTAAAAAATAAATCCAGACTTTTTGGGGCGGACTCCACTTTTAGGGCTGAGGGGAGAGGAGATGCAAAAGTCTGAATTTATTTTACCAAATTACAAAGCGATAAAAACAAATGAAATTTTCAACAATCATCAAATACTTTCCTGCTTTCCTTATTTTAATCCTCCCGGGCAGCCATACAAACGCCCAGGATCGGTTCAGCCGTGTACAACTGGAAATCGGAACGGGAGTGATCACTTCCGGCAATGAGTGGCTTGCCCCGGCCATACCCTTTAATATAGAATTAAAAACCAAAAAAGGGGTGGTTGACTTTGCCCTGAAATACCAGCGTTCTATCGGAGGTTTTGGGGTTGACCATCCCAATACCTCCCTTTTCCCCGAGCATAAGACACTCTATTCCACGCTTGCCCCGATCGACCCCGACAACCTCAATCGCCTGGCCCATTTTGAATCCCTGCAAGCTATTGGCGAAATTCATCTGAATTTCGAATATTTCAAACCTATAATCGGTTTTGGGTTTAGCCTGAACAGGTTCAGAAGTTACAAGCAAAAAGTCTTCCGTACCAACCTGCCGACGGATGTTTTCCTCATTGAGCCGCCTGTATTTTACGGTTGGATGATCCGTATGGGGCACAAAATCGATCGGATGCGATTTTATGTTGAATACCATCACAATTCAATATTCGGATTAAAGCCGATGCTGCAATTGGGCACGGCCGTAAATTTCGGCCTGACTGAAAAATCGGAAAAAGAGGTGCGTTTTTACAACCCCGAATACAGTGAAAGCCGCTTTGAAAACCTGATCTTCCGGATAGAATTTAACGGGGGAATTATGGCTTCTCTCGACCATGATAAATTTTCGGGGGCACAGCTACTCGGTGCGGACCTGCACCTGAGGTTGGACGGGCATCACTTTGTCGGTTTTGGAGCAGGCTTTATCACCCGTTTTGCCGGGTATGACCGCGGCACCCAGGCCTATATTAACGGTAAGGATTTGTTGCTCACCAACGCCACTGATCAAACCCGGTTTATTTCCGTGTATTATATGTACAACTACCAGATTACCATTACCAAAGCCTTTTATTTCGGGGGTGGCCCCGGGTTGTATACCGTACCCGGCGAGTTGCGTCCCCTACCGGAAACTATCGACCGGCTCATCCTTCCTTACGAATTTGAAACCAGCCGAAAACTGGGGCTAAATATCTTTGCCGGCCTGCGTTCCGGCCTGCTCTCCAATACCCTGCGACTGCATTTCCCTGCAGGAGATATCCCTGTTTTGATCGAATACAAACTCGGCCTAGGGCTAAATTTTCATAAATAGTTGCTGTTTTTTTGTCACGTTTTGCACGCTCGCGGCTTTTATATATAGGAAAGGGATTTAACCGCAAGGGGCGCAAAGGAAGCGCAAAGGGCGCAAAGACGAATTTTTCATCTCCAAAAAAGAAAACAAAATCATGACAGAAAATGAAATAGCTAAAATTGTATTTGATTGTGCCTTAAAGGTACACAAATCCGTAGGTCCCGGATTGTTGGAAAGTGCCTACGAAGAATGCCTTTTTTATGAATTAAATCAAAGGGGTGTAAAAGTGGTAAAACAAAAACCATTGCCATTGATCTACAAAGACGTAAATTTTGAAATAGGATATAGAGCAGATTTAATCGTAGAAGATAAAGTAATTCTGGAAATTAAATCGGTCGAGGCACTTAATGAAGTTCACTTTGCTCAGATTTTAACCTATTTAAAATTGGCAGACTGCAAATTAGGGATGCTCATCAATTTTAACGTCAACCTGATAAAAACCGGAATAAAACGCATAGTAAATAATTTATAAACTCCTTGCGTTCCTTGCGCCTTCCTTGCGCACCTTGCGGTTAAGTAATCCCTAACACTCCCTTATTTAAAAACCAAATATTATAAAAATGTTCAACTGGAGGCCCATTCCTTTCGTACGATTGTTACTCCCCCTGATGCTTGGTATCGTCGTGCAGGAAACCCTGCAATGGAAAACCGGCATTTGGGGCATCGCAGGAACATTGGTGGTACTCCTCCTCCTTTCATCCCAATACGCTTTCAGGCGAACAGCAAGAAAACACAGATGGATTTTTGGGGCGCTTTCCAATCTCGTCCTGATTTCCGTGGGCATGCTGCTCCATTTTTTCTACCAGGAAAACAACAGTCCGGAGCACTTTAGTCCTTTTGCCAGGCAGGAATGTTCCTTCCGTGCCACGGTGATGGAATTAAATCCTAAAGGAGATAATTACCAGCTGGTGTTAAAGGTAAACTACATGGGGCAAGACACGCTGTTTTCCTCCAACGGACGCTTACTGGCTTATTTACCGCAAGATTCAAATAGCTTACAACTGGACATCGGCGACCAGATTCATGCCCGTTCCAACCTTTCAAAAGCTTCCGGGCCATTGAATCCCAAAGGATTCGATTTCGCAAAATATCTCCATACCCAAAACATCCATTACCGCACTTTCATCCGGGGCGACCACTGGCAAAAAATTCCCGGAGTGTCTACTTTTTCTGTGCTCAAAATGGCCCACGAGCTCCAAAAACAATGTCTTTTCATTTTGGAGCAACATTTGCCCACCAGTAAGGAACGGGCCGTAGCCTCGGCGCTGATCCTTGGATATAAACCCGGCCTCGACGAGGAAGTGAAATCCGCCTATGCCGATACCGGTGCCATGCATGTACTGGCCGTTTCCGGTTTGCACACCGGTTTTATTTTCGTTTTGGTCCAATGGCTGTTGCAAAAAATACCATTTCGAAACAAGACCTGGAAAATCATAAAAACCGTTCTCCTCGTATGGTGCTTGTGGGGATTCGCACTCATAACAGGAGCCTCACCTTCCGTCCTTCGATCGGCCACCATGTTCAGCTTTATAGCGGTCGGACAAGCGATAACCCGGGAATCCAGTATTTACAATACCCTGGCCGCTTCGGCCTTTTGCCTGTTGCTTACCAATCCTTTTTTGTTATTCTCCCCCGGTTTTCAGTTGTCCTACCTTGCGGTAGCCGGAATTGTCTATTTTCAACCCCTGATCTACAAACTGGTTTATCTGAAAAATAAGTTGTCGGATTACCTGTGGAAACTCTTTGGCGTCTCCTGTGCGGCCCAGTTGAGTACCTTCCCGCTGAGCTTGTATTATTTCCACAAGGTTCCCCTTTATTTTTGGCTATCCGGAATGATCGTAGTGCCGGCGGCGGCTTTAATTCTGCCTTTGGGACTGATGTTATTTGCTTTTGATAAGGTTCCTTTTTTAGGCTGGCTGATTGGAAAATTGCTCTATTTTTCAGTCAGGACTATGAATTTCCTGATCTTCCACCTGCAGGAACTCCCCGGCACCTTGTGGTCTGATGTATGGATCGGAACTTTTGCTTTTTTGCTTATAGCCCTGGCCATTTCAGGGGTCATTTTTATCATCGAAACAAAGCAGGTGCGATGGGTTTTCGCGACTTTGATATGCCTGCTGATGCTTTCCGGTTGGAATATTACGCGTGAATGGGAAACAACGCATCAAAAAGAAGTGGTCATTTATCATCAAAAAGGACAAACCCTGATCGATCTTTTTGACGGAACAAATAGTTACACCTTTTCGACGGCTCTACCGGAAGACAAAGGCATTTCATTTTCTGCAGGGTATTACCGACAGTATAAAAAAGCAAAACTGCAAGGTTTTTTTCCTTTGGATACGGCTCTTATCAAAGGAGACCATTTCCGCTATCAAAACGGAATCTTTCAGTTTTACGATTTAAGCTTTTTTATCCTCCGTAACCACTCAATTTTGCCCGACCAAAAAGTCGCTTTAGACTTTCTGCTAATTACCCAAAACTCAAAAATTGATATTACGGCCTTAAAGCAGTCGTTTGACTTCAACACCCTGGTACTCGATGGATCCAATTCCAACCAAACCATCCGAAAATGGATGGAAATTTGTACCCGGGAAAACATTAATTGCCATAACATCAATGAAGCCGGAGCTTTTATTCGGAGTCAATAAGTTTAAAAAACATGGAACCTCCCGATTTTTATCTAATCGGGTAAAATTCGGGAGGTCTCATATTTGAGGCGATGATCGTTTTGAAAAAAATTACTTTACCTTGATCAATTGTTTTGAAACGAAATAGCCATTTTCCAGGTCAATGACCTTAACCACGTACGTTCCGGCAGGCAATGCCATAACCTCAATTGGTTTTTGAATGCTTACTGTATTAAAATCTGTAAAATCATAAACCTGCGTACCCTGGGCGTTGATGACTTCCACCTTGATATCAGAAGACTCCGAAAACTGAAGTTGCAAAGTCGCTCCCTGGTTCGTAATGACAGGATTAGGAAATAACCTGAATGCAGTAAGATTCGGAATATTTGTCGTAGAAACCACCCCGGCCAATACTGTGGCACAAGTGGTTGAGCTACATCCATTGGCATCTGTTACCGAAAGGCAATACGTTCCATCCTCCAGGGATTCGAGGTCCTCCGAGGATGCACCATTATCCCAGGCATAAGTATAACCGGGTGTTCCTCCTGAAATGGTGACGTCCACAGCTCCATCGGCCAGCCCCTCAATGGTTTCATCAGAAACCACAACGGAAACGTCGATGGCCGGAGGTTCAGAAACGATAAAAGTATCTGATTCTAATAAAACACCGGCGGCGTCAATAACAATACAGGAATAGGTCCCTGCTGTCAGGCCCGTAATTTCGGAGGACATGGCATCGTTGGACCAGATATAAATATAAGGAGCCACTCCCCCTGTAACAGAAAGCGCTATAGAGCCATTACTTTCCCCATTACACGATACATTTGTAATGGCCATACTCACGCTTAAAGGAGCCGGAGCCAGCTTTCGGAGAATGGTTCCTCCTGTTGCCCCGGAACCAGAAACAAACAGGTGTCCGCTTTCGGTCATAATGATCTTATAATAAGAAGGATTGAAATCCGTTTCCGTTTCCTGGGTCCAGTTCACTCCTCCATTGATGCTTTTATAAACCGTTCCGGGAGTCCCCGTGGCATACATGACATTTTCATCGACCACCAGGGCACCACGCATAAGACCATTCTGATTAGGGACTACATAACCGGTCCAGTTTTCGCCCCCATCGGTAGTCACAAAAATATTTCCCTCCTCACTGGTAACCAACCCATGGCTGACATCTGAAAAATCTACCCCGATATTGACATTTCCGGAATTATTACCGGTAAAATTAGTCGTCCAGGTATACCCGCCATCCGTTGATTTGTATATTTTCTGCTGATTTCCGACGGCAAATAAGACTTGTTCGTCGGCATAGGTGATTGAATAGGCAGGCCCGGTAAGATCAGTAGTGGCCGGTGCCCAGGTACTTCCACCATCTTCCGTGACATAAACGCCTTCCCAGCCTGTTAAAAGAACGCCCCTGTTTTCATCATAAAATACAATCGCACGGATTTCACCCTGATCGACATTTGGGTCAAGATCCGAAGAAGTCCAATTTGCTCCTCCGTCTATGGTCGTCATAATATTCCCGGCCTGGGTGCCGGCAAACCCTTTTTGTAAGTCGAGAAAATTAATGGAGGACACCCCGGTTCCATTTACATTACTTTGGTAAATAACATTCCAGGTGGCGCCTTTGTCTTCCGTTTTCATAATGGTTCCGTGACCATTATAAGTCAAATGGGCACCACCGGTAAAACCGACCTCGTCCTGACCTTTGGGAAAGGAAATATCATATAAAATGAGATTGGAATTTATAGGTGTCGTAATGCTCTCCCAATCCTGGGCAGAGGCATTAACCCCCCAAAAAAGAAAAAGGCAAAGAGCAATGCCTCCGCGTTTTGTAAAAATAATGTTGTTCATATTATAAATAGTTTTGTTGTTCAATATTACCCCTACACCAAGTGCCCTCAAAAGCTAAAAAAGGATCCTCCCGTAGATCAGGCATTGGCCCCAAAGACCAATTTCATGCAAAAAAAAAAGCACACAATTAGCAGGTAATGCTAAGTGGTGTGCTTTATTAATTAAAACCGGGAAAATCAAAAAATAGAATTTCTCTCGTTTTAAGATGGTAAAGTTAAAAATAATTTTCAAATCCTTCTATTTATAAAAACACCGAATTAAATCAAGTCTTATACGGCTGGTTACCAATAATCTATCTATTGTTATTATATGGCTCCCCCTTGATTTGCGGCTTAAAAACCCTTATATTGCCTGATACTAAATCATGGTTTTTTGACCACCCACCCTATAAGCCCTAACCTGGATAAATTCCTGAAGCCCATTCATGAATCTCAACATTAAAACTAGCCAAAAGCAGTCAAAACATCAGACCACTCTTTAGACAACTTAGAATACACTCACGCTTACAAAGATGTTGTTATGAAAAATTTACATGTTAACCTCGCCTCTATCAAAAAAAAAGCTGTCTTCCTGATCCTAATAATTGAATTATTATCCCTTCTTACCCTAACCGCACAAGATGAGACAGCATTGGCCATCAATGCTCCCAGGCCCCTGGTATTAACTACCCAGATAGAGAACCTTAGTACCAGGATAGAGAACCTTTGCAGGGTTCCGGTCTCTGATGGTCTGATGATGCAGCCGCTGCAGGGTGCCCAAAAAGTATTTGATGCAAAAGTCATCAACAACCCGGGATCTATCTATGACCCCGTCAGGATCGAAATTGAATTAAAGGAAAGCAGGTTTGTCGATGTCCGGGTCTTTGATATGCAGGGGAAAGAGATTTTAAAAAAGAGACTCGGTTACTTGATACCGGGAAAGCAACGGTATGAACTGAATTCAGAAGGATTAAATACAGTTGGTAACTATATCCTGATACTCTTTGCTGAAGATCAGACTTCAACGATGATTTTTGTGAGAATGTAAGCTGGTTGCTCGGTACTTGTTGCTCGTTGCTGGTTACTTGTTGTCTTGTCACAAATTAGCTTGACCTGATTATTCCAGCCACTCTGGATGATCGGTGATGATGCCATCCACACCAAGAGATAGTAAGCTATCAATCGTATTTTTATCATTGACCGTCCACACATTTATTTTTTTGCCCAACGCATGAATTTTGGCTATCACATTTCTATTGGCAAAACGATAATAAATGCTGTATTCATCCACAAACGGGTAATCTTCAAACTTAAAAAGTTCTGTCCCGTTTTCGATCATAATGGGAGTAAAGCGCAGTTGGGCATAAAAGAGTTTGTGGAGCCGAATCCCTGGATCTTTTTCGTGAATGCTTTTGATCACTTCCGAACTAAAAGAATGAATGATACACCAATCCCGGGCGTTGAATTGGTCAATGGTGTGAAGAACGTTTTCTTCTATGCCCGGGTAGTAATCATTTCCTTCCTTGATCTCGATGAGCAAAGTGGCCCGCCCATTGATCTCTTCCATCACTTCTTCCAGGGTGGGGACTTTTTCATCGGCAAATTCAGGAGCAAACCACTTCCCGGCACTCAACATGCGGATTTCCCTAAGGGTATGATCCTTAATGTTTCCCTTCCCGTTTGTGGTTCGGTCAAGCGTATTATCATGCATGACGATCACTTGTCCGTCTTTGGTTTGCTGTACATCAATTTCGATCCTGTCTGCATTATGTTGCAATCCTTTTTTTACGGCGGCGAGCGTATTTTCGGGGGCGAGTCCTGCCGCTCCGCGATGGGCCACTTTGGTGTAAGTCATTTCGGTAGTTGTTGTTGTGTTATTGAAAAACATAACAGGGGAACAGGTCGATATAATTGAGATCAGGAAAAATAGCATGATCCCCGAAAAATATTTCAAAATTTTTTTAATGATTTTCATGGACGCGTTGCTGGTTGCTCGGTGTAATGCCTTTTATTTATTGACAAAAAAACTTACTCATTTGGGACGGATACCACCCTTTAGGGGGCAGGAGGGCAATGAGTAAGTTTTTTTATTTTTATTTAAAATGAATAATTTACATTAAAACTAACATTTATTCCGGGTTCATCAGCAAAGTACCTGAATCGATTTAAATAATCGCGGTAAGATTGATTGAGCAGGTTTTCTGCCTTAACCGATACCTTCATCATGGAGTCCTTTATTTTGAAATGCGTTCCCAATGAAGCTCCCAGTAAAAAGTAGGCTTCCGGAGCAGGCATAAAGTCCTGTTCAGGTAAAATATTGTTTTGCTTGAAAATATATCTTCCATTCAGAGAAATTTGCGCGTTTTTGAAGAACTTCCCGTCTTTCAACGAAAAGGTGGCCTGGGAGAACAGGTTGTCGGAAGGCATATTGATCAAAAACAGGTCATTCGTGCGATCCTTACCTCGGACGATAGCATATCGCAACAATAAATCCAACGATTCCACAGGAGCGTATTTCAGCATCACATCAGCCCCGTAAATGGTTGCATCCGTTTGTTTGTAAACGAATACCGGGAAAGCGCCCCGGATGGTCAGCCTGTAATCACTCTGGGGCTGCAGATAGATGTAATCCCTGATGAGTTGATAATATCCCAGCACCTGGAAGAACAATTTCTCCCGGATCTCGAGGTCATTGGACCAAACGAATTTCAAAGAATTTTCAGGTTTCAGGGTCCGGGTGCCTTCTTCAATACCGCTCACCCCCTGGTGCAATCCAAAGCTGTACAATTCATTGACTTCAGGCGCGCGAAGCATATACCCCACGTTCAGGTTTGTTTTAAAATGCGGGGAGAGTTTTGCCCTCACTCCCCCGGAAAAGGAATAATTATGAAAAACATGATCAAATCGTTCAATGATGTGGGGCAAGGTCTGGGTGATGGTCACGACATAAAGTTGTTTCAGGTCATACCTGGCGCCCAATTCATAAAGCAACCGGTCCTTGTCGTGCTGAGCAATGAAAAAAGCCGAGGAATGAAAGGAACGATAATCGGGAATCAGCGGTAAAATCCCTGTTTCTGAATTGTTGGTATTGTCGGTGAAATTGAATTGAAGCCCCGTTTTGATAAAAAAATGACGGGCCAGTGAAGCATCAAATTCGCCCTCTGCAAAGTGAGTCTGCTGGTCGAGGCTCAGAGCAGGAATGTCACTTCGTTCATTTCTCCGGACATCAAATTCCTTGCGTTGATTGAGTTGGCCGCCGTATTTAAATTTTAACACCCTGGCGTCATCAATGATGTATTTAGCCTCCAGTTTGAGCAGGTGATGACCCACCTTTTGGCGCGGAGCTTCAATGGCATAGGAAAAAGCATCCTTGGTGTAAAAGGGTACTTCTCGCACCAGCGCCTCTTCGAGATCCGTCAGATTGCCCACATGGGATCCACGCAAAATACCGATCTCTGTATTAAAAAGACTGTAATAAAGTTCAGTGGACCATTTAGTGCCGAATCTCTTTTCCACCTGCAGAGCCAGGTTGGCCTCGCTTTTGCCTGTATTGGTCAGAAAGTAATCAGGTGTTTTTAAATCCCCGATCTTTTTAAAGGTCCCCGTCAATCGCCAGGCTGCCCAACGTTCATTTTTCTCCACCACGGCATTCAGGGTATTTCCCAGGCCATTAGACTGAAAAACGTAATTGGCTTCCCCGTGAAGATGCGGATCTTTTTTGATCGCGTCGGTTTCCACCAAAACCACACTGCCTAGTGAGGTGCCGCTGTAGGCCAGAGCACTCGCTCCTTTGACGATAGAAAGGTGATCTGCCACAAAAGGGTCAATTTCAGGAGCGTGATCATTGCCCCATTGCTGTCCGGCCTGAACGATACCATTGTTGAGGATGGAGATCCTGTTGCCATACAATCCATGGATGATGGGCTTGGATATTCCGGATCCGCTGCGAAGGACACTTACCCCGGCCACCTGTTCGAGAATATCTGACAGGTTCTTATTGCTCTCAGAAGAAATATTTTCACGATTGACCGTGTTGCTCTGTTGGGAGGAATTATCTTCCCTGCTGGCATGCACCACCACTTCGTCGAGCAACTCAGAATGATGGTTCATTAAAATTTCCAGGGAGGTATCCCTCATTATCCTGTAAAAGGCCTGATCGGGATCACAGCCTATATGACTCAATTTAAAATGATAATCGCCCGGGCATAAATTTCCAATGGCAAAATACCCGGTTGAATCTGAAACAGCACCAGTCTCAGTTTCTTCGATAAAAATACTTACAAACTCAAGAGGGATGCCGGTTCCCCTGTCTTTTACGTGACCGGAAACCGTGAGATTACAATTTTGAGCTGACGATAAGAAAGGCAGGAAGATTAACCCCCATTTTAAAATTCGGATTTTCATATTTATGATTTTTACCCGAAAGCAAGCAGGAACAAAACTGGGATTTCGACCATTTATTTCCGACAAAAAGGGCCCGACAGTTTATCAGAACCAGATGTCTTTGACGTATTATCCTTTTCATCCCTGCTTACTTCTAAGGCACAGGAGTTTTTTAATTGCTGATTTCAACGTCAAAGATAACTTCAATATCGGTTTCCCCACCGGCGTTTGTGATATCTCCATCTGCAACTCCTGCGGCGGATTTATCAGGCTGGTGTCTCAGGATAACGGACAACTGCCCAAGGGACGCATTGCCGGTGGTTACGGTCGTTTCCAACCCTACCGGGTGGCCCTCACTATCCGTGTCAGTATAATCCACTCCTACGTCCAAACCGCCTAAAGCCTGAAAGAAAAACTGGTGTGCTTCATCCTCTCCTTTGATTTCGGCACCGACATCTCCGGCTGGAGACTCCGTTTCATTCAACAAAGAAAGTGTACCGGTATAGACCGTATTCGAGGAAAGGGTGCCGCCGGTGATCACAGGATCATTGCCTCCGTCACCATCAAGATCTTTAAAGGTAAGCACCACAACATCCCCTGCGTTCACTGGCGTAAGGGTATAAGTAAGGGTGGTAATGATCTCTTCCTCATTGGGAATTACAGGATCTTTTTTTTCACAAGCGCTGAATAGGGCGGAAGCTACGATTCCCGCCATGAGAATATATTTATAATTCGTCTGCATTATTATTAGGTTAAAAGTTAACAGAAAAACATACATAACACAGGCGGTATGGCTGTGGAATGTATTCAATGATTTTTAAAACCCAGGCTCAGGACCTGGAAAAGTCAGACGATTGAAGGGGGGCCTCTTAAGGAAATGCAAGGAAATGAAGCAGGGCGTTTAAACTGATCTTCATTGAAAAAAGTATCTGGAAAATTAATGCATAGATCTTCCCGAAAAACCAATGGTTCAGGCAGATAATGTGGCGAAACTATAGCCTTGAACAGGTCTTTTTTATGCTTAGGAGGATGGAGGTGTTCCTTATGATCACAGCCGGCTATAATATCATTGTGGAAGACCCGCCTGTGACAGGAATCTTTTTCCAGTTCAGGCGTACAAATTTCGTTTGGGTGAGCCGGTTGGGGTAATATTTCCTCCAGGTTGTGAAGGACAAAAAAAGCAAAATACACTCCTAGCATTGCCAGGGCGGCAAGGCTTTTCCATAGAGGAAGAAAATGTATTTTGCTTTTCATTGGCCCGAAGGTACTTTTTTTTATTAACAACCAATATGTATCCTGGTTGTATAAATTAGCTCTGACGCTTATGATTTGATGAACTTTTTCGTTTGAACAAAACTTCCATTTTCATACATCTGCAAAAAATATATCCCCGGTGACAGGTGAGAAAGTTCCAGAGCATTAGCCACAGGGGTTACTCTGTTAACCACTGCTTTTCCTGCCAGGTCGGTAACCTGAAAAGTTTTATTCTCCAATCTTTCTGTCTTCACAAACAGTTCATTTTCCACCACGGTCGGAAAAATTTCCAGCGAGGCCATGGCTGTTTCAGGATTTGAAACCGCATTAATCACCGTGGGAGCAAAACGATAAACGATACCTTCTGCAGGCGGAGCAGAAAGAGATGGAGGAAGCTGGTCTAGCGGAAATTCAGTAATGGCCTGCATTTGAGGCTTGGCCGGATCGCCACTCAGCACCAGGGCCAATGCAAAACTTTCGGCATTCTCATCCAATCGGTTGAACAACCCGATTAGTGGACCTGTTGCGTCATCGAAAAGATAATCTAATGGGAGGGTAATAGTGGAGGGCCCTATGTGGATTTCAATGGCTCCGTCTTCCTCATAAAACCAATATTGGAAATTGACGAAATCATCCCCTATATCATCGTTATAAAAACCCACGTCCTTCCATTGTCCTTTAAAAATCCGATGACCTTCCTCCCCTTCTGCCAAATGGGAAATGGATGACAAAACATTGCCGGAAGCATCCACCCTGGAAATGAGGTCAACTAAATAGGGTACCACAAAATTCAAATCCCCGTTTGCATAAGCGAGTCCGTATAGGATCTCAGAAAAATCACCTCCCAAATTTAAACTGGTGAGGGGCTGATCGAATAACATGAATTCAAATCCCACAGGAATTTCAAACTGCTCCCCGTCAAAATCATCCCAGAATGAATTGGTGGTAATCTCAGGATCCACCAGGTCGGCATAGGATTGCTCCAAAACGGAAAATTCATAGGGCGGATCGCCCTGGGCGTCCGTCAAGGGAAGAAAAGCAACAAAAAAAAGGGTAAAAGTGGTCAAAATGATTTTCATAAAAATTTTTTACTAATTAAAAATGGTGATTGTCCGGACGAAAATAATCAGCAAAAAGGAATCGGCTGATGAAGTAGAATCAGGGCTATTTATTTTTGCGTGTGAAATAAATGATACACAAATTTCGGTAATAAATCAGTCAATATTTGTTATCGAAGGGTTAAAAAATATTTAATGCGCGAGACGCTCCAAAATAAGAGCCATATCTTTGATGGCTTTTTCATACCCAATCTCATAAGCTTCCTTGATCTGACGCTGGCTGAGCAGATTGACGGTATCCAGGTTTTCAATTTCCAGAACCACATCGCACAGGTGATATTTTTGCCGTACAGCCGCATACAAC
Organism: Lewinellaceae bacterium; assembly: GCA_020636105.1. Taxonomy (NCBI): domain Bacteria; kingdom Pseudomonadati; phylum Bacteroidota; class Saprospiria; order Saprospirales; family Lewinellaceae; species Lewinellaceae bacterium. The sequence goes on from JACJYL010000002.1 coordinate 1,011,760, forward strand.
ACTAGTGACATGGAGCGGGTTGAAATCTGGGTGGTTGTTTTCAGATCCTTTTTTCCAAGGGGTTTGATGGGGGAAACGTAACTCCCGATGATCTTATCACAAATATCCGTAAGCGGTTCTACGGGAAAGTTATTGAGAATTCCTCCATCGGCATGCAGTTTGTCGTTGATTTCAACAGGAGAGAAAATGGGCGGTAAGGAAGCCGAAGCCACCAATGGGAGCAAAAGTTCTCCTGAACTATGAATGACGGACTTACCTTCCTCCAGGTCGGTCGTAGAGATGAAAAGTTTCTTTTTAAGGGCCTCAAAGCTATTTTCAGGAATGTAATCTTTGTAATAATCCTGGTATTTAGAGGAATTGAAGATCCCTATCCCTCCGATATTGTAATACGAAAAATTAAACAGGGAATGTTCTTCATAAAATTTTAAAATATCCTGGGGAGACATCCCCGCAGCATAAAGGGTGCCGACCAGGGCGCCGGCACTGGCGCCGGAAATGGCACTGATCTCAATATCGTTTTCCTCCAATGCCTGGAGCAAACCAATATGCGCCATTCCCCTGACTCCTCCTCCTGAAAGAACCAATCCTATCTTCTTCATGTGGTTTTATTAGAATTAATTGAGTGTTATGTTAAAATCCATCTGCCCCAAAGGGCAATTCAGGATAATTTACGAAATTTTCAGGATTTCGCAAAGTACAACTCGGCATAACGGGCAATATATTTGCCAATGATGTCAAATTCCAAATTGACCGTGGTTCCTTTTTTAATATCCTGGAAATTGGTATGCTCAAAAGTAAACGGAATGATGGCCACAGTAAAAAGATCTTCATGTGGACTGACGACGGTAAGGCTGACGCCATTGACGCACACAGACCCTTTGTCTACAAGGATATGCTCCCGCCCGGGCAGATAACGAAACGTGTATTCCCAGCTTCCGTTTTGAGGAACAACTTCCACGCATTGAGCGGTCATATCCACGTGTCCCTGAACCATGTGCCCATCGAGTCTGCCGCCGGCTTTCATGGCCCTTTCGATATTGACATTCGTACCCACTTCCCAGAAGCCGAGATTGGTTCTGTCCAGGGTTTCTTTGATCGCAGTTACGGTATGGGTTCCTGATCCCAAAGCTACTACGGTCAGGCAGACACCGTCATGAGCAACGCTCTGATCCACTTTGAGTTCCGATGAAACCGAAGAGGCGATGGTGATGTGAATATTGGTGCCTTCGCGTTCTATTTTTTCGATCTTTCCCAGTGTTTCAATGATTCCTGTAAACATAAAATTGCTGTTTTTGAATGGAACCGCAAGGTACGAAGATTTTGAACGAAGATGGTTGAATGAAGATTGCTGATTATTCACAAAATCAACAATCTTCATTCCCCACCATCATTCCACGATCAATCGGCCGTTTTTCATGAATGCGTCGCCCTTGACCAGGAAAAAATAGGCTCCGGCCGGAAGATCCTTTAAACCGACGGTCCCGTTGCCATTTTCTATCACAGCTGATCTGACACGCTTGCCGGAAGCATCGAACATTTCAAAATTCACCGGCGTGTTAAAGACACTTTTTATATTCAGCACCCGGCTGTCGCTTACCGGGTTGGGATAGACCATAATCTGTTCGGGCAGGGCATTGAGCACGATGCTCCTGATCGGCGACCAGGCAAAGCGACCATCTACATCCACCATTTTGAGCCTGTAGTAGGTGGTACCCTTGAATGGATCAGGGTCTTCCATTGAATATATTGCCCCTTCATTTGGGTTGCCCAGGGCCATTACGGTAGTCATGTATTGAAACTGCTGCCCGTCGCGGCTTCGTTCTACTTCAAAATGAGTGGTATTAATCTCGCTGGCGGTCTGCCAATTTAACAAAGCCGACTTTTCATCTTTTTTGGTAACGGTGAACCCGATCAGTTCCACGGGCAAAACAGCCGAAGCCTTATTGATCGCCAACTGGCCGAAGCTGCTGATGCTGTTGTCCTGTCCAAAAATCAGGCTGGTGGAAGTTGCGGCATCTGCATAGTCCAGTTCACTGCTCCAGGTATTGCCATGAGCGGTGGAAGCTCTTTTGTGTAATTTGTATTCACTGCCGCTGTTGGCTGTTGTAATACCGGAAAGTCCGTCAAATTTCAAACTTGTCAATGCGGAAAAAGTGGTATTGGTCCCGTAATTATTGACAATCCAGTATCGCTTTTCCGGGGTCGGTTGAATTCCCGGAGTTTGATCAGGAACTACTTCGAGCTTGCTGACTACAAGTTCCCCATTGGGATAAATTCCTGAAGGGGGGAATTCCAGGGTCAGGTCCGTGTTGGGAAATACTTTTACCCCCCCATTGGTAACGCTCATACGGTAGCTGCGTCCTCCGCCCACGGGTGCTGTGGAAAGGGTGCGGACCGCTCCGCTGGCCAGGGTAGCATGTAAATTTCCTGCCCGATCCGTAACAATGCCTGAGGCCCGGTTGAACTGGTAATAATGAATCAGGCTGGCATCGGCTGAAGGCACCTTGGTCAGGTGCATCAGCTCCCGGATTTCATCCTGGCTCAGCGCCCTGTCGTAAATGCATACTTCATCCATATCCCCGTTAAAGTTTCTTCCGCCCCAGCCTTTGTAACTGCCGAGCTTCATGGTGCCGAAATCGACTACCCCTGCCGAAAAATTATGGGTGGCCCCCACCCCGTTGACATAAAGGGTGATTCCTGATGGTGTAGCGACCAAAGCCACATATGACCATTCATTGTCAGGAACAACCAACCCGGAATTCCACCACCATGCACCGTTGGGCCAGTGGTAGGCCAGTTTTCCTTCGCGGAAGTTCATGCCGGCGGTCGTGCCGTCATTCATCACGATTCCCGAGTAATCGGGCTGGATGCCGTTGGGTTTGACCCAGGCGGTAAACGTTATCGTATTGGTCGTCAAATTCATATTGGGCACGTTGGCATAATCGCCATCGTTGGAACACTGCATTGCATTCCCGGGCACTTTGTCTGCATCACACTCTGCGGTGATGGTCACCATATTGGTCACCGTTTTCGCATCGGAACCGCCCCCTGCATTGGTCACCGTCATGGTCACCGTAAAGGAGCCCACCGCCCCAAAGACGACCTTTGGATTGCGAACGGTAGTAGAACTCACCCACAAAGGGGCCGGTGAAAAAGACCAGGTCCAGCTGGCTCCGGCCCTGCGTATAGAATAATCTTCAAAATAAAAGGTATCTCTTGTGCAAAAACCTTCCGCCTTATCCACCATGGGTTGCGCCACCAGGGAAGAAGGTTCGTAGAAATCACTTTCCCAAAGGCCTTTGTTTTCGGTAGCCAGGCGTATCTTTTCGTCGCGATAAAAGGGCAAAAAGCCTTCATAATTGATCTTGGCCGGCAATCCGTCAGAATACAATTTCCAGCCGGAGATGTTGTTGCGATAATAAACTTTTTTGGTGGTTACCAGGTAAAGACCACCATTGGTGCCGTCCTGCACATGGATAGCTTTGGGCCATTCCCCATTAAAAATAGAGTTTGAAATATTGGCCCATGAACTGCCTCCGTTGGTGGAACGGAACACTTTATTGGCGTTTGAATACCCGTTATCCAGGGCGAGATATATTTCATTCTCATCTTCGGCGCTGACGGAAATATACATTTCAGTGGTGGTTGACGGAAGGGTCAGCTCTGTCCAGTTGGTTCCCCCATTGAGGGTCTTCCATACTTTCCCTCCGCCCGAAATACGCTGAACCGCATAAATCACATCGGGGTTGTTCCTGGAAATTTCGATCCCGAGCACCTTATCGGAATCGGAGGTACCAAAGGAGCCTATCACATTGAAAGAGCTTCCCCCATCCACGCTTTTCCATACTTTATTGCCATTACCGAGATACAATATGTTCCAGGAACGCGGATCCGTGACGATCTCACTTTTTGTGTTGGGCACATAACTTTCGTTGGGAAACAAACTATAATTCGTAATGTCAGAAACTCCGCCGGTTATAGTGGCAGGCAACAATTTCCCGCTGATGTCACTATGGTAAACCTTTCTGTTTTCTCCCTGGCTGACATAACCGGAAGCCGCCTCCCCTCCACCCAGAGCAAGAAACTGACCTGCAGGATATCCCTCGTAATGTGCCCCGTTGCCGTTGTGATAACGGCCGCCCGTCACGACATCTTCATTCCACCCCTGGCCCAGCCCCCAATAAGCAGAACCGTTGATGCCTTTGGTGCGGGAGGATATAAAATTCAGGTTACTATCGTAATAATCTATGCCTCCATCGGACGTCACCCAGACATCGGCGCCGTTGATCTCAATTTCCTGGATATCCGGATGGCGATAACCCGATCCACAACTTTGGCACTGGTATCCGCCCCAGGCAGTGTAGCTTACCCCGCCGTCATCAGATTTGAATAAGTTGAGCGAACCTACGAGAAATTTATCAGGATCGGTATCGGAGACATCAATGGCGAGGTCGTAAAAACCCTGGTTGTATCCCGTTGTGGTCAACCCAAAATGGGTAAAACACCAGTGGTCATCACTATAGGGACCGCCCGGCTCATTATCCGGGTTGCCGTCGCCATTGCCATCGTAAGGAGTGTGCCAGCTCTCCCCTGCGTCATCGCTTCTGTAAATGCCGATGTAATTGTTATCATCCACCGCATCATTCTCTTCTCCGATAAGGATCACGTAGATCCGGTTGGGATCGGCATTCGTCACGCCAATGCGGGCACCTCCCGTTGAAGCGGCCACTCCGCCGATCGGGTTGAACCACCCTGTGGTTTTGGCGAAAAAAGTTTGCCCATTATCCGTTGATTTCCAAATCTCGGTGCGCACCATGGCCGGATTCGTTTTGGCCACGAAGACTGTATTCGGATCATCGGTTTTCAACTCAATATCCCAGCATTTGTCTGACAAAATGGTCACCCAGCTCAGGCCACCGTCGATGCTGCGTTTCAGTCCTTTTTCTCCTGCCGTCAATACGACATTGGAATTGGAGGGATTGATGGAAATATCGGTTATTTTTAAATTGGTGATATCGTCTAGTATGGTCCATGAGCTACCACCGTTGACGGTTTTATACAACCGGTTTCCCTGGGCCATAAAAACAATATTTTCATTATTGGGATCCACCTCAATGGCCCCGATGCCTCCAAGATCCATCTCTTCGGAGATGGCCGTCCAGTTTACGCCTTTGTCGATGGTTTTAAAGAGTCCACCACCTTCTGACCCGGCGTACATGACATTCGGGTTGGAAGTTGCCTGGTCAATGGCATATACATTTACCTGTGAAGATTTATAAGTGATTCCATCGGTGGCGAAAGTCTCAAATGGGCCAATGGCTGACCAGTTGCCCAAACGGGATTCGAGGCCCTGCCTTTCCAGGATGGCTTCGTATTTTTCCTTAAAAAAGGCCTCCTGCGCCTGAATTTCCTCGGCATTGGGAATATAAATCGTTCCGTCGGCTGCATAATAATGTTCCCCGGATACGATCCTGTTAAAATACCGGTAATTTTGGGTATGAGTATTTTTGACAAAATCATGGCTGGCATAATAAATATTGTAAGCCTCGATAATGTCAAAATAATTCGGTGATTCGCTGTACATCAGTTTCACCCATTCCGGGCTGGCATCATTGATAAGGGGAATGGTTTTAAATAATTCAGGATACTTTGGTTGAGGAAGATAACTTTCCGACCTTTGCGTAAGTAGCTGCTCCACAACAGTAGTCTGGGCGTAAAAAGATCCTGGCCCAACGATAAAAATGCAAAATGCCACAAGGCTAATATGCCTAAGTAAACCCATGAGAATTTAAATTTTTGTTTCGATAAGAATAACATTGGTAAGCGGGGGATTTTTAAAAATTGGTGATCATTCCGGGAACGATAATTGGGATGGAGCTCAAAATTTCTCTACCGTACACTTTTTTGTGTCACGCTGATTTTCGCTGATCATTTTGGGTTATTTTGCCTTATTTTCAGCGCTTATCTGCGTTTATCTGCGAGAACCAAACATAAATTTTCGGGACTTTCCCAAAAAGTGTACGGTAGAGAACTCAAAATTAACCAATACCGGAAATAATTCATCGCCAAATAAAAAAATGGTTGAAAAATGACAAAAAATTTAATATTCCAGGTCGATGCTTTCACCGGCCAATTATTTAAAGGTAATCCTGCTGCGGTGGTTCCTCTTGAATCCTGGCTGCCAGATGAGGTGATGCAATCGATAGCCGCTGAGAACAATTTATCCGAAACGGCTTTTTTTGTAAAAAACGGCAGCACCTTTGGGCTTCGATGGTTTACCCCAACGATAGAAGTGGATTTTTGCGGACACGCCACCCTGGCTACCTCTCATATTTTATTTACCGAATGGGGGGGTACAGAAGCGACCCTCGAATTCAATACCAGGATAGGTAAACTAAAGGTTTCCCAGGCAGGCAAAAACACCTATCTGATGGATTTTCCAGCGGACGAACTATCTCTGATGAAGGCCTCTCCCGAACTCGAAAAAGCGATTGGCATTCCCGCACTCGAAGCATTCAGTGGCAGGGAAGACATCATTTATGTTGTAGCCTCGCAGGAGTTGGTCGAACAGGTTTCTCCGGATTTCCGGGCACTCGGCCTGGTCAGTGGCCGCGGGGTGCTCGTGACGGCTGCAGGAAAAGACTGTGACTTTGTTTCCCGATGTTTTTTCCCAAACGCCGGGGTGGATGAGGATCCTGTGACAGGTTCTGCCCACACAACGCTGACCCCTTATTGGGCCAAAAAACTCAATAAATCAAAACTCACGGCAAGGCAAATTTCGAAACGGGGCGGATTCCTGGAATGTGAGTTGTCTGAAGATAAAAAAAAGGTACTGATCACCGGGATGGCGGTCACTTACCTGAAAGGGGAATATTATTTATAAACAGGGCTAAGCTGCATTTTCAGATTTTTTAAATAATAGCCTTCATCATTGATACATATCTTACCTTTAAATCAAATTCATTTGCGGGTATCATTGAATAGGTTTCGGTGTGCTGCACCTTCCTTTTAGGCGGGGCATTCAGTAACAAATATTTCGGTGCTCCGCACCTGTTTTTTAGGGTTAGGGTTGTTTCAGAGATACCATTTTTAGCTGATGCCAACTAACTTAAGGTACAGCGTACCGCAACCTGTTTTTTTGCCCGCTTGCTGATGGCTACTCCCTTGAAATGAAAAAACTAAAAGTACTCCCGTTATCCGAAGTCACCTCGATTTTCCCGTTGTGCATTTCTACAATTTTCTTACAAATGGCGAGTCCCGTGCCATTGCCTCCATATTTATCAGCAGGATGTAATTGCTGAAAAAGTTCGAAAATCCGGTCGTAGCTGTTATCGGGAATACCGATGCCGTTGTCTGATATTTCAAAGTACCAGCCCGCTTCCTGCTCCTTCCCTCGAATGAAAATAACGGGTGTTTCCCCATCCTTCCGAAACTTAATGGCATTGCCCAGCAGGTGGAAAAAAAGTTGTTTGAGCAGCTCTTTGGAACCTTCCATGGTTTCCGGAATCTCCTCAGCGGTAATCTGCGCCCCGGAGGATTCTATTTCATTACGCAGCCCGTATTTGACCACTTCGATTAGGTTAGCCACTTTAATGGGGTGGTATGTCACCTCGGAATGCATCACCCTGGAATAAGCCAGCAAGTCGCGCAGATAATCTTCCATTTTTTTGACACCATCAACAGCCAAACCGATATATTCTTTCAACTCATTATCCTCGCTGTCGGCCAATTGACGCTGGATGATTTTTACATAACCGTTGACAATGCGCAACGGAGCCTGCAGATCATGTGATACGGCATAGGCAAATCGTTTGAGCTCTTTTTTTATTTCGAGCAGTTCGGTATTCTCCAGGGCTTCATTTTTATCCATATTCCCAAAGGTACGTATTTTTCAAAATTCAAAAAAACCATTATCTAACCTATAAAATCAGGATATAAAAAAGCCCGAAACAGGACCTGTTCCGGGCTTTTTTATAAAATTTATTTTTTCGATCAATCTTCCAGGTATTTCACAGGAGAATTGGTATTGTAGAAAAAGAAAGAATAGAGGTCAGCCTGTTCTTCGATGACTTTTGCGATCGGTTTACCGGCACCGTGGCCCGCTTTGGTCTCAATGCGGATCAACACCGGGTTATCGCCGGCCTGAGCCTGTTGCAGTCTTGCCGCAAATTTAAAGGAGTGAGCCGGCACCACGCGGTCATCGTGATCTGCAGTGGTGATCATGGTAGCCGGGTATTCGACTCCGTCCTTCAGGTTTTGCAAAGGAGAATAGGACAGCAAATTGGCAAATTGTTCAGGGTCATCACTGGAGCCGTATTCCGGGATCCATCCTTTTCCTACAGTAAACAGGTGATACCTGAGCATATCCATCACCCCAACAGCCGGAAAGGCCACAGCAAAAAGATCAGGCCGCTGCGTCATGGCTGCCCCCACCAGTAATCCTCCATTGGAGCCTCCGGCGATCGCCAGTTTTTCTTTGGAAGTATAACCCTGGTCAATGAGGTATTCACCCGCAGCGATGAAATCATCGAATACATTTTGTTTGTTGAGCAGCATACCGGCCTTGTGCCATTCCTCGCCATACTCTCCCCCACCGCGTAAATTGGCCATGGCATACACCCCGCCGTTCTCTAGCAATACCATTCGCATTGCACTAAAAGATGGTGAAAGACTGATATTGAACCCTCCGTAGCCGTAAAGATAGGCAGGGTTCTGTCCATCCATTTTTAACCCTTTTTTATGGACGATGAACATGGATACATCGGTGCCGTCTTTGCTTTTGTAAAATACCTGCTTTTCAACATAGTCTTCCGGATTGAATTCCAGCTCGGCTTTGTAGAATTGTTCTGACTTTCCGGTAGCAATATCGTATTTGAAAATGGTATTTGGATAAGTAAATGAGGTAAAACTGTAAAATAGAATTTTATCGTCTTCCTTGCCTCCGAATCCGCCGGCACTTCCCAAACCAGGTAATTTAATTTCCTTCATGCCGCTGCCATCGTATTCATATTGGTAGAAAAAGTCAGTGGCATTTTTCAGGTAATTGGCAAATATCTTGCCCCCACCGGTATTGACGCCCTGCAGAAGGTTTTCACCTTCCGGAATGACCTCCACCCAGTTTTCTTTGGCAGGATTGGCAGGGTCCACAGCCACCAGTTTGTAGTTGGGCGCGTCAATGTCGGTCCTTACGAGGAATTTTCCATTGACATGATGCACGACAGAGCTTTTGTTGGAATATCCTTCAAACAAGGTCTTAAATTTTCCGTCATTTTCCAGGTCTTTGAACATTACCGCAAAACCGTCTGTTCCCGGCTGCTGGTAGAGAATGAAATATTTTTCGTCTTCCGTTACGCCGCCGAAATGGTAGTAATCAGGATTGTTACGGTCTTCAAAAACCAGTTTGTCTTTGGACTGATCAGTGCCCAGTTCGTGGTAATAAACAGAGTGGTACTGGTTGTTTCCGGAAAGTTCCATGCCTTTGGCAGGAGCGGGATAACGGCTGTAGAAGAAACCGTTTTTATACCAGGAAGCCCCGGAGAATTTAACCCAGTTGAGCACGTCGGGCATTTCTTTTTTGGTCTCGATTTCCATAACGTGAAGCGTACTCCAGTCGGAACCGCCTTCCGAACGGGAATAGGCGGCGTATTTGTCATCCGAAGAAAAACCTACGAGACTGATGGAAACCGTTCCATCTGCAGAAAGTGCATTGGGATCGATAAATACTTCTGGGGTGCCTTCCAGTCCTTTTTGGAAATAAATGACCGATTGGTTTTGCAACCCGTCATTTTTATTAAAAAAATAATACTCTCCGACTTTATAGGGGGAGCTCAGTCTAGGGTAATTAATAAGTTCCGTGAGGCGTTTTTCGATGGCCTTGCGGAAAGGAATTTGCTCCAGGTATCCCTGGGTCACGGCGTTTTCAGCGTCAACCCATTTCTTTACATTGGCGGCGGTATCGATTTCCAGCCAGCGAAAAGGATCTTTCACTTCTGTGCCATGGTAGTCGTCGGTCTGATCGACCATTGCTGTTTCTGGATAATTCACTTTGATAATTGTGTTTTGAATGGCTTCTGATTCCGGTTTTTGTTCGGCGCAACTATTCAGCAGGGCAACGAACAAGAATACGATTAATAAGTGTTTTTGCATGATGGTACTATTAAGCCTGGCGTCAGCCAGATGAGTAATTAAGTCGAGTAATGAAATAAGTCAATGAAGTGTAGATTTATCTTTGAAAATTAATGATGAGATGGCTGCTGCTTTCAGAATTCATACCAAACGGTCCAAAAGTATGGCTACAAAATTAGTAAATTTGCAGCAATTTCAACCAAAAAGAAAGATTTAATGATAAGAGCTGGACTCGTTTTTTGTATACTTTTTTTCGCCCTGTCAACCGCCAGAACACAAATTATCAATATTGAAGATTCACGAAAAAAAATTGATTCCGTCGGGTTGTTCGGCCAGCTGGACCTGACCTTCAGCCTGGTACAATCCTCCAAGCAATTGCTCACTTTCAAAGGCACCTCTCGTGCCGACTGGATACGGCCAAAAGGAGCCTGGATGGGCATTTTGGATTACCGGGTGATCATCAATGAAAAGGATAATCTTCAGGATGACGGATTCTTCCACTTGCGGTACGGTCGTTTGCTGAATAAACGGTTCACCTGGGAAGCTTTTAGCCAGCTTCAGCACAACAGGCAATTGCGTATCGACCTGCGGTGGCTGGCGGGTACCGGACCTCGTTTCCTGTTATACAACAAACCCAGGCAAAAAGCCTATCTAGGTGTCTTGTATATGTTTGAATACGATGAAATCGTTGCTTCCAATACCATTTGGCGCGACCACCGTTTGAGCAGTTACCTGTCGGTGCATCTGCAGTTGACACCCAACCTGGATTTTGCCAGCACCTCCTACTACCAGCCCTTGATCGGTAATTTTGCAGAGTCGAGGGTTTCTTCTGTCAATTCCCTGAGTTTCAAGTTCACGGATCACCTACAGTTCCGCATCCAGTTCAACATCAGCTACGATGGCCGCCTCGCCAAAGAAACGGAGAATGTTCCCGCCACGGTGTATAATTTCACTAACGGGTTGAGATGGGCGTTTTGATGTGTGGATGTGTGGATGTGCGGATGTGCGGATGTGCGGATGTGCGGATGTGCGGATGTGCGGATGTGCGGATGTGCGGATGTTTGGATAATTAGGCATGCAATTTTACCCGAAAAAAACAATCCTGAAAATCCAATAATCCTAAAAATCCTGATCCTGACAAAGAGTAGATTTGTAATGTTAGCATTGAAACAAAAAATGGGCCCCGGGAATCAAAATTCCAAAGGCCCATTACAGTTAATTTTTTCACTTTCCTGATTAAAAATAATATTCTACCACCAGTGTAACCCCAAGTCCCCCTGCGTAAAGTTCTATCTCTTCCGGGAAACCATTGGTATCATGATACGGCCTGAATTCAATCCCCGCCATATAATCATCATCGCCGATCTCGTCATAATCGTATAAAACGATGGCATAATAATCATTGGGCTCGGTCAGGTCGAATTCCATTTCAAATTCGTAGATATCACCAGGATAGGCATCTATAAAATAAGCGGAAGATTCAAAGATCAACTCATCGTCTTTGTAAATAGTCGGATAAATGTCCGGATCGCTGCCGGCGTCCCAGGAATAACCATTGTCATCACCCGGGAAATCGGTCACAATAATTGATTTTATAACGATCTTTTGAGGCGTGACCTGGAAACCGCAATCTTCGCCAATATAACCAAGGGGACACTCGCAGGTACCATCAACGCAGTAGCCGTCATTATAACAAAATACATTATCACAGGGATCGTCCTTACAACTTAATACAGTGAGCAGAGGGAGCAGCAGGAAAAATAATTTTTTCATCTTACGGGTTTGTTTATGATTGAAATCTTTGGTTTAATACACTTCAATAAGACAATTGACTCAACGTTTCTACTTTTTCCTTTCTGCGGCCAACCGTCTGATTATATGATGCTTAAAGTTCCGACAAACCACTATGAAAAACAACTAAGGTTTTGTTAAAGGGGGTTAAAACTTGTTATGGTTGCTGTACACACGAGGTGACATCTTCGCCGGGCGGCATGGCGCGAAGGCAAAAGGTGTCATCTCGATGCTACGCACTACTACGCTACTTCCTCGTCAGGATCAGTTTTTGCACGCCTTTCTCTTCGAAACCGCCAGGGCGTTTGGTGACCAAATCATTGTTGATGCCTATGACGAGTTTGCCTTTTTCCGTGAACTGGTAGATGGCCCTCAGTGTATTGGTATCCACGGTGGAGTTGAGATTGAGGTGGTGAGGCGTTTTGGAATCATCCGTACTGTAGAACATATCCTGCGCAGTTCCGCCCTTGGTGGAAACGGCTTTCCCCATCCCATCAAAGAACCAACCAATATCCTGGCCGGAATGGTTTTTACCGCGCCATTCTCCTACGATGGTTTCCTCTTTTTGACCACAGGCCAATAACAAAATAACAAATAAAAAAATTATCCCAAAATGCTTAATGCTCATATTATAAAACATTTTCTTTTAATTCATTCGACACGGATAAAACAGTTGTTTCAATGGAATGCAGCAAAGGCATGAGATAATCCGGAGGATTGGCCATGATTTTACATTTTATTTAGGGGGCAAAATAAGAAAAATGAGGCAATTTTTTTGAGTGACGGATTGTTTTTTTTAAATTCAGGATGATTCAATTTTGGGCTCTTACTGTAACGCCAGCAAACGATCCAAAGTGATTTCCAGGTCTTTCGCATCCAGGTCGCGGGCAATGATCTTTCCTTTGTGGTTGAGCAGGAAATTGGAAGGCACCTTGGTGATATTGCATTCGATACAAACAGGGGAATCCCACCCTTTCAGGTCGGACACATGAATCCAGGGCAGGTGATTTTCTTCAATGCCGTTGACCCAGGCGTTGATGTCCTCGTCCACCGAAATAGCGTAAATTTCGAAACCGTGATCCTTGTACTTTTCATAGGCTGGCAGGTAGTAATAACAATTTTCCTCCGTACAGATAGCATTACCGGAGGCCCAGAACTGTACCAGGGTGAATTTGTTTTGAGCAGGATCCAGCCTTACGGGTTCTCCTTGCGGAGAATGCAGAACGATTTGGTCAAATTTCGCCTGTTGTCCTCGCCAGTTCAACAACCAAACGGAAGTCACTCCCAGCAACAAGACCAATGCAGCGGCCAGCTTTAATAAAGAACGCCGGTGGACTGGCCGGTGGATATGTTTTTCCACGTCGGATTCATTGCCTTTGTCCACAGCCTCTTTGATCGTGGTCCATGAATTACTCCGGGGCTCCAGACGATCAAATGCCTCCTTGTGGGATTTGAATAATTGATCCAATTCATCCATGATGCTGAAAATTTTGGGTTAACGATATTATTTTTTTCTTTGCCCTTGACAGTTGCGAAATGGAGGTTGACACCTCGATCTTCAGAATTTCTGAAATTTCATTATGGTCGTAACCTTCCAGCATATACAGCGAAAAAACCGTGCGATAACCGTCAGGTAATGCGTGTAAAGCTTTGTATAAAAGATTCAGTTTTTGGTCCAGGTCATCTGTATCTTCGGAAGAAAAGGCTGACCCCATTTCCTCCCCGGCCGCAGAAGCTTCCGTCAGGAAGACGTTCTGATGTTTCTTTTTAAGGGCATCTATGCTTTTATTGATCACGATCCTTTTCACCCAGGCCCCAAACGTCGATTGATAATTGTACTGGCTCAGCCGGGAAAATACATTGATGAAAGCTTCCTGCAAAACGTCCTCGGCATCTTCCGGATGATTGAGGATCCTGTATGCCGTATTCAGCATAGCTTTGGCGTATAGCACATAAAGGCGATGCATGGCCTGCTGGTCGCCTCGTTTTGCCTGTTCGATCACGTCTTTTAATGGCTCAATAAATGAACGCTGCTCTGGCACGTTAGAATTGTTTACTGACATTCGGGTTACTCGTTGCTCGTTGCTGGTTACTCGTTACTCGTTGCTGGTTACTCGTTTGTATTGTCGCAAAAAAGTTAAAAGGCTTTTGATTAACAGGGAACAACCTATCCTGAAAATCCTATAATCCAGAAAATCCTGATCCAGACAAAAATGCTCGTTGCTCGTTGCTGGTTACTCGTTGCTGGTTACTCGTTGTATTGTCGCAAAAAAGTTAAAAGGCTTTTGATTAACAGAGAACAACCTATCCTGAAAATCCTATAATCTTGAAAATCCTGATCCAGACAAAAATGCTCGATGATCGTTTAGTGTTGATGAGGTGACATCTTCGCCATGCAGGCCAAAGAGCGATGGCTTAAGGTGTCACCTCGAAACACTTACTGCAACTTCTTCAACGCTTCCCTTAAACGATCGCCATGCAAATTTGTTGAGATGATCTCCCCTTTTGCGTTCAGCAACACATTGGAAGGAATACTGTTGACCCCATAAGTCCTTGCCGCCTCAGATTGCCAGCCTTTCAGGTCAGATACATGGTTTTTCCAGGTCAGTCCATCCTTTTTGATAGCGTCTACCCAGGCCTCTTTGTATTTGTCCAGGGAAACGCTGTAGATCTGAAACCCTTTGGCTCCTTTAAATTTGGCGCTCTTAAATTCATTGTAAACGCTCACCAGTTCTGGGTGTTTGACACGGCAGGGCCTGCACCAGGAGGCCCAGAAGTCGACCAAAACGACGTTGCCTTTCAGATCGGATAATTTCATCTCCACGCCATCCGGATTTTTCAGCGCAATTTCCGGGGCAACTTTTTCATCGCCGGGTGTCACAAAAGCCGCAAAGCCTACAAAAGCGGTCAGTAAAATAACAGTCAGGAACTTCATAGAAAGTAAAATTTTAGGTGGTTAAAAAATAATTCACTTTCTAAAGACTACTCGTTTTTGAGAATAATGCATGGGGAGGTTAAAAAAATTTAACCGCAGAGGACGCGGGGATAAGGCTGTGTTGCTTGGGGTTGAATTTTTGAAATGCCTCGAATGGTCAAAAAATATAGAGAGGTTACAGGTAAACAGTAATCATTCCCTACTCCTTCACCATTTCCGCCCGCAACTTTTTGGGGTGCTTTAATAATTTAAAAAATTCGGCGAGGTAGGCTTTATTTTCCTGGATGGTTTTAGGATTCATATACGTAGCCTGATCGCAAAGAGCATACACTTCTTCTTCAATGGAAAGGAAATAGGCCACTGCCCGGTAAAACTCTTTTTCCGATATCGGGTAAGAAAAAAAGTATCTTTCATGGACGCTCTTTATGGGAAGGGATTCATGAGGAACAGCGTATTCGTGGCCGACAAATCCCGAATAATCAAAATCATACGCAATAGCCGTAGCCCTTTCCATTTCCGGGAGTTTGACCAATTCCAGGTTATGCCGGGTGCGGAGGAACCAATCGGTATTGGAAATCATGTATTGAAAAAATTCCATATTGACGAAGGATTCCCGATCCATGCCGGAGGCATTTATTTGGGCATTATCCAAAATTCTGGCACTTTTCCTCCTGGCATATTCTTCTTCGTCTTCTATCAGGAAACCTGTAATCTGAAAATTTTTCTTCTCCTCATCGGTAAGCGTCACCTCTACAAGCTTAGCCCTTAATCCGTTGGAATCTATGAGGGCGTAAAGATCGTAGCAAAAAAATTCTTTGTAAAGCATTTCCTGTTCGTCTTTATTTTCGCCGCAGGGAAAGACCAGTTTCAATTTATCAAGGGTTTGAAATCCAAGTGAATCCAACAGTGGTTTCTCAAAATCGAGTTTCACAGGAGGAAAACGGCACACCAGTTTACGCGTATTGCCCCTGGCGCGCATCCTTGCCGGAAGACTCAGCAACTCGGCCCCGTTGTGGTCGGATAATTTTACGCCGGCTTCAAAATATTCTTCTGTTTTACTCTTCCTCAACCATTGGCCTACATCCGTTTTAATATCCAGTCTTGGCAAATAATCAAGGCCGTAGATATAATCAAACAGGCTCTGCCTTACAGGCTTGGGAACATAGGCCATCGCTTTCCTGTTCCCCTCCATATTCCCGATAAAAATTTTATCCTTTTCCATGATGAGCAGCTGGCCGCTTTTTCCCAGTTTAATACTGCAATCAATACCAATTATTTTTCCGCCAAAAAGGGTAGTGATACTGTCCAGACTGGTGTGCCCGATAATAATGGTCTCCTGATCCAGGCCTTTTAAAATATAATTCACACTATCCAGATTGACCCTGGTGCTGTCAAAATAGCCCCTGTACCATACCGGCCCATCTCCTTTATACAACATGGTCAGATCCCTGTCATTCAAAATATCCGCTGCCGGCTGCCGGAGAATCTTTGTGCTGAAGGTCTTGTTGACCTTTTTCATGGAGTACCCCATTCTCAAAAAAGAAGGAGAAACCCCTGCATGAACAAATAATTTATGATTGATCGACATGATGACCTTTTGACTGGCAATCCAATCTCCCAGGATGGATCCCTTGCGAAAAAACTGGTCGTATGGAACGGTAAAAGCTGCCGAAGTATAATAGTATTTCTTGTTGACATACCTCAGGTCGCCGTTCAACACCATAATCTCGTGATTGCCGAGTAAAGTATGCACCTTGCCTCCCGCCGCTTCCGCTTCTTTTTGGAGAAAAAACAAAAACCAAAGGATGTCCAGCACCCTGTCGCCCCGGTCAAAATTGTCCCCATTGACCACAAGGTGTCCTTTTCCAAAAGCCCAATGCATCTCATTATCGATCACGCCATGTGCTTTTAATAGCCGGATCAGAATGTCGTATTGACCATGCACATCACTGACGGCAACGACTTTGTCCACCTCATCATAAGAAGTTTTGTTGTCCGTTTTAAATCCCAGGTCGCTGAGATCCACCACCGGAAGACTATCCCTTTTAAAAAGCCCGGCCTCCTTTTTGGCGATTAAGGAATCGTGCGGCACCCCGCGTTCTATCCATTGCAGGTGAAGGCTGTCTTTTTGGTCAAAGATATAAGGGCCGTCAAAATAGCTGGCATTTTTTTGGGCTGGCAATAAGACAGAGGAAAAAAGAAAAATCAACAGTGGGACTATTGATGCTGGTGCCGGCATTTGATGGCGTGTGTTCATTTTCTATAGTTTTTGCTAATCTTACTCTAAAATACATTATTTGAAGCAAAAGGGTTGAGTGCTCGCCAATAAAACAGGCTAAAGCCTTCGAGACAAAAGAGTATAGAAAAGAAAATACTGCCCCGGCAATGCACCGAAGTCTTTCTTTCATGCAAAAAACTAAGCGCATGCTTAAAATCAAAATATTACGGGTTGCGGGTTCATGAATCCGCAACCCGTAACAAAAATTCAGGTCATTCCTTCTCCTCCATCTTCCTCAGCATGTTCCTTGCATTATCGCCCATTTTCCCGTCAGGATTCAGGGAAATGGCCTTATTGTAATAAGCTTTTGCTTTTTCAAGGTCTCCGGCTTTCCAGTAAGCTTCTGCGAGGCTGTCCCAGGCGTTGGGAGATTCAGGGAAAAACTGTGTGACAAAAGTAAAAATGGCAATGGCTGTTCCGATATCGCCGCCCTTTAGTACATTGTAGCCCGCTTTGTTGAATTCTCCTTCAAAGTCGAAAAACCGGTACATCGGATCATGGATAATACGTGCCGCATCCGCTTGCAATTGCTCCATTTTTCCAGTCGTATATAGGTTGGTAAGGTGCTGCATAGGGTCAAGGATGAATTGATCGGCAGAAAAATCCAGCGCTGCCTGTAATACCGGGTCATAGTTGGTGCGGTAATCTTCGGAACTCACCTCCACAGCAATGTGAGGAGCCGTCCATGGGCCGTTTTCCCATTGCGGTTTATCCTGCCACCACGCGTAAGACAAGCGCACAGGAATATTGCTGTTGGGCAAGACCACCTCGCGGTTGTCTCCGTAAAAATTGATATTCTCTCCCGTGGGTTCGCCAACAAAAATGGCTTCCGTATAATTGCTCAGCTCATTGACCAGGTTCTGGCAGGCAGAAAAGGTGCGCCGCCCGGTGATGACAAATAACTTCCCGGGTTGATTAATCTTTTCCGTCCGGATGATGCCGGTCACCACTGGTTTGTTTTTGTAGTTGTTGCCTCCACCGTTGAGGCGTACGTCCAGCAGCAGCTTTTCCACATCATGTTCCTCTATGAACTTAAAAACTTTATCATAAAAGGTTGGAATATCTTCTGAAGGATCATCCTGGATCTGGCTTTGGCGGACGTAAACGGTTTTGTATTCCGGAAGGTATTCGTAGAAATAGATTTTTTCAAGATCTTTCAGATACAAGGGCAAATCCCCTTCCTCCCGGGCATCCAGCCATTCCTCCGATCCCTGAACATAACCGTAATGGCCGGGGAACTTATCCATCGCAATCGCTTTATAGGTCTGCCTAAAGGTAAAGCCTCCTTTTTTAAGCGTCAGCGTCACTTCCGGTTTCAACTCTTTCATGACTTTTTGGGCATGCAACACTTCCGGGATGCGCAGGTAGTTCAGCCCATAAGCTTTAAAGAACTGGTCATTCTCTGACGGGAAAGCTGGTTTAACCATTTCCAACACCTCCTCAATGGGTATTCCTTCCACCTCCAGCACCTGTGCTCCGAGGCCGTTATAATAATCCTTTTCCACTCCCTGGAGGTAGATGCCGTCGCTGAAAGCCATCATATTGAAAGGCACCTGGTGAAATTTAAATCGGTCCTGATCTCCGAAGGAGTATAACCACAGAGCGGTATGGCCGTAACCGAACAGGGAAACGATCCTTGCAAAGCCCACGATGATCTCATGTTCCTGCATGTCCGGAATTTCCTTGTACAATTTTTCCACTCCGGCATCGAAATCGTCAGCCGTCACCTTCTTAAACAAAAAGGAATAATCCTTATGAACCGTATGCTGCAGGAAACGCAGATCCTCTTGCCATTTGTCGGCGGAGATATTGACCTGGGCGAAAGAAATAGTGGTTGAAAAGAGTAAAAATAAGAGTAGGGTAAGGTTTTTCATAAGTCAGTTTTTCAGGTAAAGATAGGTTTTAAGGGAAAAAGTTGCAATGTAACATCAAATCAGAGCAAGAGTAAAATACTTCAAACCAATGCAAAATCTTCAAAGATAATGCCCCGGCAAGGTTTTCCATTTGAGGCAATTCCCCGTTAAGGGTGGTCAACAGCCCGACGGAATGAAAGGAGATGTTGGGAAATCTTTTAAACAGCTTTATAAAGGATCACGGATAAGGAATCCTATGGAGAAAAAAGGGTTTAAATAGGTTTATGGTTATACAGCCTCATAAACCTTTTTTACTGTTCATGCTGTTATTTATCATTAAGGTCGAAAGCCCAATGATGCATAACTGCGGTTATATTATCCATGGTCAAATATAACCCAGAAAAGAATTTTTCACTTCATTACATAACAAATAGAGCGTAAAATGTCTAGCCTAAACAAAATTAAGATTCCTCAATTAGCCCTTATTTTACTAGTCACCTGTTCGGCTTGGTCTGCTTGTTCTGAGAAGCAAGAGGATCCCATAGTACCCACAGAACCTATCGATACAGAGGAGCCTATCGACGAGCCTGTTGACACTATGACCACAGATACCTTTACCTATCTGGCATTGGGTGATTCTTATACCATCGGACAAAGTGTTGAGGCTGAATTGCGGTGGCCCGTTCAACTGAGCAACCGGCTTGGGGAAAATGGCAAATTCATCAGTGAACTCAAAATCATTGCCCAAACCGGATGGACGACGGGAAATCTGTTGAATGCCATTGCCAGCCAGAACCCCAAAAATTATGACCTGGTTTCCCTTTTAATCGGGGTCAATAACCAGTACCAGGGATTGTCTTTCAGTCAATTCCAGACCGAATTTGATTCCCTGCTGAATATATCCCAGGCCCTTGCCAACGGGGAAGACAGGTTTTTTGTGGTCTCTATCCCGGATTACGGCGTAACACCTTACGGGGCCGGGAATAGTCAGCAAATCGGGGAAGAACTGGACATGTATAATAATTATATGTCGCAAAAATGTTATGCCCAAAACATTCCTTTTATCAATATTACGGACATCTCCAGGGCGCTGGGAAGTTCAAACGGTGCACTGGCCTTTGATAACCTTCACCCAAGTGGCAGCCAGTATGGTGCATGGGTAAATAAAATATTACCGGTAGTGATTGATTTGATCGGGGAATAATAGAAGTTGTTTGGAGTATTCAATTTTCAAAAATTGACATTTTAAATTGTCCGGTTTCTTTATAACTAAAACACTACCTTTGGAAAGGTATCCTGTTTTTGATCGATGCCATTTTTTGAACTACACAAACCAATTAAAATGGTATTCAGGAAGATCAAGGCATTATTTAACCCGGAGCGCTACCACGGATGGGGCAAAGAGAAAAAATATTTTGAGGGGTGGTATTACAAGGTTATATCTGCTGATGAAAAACATGCCTTTGCTTTTATCCCCGGGATTGCCATGGACAAGGCGGGAAATAAGCAGGCCTTTATCCAAATACTGGATGGCAACAAACGGACGGCTGAGTATATAAAAATCCCGGCAGAAAATTTCACTTCCCGGTCCGATATGTTTAAAACGGAAATTGGGGACAACATTTTTGAAAAAGACTTTATCAAACTCAATTTGCCCGTCGCCAAAGGAGCATTACATTTTAAAAACCAGGTGCCCTGGCCAAAACAATGGTACTCCCCGGGCATCATGGGTCCCTATTCGTTTGTCCCTTTTATGGAATGTTACCACGGAATCCTGAGCATGGACCATGAAATTCAAGGATGGCTGGAAATCAACCAAAAAAAGATAGATTTCAGCGGTGGCCGCGGTTATATGGAAAAAGATTGGGGGCACTCCTTCCCCAGCGCCTATTTTTGGATGCAATCCAACCATTTCAGTGAAAAAGGGATTTCCCTAAAAGCTTCCGTGGCCAAGATCCCGTGGCTCGGCAGCTCCTTTGTCGGGTTCATTGCGGGGCTTTATTTCGACGGCCGGCTCATACAATTCACCACCTACAACGGTACCCGCCTGGTCCGTTCCTATGCGGATGAAAAAACGGTGGAACTCACCATGGAAAATAAAAAATACAGACTCGAAATTGTGGCACATCGAAATGACGCCACGGAACTGGCCTCCCCGATTGCCGGATTTATGGATGGCCGCATCAGCGAAAGCATGACTTCCTCCATAACCGCAAAACTGGTCCGCAAAAAAGACAGCCAAACCCTCTTTTCCGATACAGGAAACCATGCCGGGTTGGAAGTGGCAGGGTTGATAGAGGAAATTATGGTGGGTTAGGCAGTGAATATTTTCCACTAAAGCACAAAATGCAATCTAATTGTTAAACCTTCAGGTCATTTACCTAACCTCACTGCATCATACCTTTCAAATGATCCGCCAAACGCAAAGACAAGGCCACCAGAGTAAGCGTAGGATTAGCTGCTCCTGAGGTAGTAAAACAGCCGGATCCTGTCGTGCCCACAATAATTCTTCTACAAGTAATTTTGATTTACTGGTTTGAAATAGCCGGAATAAAAGAATATTATATTTAAAAAAAACAATTGAAAGACATTGGATTCCTTTGGATAACAATATAAGCGTAATCCGTTTTAGAGGAAATTTTTGTGACCATAATTTGTAAGGCTGTATGGTGACAAAAGACAGGGAGAAATCAATAAAATATAAAGGAATAAGGAAGACACAAAAAATAAGGGATTTCTATGTCTTCCCGATTCAGTGAACCTGATCGCTCAAATTTATAACCCTTTAATAAACACTCCCAATAATAGGAATACAAAACCCGCTAACAAAAACCATTCACTATTTCCTGCAATCGCAGGGCTAATAGATGTGCCAAAAAGTCCTAAAAGAACAAGTACGATACTTATAATAACGGTACTGTTTTTTGGAGCCTGTGCTCGTAATTTACTCATAATTGTTTTTTATAGTGAATAGATGGCATTAAAGTTATAGAATAAGTTTGATGTTTTTGAGTTTTCTTGATTTTATTCAAAATCAAATAAGGAAGTTCCAATTTTTTGTTGCACGGCACTAAAGTTTTTAAAAAATACCGAAAACAGGTAATTTTCAGACTATAACGATCATTTATCCAACTTTTTAGATAATTTTTTTCTAAATTTTCCTTAAAAGGAAAACCGTTGAGGCATAAATTTGCAGTAGAAACCTGATAACAATCCGCACAATTTTTTAAAAAAAACGCGAATTAAGTTAATTTTAGGGTTGTGCCCCAGTTCACATTATCATAAATTTTGGATAACCGTTCCCCTTCACGCTAAGCCAACATTTCAAAACAGCATAAAAACGAAATAATCATGAGAACTTTAACAAGTATTTTAAGTCTGCTATTCTTCTTCTTTTCTACCAGCTCCTTTGCTCAAAATCCTACCCAATCCATATTTGGGACAGTCAAAGACAAAGACACAAAAGAACTACTCATCGGAGCTACTGTTTCGATTATAGGCAGTGACCCGATCATTGGAACCACCGTTGATTTTGACGGCAAGTTTGAACTTCAGGATATTCCTGTCGGCAGAGTACAAATAAAATGTTCTTACGTCGGTTACCAGGACTACCTTTCAGATCCTTTTTTATTGAATTCTGCCAAAGCAGCTGAATTATCCATTGAATTAATTCAGTCTGCGGTAACGATAGAGGGAGCGGTGGTTGTAGCCAAAAAATTTGGTAATGAACCCTTAAATGAAGTATCCATTCTTTCTGCCCGCTCTTTTTCAGTGGAAGAAACACAGCGGTACGCAGCCAGTGCCAACGACCCGGGCAGAATGGTTCAGGGTTTTCCGGGGGTACAGCCCTCCCGGGATAACCGGAGTGACATTATCATCCGGGGTAACTCAGGAATAGGTATGTTATGGCGTCTGGAAGGCGTTGACATCCCGAATCCCAACCATTTTGCCCGAAAGGGAAATTCAGGTGGGGGGATTACGATCTTCAGTGTCAGTATGTTGAGCAATTCCGATTTTTCCACAGCAGCATTCCCTTCCGAATACGGGAATGCCACCAGTGGCGTTTTTGACATTAAATTCCGGAAAGGAGCTACACGACAAAGCCACCATACTTTTCGGGCAGGGCTGCTAGGGTTAGACTATAGTACAGAAGGCCCCATTAACAAAAACACCGAGTCCAGTTACCTCGTCAATTATCGTTATTCCACTTTGGGCATTTTAAATAAAATGGGATTACATCTGGTCGGCCCCCGGGTAGATAATACTTTCCAGGATTTGTCTTTCAATTTGAATTTTCCCTCAAAAGATAAAAAGAATCTCTTAACCATCTGGGGAATGGGTGGATTGAGTGTTGAACAGGTCAACCCGGTGGAAGATCAGCAAGAATGGAAATCATTTGATGATTATTATACCCGCTATTTCACTTCAGATATGGGAACGGTAGGAATGACCTATTCCCTGCCCGCAGGAAAAGACGCATTCTGGAAAACCAATGTGGCTTTCATGGGACAAAAAATATTATACCAAAATGACACCCTTGACAGTTCGCTCAAAGAATTTTTGGTAAACGACGAGCTTTACAAAGAAAGCAGGATCGTTATTTCTTCTTATTGGAATAAAAGATTCACGCCAAAAATCGGTTTGAAAACGGGGATTATTTTTAGCCAAATCAACTACGATCTTTTCAGGGAAACCTTAGGAGACAATACTTTGATCAACTCCACTGGCGGCACCCAACTGGCGCAGGCTTATGTCCAGTTTCGGTTTCGCCCAAGTGACCGGCTCACCATTAATGCCGGCGGACACGCCACCTATCTCACTCTGAACAAAAAAAGTGCGCTGGAACCACGATTGGGGGTAAAATATCAAATTACGAAACAACACGCCCTCATGGCGGCCTGGGGCATGCACAGCAAAATGTTGCCCATCGGGAACTATTTCACCCAAATAAACGGTCAGTTGCCAAATATTGATGCCAATTTTTTACGGTCGAATCAGTTGGTGATTGGTTATAATTACCTCCCGGGCAACAACTGGAAAATTAACATCGAAGCCTATAGGCAAAAAATGACGGATGTGCCGGTTGCCAAAACCGCGGGCAGTTCCTGGAGTATTTTGAATACCATCGACGGGTTTGCAAAATATGAGTTAGTCAACACCGGTACAGGCAAAAACATAGGGCTTGATTTGTCGGTTGAAAAAGCCTTTGACAATGGTACCTTTATTTTGGTTTCCGGTTCTGTTTTCGATTCAAAATATACCGATGCCTCCGGAAGGGAATTCTCTACGATTTTTGACAGCGGGTATGCGGCAACAGGCATGGGAGGTAAGGAATGGACTACCTCAAAAGGGAATATCTGGGCTTTAAGTGTCAAGGGACTTTACAATGGAGGGCAAAGATTAACCCCTCTTTTAGCAGGAGGTACTGTTTCCCGCTATTCACAAGACCCCGAATTGGATGAATCCAAAGCTTTCACCGAACAGGTTCAGGATTATGTCCGGGCTGATTTGAGATTCTCCTTCCGGAAAAATAACCCGAATTCCGCCTGGTCCCTGGCACTGGATGTTCAAAACTTCATCAACCACAAAAATATTGATGCGCTCAACAGGAATTACGATCCCGACTTAAACGCATGGGTTTATCGCGAACAGGCTGGACTGACACCTATATTGAGTTTCCAGATTGATTTTTAACCTTGGGAAATGCTGAGGATACGAAAATAAACAGCGAAGGCAGATAAGAAAGGGGTTGTGTAAAAAGTATAAAAATCTTTTAAATTACATGATTATTTAATAATGCTGTTTATGAAGCAAGAGCCCCCTTGATGGTCGAAGCATGCCTGGTGACGCAGGAGACAGGCTTTTAGCTTCGACCGAATGCGCTCATCCCATCCCCAATCAAAAATAACCCATTTCCCCGCAAAACGCAAAACATGAGTCATCTTACCTTAGGGGCAGGAAATTAAATTTGGTAAATTTGAAATGAAAAAATAAGGAAGCGGCATAAGACTATAATGAGTCATTTGTCATTAAGACAGTTCGGGATAGCCAGTCCCGCTTCCTTTTCTCTGTTTCACCTCGGACAGTTTGTTAGGCAAAAAGCCTGAGTAAGATAGATGAGGCATAACAGAAGTTATTTTATCAACACAAATTTACCGATTTAGTATGAAACAATCTGATCGTTTTGTAGGAATTGACATATCAAAAGATAGTTTTGATGTCTGCGTTTTATCACAAGGGGCTCTATTAGAAGAAAGCCGTTTTAATAATGATGCTCAAGGTTGGCAAAAGTTTGCTAAAAACCTTAGTGATCAGGACTTATGCATAATAGAAGCAACGGGATCTTATCATGTAGGGTTGGCATTATATTTAGTTGAGCATGATAAACGTGTTAGTGTAGTCAACCCTTTGCGTGTAAAGTATTTTTCTCGATTGAATCTCAAGAGGGCAAAAACAGATAGGGTAGATGCTTATGTTATTGCCCAGTATGGCCAAGTATTTAAGCCTGAAAGTTGGACAGCTCCACCGACACATTTAAGACAACTTCAACAGTTAATGACAGTTTCTGCACAATTAACAAAACAAAAGACGGCATTAATCAATCAACAAAAAAACTTTGAACTTGTACCAGACCCCAGTAAAGAAGCCCTTGAAATAATAAAGTGCCAAATAGTAAAATTAGAGAAACATTTACAAGAAATACAATGCCTTATCAATAATAGCATTAAAGAACATTACAAAGAATTAGAGGCTTCTTTACGATCAATTCCCGGTTTAGGTCCCAAAACGGTAGCCACCTTAATCCTAATAACTGGAGGCTTTACCAAGTTTGGATCATATAAAGCTTTGATAGCCTATGTGGGGTTAGCTCCTCGGACATACGAGTCAGGAGTAAGTGT
Organism: Lewinellaceae bacterium; assembly: GCA_020636105.1. NCBI lineage: Bacteria > Pseudomonadati > Bacteroidota > Saprospiria > Saprospirales > Lewinellaceae > Lewinellaceae bacterium. The sequence goes on from JACJYL010000002.1 coordinate 1,037,641, forward strand.
TAAGGGAGCTTCACACATCTGCAAGTTAGGGTCATCCTATCTTCGAAAGTTACTTTATGAATGTGCTTTAAGTGCCAAAAGGTTTAACCCTGTATGTAAGGAACTATTTGAAAGACTCTATATTGCAAAGAAAAAACCATTTAAAGTAGCCATGATTGCGGTGGCCAATAAGTTGCTGAAAATCGCTTTCACTATAGCTATAACTGGACAAAAATTTGATCCGGAATACAGACTAAAACATTATTTTGCCAAATAAAATTTTCTGATTTTCCGAAAAAAATTTGGAGATGAACACAGTTCATCCCGAATTTCATCTAATCAGATTAAATTCGGGATTTTTCTTTTACAAAAGAAATAAACCGCAAAACCTGCCTTCCGTCGCGGCAGCAGGCAAGGTTTAAAACAAGTAACCGCAAAATTTAGAAGTGTTTGGGTCGTGGGTTAGGTGTTTTGCGACAAAAAATGACTTTTTTCCAAAACCCAAACACTTTTAAATTTTAAATTCCTTGTTTTACATTTTACATTTAAAAAATACTTCAAATAATCAAAAAATTTCTATTTCAGACAGTTTTTGATTATTCGGGATGAACTCATGTTTTGTGTTTCTTTGTCAATGTATTTGATAACGCCCGGACTACAAGTCCTACAAGCGTAGCCCGCTTAAGCGATGACGCTTAACCGATCGACAGATTTTTTTTTATCGATACGCTTCGGCCATCAGAGAGTTATCTATTTAGGTGTAATTCTACGATTTCATCATCTTCTGTTGGAATCAATCCCATAATATACTCTTTTCTATCTTTAGCATCATTTTTGTTATAAATATCAATATAACCATAAAACGCTTCCCATTTCTTTGAACTCAAAAAATAATCTGAATAAGCCAATAATCTCAAATTATAATAGATAGTGTCATTATTAATCACCCCTACATATGATTGAAAAAAATTATATGAAAAACTGCATTTAACCCGAGAACATTGGGTGATTTTTACTTGATTGTCAGCTTTATATTCTAAGGTATTTGCCATATTCCATCGATTTAATGGTGTATAATCAATACCTTTATAAATCCCCTTTTCTTTTGAAAAACACCCTAAATGAAAAAAAATAGTAAACAAATTTTTAAAATCATGTCTAGCTGATTTTGGATTAACATTTCCATATTTATCCATTTCAGCTCGAATGATTTCATACCTATTTGCTCCTTTCAAACTTAAAATATCAGAAACAATTGATATTAAACTTATATCAATTGTACCATCCCCTCTTTGACTTAACACAATATATTGTTTAGAATTGCTGATTTTCTTATTAATGATATCTTCTAATTCTTCTAAGCTAGGATCATTCATTAATTCAATACTATGATTATACACTACTTTATAAACTAGAGCTTTAGAACTAGGAATATGCCATTCAAACTGCCTACAATTAGAGGCAAAATAACATGAATTCAGCAATAATATCACGCCAAAAAAAAAATATTTCATGCCCTAATTTTTTATTATTTCAACATTTTGTTTTTGCCCGTCAGGGCTAATAAACTTTGTATTAGTAGATACCCCCCGATGGCCAAAGCATGCCCCCCAAAAGAAAAAAGTCGATGGTCGCAGCCTGCCTGGTGACGCAGGAGACAGGCTTTTAGCTTCGCCCGAATGCGCTCATCCTATCACCTGATCAAAAATAACCAATTCCCAATCACATATCAATATATCCAATATTATTCCGGAAATCCAAAATTTCCACATTCTACCAAAGCACAAAAATCCAATGCCCAAGGTGGTCAGCCTTATGTTTTTGTTTCAGTATAAAAGGAATTCAGATCGCCCAGGTTTACCTGGCTTTAGACAGGCTGCAAGCCTTACATGCATATTCCGGTCAAAGCTATAAGCCTTGACCATCGACTAGAGCGACATGCTTCGGCCATCAGGGGTCGGTTGCTCTAACTGATCCGATAATGATTTAATATCGGCTATAACAGCCATCCCGAAAAAACGGGCCGTTGTATAGCTTGGCCATTATACCTCATGCACCAGACGCAAAAAGCCCGACGCGCGGCCAGGCTTTTTGCTTTCGTTTCTTTGTCTGTGTATCTTATGACGCCCAGGCTGCAAGCCTTACAGGCATATTCCGGTCAAAGCTTTAAGCCTTGACCATCGACCTTTTTTTATTTTTTGTCGACATGCTTCGGCTATCAGGGGTTATAGATTTACATAATGGTAATGTAGTTTGCATTTATTTACATCAAAATATGCTACTAAATATTTAGTTTTATCACCTCTAAATTTCACCCATTCTCTGTCTAAAGAAAGAATACCATCTAAATTTAGATCTGACATATAAAACTCATAAAAAGTATCATCAGGTTCAATTGAAGATTCTAATTGGAGAAATAAGTCAGCAAATCTTTGACATCTTTTATTATCGAATTGCAAAACAACATCATCATCATAATCTCCAGCAAAAATTGAATTTTCTTGATAAGAAAGTACCTCAAATTCACCATAGATTGTTTCTATTCCTAAAAACTGAGATATATGTTGCTTAGTCCAAAACAAATGTCTATTAAAATAAAACAATGTGACGACAAAAACCAAAAAAAGGCTAACTATTCCAGAAATAATGATTGCTCTTTTCATGTATCATCTTAGTTAATCGGAAAAATACCCAGTATCGTTATAGGGTATCTTTTCAGAATTAATAATAAAATCGCGTCCCTTATCTGTAAGAATTTGGAACAACCTTGCTTTCCTTACAGCACTTTCACCACTTCTACTTCTAAGGTCTTTTAAATTAAATACTCTGACATCAAAATCATATTCATCATAAAAACTAAACTCCCCTTCAAATGAATAGCCATTCTTGGATGTTCTTGTCAAGGTTCCCGAAATTTCAATTGAAAATTGTCCCAAAGTTCCAGAAGCTTTAGCTCCTCCACTTATTATTGTGTTATAAGGGGCGGATTGCCCAACTTCCATTTTAGATAATTTATCTCTTAATTTTTTATAAGCTTCAGATTTTACATTTTTAGTTCTTTTTTTCCATGAAACATCATTTTTCCCTCCTGAAGATTTGGGAAATTCAGTTCCCTTTAAAAAAAACGGATAAATATTTACACCTTTCATTTCTTCTTTCGTCATCATATATTCATTCCCCATTCCTTTTAACCAATGAGAAAAAAACCTCTTTGCTACATAATTTTTATTTCTTGCATTTGCTTTGTCTGAAGCCCATTGTTCTACCCAATCCAATTTTCTTTCTTCAACTGCATCAGACTCTAAATATGCCAAAAAGTATTTATATGGTGAATTATTATTTCTTTCGTTTGCATCAATTATTAATCTTGTATCAGTCGGAAATGTTATTATACCAGGCTCCAATTTAGTATCTCCTTCATCCACTGATTCCCACGAATATGAATATTCGACTTCCTCCAACCCATCCAAATCAATCGCCCAAATCGGCCTATTCCCCGCAAACTGATAAGGCGTATACCAGGGATAACTACCCGTCAACGGATCAATAGAAAGGAACCGTGCTATCCCCGGATTATAAATCCTAAACCCATAATCATAATGCGTCAAACCACCCCATTCCCCCTCCTCATCTTTCTCCTTGCCATTAAACCCAAACCGGTAACGGTCTGCATTTGCAATTATGCGTTTTGGCATCTCCTGACCGAATGGGAAATAATCAGTTGCAGAAACAGCTTCAGCCTCGTAAAACTCGACAATACTTCCAGAACTCACTTGTCCAAGGCGACGATCTGTATAGGTCGTTAAAACATTTCCAAGGTGGTTAGAAGACTCAAAGAACTTACTACCTCGTCGAGATTTATGCAATATAGGGATATTCTCTACAAAAAGATCAGGGGATTCCTCGGAAGGACTTAATTTATCTAATCCTAAGCGTGAAGAACCATAAATTGGTACTTCTGTTTGGAAAATTACTTCAGGTTCATTATTCGGAATATCTTTTTCATATACAGACATAACATTCCCGGAAGCATCTCTCACATAATAAGTTTGATGGATTCCAGTGTCTGTTGCTTTTTCTTTTATTACCCTATTACCACTACCATCATAATAAAAGTTAATTTCACTATCATTCAAACCAAAACCACCAGTCTTTGCTACTTTTATTGGTTTTCGATACACATCCCACTCAACTGTTACATTTTCTGCCTGGTCAGCAACAAGATTACCAATTTCATCATAGGGGCTGAAAGCTTTGACGAACGGTTGTTTTTTATTTTTTGGTCAGTATGCTTCGGTCATCAGGGGATTTTTTTTATCGATACGCTTCGGCCATCAGAGGCCATGCACCAAAACGCAAAAAGCCCGACCTTCCGGCCAGGCTTTTGTTTTAGGCCCAGGCTGCAAGCCTTACAGGCATATTCCGGTCAAAGCTATAAGCCTTGACCATCGACTTGAGCGACATGCTTCGGCCATCAGGGTGGCTTTTTGAATTGATTTGACTTGCAGTTGGAGTGAATTTAATTTTTTCATGGTTAGAATTTTTTTAGTAAGCAGGAAGGAGGGGATTTAATAAAAATTTTAAATTAATTTTCTGATCCTCTTCCGGAAAGAATCGAAAAGGATAGTTTTTTCTATCTGTATCGGCCAAAGGAACCCCATGGAAAAGCCAATAAAAAACTCAGGATCAATAAGGAAAAGAGGATGGAAATATGGTTGGAGGATTTCATTATGGCTTGACATTTAATATAATAATCTACCTGCGTCAAATGGTGATCTTTATTAATGTCAAATCGGGGTTTATCAATCAAACCAATATGGTAAATTATTCAGTTTTAAAAAACAATGATATTTGTCAGAGGAGACGCAAATATTGGGAAAAACAGGAGCATTATATATTAAAACCCAGGTTAATATCATCCATCTTTTGATTTCAGAAACCACCCAAAATTTCAGACAGATTTCAGATAGTTTTTAGACGAGAATTTTCCAAAAAACTGGCATTTAAGGACTTAAAAAATAATATTTGATTCACAATAAAAAATTTCATAAATTTACGGCTATCAAATCTAATGGCCGTTAATTTGTGAAAAATAAATTAGACATAAAACAATTATTTGAATCCAACCATGGAGTTCTTACCATAAACCAGTTACAGGACCGGGGAGTCACTTATTATGCCCTGAATAAATTAATTAAGGCAAATAAAGTAGAGCGAGTCAAGCCCGGGCTGTACCGCTGGACAGACTTTATAGGAGATGAGTTATTTGAAGCACTGAAAATTGTTCCAAATGGCATTATCTGCATGTATTCTGCCGCAGCTTTTTTCGAATTAACAACTTTTATTCCTTCTCAGATTCATATTGCAATTCCCAAAAAAAGAAAAATCAGGTTACCGGATTACCCTCCCATAAAATTATATTACTGGAGTGAGTCACAACTTTCCTGCGGTCAGGAGCAAATAAAAAATAACCTGGGAAACCCGATTACCATTTACAATAAAGAAAAGGTTGTATGTGATTTCATTAAATTCAGAAGCAAAACAGGCCAGGATCTTTCCAAAGAGGTTTTGAAGAACTATTTGAATCGGGAAGATAGAAATATAACAAAGTTGATGGCTTATGCCAGGGAATTAAACATTAACTCCCCTTTAAAAAAATACTTAGAAGTACTCCTATGAATGACAATACACAGTCTATCCAGATGAAACTAAAACATCTTTCGAAAACCCAAAACAGGAACCATCAATTAACCCTGACCCGTTATTTTCAGGAGCGATTATTGTTTCGATTATCCATTTCGAAGTACAAGAAAAATTTCTTTTTAAAAGGCGGCGCATTAATATACGCATTGGAAGCAGAGTTGAGTCGTCCGACTTTGGATCTGGATCTGCTTGCCAAGAAAATAAAATCGGATACCCTGATAATTCATAATATATTCGAAACCGTTTGCAATATTGAATTCCCGGAAGACGGAGTCATTTTGATGCAAAAAAAATTGAAACGTCTGAAGTAGTGAAAGAAGAAAAGTATTCGGGAATAAGGATTAAAGTACCTGTAAGCTTGGGCAAAATAAATCAAAGAATGCAAATTGACATCGGCTTTGGAGATATTATTTTTCCGGCACCGGTTGAAATGGACTACCCTACCCTTCTGGATATGGAGTCTCCGGTTATCAAGGCCTATTCTATAGAATCGCTGGTTTCAGAAAAATTTGAAGCCATGATCGATCTATCGGAATTAAACAGCAGGATGAAAGACTTTTACGATGTCTTCAGAATTCTCAGCAAAGGAAACTTTGACAAGAACAACCTCAAAATAGCTATCGCCCAGGTGATACAAAAAGTGGATGCAAAAGTCATTGATATCCGGAAAGAGCAAAACAAACCTCCCGGAGCTTCTTATGATCTTTTGCACAAAGAAATCCATATTCTTTTCAGGAAAAAAGAAGATGAACCAAACGGCTTTCTTTTTGTCCGCCAAAATCTGAAATACATTAAAAATATTTTGGAAGTGGCCAAAAGGGATAAGGTTCAATTCTCAACTTCTGATGTAATAAAGTTGGGTATTATCATCCAGCCGATTTTACAAGGCGATAAAGCTGTCCTCTTCCCCTAAGCCGCAACCACTGAAAAGTAGAGGTTTTGATTTAAGTCCTCAAACTCATTCGGAGTTTGATAACCAATTGAACTATGCGGTCTGATGGAATTATAAATCTGCCACCATTCCTGCAGCTGTTCATTGAGTTTTGGAATGCTTTGGAACCATTCCAGGTTAAGGCATTCCTTTCTCAGTGTTCCATTCAATCGTTCAATAAGTCCATTTTGACTCGGTTTGCCCGGCTGAATAAATCGTAACTCAATTCCGTTTTTTTCTGCCCATTCTTTCAATTTCTCCGAAATAAATTCCGGACCGTTATCACAACGAATGTAAGCTGGGCATCCGCGCCACTCAATCACTTTATCAAGTACCTCAATCAAGGTTTTTGCTGTAATGTTGGAATATGCCTCTGTCCAAAGTGCCTTGCGCGAGGATTCGTCCATAATATTGATGATCCGGACTTTTTCCTGCCCCGGACCTACAACCCAATCGCTCACAAAATCCATCGCCCAACCTTCATTGACACCATCCGGAGCAAGTAAATCCTGATACTCCCGCCGGATCTTTGATCGCTTGGGAGGCAACCTTAGATGCAAATCCTCCTGCTTCCAGACTCGATACACCCGTTTATGATTCCAACCATGGCCCTGGCGACGCAAAAAATAAAATACCATCCAAAAACCCCACGCAACAAAACGTTTGACCGTCCGGTGCAACAACTCTGCAATCACCGCATCAACCGCTTCCGGACGATGGCCTTGTTTGCGTCGATAATAGGTCTGGCGTCTAAAGCCCAGTATCCGACATCCTCGTCGTATACTTATCTTATCCTCGTTATTGAAATGATCGATCATTTCTTCCTGGCGTCCTGGGCTTGCCACTTTTTTAGCATCTCATATCCTTCGGACAGAATTTCATGGTCTAATCGCAATTCGGCATACATCTTTTTGAGCCGGGCGTTTTCTGCTTCCAGGTCTCGTAATCGACGTTTTTCGTCATCCTGCTCAATGGCAAGATCTTTTTTCCACTTATAAAAGGTCGCCGGACTGATCTGATACTTCCGGCAAATGGCTTCTACTGTCTGACCCGCATCCTGCTCTGCCAGGATCGCCATGCGTTGGGATTCGCTAAAACTACTTTTACGCATCTCTAAATTTTTTGAAAGTTAGTAAATTTTTGCCTAACTCTCTACTTATCTTTGGGTGCGCGATTTGGGAAGAGGACAAACGATGTAGGGCGCTCCAATAAAAGGACACTGGCTCCTACATTCAACAATCTCCTTCGCTGGACGGGAAACCCTGGCAGGTATGACTTGATAGGTGTGGATACTTTTAAAAATGAGAAGCCGACCCTCCTGGCACGCAAGGTCAAAAAAGCACGAATATTTAATCTTTTAGGAATAAAATAAAATTGATATTATGAATACTGAATTATCTACGGGACAGGCTTTTATGGCTTATTTGATTTTGGTGATTGTTATTGCTGTGGGGGTGACGGTTGGGATTGGGGTGAGTAATAAATTGCTTTAGATAACGGCTGCATCTAAGCTATTTGCGACTGCGTTGGGGTTGCGGGTTGGGTTTGCCGCAAATAGGCGCAGATGCTTTGTTGGGCATGGTATTTTCTAATTACTTTGTTCAAAATTAATTCCTCTTTTAATTAATAAAGTTCGTATAGCGTCATCATTAATACTCACGTCATACAATTCACTTTTATAATTATTGGCGGTATCTAAATTCAAGTCCATATCGTTAAAAATATCTGTAATTATCTCTTTATTTGGTGCAAATGAATTAAAATATATTTTTATAGTTCCTAATGCATTGTTCAAAAGGGATTGTTTATCAATGTTTAAGTTTGGAAATAAATCTACAATTTGATCGTAAAAGCCATCAATAATATTAAGTAATCTAACAAGTGGATGGGGATGCGAGTATTTTTTTGTATAAAAATCAATTTTTTGTACCTTCTGCTTGAAATTCCAAGCACCAAAATATGACAATGTCTTTGTTATACAAACACTTCCTAACCCTAAAAATAGTAAACATTTAAAGATATTATCATCTTTAATTTTGTACTCTCGCTTAACTTCAAAAATATATTTCAGAACTTCCCACATTGCAAACCAATCAGCGTCTAACTCCCAAGCGTGCCTTTTAATATCAAATTCAGATAAGTCCAAATTTTCACTTCTATAACTATCAACAATAATTTTTGAACTATTAAACTGTAATATATGCTGAAATTCGTGTCCAAAAGTGAATTGAGTTGAACAATCTAACATAAATTTATTAACTCTAAAATTATTGATTTCGTGTAAATCAGCATACCCATCAGTAATACTCACCTCATTTAGATTTACTAATGAAAGTAGTAATATTGATATAGATGAGAAGTACTTTTCGTCAAATGCTTCAAACATTTGAATAGCATATCCATTCGTAATTCCTATTATGTTATAGCCTCTTTTGTTTCTGGCAAAAGCATTGCAAGAGAAATCATTTTTTATATAAAAAAAACAATCCTTCAACTTGTACTGATTTAATTTACCTAAGTATAACCTTTCAAATTCATCCTCAAAATGTTTGTACTTGGTTAACAACTCATCATCTAAATCTTGATAATCAAAAGGGTCATCTATGATTTTATATTTTGCGAGTTTGTGTATGTGTTTTGAGTCCATAATCTTTTGCGTTGTTTTTTTGTTTGGTCTTCTCATTATCATGCCAAACGTGGGGCTTGCCGCCTGTGCCGCCCAGCGAGGGTAATATAATAAGCGTATCGGGTCGAGTGAGTAATCGGTTCTTGTGATCAGTTAATCCGGGGATCAATATCACCAGATTGCTCAAACATCACGGTTTCATCCAGGTATTCTATGACCGTCCTATTCTGCCGGAACTCAGACATAAATGATTTAGCGAGATCCTCAATTTCATTTTTTAACTGACTTACAGGCAAGGGGAACTTGGGATAATTAATAAAACTCAATTTTAAATGTGGTTCAACCTGACCACTTAAAACAATCTTACATTCAGAAACGGAAGCACTCAAATAGATGCCTTTATTTTTTATCAGATCTTCCTGATAATTTTGAACAAACCGGATTATTTGAGGCTGACTTATTTTAACCTGTTCGTAGCCGGACTCTAATCCAATGGTGATGGTTGCCGAAAAAGGGTTTATGGATTTTTTTATCATAGCCTTATATCAAATGGATTTTTAAATAATCGCCCAAAATAAATCCAGGAGTTGCTCACTTTTAATTAGTTTCCCTAAAACAATTTACCTTGATTTGAAGAATCATTTTTTAAAAGGCTCAAGTCTCCAAACGTTTCCCTTTTTATTTTGGGAATTAGATTTTTAAATATTATCCTTTGTTCTTTTTGAAATTGTTCAATATTTCCCCAGCGTATTATTCTACTTTTGTAGCCATGATTATCAAACCAAAACTCCTTCATAACTTCCTTTGAAAGTAAAAAATCAAGGCATTTATTACAAATCGGAAAACTTCCCCTTCCGTGCGTTACCCCTTTATTCAATTTGAACCAGGCATGCCAACTAAATTCATTACAAATTGCACAAAACCCACTATGCTTTATCCTTAGATCCACCTCCTCTCGATTAAGAGCAACATGCTTTTTTTTATGGCAATTTTTGCACAACCATTCAATTGCATTGTCGGCCAAAAGTTTTTCTAACGGCTTTTCATAATCATTTCCGGTGTATTGCCTGTGATGAATTACCCCTATTTTGGAATTCGCATCAGAACCACACTCTTGACATTTTTCATTAAATATTTTGGACATTACAGGAGTATTCTCCTTGTGCCATTCAGCCTTTTTCTTGTAATGCAGGTTACTCCTTTTTTCAATATCCTCATTTTCCATATTTGGGTTATTTAAAAAGTTTTGCGTTATTATTCAAGATAATCAATACCTAATCTGTCACTAAAAAAATCTTGTCCCCCCTTCAATGAAAAAATTTCAAATCCATCACTTATGTCCAAAAAGGTAAAAAGAGTCTATGACCTCCTATCATATGTTTTCTAATTTTCCGTTTTTCACCATAACATAACTCAACCAAGCAGGCCAGCCTGTTGCATATTTTCCATCGGGTGCTATTTTATCATTTAGGAAAACAAAATCTCCATATGTATAGCCACTTTCAAGTTTCGTTCTAATCTCAAGCTTACCTTTGTCCGTATCAAGCCATGTGGTATTGTAAAGATTTTTTATTCTATAAATTTCGTCTAATTGTTTTCCTGCAATGTTTGGCAATAAATATTTTTTTGTTAGAAAGTTATCAATTTTTTCTATTGAGTTAAGTTCTCCTTCATATTTGTTTTCGTTTACTAAAAAGGCATATTCATTTTTACTATCAACTTTAAGGGCTAGAATATTTTCATCAAGGAAACCATGTTTAAAAAGATAGCTTTCATCTTTTTTGTCAATTAAGAGCGAATTATTCCCTAAGTATTCCCACTTTGCCTTCTCTACCCTTCCATTTTGGGAGATAAGCAAATCACTATTTGCTCTAAAAATATAGACAATTTTGGAATTATCTATTTCATCAACCACAACCCAATGTTGATTAGTTAAAATTGTTAAGTCATCAAGTTTCTGAGAAAATCTTTGTAGGCTTGGAATTATATCTAAAATGTAAGTTCTCATATTTGTATTTCATTTATACCAGACGAATTTATAACCACTTTAAATAATCTATTCCCCATCTAAAAGGCTTGCATTTCAAAAAAATTTAAATGTTATGATATTTCGTAAGGAGATTAAATCAATATTTCTATAATAGGGGTACGAATTATCCACCTAAATGTTTTGAATTTTTCATAAAATTTGAAGCAAAGATTTGAATAGATACCAAGACTAATAAAAAAAGATATTTCCTAAAATACTCCAAATCCTTAGCCACTAGCGCCGAATCCAGTCCCGAAGCCCGCAAATAACTCCTCAAGGTTCTAATATCCGTCCATCCCAAGGAATACACTAATATTCCTGAATGAGTTTTAATTCTTCATCATAAAAACCTGATAACTCAAAGGCTCAAATAAAAAATACGGATCCAAAGTTGGATTCGGGATAATTTCAACCTTAGGCTCTTTGCCCAAACAATCCGCTACCAATAATATTTTAAAATTTTCTTTTATTTTTTTTGCAGCCCTCAGTTCGTTGCTGGTCATTATAAAGTTATTAAATCGCTTTCCCGCTGTCGATTTAACCTCTATGCAGATTTGTTCTCCTGCAAGGTTTTCATAGGAAATATCGTAGCCTGGAGTTTCTCCGATATTTGCATGCCAAACAAGCGTTTCAAGTTTGATATCATTAATGTTTGATCTAATAAATTTTAAGGCAATTTCTTCACCTCTGTCACCTACCTTTTTTGATTCTTGGGAGAACCGGGGACTACTTGATGAGCTATCCCTTACAAGTTGGTTATTCTTTTCATACCAATTCATCAATTCAACCTCCGATTCTTTTGGGATTATTTCTTCTAAAACCGGATATTCAGCAAGTGGTTTTTTAATTTCATCCCAAGATTTAGTTGTGAATTGATCGGCATCAAGTCCTGGATCACCAAGTTTCAAACCTATATTTTCAAATAAATCTTCATTAATTTCCCAATCAAGTATTTGCCATTGAAATTGTACTGGCTTTTCTGCATCTGGATTATGTGATTCATAAGCGAGTTTTCCGAGATAGGTATACTTATCATTTGAGTTTGTCCTAAGCAGTAAGAAAATGTTGTTTTTGTTATGGTCGTGATTTATGAATTGGCTGATCTGAGGATCTTTCAGTTTTTGACCTGGTTTGCTTTGCCAAGTTAAAATTCCATCTTCAGTAATACCTTCTTTAAAAGTATGCCCTGCCTCGGTAGTGCCAAAAGTTACAAAAAAAATAAAGTCCCCTTTTTTTTCAGGGATAGAAACTATCCCATGTAATCCCCATTTTCCAGCTCCTCTCACAAAGAGGGAATCAGGAGAATATAAATTGTGTATTTCTTCCCTGGTGTAACTTTTATATCTTTTTAATTCCATAGATAGTTATCTACAATTATTTGATAAAGAATCAATTTAAACAATTAATTCTAGTTTTGATTGATCTCATTTTTCGAGAGTGGCCACATCCAAATCAATAAAGAACTAAAGATTTGGGTTTTATATTGAACAATTATCTTTCTCCCAATCATAATTATCAAGGGAACTAGGAGGTAAATACTTTTCGTTATCATACCATATTGGTTCCCTTTCTATAATGTAGAATCTTTTCACTCCTTCCTCATATAATATGTTATACCCATATTGTGCAACTAATATAATTACTAACCCTCCGATAGAGTTTATTAAATTTTCAATAGAGGCTGAAGGTAAATGTTTCTCTCTATCATGTTTTATATGGTTATAGGAATTATACCATTCTAAACTTTTAGTAGGAGCTGATGGCTTCCATTTATCGAAGGGGCTGATCACTCCTAGATCAGGGAAATTTCTAAATCGAATCTTATATTGATCTAGTTTTAATATTGGATTTAATTTCACATAATCCTTTGTTGTATATGTTTGTACATTCGGACTATATGAATTAGAGGTCAAAATACCTTTCCATTGCGCTTCTAGTTCTGTACAACATAGTATTATCAAATTTCTTATTTCATTTCCGTAAACAGGCAAATTCTTTAAATCAAATTGAATCACACGTGATAATTTCAAAAGTGCATCTGTAATGAAAGAAACTTGGTTAATAGAATCAAAATAGACCTTATGATCAAAAGGTGGGGTAATATGTGGTTTGTCTTCAATGTAAGGAAGCAAAAATAAAATATGCTGTATTTCAAGAACTGGCCTGAAAATTCTATCAAAATATTTTCCAGGTGACAAACTAGACTTAACTATAGTGAATTCAATTTCATCCTTTGTGAATAGTAATTCATGTCTATGGATATTGACCAACTCTTCTATTTGGGTCGAATCAGGATCATTTACATCGAGGTCAATACTTGCTTTTCCAGTTTGATTGTATGGCTTAGAAATTCTACTTTTCTCGACATTTATTACATTCCTTATTTCAGAATTACTGGCAATAATTATATAGCTTTCCATTTACCATGTTTTTATTGTTCCGATTAAGAAACTGAACATAAAAAAAATTACATAAAAAACTCCAAATCCTTAGCCACCAAAGCCGAATCCAACCCCGAAGCCCGCAAATAAGTCCTCAAAGTCCTAATATCGGTCCATCCACCGAGATCTGCAATTATTTTAACCGAAGCATTTTGCGGGGCTAAATTTGTGGCAGCGCTGCGCCTGGTGTCTGAAGCATGTCGCTCTATAATAGCTTTGACCGGAATATGCCTGTAAGGCTTATTGCCTGAACGTTTGGAATTTTTTCACCTTGGATCTTCGGAATAATAATGGATATATTGATATGTGATGCGAAGTTGGGTATTTTTGGGGGGGGGATATGATGAGAGTAATGGGGCGAAGCTTCAAGCTTCATTCATCGGCCTTTTTTGAGGGTTTACTTCGGCCATCGGGAGGTAATATACCAAAGAAGCATTGCTAGTAAATAGAAGGCACCAACAATAAAATTTTCAGCAATCAAATTTGAACTATTCATTTAATTTTTAATTATGGAATAACAAATAATGTACATATTTAGGCTTTAATCTTAGTCCCTTTTCCAGTCTTCTATTGACATAATTACAAAAAAATATTCGTAATTTTGTCTTAATCCTTAGCTGTTTCAGAAAGGTTGCTTTGATCAATGGCTCAAGATTGCATCATCCAGTATATAACAACCATTAATATGTAAGCCAAAAAAAATCTGCCATTTTTACTTATTACACCATCTTCATCATCAAAATAATTTTTCTCTGGAAATTCTTTTTGCCATTGGTATTTAACTAAATAAGTAAAAATAAAAATAGTAGAAACATTAACAATTAAACCAATTACTCTTTTACCCCAAATTGTAATATTTGTGAATTCTGCAAGAGGACTTTTTATTAACCAGTCAATATTGAAAATAAATATCCATGCAAAAAATAATGCAATTGTAAAAGAATAAATCATTGCGGGGCCTTCCCCATAAGAATCCACAATTACGAATAATTTTGCCAAAAAATTGCCTACAAATACAACCATTAATGTTAACAAAATAAATGAAAAACCTATATTTGAAAAACTAATATTTTGATGTGCTAATTCGAGTCCACTAGGAGTCATTTCGCTCCAAAAAGTGATTGCGAAATTAATTATTGTTAGTAGACTTGCAATTAAATTTATTGGAGACTTAAATTCTGTTTTTATTGATTCATTGAGGTAATTCATAAAGTATCATATTCACATGTTTTTAAAGAATCACGAATTAGAAAAAAGACTACAAATCCATCTACGAAAACCACTATCTTTCAAGCTCCAAAATAACCATGTTTTATTTGCATTCGTCAACTTTATCTAGGATAATAAATTAATAATCCATTATAATATCCGTAGCCTACATTCCCATTAACTAATATTGGAAAAACTCAAACATAAGACCATCCCAAGAAGTTTTTTCACTCTTTTTCTAAACCTAGAAAGGTTGGTTTACATTATTCGATTATTTTGAAAGTTTTTGGTAATAACAGCCTTTTTGTATAAACTTGATTTATTACATTTCCCATAACTATCTACCCAACCATGTCATTACATCATCAATACTTCCATTATAATCATCATAGCTACCAAGTTGACCGTCTGTTAAAGCATTAAAGGTATCTCTATCATAATCATGATTATCGTAATTCTCTCTCGAGTCTTCATCGATATATTCAAAGTCATCATTATCGTCACCTATTTCCCATTCATCAGTTATAAGTTTTACATTACTTAAGGATCTTTTGCATATTTCAATATTTCTTTTTGCTGCCCAATTTTCAGGATTTTCCCTTAAATACTTTTGAAAATGATAAATAGCAGCATCAAAGTATTCTAATCTTGCATTAAAGATTCCTAAACGAAATAAATATCTTTCATTAGAAGGATGATATTTTGTAGCTAATTTTGCATACTTCAGAGCTTCATAATACCTTCCCTGATTATCTAAATACCGTAAAAGAGGATCGTAAGCCCAATGGTTTGGATCAATTTCTACACAGCGCTTAAAGTCATTAATCGCATTGTTTATTTTCTTTAATTCTAAAAACCTAATTGCCCTGTTGTTAAATGCACATGCAAAGTCAGGTTGAAGCTCAATTGCTTTTTCAAAAAAGAGAATAGATTTTTGTAAATCCTTTTCATCCTTTTTATCAAAGGAATTTGCCAATACAAAGTAATTTCTTGCTGAAGGATTAAGTAAAACTGCATTTTTTGCATCTTCAGAAAAGGCCGAATTAATTTCAGGTTTTATTAATGCTCTTATCGAATATGCTAAGTCAATTGAATCATCTAATTCTATAGAATTTGTTAAATATTTATATGCAGCTTTTTCATTATTATTCCGAAGGTAAACAAATCCTTTCACAAGGCTTAAGTGGAAGTTAGATGAGTCATCTTCAATATTTTCAATGGTATTCAAAAGATTTTTATAAATTAATTGTTTTTGACTATTAAGGAAACAATTACATGTCATTGTTGAATACAATTCAACCAAAGCATTATAAATATTTACAACTCTACCTTCTTCAAAAATTTTAATTTCTTCAATAAACCTGGACTCGCTTTTATTATACATTTTTCTATTCAAATATATTATTAAAAATACTAAAGACTTCCCATGCGGCGGGAACCAGTAGATGTAATATTTCGAAAATTTATTCTTTTTTAATTCATGATTTTTTTTGTATTCAAATATTCTCTAATTAGGGTTTCACATATTTCAAGTGAAAGCAACTTACAAGCTTCAAAAAAGAATACCCCTCACCTAAAAAACTCCAAATCTTTAGCCACCAAGGCCGAATCCAACCCTGAAGCCATTAAATAAATCCTCAAAGACCTAATATCAGTCCATCCACCCAAATCTGCTATAATTTTCACAGAAACATTCTGTAAAACCAGGTTGGTGGCCGAACTGCCCCGAGCAGTGTGAGTAGTGTGAGTAGTGACAAATTTACATTTTGCCCTTTTTAATCCCCTTGAATCTCTTCTTTATCTATACGGACCAAAGCACTCAAAAGTTTCAAATCTCTGTTAATTTACTGGCTGCTGCTATTGTTGAAATCGAAATTCCTTTTTCGAAGGATTTCCCAAGTTTCGATCTTAACTGTAAGTATACATTCCTGACCAGTTTTCTGTTGTTTCTACTTCAGGTAATGCCTTCCAGATTGTTCGAAAAAAATTTCCTGTTTCTCCCTACTAGAATATTGCTCCTTGAGCATCTTGATAATTTGACTTTCTGTGAATTTACTTTTTTTCATAACAGCTCAGTTTAGGATTTTTTTCTCTATTTTTGAACTGACCTTTTTTCGGGGAAGCTTACACATATTGAATTAAAATACGAATGGACTTATATAATTGTTTGAAATTACCTTTAGAATCCTAAAAAATAAGTAAAATAAATAATTAGTCTAAATAATTTCAAAAAACAATTACTTAAAAAACTCCAAATCCTTAGCCACCAAAGCCGAATCCAACCCAGAAGCCCTCAAATAAATCCTCAAAGTCCTAATATCGGTCCATCCACCGAGATCTGCAATTATTTTAACCGAAACATTCTGCAAAGCCAAATTTGTGGCAGCGCTGCGCCTGGCGGTGTGGGTGGTGACAAACTTCCATTTAGGCAATCTTTCTTCTCCCTGGGTTACTTCCGTATCTATCCGGGCCAGGGCGCAAATGGTTTTTATATCCCGGTTACTTTGTGGGTTGCTTCCATAGTTCAAATTAAAACCTCTTTTATTAAGAATCTCCCAGGCCTTATCCTTGACCGGAATAATACATTCTCTTTCTGTTTTTTCCTGCTTGTATTTGAGATAATGTTTTCCTTCTTGCTCAAAGAAAAAGTCTTTCTGGATTGTTCTGGAATCTTCATACCGCATCAAAAAATAATAACTGACCAAAAAGCGATCCCGCTCTCTATCCAATGCCTTGTCAAAGGAAAGATTCAATTCTTCAATGGCTTTTATTTCATCTTCTGTCAGGTAGATTTTGGTGGAAGGTTTGGCGTTGTATCTTTTAAACAGCCTGGTTTTGTAGATATCGTTATGATGCAACCCCAACTCCTGGGCATTACGCATCACCGTTTTTATGACCTTGATATGTTTTCCAAACCCTACCAGGCCGCAATTGCATTCATCACTCAAAAACTTTTGAAAGTCCTTATAAAAGTCCATATCGATATCCTCAAAGGAAATGTCCTTTAACTTTCGATCATCCCGGTATTGGGTTATCCGGGTAATCAGGGAAGTATAATTTCTTGCGGTGCTTTGTTTAAGATCCGTGAAGCCGTTTTTAATTTCATTCCGGTGTTCCACCAGGAAGTCAATAAAACTTTCCTTCTTTTCCTTTCCTAAAGTCCTCAGGTTTTCACCGGGTTTAATGATATGATCCAATATTCGCTTCTTCTCCTCCCCTATTGCCGCATTGATCCGGAGGTGATTCGGGTGGGTTCTTTTGACCAATCCTTTGTTTTTATCAAATTGGGAAGGCAAAACGTGGAATTTTGTCTTGAAGTATTTTTTATCTCCTTTATAGCCGGCATAGATTTTTATATTGCAGGTGCCGTCTTTGCGGGGTTTGTAGGTCCAGATCATTACCTGAGCTCTCATAGGGTAAATTTAAAAAGTTAGAAATCTGTGAAAAAGTTAGAAGAAAGTTAGGAAAAAAACCGCAATTAACCGCAAAAAGAGGCAATAAAACCCAAATAGAAGGTAAAAAAATAAGGCGTGTAAGTCGTTGATAACCAATAAAAAAGCCCTTATGCATTGATACATAAGGGCTTACGCTAAAAACGTTCGGTGGTTCCACAAGGGCTCGAACCTTGGACCCTCTGATTATGAGTCAGATGCTCTAACCAGCTGAGCTATGGAACCTGCTTTTTTTGAGTCTCATTCGACTCATTTATTTAAGCGGATGCAAATTTACAGATAAAACCAACTTTGTGCAAGTTTAGTTCGAAAAAGTTTTGGGTTACTTGTTACTCGTGCTGGTTGCTCGTTATTCATTTTTTTTAACCAGCAACAAGTGGAATTAAATGACATCCCGATACGTAGTGTCGGGGCAACCAGCAACCAGTGGAATTAAATGACATCCCGATACGTAGTGTCGGGGCAACCAGCAACCAGTGGAATGAAATGACATCCCGATACGTAGTGTCGGGGCAACAAGCAACCAGTGGAATGAAATGACATCCCGATACGTAGTGTCGGGGCAACAAGCAACCAGCAACTAGTTCTTCCCCATATGCACATCCATCTGCGGGAACGGGATGGAGACACCTCCTTTGTCAAACGCTTTTTTCACATGCTCATTCATGTAGAAAAATGTATCCCAGTAGTGCTCACTTTTGCAGAATGGACGGGTGTTGAGATTGACAGAACTGGCACCCAGCTCCCCTACAACTACCCCCTGGGCGGGATCGCTCAATATCCAGGGACACTCCTCCCCAACCTTGAGAATAATGGCGCGGGCCTTATCTATATCATCTTTATAGCCTATTCCAAAAGTGAGTTCCACCCCAATGATCCCCTGACCGGATATGTTGGTCATGACATTACTCGTGACGACAGCGTTGGGAATGATGATATGTTTGTTGTCTAATGTTACCAGCACAGTGTTGAAAATTTGAATTTCCTTCACGGTACCTACATTGCCTCCGGCCAGATTAACGAGATCGCCAACTTTATAAGGCTTGAAAATTAAGATAAGTATACCGCTGGCGAAATGCCCGAGGCTTCCCTGGAGGGCCATTCCGACGGCAAAGGCTAACGCCCCAAAGATGGCCACAAAAGAGGTGGTCTCAATGCCAAACATCGAGGCGACACTCAGCAATACAAGGACTTTTAGTCCTACCGAAACCAGCGATTTTAAAAACGGATGGACAGTGGCATCCACCCCCCTTTTTTCCATGGTCCTGCCCAGGAAGGTCGTCAACCTACCGATGATCCAAAAACCAATGACAAAGGTTAAAATCGCCCCCGCAACTTTTGGGGCATAAACAGTGAGTAACTCTGAAAATTTTTCCAAATCAAAATTCATAAGGCTGATTAGTTTTAATAAGTGAGTTAATATTAAATGGTTGAAAAAAATTAGCCGATTTAAGAAGTCTTACAGGAAGACTGAGTGTTTTGCCGAAGAATAACTATTTTTGTTGACGAAAACTTTGGCAGAAAGGTACAAACAAAACATAAATCTTGCATAAAAAGAAACGATATATCTCTAAAGAGGATGCCCTGAAAAAATTGGAAAATTACTGCGCCTACCAGGACCGCTGCCATTCGGAAGTTCGTACCAAACTACTGGACCTGGGCATCTATGGCGACGACCTGGAAGAGATCATCGTTGCCCTCATCAGTGAAAATTTCCTGAACGAAGAACGTTTTGCAAAATCATTTGCCCGCGGCAAATTCCGCATCAAACACTGGGGACGCATCCGCATCCAACAGGAGTTGAAATTCCGCAAAATTTCGGCCTATTGTATAAAAAAGGCCATGGAAGAAATCCCCGATGAGGATTACCTGGACATCCTGACACAGGTGATCATCAAAAAGAAAAATAGCCTCCCGGAAACAGATCCCTACAAATTAAAGGTAAAACTCATCCAATACGCCCTAAGCAGGGGCTTCGAAATGCCATCCATCCAAAAAGTAATCGACCAACAGAATTTATCCACCCTATAATCCCCCCCCTCCTGAAATCGACCGAAGAGAGATCCTCGTTCACGCAGTGCCGGAACCTTTGAACTCCTTGAACAATTTGAACCATTTGAACCATTTGAACTCCTTGAACAATTTGAACTCCTGAAACAACCTGAAACAACCTGAAACCCATTACCCCCTCCTCACACACCCTCTAATCTCCCCCACATTCACACATCCCGACAACCGCATCGTCAACTCAAACTCGGCCAGCATATTTTTGATCACTTCTTCCACCCCGCGCGCACCCGCCAGCGCCAACCCATACACATAGGGTCGTCCAATACAAACCGCCGAAGCCCCCAGCGCCATAGCGATAAACATATCCGCCCCGCTACGGATGCCGCTGTCCATAATCACCGGCACCTTTCCATCAACCACCTTCACGATATCCGGCAAGGCCTCAATGGCAGCAATATTGTGATCGATCTGCCGGCCGCCGTGGTTGCTGACAATGATCCCGTCAACCCCATGATCAAGGGCCTTTTGAGCATCCTGGGGATGTAAAATACCCTTGATCAGTATCGGCAGTTGGGTAGCTTGCCGCAGTTTGGTTAGATCTTCCCAGTTCAGGGCCGGATTAGTGAAAATATCCACAAATTTTCGCACAGCTTTCAGCGGAAGACCAGTGAAAAGGTTTCTGAAAAAATTACCCTCATACCGCCAGTTGAGCGCTATTAAGGTGGCAATGGCTCCAAGACTGGGAGTCGGCTTATCAATGGGAGCCGACAAAGGCTCATCGATAAGGCTCCGGAAAACAGGATCACTCGTATATTGCGCAATGCCCTTGCCCCGCAGGTAAGGCAGGTGCCCCAGGTCGAGATCGCGCACGCGCCACCCGGCCATTTTGGTATCCACCGTCAAAACGATGGCTTCGCAACCCGTGGCCTCAGCTCTTTGCACAAAACTCTCCATCAGGGCATCGGATTTCCCCCAATACAACTGGAACCAACGGGGAGTATCGCCCATTTCAGCCACAATCCGCTCCATCGGAAAAGAAGCCTGACTAGTGATGATCAGCGGAGTACTGGTTTGGGCCGCAGCCTTCGCCACCGCCACATCTCCCTTCTTATGAGCCAGTTCGAGCACACCCACAGGAGCCAGCATCAAAGGCGAAGCCAGTTTCCGGCCGAATAATTCTATGGACAGATCAACGGTAGACACATCCTGGAGCACCCTGGGTACGATTTTCCAGTGGCGGAAAGCCTCCGTATTATTGGCCACCCCCTGCTCCCGCCCGGCCCCTCCGGCTATGCTGGCATAATTTTCTTCAGACAATACCTTTTGAGCCTCAGCTTCCAATTGGCTAAAGGCTACGGGCACGAGAGGTTTTCGGTTGCCCATGCCACGCATGAATATTTCTTTCTGTCGGTCGAGGGCGGAGAATTTATAGGGTTTTTCCATGGACGTTTATTGTAAATCTAAGAGAAGATAATTTCAATCATTAAGCATCATGCCTTCCACTACGTGTTGGCACCGGGCTATCCGCTCTGCTCCTATCCCTTGCTGTCCTCGTCCCTGCGGCGCCCTACGCTTTACGCTCCGGCCACCGTCCACCCTGCACCGCCACCGTATCCGCATCAAAAAAAGTCAAATCATATCCCAGTTCCGTCAAATATTGCTTACACGAACGGTAATCAGCATCCGACAAATGAGTATGTTCGAAAGCCACGACCCTCGGTTTGAATAAATTGAAATCAAACAACTTGATGACCTCATAATCAAACCCTTCGGTATCAATGTGGAGTAAATCTACCTTTTTAACGGCAAATTCTTTGAGCAAGGTGGGAAAATTGATGCATTCTACCTCATCATAGGTAATATAATCTTCCTTGTTTTCAGGCGGGATGATCCCGTATTTTTTGCACTGCCGGTCCACATGCCCGTCAGCAATGCGATCTTCCACATGCTGCCGGAGAAAAGAGCTGATGCCGCTGGCCCAACGCTGATCGGTGAAGGCTATTTTGTAGAGTTTTTTAGGTTCGTTGTTATCCGAAATGGCTTTGTTGACGAGATGGACATTGCCTTTTGGATAGGCGTAAGAGAGCTTTGAGAAAGCTGTTTTCTGAGGTTCCATCATAATCCCTTTCCAGCGGTCCCTTTTGATAAATTTGTACAACGGATCGTGCTGAATGCCATCGTTGCTGCCGACCTGGATGAAAAATATACCCTCGTTTTGGCGGGAAAATCTGTCAAGGAATTCGACAAAGGAACCTGGTTGGGGTTTCCATAACTTTAAGTAATACCAACGTACAATAGCCGGATTGGCAGCCAGTAATTTCACCCTCAGCCCGGTCACAAAGGATTTTACGAGTCGTTTTGCATTCATGGGGCAAAAATAGGGATAAGAATTGATAATTGTTTCACAGCGAGGTGACATCTTAGCGCGAAAGCAAATGTAGGGAAGCAAAAAGGTGTCATCTCGAACACATGCGAGGTGACATCTTAGCGCGAAAGCAAAAGTAGGGAAGCAAAAAGGTGTCATCTCGTGTTGCATGTCCTAACGGTACCGATAGCAAAAAGGTGTCTTCTCGCGTTGCAGTAGGGCGCAAAGTTCGTTGCGTACCTTGCGTAAAACTTTGCGCCCCTTGCGTTTAAATCCTTAGAGCGTCCCCCTCAATTCCTGTTCGCGTTCAATAGACTCAAAAAGAGCCTTGAAGTTTCCTTTTCCAAAAGATTTTGCGCCCGCCCGCTGAATGATCTCATAAAAAACCGTCGGGCGATCCTGAACAGGTTTGGTAAATATCTGAAGGAGGTAACCTTCGTCATCGCGATCGACGAGAATGTTGAGCCTTTTGAGTTCGTCCACTTCTTCCTTGATCTCTCCCACCCTTTCCTTGAGGTCATCGTAGTAAGTCTCAGGCACGTACAGGAATTCAACACCGTTCTTACGAAGCTGGTCCACGGTATAAAGAATGTCATCGGTAGCCAGAGCCACATGCTGTACTCCGGCCGTTTTGTAGAAATCGAGGTATTCCTCGATCTGGGATTTCTTCCGGCCATCGGCAGGTTCGTTGATCGGAAATTTTACATACCCGTTGCCATTGGAAACCACTTTGCTCATCAGGGCAGTGTATTCGGTAGAGATATCTTTATCGTCAAAAGAAAGCAACAAATTGAATCCCATTACTTTTTTGTAAAACTCGACCCATTCGTTCATTTTACCCAGTTCCACATTGCCTACACAATGGTCGATGTATTTCAATCCAATCGGCTTGATCTCCATCAGGCTTTCTTTGGCCACAAAACCCGGCATAAAGGCACCGGTATAGTTTTTACGCTCTACGAAAGTATGGATAGTCTCTCCATAAATATGAATGGAAGCCGTACGCACTTCGCCAAATTCATCCTTCAATACCTTCAACGGTATCGCAGCCTTGGCGCCCCGTTCTACTGCCGTATTGAAAGCCATTTCTGCATCTTCTACTTCAAGGGCAAGTACCTTCACACCGTCACCATGGAGTTTCACATGCTCGGCGATATAGTGATCCGGGGTCAGGGCGGAGGAAAGCATAAAACGAACTTTCCCCTGCTGCAAAACGTAGGATACCTTTTCCTTATTTCCCGTTTCCAGCCCACTATAGGCTACCAGATTAAACCCAAAAGCCGTCTGGTAATAATGAGCCGCCTGCTTGGCATTGGATACATAAAATTCAACATGATCAGTACCGATCAGGGCCATAGGGTCCTTTTTTGTCTCCGGCCTGTTTAATGTTTCTGTCTGCATGGTTTTATTTTTTAGTATTAAAACGATGAATTTTAAAAACACAACATTGAAGATTTGCTTAGGAACAGTTCAAAAAAAAATTGACAATTTTAATCATGTAAATCACTGAAAATCAACACTTTTACATTTTTAATTTATCATTCTAAATTTTACATTTCCCTTAGGTATTGGTTTTTAATTTTTTGTGTTTTCAAAATTCACCGCTCATTAGATTAATAATTAATGAAATAGAGAAAGATTTCCGAACAATTGTAATATTCAATTAAAAATAATTCCGTCTAATAACCGTCTGCCGTTTTATTCCAACCAGCTTTTATAATAATCCGGGTCTTCGATATCAAAGGCATAATTCGTCAGTTGCAGCGGTGCGAAGGCGTCGATCATTACAGCAAGTTCCCTGGTTTCCTTCTGTCCGATGCTGCGCTCCACGGCTCCCATATGCGGCCCGTGGGGAATGCCTGCCGGATGAAGGCTCAGCATACCGGCTTCTACATGGTTCCTGCTCATAAAGTCCCCGTCTACATAATACAAAACCTCGTCACTGTCGATATTGCTGTGATTGTAGGGGGCCGGGATCGCCAGCGGGTGATAATCATACAACCGGGGCACAAAGGAACATATAACAAACCCTTTGGTGGCAAATGTCTGGTGAATCGGAGGAGGTAAATGCACCCTTCCGGTAATCGGTTCAAAATTATGAATGGAAAAAGCATAAGGATAAAGGTAACCGTCCCAGCCCACTACCCCAAAAGGGTGATTGAGATAGGAATAGGGATACATCATATCCTGTTTTTTGATGTAAATCAGGAATTCCCCCTGCACATCATGAGTTTCCAGATCCTGCGGCTTGCGAATGTCCCTTTCGCAAAAGGGGGAATGCTCCGTCAGTTGTCCAAACTGGTTTCTGTACCTGCGAGGCGTAGTGATGGGGGAAGAAGACTCCACGATCAAAAGCCGGTTGTCCTCATCCTTAAACTCCAGTTGATAAACCGTTCCTCTTGGGATGATCAGATAATCACCATAACCAAAGGGCAATTGCCCGTACATGGTTTTCAGGATGCCTTCTCCCTTGTGGATAAAAATCATTTCATCGGAATCCGCATTCTTGAAAAAATAATCGGTCATGCTGCTCTTCGGAGCAGAAAGTATGATCTTGCAATCACTGTTCACCAAAACGGCTTTCCGACTTTTGAGATAATCATCCTCAGGCTTAATTTTAAACCCTTTGAGGCTTCGGTGTTTCAGGTCCTTGCTATGGATCACTTCAGGAGCCACAGAATATGGATCGCCCACCTGCAGGATCTGTGTCGGCGGATTGGAATGATAAATCAAAGAATAGAGGTCATCGAATCCAATGGTGGAAAACAACTCCTCATGGTAAAGCGTACCGTCTTCCTTGCGGAACTGAGTATGGCGCTTCGGTGGTATTTTGCCAAGGCTGTGGTAATGCATTTTATGATTGGTTAGGTTGTTTAATGTTCTCAAAAACCTGGTTCAGGCTTTCGATCAATTGTGAAATGGCCTCATCATCAAGGCCTGCCCAGGCTCTTTCTCGACCAGCCTTCATACACGGCCTCACGGTCTCCACTTTTTCCTTTCCCTGTGGGGTCAATACAATATTGAACCGGCGTCGGTCACTAACATCGGGAATCCTGGCTACCAGTTCCTTATCCACCAGGAGATCGAGAATGCGGGTCACCGTGGGCGCATCCTTAAAAACAGCCTTGGCAATTTCATACTGGTTCAGGCCGTCCTCCTTGTCCAACTGTTGCAGGATCACCCATTGGTCGACCGTTATGCCAGCCTCGTCAGCTACAAGCTGTTCCTGGAAAAATCGTTTCATCCGCTTGGCGGTGCGCTCCAGGATAACGGCAGAAATGGCCACTTTTTTATCTAACAGTACAGCGGTTTCCATAAGTCAGTCATTTTGTTAGTGCAAACATAGTTAGTATACTAATTATTTGCAAACAAAATCAAACTTTTAACTTCAAACGCGGCGGTCAACCGTATTCCGTCCACCGTCTCACCGTCTCACCGTCAAAATACTCCAGCCTAAAAACTACTCCTTCTCATGAAAATTAACGACGATCTCGATTTCGGCAAATTTTCTGAACATTTCCATCACACCGCAATATCTTTCCACAGAAAGATCCACTGCTTTTTGAATTTTATCTTTTTTCATATCCGCCCCGTAGAAGTCGTAGACTACTTTTACGGTTTTATAAAATTTAGGATGTTCGTCGGTCAAATCTCCGCTGACATCAATACTGAAGTCATCCACCTCAGCGCGCATCTTTTTTATCAGGGAAGCTACATCCATTGCGGTGCACCCAGCCAGAGCGGCAAGCATTAAAGGTTTGCTCCTGGCCCCTTGACCTTCCCCTCCAACGGCTTCGTCTGCATCGAGCGGAATGACACCCCCTGGAACGGTGGCATCGAATTGCATTTTTTCCTTCCAATTAACATGAACTGTGTTTAACATTTTTTTGTTGTTTATTGTTTGAGAATGAATTTTTTATTGATCCGGGTATAATTGTTGTCATTTTTTATACAAAAGCCAGGCTTCGCTATATTAAATTGTTTTCTACCTTTGGAATTATCTCTACTTTTGCCCCTGGAAATCATCTTTTAATCATAATAAAAATATTTCAAATGAATTTAACAAAGTATGCTTTTCAAGTGTTGATCGGAATGGCCGTTTTTTTATTACCGGGCTCCGCTTTTTCACAAGAAAAGGAAATAAAAATTCCAGCCGGCATTAGCAAAAGAGCCAGCGTGGAAGGCATTACCGAGTACAAGCTTAAAAACGGGTTGAAAGTATTACTTTTCCCTGACCAATCCAAACCTACGACCACTGTAAATATTACCTATCTTGTAGGTTCCAGGCACGAAGGCTACGGAGAAACGGGCATGGCACACCTGCTCGAGCACATGGTATTCCAGGGCACGTCCAATCACCCGGACATTCCGGCAGAACTCACCGAACATGGCGCCTCACCTAATGGTACGACCTGGTACGACCGGACCAATTATTACGAAACTTTTAAAGCTTCTGATGAAAATCTAATGTGGGCGCTCGACCTTGAAGCCGACAGAATGGTCAATTCCTATATTGCCAAGAAGGACCTTGAAAGTGAAATGACGGTAGTGCGCAATGAATTTGAATCCGGTGAAAACGACCCCGAGGGTGTTTTGATGGAACGCGTTTTATCGACCGCATTCCTGTGGCACAACTACGGAAAGAGCACCATAGGAGCAAGAGCCGACATCGAAAATGTGCCGATCGAACGCCTACAGGCTTTTTACCATAAATATTACCAGCCAGACAATTCGGTTTTGTTGGTGGCCGGCAAATTCGATGTGGAAAAAACACTCGGACTCATCGACCAATATTTCAGTAGCATCCCGGCTCCGGATCGTACCAAAGATCCATTGTTCGAAACTTATACCAAAGACCCCACCCAGGACGGAGAACGCCTCGTTACACTTAAAAGAGTAGGCGACGTTCAGGCCGTTTCGTGCGCTTATCACACACCTCCCGGATCCCACCAGGATTACGCCGCCGTGGCCGTACTTGATGAAGTGCTGACCAATGAACCTTCCGGCCGTTTGTATAAAACTTTGGTGGAAACCAAAAAAGCTTCCAGCCAGTGGGGTTTTGCTCCAGGTTTGAAAGAAGGGGGCTTTGTTTATTTCAGTGCCACCGTGAGGAAAGAAAACTCCCTCGAAGAAGCCAAAAACACCATGCTGGAAACCCTGGACAACATCTCCAAAAATCCACCTACCGCGGAAGAAGTGGAACGTGCCAAGTCCAGGATTCTCAAAAACTGGACTATGCAGTTTACCAATGCCAACCGGGTGGGACTCCTGCTGAGCGAATACATTGCCCAGGGAGACTGGAGATTGTTATTCCTTTTCAGGGACAATATCGAAAAAGTAACCGTGGATGACGTTTTGTATGTTGCCGAGCAATATTATAAGCCATCGAACAGAACCGTGGGTATTTTTATCCCTGAAGAAGCACCGGACCGTGCTGAAATTCCAGATGCTCCAAATCTTATTTCACTCGTAAGAGGATATAAAGGAAAAGAAGCCATCGCCACGGGAGAAGAATTTGATACTTCCCCGGCAAACATTGACAGCAGAACAAAAAAAATAACTGCCGATGGCGGAATGGAAATCGCCCTGTTGAAAAAGGAAAACCGCGGAGATGCCGTTGATGCAAGGATCGTTTTGCGTTTTGGAACCCTCGATGATTTTAAAGGAAAATCTGAGATCTCCAGCATGACTGCTGAAATGCTGACTAAAGGAACGGAAAATCTGAGCCGCGAAGCCATCCAGGACAAACTGGATAAACTGAAGGCTACTGTTAATATTTCCGGTTCATTAAACACCGTTACCGCTACCATAAAAACAGAAAACCAGTATCTGCCAGAGGTGATCAAACTGGTAGGGGAAATGTTGAAACAGCCTACTTTCCCTGAAGAAGAATTCAATAAACTAGTGGAAGAACAACTGTCTGGCATTGAATCACAAATGTCAGAGCCGCAGGCCGTAGCCGGTACGCTTTTCAGCCAGTTGCTTCGCCCTTATGACAAAGAAGATCCTCGTTATACCAAGTCAATGGAGGAATCCATTGATGCCATTAAAGCTTTAAAACTGGAAGAAGTAAAATCTTTCTATAAAGACTTCTATGGCGCTACCGACGCTACCATGTCAGTAGTAGGTGATTTTGATGAAGCGGAAATTGAAAAACTTGCTGTGGAAGAATTCGGTGACTGGAAAAGCCCGAAAAAATTCAAACGTACCGTTTCTGAATATAAAGAAACAGAACCAGCCAATAAAAAACTGATCACTCCGGATAAGGCCAATGCCATGTTCCTCGCAGGAATCACCATGCCCATCAGCCAGGAAAATGAAGATTACCCCGCAATGGTGCTTGGTAATTTCATGCTCGGCGGAGGTTTTCTCAATTCCAGGCTCGCGACCCGTATCCGTCAGGACGAAGGACTGAGTTACGGCGTGGGGTCTTTCTTCAACGCAAGGGAAGAAGATGAGAATGCTATCTTTGGAGCTTACGCCATTTACGCTCCGGAGAACGCCAAAAAACTGGAGCAGGCTTTCAAAGAAGAGATTGCCAAAGTCATCGAATCAGGCTTTACGGCAGAAGAACTCGAAGCCGCCAAAACAGGATGGCTCCAGCAAAGCGAAGTGGGCCGCTCTAACGACAGAAGCCTCGCCTCTTCACTGGAAAACAATCTTTACCTGAAACGGGATATGCAAAAAGCCGCGGAACTGGAAACCAAAGTTTCTAATCTTACCGTGGAACAAGTGAACGCAGCCATGAAAAAATATCTCAAGGATCCGGAAAAATTCATTTACGTGAAAGCCGGTGATTTTGAGAAAAGTTAAATCGTAACCGCCGAACCTGCCTGGCTCCAGGCAAGTTTCATTCGGTTAAAAAATCGAACGGACAGTTTCCCTAAGAGGCTGTCCGTTTTATTTTGGAAAATAAATATACAAGACTTAGTTTTGTTTTTAAACTAAGTGTTGTATATTTGTATCACGATCCCTTTTTTGTAACTCAATGACACGCTACTTGAATGAAAATAGCCATTGCTCAACTCAACTACCACATCGGTAATTTCGAAGGAAATACTGAAAAAATAATCCAGGCCAGCCGCCAGGCCAAAGCCGCCGGTGCCGATCTGATCTGCTTTTCCGAACTCGCCATTTGCGGTTACCCGCCGCGGGATTTCCTGGAATTCGACGACTTCATTCACCAGGCAGACAAAGCCATCCAACAACTGGCGGAAGAGGCCAAAGGAATTGCCATTGTGGTAGGTGCTCCCCGAAAGAATCCTGTCATCGAAGGCAAAGATCTTTTCAATTCAGCCTTTTTCCTGGCCGACGGTGAAGTGAAATTCATTCAGAACAAAACCCTCCTGCCTACCTACGATATTTTTGATGAATACCGGTATTTCGAACCGGCCTCGGAATTCGGGGTAGTTACCTACAAAGGCAAACGCATCGCCCTCACCATCTGCGAAGACATCTGGAACATCGGCAATGAAAACCCTTTGTACACCATTTGTCCGATGGATGAAATGATGCCTTACCAGCCTGATTTTATGCTCAACCTCTCGGCTTCTCCTTTCAGTTACAAACAGGCTGCTGAACGCAAACATGTCGTCAAAACCAACGTGGAACGCTACCGGTTGCCTATTTTTTATGTCAATCATGTGGGGGCCCAAACGGAACTGATCTTCGATGGAGGTTCCCTGGTTTATGCACCGGATGGAAGGCTTTACGATGAACTGCCCTATTTTGAAGAATGCATTCAGTATTACGACCTCGAAGAAGTTCAAAAAGGCAGAGAAAATGCCGGCCAGCAATGGTCCAAGACAGCTTTGATCCATGATGCCCTTGTCTTGGGGGTAAAAGATTATTTTGGTAAACTCGGTTTCAAAAAGACCATCCTGGGCTTGTCAGGAGGAATCGATTCTGCGCTGGTCGCTGTTTTGGCTACCCGCGCGCTCGGTAAAGAAAACGTCAGGGTATTGCTAATGCCTTCCCAGTTTTCCAGTGACCACTCCGTGAACGACGCCCGCCAGCTGGCTGAAAACCTGGGCATTGAATACGACATCATCGAGATCGAACCTATTTACAAAACGTACGAAAAAACACTGGAGCCTTATTTCGAAGGACTACCTTTCAATATTGCTGAAGAAAATCTACAGGCCCGCGCACGTGGAATGTTGCTCATGGCCTTCTCCAACAAATTCGGACACATCCTGCTCAACACCACCAACAAAAGCGAAATGGCCGTTGGCTATGGCACTCTTTATGGCGATTTGTGCGGTGGATTGTCGGTCATAGGCGACGTGTATAAAATGGAAGCCTTTGAACTGGCCCGATATATGAATAAAGACGGAGAAGTGATCCCGAAAAACATCATCACCAAACCGCCTTCAGCAGAACTCCGACCCAATCAAAAAGACAGCGACAGCCTGCCTCCCTATGAAGACCTCGACCAGATCCTTTTCCAGTATATCGAAAAACGTAAAGGGCCAAAAGAGATCATTGCAATGGGTTTTGAAGAAAAACTGGTGCGCAGGGTATTACGTTTGGTAAACATCAATGAATTCAAACGCTACCAGACGGCCCCGGTTTTGCGGGTTTCGCCGAAAGCTTTTGGCATGGGAAGGCGGATGCCTATTGTGGGGAAATACCTGGCTTGATGCGGTGATTCGATGATGAAATGATTCGATGATGAAATGATTCGATGATGAAATGATTCGATGATGAAATGATTCGATGATGTGATGTTACGATGATTTGATATTATGATGGTTTAAGAATTGAGCGTGAAAAAAGGTAGCTGATGGCCTCCAATTACCTGCAAAAATTACAGCCAATAGCACGAAATCTCTCTTTGCTTAGGGCCGGGGCGGAGGTGTGGCAAAAGTGTAAATTTATTTTTACCGCAGAACGTGCTCAAATAACTGTGTCCGATAGTATCTGGATCCTTGATAATCAACAACCATCCCGACAATTTTATCGAGGATGTCGCGATGCTCCATTTGAACCTGCTTCCTGATGTTGTCAGGCAGGTTTTGAACCTAAAACCTTGAACAGTCCTATGATTCATGCTTTTGTTTTTGGAAAATTTTTGCCTTTTCACCTGGGCCATAAGGCTTTGATCGATTTTGCCCTGGAACAATGTGACCGGCTATCGGTGTTGGTTTGTGCCGGGCAGCTCGAAACCATTGAAGCAAAAACGCGGGCCAACTGGATCTCAGACACCTACCCTGCCGCAAAACAGATCAACATCATCGAATTGCCTTATGATGAGAATGAATTGCCCAACACATCCGTTTCCTCCAGGGAAGTATCCAAAATATGGGCTCAAAAATTTAAGGAATTGTTGCCGGATACTGATTTGTTGATCACTTCCGAACCTTATGGAGAATTCGTCGCCGGATTCATGGGCATCCGGCACATCCTTTTTGACCAGGAAAGGACGGGAATGCCCGTTTCCGCCACCGATATCCGAAAGGATGTTTACCATAACTGGCATTTTCTTCCTGATGCCGTCAAACCCTTTTTTCAAAAAAAGATCGCCATCCTGGGTACGGAATCCACCGGAAAAAGTACGCTGACCGAAAAACTACATCGACAATTCAACAGTTCCATCGTCCGGGAAGCCGGGCGGGAAGTAGTCGCCGATTCCAATTCCTTTGACAAGGAAGACCTGTTGCTTATTGCCGTAAAGCATGCTGAATACATTAAATCCGCTGAAGCAGAACGGCAACCTTTCATTTTCATGGATACCGACATCCATATCACCCAATCCTACGCAAAATTCCGGTTTGGAGAATATCTCCAGCTTCCGGAAAACATTTATGAAACCAACCGGGCCGATCTTTATCTTTACCTCGACCCCAATGTCCCCTACCTCCAGGACGGCACCCGGCTCGCCGAAGCGGAACGCAATCAACTGGATGAGATGCACCGGGAAACTTTATCTTTTTTTGGCATCAAATTCGAACATATCACAGGTAATTGGGAAGAAAGATTTAAACAAGCCAGACAGCAAATAAACTTGCTTAAAACCTTAAATTTGTAAAAATTGGCGTAACTATACATACAAATAAACCCAACAAAAAATGCCTTTCAAAATTATTTTCATTTCGTTTGCTCTGCTCCTTTCTGGCTGCAAAAACCTGAATCCTGCCAATGAAGAATCCATATGGATAACCACTGCTCCTGCCGGGGATGAATTCGCTGCCGTCCGTCCTGATGGTAAAACAGTGATTCCCAACGGAAGATTTATCCAACCGCTTGGCAAAAGCATTCTCACCGCGCCTCATCCTTACGGACTGGTGCTTAGCCCTGACGGCAATACCGCCGTTACGGCCAATTCAGGAACCAATCCCATTTCAATAACCATCATACGCCATTTATTATCGGATCATCCGGAAGTACAACAAATTCCGCCTGGCCCCAAATCTGACGAAGGGGTTTTAGCTTCCGTTTTTATGGGATTAGCCATTTCCCCCGACAACCAGACTGTTTATGTTTCCGGAGGGCAGGAAAATAAAATTTACCTGTTCAATTTGTCAGATGGAGCCCCCAAAGGCACCATTGATTGTTCCGGCATCACCCCTGAACAGGATTATAGCCATGGTTATCTTGGCGACCTGAAACTCTCCAGGGATGGAAAAACGCTTTTTGTCGTTGACCAAATCGGTTTCAGACTGGTCATCATAGATACCGATCAGAAAAAAGTAAGCCATTCCGTTTCCGTAGGCCGCTATCCATTTGGCGTATGCCTCTCTCCTGATGAATCCAGGGTATATGTGGCCAATGTAGGCATGTTTGAATATAGCAAGATCAAAGACAGCCGGGATACGACGCAATTTCATTCCGTTGATTTTCCCGCCTCGGGTTATGGCACCGAAGCCATGAAAAGCGGATATATGAACGACTCTGTTTATGTAAAAGGATTGGGTGACCCGAATGCCATTGAGGCTTTTTCTGTTTTTGCGATTGATCTGACGGAAACCCCAACAGTAACCGCTAAGATCAAAACAGGCCACCTGGTAGGCGCCTTGATTGAAGGCATTCCCGCTGTGGGCGGCGCGAGTCCCAACTCTATAGTGGCCACGGATCAATACGTTTTTGTAAGCAATGGAACCAACGACAATATTTCGGTCATTTCACTCGAAAAAGATACCGTGATAAAAACCATTCCCTTAATCCCGGAGGCAAGGCTAAAGCATTTCCGTGGCGTCATTCCATTTGGACTGGCCTTGAGTCCGGACCAAAAAAGATTGTATGTTGCCGAATCAGGAATCAATGCGGTCGGGGTGGTTGACATAGAAACAATGAAAGTTTTAGGCCATCTCCCCACGGGATGGTTCCCATCGAAAGTGGAAGTCAGCCGCGATGGAAAACACTTGGTCATTTCAAATGCCAAAGGATTTGGAAGCGGCCCCAATGGCGGCCAATCTTTCCAAATAGGCCCGGAAGGCAGTTATATCGGGTCATTGATGAAAGGGACGGTCCAGGTTTTGGCCATTCCTTCAGATGATCAACTGGAGCAGTTGACCCAACAGGTGATCGAAAACAACTTTTCATTTGCCCGTTCTTCAGATCCCGTTTTCCAGGGCAGACAAAACAACCCCATTCCCCTTTATCCCGGGGCCACTTCAAGTCCGATCAAACACATCGTTTTCATTTCCAAGGAAAACAGGACCTATGATGAAATTTTTGGCCAAATAGGAAAAGGAAAGGGTGATCCCACCATTGCCCGGTATGGAACAGGAGCCTCTTTTAGAAATGATGCCAAAACGGACTCCGTCGAAAATGCCACCGTTATGCCCAATCACCTGGCGCTGGCGCAGGCATTTGCCATTAGCGATAATTTTTACGTCGATTCAGACGTGTCGGCCGATGGCCACCGGTGGTTGGTGAATACCTACCCGAATGAGTGGGTGGAAACATGCACGGCAGCCAGCTATGGCGGGAACCGGAATTACAAAGAAGGCTCAAAAGCTCCCGGCGTTTATGCCATGAACGGTTCCGCAGGAGCCATTTACCCCGAAGATTATAATGAGGCCGGATCCATGTGGGATCATTTGGAACGCCATGACAAATCCTTTTTCAACTTTGGATTTAGCGTCATGTTTGAACCGGCCTTTTACAAACAGGAATACAAATACACAGGCATCAATCAACAGGTGAACTATCCTTTGCCACAGCCTGTTTACAACAAAACTTCGCATACTTATCCTACCTACAACACAGGCATTCCCGACCAATTCAGGGTAGACCAGTTTCAAAAGGAATTTACAGAAAAATGGATGACAGGCAAAGACTCCATGCCCGAATTGATTACGGTGATCCTCCCGAATGACCACGGCGCCGGGAACCGCCCCGAAGCGGGTTACCCTTTCCGGGAAAGTTACATGGCCGATAATGACCTGGCAGTCGGGCGTATTGTGGAATTCCTTTCTCATACCCCCTATTGGGGAAATATGATGATCGTCATCACGGAAGATGATGCTCAAAACGGCGTGGATCATGTGGATGCGCACAGAAGTGTGCTGATGGTCATTTCCCCCTGGGTAAAGCGAAATTACGTCAGCCATACTCACTACAGTTTCGGCAGTATTTTCAAGACCTTTTGGAATGTGATGGGCATGCCCTACCTGAATCAGTACGATGCAGGAGCGACTGACCTGGGGGACTTCTTTAATGATCACCCGGATCTCAGTCCTTATAATGCGCTGCCGGTGGATGAAAGGATTTTCAACCCACAATTGGCTCTTGATCCTTTTGATGAAAACTTCAACTGGAAAGCGGTGGAAGAATCTCCACAAATGGATCATCCCGGCGATATGCTGAAAGACAGTAAGGAACAGGACAAAGACCGGCTGGAAAATCGGGAACGGAAGCAATAGTTATTTACTGACGTTACGCGGACAGATCCAATAATAAATTATTTTGATTCTTTTTGGAAAATGGTTCTCGCCCGAATATCAGATAGGCACGTTGCTTTTAGCTTTTGAAATGCCTGTTTTAGATGTGTTCATTTTGAATCCTTTATCTTTTTTTCCGGCCAAAAAAAGATAGAAAAAAGGCCTGGAAATGCAAGGCGGCAAGCTCAAACCCGGTATTATCGGATGGCATAATCGAAGATTTTATCAGGCTCTTTCGTTTGATATAAGGCGATTTTCCCGTTAAGTGGCACCGATATCCGTTTACTTGGGAATTGAAATAACTTAAACATCCGCAGATAAGAATCATTTTTTGTTTTTGCCACTTCCCGAAGCCATCTGACGCCTTATATCTCTTTGGGCCGCTGTGCATTTCCAATTTTTGAATTAATCAGAACCCTTCCCGGAATTAATTTAAAACAGAGTTAACGCGTAACGTCAGTTATTTATATCAAATTTGAAAAATTTGGATTGCCGGTCCCCGGGGAAAAATACCTTCAGGATCCGGGTTTAAACCTCCATGCCCCTGACAAAAGCCCGATCCACCACATCACTGCCAAAAGCATAAGGCATATAGGCTACCGAAGGCATAGGTTTTGTGATAAAAAAGTTAGCGAAATTACCCCTTCGGATACTGCCGTGTTCAGCTTCCAGTTCCATGGCGTAAGCCCCGTTGATGGTGGCTGCATTGACGGCTTCTTCCGGCAACATTTTCATTTTGATACAGGCCAGGGAAAGCACAAAAGACATCTTTCCGGAAGGCGAAGACCCCGGGTTGTAGTCAGTAGCCAGCACCACCGGCAAGCCGGCTTCGATGAGCTTGCGGGCCGGGGGAAAAGGATCGTTCAGAAAAAAAGGCGCCGAAGGCAGCAGGACAGGAAGAGTGTTGCTGCCGGCCAGGCAGGCAATTTCCGCCTCGTTGATCACTTCCAGGTGATCGACAGAAAGCGCACCGCCGTTGACGCTGGCTTCAATGCCGCCCATGGAATTAAACTGGTTGGTGTGAATCTTGGCTTTCAGTCCATACTTTGCTCCTGACTCAATGATCCTCGAGGTTTCTTCAGGAGAGAAAAAGCCCTTTTCACAAAAGGCATCAATGTAATCAGCCAGCCCCTCCCCGGCAATCACAGGCAATATTTCCTCAAGGATCAGTTTTATATATCCTTCTCTGTTTTCCCGGTATTCCATGGGCAAGGCATGGGCGCCCAGGAAAGTGGCCTTAATCGTCAACGGTGAATTTTCCTTTAACCGGCGGATAACCCGCAACATTTTCAACTCTCCTTCCACACTCAGTCCATAACCGCTTTTGATCTCAATGGCTCCGGTGCCGTAATGAGCCACCTCTTTCAATCTGCCCATGGCACTTTCAAACAAAGCCTGCTCCGGCATGTCCCTGAGCCGGCGGGCAGAATTGAGAATACCACCGCCTTTGGCGGCTATTTCAGCATAACTTAGTCCGTTGATCTTATCCACAAACTCACCTTCCCTGCTTGCTGCAAAAACCAGGTGGGTATGCGAATCACACCAGGACGGAAAAATCATGCCTCCTTTTGCATCGATGGAAACATCAGCACGTTCCGGGCAAGAGGACATCGGACCAAAGTCTTTGATGCGATCCTCTTCTACCAGGAGCCAGGCATTTTCCAGTTGAGGCAAATGCTTCATGGCTGCCCCTTTCACCACGGAAGGTATTTCATGGTGGACCTGAACGAGCTGTTTGATATGATGAATGAGGGTTGTAGACATGGTGGAATGGTTATTTGGAGGCAAATTTAGGCTTTCTGATGTAATTGCCCAAATTCGTTTAATCTGGGCTCTATTTCACTTCAGGAAGTAGAATGGAAATTCTCCAGGGTACACTTTGGGGGGAAGTCCTGAAAAAACATGGTTGGCTCTCGCAGATGGAAAAAAGTGACATGCCGTATCTTTGGTCTGAAAAACAAGACAATATAACCGAAAATGATCAGCGAAAATCAGCGGAATCAGCGTGACACAAAATAGTGTACGGTAGCGAAAATAGAAAAAGAAGGAGAAGGATCAAACAAATAAGAACCGATTATTTTTACTTTTCACACCTCACCCTTCGTCTCCAGCATACTCTCTCCCATCAGGTAAATATCTACGGCCCGGGCCGCTTCGCGCCCCTCGGATATCGCCCAAACCACGAGTGACTGCCCGCGGCGCATATCGCCTGCGGTAAAAACCTTCTCTATATTGGTCTGATAATTTTTCTCGTCGGCTTTTACGTTACCCCTGTCGGAAAGGTCAATGCCCATTTGTTGCAATACACCGTCCTGCTTTGGGTGCATAAATCCGATCGCCAGCAAAGCCAGGTCGCAGGGAATTTGACGCACGGTACCCGGAACCTCCGTGAACGGAGCCCCGGTGACTGGATCCCTTTCCCATACAATATCCACGATTTCAATGGCTTTTACATTGCCCGCTCCGTCATCGATAAAGGTCTTGGTAAAAATGGACCATTGCCGCTCGCATCCTTCCTCATGGGAAGTGGAAGTACGCAAAATAGTAGGCCAGTTGGGCCAGTTGTTCGGACCACGCTCTGTGGGAGGCTTTGGCAGCAATTCGATCTGGGTGACCGAAGCAGCTCCGTGTCGGTTGGAAGTGCCTACACAATCTGATCCTGTGTCTCCCCCGCCGATGACAACGACGTGTTTCCCTGCGGCATGGATCACCTCAGATTCAGGGATGGTGTCCCCGGCGACCCGTTTGTTGTTCTGGGCGAGGAAGTCCATCGCAAAATGGACGCCCTTTAACTCGCGTCCCGGCATATCCAAATCCCGCGGAATGGTAGATCCGCCACACAAAATGATGGCATCAAAATCGTTGAGCAACATTTGTGGGTCAACATTCCTCCCGACATCCGCATTGGTTTCAAAACGGATGCCCGCAGCTATCATCAGGTTAATCCTTCGGTCAAGGACTTCTTTTTCCAGTTTAAAATCAGGAATGCCATATCGGAGCAATCCCCCTACCCTGTCGGCCCTTTCGAAAACGATGACCGTATGTCCCACCTTATTGAGCTGGGCAGCAGCAGCCAGGCCTGCAGGGCCTGATCCTACAATGGCCACCCTTTTTCCACTACGGGCAGAAGGCGGTTGAGGCCGGATAAAACCTTCTTCAAAAGATTTTTCGGCGATGGTTTTTTCAATGTGCTCAATAGCTACCGGAGGCTGATTGATCCCCAGCACACACGATGATTCACACGGTGCAGGGCAAATCCGACCGGTAAATTCCGGGAAATTATTGGTGGTTTTGAGAATTTTATACGCCCGGTACCAATCTTCATGATATACGGCGTCATTAAATTCAGGAATGATATTGCCCAATGGACACCCGTGGTGGCAAAAAGGTACCCCACAATCCATACATCGTGCAGATTGTTGCAAAGTGCGTTCAATAGGAAACGGACTTTCGATTTCTTTATAATCATTTAGTCTTTCCTCTACCTCCCTTTTTCCAGGAAGTTCTCTATCGTATTTTAAAAAACCTTTCGGATCTGCCATGAAAATATAAAATGTAAAATGTAAAATGTAAAATGTAAAACCTGCCTGCAGAAGCAGGAAGGTAGGTGTAAAATAAAAAACCTCAACAAGTCAACCAGTAACGAGCAACAAGCAACCGCCTACCCCTTCACTCCGATAATCTCCTTCGTTTTGTTGTTTTCGAGTGCTTTTCTATACTCCTCCGGCATCACTTTGACAAAACATCTACAGTATGCTTCCCAGCCGTTGAGCATCCTTTGTGCCTGTTTGCTTCCCGTATATTTTGCATGATTGCCGATCATTTTTTCCAACAAACGGAAATCCTCCTCCAGCATGGGATCCAAAGAAACCATCTCAGTATTGAGGTTCTTTTCAAATGAACCGTCCGGGTTGTAAATATAAGCCACGCCCCCGCTCATTCCTGCAGCAAAATTCTTTCCTGTTTCTCCGAGTACGATGACCAACCCTCCCGTCATATACTCACATCCGTGGTCCCCGATGCCTTCAATAATTGCTGTAGCGCCGGAATTTCGGACACAAAATCTTTCTCCCGCCATCCCGTTGATATAAGCCTCTCCGGAGGTAGCCCCGTAAAAGGCTACGTTTCCAATAATAATATTCTCACTCGGCACGAATTTAGCAGTACGGTCAGGCACGGCGATCAGTCGGGCACCCGAAAGCCCCTTGCCGAAATAATCGTTGGCTTCCCCTTCGACGGTCAACTTGATGCCCTGGGCACAAAAAGCCCCAAAACTCTGTCCTGCGGATCCGCGAAAGTGAAAATCGATGGTATCTTCCGGCAATCCCGCACTTCCGTATTTTTTGGAAACCTCGTTAGAAAGCATAGCGCCCACCGAACGATCGGTATTTCGGATATCAAAGTTTAACTTCACCTGATCCTTGTTATCCAGGGCAGGCTGAGCCGCTTTAATCAGTGTTCTGTCCAGCACATTTTCCAATCCATGATCCTGTTCTATGGCTTTGTACTGCACCACATCAGGATTTTCAGTTTCTTTATAGAGTATCGGGCTGAGATCAAGCCCTTTTAATTTCCAGTGTGGTCTATCCTTTTTAAAACGAAGCATCTCCACTTTTCCAACCATTTCATTGATGGAACGAAATCCAAGTTTGGCCATATACTCTCTAAGATCGTTGGCCAAAAAGGTAAAGAAGTTGATGACGTATTCCACTTTACCGTCAAACCTTTTCCGCAGGTCCTCATCCTGGGTGGCAATCCCCACCGGACAGGTATTGAGGTGACATTTTCGCATCATAATGCATCCCTCAACCACGAGGGCTGCTGTAGCAACGCCCCACTCCTCAGCGCCCAGAAGGGTCGCAATGGCCAGGTCGCGGCCCGTTCTGAGCTGACCGTCGGTTTGGAGTACCACCCGTTCCCTGAGGTTATTTCTCACCAAAGTCTGGTGGGATTCGGCAACCCCCAATTCCCAGGGCAATCCGGTATGCCTGATGGATGACAAGGGAGAAGCTCCGGTTCCTCCGTCATGGCCGGAGATCAAAATAGCATCCGCGTGGGCTTTCGCCACTCCGGAGGCAATGATTCCAACTCCTGCTTTGGAAACGAGTTTTACGTTAATGCGCGCTTTACGGTTTGCATTTTTTAAGTCAAAGATCAGTTGAGCCAGGTCCTCAATGGAATAAATATCGTGGTGCGGTGGCGGTGAGATCAACCCTACGCCTGGGGTAGAATGCCTGACGCGGCCGATCCAGTCGTTGACTTTGTGCCCCGGCAATTGTCCGCCTTCTCCCGGCTTGGCGCCTTGAGCCATTTTTATCTGCAATTCCCGGGCATTGGAAAGGTAATTACTCGTCACGCCGAAACGTCCTGAAGCCACCTGCTTAATGGCTG
The DNA here is from genome assembly GCA_020636105.1 of Lewinellaceae bacterium. Classification (NCBI taxonomy): domain Bacteria; kingdom Pseudomonadati; phylum Bacteroidota; class Saprospiria; order Saprospirales; family Lewinellaceae; species Lewinellaceae bacterium. Next base: position 1,078,664 of record JACJYL010000002.1, read on the forward strand.
AACTCTCGGAATCCCCATTTTCGTGCCATTCAAAACGACTTTCATCCTCTCCGCCTTCTCCGCTGTTACTTTTCCCCCCAATCCTGTTCATCGCAATAGCCAGGGTACTGTGTGCTTCATGAGAAATGGATCCAAAAGACATGGCTCCCGTGGCAAATCGTTTGAGAATATTTTCAACACTTTCCACCTCCTCTATCGGAATGGGATTGCCTTTACGAAACTCCAGGAGACTGCGTAAAGTGATGGCTTTTTCACTCTGATTATTGATGACTTTGGCGTATTGTTTATACGTTTCGTAATCATTGGTGCGGGTTGACAATTGCAATAGATGAATGCTCTGTGGGGTAAACAAGTGGGCTTCTCCCCTTCTTTTCCACTGGAAAACGCCCCCTTCATCCAGCATGGGGGTATCCGGCAGGCTCTTTTTGGGAAATGCCCTGTTGTGTCTTTCCAGTGCTTCCCTGGCCAGGTCATCAAAGGAGAGTCCGTTGATCCGGGATACTGATCCCCGGAAACAAAAGTCAGTGACTTCTTCGCTCAGTCCCAATACTTCAAAGATCTGTGCTCCCTGGTAAGACTGAAGGGTTGATATCCCGATTTTAGACATTATTTTCAACAACCCTTTTTCTACTGCTTTTTTATAAATATAAATCAGGTCATCCAATGATTTTCCGGAGTCAAAAATATTGTTTTTCTTCAACCCCGCAATCCCTGAAAAAGCCAGGTATGGGTTAACGGCCGAAGCCCCGTAGCCAATCAAGGTGGCCACGTGATGGGTTTCATAAATATCTCCGGCTTCCACCACGATGGACGTTCTGCTCCTCAGCCCGGCACTCACGAGATGATGGTGGATGGCTCCTACCGCCAGGAGGGAGGGAATCGGTGCATGGAAAGCATCGGCACTTCTGTCGCTCAACACCAGGATATTGCTGCCGTTCCTGACGAAGTCCTCGGCACTGGCACAAATATGATCCAGTGCAGCCTTCAAGCGCCCCTTTTGTCCATCGGCATTAAAAAGAATCTTGATGGCATTGCTCCGGAAATTATTATGGTAAATGAATTTCACTTTAGCCAGGTCGTGATTCGTAAGAATCGGGCTTTCAAGATGGATATAGGCCGCATGTTCGGTCTCCGGGCGCAGAATATTTTTCGATCCTCCAAGCATACTGAACAACGACATCACCGAGCGTTCCCTAATGGGATCGATAGGCGGGTTGGTGACCTGGGCAAACAATTGCTTGAAGTAATTGGCTACATGCTGTGGTTTGTGAGACAAAACCGCCAGGGGAAAATCTGCCCCCATTGAGCCAATGGGATCCGTTCCACCTTTGATCATCGCTTCGAGCATGATATCAATGGATTCCCTGGAATACCCGTGCAACAGCTGGTTTTTGATCAAGGTCTTCCGATCCACTTCCACCTGGCTCTCATTCCTGATGACAGGCAGATCCTTTAGCAATAAACGATGGTCTGCCAACCAGTCGCGATAGGGCAATCTTCGGCAAATCACATTCTTGAGTTCTTTATCACCGATGATGCGATTTTCATTCAGGTCGGCAATCAATATTTTACCCGGCTGCAGCCGGCCTTTGAGCACAATTTTCGACGGATCAATATCGATGACTCCGGCTTCAGAAGCAAGGATAAGGGTATTATCTTCTGTGAGCAGGTATCTCGAAGGCCTCAGGCCGTTTCTGTCGAGTGTTGCTCCAACAAGGATACCATCGGTAAAACAAATGGAAGCCGGACCATCCCAGGGTTCCATAATGGTTTTGTGGTATTCGTAAAAGGCTTTTTTGTAGTCCTCCATATTCGGATCATGCTCCCAGGCTTCGGGAATCATCATCATCATAGCGTGAGGAAGGGAATAACCGTTAAAAGTCAAAAACTCCAGCGCATTATCGAAATTACCGGAATCGGAAAGGTTTCCGCCACAGATGGGCTGCAGCATTTCAAATTCATCATTGGAAAAATAATTAGACTCCAGCTGAGACTCCTTGGATTTCCACCAATTGAGATTACCGGTTATGGTATTGATTTCCCCATTATGGGCCATATAACGGAATGGCTGGGCCAGTTTCCATTTTGGCACCGTATTCGTTGAAAAACGAGAATGAACCAGTGCCAGGCAAGAGGTAAACATAGGATCATCCAGATCCCTGAAATAAGACCTGAGTTGAAAAGTCGTCAGTTGCCCCTTGTAAATAATGGTTTTGTAAGAAAATGAGGTGATATAATAGAGATCCCTTGATTGAGGAAGGATCTTGAAAATATTGTGCGCAGCATATTTCCGGAGGATGAAGAGTTTTCGTTCTAATTCACGGGGCTCCAGGTCTGTTTTGGGTTTTACAAATACCTGCTCCATATTCGGCTCAGTATCGAGAACGGCCTGACCCAGGTTTGAATTATCCACCGGAACGGGGCGGTACCCCAATAATTCAAATCCCACCTCGTCAATATAATCGTTCAACAACAACCGGCACTGCTCGGTAAGGTTTTCATGTTTTGGAAAGAAAACCATCCCAACACCATATTTTGAATACTCCGGGAGTTCAAAGCCCAGTTTCTGACATTCACTCACAAAAAATTCATGAGGGACCTCCAGTAAAATCCCTGCTCCATCTCCTGTATTTGGATCGGCTCCCAGGGCACCGCGATGCTGCATATTGTGCAACATGGTCAGGGCATCCTGCACCAGTTTATGGCTTTTCTTTCGCTCCAAATTCGCAATAAGCCCTATACCACAGGAGTCTTTCTCCATTTGTGGTACGTATAAGCCCCCCTTTTCAGTAGTCATATCAATCAATTTAGTATTGCCGTATCATGCGGAAGCTGGCAAATATATTCAGGCTAAAGGATAAAATCCAAGTCAAAAAACTTAGTTTTATACGAAAGCTAATTATTAAAAAAATAAAGTAAACTCATCAAATGGTTGATGAAATAAGGTAGGCTTTATTTGATTAGACCGGATCCATATTAAAGAAATAATATTCTTAAAAATCCCGATCCGTCCCCAAAGATAATTTAAAGTAGTGCAGTTTGTGAAATATTAAGAAAAATAATTTTAAACTTTCCAAATAAACTACAGGATAAAAGAATGGCACAAGAAGGACTCAATCCGCATTTTCAATTAATTTCCTTGTTACCTCAATAACAACAATTTAAATCAGCCCATAGTTGCGGGTTGCAGGTGAATTCACCTGCAACCCGTAACGTATTGGATGCCAGTCCCTAACAATCAACCCTTTTTGACGCTGCCTAAAAATAAAGAAATTTTGACCTGATTGATGTTTATGCCCTGAAATGAGAGAGGATTAATCCAGGTTGGGCTGTGGAGTGATTCTTAGGTATGGTTTTACCTCAACATGCCCTTTGGGAAAGAGCGCCGGTATTTCTTCGTTTGTAACTGAAGGGGAAATAACGCAATCCTCTCCGTTTTGCCAGTTAGCAGGGGTGGCTACCTTATGATAGGCCGTTAACTGCAATGAATCAATGACCCTTAGGAGTTCATCGAAGTTTCTCCCTGTAGAGGCCGGGTAAGTAATAGTCAATTTCACCTTTTTGTCTGCCCCGATGACAAATACGGATCGTACCGTCAATTTATCATTGGCATTCGGATGGATCATATCATATAAAGTGGATACTTTTTGATCCTCATCGGCAATAATAGGAAAATTGACCGTTGTGTGCTGGGTCTCGTTGATGTCTTTGATCCAGTTATTGTGAGATTCCAGGCCATCCACACTCAATGCCACCACCTTGACATTTCGCTTATTGAAGGCTTCTTTATATTTCGCAACCGTTCCCAGCTCAGTGGTGCAAACGGGAGTGTAATCTGCCGGATGGGAAAACAACACCCCCCAGCTGTCTCCCAGCCATTGATGGAAATTGATCTCTCCTTCAGTCGATTGGGCAGTAAAATTCGGAGCTTCATCTCCTAATCTGATGGTAGCCATAATTTTAAATTTTGTATGGTTAAAAAAGTGTTCAATTTTTTAATGAATAAATCCTACTCCTGCAGTATTTTTTGTTTGTGGATCAATCAAAATGAAGGCCCCAGTGGATTTATGCTCTTCATAGGAATCGTAAAACAAGGGTTTGCTCAATTTCAACCGGACGTTCCCGATCTCATTGAGTATCAGGCGCCCGGGAAAAGGTTGTTCTCCTGAAAAATCAGTATTGATTACCGTTTCAATTTCCTCTACCCTGACAAGTACGTCTTTTACTCCGTGTTGTAAGATATATTTTTCCGCCTCCTGCAATGGCTTTTTATCCATCCAGCAAATGGTCGCTTCTATATCTTTACCCATTTTAGCAACTTCTGACGATTTTACAATCATATCTCCACGGCTCACATTAAGGTCATCCTCCAGGGTCACGGTGATGGAACTTCCCCTTTCTGCGGTGCTGAATTTTTCATCAAAAAAATGGATCCCCTTAATTTTAGAGGTGGTTTGAGAAGGCAATACGATAATCTCATCCCCCACCGAAATTTCTCCACCGTACAATTTTCCTGCATAACCTCTGAAATCGTGGTAACCGGCTGTTTTGGGCCTGATCACCGTTTGCACGGGAAATCGCATGGGTGCCTGTTCATAAACATCCTGTACATCTATCTTTTCAAGGTGTTCCAATAAGGTCTTGCCATGATACCAGGGTGATTTTTTCGACTTACTAACCACATTATCTCCATGTAGTGCACAGATCGGGATGAAGGTTATTTTCTGACCGCGATAGGTGCTTCTTCCAGCGAGTTCCTCTATTTCTTCTTTTATTTCATTGAATTTGTCTTCCGAAAAATCGACCAGGTCCATTTTATTGATCGCCACCACGACATCTTTTATTCTCAACAAGTTATTGATAAAAAAATGACGGTAAGTTTGTTCAATCACCCCGTTTCGGGCATCGATTAAAATGATGGAAACCTGGGAAGTGGAAGCCCCGGTCACCATATTGCGGGTATATTCGACGTGGCCGGGAGTGTCGGCAATGATATAACTCCTGGTTTTGGTGGAAAAATAAATATGTGCCACGTCAATGGTGATCCCCTGCTCTCTTTCTGCCACGAGGCCATCAGTCGCCAGGGAGAAGTCGAGGTAATCAAACCCTCTCAACCTGCTGCTTTGCTCAATGGCCTGCAATTTATCGTCAGTCAGTGAATGGGTATCATAAAGCAATCTGCCGATAAGGGTACTTTTGCCATCGTCAACACTGCCTGCCGTGGCTATTTTTAATACCTCCATAATATTGAATTTTTATTTAAAGCCTGTTTAAACCCAACCCTCAAAAATATCCCTGCTGTTTTCGTTTTTCCATGGCGGCTTCCGATCTTTTATCATCGATCCTTGCCCCCCGCTCTGACAGCGAAGACACCCTGATCTCTTTGACCACCGTTGAAATGTCACTGGCCTCGGAAATTACGGCGGCGGTACAGCTCATATCTCCTACCGTTCTGAACCGGACCACTCGTTCCTCCACACTTTCATGCTCATCACGGTGAACGACAGCATCATTGGCTGACCAGATCAGGCCATCCCTGATGAAAGTAGGTCTTAGATGGGCAAAATAAATAGAAGGAATCTCAATTTTTTCTTTTTCAATATAAGTCCAGACATCGAGTTCTGTCCAGTTTGAAATAGGAAAAACCCTAACATTCTGCCCCAGGTCAATCCGGCCGTTCAGCATATCAAAGACTTCCGGGCGCTGATTTTTTTCGTCCCATTGTCCGAAATCATCTCTGACCGAAAAAATACGTTCTTTTGCCCGGGCTTTCTCTTCATCCCGGCGGGCTCCCCCAATGCAGGCATCAAAGCCAAATTCTTCAATTGCATCCAGTAAGGTTTCCGTTTGCAGCATATTACGGCTGGCGTAACGCCCCGATTCTTCTTTCACTTTTCCGGCATCAATGGTATCCTGTACATATCGAACGATCAGTTCCAGGCCAAGTTCCTTCACCAGCTTATCCCGAAAAGCGATCGTTTCCGGAAAATTATGTCCTGTATCAATATGCATCAGCGGGAAAGGTATTTTGGCAGGGTAAAAGGCCTTTTGTGCCAGGCGTACCAGGGTAATGGAATCTTTGCCCCCTGAAAAAAGCAACACGGGTTTTTCAAACTGGGCCACGACTTCCCTTAAAATATGGATGGCTTCGTTTTCCAGCGGATTTACTTTTAGTATCGATTGAGTCATATGCTGTGGATTTAAGAATGTAAGCCACATTCTCTGTTCGCTAATACTTTTGTCGGATCATAATATTTGAATTCATTCGGCAGGCCGTTTGCGACAAGGTATGCATCCAATTCACTATCTGACCAATGGTAAAAAGGACTAATTTTCAATACGCCGTCACGGCTAACCGAGGCGATGTCAATCTTATCCCGAAATGCCGTTTGACCTTTCCTGAGATTGGTAAACCAAACATCCGGAAGGTGTTCCTTCATCGCACGGTTAAAGGGTTCCAGTTTTACCTGTTCCGTAAATATTGAGTGCCTTGGATCATCGATATCCGGAATGCCAAGCACGACATCCCTATGGGCGACCGTTTGTCCGGGGACATACAGGAACACATTCAGTGCAAGCAGCTCTTTAAGCGCTTCAGCATGTCGATAGGTATTGGGAGTGTTGTATCCCGAATCGCACCAAATGACTTTAATATCTTTTTTACACTCTGCGCAAACATGCAGGATGGCCGCTTCATAGGGTCTGAAATTGGTCGTTACAAGAGGGTGTTCCGCCACAGACAGTGCCCAATCCACGATTTCCCGTGGTGATTTATCTCTTAACTTCTTATTAATGGCTTCCAGATCAGGCCATTGAGTTTTTGCTTTCATGTTTTTCCCCATTTTATATTATTCCACATTCTTTCGTGAAAAAAGTACAATACCATTTTTGAGCACAGTTCTACGGCGCCTATCGAAAAGGCAATGCTCAGCGTCCCGGTGATCAGCCACGAAATGATCACGGTATCCATGGTGCCCAACATCCTCCAGCTAATGGACTTGACAACACTCCGTACCGGTCTTTCTGAATGCTTATCTAAAAGAAAATCCCTGTCGTTTTTCACGGCCTGGTTAAAAATCATTGTCGGTCATTTTACTTAAAACTTAAATCCCATCGGATTAGTAGGAATAAAGTGCAAAAGTATCTTCTTTTTTAACCCGTGCAAATTTTTTTACATTAATTTTTTAGAAAAAATCCGATATGAAAAATCCATTGATAATGAAAATAACATAAAAAGCCAGCATGGAAAAGGAAGATTTAAGTAAGGTCAGCCAGCGTATTATCACGAAAAACTTTGAGGGTATTGTCCCTGACTTTGATCATTAGTTTGTTTACCCTGCATTCATCCTCATCCGGGCAATCTTTACATTTTTCATAATAATTCAGGCTTACACAGGGCAACATAGCGATGGGACCTTCAAGGATGCGGATGACATCTGCCATAGGAATTTCCCCGGGAGGTTTTAGCAGATAATACCCTCCGCCTTTACCTTTCCTGGAGCTTAAAATACCTGATTTTCTCAAAGTCAGCAATATGCTTTCCAGGAACTTTGGAGGGATATTTTCACATTTAGCAATTTCTGAAACGGCAACAGGGTCTCCGCCATAACGGCGGGCAATAAAAGCAAGTGCTTTTAACCCGTATTTTGTTCTTTTTGAAAGCATTAGGCTAAGTTAAGCAAATAACAAAATTTTCCAATTAATTCCTTACGTTTTGTTACGTAAGTATCCGGGCCTTATGAATTTTGATATTTTTGCCGCAGCAATCCCACGAAAACAAGCTAAGGGAAATGTAAAATTTAGAATGATAAATTAAAAATGTAAAAGTGTTGATTTTCAGTGATTTACATGATTAAAATTGTCAATTTATTTTTGAACTGTTCCTAAAGCATGCGCTAGGTGTTTTTTCGTTTTATAAAATTAAGAAGCCGAGACTTCTCGATGAAATTCCGGCTTCTGATTTTATTTATATGTTTTACTAACCGCTATGGGAAAATACCCATGGCGTTGTAATCGTCTGCAATTTTCAGTAAGGCAGTAACGAAGGCTGCCGTTCTGAGGTCTTCGATTTTCTTTTTACGCTTTTGCGTATCGCGTACCTCATTATAGGCAGTGATCATGGTTTCTTCCAACCCTGAACGAACCAGATCTATCTCATCGGCCCCTCTCGCCAGAATATCGCGATCACGATGGCTTACCGTTTTGCCGGTCATTTCTTCCACTTTCGCGAGAATGCCATCAAACTGGTTCTGCTGAAAACGTTTTTCCATTCGGCCAAAACGCATATGAGAAAGGTTTTTCAACCACTCGAAATAAGAAACCGTCACCCCTCCGGCATTGAGATAAACGTCAGGGATAATGAGTTTTCCTGCTTTGAGCAAAACTTCTTCAGCCGCTGCCGTGATAGGCCCGTTTGCCGCTTCAGCTATGATTTTAGCTTTTATACGATGGGCATTTTCTAAAGTGATTTGGTTTTCAAGAGCAGCAGGAACCAGGATATCACATTCAAACTCAAGCCCCAGGTTTCTGTCTTTTTGAGCAAAAGTCTTCGCCCCTGGGTAATTGAGAATGGAGCCTGTTTCTTTTCTGACTTTTAAGAGCTGCTTGATATCGATCCCATCTTTTTTATAAATGGCCCCTTCAAACTCTGTTACCCCTACTATTTTCAAATCTCCTTCTTCCTGGGAAATAATGCCTGAATAAGAACCCACGTTACCCAATCCCTGGATCACCATTGTTTTCCCGGCCACTCCTTTTTCCAGTCCGAGTTTTTTCATATCACTTTCATGGCTGCAAGCTTCGCGAATACCATAATAAACGCCTCTGCCTGTAGCTTCCGTTCTTCCCTGAATTCCTCCTTGAGTAACCGGTTTGCCGGTGACCACTCCTGCCGCGTCAATATCATCCGGATGGAAGGTTCTGTAAGTATCATAAATCCAGGCCATTTCTCTCGGTCCTGTTCCATAATCAGGTGCCGGTACATCAATAGCAGGCCCGATAAATTTTCTGCGAATCAACTCCGTAGTGTAACGCCTGGTGATTTTTTCCAGTTGGCTGGGGGTATATTCCCATGGAGTGATTTTAACCCCTCCTTTAGCGCCGCCAAAAGGAACATTTACGATTGCACATTTATAGGTCATCAAAGTAGCCAGGGCCATTACCTCTTCCTGATTAACATGATTACTGAAACGAATTCCACCTTTTGTGGGAGCCCGGTGGTGACTGTGCTGCACCCGATAGGCTTCAATTACTTTAACTTCTTTCCCGAATTTTACAGGAAAGTACATCTTATAAACGGCATTACACACGTTAATTTGTTCTAACAAACCTGCCTGTAATCCTGTGTGTGCAGCAGCCTTATCAAAGTAGTGCTGAACACTTTCATAAAAGCTCATTGTTTTGTCACTCATGATCTCTAATTAAGTTCAATTAAATGGTTAAGGCTAAAATACTATTTGGATTTTCATCCTTTCAATAATTCGGCCAAAAGTCGCTCTTTTTTTTAAAACAACATACATATTTGATGGATTAATTGGAGACATTGTCTGTTTTTTAACAGAATTGATTTTACCCCTGTCACCCCATTTCTTATTGTCGAAAACACACCAAGACCAAGGAAAATTTTGATATTTCAGTACGTATTTTTTTATTGGAAATAATAAAGATTCAGAACGAACCTGAAGGGAGGTGGCATCCAAGCGGAAAAGGAAGGAAGATTGCACAAAAAAAGTGTATCTCTGATGATCAATTCCAGAGATACACTTTAAAATAAGCAATAAAAGGACAAATGGCCTACAGGCTATTTGTATGTTTCATCAACTTACTTTTGAGGTTAGAAGCTTTGTTGTCATGCCAAATGTTACGCTTGGCTAACTTATCGACCATGCTCAAAACTTTTGGCAGATACGAATCAGCTTCTGTTTTATCAGTCATGCCACGCAATTTTTGGATCGCGGTACGAGTTGATTTTTTATAGTAGCGGTTACGCAGACGTTTTATAGCGTCCTGGCGAATTCTTTTCTTAGAAGACTTATGTTGTGCCATATAATACTTTCTTTTTCTATATTTTTAATGATGGCTAATTTTTCGGAGTGCAAAGTTATGTTTTTTTTGGTTAAAAGAAAACATCCCGCGAAAAAAAAATGTTTTCGAATTATTTTTTGACATTGAAACCCTAATTTTGACCTAAACTTATTCAAACTAAGCCTATATTTGCAGACTTTTTAAAAGAAAATCGGAAAATAAAAAATGAGTGATTATTCATTTATATCAAATGCTCATCCATCCTTCATCGAAGCGATGTACCAACAGTACAAAAATGCCCCGGAAAGCGTGGAGGAAAGCTGGCGCACTTTTTTTTCAGGGTTTGACTATGCCGAGCGTGGAAATGGCATGGAAAAAGGCGTTTATGAAGGAGAAATAGACCCCAAAGAACTCAGAGTTTTTAACCTCATCATCGGTTATCGCAATCGCGGACATCTTTTATCAGATACTAATCCTATCCGTGAAAGAAGGGATCGCCGTCCTAAATTGAGAAAAAGAGATTTCGGCCTTTCAGATGATGATCTGGATATTGTATTTCAGTCCGGGGCGGAGATTGGCATGCCCAACGCCACCCTCAGGCAGATTATCGATAAATTGCAGGAAATCTACTGCGGCCATATCGGTTTTGAATACAATCATGTTCAGGATAGTGAGACCAGGAACTGGATCCGCAATTACGTAGAAACCCATCAGCCTAAAAAAGATTACAATGTTCCCCTTGAAAAGAAAAAGAGGATATTACAAAAACTGAACGAAGCGGTCGTTTTTGAAGAATTTTTAGGCACCAAATACATTGGCCAAAAGCGATTTTCTCTTGAAGGGGGAGAAACGACAATTGTCGGGCTCGACGGGATCATCAATGAGGCTGCCGGATTCGGTGTGGAAGAGATCGTGATCGGCATGGCTCACCGTGGGCGATTGAATGTACTGGCCAATATAATGGGAAAAACCTATCAACAGATTTTTAACGAATTTGAAGGGATGGCTGTACCCGAGCAGATATACGGGGATGGCGATGTGAAATACCATTTGGGATATTCATCACAGGTGGAAACCCTGTCTGGCAAAACTGTGCACCTAAAGCTTGTGCCAAACCCCTCCCACCTGGAATCCGTGAATCCTGTGGTGGAAGGTTTCGCCCGTGCGAAAGGCGATTTGCTTTACAATGGAGAACACAATAAGGTGTTGCCGATCCTTATTCATGGAGACGCTGCCGCAGCGGGCCTGGGAATCACTTACGAAACGGTGCAGATGAGCAAGCTGGCCGGCTACCGCACAGGAGGCACCATTCACTTTGTCATCAATAACCAAATCGGCTTTACCACTGATTTCGACGATGCGCGTTCCTCTACTTATTCGACGGCTGCGGCCAATGCCATCCAGGCACCGGTTTTTCACGTCAATGGGGACGACCCTGAAGCCGTGCTGTTCGCCGTGGAATTTGCCGTAAAGTTCAGACAAAAGTTTAATGAGGATGTGTTTATAGATATGGTTTGTTACCGCAAACACGGGCATAATGAAGGCGATGACCCACAGTTCACACAGCCTGAAATGTATAACTTTATAAAAACCCATCCCAATCCACGCCAGATGTATTCGGAGACATTGATCTCCCGAGGGGACGTAGAGATGGAAATGGCCAATAAAATGGAGGAGGAGTTCAAAGGACTTCTGCAAAACAGGTTGGAGGAAGTTCGTGAAAAACCCCTGCCTTATACCTACCAGGAACCTGAACTTGCCTGGAAGGGGCTTCGTTTCGCCACTCATTATGATGAATTCGAGTTGTCTCCCCCCACGGGAATTTCCAGTGATCGCATGCAAAAAATTCTCGATTGGCTGATGACACCCCCGGCAGGGTTTAACCTGGTGCCCAAAATGAATCGTTTGCTAAAAGCCAATCAAAAATTACTGGACGAAAATAAGCTCGATTGGGGATTAGCCGAATTGATGACCTATGGGAGCATACTCCTCGATGGTAAGGATGTAAGGCTGAGCGGTGAGGATGTTAAAAGAGGGACTTTTTCCCATAGACATGCAGTGCTGTCAGATGCAAAAACCTTCCGGCAAGTCAACCGGCTGGATGGAATGTCTCCTGACCAGGGAAGGTTTCATATTTACAATTCCCTGCTTTCTGAATTTGCTGTAATGGGATTTGAATATGGTTATGCCATGGCTTCCCCTGACCCGCTGGTCATTTGGGAAGGACAGTTTGGAGACTTTTTCAATGGTGCTCAAACCATTGTAGATCAATATATTGTAGCCGGAGAAAGCAAGTGGAGAAGAATGAATGGATTGGTACTTTACCTGCCTCATGGATATGAAGGCCAGGGACCGGAACACTCAAGTGCCCGCCTGGAAAGATTCCTGCAAAGTTGTGCTGAATTCAACATGACAGTGGCCAACCTAACCACTCCGGCGAATTTGTTCCACATCCTGAGAAGGCAGCTCGAGAGACCGTTCCGAAAGCCTTTGGTGCTCATGACCCCTAAATCATTGCTTCGTCATCCTGAAGTGGTTTCTGATCTTTCCGATTTCGAAACAGATACCTGTTTCAAAGAGATCATCGATGATCCGGAAGTCAACACCGCTAAGGAAGTAAAAAAAATCAAAAGGGTTTTACAGTGTTCAGGGAAGGTCTATTTTGACCTCCTGCAGCGCAAACGGGAAGAAAAACGCGACGATATCGCCATTGTGCGTTTTGAGCAATTGTACCCGTTCCCGAGCAAGCAGGTAGATTTGCTTAAAGAAAAATACAAAGGAAAAGAAACCTTCTGGGTACAGGAAGAACCTTCCAATATGGGAGCCTGGCAGTATGTCAATGCTTTTTTCCTCGACCACGATTTTAAACTGGTGGCCAGAAAGTCCAGTGCTTCGCCCGCAACGGGATATAAAAAGTTGCACGACAGACAACAACAGGATATTGTGGATCGTGCCTTTGATGTATAGACAGATGACGGTAAATAGTCTTCTGACCTGTTTCTATTTTAATATTTTGAAATAAAATTTAAGGGTTAAAATAGATGTCAGTCAGTATGTTACGGGTTTCATGTTCATTAATCATGGACATGAAACTCGTAACATAAATATTGACTCAGAATAAGAATTCCCTCTACTTCCACTTAATATTACAGCCGCCGCTGGGGTATTGTTTTGCGGTAACCGGTGTGCCTGAAAGTACTGCATCGAGTGCCGCCCTCAGGTCTGCTCCGTTCAAAAGCACATCATTTCCCGGGCGGGAACCGTCAATCCTCCCGCGATAAACAAGTTTCAGGTCGCCATCAAAAACATAAAAATCAGGCGTGCAGGCCGCGTCATAGGATTTGGCCACTTCCTGGCTCTCGTCATATAAATAGGGGAAATCATACCCCACCGCCCTGGCGTGAACCGCCATTTTTTCGGGGCCGTCCTGAGGATATTTTTCGGCATTATTGGAGCTGATCCCTACGAAACCTACTCCCTTGGCCTTGTATTCCTTTACGATCCTGACGATCTCCTCATTGACATGTATGACGTAGGGGCAATGGTTGCATAAAAACATGATCAAAGTCGCCTTGTCAGACCTGACGTCCTCCAGGCTTACGTCTTTGCCTGAAACGGTATCCGGGAGTTTAAAATCTGGTGCTTTGGTGCCCAGAGGCAACATATTAGATTCGATATAAGACATTTTCTGTTTTTGTTTATTTGTTATTGTTGAAGACAAGATGTTCTCATGGTAAAAATCAACGTAATTCACTATATTGATTGAACCTCAAATCCACCTAAAGCTTCACTACTTTTTTTACAGCATTATTTCCTGCTCCGTCATGAATACTTATAAAATAAAGTCCGGGGGGTAATTGTTCAAGATCAAGTTCAAAAAATTGCTGCCCTGCGCCTGTTTGTCCCTGCACTTTCCTGTAAAGTTCCCTTCCCGTTGAATCATGAACTTTAATGGTAAAAAATTCAATAGGCGTTTTAAAATCCATCTTCAGACTTATATGGTCAGAAAAAGGATTGGGCACTACCTCCCAGTGATTCAAAGGTTTTATATCTTCAACAGCATCGGGCAGCGTGATGATGATACAATAGTCTTCGACCTCTCCGTATTCCTGGAATCCACCAGGACAGGGGCCATCCACCGACTGAAATTGCATAACGATCCGCATTCTTGTAAGTCCGGCAGGTGCATCAAGAGGTATTACTACCGTGGTACTAAAATTACTGTTGAACGTCTGTTCCGTTTCGTAGAAGAGTTCGTCTTCTTCAAATTCTCCATCGTGATCATAATCTATATAAATATGAGCATCCTCACTATATGCAAAACCACTGTAGGCAGGGGTGATACTCATTTCATATGATTGGCCCTGTTTTAATTCAGTAGATTCCAGGAGGGTATAATTCCCATAACTTTCGTTATTGCCGGAAGTGTTTTCCAGGTTTCCGAGAGAAAAATAAGCGATCCATTCACTGCTTCCATTCAGGTCCTCGGGAATACAATAAGGAGTATCTGCACACTCGCCGCAACCGGAGGTCATGAAGGTCCGGATCTCACCGTTTTCCCCATCTGAACTACAATGGGTGCGAATCCTGTACTCGTACTCGGTACAATTTTCCAGCCCGGTAAGCACGATCCCATTATTAAAAGCCTGGGATGAAAACCAGGTGTCCCCTCCGGGCTTCCTGTATTCGATAATGTAACCGGTAGCGGTAAGGACCTCGTTCCAAACCAGGGAAACAGTGCTTTCTGTGATTTCGGAAATTTCGATCACGGTGGGAGGTTCGCAACATCCTCCTGTCCGGAAGACGAAACTAGGAGTATATTCGAGGGTATCCGACTGACAAAACCCTTTCAACTGGATTTCATAATCTGTACAAAGTTCCAGTGCTGCTAAGGCCAGGGGAATACTCACCTCTGACGCTTCTGTCCATATTACTTCATCTGTCTTTTTCCACCGCGCATCAACCCTTAAAATACTATCCGATTGTGCCCAGTTGATATTGGCATTGGAGATGCCAATATTATTGGCTGACAAGGTAACGGGAGGAAAGCAGCCGCTACAGTTTTCCATGAGCAACAAGAGACTGTTGTTAACGTTGAGCCTGCCGCCCGTAACGGTTATGCCATTGAGGGATTCATTGGGGTCCGTGCCGTCGAGGATGACCTGTTTCATGAGTAATGCCGCCGCCGCCGGGGCTGCTTTGGCGAGGGAGATAAAGCCATCACAGGGTACGGAATACAGCAATCCGATGGTTCCACTGACATGAGGAGTGGCCCCGGAGGTTCCCCCGAAGGCATTGTAGGAATTACCGATGGATGTGGTCCAGGTATCGGTACCAAAAGCGCCCAGGTCTATAGAATTCAGTCCATAACCGGCAGCAGTTACCTTTTCGTCGAAACGATTCATATTGGTCACTGCAATGAGAAAATCACTGGTACAGGAGGTGGGCAGATCCCCCATCTCATCGACATTGACTTCCAGGTTGGCGGTGGCCCCACAGTTGAGGATACCTTCATGGCCGAGGGTGTCGTACATGGCACACCAAAGCGGAGCGTCTTCAGGTTGTCCGAAATTGGCGCCCCAGGAAGCGTTGGTAGCTACGACAAAAGCACCTTTTTGGCCATTGGTTTCATTGTATAACCTCCTTTGAATGAGGGGATAGGAATAGGCAGCCAGTACATTGGATTCAGCGGTTGAGCTGTTTCGCACGACCATCATTTTAACGTCCCAGCTTACGCCGGTAACTCCTAACCCGTTATTTCCTTTGGCCCCTACAATACCGGCTACGGAGGTCCCATGACTGGTACCGGCTATATCATCATTCCCGGCTGCCGGATTCCACCCCCGGTAATCATCAACGTAACCGTTTCCATCATCGTCGATATCATTATCGGGTATTTCCTGGTAATTTATCCAAATATTGTCTTCAAAATCCTGGTGGGTAAGGTCTATTCCCCCATCAATCACACACACGACGATGGTATCGCCAAAAGCAGTAAGCCCTCCGGTGGTAATATCCCAGGCCAGGTCGGCATCAATATCCGCACCGGGCAGTCCGCCCCCCTGCCCTGTATTGATGTATTGCCACTGGTTATTAAACTGGGTATCGTTAGGAACAGTCGACCTCATCTCAATGAGGTGGTTAAACTGGGCCAGTTTGACTTCAGGGGTCCTTTTTATCGCGTCGAGGATATTGTATTCGTTGATCGTATTGTGATCAAAAGTAAAAGACCAGATATTCATGGGTTTGGAAACGATTCCATTGACCTTAAAATCTGACTTTTCTCCTTTAAAAGTGTTGAACTGAACAGCCCACGCCCTGACATCGGTTTCCGACTCAAACATAACGAGTACTTCCCCCTGGATGCGATCGAGTTGTTGGGAAAAAAGAGGGAAAAAAGAAAGGCAGAGGAAGAGCAGCGTTGCTAAATTCTGTTTGTTCATACTATCAATTTTGTTTTTAACGAGAGAACGAAATTGCAAATTATTGTTTAATATTTAAAATGGTAAATTTTGCTGCTTAAAAAATGAGAAGTGTCGGTCAGCAGAGCAACGAGGTGACATCTTCGCCGGGTAGGCAAAGCGGGAAAGCAAAAGGTGTCATCTCGCCCCTCAAATGGAACTATTCTTCACAAATAACCGTTGCCGTAAAAAACCAATCCAATGAAAACAAAATCTTCTATTAATTTTTTTGCGCCTTTGCATGCCGGAAAATATTACCATGTTTACAACCGGACCAATAATAAGGAATTACTCTTCCTAGATGATTATGACCGAAGTTCCTTTTTGAACCGGTTGAACAGGTTTATTTATCCCTACCTGGATATTTTTGCCTATTGTTTAATGGGAACTCACTTTCATATGCTTGTCAGGATAAAAAGTGTGGAAACCTTAACTGATTAGGTTAAAAGTTTTCCAGCAAATACCAGGAAAGAAGCTCAAAAAAAATTCCTGGAAATGCCCATAGAAACCCGAACAACCGATGGTTTATTGGAAGGTCAATTTATAAGATTCTTTACTTCTTATGCCATGTATTTTAATAAGAGACATAAAAGGAATGGCAACCTTTTTACCCGCCCCTTTAAACGTGTCGAGATCGAAAACGACGGGCATCTGTTGCATGGTGTCTATTATATTCATGCCAATCCGGTAAAGCATAAAACAAGGAAAGAGTTTTTTACCTACCCATGGAGTTCCTATCAAATTTTACTGTCGGAAGAACCTACCAGACTGGCAAGAACAGAAGTTTTGCAATGGTTTGATGGAAGGGATGGATTTATCAAGTACCACCGGGAGGCATTTGAAAATGATAAAGACGACATAGAATATTTTTTTGAATAACAAAAGCGAGGTGACCTCTTCGCCGGGTAGCTGGAGCGGGAAAGCAAAAGGTGTTATCTCGTTCCTACAATGAATCAAGATGACACCTTTAAGCCCCTGCACAAGCCCTGCACGAAGATGTCACCTTGAACTACAAACGAGGTGACATCTTCGCCGGGTAGCTGGAGCGGGAAAGCAAAAGGTGTTATCTCGTTCCTACAATGAAGCAAGATGACACCTTTAAGCCCAGCACATGCCCTACACGAAGATCTCACCTTGAACTACAAACGAGGTGACCTCTTCGCCGGGTAGCTGGAGCGGGAAAGTAAAAGGTGTTATCTCGTTCCTACAATGAATCAAGATGACACCTTTAAGCCCCTGCACAAGCCCTGCACGAAGATCTCACCTTGAACTACAAACGAGGTGACTTCTTCGCCGGGTAGGCAAAGCGGGAAAGCAAAAGGTGTTATCTCGTTCCTACAATGAATCAAGATGACACCTTTAAGCCCGGCACATGCCCTGCACGAAGATCTCACCTTGAACTACAAACGAGGTGACATCTTCGCCGGGTAGGCAAAGTGAGAGAGCAAAAGGTGTCATCTCGCCCCTCAAGCCCTGCACGAAGATGTCACCTTGAGCCTGACGCACAAAAAACACCCCATTAAAGGTATTTTTTTTCCAGGGGACTGGACACGCATTGAAAAATACCGTACATTTGCGCCATTGAAAACACAAGTCTGTCTTTTTTTGCCAAATACCGATTAATTTGGAACAAAGGTTTTGCCTTGGCTTTATGCCTTGGCCTGTTATCTTTAAGGCCTTATTCCGTTTTGGCAACTTATCTAAGATGAGGAAAATTCATCCTCCAATTTCATTGTTCAAAGGGATTAAAATCTGATTTCACCTCAGTTTTATTCGGAAAAGCTATACTCCCGGGTATTTGGCTTTATTCCGCAACCTTTGAGATTAAGCTATCTACATCCTTTTTCGGTTTCAGGGCATACCTGTCGGTATGGCCTTGTGCATTATTATTTTACCAAAAGAATCATTGAGCAATGAATTACTTAAAACCTGTATTATTATTTTTTGGACTATTCCTGTCCGTTGTATTGATGGCACAAAGTCCCCAGTCTTTCAGTTACCAGGCGGTGGCTACTGATGTCAATGGGGATGAATTGACCGAGCAGGACATTGCCCTCAAGGCTGTGATCCTCAGGGGATCCATTACCGGAACGGTGGAATGGGAAGAACTTCATTATGTGACCACTGACCTATTCGGATTGTTCACCATTAATATTGGGGAGGGCAATCCCAACGGAGGAGCCGTCAGCCAGTTTGCTGATATCAACTGGAGCAACGGTCCTTTTTTTCTGAGAATTGAAATGGATGTTACGGGAGGCAGTTCCTTTGTGACCGTGGGAACCAATCAATTGCTAAGTGTCCCTTTTTCATTATATGCTGATCAGTCAGAAAAGGCCATTACAGCCACCTTTGCCGATAGCGCAGCGGTGAGCCAAACGGCCATTCAGGCTACTTATGCAGACAGTGCCGGCGTTAGTCAGTCCGCTTTGACAGCCCATTATGCTGACAGTTCGGGAGTTACCGGCATTGCCAGCCATGCCCTTACTGCTGATACGGCTCAATTTGCGCAGAATGCTGCATTTGCGCAGAATGCATTTGCGGCGACCAATGCCACGAATGCCATAAATGCCCAAAGCGCTGCATTCGCCCAGGCGGCTTATATCGCCATCAACGATCAGGATCCGGACCCGACCAATGAAATTCAATCCCTTACTTTTTCAGGGGATACGCTGAGCATTTCGGAGGGCAATTTTATTACGCTTTCCAGCAGCAGCATTTTTAATCTTCCCGGGGCTACCCTGAATTTTCCTCAGGGGTATCCCGGAGGCGAAAATTTCATTTTCATTCCCGATCAATATACCGTACCGGCGGATAAGGTTTTTTATATGGTGGCCGGAGAAGATTTGATCAGACTTCCCGGAGTGGGTAGCGGATTCGGGAATCACATCACCCGTCCACACCTTCCTATGTTACCGCCCAACTCAATGATCGACAACTGTCACTGTATAGGATTTCTGGCAGACGAAACTTATGCGATTAGCCCCGTGGTATTGGTACTGCTCCCCAATGGAGGCAGTACTTATACGATCCCAACAGGAAGTTACCTGGTGATCAAAAGCGGCCTGGATGGCAATAACTTCCTGGCATTGAACAATATTGCCATCGACTTTTTCAGTACCGAAATTGAAGCTATCGTTATTCCGGGAGGGATACAAATCAAAAATACCGGAAGTGAAGAAATGATCCTAACCGGTTATCTCGGCGGATAATATTGTTGAACGATCTCAAACATTTTTATGAATAAAATATTTACTTTTCTAATCATAATTGCCGTTTCAGGGATGAGCCATCTGGCCTCGGGGCAGTCGGTGCGCCGAAGCGTGATTTGCAGCATAGGAGCCTCCGAGACTGCAGGTTCCGCAAGGATTCGGAGTACGGTTGGGCAGCCCCCGAATGCAGGGACAATTTTCACCGCCCAAAATTACCTGCGACAAGGGTTTCAGCAACCTTCCTCCTGCGCAACGGCCCCCAAAGCGGCTTTTGCCATTGATCTCCAGGGACAGGAAGTTTGCGGGGGCCCTTACCAGTTTTTTTACCTGGATGATCCCCGTGCAGAGACGACTTTCAACTGGCAATTCGGCCTAGGTTCTATCCCGGATTCGGCGATGGTTCAACATCCACAGGATGTGACTTACCTGTCGGCCGGATTCAAAACCATTACACTAACCGTGACTACAGGCGAGTGTGTGAATGCTGCAAGTTTAAACCTGAACGTTATTCATACCCCTCTCCAGGCTGAAGTGGTTACGATGGATCTTTTGTGCCTTGAAGATGCTGACGGCAGCATCAATTTATTGATTGAAGGAGGAACCGAGCCTTATCAGACGACATGGTCAAATGGAGCTTCCGGAACTACACTGGATAACCTCTATCCCGGAAATTACGCTTATACCATTACTGATATCAACAATTGTGTTATGGAGGATGAAGCTCAAATTTTCGGACCGGCGGATAGTTTACAGGCAACCTTTGAAATTATCGACGAAAGCTGCCACGGCAACCAGGACGGCGCCATCGATGTGGCGGTCACCGGGGGCACTTCGCCTTATGCCTACAGCTGGCCGGGAGGAGCCTCGTCTGAAACCTTATCCCAGTTAAGTGCCGGCATTTACATCCTTACCCTCACCGATGAGAATAATTGCCAGCACATTGAACCCGTGGTGGTTCAGGTGGCCTGCGAGGCCTTGGAATTTTATGACGTCATTACGCCCAATGGCGATGGCCAAAATGAATATTGGGTCGTGGAAGGCCTTCAAAATTTTCCGCAAAATGAGCTGGTTATTTTTGATCGTTGGGGCAGGCAGATTTTTGAAAAGAAAGCCTATACCAACGACTGGTCCGGGACAGGGAACGACGGAAGCCCCCTACCCTTCGGCACCTATTATTTTATTTTGAAACTCAACGATGCCGGCGGAGCAAAATATACCGGGGCAATAAGTGTAGTAAGATAATGACCTGCCTAACTAACATATTGACCCTTGGAACCTGCGGCGAAACAGGTTTGAATGAAGATATTTTACATGAATTTACCGGTTTTCCGGTGGTAAACAAGTTATAATCAAAACGACATGAAAAAGATTTACCTAATATCCATATTAATGATCACCATGGGAATTGGTGTCCTTTGGAGCCAACAATATCCCCTGTTTACAAACTACCTCACCAATGAATTCGGATACAATCCTGCCGTGACGGGGGAGGTAACCGGCATGCAATTCAATTTTTTATACCGTGCTCAATGGGTAGGTATTGAAGATGCTCCGGTGACACAAATGGTGAGCTTTCGCTCACGACTCAATGCCCTGCCGCTGGGCTTGGGAGGCTATTTTTTCAAGGACGAAGCCGGTGCGCTCAAGCGCACCGGTGGCTCCCTGCTGTTGTCGTATTCCCAACAGCTTGGAAAACGATCCTTTCTCTCTGGAGGCGTGGCAGGAGGTTTTTACAACCTGCGCCTGAAAGACGACATTTCCGTCATAGATGAAATGGACGATGTCATCATCAACGGCCGGAACGGAAGTTGGTTTCCTGACTTTAATGCCGGTGTGCAATTGAGGATCGGCGACTTCTTTCTCGGGTTTTCTGTTCCCCAGATCCTGGAGCGGAAGATCAGCTTCGGCAATCCGGAGATAGGTATCAATTCATTAAAAAGGCATTATTATTTCAACACGGGTTATGATATTCCCGTGACCAATGGTTTTAGGATAGAACCCTCCGTATTGGTCAAACTCACGGAAGTGACGACTCCCCAGGTCGATGCTTCTTTGAAAATGACCTTCCTGAATTTGTTCTGGATCGGGGGAACTTACCGGATGGAGGATGCAGCATCTGTCATGGCGGGATTTACCATCCGGGAACTGTTGGATATCAGCTATTCCTATGATATGTCTACTTCTGCCCTGAGGAACGTCAGTGGCGGCAGCCATGAGCTTTCTCTTACCCTGCGCCTGGTCAAAACTACGGATAGTGACGGGGATGGCGTGGCCGATAGTTACGATAAATGTCCGCAGGAACCCGGCCCTCAAAAAAATAACGGATGTCCGCAAGATCTGTTTACGGACAAGGGAGTAGAAAAAGAAGGCAATGACCAGGACGGTGACGGCATCTGGGATGACCTGGATGAATGTCCGGATATTCGTGGGCCTTATGAAAACAAAGGTTGTCCCTGGGCAGACCGTGATTTTGATGGAATAAGGGATGATGTGGACGAATGTCCCGGACTTGCAGGAGTGGAAAGCAACAACGGTTGCCCCGTGGACGACCGTGACCGTGACGGGATCGTCGATCAGTTCGACAGATGTCCCGACCAGGCTGGTTCTTTTGTCAGTCATGGTTGTCCGGACACGGATACTGACAAGGACGGGATTGTCAATGCCATGGACAAATGTCCCAATACCTTCGGGCCGGCAACCAATGAAGGATGTCCTATCGTTTCCACAAAAGAACTGGAAGTCATCCAGGTCGCCATGAGGAATCTTTATTTCGATACCGGACAGGCATCGGTATGGAGAAAATCATATCCCCATCTCGACAGGCTGGCCGAGCTGATGAAAGAACGCGCCGACTGGCAGTTGCGGATTATTGGTCATACCGATAATAAAGGTTCTGAAAAATCAAACCTGGAGGTTTCTCAAAGACGTGCAGAAGCTGTAATGTTTTATCTGATCAACCAGGGGGTACCCAGACAACAACTGATGGTAGAGTATTATGGAGAAACGCGGCCTTTTGCTTCGAACGACCATGAATCCGGTCGTCAGCTCAACCGAAGAGTTGAATTGGAATTTGTTTTTGATTAAATCGGGTTTTATGAAACTTTTTTTTAGCTGTAGTTGTATAATGTAGTAAGCTATATAGTTTTTTTATGAAAAAGTCAAGTTTATTTTTTGGCAGGCAACATTTTTTTTAAAAAAAACGTATATCTTAGGTCTTTCTTTTTAAAAATCATCGATTTTTGATTTTAAAGGCTATTTAAAAATCTGTTATCTCAAAATCCCTAAGTATGCGTCAGCTAAAAATAACGAATAAAATTACCTCGAGAGAAAGTCTTGCATTAGACAAGTACCTCAATGACATCGGGAAAATTCCCTTACTCACCCCGGATGAGGAGGCGGATTTGGCCAGACGCATTCGTGAAGGTGATCAGGAAGCCCTGGAGATTTTGACCAAGTCAAACCTTCGTTTCGTAGTTTCTGTAGCTAAGCAATACCAGAATCACGGGTTATCCCTGAGTGATCTCATCAATGAGGGAAATGTCGGGTTGATGAAAGCGGCCAAACGTTTTGACGAAACAAAAGGATTTAAATTTATCTCCTATGCCGTTTGGTGGATCCGGCAGTCTATCCTGCAGGCTATTGTGGAATATTCACGTATTGTAAGACTACCTTTGAATAAAGTGGGTTCCTACAATAAAGTGAATGAAGCTTATGTGAAATTCATCCAGGATTTTGAAAGAGAACCGACCAATGAAGAATTGGCAGAAGTGCTGGGGTTGACGACGAAGGAAATTTCTAACGTACTGAAAGGCAACGGGCGACACCTAAGCATGGATGCCCCCTTGAGCGGAGAAGACGGTAATTCAACTATGCTTGACGTTATGTCCAGCGAGGGAGATATGTCCCCCGACGGTATGTTGATGGATCAGTCTCTGAAGGAAGAAGTACAGCAAGGATTGTCGATCCTCGCACCTAGAGAATTGGAAGTATTGTCTTCTTATTATGGGCTGAACGGTAAAAAATCACTTACCCTGGAAGAAATCGGAGATCTTTACGGACTTACCCGGGAGCGCGTTCGCCAGATTAAGGAACGAGCCATACGAAGGTTGCGTAAATCTTACAATCGAAATAGTTTAAAATCCTATCTGGGATAAAAAATATCATCTTTTAAATCCCTTCTTCTTGAATAAGAGGAAGGGATTTTTTTATTTTAACCATCTGTTTATGAAAAAATACTGGATTCTTTTTTTGATAGTTACAATAGGTATGCAGTCCTGTAAACCCGATCAAGCCAATGGAAGCAAGGACGGAAAGGAAAATTCTGAAGCACCAAAATATGTTTTGGCCATGGATAATCTGCGGTTGAGGAATGCTCCAACCCAGGAAGGATCAATCCTTGCCACCTTAGCAAAAGGAAGTATGGTTTCTGACCTGGGAGAAGTCAGCAAAAAGCTGGAGGTGATCCAGATAGATTCCCTGGCTTATTGTGAACCATGGATCAAAGTTAAATCAGCTGATGGAATAGAAGGATGGATTTATGCGGCAGGCATTGACTTTAGGGGGGCTATGGATAGTTTATGGGATAAACGACTCATCGCTTTGGTTGGCAGGGAGATGAGAGATTCGGTGATCTCTTTTCAAAAAAAAATAACAAACGTTCAGTTTGATGCAGGCCTGGAAGGCTTATTCCGAGAAGGTCAGGCTCTCAGAGATGAAATCAACACCATTCTCGAAAAAGCCTCTTTTGAACTAAGCGATGCATCCGGATTACCAGACCTTTTCTGGCTGAAGGAAGTCTTCCCTTGTTTTGTCCCACAGGTGGTGGCCGAAGGTACGAGTTACTATTTATTTACAGATTTTAAACAGTTTTTAAAACTCAGCAAGAAGACCACGGAAAAATATGATGATGAATTTATGGATATCTGTACCCATATCTATCCGGTGGATAGTATTGAATACTTTTTCCCCGCATGGAGTATCCAGACCTGGGACTATGGCGGAAATAGCCTATTAGGCCGGGATATCCACCATGACATCCTGGGCAAACTTGACCATTTTCGGAAATCCTATGACTTTTTTGGGCCCGAAGTTTTGGGTTTCAAACAAATGATCGTGGATGATATAACCAATGCGGATGTTTCCTATTGGGAAAGCCAGGAAAATATTCTCAAAGAAGTCAATGCTATCTTAAAGGAAAATTACGCCTTGTTGAATGATTCAGACCGGATTGCGCTCAAGGTACGAAGGGACCAGTTTCTCGAGCCTGCCAGGTTCAATATTGTGTTGAATTTGAGGTCAGGAGAGGAGTGATAAAAACAGAGCGAAGTCAAAATTAATTGCTTCGCTCGTGTTAGAAATCACCCGACTGTTATTATTAGTAATAATAATAACTTTAGACTTGCAAGATATGCGTTTTTTAGGAATATTTCAAAATTATGAGTTCTTACTTTGAACAGAACAAAAAAATTGACAAAAAGTCTGCTAATTTTGATTGATTAGGTGCAGTTTCTAATTTTTTGCCGACAGAGTGAAATGAAATGTTGAACCTTTTTTCTCCTCAGATTCCAGCCAGATGTCGCCACCGTGTTGTTTCACGATTTTATCGCAAATAGCCAATCCTATGCCGGTGCCGGTATATTCTTCCTTTTTATGGAGCCGCTGAAAGATTTGAAATATTTTATTCTCAAAATCCTTATTGATCCCAATACCATTATCCGTGACAGAAAAATGGTGTTGGCCATTCTCACGAACATAACCAATGTGGATCTTTGGATCAGGCTTATTGTTAAATTTTATCCCATTGCTGATCAGGTTCTGTAACAACTGGTACATCTGTATGGTGTTCGATTGGACCACGGGAAGCTCATCAGCCGTAATGTTTACATGTCTTTCTTCGATTACTTTGTCCAGGGTGGCCTTTACAGAACCTACCACCTCGTTCATATCGACCTCCTCATCCCGGGAAAGGGTATTTTGGGTAAGCCTGGAGTAAGCCAGAATATCTTCGAGCAAAGCACTCATGTGACGAACGCCCCCGGTAATGATGTCGATATAATCTTTTCCTGTCACATCCAGCTTGTCTTCAAAGTTTCTTTTTAAAAGGGAGGAGAAGGAGCTGATATTACGCAAGGGCTCTTTAAGGTCATGAGAAGCGACGTAAGCGAATTGTTCAAGGGCTGAGTTGGAGCGTATTAGTTTTTCGTTTTGAGCCTCGATCTGTTTATTCTTTTCTGTCAGCATTTTGGCATTACTCAACTGCAACCGGTAACGGGTAAAAAGTGCCAGCGCCACAATAGCGATGGTAAGGAAAATAAGCACGAAAATGAATATGGTCAGACGGTTTACTTTTTTTTCGTTTTCCAGCAATGCGGTTTTTTGACTCAGGATCTCTGCTTCTTTTTTCGCCGTTTCGTATTTGGAAGTGATCTCAAGCATTGCTTTTTCCTTGGCTTCTCCCGAAATTTCTTCATCCAGTTTGTAGAAATTTTGCATTTCGCTGAAAGCCATTTCATAATTGCCCAACCCGGCATGGGCCAGGGATAAGATTTCACAGGCATCTCTAAGTTTATCCTTCGCCCCGGCCTCTGTGCTAAAAAGGTAACTTGTCTTTCCAAGCTCCAGTGCTTTTTGGAAGTCCCGATTGTCCAGTTCGATCCTTGCGATCTGGTTCAGCAAAAAGGAAACTTTGTTCTTGTCTTCAATAGCCTCTGCGAGGGGCAATGATCTGTTGAAATAATAAAGAGCAGAATCGATTTGAGTCTTTTCTTTATAAAGCAACCCCATATTCTGCAAAACAAAACTCAACCCGCCCTTGTGCCCGGTAGCTTCACCGTATTGTAAAGCGATTTTGTAGTTCAGCAGGGCGGCATCAAAATCCTGTTTTTTGAGGGCCACATCGGCCAGGTTATTATAGGAATATATCAACCCAACACTATCTTTTAGCTCTTTTCTCATATCCAGACCCAGACTATAGTATTTATTAGCCTGGTCATAATCTTCCTGGTGAAAAAATACGTTTCCGATGTTGTTATAGGAGCGCGATAATCCGAGTTTGTCCCCAAGTTTTTCACGTTGGGCAAGGGCTTCAAAAAAGAACTTTGAGGCTTGTTCGTAATCGCCCTGATACCAGTAAACCATGCCTTTGTCATGAGTGATATCGGCTTTTCCTTTGGTCAGATTTAATTTATTGGCAATATCAAGAGCCTCATTTACATACTCTAAAGCTTTGGCAGATTCTTTTGCTTTTATTTCCCAGGCGAGATCACTGAGCAACCTCATTTTTATACTATCCTGAGGCATTTTAGCGAGGTCCTCATCCGTTATTTGGCCCAATGATTGGCCTTGAAGCAGTGTTAGACTGTTCAAACAAGCCAAAAATAAGGCTATAAAAAAAATACGTAAATACTTTTTTTTCATAAAAAGCGTAGGCACCTGATTCTTCAGGTGATTACAAAAATAGAAAAAAATGCTAAAAGTTTTCTTATGTTGCTGAGTTTGTAATTATATTTTTCAATCCTTGTCGGAAACGAGGTAAAATATTTCATTAAAGCGCATTATCTTACCTTACCGCAGAATATAAAATTTTAAGAAAACATTAAGGCCTCTCTGATACTTTTTTAGACCAAAATGTCATTTTACTATTGAACAAAAAGGCGATTAACCTCATTATATTTAAAAAACAGGAGGCTCCATTCTATATCGAAACATTCAAAAAAAATTAAGTTATTGCCCCTGTTTGATTCATAATAGACACCCTGATCCCTGACGTTTTTTATGGATTAAAAAACTGATGATTATGAGAACCAAAACATTCATTCTATCCCTTTTATTTGCAACAATTTCCTTTTCCAGCCTTCATGCACAATACTTCGGAAAGAATAAGCCTAATTATGAAAAAATAGATTTTAAAGTCCACGAAAGTCCGCACTTCAGGATTTACGAATACATTGGTAACGACACTCTCCTAAATGATCTGACCTTTTGGAGTGAACAATGGTACCAGGCGCACCAAAATATCCTTCACGATACCATCAAAGGAAAAAATCCCATTCTTTTTTATAATGATCATGCCGATTTTCAGCAAACTAATGCCGTCAGCGGCTCTATAGGAGCTGGTACCGGTGGAGTGACCGAAGGGTTGAAAAACAGGGTAATTCTGCCGCTGGCCATGTCCAATGCCCAAACCAACCACGTTTTGGGGCACGAGATGGTTCACGCCTGGCAGTACAACATGATCTTAAAAGGGGATTCCACCTCCATGCAAAGTCTGAGTAACATCCCCCTGTGGATGATAGAAGGCCTTGCCGAGTATATGTCTCTGGGCAGCAACGATGCCCATACGGCTATGTGGATGCGTGATGCCGTGCTTAACAAGGACATCCCCGAAATTAAGGACCTTTCCAACCCAAAATATTTTCCCTATCGATACGGCCATGCCTTCTGGGCCTTTTTGACCGGGTGGAAAAGCGATACCATCATAACCCCTTTTTTTAAAAGTGTGGCAAAATACGGTTTTGAAAAGGCCTGCGTTGAACAACTGGGCATGGGAAGTAAAAACCTCTCTGCCCTGTGGGTAAAAGCCCTTGAAAATCAGTATGCCCCATACCTGAAAGGAGGAGAGGAAAAACCTTTCGGCAAAAAACTCATCAGCAAGGAAAACGCCGGAGAGATGAATATTTCCCCTTCATTGAGCCCCAATGGACGGTACGTGGTTTTCATGTCTGAAAAAGACCTTTTTACCACGGATCTTTTTGTGGCAGATGCCCAAACGGGTAATTTGCTCAACAAACTGGCCAGCACCCTCAAAGAAGGACACATCGACGATTACAACTATTACGAATCCGCCGGAACCTGGTTGCCAAACAGCAAAGAATTTGCCTTTGTCGGGGTAAGCAAAGGGCAAAATATTCTCATCATCAAAGAAGCCCTTACCGGGAAAACTTTGAGAGAAATTTCCCCAAAAGGATTGCCGGCTTTTTCAAGCCCGACATGGTCGCCCGATGGCAAAACCATCGTGTTGAGCGGAATGGAGAACGGCCAGTCCGACCTCTATGCCCTGGATCTCAAATCTGAAAAACTTACCCGACTGACCAATGATTCTTATTCAGAGATTCAGCCGGAATGGTCCCCTGACGGTGATCAACTGGTTTTTGCCACAGATTACCTCAGCATGGGATCCCAAACCGCCTATGGCCCCTGGAGGCTCAATATCGCAAGGATGGATATGGCCAGCGGTGTGATTGAATATTTCGATCTTTTCCCCGGCGCTGATAACCTGAATCCGGTGGTGGATACCACCGGAAACATCCTTTTCCTGTCGAACAGAGACGGTTACCGCAATATCTATAAATATGTGCCTCAAACCGGGGCCGTTTATCAATTGACCGACCTGATCACCGGCGTCAGCGGGATCACCCCTTATGCTCCGGCGATTACCATTGCCCGTAATCGGAACAGATTGATCTATACCCATTATTTTAAGAACAACTATACGCTCTACCGCACAGATTCTGAAGAGATGCCGGCCATGGAGGTCAATCCTAAACAAATTGAAACAGGAGCGGCACAGCTTCCTAAAATCGACTCCACCGTAATCAGCCTGGTGGATCAGCAACTGGATCATTTTCAAGGATCTCCTACCGACTCAACAGTGGCCCTTGAGAATGTACCCTACAAACCTAATTTCAAACTCGATTTTGTCGGAGGAGGAGCCGGAATGGGGGTAGGCACCAGCCAGGCTTTTGGCACCACTACAGGTGCCGTAGGTGGGGTGGATATGCTGTTTAGCGACATCCTGGGCAACAACCAATTATATACCAGCCTGGCCCTCAATGGCGAGATCGCTGATTTTGGCGGAGTAGTCGCCTACCTGAACAATCAGAAAAAAATCAATTGGGGAGCCTCTTTCTCGCACATTCCTTATAGAAGCGTTTACGGAGGGTTTACCGGATTTGAAAACCTGGAAGTCACCAGCGGCGGTTATATTGAAACGGCTAAATACCAATATCTGATCAACCGACTGTTCGAAGATAAGGTCGGATTGTTTGCCCAGTTGCCATTTTCCACCACACTGAGAGTGGAGGCCAGTACTTCTTATTCAAGGTACAGCAACAAAGTGGTGAAACTTGAAAATTATTACGACATTTATAATCGGCTGGTGCTCCAGAATAAAACCAAGCAGGAAGGAGACCCCGGTTTCAATCTTTGGACGGCCGGGGCGGCACTCGTTGGAGACAATTCCTACTTTGGCCTCACAGCACCACTTCAGGGATATCGCTTCCGCGTGGGGGCAGAACAATACATGGGCGAATTTCACTTCACCGCTCCGACCCTTGATTTCAGGGTTTATAAATTCTTTAAGCCGGTAGGTTTTGCTTTTAGGGTTTTACACTACGGTCGGTATGGAGGCAACAGTGATGAGCTGTACCCGCTTTATGTAGGCAGCCCATGGTACGTACGAGGGTTTAATTCCAACAAAGCCATCGATCTGTTCGTCCAGAATGATAAATCATTCAACCAGTTGATCGGAAGTAAGCTCCTGGTCTCTAATTTCGAGGTGAGAATTCCGTTTTCCGGACCGGAAAGACTGGCGCTGATCAAATCAAAGATTTTCTTCACCGATCTGAACTTCTTTATTGATGGAGGAATGGCCTGGACCGACTACAAACAATTTAAACCAAAAAATGACTCAGGATACCTGGATGTAGTGCCCGTTTTCACTACCGGGGTTTCCGTGAGGATCAACCTGTTTGGCGCAATGATCCTGGAGCCTTATTACGCTTACCCGCTGATGAAAAATAGCAAATGGACCTTTGGGTTTAACCTTTTGCCGGGGTGGTAAGAGGATGGATGGATGTGCTGATGTGCTGATGTGCAGATGGATGGATGGATGGATGGATGGATGGATGGATGGATTGCCGGAGGTCTTGACATCAAAAAAACAATCCTGCAAATCTTAAAATCCTGAAATCCTGATCCTGCATTAAAGAAGGGGCAGCAAAATAAATTTGCCGCCCCTTTTTTGATCCTCAGAAAGATTTTCTGAAAATTTACTATTTCACAACCACCTTGGAGGTGATCACCTGGCTGTTCGTTTGCAAACGAACCAGATAAGTACCCTGTGGAAGGTTATTTACCTTAATATTTTTTGATTGAGATCCTGCTAAATAATCCATTGTCCCGGCAGAAGCCACGCGGCGACCGGTTAGATCAAACAGATCAATGGCCACTTTTGAATCTTCGAGCAATTCAAAATTGACCCAACATTCGTTGGTAGCCGGGTTAGGGAATACTTTTAAAGCCGCAGCATTAAATGAAGGCTCGTCTGTATCTTGGATGACTCCGTCAAACTCCCCTTCATCAAAACCGGCACCGTAAAAATACCAGTATTCGATCGGTGCGAGGTCATTTCCCAAATCTGAAGGCACACTGTAAACGATAGGCAATTCATGATCCCAGTTCTCTCCATCGGTGATGGCTACCGGGGAAGTCATATGCAGATAAGATTGAAAAGCCGCATCGGTAAACTCGAAATCGTCCCAAACGTAACCCGGAATGACCCCAAAGTTCTTTTCCTTAATAACTGCCCCATCACTGGTTCGGAAGGCATATCCGAAAATATCAGGGTTGCTGTTCGGTCTGTCTGTCGCTGTATCATCGTAATGGGTTAAGGCATACGTAAAGAAAATGTATTGCCCGTCTGCAGAACGTGAGGCCTGCAATCTTTCATCAATGGCAGCGGTGGTGCCCACATCCCCGTCGGTGTTGTAGTAACCTCCTACCCTTCTGTAATCCCAATCGACTCCGTCGGTAGTAAAATGGAACAATTCAACGGTAAATACACCTATCCAGACAAATCCGAACTGAGCGGCACTGGTATCTGATTTGCTCAACATACTGGCCACGATATGAAGCTTGCCTGCTGCATCAACGGCTATATCAAACTGGCTCATATAAGGCACTTGTGGAGAACCCTGGGCAAGTGAATCTGCCTGACCGTCTCCATCTCCGTCAATAGGAATGGTCCATTCAAGCAAAGAATCCATGGCCTGGTAATGCACACGTGGTTGTTTTACCCAGGTATCTCCTCCGTCCGTTGTTTTCCAGATGATGGGTTTCACACTTGGATAGATTTCGTCATCATCAGCGTCAATGCCTGTGAGCACATAATATCCGGTTTGTCCGTCAGGGCTAAAAGCAATGCGTGGATTGACCACAAAACTGTCAATGGCGCCGGTATAATCAATATCCAGTTCATTTACTGTTCGGGTAAAACTGTTGCCGTCGAAAGCAAGTTTGGTGGCCAATCCGGGATTCCAGAACTGGGCAGCAAAAGTTGTCGCTCCGGGTCTGGCTTCTCTCTTGTTGTTGGCATACCAAAGGGAACCATCAGGATTGGAGACAAGACCATAAGGCAGATAAGCTGCCGAATCAGGAATGGTGGTATAATAATCCTCTGTAGCATTATTTCCGTCAAGGTCAGAGGTGGTTACGAATTCCCATCCCCATGAGCTATCGCCATAATCGGGGTTGACCCATAAAGCCGGCCCTACGCCTACAAATTTGGCATTGGCAATATCCGTATTGCCCGGAGGGTTGTAAATGGCTCCGTTAGGGTAACGATTTCCGTCAAAAGTTGTACCCTCGCCATTAGCGAGCGCGGGGGTAACCTGCTTATTGGAATAATCCCATGTGGCCCCTCCGTCGGTAGAAACATCAAAACTGATGATGCCGCTGCCGCCGGCTTCCCCTGCGTTTTGGCGGTGACAAAATACCAGGGCATCGAGGGCAGGTTCGTAGGTCAGTGAGTTTGGACTTCCTGATACCACGGAAAAAATGTTAGCGGAAGAACCCAGTTTGATAGAATAAGGTTCACCTGATCTGTAACCTACTTCTTGTTCTGTTTCATTATTGTTTAGGGGTATTTGCCAGGCAGGATCAGCAGCCGGAATATCTGCAGGCATTGTCGCTAATGCCTTTAATTTCCCATCCGCTTTTTCTCCAAAGCGCATTTGCGCTTTTCTCGCCAACTCAGATTGCGCAGTCATCACTCCGGCAATCATCAACAAGATCAATACTGGTAACAGTCTTTTCATACTAGTAAAAATTTTTATGATTAAAAAACAAGGGATAAATATATTATTGTTTTGGAATTAAAAACCCTAACCATACCTCTTTTATCATTTCAAAGACAAAAACGGGCAGTAAAAATGAATTCCCCCTCGTTTTTGACTGAAAAGAGACTTAACTCAAGATTATTTTATAATTACTTTGAACGTTTCCACCTGGTTTTCTATTTGCAGGCGAACCATGTATGTTCCTTGTGGTAAATTATTCAATTCAATATTTTCACCATGTGCTCCTGCAACTAAATCCTTAGTTCCTCCAGAAGCTACCCGGCGTCCCGCCAGGTCAAAAAGATCGATGGCTAATTTGGAATCTTCCAATAGTTCGAATTCTACCCAGACATTATTGGTTGCCGGGTATGAATATTCTTTGATGGTTTTTTGATTAAATACAGGCTCTCTGTTTTGTTTACACCATCAAATTCCCACTCATCAAAACCTATTCCTTTAAAGTACCAGTATTCGATCGGTTGAAATTCATCATCAATATCAGTAGGAACACCATAAACTTCTGGTAACTCATGATCATAGTTATTTCCATAAGTCAACCACCATCTTCTGAGAAGGAGGCTTGACACAAAGGCAGAAGGCAGAGCTTTCTATCCCACAAAGCTATCCTTCCAACCTCCCCCAAACATTGGGAGAAATATTGAAGGCATAGCCTAATGAACATCCCCCCCGAAGGAGGTGAGTTTCTAAATTTACCTGGAAAACAGGTGACTTATGACTTTTATCGTCTGATGGACGGAACTACTTTATTAAAGTGTTCTGAGTTTGGTGGTGCGGTAATTGCCAATATGTAATCCGTACCAGAACTTCTTCTATATGAATTAAAAAGGGCAACTTCTAAAAAGAAGTTGCCCTTTTTAATTCAAAAAACAAAAAACAAACTTTTATTTCACAACAAAAAGCTTGGTACCCATTCCTTTGTCTGTTACAACTTGTACCTTATAAGTACCTGCTGCAAAATTATTGAGGTTATAGGTTAAGCGTTCTTTTTGGATGTTGTCGTAAGTCTCTTGCATGATTTGACGACCGGCAATGTCATAAATTCTTACCGTTGCCGTTTTCGCCAATTCTTTCAGGTTCATTTGAATACTAATCTGATCGCTGGCTGGATTAGGGAACAATTTGAATTCGTTTTTCAATACCTGAACATTAATACCATCCAATACAGAAGGAGTAACATTTAAACGAACTACGGGAACCAGGTCTCTACCAAATCCTACTGAATTATAGTCTACTCCAAAAAGGTCTCCATCAGAAGGTACCCCAAGAAAACTGCCAAAACGAGGTGTGCCTGCCAAATTAGAGGTAAAGATGGCGGCTGAATAATCAATAACATCACTGGCACCTAAAACTACGCTAATTTGTTCGGTTGCCGAATATTCAACCATTAGAAGATAATGAGCACCTTCTTCCAGTACAGTGGGTCCATCTTCAAATGGAAGCGTTATAATATCCGTTTCAACTTCATCCCCCTGGATGAGGTAAATGGCATAATTGATAAGCTCTCTTTCTTCTGGTTCTGCTTGAGGGGTAATGGCATCAGGGTCTGTGTCTTCCCATTTGTACAGAATTATTACTAATTCCTTACCCGCAGATTCCGGAGTGCCTTGTAGCGCAAAACTCATACTCCGAGATACATATGGATTGCCATTTGCATCCGTACCATTGGCTATATAAAAATGGTTGCCATAAGCATAGGAAAAGGGTGCTCCATCATCATAATTTGAAGCCGCAGGCAGGATAGTCCGGGTAGCGCCAAATTCTTTGGCAAAGGTGGTATCCGAAACCATGAATTCGAACGCTTGGGTATTATTGGTTGGATCATCATCTTCCGCATCGGCAGAAATGCTGTATGTGCCATTGAACAAACCTTCGGCAGTTGGTGTATAAGTATCCAGAAAAAGAACGTTTTCTACAGCGGTATTCGCTGGAACAGTACCATAATCATTATCCGCACTAAATACCTCATTATTATCCTGATCCGTGATACTCATGTTTAATATGACGTTGTTCTGATCAACAGCACCAACGTTTTCAACATCAGCCAGGAATAGCAAAGGTTCTACCTGGCTTAGTGGTGTCATAGCGTTAGCAGGGGTGGCATAGAAATTTTCGTTTACTCTCAGGTTGTTGGCTTCCTGCTCTACGATTTGGACATCGTCGATGATCCAGTAGTAATAGTTTGCTTCGTAACGGAATTTTACTCTTACGTCAGGTTGGCCAACAGCTCCTACTAAAGGAATTTTTATAACTGGAGTCCCCACATTTGATTCATTTACAGCAATTTCTTGATTAATTTCTGTACTATCCCAAGTAACTCCTCCATCAATACTATAACCGACAAAAAATGTACTTTGATACTGTCGTACCGATTGATAAAACCTTAGACTTACACCGGCAGCAGTTGAATTACTCAAATCAATAGGAGGAGAAATCAATTCGCCAATCTGGATAGCAGAACAAGGCCCTCCACCAGTTCCACAATCAGCACCAGGAAGGTTGTCATAAGCATCTGAAGCAAATACAGCCGCACCATTACAACTACTAGGAGAAATAATATTATTGTCTCCACAACTACTTCCGGTAGTATTTCCAAAAGCAGACCATCTCCATAATTGGAAGGTGTCAGTTGGGGTTCCTCCACAGGAAATATTATTCACTGTCCAATCACCAAAACCACCATCAAATTGGTCCTCCCAAATTACTGTTTCGCCAGACATGTCGATGAAGTCATTCCGGACAATAGTAACCGTTGCGCCTTCTAATTCTGGGCGGATGATATTGCAATCCTGTAAGGACATCATCAGAGTAGGAATGGTAACCAAATCACCAAAATCGCCACCGCCCATAGAAAAAATGGCATCCGCCACATTGTTGCAAACCACAACAGCTACGGCTCCCTGCTCTTGAGCATGATAAGCTTTTAAAGAAAAATTACAATCACCCCGGTCGAGAAAGGCAATTTTACCGGTCAAATCATTGGTGACAGTATCGCAGGCCAGGGTACCACCGGTACCATCAACAACAAAATTGGCCTCAGCTGTAATATTATTAATACTACATGAAGCAGCACCAAATCCTCCGGCGAGCATTTCATATTCTCCTGCAATCCCGGTAGGTTCAGTGATAATTAGTCGGTGGGACTGTGCATTGACAATCTGGACAGCCATCAGCAACATGATTGTAAGTATCAATCCACCTTGGAATTTTTTGTTATAATTTTGTAGCGTAAAAAAATACATAATCTTTATTTTTTGGTTAAACAAACATAAACCCACTCTCCTGTGGTTATTTTTAATAAATTATAGGAATCGATATTATTAATATATGCCAAACTGAGGAATGACTTGAGTGTTTTGGTGGGTGATCTCTTAATATTAAAAAACGAAACATAGATAGACTTGCCATTGATGTAGTTCAAAATTTCGAGAGCACTTTTTGCCATTTTTCAGTCGGGCAGTCTACACAATATCTATCCTTAAATTTGACGACTAAATATATAGTTTTTTTTGTACAGTTTAGCCATAGTTTATTTAAATTCTTGTTTGATTTAATATTAAAACCCGGAACTGTTTTTAAACGATCAATGGACTCAACCTTCACCATCAAAATTGTTCCTTATTTTTACTATTATTGTCTGGTTAATTTTTTAGTAACCTCCAGCCCGTTTCGCTCAATGGAAAAGAGGTAGACACCTGCCGGAAGATTTTTGAGGGAAATGTTTTTTTCAAAAATAAGATTTATGCTTTCGCGACTTTCAAATAGTTTTTTACCATTTAAATCCCGGACTGTCAATTGATAGTCACCCGGTCTTTTGGCATCAACCTCCACATGAATGTTGTCCTTAAAAGGATTGGGACTCACTGTTAAGTTATTGATTTGCAGTTCATCCAGTGTATTCACCACGATCTGAACCGCTTCTGAAACAGCGATGCAACCTGCTGCCGAGGTGACTTCAACGCTATAATTTCCGCTGATTTCAGCCTCATAAGCTGGTTGATTGGCCCCTGAAATGGCGTTGCCGTTCCACAACCATTGATATTCAGCATAAATATCCGGAACACTCAGACTATTGTCGACCACTCCGACAACTGGCGCAACGGGTGAGCCATTGGTAACCTCAAAAGTCTCGGAACGTTCGCAGCCGCTATTGTCCAGAACAGTCACGTTATACGTTCCACTGGATAAGCTTGAATTATTCACTAAGGTAGATCCATTCGACCAGGTAATATTGTAAGGGGAAGTCCCGTTTTCCACCGATAAACTAATGCTGCCATCGCTATCTCCTGCACAGGTTTCGTTGGTTACCTGTCCCGCCACGGCAAAAGTGGAACAAACATCTA
The DNA here is from genome assembly GCA_020636105.1 of Lewinellaceae bacterium. Classification (NCBI taxonomy): domain Bacteria; kingdom Pseudomonadati; phylum Bacteroidota; class Saprospiria; order Saprospirales; family Lewinellaceae; species Lewinellaceae bacterium. The sequence goes on from JACJYL010000002.1 coordinate 1,115,833, forward strand.
CAATGCTATAAATTTTTCCACTCGTGCGACCGGCAAGGTACAGTTCGCCTGCAACATCCTCTCCGAAACTGCTGAACTCATTGTTGGTGGAATTCAATAACTCAACGTCGTTCCATCCACCGGCACCATCCGGAGTGATAGACCAAATTCTTCCAGAACAAAAATCGGTAAAAAGATAATGGCCATACAACTCGGGAAAAGCTTCTCCCCTGTAAACGAAACCGCCCGTGACTGAGCAGCCGGTGGTAAAATCATTGCTGTACACATGAATAGGCATAGTGATTTGGCTGACATCCGGACATTGATCAGGATTGTTGTTATAAGGAACCAAGCCTTCGTAACAACGCCACCCGTAATTTTGTCCCCCCGGACTACCGGCCGGCTGAAAATCGATTTCTTCCCAATTATTTTGCCCTACATCGGCGATCCACATATCCCCCGTAACTCTGTCAAAGGTGAAACGCCAGGGGTTTCTAACGCCCAAGGCCCATATTTCGTCCAGGGTAGAATCCTCAAAAGCAAAGGGATTGGTGTCCGGGATGCTGTAAGGATTGCCGCTGTTTATATCTATTCGCAAAATTTTCCCTAAAAAGGTCAGCCTGTTTTGTCCATTGCCATTCGGGTCTCCACCCGAACCTCCATCCCCTAGGCCGATATACAAGTAACCGTCGGGGCCGAATTTTAACGACCCTCCGTTGTGATTGGAAAAAGGCTGGGTGGCTTCCAGGAGGATGAATTCACTGTTGGGATCGGCAATATTAGGATTGGATCCATCTACCGAAAACCTTGAGACGCGTGTATTGCCATTGTTTTGGGTGTAATACACATAAAAATATCCGTTCGCTGCATAATTGGGATGAAAAGCCAAACCGAGTAATCCCTGCTCATTACCATTAGATCCCACCGCCGGATCTATATCGAGAAAAGGAGTGGCCAGCACCTGCTGATCTCCGTCAATGATTTTGATCACGCCATCCTGCTCTACAATAAATAGCCGTTCATCTCCCGCATTGACAATATCTACCGGAGAATCAAACCCGGTGGCAATGGTTTCAATGGAGATTTCAGGTTGGCCCCAAAGCGGACTAAAATGACTTCCCCCTAACCAAAACAGGAACACATAAAAATAAATAAGTGGCTGATTTGAATAAAAGAAACATCCGGAAAGCAGCTTTTCGCTTCCCTTATTTTGAAGTAGACAGAGGTTCATCTCAAAGTTTTTATTAAAAAAATAAAGTTAATTTAATTTTCAAGAAAGCCTCAACCTGCAACCCTGTTTTTGCAATTTAGGAGACAGAATGATGCTGTGATGATACGATGATACGATGATACGATGCTATGATGATACGATGATACGATGATACGATGCTATGATGATACGATGCTATGGTGCAAGACTGTTCAAAACATTTTAGCATCGCAGCATCAAAAAATCGCAGCATTGCAGCATTTTGGCATCACTCATTCAACGCCCAGTCATATTCCAGGTAGGTTACCTTTGCATTGGCATTGATTTTCAATTTGGAATATTTATTCAGATAACTGACTATATCTCCAAAATCGCCGGCGTACCATTCAAATATTTTTGAGAGCTGAATCTTTTTTTCGGCGATGACATTGAATTGTGGATTGTTGACGAACTTAACGGCCTGGGCTTCAAAATTTTGTTCCAGGTTATCCGCTGTCCAGGCGCGATTGAGCAAAGGAGGACAGGATTTTGCGGCACAGTTTACTGCAAAATGGATGCGCGAATCTCCAAATTGGGGTCTCAGGATCTCGTTTTCAATTTGATTCAACGAGTAGGTTTTGTCTCCGAGTTTTATCCATTTTTTATCCCAGGGTTTGCCTCCTTCTATTTTTGTAATACTCGAAACCGGGTAATGGTCGACGATTAACTTGATGGTAAAAGCATTGTAAGCATTGATCCAGTAGGCCATTTTTTCATTGCGGGTCCAGGAACTTTGCACAGGGTTGGCAGCCAGGAGATCCAGGTAGGATTGCAGTTTGGCATTATCGGCTTTTAATCCTGAATAATTGACTTTGCCGGTTGCCGTCACATATTTCTGGAGCAATTCATTCCACGCGTCGTGAGATAGTTTTTTTACTTCTGCGACCGGGAGCTTTTCTATTTCTGAGGGTGTTGTTCCTGTTGTCAATTCGGGATCTTCAGCCGGTTTGGGTTGATCCGGGACTTCGATAATCGTGGCTTCAGGCTCCTTATTCGTTTTATCCTTTTGGGGCAACTCCTTTGCTTCTTTTTTTTCGGGGGAGACTTGGGGAGATGGTATTTTTATGACAACCTGATCAGGACTGTTTTTTTGCTGGATTTCAGGCTCCTGTTTATCCACGGGAATCACTGCAATGGATGCCGTATCATTGTGCTGCGACACTTCCCCATTATCAGCATCGGATGTTACCGGGGAGGGATTTGCCTGACTGCAAGACATAAAAAGGAGCATAAAAAAGAAAAGTGACAATTGTTTTGGAAACATTTTTAGCGTTTTAATAATGGTGATAAAAAGTGAATGGGCAAAAACAATCCCGATTTTTGTCCGTAACTTCCGGATTCTACTTCTTAACAAATGAGGATACCTGAAAATTGTTCACAAAAATAATTAAAGTTGTTTGGCTGCGGACAATTAACTTTAAGGATCAGAGGTTAAATGTTGCTTTTGACAAAAAATACGTTAGGAAAATAAATTATGTTATCTTTTAAATTATGAAACAATAATTTTTATTTTAAATTTACCAAACAAGCAAGTGATCCAATAGCATTACCAAGTGGTCATTTCGAAAAATTGATACTCAACTTTTAAAAAATTATCATTATTCAAAAATGAACTCCCCTGTAATATTTCTGGCTTTTTCCAATGACAACGACGACCATCTTGCTTTGCTGGATGATGAGCGCCGGGCCATAAGCGATCACCTGATCCCTTTGGAAAGCCAGCAGTATGTACAGTTGCATACCGAGCCCTCCGCACGGATCAAGGATCTGAGTAAATATATTACGATTTTTAAAGACAGGATAGTCATTTTTCACTATGCCGGTCATGCCGGAATCAAGAGTGTTTTTTTAGAAGAGGGAGCAGCTGATTCCGACGGGCTGGCAAACCTGCTGGCGCTACAGCCGGGGTTGAAATTGGTTTTCCTGAACGGATGTTCTACCAAAGCGCAAGTCGAAAAACTGATCAGTCTGGGGATTCCGGCCGTAATTGCAACCAGCGTTCCCGTGGCCGATCCTGCTGCCAAAGACTTTGCAGATACCTTTTATAAGGCACTGGCCACAGATCATACGATTGAAGAAGCCTTCAAATTATCTGCGTCTTCCTACCAGATGCAATCGGGCACTGAACCAAAAATCCATCGCGGCCTGGATATCGATTTTGAGGACAGTGCTGATATCCTGCCCTGGGGGCTTTATGTAAAAAAAGACAAAGAGGACATCCTGCAATGGAAACTTCCCCGGGAGAGTGCTGCCTCTTTTATCATTCGGGATGCCAAATTCAAATACCAGTCCGGGGACAGCCTCAATAAAAAACTCGTGGAGACCATTGCCAATGCGATTGTGCCCTATGCGGAAACTGTACGCGATTTGATCGAAGAGGCCAAAAGAAAACGACGGGAAACCAAAATGAGGGATCTCCGGGTGGCCGTCATCGATGCCTTTCCCACTCCCGTGGGAACCCACCTTCGCAAATTATTGCAATCCGAAGACGTGAGCACCGACCGGTTGACCAAGATTGTCAATGTTTATTCCATTGCTGCCCAGTTTCTTGCTTATATCATGCTCGCCCAACTGTGGGATGAAAAACACCAGAACAAACAAATGCTGATCGATGACCTGCATCGCGATCAACTCAAACTTTTTCTTTCCCTCAATCCGGATGAGGTGAAGAATTACAACTATATCGAACTTATCCGGACGCTCGGAGACATCTTCGAAGCCAATAACGTCAAACCTTTTGTGGCCGAATTCGATGACCTGCGGAAAGAGTTTTACGCCGACAGTGATTTTAGAAAGGCCTGTGCCTTCCTGGAAGAACTGAAGGAAGTACTCAAGGGAAAGGTTTCCAGCGATGAAGTGGAAAGTTTTTGCGTCCAGGCAGAGAACCATTTATGTGAAGTTTTTAAACACATTGGATTCTCTACCAAATACACCCTCATGACCATCAAGAGGATCGATCTGATCAAAGAAAGGCACAAGGATCCTGAATATTTACACAACCTCGTTATACTTGACAAGCTGACTGCTGCGTTTGGAGAGTTAGATGATGTCCTTTATTCAACTTCCTTTACTGAAAACGAATCGGTCATTTTACTTTATGATGAAGATGATGTGAAACCGAATCTCAACTTGTCTCCCTTCCTGATTGATGAAAATGCGCTCAGTGGCCAGAAAAACTCTAAATTGTTTTTCTACAACCACCAGCAAAATGCTGAGGTATGTTACCTGTTGACCGACAATCTTAAAGATACTATTGCGATCAATAAAGATAAATACAGCCATGTGAAAGACATGTTCGACCGGTTTTACCGGGAAGTCGTGGAAGGAGATTCCTCGGTGGCTGATATTGTGTAGGGAAATCTGGTTGCCGGTTGGAATTCTGAATAGCATAAATATAATTAACCCCTAAAAGCCCCACGGAGAACTGTAAAGAGAAGACTGAGAACATACTGTTGCTAAACTGAAAAAACATGCAAAAATCGTCACCATTCAAATTTCTGGATGCTTATGAAAAAGAAGATCAGGATATCTTCTTTGGCAGAGATACGGAGGTAGAGGTTTTGTACCAGATGACTTACCAGTCTAATCTGTTGCTGGTGTATGGCATGTCAGGAACAGGAAAGACCAGTATCATCCGGTGCGGATTGGCCAATCGTTTTGAGAAAAGTGACTGGTTTGACATCTACGTCAGGCGACAGGAAAACATCAACGATTCACTGGTTCGCGAATTAAACGCACGGGACTCCTTAAATTCTTTTGAAGACGGAAATACCGTCCCCCAAATGGTGCATTCGCTTTACCTGGATCACCTGCGTCCCGTTTACCTCATTTTCGATCAGTTTGAAGAGTTATTTATCCTCGGTACGGAAGAAGAACAGCAGCAGTTGATCATCACCATCAAAGCCATACTCGACACTCAGGATCTTCCCTGTAAAATAATCATCGTCATGCGGGAGGAATATCTCGCGCATATGTCCAATTTTGAGAAGGTGGTCCCCACTCTTTTTGACAAAAGGCTGAGAATTGAACCCATGACCCGCGCCCTGGCTAAAGAAGTGATCCTGCGTACTGCCCGCAATGAAAAATTCAATATAGAACTCTGCTACGATGAAATTGCCGATGACATTATCGACAAAGTAACTGAAGGGAAAGGGCGTGTACCCTTAACCTACCTGCAAGTTTTCCTGGATAAGATGTATCGTGAAGCTTATGAAAAAGATCCGAATCAGATTGTTTTTGACAATGAACTCGTTGAAGAAATCGGGGAGATCGACGATGTGCTGGAAAGCTTCCTCGATGAGCAACTGAAGATATTTTCCAGGGAAGTAGACGGCTGGGACGAAGCCCTGCGCTTTCTGAAAGTTTTCGTCTCGGACAAAGGCACCAAAATTCCGGTACATCGGTCTGCGCTACCTGACCTGCTGCCCAATTTCAGCCTGATAAGGATCAATATCCATCTGAATTTCTTTGTCAACCGCCGAATATTGAGGCCACTCGATGATGATCAGTACGAAATGGCCCACGACAGCCTGGCCAGCAAAATTTTCAGGTCCAGGACAAAGGGCATCCCGATGCCTGCTGAACTGAACATCAACGAATCCCATGAGACTCCTTTCCTCGGCTTTGAACCCTATACCGAAAATTTTGCCGATATTTTCTACGGCAGGGACGAAGAACTTGAAGACCTGTTTTATAAAATCGTAAACGACATTGATATACGCACCACCCTGGTGATTGGTCCGATGGGAGTGGGAAAAACTTCCCTGATCCGTGCAGGATTGCTGCCACGGTTGAGAATATTATTCAACACACAATACATTCGATGCAACCGCGCTTTTATCGACAGCCCGGAAGTCCAGCAAATCCTGTCCACCGAACCCGTAGCAGGATCAGAACCATTGCTACTGAAACTGGCCTTTAAGTGGGAAAAAAAATTACCCGATCCGGGGGAAAGAAAAATCATCGTTTTTGACCAATTCGAAGAATTTTTCATTTGGATCAAACAACAAAAGGAACTGACTTATTTATTTTTACATTTTGGCCATCTTTTGGAATCCAGGCTTAATATCGACCTGGTACTGGTGGTAAGAGATGAATTCTTTTCGCAGCTCCAGGACCTGGAAGCCTTCGTGCCCGCCTTGCTGGAAGAACAGGTCCGGGTGAAACACATGAGTTTCAGAAAAGCTAAAGAAGTGGTGAAGAGTATGATGGAAAAAGCAGCCATGCAGGTAGAGGATGAAGGGATCATCGATAAAATAGTGGGCAACATACTCGAAGACAACGGCAAAGTTAACCTGACATACCTTCAATTGTATTTGGAACGTTTGTATAGGGAGGTGTGATGGTATTATGCAGCATTTTCAGGGTGCTACAAGGGTGTAATCATTTTATATAGATAATTCGTAATTAATAAACCGTGAAAAAAATAGACCTCAATTTATTGCAAAGTATCGGTAAGCCGCGGGCGATTATCGATGGTATGCTGGACAGGCAGATCCAGGCTTTGGAAGCAAAGTTGGGAAGTCGGGCCGGTGGTACCGGCAATAAATTGTTGTCTTTACTGGTCAAAAACGGATTCCGGGTTCAGCTATCCAAAGCTGAAATCATGGACCGGATGGGCAAGATGTCCAATTTGTCGGACATCCAGATAGACGCCCTGCTCAACGACATGCTCGAATCAGGATTACTCCGCCAAACCCTCACAGAACAATTTGAACTGGCCAACAATTTCATTGCCCGAAAGGCCCATGAAAAGGTAGAAGCGGAAAACAGGGTACTGAGCACCATCAAAACGACTATCCAGGACCGGATGAGCCGCAATCAGCTGCTCGACCAAACTTACCTGAATTATATTACCCCTTCTTTAGACCAGCTTAACCTCAAAACAGAGGAAAGGAAATTTGTCCGGGCATCGGAAGCTGCCGTTCGCCGGAATCGTAGGTTGATCAATACTGTCTTAACTGTCTTGTTTTTATTGATGGCTATTTTTGCCATTGGTGCGTTTTATAATTACAAACGGGCCACCTTGAACCTCAAAGAAGTAAATGAAACAAACAGCAAACTCGAGGCCGAAAAAAAGAAAACGCAGGAAGCCATCGCCATGGAAATCATTGCCCGGGAAACCGCCGATTCTCTCCGGATCGAAGCCGATTCTGCCCGGGCCGATGCAGAAAGAAAAACGATCATTGCCCTTCAGGCCAGGGATACCGCCGACCAATTGCGGTACAAAGCCATTGCTGACCGCGATAGCATCAATTCACTAAGGAAAGAAGCCCTTTCTCTTGTAGATCAGCTTGACCGGTTGAGAAAAAAAGCGGAACTCAAAGCAGATGAAGAAATTGAATTGCGGAAAATTGCCGAAGACAACAAAAATATTGCCGACTCTATCAGGTTAAAGGAAGAGCAACTCAACCGTGTCATTACTTCCCGTATCGCCGCCAACAGGAGCCTTCAGATCGAAGACCCGCATATGCGTTCCCTGATTGCCCTGGAAGCTTATAAGATCAATAAAAACAATGCTGAGGTCGGGGACATTCACCACCCCAGCATCGTCAAAGCCCTGTATGCGGCCGTGGAAGCCGGTGAGGAAGATTTCTTCAGGATCAAAGAGATCCTCGGAACCGTAAAAGACATCGTTGTGTCGCCCGATGGTAAAGCCTTTTATACGGCAGGCAGCGACGGTAAAGTCAGGAAATGGACTGTGACCGATTGGAGGTATCTTGGAAAACCAAAGGTCTCTATCAAAGAAATGAGCGCCCAGGCAGGAGGCGTTGTCAACACCATCTCCCTGAGTCCCGATGGCAGCAGACTTCTGGTGGGCGGCGAATCCGGTAATTTCCAGGTACTGAATACTTCTAATGGCAATTTACTTTCTACTTACAAGTTGCCGCATTCCGGGGAAAAAATATACCAGTGTGCCTTCGACGACGAAGGCAACTTTTGCGGACTGGGGCGCGACCATGCCTATTTCTGGTTTGAAGGCATCCTCGGTGATGTGACCCAAAAATATTTCAACTATAAAAGAGGAGACAATCGAAGCCCGCTCATCAGCCTGGACAAAGTCCCTTCCAAAATTGGCATGATCCGGAAAAAGAAAGATGGTTTTATCGCTTACAGCATTACCACCGCTTTCAGGGATTATTCGTACTGGATTTATTCCCAAAAACTGGATGGCCTGTCAAAAGGCCCGGAAGAATATTTATTGGAAAGGAATTTACCCGAAAACATTTACGGAAATCTGACGACAGTGGCATTTCACCAAGTGGATGAGGCCAATGGTTACCTGGTTTATGGTTTTAGCAGTGGCCGGATTATGATTTTGACTATCAATGAATTGAATGTATCTAATGATCCTTTTTTCTTTGATGAAAACAATCTTCTCAAGGCTCATCAGGCTTCCATCTCGGCGATTACCTTTAGTGATAACGGAAAGTATCTGGCGGTGGCCAGTTATGATGGCAGTGTCAGTATTTGGGATATGAGCAAATACCAGGAGGCTTCCTACCAACCCATGCTCTTTGACGGTATGTCCTCCTGGGCCACAACCGTAGCCTTTGCCCAAAATGATAAAACGCTGATAACAGGTTGCCGGGACGGCAGTTTATATTTTTGGAACACCAACCCGGAAGATTACGCCAACTATCTATGCCGCCACCTGGATGCTAACCAGGAGAAGTTTTTCGCGCAGCAAAGAGAGATCAACGATGTCCAGAATAAGTCGGGTGTGCTGGGTATCAGGCACAACGAACTGGAAAAAGACGATTATATAAAATATTTCGGGGCCATGGAAGATCCCACTCAACGAAAAGTAAAGGTTTGCGAACAATGAAAAAAGTGATCCGGATAATAGTCTTTCTGTTTCTTGGCATTCCCTTTACCGTTTTGGGTCAGACAGGTATAGACGAGGATTGTTATGAATTGCTGCAGAAGGCCAGACATGATTTAGAGATCGGGAAGATCGAACGCGTCGAAGAACGGGTCAAGGGATGTCTGAGGAGAAAGGATCTTTCGAGCGATCTGCGGGTTCAGATCCTTGAATTGCTTATTGAAACCTCCCTTTTCCTCGAGGAGGATGAAAAAGCAGAAAAATATTACAAAGACCTCAAATTCATCGATCCCTTTGCCACCCTTGACTATAATATACCTGAAACGAAGTACCTGCAGGAAAAATTCGAAACCTATCCCTCCACCACCTATAGCTTTTTTGCGGGAGGCTCGCCTAATTTAAAGGGTATCGCCATGGATGGAACTCCTGAAGGGGTTGGTCTCCTCGACCTGAACCTAAAAAGAGAAAGAGGCGACCTTTTCGGTTGGTTCGCTGGTGTTGAAGCAGCTTTTAACATCAACAACTCTCGCTGGGATGCCAGTATCGGGTACACTTTTCATAAAAATTACCTCCATTATTCTGCCGACCTTGAAAATGCCTTATTCGATGCCGGGACAGGGGAACGCGGACCGGCCACCCTTTCGTTCACGGAACAGGTTCACTGGTCACAAGTGGCCCTTGGCCTCGTTTACCAGTTCAAAAAAAGGGACAGGTTTGAAAAAATTATCTCCCCCTGCGTTTTCATCAAACTCGGAGGCATGTATGCCCATAATAATGCTTCAAAAATCACCTCTCCTGTTATTGATTTCCCCATTCAGGATGTTTTAAAAACCCGCGATGCTTTTGAGACCGGCCCTTTAAGGAATGATTTTCTTCTGTCGGCCAAAGTTGGAGGAGCAGTAAGAGTACGCCTCTACCGCCATTTTTTTGCACAAGGCGGGGTGGTTTATCACCGGGTACTGACCAATATGGCCAAAGGGGACTCGGCCAATGCCACCTACAACAACCTGGTCACCAATTTTAACTTCCAGGACGACGAGTTCACGGCGCATCAATTGGGCTTTTTTGCCGGCTTCGGATATTATCTGTTTAAAACGAAAAAGATAAAATAATGTCAAAACGTATTTTTGCCTCCATAACATTCCTTGTCCTGTTCCTCCAATATTCACCGATCATGGCCCAACAAATTTACGGAAACAATCCCCTGGTTCATACATACTCCATTGTCGCCATAGACCGGGAGACCGGTGAGATGGGCGTCGCGGTGCAATCCCACTGGTTCTCCGTCGGCTCCATCGTGATCTGGGGGGAAGCCGGAGTAGGAGTCATAGCCACCCAGTCTTTTGTCAATCCTGCTTATGGTCCCAACGGGCTTGAGTTGATGAAGATGGGCTTTTCTGCTGAAGAAGCACTGGAGATGTTACTCAAAAAAGACGAGGGCCGTGAAGTTCGCCAGGTAGCTTTCCTGGATGCCGGCGGAAATGTATCCACCCATACCGGCACCGGTTGCATCGACTTTGCCGGATCACAACAAGGCGACGGATATTCCGTCCAGGCCAATCTGATGGCCAGCGATCAGGTGTGGCCCATGATGGCCAAAGCCTATGAAGGTTCAAAAGGCAAACCCCTGGCGGAAAGACTCATCATTGCTTTGGAAGCGACCCAGGCCGCTGGCGGTGACCTGCGCGGCAAACAATCGGCAGCCATTCTCGTGGTGGCCCCCGAATCCACCGGCCAATCGTGGGTGGATCGCCTCATCGATCTAAGGGTGGAGGACCACCCTACCCCGGTAAAGGAACTCCGCCGACTCCTGAAAGTCCATACGGCCTATACCCATATGAACAACGGTGACTTGGCCATCGAACACGGCGACGTCCCCAAAGCCCTCGAAGAATACAGCACGGCCGAAGCCATGTTTCCCGATAATATCGAAATGAAATACTGGCATGCCGTCAGCCTGGCCAACCTGGGTAAAATGGAAGATGCCCTCCCTATCTTCGCCTCCTGCTTCAAAGCCAGTGACAACTGGAAAACGGTGACGCGGCACATTGTAAAAAACGGGATGCTGGCCGTTTCAGTGGAAGACCTGAAGCGGATTTTGAAGGAATAATAAACTTTACTCCTCCTTCAAAAACTCATCTGTAAAGTGGGCCTTGCCTTTGGGTTTGGAAAATTTTTCTTCATTAAAGGATTGGGATCCGCCTTTGGGAATGGACAGGCTTTGCCATGCTGTTCCACAGATCATTTTGCCTAGAAAGACGATCTGGCCGACATGGTAAGCATAATGAGCCAACTGGCGGTTGATGGCTTCGGTGACCGTATGTCCCTGGTTGCGGATGTAGATGATTTTGCCGAGGTCTTCGTCCGTCAGCGGATCAATGGCTTGAAAAAGACAATCCCAGCCTTCGTTCCATTGCTGTTCCATTTCCTTCCGGCTACGGATATCAGCCTCGAATTCTTCCTCTCTTTTTCGCCATTGCTTTTCGCCATCGGCCGTCAGGAAATCCGTCCATCTGGAAAGCATATTGCCCCACATATGTTTGACGATAATGGCAATGCTGTTGCTGTCGTCATTGTATTGCCAGAAGAGTTTATCGTCAGGTACCTGGATCATGGTTTTGGTTCCCAGCATTTTGTAGTATTCAAATTGTTTGCGGATGCTGGTAAAGTAAGCATTTTGCATGGTTTGAGTGTTTTTGTTCAAATGGAGCTTCACGACATCAGTACCGTCAGGTCGGGGTTGTTTCAATCTTCCTCAATCTCTTTCAATCTCCCTCAATCTTCTTCAAGGTATGCCGCCAACTTACGCCAAGGGTTTTATTTTTGAAACAAAAATTAAAAAAAAAAGATCAATTCGGCAAGGCAGAACCGTTTACGTCACCGATTTTTATGGCGATGAAATTTACATTCAATTGATCCGCAGAAGAATTATTAATATGTATCACCTCAGGAAAAGCCTCTGCCCAAGGAAAATTTGGATCTGGAAAAACATAACTTGCATCGACAAAACGCCAGGAATTGTTTTCGGGAAATTCATCATAAATACCCAAAATGAGTTTCCGTAGCTGGATGATGTCTAAAATCGAAACATGTCCTGAATGATTCACATCCGCCGCTATTATTTTATAAGGAGAGTCTAATGTTTGTAAACCCAATATGTGTTTTTGAATCAACACAGCATCAAAGGTGGAAACCCCGTTATTGGGATTTCCATTAAAGGAAGGGGAAATGGTCAATTCTTCTCCAAAATAAATATTATACATATAATAACTCCCATCCGTTGCCGTAAAACTAACCTGTTCAGCTTCATTGGTAAGAACCACTTTGACATTCCCCACCCCTTCATCATCTTCTGTTCCTATGAACCCAGCAATAACAGGATCCCCTTCTGTAACACAAGTGGGCCAAATTTGAAGAAAAACGTATAACTCACAGGAGCTGTAATTGGGTCCGCCAAGCATTCCATCTGGCTGAAGGGCATAAGGATTGAAAGTATTATCCCAGATAAAAACAGTTAGTGATATTGTCGATTCGTCGTTACAATCAAAAAAGATACTGTCCTGTTCCATGGAAGGAATATCCTCCCCTGAAATGATTTCACTTGTTCTATGGATAGAATAGGTCAGCGGTTCAGAACAATAATCTAATGCATTTGTGACAAAACTTGAAGCAAAAACCAAAATACCGCAACAATTGACATTGGATTGGGGCATCAGGGTAACGGCAAGCCCGTTTACACACTCCAACACAGGCGCCACACAATCCACCACACTAAAACTCACATCCGCCACCAGGGTATCCACCCCACGGATCGCCGTCACCTCAAAAGTATATTGACCTATGGGATAATTTCCTGAAATAAAATAACCGGGGTACACACCACTCAACGAGCCATACAAGTCTTCTCCTGGCATCGCTCCGTTTACGGACAGTTGATGCGTAACCGTCAGGCCTTCCGTTTCATTGGCCGAAAGGCTGAAAGGAAAACTGACCACTCCGGTACACCCTAAAGTGTCAAAACTGCAGATGCTTTCCAATGGGGTGTAATTGATGTTGAGGTTTTGACCGTAGAAAGTCGTTTGCGACAGGAAAAGGCCGGCCATCAAAAGCTGAATTTTAAAAATTGGGAGAGTCGTTTTGTTCATGGGATATAGTTTACAATTTGATAAAAAAAGATCAGTTCGGTACCGCGGAACCATTGACGTCACCGATTTTTATGGCAATGTAGTTAATTTCCACATTACCCTGGAGGTTTCCAATATTGACCACCTCCGGGTATTCTCCGGGATTTCCGGGATCTGTAAAAATATAATCCGCATCAACAAACCGCCAGGAAGTATTGGAAGGAAAACCCTCTTCCATTCCGGTAAAGACCGTCTGAAGGTCAAGCAGATCTGCCTCGGTGATTATGCCGTTATGATCCACATCGGCTGCGATCAATTGATAAGGGGAATTAAAGGGGGCTTGCCCAAGTATATGTTTGGAAATGAGCAACAGATCAAAAGTAGAAACGCCATTTAATACATCACCATTCATACTCACCGAAAGCTCACAGGCACTTCCTTCCGGAATTCCTTCAAATACAAAAATCCCGGCGGCATTCGTTTCAGTGACAAAACCTGATGCACAGGACAGCGTGACGACCACTCCCTCCATGGGTTCATCATTCACGTTGGCAATCGTTCCAAATATAGTTTGACAAAAAATGGCGGAAGAATGGATAAATAACAGACACAAAAGTCCCCAAAGTGGTTTTAGGTTGGTTGAATTCATGAGATTTGAATTTAAAGTTATTACCAAATATACGGTTCTTTGAGCATATTCGCAAACATGTTGTTTGGGCAGCATGGACGTAAAATGGGGGTAATATGATTTGAGTTTGATTTCTTTTTTAATTTGAGATACCAGATTCCGGAGGCGAAGATCCCTCATTCCTGTCTCCCAAATTACCAACTGCACATACGGGCTTCATTTTTTGGAGCGATTTTTTGTAAGAATTGATCTTTGGTCTATCTTGGGTGGCATTTCCGTGCAAAACCATTTTTCCTCAATTACAAATCATAAAAATGCAATCATTCTACACTTCAATTAAAACGGCATTGTTCGTCCTGCTGGCCGTACAACTCAGTGCACAAATTTCTTTTACCAACCGGAACGACCTGCTCACCAACAGCAATTTTCACAGTGGTGTGGGGATCGCTGTACTGGACATGAATAACGACGGACTCGATGACATCGCCCGTATGGATAACGGGCATACGGTTGAAATCCAGCACCAGCTTCCCGGAGGAAATGGTTTTTCCAGTTTGTCGGTCATGACGGTAAACGGCGGCAGCCAGTGGAGCATGTGTGCCGGTGATGTGGACAATAACGGCTACAACGATATCCTGGCCGGCGGGTATTACGACAAAATCAAAATACTTAGCGCCAATGACGATGGTACGGCTTATACCAACCAGTTTGCGCCCGGAGCCAATATTTTCGCACAGTGCTCCAATATGGCCGACATCAACAATGATGGCTTTCTCGATCTTTTTGTTTGTCACGATGACGGGGAAAGCCGCATTTGGGCCAATAATGGAGATGGAACTTTTTCCGAAGCAGACTACTGGATCGATATGACGACTACTCCTGCTTCCGACAATTCCGGGAACTACGGCAGCATCTGGACCGATTTTGATAATGATGGCGACATCGATCTGTACATTGCCAAATGCCGGGGTGGTGTAAGCGACCCTACGGACCCGCGTCGTATCAACGCCCTTTTTGTGAACGACGGCAACAATAATTATACCGAGGCCGCTGAAACATACGGTCTCAAGATCGGTGCCCAATCCTGGACGGCGGACTTCAATGATATTGACAATGACGGTGACCTCGACTGTTTTGTCACCAACCACGATGTATCCAATATGCTGCTGGAAAATGACGGTACCGGCCATTTTACAGACATCTCCGTAACGGCAGGTATCAATGGTACAGGGGGATTTCCCATTCAGGGGGTCATGCGTGATTTTGACAACGATGGCTTTGTGGATATTATGATCGCCGGAGGTTCTCATCAATTGTATCGCAACAACGGGGACAAGACTTTTTCCCTCGTCAATGGATTATTCGATAATAACGACATGGAATCCTACGGCATCGGGGATCTGAACAATGACGGTTACCTCGACATTTATGGCGGTTATGCCCAAATTTATACCAACCCTTCCAATATTGATGATGTGTTGTGGATCAATAACGGTGGCGACAATCATTACCTTTCGGTTCATCTTTCAGGCAACCAAAGCAATAAAAGCGGGGTAGGTTCCCGTGTGGAAATCTACGGCAACTGGGGAATCCAGGTGCGTGAAGTAAGATCAGGGGAAAGCTACGGCATTCAAAATTCCATGAATTGCCATTTCGGGCTCGGGCAAAACGACATGATCGATTCCCTGATCGTGCGCTGGCCTTCAGGAATTGTCGATAAATTTGAAAATGTGGAAGCGAACCAGCTGATCACCGTAAATGAGAACAATTGCATCAGCCCCAATGCAGAACTGACGGTGGATGGATCAACCACCATTTGTCCGGGGGACAGCACCACCCTGGTGGCTCCGGAAGGATTTTTCTACAGTTGGTCCACCGGCGATACCACCCAGACGATCAATGTGACCGACCAGGGAAGTTATAATGTGACCATCGACGACGGTTCCGGGTGTAAAGGCATTTCTGCTGTCATCAACATCCTTGTCAATCCGGAAATCACCCCTACCATTGCCATGGAAGGAGACCAAACCCTCTGCCAGGGAGAAACCATTACCCTTACTGCCTCAGAAGCAGAAAGTTATTTATGGTCCAACGGTGAAACCACCCAATCTATCGAAGTATCGGGAGAAGATAGTTATCATGTTACGGTTCCAGGGTTATGTCAGGATTTCACCTCTCCGGACTTCTATCCCGGGGTAACGGTTTTATATCCTGAGGTTCCTGAAGTGGAAAATGACACGCTTTATGAAATAGGTTCTGCCACATTGACCGCCGTTGGAGACAGCCTTAACTGGTTTGATGCCCTCGGCAATCTGGTCGGTACTGAGAATACCTTTGAAACTCCTGAGCTATTGGAAACCACGTCTTACTTCGTGACCAACACCCAGACCTTTGAATCCAGCTTCTTTACAGGAATGGAAGCCCCCAATGCCAGCACCCCATACAGTGGTGGCCAATACAACGGTGAAACGATTTTTGATGCTTTAGAACCTTTCGTCCTCAGAAACGTAACCGTTTATACCGATACCCCGGGGGAACGGATCATTGAACTGCGTAACAGCAACGGCGACGTGTTGCAATCCCTCAGTTTCATTGCTGTAGAAGGTGAGCAGATCGTTTCTTTGAATTTTGAAGTACCTGCCGGAGAAGACATGGTTCTTACTACCAATACAGAAAAAAACCTGGAAATCTTCGGCACCAATTCCCCCAGATTTCAAAGAAGTAATATGGGGGTTGCTTATCCTTATATTGTAGATGAAGTATTGAGTATCAAAAACTCCAACCTGGGCATCGAATACTACTACTATTTCTTCAACTGGGAAATCAAAACCATTGGAAAAATATGCTCCAGCGACGCCGTGGAGGTTACGGTCGAACTCATTTTGACGGCCACCAATGAAGTAAATGCGCAGGGAAGCCTCACGGTTTCCCCCAATCCTTCCACCGGGCAGTTCACCATTCAGCTAAAAGAAATACCACAGCAAGGTGACGTAATACATATTTACAACTTTGCAGGGGCCTTGGTACAGACCACCACTGTGCGCGATCAATCACTCTCGCAGAAAGTTTCCATAAGGAACCCCACCAGCGGCTTTTACCTGGTGGAAGTCGTAAGTGGTAATAAAATTTATACTGGAAAAGTGGTCATTGAATAAGCATTGAATACCTTAAAAGGAATTAGCTGCTAATAAAAATGCTGCGAGATACGGGTTGCGGATGGAAAATCCGCAACCCGTATTATTTAAAAAAATAATGCTCGTCACGACATCCTGTCGGCAACGGTAAAGGTGGCGGACTCCTGTCCTCCAGGAAAATACTCAAGGTTGGATCAGAAAACAATCCTCCGTGAAATAACCCCATGATCGGTTTCCACCCTGATCACAAAAAGGCCTTTACCCTCCAAATGGATCTGGCGCCGATTCCCTTCAAAAAATCTCACCCGTTGTCCGGCCAGGTTGAATACTTCCACTTTCAATACCCGCACCTCGTTTGGAAGATCAAACAATACCGTGCCTTCTGCAGCCGGGTTTGGGTAAAGCAAAAAATCATTGGTCGAAGGTTCGTTCACGGCCACATATTCCGGGATAAGAATATTGGACAACAGTTGTTCTTTCACCACCACCGGCAGACGATCGGCATTAAGGAACATGCCTTTGAACAATTCGATCTCGGGGGTACTCACTGCAAACAACTCACTCACCCATCTTGGAGGCAGCGTTTGGTAATGCACTTTCGCTCTTACCTTAACAATGCCATTGTATCCGTTTAAAGGAACGTGATAATGAATGATGTCTTTTCCCGTGCCTTCTACTCCCAGGTCATTCCTGTTAAAATCAGGATCGATTAAGGCTGTTCCGGCAATCACCGTGGTATCATAAACCACATCATCCGTGGTAAATCCAAGGGGCGGCAGACGATTGTCCTTGGCCGGGGTATTGGCCCGCTCCAGGATGGTGGTAAAATTGCCATTTACATCTACAGGCACTAACTGGTAAATTTGCACCTGATCTTCCTGGTTGATGACATTATAATGGGGTTCATAATTCGGATCCTGCCCCACTATTTCATAATTTTCACCCATTTTCCCGGAATGAAAAAGGGTATCTCCAGCTTCAGAAATCATAAAAAATTCGACATAAGCACGGCGACTCGGATATCCGGAAGGAAATTTGTGTCCCGCTTTATTGGTGAGCTCAAGGTTGAAAAAGGCCGTATCATTCTGAGCTTCTACAAAACTCAGCGAAATGTCCAGTGATTTTGATTTGAGCATCGTAAACGTCTTGGCAATCGTCTCATTGAAAGCCGACAATTTGGCGTCAAGTCCCAGGGTATCCCGGTTATTTTTCATCAACTGCAACATAAAAGTATTGGCCCCGGTAAGTTCGTGAAGGCCGAAAGGAACCCTGCCTTCAATTTTCATATTGTCGGAAGAAATGATCACGGGTTCCTCCAGTCGTGGCATATGACAACCCTGGCAGGTGATGTTCTCATCATTATATGTTGAATTGAGCCATTCGTGGTAAGTGGCCTGTTCCACAAACTCATTGCCGGTAGGCTGTCCTTCCAGATCAACAGAATGAGTGATCAGCGTATGGCAGGAAGCACAAACTCCCGCATCATTGATGTGGGGGCCATAAGTTGGCGTGAACCCCGTATAGAGTTGCATGGGGGCTTGAAAAGGACCGGGATAAGGCCCGTATAACACCCTCGCCGTATCAAAAACCATAAACCCGCTATTGTGCTCGCCAATATCCGTGGAACTCAACTTATGGCAAACCGCGCAGGAAACGCCGTCAAGGGCAATGGTATCGGTCAGCATTTCTGCAATAGTATAGTGTTCGGCACCGGCGTACATGGCATTGTAGTGACCCATTGGCGCATGGCAACTGGTACATACCGTTTCCAAAGCATCTGCATGACCAGGGTTGATGAGCGTTTCATGACTTACCTTGGCCCGCCAAAACGGATCTTTGGCAGACATTCCCATCATGGTCGGACGCCAATCGTCATAAATATTCACATCGTTCCCGAAAAAATCCACCAGTGCATTTCCATTGGGATCAAAACCATGACAAGCCACACAATCAGAAGCTGTCGGAAATATTTTTGTGCTGTCCACATTAGGAGGCGGGGGTGAAAAAAAACCGGCATGACCAACAGGCATCTTCAGCTTTTTACCCATTACATAATCCGCTTCGCCATTATTTTTAATCGACAAAAACAAAATGGCAAAAACCAAAATGGTTAAAGTGTATTTCAAGGAAAGTTTAAAGTTCATGTGTTTATGTTTTTTTCGTTGCTAACTTCTTACTTCAATGGGAACGGTCTGCCTCCATCTCATTCAATCTCATTCAATTTCTCTTCAATCATAAATTTATTATATTTTTGTCCTTTATTTTTAAAAAACCATGACAATATTTGTCAGCCATCATCGTAAACAGAACTATGGAAAAACTCGACGCACTTAACCAGGTAGCAGCCTTTCACCGGACCTTTAAACATCCCGTCGAACCCAACCCCATCATTCCTTCCGAAAAACGCTGCAACCTGCGTGTGGCTCTGCTCTCGGAGGAGCTCAACGAACTCAAAAAAGCCATTGAAGATAAAGATCTTGTGGAGATCGCCGATGCCCTTTGTGATCTCCAGTATGTTTTGTCCGGTGCCGTACTCGAATTCGGCCTCGGGGAAAAATTCAAGGCCCTTTTCGACGAAGTTCAGCGTTCCAACATGAGCAAAACATGCCATACCCTTGAGGAGGCCGAAGCTACACAAAAACATTACAAAGCAACGAGAGGATTTGAAAGTTTTATCGAAAAATCCGGGGATCACTACCTCGTTTATCGCAAGGAAGATCGTAAGACTTTAAAATCCATCAACTACTCGCCTGCGGACCTGGAAAAGATTCTGGGGGAATAACGGTGGACGGTGGACGGGAGACGGGAGACGAGGGGCCGTTATTTTAGATGATTGATCAGGAGTTTTGCGGCATCTTTCCAGGAATAATGGTTGTTTTTGGCAAGCCGGGCTGCATTTTCTCCCAGCCATGATAATTTTTTTAAATCTTTCGCCAACACATTTAATTCCTGCACCAATTGGGGGATGGTTTCGAAAACAAGTCCATTTTGACCTTCAATGACGTGATTGCCTGCATTGCCCCCCTTCATCACAAGTAAAGGAAGACCGGTGGCTGCGGCTTCCTGCAGTGCCATGCCGTAAGTTTCCATGAAAGCCGTTGAAATAAAAAGGTTTGCCTCCCAATACAATGCCCGGATTTCCTGCGGAGTTTTGGCTCCTTCATAAAAAACCTTGCCTCCAAGGTTGGGCTCGCTTTCCATAAAGTCCATACACTTTTTTGCGTAACCAGGCTCCATAGCTGCACTGCCGGCGATGGTCAACGAAAAATCAAAACCAGGTTCATGAACAGCGAGGGCCTCCAAAAAAGGGAATATTCCTTTTCTTTCCTGCAGGTTCGCCACCATTAAAGCCCGGATGGATTTAACTTGTCGTTTTGGCGTTTCAAGCTCAAATAGAAGGGCTGGCTCGATCACCAGGATGTCCTGATCCCCTAAATTTTTTCCCCGGAGATATGCCGCTGTAAAAGGGCTACTTACCAAAAAACCGTCAAATTGCTCCAACAACCGGCGTTCCTCCTGCTCAAACCATTGCGCAGATGAAAAGCCTTCAGGAGGATAAAGACTTTCGAGATGATGAACGATAAGCCAATTGCTGGCAGAAGAATCGAGATATTCCAGCCGACCCAGGAAAAGGCTGTCCCAAAAGACAGTGCCTTTATTTCCTGTAGTTAGTTTTTCCGGTTCCGTCAGAGAACAAGCCACCCCTTCTTCCTTCAAAGCTTCGATGAGGAAAGCATTGTACAAATTCCCCCCGGAATGGAAGGACGCCGGTGGTGGCACCACAAAAGTCAACGAATGATCCTTATGATTCATAAGCTGCCCAGGCCACATGAGATTCCCCTAAAGTGACTTTTATTTTACCAGAAAAGAATTCAATAACCCCTTCTGTCACCTTGTCGTGAATATATTTGGCCAAAAATTCCGTTGTGGTCAGTTGTCCTTTAAACTGGGGCAACTCATCCAGATTCTGATAATTCAGTGGCGTCAGCACTTCCTTCAGCACCTCATGAGCGAGGGCTATATCAATGACTACAGCCATTTCGTTCAGTGCTTCCGCAAAAAAACTTACATCCACCACATAAGTGGCTCCATGCATCTTTTGAGCCGGGCCGAACCCCGGGTGGGCAAATGAATGGGCAATCATGATATGTTGCCTGATTTTTATACTGTACATATTGCGTGTTGCTGGTTACTGGTTACTGGTTGCTCGTTACTGGTTGCTGGTTACTGGTTTGGTTGGCGGAGGTGACATCTTCGTGCAGGGTAGAGCGGGCAGGCAAAAGGTGTCATCTCGGCGGGCAAATCAATACTTCAAACAACAGCCCAATCCTTCAAATGTACCGCTTCTCAATTGTTTGAAAAATGCAGGAGCATGATCAAAAGCAATCACATCCGATATATGCTGATCAAAATCGGAAGATTGCAGCAATTTAAAAACCGTCTCCTTCCGTCGTTTATAATCCCAGCGTGCGCGCCGGCTCGCCGGGATTTGAGATACCTGTGAACTGATGATCTGTTTCCTTTGATAATGAAAATCTCCTCCCAGGTGGAGCACGACTTCTTTTGTGCCATACCAACTCAATTCCACCACTTTCCCTTCCCTTCCGACCGACTCAATGCATTGCTGCAAAGCAGCTCCGCTGGAGGTTGTATTAAAAGCTAAATCAAACTCCTGCATGGAAATATCTTCCACTATGTCAAATCCCATGCTTTTGCCCAACAACCTCTTTTTTTCATCCTTTTCCAGCACTACCAGATCCACCGCCGGTATCATGGCAATCACTCTGGACAGCAAGGCCCCTATCATTCCAAAACCGGCTACCAGCACCTTGTCACCGACGTTCAGCCCGGCATCCCAAATCGCATTCACTACCGTTTCCAAATTGCTGGCCAGGGTAGCCCTTTTTGCAGGCACTCCTTCCGGAATGACAAAAACAGCGGTTTCATCCACCAGGCAACCGCTCTGGTGCGGATGCAGTATATGCACCATTTTTCCCTTATACGGTCCTGCTGTCGTCACCTCTCCGACCAGGGAATAACCATATTTCACCGGAAAGGAAAAATCCCCTCTCATATAGGGCACCTTCATCGCTTGCCGGGCCGAGTCCGGCACTTCTCCTTTGGCGACAAGTCTTTCTGTACCCGTGCTGATGAGAGAATACAAACTTTCCACCTCTAACATTCCTTCAGCCACCCTCTTTTTTTTCTCCTGCCGGAGTGCTGAGTGGTGTGCCGACTCGTGCCATAAGGATGATATCATATATTTTTGATTTAAAAAAAGCCATCTAACTTTTTTAAACAATTCTTAATCCTGATTGAAGAATAGTGCCAAAGCAGTAATCTCTCCATCAAACAAGGCATCCGGCAAACATGATGGCATCCCCCATTTTCCAAAAGCGGAAAGACTCGAATTGCAACCCGTCGGCGACCTGTTCTATATGGGGAAGGTTAATGGCCTGTATGCCCGACCCAAATAACATGGGAGCCAGGTGTAGCTGAAGCACATCCACTTTTTTGTCCTTTATAAAATTAGAAGTTGTCCGGGGGCCCCCTTCAATGTAAACACCATAAATACCTCGGGAAAACAAAAAACGTAAAATGGCCTCTGAATCGATTTGCTGCGCTCCGGTATCCATTTTAAAATAATCGATCCCTTCAGGGAAGGAACAGTCCTCCCGACCGATCACTGTTATCCTATCCGGGCAGGCTTTGAACAGGCTTGAAAAATCCTCACACGAATGCCCCAGAATGACACGGTGCGGATCTTTTCCCGGCACCAGGCGTACGGTCAGCCGGGGCTGATCGAGCTTGACGGTTCCACTCCCCACCATTATCGCGTCACATAAAGCCCGCATTCGGTGGGCGTGGATGAGGTTTTCTTCATTACCGATCCACCTGGAATGACCGCTGGTGGTGGCGATCTTACCGTCGAGGGTTTGTGCGAAATGAGCTACCGTGACCGCTCTTTCACTGGAAATGGCCAATAATTTAAAAAAGCAGAATGGGAGATAGATTTGCAGGAACTTCAGATGCTTCTTTTTCAAAAGCCCTTTCTGCTTCACTTCGATCTCAAAATGGCTCTCCATCGAAAAGACGGTGCTTTTGCCGGCATCCAAAGCAGATTGTTCATCCATCAGGACGAGTATTGAGCGGTTTTTTTTATCAATTCGTTGAAGATGATTAATGGAAACATCCCCATCCATAAGTATATGACAAAAAGCGATTTTTCCTTCATAGGAATCTATGAGTGATTTTAACTCAAGTAGCTTTAGCCATAACTTGTCCTTCATAAACGGAAGAAAGTTTATTCCCTTTTGTCCAAATGATATTAAGGTTACCTACAACCGTAAGGCAGGCGTTCAACAGATTTTACAATTTGAACAAATGCCCCATCTCATCCTGCTTGGTTTTCAGATAACCCCAATTATCCTCATTGGGCTGGATGATGATCGGTATTCGGTCGGTAACGGTAACAGGCCCTTTTTCGAAAGCTTCGATTTTTTCAGGGTTATTGGTCAACAGTTTAATTTCGAAAATACCAAGGGAAACGAGCATTTCAACAGCAATATCGTATTGGCGGGCATCGCGCTCCAGGCCAAGATGAAGATTGGCATCTACCGTATTGAATCCTTTATCCTGGAGATTGTAAGCCTTTAATTTATTGATGATTCCAATCCCGCGGCCCTCCTGTCTCAAATAAAGAACGATCCCCCCCTGCTCAGCAGTCATTTTCAAAGCCATGGTCAGTTGCTCTCCGCAATCGCAGCGTTTTGAACCAAAAAGATCCCCTGTGATACACTCGGAATGTACCCTGGTCAGCACAGGGCCCGCCGTAATATCACAGGATTTATGAACCAAAGCCAAATGTGGCATCCACTCTTCCTCTTTCTCTGCAAACGCGATCATATTGAATTCCCCCCACGGAGTAGGAATAATGGCTTCTGCCTGTTTTTTCATCAACTGTTTATTTAAAAAAGGAGACTAATCCTTTTATTTGTTAATGCCAAAACCAATTAAATGGTTTATGTTCTCATGCATGAATGTACAACATACAAGAGTAAATTGTTTTATTCCACCAGGATTTTGGTAATAAAATTGGCAAGCTCTTGCTGCAAATTTAATAAATTCCTCCCAAAGAATTTTATTAACCTGCAATTCCCTTAAAAATCCATCCTGTTTTTAGCAATATTCATTCTCACCCCTGCACCGAAGTAAAGCAGGTTTTGATCCAGGTTATTGTTCTCACTGTTTTTATTGCGATAAAACATTTGCGCATCCAGGAAAATATTATGCCTCACCATATAACTTACCTCAAAACCTGCCAACAGAGACCGGGCTTTTACCCCTTGTCCTAATTCATTGCCATAATCCCGTACCCTTGACTCGTAGGAAAGCAAAATGTTGTTTCCCCAGTTTTCGTCAGGGGTGTCTTCTCCATAGTTGGAGCCTATAACCCTGCCTTCCAGCAACCATTTGCTGTTGAGCCGGTATCTCCCCAACAAAATCCATTCCCGAAAGTTCGCTCCAAGGGGATGGGCCAATGGCTGGTCGTAATGGGTATAAGTAGCCGAATTATCCCTGAAAGTATAGGTATAAGGCTGTACTGAATTGTATTCCGCCTGGAGATCAAAATGGTCTATTCCGAACACGTCATAATACTTAAGGCCCAATTGAATACCATATTTATTAGCCCACCAACCGTTGCGATCTATAAACAATTCATTGAATTTAAATTCGTC
The DNA here is from genome assembly GCA_020636105.1 of Lewinellaceae bacterium. NCBI lineage: Bacteria > Pseudomonadati > Bacteroidota > Saprospiria > Saprospirales > Lewinellaceae > Lewinellaceae bacterium. Next base: position 1,140,511 of record JACJYL010000002.1, read on the forward strand.
GAGCATTAATTGACCATACAACTGGAAACGATGCAAAAAGTTCCACTTCGCATTCAGACCAATCAGGATATTGTCCGGGCTGCCGATACTGTGTTCCACCAAGCGGTAAAGGATCACCGGGTTGAGATACTGGAACTCAAAGTGGTTCGTCCGGCTAAAAATAACTGTTTCATAGAAACCCAACTCCAGATTTGGCAGCAGCCGAAAACTGAGGTAATGGGCTGCCATGTATTTTTTATTGACCAAAGTGCCTCCTGGAACAGACTTATGGGTCCCTGCCGTCAATTCTGCAAAAATATTCTGGTAATGAAATTTCCACACCTTCCAGTTGATTTTGAGGTACAGGAAATTATTGGAAAAATCAGACAGGAGAAGCGAGCGGTAACCGTTCCCGATAAAATGTTTCCCGTATCCGAATTGCATCCCTACATGACGGGTAATATTGTATCCGAGATATCCTTGCCCGTTTAAATAATCGTGGCCGTTTTCCACATCAAACAATCTGCTCTGATAAGGCTTCACAAATCCCTGGCCCGGGATGTATTTGTAACGATCAAACCGATCATTGACGTAATCGGGAAAACCTGCCTGGGTTTCCTGTATATTCATAAAAAAATACAAGCGGTCATCTACTCCCCCCCTGACTTGCAGTCCCCTCATGTTCATAAAATACAACCGATCTTCACTTTTGGAAACATTGAGATCCAACAAGGGATTCACCCTGATGTGAAAGTATTTGTCATTGATATCAAAAAAATTGGCGGGTGTCTGGTAGAAATACTTAAAAATTGGACGCCGGCTGAGGACAAACCTGGGGTCCGCCAGACTCGCTTCCATCTGCGTGGTGCCCCCCTGGGAAGTGGTTTCTTTTGTGCCCAGCAAAGTGGTCGCAAATTGACCGATGCCGAGCCATTCGTTGTTATCGAGAAAGAGATAAAGCAGATCACTTTCGTCGAGGGAGGAACGCTTAAAATCAGCCGAATCCAACCTCAGCGCATACCGGATCGCATCGCTTCTGTTCCACCCTTTGACGGCGGCATGATAGGGCGCTTTTATGCCCGTTTTTACCTCAAGCCGGTCCAGGATATGGTAGGCTTCGTTGCCCAACGGAATCAGGCTTCCCTGACCACAAAGTAATCCGGAAAACGAAATCGACAAAAGAAAGGTTAACAGTTTGTTCATCAATATTCATTTTGAGGAACAAAGGTAGGGAAATTGTCATTGTTTTGTACCTTAGCGAACTTCGACAGAGGACTCCTTAAAAAGAATATTAGACACAAATCTCACAAAACTAAAGAGATAAGTTTTTAATTTTCAAACCTTTAGGTGCACTATCGGAGCGCAACAAAGGAACGATCAATAAATACAGCTGCCATGAAAGCATTTTTTCTCGTAAAAAACGGAAGTCCTGAAGTGGCTTTTGAATTGAGGGACCTCAAATTGCCAAAACCAGGAAACCTGGAAGTAAGCATTGAAGTCGAAGGATTCGGTTTGAATTTTGCGGATGTAACGGCACGGCTGGGCCTTTACCGCGACTGCCCGCCTCTGCCGGCAGTAGTGGGTTATGAAGTAGTAGGCCGAATAACTGAAACGGGAGCCGATGTAAAAAATGTCAAAACAGGAGATCGGGTTATTGCCTTCACCCGTTTCGGCGGATATGCCACTCATGTGGTGACCGATGCCCGGGGCGTAGCCAAAATAGGAGAAGAATATCCTGTCGGAAAAGCTCTTGCCCTCGGGGTTCAATATACTACCGCGTATTTTTCGGCAGAGATCGCCTCCAGTGTTTATCCGGGAGAAAAAGTGCTCATCCAGGCCGCTGCCGGAGGAGTGGGAACGGCCCTCGTGCAATTGTGCAAAACGAAAGGGTGCAAGATCTATGGAACAGCAGGGTCGGATGAAAAACTGGAATACCTGAAATTACATGGCGTGGATGTGCCCATCAATTACCGCACCCACGATTTCAGCCAGGTGATCGATGAAAAAATAGACGTGGTTTACGATTCCATCGGGGGCAGCACCTTCAAAAAGGGATTTAAGCTGCTGGGAGAAGGGGGACGAATGGTTTCCTATGGAGCCGCCTCTCAGCTGGAAGCCAGCAACTTTTTCGGCAAAGTTAAATTCGGCCTGTCTTTCGGTTTTTACCACCCGGTTCAGTTTATCATGAATTCAAAATCGCTCATTGGCGTAAACATGCTGCGCATAGCAGATCACAAAAAAGATTTACTGCAATATGCCATGGAGCAAGTCGCCCAACTGGCTGCGGAAGGGAAGATCGATCCTCATGTTGGAGGCCTCTATTCAGCAGATCAGCTGAATGAAGCGCACAGTGCCCTGGAAAACAGACTGACGATGGGGAAGATCGGGGTGGTTTGGTAGTGAAAGAGGAGAAAAGACAACATTTTATCTTTTTAATTGTTATTTTTGTATAAAATTGACGAAATACAAGATTAAATACAATGTTGCTAGAATTTAGATTTCAAAATTTCCGCTCCTTCCGGGATGAACAAAACTTCTCTATGCTGGCTGATGATCATAAAGATGAACAATTACAAAATACCTTTTATGACGATAGCAGCAAACTTTTGATCTTAAAATCTTCCATCATTTATGGTTCAAATGCCTCTGGAAAAAGCAACTTTATGAAGGCCATTCAGACATTTCGAATGATGATCCTGACTTCTGCCAATAATTCTCCCGGAGATTTTTTTGAAAAATACGAACCCTTTACTTTCAGCTTTGAATTTAATAAAGCACCCGTTCAATTTGAAGCCGATTTCTTAATTGAAGAAATAAAATACACCTATTCTTTCTCTTTTTCAGAGAGCAGGGTTGAACAAGAAAATCTGTATTATTATCCACAAAAAAGAAAGGCGCTGTTATTCAGCAGGGATCATCAAGATTTTGTTTTTGGAGATCATCTGAAGGGGCATAAATCCGTTGTAGCGGAATTAACCACAGAGAATCAACTTTTTTTATCTAAAGGAGCTCAAAATAATATTCCCCAATTAAAATCACTATATTCCTTTGTAAACCATGATTTTATGGCTATCCCATTCCTTGATTCATGGGTAGATAATTATTATTCGGATAGAATTGCAAAGGAATTGCTCAATGACAATAATGATGTCTTTATCCAAAATTTTAAAATATTGCTCCAGAGTTTTGACACGGGAATTATTGATTTCAGCGTAAAAGAAAGTGAGCTTCCGTGGGAGAAATATGAAATTTTTGCTGTGCATGATAATTTTGATGAAAATGATAATAATATCGGCTTTTCCGCTATGCCTTTGGCAGAGGAATCAACAGGCACTCAAAAATTATTTGTCCTTGGAGGCTTAGTCCTTAGGGCTTTAATGAATGGCCGCACCATTTTATTTGATGAGTTTGAAAGAAGCCTTCATCCTATTATCAGCCAATATATTATTCAATTATTTAACAATCCTGAAGTCAATACAAAAAACGCTCAACTAATTTTAGCGACACACGATACAAATCTATTAGGCAAAGAAAATAATTTACGGAGAGATCAAATCTGGATTGTAGAAAAGGATGAAAAAGGAAGATCTGAATTGTTTTCAGTTTCAGACATTGAAGGAATACGAAAAGATACTCCTTTTGAAAAGTGGTACTTATCAGGAAGATTCGGTGGAATTCCAGGAATTGAATCCCTTAATTTCAAACTAAATTTCCAAAACAACTTCAGCAAAATAAACGATTGATCTATGCCCCGGTCAAAAAGAAAAAAAAGAAAACTTATCCCTAGGATTCTTATAATGTGTGAAGGAGAAACGGAACGAAATTACTTCCAGGCGATAAAGGAGGATAAACAATTTAAAAGAAAACTTTCCGCATTAGTACCATATGTTGTCAAATCAAAACACCCTACTCCTGAAACAGTTGTACAAGAAGCGCTGAAAAAAGCAACCGAAGAAAAAATGCAAGGAAATGATTTTGAGAAAGTATGGGTAGTATTTGATCATGATAATTCTCCGAAAAGAAAAATTGCCTACAATGAAGCTTTGAAAAATAATTTTGACATTGCTTTTAGTGCAATTTCTTTTGAAGTATGGTTTCTAATTCATTTCCTTAAAACTTCCAAAAGTTTTAAAAATTCTAAAGAGGTTGTTGGATCCTTAAAAAAGTATTACCCAGAATACAAAAAAGCTTCAAATAATGATTTTGCTTTTTTAAAGAAATATCTTCAGACCGCTTTTAAAAATGCGGAATGGCTGCGAATTCAAAATTCTGCCTCACCACATCCAACAGATAGAACAATGTGGGTTGATGTAGATATACTCGTTCTAGAATTAATTACATAGTTTACAACAAAATCCCACAACCATCACAGGAAATGTCATTTTCAGAAATTTTGCTCCCACAATTGTAGCAAACAAGGGTTTTGGGTACCATATATTTAAATTCCGTCTTGCGATCCACCACCCTTTGATAGTCTCCTGAATCCACCCATTTATACAATTCTTTGGCGCGGTCGATGACCCACTGTTGTTCCCCGAACATGAGGCTGATGTATTTGATGGCCTTATTGTAATTGCCTGTATCAAAACCTTTAAACTGCCGGGCTTGTTTGGCAAAATGATTCGGATTAAAGGTGCCGTAATGCGTGGCGGGCAGTCCGGCTATTTTGGTGAGGGCTGATGTAGCGGCATCCACATTTTGACAAGCCAGTAAGCCAGCCCGGTCAGCCGTGTACTCCGCCATTCTTTTCCAGTTCATCAGGGCAATTTGCAAACCCATTGAAATAAGAGAACTCAATCCCAGGGTGACCCCGGAAAAAACATCACTCAACAAGGGTAGTACGGCCCCGATTTCATAATACAAAATATGCTTGCTCTTGATATGGCCGATTTCCCGTCCAATGATGAACATCATTTCTTCTTCAGAAAAACACTCAACACTTCCGTTGCTCAGGGATACAATGGGATGCTCCATGCCGGTGGTAAATCCCTGTAATTGATCATCACTTCGATAGATGTATACCTCCGGTTTCATGGTCAGGTACATGACCTCACAAACTTTTTCGAAAATGTCGAATAACCCGGGAAAACTTTCCGGAGTGACCTGAATATTGCTGCCCGTGATCTGGATGGTAAAGATCTTTTCAATGCCGTGCTCGTGGAACTTCCGGACCACCGTATCGATTCCACGGGTCGTCTGAAGCGCATCCAGGGCTTTTTTGTCGAGCGGATGCTCGTATTCACCGGGAGCGAGGTTGTGCAGGGTTTTGAATTCCATGTAGATGGATGTTTATATTTAGTTTCAGCAAGTTTCAAAGTGTAAAGATAAACAATCCCCGGCAACAAATTATTCGTGATCTTCCTCCCAGGCCCATAAAAAACGTGAGTTCATCCCGAATTTCATCTAATCAGATTAAATTCGGGATTTTTCTTTTACAAAAGAAATAAACCGCAAAATTTAGAAGTGTTTGGGTCGTGTGTTAGGTGTTTTGCGACAAAAAATGACTTTTTTCCAAAACCCAAACCTTTTGCCCACTCACTTTTACACCTGCCTTCCTGCGTCTGCAGGCAGGTTTTAAATTCCTTGTTTTACACCTGCCTTCCTGCGTCTGCAGGCAGGTTTTACATTTAAAAAATAATTCAAATAATCAAAAAATTTCTATTTCAGACAGTTTTTGAAAATTCGGGATGAACTCATGTTTGTCTTTTCCCTTTAGCCTTTTGTCTTTTCCCTTTAGCCTTTCTTAGGGTTTCATAAACTCTGCCGGGTCAACATACTCGCCGTTTTTGAGCACTTCGTAGTGCAGATGCGGGGCAGTAGAAGCGCCGGTATTGCCCACGGCTCCAATGATATCGCCTTTGTTGATCTTCTGACCATTTTTAACGTCAATTTTTGACAAATGGCAATAGGCGGTTTGGAATTCCTCATCGTGTTTGATGACAACCTTTAAACCATTGAGGCCATCAGTTTCAGCAAAGACAATAACGCCGGCACTGGTAGCTACAATAGCGGTTCCAATCGGCGCCTTGATATCAATACCGCGATGGAGCTTTTTCTCCTTGGAAAAAGGGTGTACTCTCATCCCATAATCACTGGTGACCTTAAAGTCTCCCTTCAACGGAGCGATACTCGGCGGGTCGTTTTGTATGGCTTGAGAAACAGAAATGCTAAAAAGCAAAGCAATGAGTGTAAGAACGGGTAATTTCTTCATGATCAGGTACTTATTTTTAATGGTTAACAATGTTTGACGTTCAATGGTCTCAAATTCGCCCTCCCCAAAATGACGAAAAGCGGCCTCCATGGCTTCGGGAAATGCCATGCCCATAGCCATGTTTTCTTCGGCCGCACAACATAAATGATCGAGTAATTCCTCCTGTAAGGGACGGTACTTTAGATGACTCTCTGAAAGCCTCTGCTCTACCAGGAGGGTCTGTAACGATGTTAGCTCTGACATTTTTCTGATTTTTTAATAATGGCTATCCCGTAATCGGGCTGATCTTTTTCGGACTGAGGATCAATTGCATCATTTTGACAAATTCCGCGAATTCCTGTACCTTAATGTTGGAGACCTGAGCACCTGAAGGCGTAAGGGAGTAATATTTTCGGACACGCTTTCCGATGCTCTCTTTTTCGGTGACCAGAAATCCTTCCGCTTCCAGTTTATGCAGTGTCGGATACAATGCCCCTTCTGTCAATTCAAGTTCACCATCAGTAAGCTCCCTGACGTGTCGGGTGATTTCATAACCGTACATGCGGCCGTTTTCTGCCAGGAGTTTTAATACGATGGTTTGTAAGGTGCCTTTGAGCAGTTCTTTTGATTGCATAATGCCTGTTTTATTATTACCTAAGACAAAGATACATAATATTCTTATGTATACAAATTTTTGACAAAAAAAATAACCGCAACTTATGTAAAGGAATCGCTGTGGGTACAAAATTTCTCTGTGACCACTGCGATTCCTTTGCGCACATTGCGGTTAAAAAAATTGAAAAAAGGTTACCTACTCCTATGGTCTTGTCTGTTTGCCAATAGAAATCATGTTGGCAAACAAACGAAACGCTCCCGGCACTCCTGCGGGCAATTCCCTGAAAAAGGAAAGTCCGGTATAGATGTAATATCCTTCGCCGTATTTAGCCACCAGCAAGCCTCCGTCTTTAGGATCTTCACCCGGATCGTTGGAAGACAGGATGGCGGTGTACTTTTCGTCCCATTTGTCGGGATAATAGAGGCCGTGTTCCTGGATCCAGCCTTTAAAGTCATCCGTAGTGATCTTGTTGGGGAAATTAAGCACTTCATGCTGCGGAGCAAGCAAGCGCATTTCAGCATCTTCCACCGTCACCCTGTCCCTTGACAATTCAAAAGGGTAAGGTCCCATTTCATTGGAAGGCACATTGGTACCCCGACTGGTATTGTACTGCACGATCAGGGTGCCCCCGTTTTTCACGTATTCGAGCAGTTTAGGATTTTGGAATTTTATCCGGTCATTGGTATTGTAGGCACGGATACCCACGATCACAGCATCAAATTTTTTGAGGTTTTCCGGCGTAATATCACCATCTTCCAGCATGGTCACATTATACCCAATTTGGTGCAAGGCGGTCGGCACCTTATCTCCGGCGCCCATGATGTATGCCACATTATCCCCGGCTTTCCGCAAATCGATGTGAACCACTTTGGCACTTGCGTCACGGAAGACAGTTTGAAGTGGAATATGATCGTAATCAATGGTAATTTTTTCCTTTGTATAGGCTTCTTCCCCAATACGCACCATGGGCAACAGGAAATCTTCGTTCTGCTCTTCCGGAGGCGTTACCATGAAGGTAAAGGTCTGTTCTTCTCCTTTCTGAGTCATTTGAAGCGGATAATTCAGCGGCTCCACCTTCCATTCTTTTCCATAACATAATTCTACCGTACCCTGGATATCGTTTTTACCTGCTTTGACGGTTACCTGTACCTTTTGGGGTTCATGCCCTCCAAAAATATACACTTCTTCATTCAGTTCGGCCGAAACGGGAGGCGTGATCTCAAATGGATTAAACACCTCGCCGGCTACGGGATCTCTAAATTTATAAACCACCGTTTCTTCAAATTCCAATGGGATACCATTAATCTTCAACACGTAAGCCATTTTAAAATTATGCGGTGTTTCCGGGAGTCCCCGCAACAGCTGGTCAGTCACCTTATAACGACCTAACGGTCCTTTTTCATTGAGCCAGTATGGATTGGTAAGCGGTATATCCAGCGGCAACGTGACGGTCTTTTCGAGTTTATTCTCTTTGTTATTTTCAAGCTTACGGTTGGCTTCCACTTCCGCATTCATTGGCAAAAAGGAAACAGATTCAAGCGTCACCTCAATCGGAGAACGATTGGTAAACTCCATGTTCACTTTCACCTCCTGACCCGGAGTAGCAGATTGTTCGCTGGTCACTGCCTCCACATAAAGTGCCAGACACGCCTTGATCACCTCCCGAATATCGTCGAGTTTTACCTTCTTCCAATAACTGTCGGGCAAAGCCTGGATGAGTGTTGCGGCTTTCACCAGTTGAGGAACGCTTTCATAAGGCTTGTCAAATTTAAAATCAGCCTCCACTCTGGCCAGTATCTCGCCTATCGGTCCGCCGTTTTTTAAACGGGTCCAGGTGGTATTGATGCCTTCGAAAAGGTCATTTCCTTTGGGCATGGCCCCTTTGAGCAACTCCAAATATTCATCTTCGGAACCCCGGTTTCCTGTATTTCCCATGCCCTGGCATTTATGCTGGCTACGGCTCAACGCAGCAATTTCATTATTGGATTTACCCAATATTGGGTAATAAACTCCGACATCCATGGAGATCAGGTTGGACTTATCCGATTTGTCAAAATTTTCCCGGCTGCCATAAAACCACCAGGAGGTATTCATAAAGATCCGGGTGGGTTGCCAGGCATTGATATAATTCAACTGTTCTGGGAAGGCGGTCGGATCTCCGGCAGCAGAAAATGCTTCCAGCCCGATGATGGCGGAAGCCGTATGATGTCCGTGAGTCGTCCCTGGCGTCCTGTGGTCAAATCGGTTGATAATGATATCCGGTTGCAGATTCCGTATGTTCCAGACGGCATCAGACAGGATTTCCTTTTTACCCCAGATATTAAAGGTTTCGTCCGGGTCTTTGGAATAGCCAAAATCATTGGCCCGGGTAAATCGCTGGTTCCCGCCATCGATCCTTCTGGCGGCAAGCAGTTCCTGGGTACGAAGCAACCCCAGCAGTTCTTCGATCTCCGTTCCGATCAGGTTTTGGCCCCCGTCCCCACGTGTCAGGGACATGTAAGTGGTTTCCGCCTTTCTGTAATTGACAAGCCAGGAGATCAACCGTGTATTTTCATCATCCGGATGCGCCGCGACGTAAAGTGCCGAGCCCAGGAAATTGAGTTTCTGAATGTCTGCATAAATTTCCGCTGAAGTCAATTTTTCAGGCATCTGGGCCTGGAGGTTCAGCAAAGCAGTAAATACGAAGAGTAAAGTTAAAAAGAAGGGTGTTCTGGTCATGTTAAACAAGTTTTTTAAGCATGCCTCCGGTCTGAAAACCGCTGGCCGTAATTAGTTACAAGGATTGAATAATTGGAAATCCAATCGCTGAATTTGTAATTTTAAACCTGCCTGACGACATCAGGAGGCAGGTTCGTAATTGAGTAAACAAGGTAAGGAAAGATTTGGTTTCCGGATTAGGACTTGCTTTTTTTTAACATCACTCTTTCAAATTTCATTTCAAAGAACAACTCTTTCCCCAATACGCCGGACTTCGCAGGAAAAATATTATATTAGCAGCAAGGAAGCCCACTGAGTTCCACAAATCAAAAAATCATGATCCACCGGGAAAAACTGCTGCAGTCCTTCATGAATCGCGAGAGCAAACACCGCGATATTTATCACGATATGATGCCATTTAAGGTGAAGGAAATCCTGCTGGTGGCCAATCTTTACGATGCTTTTTTTATCGAGCAGGAAGGGCGTTTTTCCGAGATCATGCTGTACGATTACGGGAGCATGAACCTTTCTTCCTTCCCCAGGATCACCGGGGTATCTACCAGGGAGGAGGCCTTTGAGCAGCTGGAAGAAAAAAATATCGACATGGTCATTCTCATGGTGGGACTGAACATGATGCGTTCCTTGGACATCAGCAAAAAGATAAAAGAGGCTTTCCCTGGCATGCCGGTTTTTGTTTTGCTCAACAACAATCAAAATGTAACCCTTTTTCAGCAATACCAAAAGAAAAATGTGTTCGATCAGTTGTTTGTCTGGAACGGTGAATCCCGGATTTTCTTCGCCATGATCAAATACCTGGAAGACCTTAAAAATGCCAAAAACGACACCTCCATTGCCGCGGTCCGGCAAATCCTGATTGTCGAGGATTCTCCGGTTTTTTATTCCTCCTTCCTCACGCATCTTTACCGGATCATCTATAAACAAACCAATGAAATCATTAACGATGTCAGTACGGATAACCTTTACAAGGTTCTGAAACTACGGGCAAGACCCAAGATTCTCCTGGCTTCCAACTTCGAAGATGCCATGGCGCTTTTCCATGAATACAAAGATTATATCTTTTGCCTGATCACGGATGTTCAGTACGAAAAAGAGGGCAAGATGAACAAGGATGCCGGTTTCGAACTGATTGATGCCATTACCAAAGAAAAACCGGATATTCCAACCATCGTACTTTCACAGGATGAAAGCAAAGGGGTGATCGCCCGGGAAAGAGGGATTTCCTTTATTGATAAGAATGCCCAGAATTTATATAAAGATCTGAAACATGTTGTCACACAAAAGATCGGTTTCGGCGCTTTTATTTTTAGAAACAGGGACGAAAATGAAATTGCCCGGGCCCGGAATATCAAAGAATTTGAAGAGTGCCTCAATAGCGTACCCGATGAATCGATTTTGTTTCATGGCGAAAAGGATCATTTTTCACTCTGGCTCATGGCGCGTGCGGAGATACAACTAGCGACAGTGCTGGTTGGAAAAAAAGCGAGTGAGTTTAAAAATGCGCATGAAATCAGGGAATATTTATTGAATTCAATAAGGTCTTACCGGGATGAACAACCTTCGGGCAAGGTAGTCCCCTTTGATGTGGAGGCCTGTAAAACGGAAGAAAATATTGTCACCCTCGTGGCCGGGTCTTATGGGGGCAAGGGCCGTGGACTGGCCTTCGTACATTCGCTTAAAGACAAATTTGTTTTCGAACGAGCCGTGGAAGGAATAAAAATACGGATTCCCAAAACATCTGTTATCGGCACCGATGAATTCGAGTCTTTCCTGGAACGCAACAATTTCATCTCTTTCAAAGAAAACCCTCCGGCATACGAAGAAGTCAAAAGGTTGTTCCTGGAGGCCCAGCTTTCCGATCCATTGAACAGCCGGCTCAGTATTCTGCTCGATCACTACATTAAACCGATGGCCATCCGGTCTTCCGGAACTTTTGAGGACAGTTTTTCCCAGCCTTTTGCCGGCATTTTCGAAACTTACATTTTACCGAATAACGCTCCCCAAAAAGCTGTACGTCTCAAGCAACTCCAGGATGCCATTAAGCTGGTTTTTGCTTCCGTATTTTCAGAAAAAGCCATCAATTACACCCTGGCACTGGATCAAAAACTCGGAGAAGAAAAGATGGCCATTGTCATCCAGGAGCTGGTCGGCAATGAATTCGACGGGTATTATTACCCGCATATCAGTGGCGTGGGGCAGTCCTATAATTTCTATCCCTTTGCGCATATGAAACCCGAAGAAGGTTTTGTGACGGCGGCCGTTGGGTTGGGGATTTACGTGGTGGAAGGAGAAGCGGCGTTCAGGTTTTCACCCAAATATCCAAAAACGCAATTCCTTTCTCTGGAGGATCAGGTGAAATATACCCAAACCTATTTTTACGCCGTTGACCTGAACAAAGAAAACCTAAACCTTGCCGAAGGCTCTATGAGCAGTCTTAAAAAGGTAGATATCTTTGAAGCCCGGGATCACGGTTCACTGGCGCATTGCGTATCGGTGTACGACAACAACAACAAAGCCATTTATCCGGGCCTCAAACATTTTGGGCCCATTGTCGTCAATTTTGCTTCCATCCTGAAATATGAATATGTGGCTTTGGCCAAAACCATTGAGATCATCCTGGGGCTCATTAAGGATGCCTTTGGCTCACCGGTAGAGATCGAATTTGCCGTCGATCTGAACAAGGACGCTGACGGGGATGCTTCGTTTTATATCCTCCAGGTAAAACCCATCATCCGGGCCGCAGAAACTTATAGTTTCAATTTCGATAAAATTCCCAAAGAAGATACTTTCCTTTTTGCGAACAGGGGAATGGGGAACGGAATTATTGAAGATCTTTCGGATTTTGTCTTTATCAAAAATGATGTTTTTGACAAAATAAGGACAGAGGAAATGGCCGAAGAAATTGCCCTCATAAACAAAAAACTGGTAAAGGAAGATCGGAAGTATATCCTCATCGGTCCCGGCCGATGGGGAACCCGCGACCGGTTTATCGGCATCCCGGTCAACTGGCCGCAAATCTCCAATGCAAAAGTCATCGTGGAAACCGAGCTCGAAGGTTTCCCGCTGGATGCCTCGTACGGCTCCCACTTTTTTCACAACCTGACGACCCTCAACATTGCCTACTTCTCTATCTCCCACAAACACGACAGCGATTTCATCCATTACTCCCTGCTGGAGGAAGGGGAACTGGTGGAAGAAACCACTTTTTTCAAACACGTCAGGTTTAATGACCCGGTATTGGTCAAGATCGACGGAAGAAAACGTATGGCGGTGATTCATAGGGAAAGGGGAAAGGGAAAAGGCTAAAGATTAAAGGCTAAAGATTAAAGGCTAAAGTATTGGTTACTAACTTAAAGAGGTAGTACATGCTTTAGCTTGTATGCCAAGGCAGGCTTGATTGTGTGGCAATGCTTCGGATAAATTTTCAAATCTAGTAAGTGGGCCATAAAAATCACTAATACGTGAACAATTCGCTTTTTATACCTCGAAAATGGTAAGTAGGTATAAAACAATTTAAAATAACTATCTGGACAAAATTAAACGAATAAAATTTAGGCACTCAGCTACACCGACCTTCAGGTCGGTGTAGTTTCAAACCAGATAAATTAAGGCCTTCAGGCCTTTATTGTTGGTAAATTCAATAATAAAAGGCCAGAAGGCCCGGGTTTTACTGATTACTACTTATGCCCCAACCTGAATGTCAGGATAGCTGAAAATAATTCAATATTCATTTAATTTTGCCCAGGAACTTACAACCAAATAGTTTACAATTCTATTTTTTCGTTCATTTATAAAACTTTTTTAGTTATATTTTTGCAATAAATAATTTTATTGATTACATTTGTATTGAAAACAAAACAAACACTCTTTCACTATCAGCACTATCCGGACACCAGATGAAGTCCTTATTTATTACTTACTAAAAACCAGGAAACGCGCTTTCCAAAAATTACCCGGAACCTCAAAACGGGTGATTTACCCGGAAAATCTATTTTAACCAGTTTGACACGCGCTGTACATTTGAGATCTGAAAAAAGGTATGGCAAAAACGAAAGCCTGTCGGAGCATCAGCTCTTGGACAGGCTTTCTTCGTTTTCAAGGCGGTGGGTTAATACAAGAGACATTGGTTTTTTGGGTACAAGAGGCGTAAACGTGTTTTTAAGGGTTATCTCTGTTAATCAGAGTCATAAATAGGACAATTTCAGGGCCACAGGATCAAAGAGAAACTGTTTGCCCCGGATATCAACCTGAAGTTTTCTTTCCGGGATTGAAGCCTTCTTTTTTTTGTCGAACGAAATCACCTTTACACCATGTTCCAAATCATCTTCATCAATAAGTACAATGAGAAAGGCATTCTCCTTACTGGTGACGAGCTTGTATGTGGCACGCAAGTGGTTTGCTTCCTGAAAAATGCTGTACTCCTTTGAGAGATTTTTCAGGAAATTTTTCGGGTTCTTTTCTGCCATAGCCAAATATTGGGGGGATTAAAAAATCATTTCTTTATTTTTGTAAGTATCGGTACATCTGGATTGGTTACATCCAGATCATATTCATCCGTATCTGAATCAATAAGATTAATAATCTGCGGGATGCCGTCGGCCATGCCCACTTCAATTTCATTAAAATTTCCCTGGAGCGTTATATCGCCTTCGTCGATAACAATGAAAACCCTGCTTTCATATTCAACCACCTTCATCGGTACCGCAACACCGTTCGCGTCCGTAAAAATTCCGCTGTAAATCTTATAAGGTTTCCGTGCCATTTGTCTTGTTTTTTAGGTTTATTAAGATTTTCGTTTTATTTCCACAAAATTCGGTCAACCGGAATAAACATACTTACCATATTTTCATTTATTTTAGGTTTCTAATATTTTAAAAAATTTGATTAAACATTTATAATCAATTACTTACAATGTTATTGTATAAAATCATATTTTTACTTATTTTAAATGTCGTTCCATTATGAATGCAAAGAAAAGGGAATAAATTGAAAAAAAATTACACATTTTTTGATAATTTTAGGTTTTTAAATTTAAAATAAATTTTCTTTTAAATTGATTATCAATACTTTATAAAAACCAAAGTAAATCATGGGAAAATCAACAGAGCTCTTTGAGTTGATAAAATCGTTCAATAAAGCCGAAAAAAAATATTTCAAGGCTTTTTCAAGCCAATTCAAGTCGGAGCAGGAACTAAGTTATGTGGAGTTATTTGATTTGATCGACGCGCAGGAGGAATACGATGAAACAAAAATTGAAGCACAGTTGAGCAACAGGGTATTCGCCAAAAATCTTTCCAACGGAAAAAACTATCTCTACCATTTTTTACTAAAGTGCCTGCACAATTTCCACTCAGGAAAATCGGTGCGAATTCAAATCCGGGAGTTATATATAAACGCTGCCCTGCTCACCGAAAGGAGATTGAACACACATGCTATAAAACTCCTTGCCAAAGCGGAAAAAATCGCACTTGAGTACGAGATGAACCACGAATTACTGACCATCAATTTATTACAAAGGCACCTTTTTAGAACGTTTACTGAAAAAAACGTAAAAGAAAGGATCCATAAACTTCATAATACCTTTAACCAGGCCATACGACAAATTGAAAGAGAGCACCTGCTGCAATCCCAATATGAGAACCTGTATATCATTCACCGCCCGAATAATACTCCGATAGAAGCACTGGACGAATTGTTCCAAAAATATCAGATAGTTATTGATGCCCTCATCCCCAAAGACCCGATTACTTTTAATGAATTATCTATACGTTGCTGGACCAATTCAACCTACTACCGCAGGAAAAAGAAATACAAAGAGGCGGCGGATAGTTATGAAATGCTGAACTTATATTTTGATCAGCACTCCCGGTTTAAGATCGAATACCAGGCTCGTTATATAAACTTTGTCAGTAATTTCATAGCCTTTTTATTATACAGTTTAGAGGACGAAGATTCGATAAAAAGGGCCTCCCAGCTCATCACAGAACTTGAAGGTACGGAACCCAGTAATAGCCAGTTGAGTATCCATAAGTACGACAATCTTTATTATTGCAAAATAATTTACTATACACGTGCAAAACAATTTGAAAAAGCCGTTGAACTCGCTCCTGAAGTATGGTCCTTTTTAATCAAATACCGGCAACAGCTATCGAAAACCCGAAAGATGTCCATTTATTATAATTACGCCTTTGCGATTTTCATGGCAGGGGAATATGAACTTTCGCTGGACTGGCTCGAATATTTGCTTGACAATTTTGATCCCAAAATCGTACCCGACACCACCTTTATGGCTCAGAGGTTGCAAATTATCAATCATTTCGAACTCAATAACGATATCCTGGTAGAGCATCTCATGCGCACCATTTTACGTAAATACAGAAACCCAAAATACGGGACAGTAATTGTGCCCACGATCAAGGTAATCAAGAAAATACTTCGTCAGCCCGCTTCAAAAAAAATCCTGTTACAAGACTATTGTAAGACATTGGAGTCCACTGCTTTGCTTGGGGATGTTAAGGAGTGGATCGATTATAAGTATAACCGAAAAGACTGAGTTTAATCTCCTGCCACTCTACCCTACCCTGAAAAATCTTACTCAATGCTTGATAAATTTCTTTCCCGTTACGGCTCCTTTTTCATTGACCAGGACAAAGGAATAAACTCCGGAAGGAAAGCCGGCCACATCAAATTCGGCCCAAAATTCACCTCCAGTGGGAATGATTTCTTTGGCCAACACCATTCGGCCCATAGCATCAAAAATTTTCACCTGCATGATCTCCCCAAAGTAGGTTTTATTTTTGGCGACGAGCTTATCCGAAACGGGATTGGGATATAGTGTTAAAGGCTCATTATCGGCGAATGAAAAGACGCCGGTAAAAACATCCAGTTTCCACAATTCATGCCCGGTAACCCCATCATTTGCCTGGAAAAACAGGATGTCATTGGAAACCGTCAAAAAGGATGGATCGCAACTGCCCACCGGATTGATATCGGCCACCATTAACGTGCCCTGGGTTGTCCCGTCGGTCATCCATAATTCTTTCCCGTGCGGCCCGTCGGTGGATTGAAAAAACAACCTGTCGTTAAAACCCGTAAGATAGTTAGGCGCTGAATTAGAGCTTCCCTGTGGATTGATATCCTTGACCAGTACCGTGCCTGCTTCGGTTCCATCTGATTTCCAGAGTTCATGTCCGGTCAGACCATCCGTGGCACTGAAAAACAAAGTTCCGTTGAAAGCAGTGAGGTGCTCAGGATTTGATCCAATGGCTTCGTTGATATTTCTCACCATTACCGTTCCGGTTTCAGTGCCGTCGCTTTTCCACAATTCCACGCCCGATACGCCATCTGTGGCATTAAAAAAAAGAGTGCCTTCCACATCCGTTAATTCCTGTGGATCAGAATTTCCATTAGGATTGATGTCTTTTACCAATTGGGTGCCTTCGGCCGTGCCATCAGATTTCCACAATTCAATTCCAGCTCCCGGGGCGGTCTTGGCCTGGAAATAAAGGAAGTCTCCTGATACGGTTAACTGCTGAGGTTCGGAACTTCCTGCCGGATTAATGTCGGCAACCATCTGAGTGCCTTCGGAAGTGCCGTCAGAGCGCCACAATTCACGCCCGTGACTCACATCCTCCGCAGAAAAATAGAGCATCCCGTTGTATTCGGTCAAAAACCGGGGGGCACTGCCTCCGCCAGGTAAAATATCTAAAACCATTCCTGTGCCGGAAAGCGTGCCGTCGGATGTCCAAAGTTCTATGCCATTTTGGCCGTCGTTGGCAGCGAAGTAGAGCATTCCGCCCATCCAGATAAGATATTCGGGGTCTGAACTGCCTTCCGGGTGAATATCGGAAACCAGGTAGGTGCCTTCGTCTGTACCGTCGGTAATCCAGATTTCAT
Source organism: Lewinellaceae bacterium (assembly GCA_020636105.1). Classification (NCBI taxonomy): domain Bacteria; kingdom Pseudomonadati; phylum Bacteroidota; class Saprospiria; order Saprospirales; family Lewinellaceae; species Lewinellaceae bacterium. Next base: position 1,157,907 of record JACJYL010000002.1, read on the forward strand.
TGCCGGCGTTTCCATCATTTGCCATGAAAAACAACCCCGGTCCGGCCGGCGTTAGCCAGGACGGATCGCTACTGCCGTCGGGATTGATATCCAATACCATTTGGGTGCCCTCGGTGCTGCCGTCGGAACGCCACAGTTCATACCCGTGGGCCAGGTCATTTGCTCTAAAAAGCAACACCCCGTTCCAGTCGGTCAGCTCTTCTGGTTCAGCGCCTCCTGTGGGATGTATATTTTTAACCAGGACTGGCGTCTGGGTATACATGAAACATGGAAAAAAAACGAGAACCAGCAAGGATTGGATAAATGACTTTTTCATAACCTATTGTTGTTTTGTTACACGTAATTTCTACCAGGCACAAGCCATGGTACGGCGAATATAGCCTTGTCAGTATTTAGGTTAATATGAAAATTGATCTTTACCTGTTAAGAGAAAAAACTCCTCTTGTCAGCAGAATGGACACAAAGACAAACAGGGCCACCCCATTTGTCCTAAAAAACAGGCAGTCTGATGGTTTTCCCCAAAAAAATAAAATAACGCAGGGAAAATAAGCTCGTTCCAAAAGTATAAATCTCCTGTTCAACCCTCCCTGATAAAAATCACAAAAAAGAAATGATTTTCATCAGGTTTCCATAGTTTTAAATTTCTCCGGAAATCAGAAAATCTATTTGCTTCCAGGTTGCGATTCATGGAAATTTGCCGGAATATGCATTGAATCATCTCCTGGATAGGCATTACCTATTAAATTGTTGCTACCTTCGTCCTCAGTTAATGTGCAGAGGAATTGGACCATAAAAAATGGGTAAAATTTTTAGCCCATCCTGTTTTCAAGGACCGTGAGCTAAAATGGTCAGACTAGCCGGTTCCAAAAATTCCGCTTTGTCCGACAAACAAAAGAACACCAAAGCTGTTTAAACCTAGTGTATGACGAAAAATAAAAAAAAGCTGAACCTGTCCCTCTTATGGCGTGTCATGGCACTTGCCAAACCCTATCAGATGGTCTTTGCACTTGCCGGAGTATTAGCCATTGTGCTGGCTCCACTGTCTGTGGTACGCCCGCAATTGATGAAAGTCATGGTAGATGACTATATCGTATCAAAAGATATCAACGGACTACTTTTTATCGCCCTGATCGCTTTTGGAGTGTTGATCATCGAGGGCGTGGTGCGGTACAGTTTTATTTATTCCACCAGCTGGCTCGGTCAATCCGTTATTCGGGATCTTCGGGTGCGGGTTTTTAATAAGATCGTTTCGCTCCGGCTTTCCTACTTTGACAAAACACCGATTGGCACTTCAACCACGAGAACCATTAACGACATAGAAACCGTCAATGAAATTTTTTCCCGGGGAGTCATCACCATCATTGCCGATATTCTCGCCTTCGTTTGGGTATTGGGCGTCATGCTTTATACCAGCTGGCAATTAACCTTGATCTGTCTGACCGTGTTGCCTTTTCTCATTTATGCCAGTTATGTTTTCAAAGAAAAAGTAAAAGCATCTTATCAAATCGTCAGGACACAAATAGCCCGGATGAATGCTTTTTTACAGGAGCGCATTACGGGGATGAGGGTGGTACAGATTTTTAATGCCGAAGCCCAGGAAGCCCAGAAATTCCGCACTATCAACCGGGAATACACCCAGGCCAACCTCGATTCCATTTTGTATTATGCCGTATTTTTTCCGGTGGTGGAAATCATTGCAGCGGCTGCCCTGGGGCTCATGATCTGGTGGGGTGCTAAAGATATCCTTTCAGCAGGCGGAGTCACCGCGGGGGACATGGTAGCCTTCCCTATTTACCTGGACATGTTGTTCCGGCCCATACGCATGCTGGCGGATAAATTCAATAGTCTTCAAATGGGGCTTATCGCTTCGGAAAGGGTTTTTGACCTCCTCGACCGCGATGAATATATTGAAAACAAAGGTAAGCTTCAACCCAAAAGATTTGAAGGCAAGGTTGAATTTGATAATGTAGGCTTCAGTTATGATGATGAAAATTATATACTAAAAGGGCTCAATTTTGGCATAGAGCCCGGAAAAACCCTGGCTATTATCGGCAGCACCGGCTCCGGAAAATCAACCATCATCAATATCCTGAACCGGTTTTATGACATTCAAAAAGGCCATATTAAGGTGGATGGAAAAGATATTCGCGACTATGAATTATCTGCCTACCGGGAGCGCATCGCGGTAGTTTTACAGGATGTTTTCCTTTTTTCCGGCACTGTTCTGGAAAATATTACCCTCAGAAATGACTCCATCACCCGAAAGCAGGTCATCGATGCCTCTAAAATGATCGGAGCCCATGAATTTATCGAAAAATTGCCCGGGGGCTACGATTACCAGGTGATGGAAAGAGGCGCCACCCTTTCCATGGGCCAGCGCCAGTTGATCTCTTTTGTACGTGCGTTGGTATTCAACCCGGACATTCTTATCCTGGACGAGGCCACCTCATCGATCGACCCCGAGTCCGAATCGGTCATCCAGCACGCCATTGAAAAACTCATTGAAAAAAGAACGTCCATCATCATCGCCCACCGCCTGACTACCATCCGGAATGCGAGCAATATTATGGTACTCGAAAAAGGTAAGATCATTGAATTCGGGCCCCATGAAGAGCTCCTGAAATCAGAAGAGGGCCGCTACAGGGAACTGTATGAAATGCAGTTTTTGGAAACCCAGAAAATCTAATTAACCGCAAAATGTAAAACAAGGAATGTAAAACTTGTATACTGTCAAAGGGCAGTTGTTGAAAATTGCCCAAAGTTGAACTCAGTGAAATCCAAGTTTATCATCCAGTGAAGACATCTTCGTAGACAAAGTTTTCGAGGGTGAGTTAGGAGAAGCGTGTGAGAGTACAAAAAAATTCTTTATCACTGAAAGCATGGTATTCATCCTTTATGCATTTTTCTGAGCTGTTTTTATACTTGATGTAAAGATAGCGAACAGTTCTCCACATTCGTTCAGTTTTGGCAATACTTCAGCATCGTCAAAATATTTACATTGGAGTATTATTTTAAGGCAAACCTGAGTTTCTCGCAATTCTTTCAGGCATATTTTCATTTTATGGATAAAATCCTTTGAAGATTCGGCAGCCTGAGCTTCTCCATAATTCAAAGCAGGAGAAATCCCCGATCTGACCAATTGATTTCCGGTATGGTTCCCTGCAAAATCTTTAGGCAAGCTCTGTGATAACTTGAGTATACTTACTGCAAAATTGACGAGTCTGTCTTCGAGGTCGAAAATTCTTGTTTTCATTTTAAAAAATTTGGAGTTAAGGAATAATAATTACACCTTTCCTTCAAAAAAGGTTCCTCTTGGCTTTGAAATTTCTTATAAAACCAGAAATTAACTACCCTGATCTGGTTATTGCAGCCTGACCCAACTCACTCTCAAAACTCAAACACTTTTACATTTTAAATTACTTGTTTTACATTTTGCGGTTCAATGGGTTACACCCCTTCAACCTTTTTTATCAAAAAAAACCCGTCTTCTCCTTGTTTTTGGTACAATGGCATAAGAATATGCCCATTGACGGGAGCTGTAATCGCTCCATTTTTATCATAGGCGAGCACCTCTCCGGCCTTAATCTCCTGGAAATTATTGTAACCGGGCTTCATGATAAATTCATCTTCATCGGTAATATGATGACAGCTGATGAGTTCGGCAACCTTGGGCAGGTTTTTGGAATACTTGATCAATAATTCGTCATGGCGATTTTCGACGTCGCGCGCGCTTACACAACCGATGGTACGCATACAATTGATAATAGCGGCGATGGCCCGGTTTACTGACAGAAGATCTTCGTGTTGCCCGGATTCAAAAGAAACAGGCACCATTTCCCTGTCGAAATTTTCGGTATTAAAATAGTGAAGCGTTGTGCCCTGGATGCCCTGGAGCATTCCTTTGATCACAGGTGCATGCATTTCGACCCCGATCCTGACGCTTTCAGGATCATCTGCAGCAATCACAAAGATTCCGCCATGAGCGGTTGTGGTATGCAAATCAAGGACTACTACTTTTTCGGGTTGATACATCCCGATTTCCAATTCGATGGTTGTTATGAGTTCTTTGAGTTCTTGTTCTTCAGGATTCAAATCTTCAGGAGAGGTAATCTTAACTTTCTCAACCATTTCTTTCCGCCACATCCGGTTCAGATCCTGTTTCAGGTAGCGGGTGCCCGCTGCAATGGCCTTGAGGTTCCCCCTCAAACCGATCATCCTGCCCTTGAAGATAAAATCCGGATTAACCAGAGGCTCCCGGTCCAGAAGTTTAAAAATGACCTCCAGCGCTTTTACTCCGGCCAGTTCATTCCCGTGCATTCCCCCAAAACAAATGAATAGCGGCCCTTTTTCCTTTCCTGTGTATTCCCCAATGTATCGTTCCATAAAATTTGTCCCCCAAATGTGCTTATTCGAGGAAAATGCAAGATAATTTCTTCTCCTTACTTTTCTTAGTTTTAAGGACTAAAATTATGCCTTTCACGATACTGATGATGGATATAAACTACAGACGGATCCCGCTCCCCTTACTCCGTCACTTCAAAGGTCATGTTCAAATGGCTGAGTTGATTGTAAGGGGTGATCTGGCCGAAGTTGAGAAAGAGCACCACTTCGAGTCTGAAGTATTCTCCTGACATGAGGGACTTAACATTTTGAAGTCCCGGCTGGAGATCGATGATACGATTAGCCCGGCCATTGAGGTCTTCGATGTAAAATACGCCGTCCAACTGGGCCGTACAATCGTTTTGTTCGCTGGAGCAAACACGAATTTCAACTTCCTGGATATAATAATAATCACTATCATCAAAAGAGGTGATCCTGGCATTCAACGGATAAATGCCCCCAATACGGGATAAATCAGCATTATGCAGGTCAAGAAAACTTTGGAAATTGGTCTTCAGTTCAGGAAATTCAAAGATCAGGGCCTGGGAACCGTTGATTCCCGCAGGAATTTCGAATTCCAGGTTCTGGTAGCCCATTTCAAAAATACGCACCCTTTTCTCTTTCCGACAGGAAAAGAAAAGCAATACCACGATACTAAGCAGGCCAATTTTTTTCAACATGGGAGATTTCTTTATAAAACATCAACACGAAACATCCATTATTTATTGCCCGAACGGAAATTTACCGGCGTTGCACGACCAGCTTCCTGGTCAGGGCAAAATCGTCGGATTCAATATACAAAAAATAAATTCCATCCACCAAATTGCGGCTCCAGTCGAAATCAAAACGGTTAGCACCCGCGGGCAACCGCTCAGTGGTCCGGAAAAACAGCTGCTTACCAGCCAGATCGAACAGCTTGAAATCAACCTTAACTGCCGGAGATTCCAGATTGAGCTGCACGTGAAAGCTGTTGGTTACAGGCTGCGGCCAGACAGTGATTGCTGATGTGAAAATTTCAGGAGCCTCCGTTGCCGTAATGGAAGCATCGATAGATTCCAACACAAAAAGTCCCGATTGCATATCGGACACCAGAATGTTTCCGGAAGGCAGATACGGATATACGCCCCAGGCTCCTTTAAAACCGGCAGCATCGGGCCCGGAATAAGTGTCGTAATAATATACCCGTACAGGGTGCTCCGGGTCGGAAATATCATATACCTGAACCCCGTCATAATAATAGGAAACATAAAGATAATTCCCCCGAACCAGCAAATTATGGGGAATGGAGGTCTGGGCCGGGGATTCCGCATCAAAAGTATTGACGACGTACATATCATTATGATCTTCTACGTTGACCACTTTCAGGTCCATCCCATGGGTTTCATCCCCCAGGTAATAATAAGGCAGCGATTCATGCATCCAGCCAGAGTGATTGTACCCCTGCTGTTCGTAAATGGTCATATTTCCCAGCAATTCCGGGTTTTCGATATCGGTCAGATCAACCACCCACAAGCCACTGTTTCCGCAATTCAAAAAAGCAGTATCCCCACGAACATAAAGGTCATGAGTATAGGGAACATCCAGCTTTCCATTGGGGAAAGAAGCGATCAAAACGGGATTTACCGGATCTTCAAGGGAAAGTACTTTTATCCCTGCGCTTCCCGTTGCATAAAGCCGTGCAGCCGTGGAATCGATGAAAATATTATGTGCCTTTTGAAAAAACTGGTCGCTGTCATAAACCAGAAGTGCCGTGTCCGGCAAATGTGTCATGTCGATGATCTGCAGTGAACTGGGGCCTTCATCCGCTACGGTGTAAAGATACCCGTGGTAATCATGGTAATCCCTGTGAATGATATTGGCCCCTGCCACCAACCCGGGTACAAACGCGCTTTCAATTTCATAACTGTTCACAGGATCGGTAACATCGATAAAATGCACCCCTTCCGTAGAGCCTATAATGCCTATTTCCAGGCCATTGATGGCCACCCCCCATACTTCGTTATAACGCCCTCCCGGCCAGTTGTTAACAATGAGCGTGGTATCGTTCCAGTTGTATAAAAGATTGGCTTGCTGGGCCTGGCCTGACAGCATGAAGGGCAAAAACAAAACCAAAAAGGGTTGGATCAGATTTTTCATTTGTTTAAAAATTTATTAATATTTTAAAAATGAAGTGATTAACAAATTTTAAAACAAATGTAACCACTTCGTTCCTGCCTGCTGACCGCAGGAAGGCAGGTTCGCATAAACTTTTTTAATCATAGGTGAATGGTATGTTTAATAAAGTTTATGCTCATTTCATGAATAATTTTTCTTTTTAACCGCACACTACACGGCTCATTATTTGTTCGGGTTGCGAAATTAAAATAATTTCCAAAAAAAACTGAATCGTAGAAAGGATACTGACTGTTGAACGACAGAAAAATGGAAGGTGCCCCACAAAGGAATCTTTATCCAATGGGCAGAAGTGATCCTGTTGGGTTATGCTAAAAAGTGAGGGGGAGTTCCCAAAAAACTCGAATAAAATACTTATTTACTGATGTTACGCGGACAGATCCAATAATAAATTATTTTGATTCTTTTTGGAAAATGGTTCTCGCCCGAATATCAGATAGGCACGTTGCTTTTAGCTTTTGAAATGCCTGTTTTAGATGTGTTCATTTTGAATCCTTTATCTTTTTTTCCGGCCAAAAAAAGATAGAAAAAAGGCCTGGAAATAATCAGAACCCTTCCCGGAATTAATTTAAAACAGAGTTAACGCGTAACGTCAGTTATTTAGATAAACGGGGCATGATGCTATAATACCTCTCCATATATTTCAAAAAACATATTTGAGAAAAGCCGAAAATACCGGAGAAAAAACAACTGCTAAAGGGATAACATGAAATTTATGTGCCAATACATGGATAAAAATCCACATTTTATACCGAATAAAATTTAAAAAAATTAAAAGTTTGCCGGTTATTTATTTCTTTGCAACAAAATATTCCTACTTTTAAACCTGAACATTGACGAGCCCAAATATGGTCGATCGAATCAAAAAAAAATAATAAAAACTCATGGGTGAACAGAGAGTTACCATTGCCAATGAAGAGGCAGTAATGCAGGAATTTGTCAAAAATCTTTTACGGGATGTAGAAGCCCTTGAATACATGCTCGATAACAAATGGTTCGAAACAGATACCATCCGGATCGGGGCGGAACAGGAAATGTGCCTGGTATATTCGGACACCTATAAACCGGCTCCGCTGGCGATGGAAGCCCTGGCGCAAATGCCAAATTACAACTGGGTAGAAACGGAGCTGGCCAAATTCAACCTGGAAACGAACCTTAAACCCCGAGAATTTAAAGGCAAATGCCTCAGTCAGATGGAGCATGAACTGGTAACCAATCTGGATAAGATCAGGAAAAAGGTCGCTCCCTTGAATTCGGATATTATTTTGACCGGCATCCTGGCTACCCTGCATAAAAGAGATCTTGATTACGACAATCTCACTCCCCTGCCCCGTTACAGGGCGCTGATGGATGCCTTAAAATCACAACTGATTGGCGAGCAGTTTGAATTAAGGCTCACCGGAATTGACGAGATCCTGGTCAAACACAATACGCCCATGCTGGAAGCCTGCAATACCAGTTTCCAGGTGCACTTACAGGTCACGCCGGATTCTTTTGTAAAAATGCACAATATTGCCCAGATGCTGGCAGCCCCGGTTATGGCGATTGGCGCCAATTCTCCTATCGTTTTCGGAAAACGAGTATGGCATGAATCCCGGATCGCCCTATTCCAGCAAGCCATTGATGTTCGTACTTCTCATGACCATATGCGCGAGCGGAGCCCCAGGGTAAGTTTCGGTTCCGGATGGACGGAGGATTCCGTTATGGAAATTTACAAAGAAGATATCGCACGCTTCAGGGTTCTGCTGGCAGCGGAACTCCAGGAGGATGCGCTGAAGTCGATCAAAGAAGGGATAACACCAAAATTAAGAGCATTACAGGTGCACAACTCCACCGTGTACCGCTGGAACCGGCCTTGTTATGGCATCAGTGAAAATGGAAAACCTCACCTGCGTATTGAGGCCCGTGTATTGCCAGCTGGCCCTACCGTTTTGGATGAAGTAGCCAATGCCGCTTTCTGGTTAGGGAGCATGATCGGTCTGGCCAACAAATACGATGATATCCGGGATCTCATAGAATGGGAAAATGTAAGGGATAATTTTGCCAAAGCAGCCCGATTTGGGATAGACACCAAATTTACCTGGATGAACGACAGGAAGGTCAGTGCCTGTGACCTGGTATTGGAGCTGCTGCCTATCGCCCGGGAAGGACTGGAAAGTAAAAAGGTGGATCCGGCAGATATTGATAAATACCTGGGCATCATTGAAGAACGCGCCAAAAAACAAATGACAGGTGCGCGCTGGCAATTGAGGGCCTACACCAAATTGATCAAGGAAGTAGAAAGAGATGAAGCACTAACAATATTGACCGCCTCTATTATTAAAAATCAAAAGGAAGGAAGTCCTGTACACAACTGGCCTATGCCCGAAAAAGATGATCTCGACGTTTACCGGCCCTCAATTTTGCGGGTGGAAGAATTTATGGTGACTGACCTTTTCACCGTCCAGCAGGACGACCTGATCGAAATGGTTGCCGAACTGATGAACTGGAAAAGAATCCGGCATATGCCCGTGGAAGATGCTAAAGGAAATCTCGTCGGTTTGATCACCTCGCGTACCTTGCTGAAACATTTTACCAAGCAATATCTCAGCGGAATCAAAGAAAATACTACTGCCAAAGATATTATGCAGGTCAAACCGATCACCATTGATCCAGAGGCGACCATCGTTGAGGCGATGCGCAAAATGAAAGAGAACAAAATCGGTTGTCTCCCGGTGGTCAAAAAAGGAGAACTTATCGGTATGATTACAGAAATGGATTTCCTCAGAATATCCGGGAGACTTATTGAACGTCAGGAGAACAAGAGGAATAAAAAATAATTCATAGCGCTAATCAGGTGGCTCCTCAACCCTTGATTTGTATTTATTGTAAATAAAAAAACAAACACATGTCATTCCATCAAAACAAACGCCCCCTGTCCGTTGTATTTTCAATCATTGTTTTCGCCTTTTTATTTACCGCCTGTTCCGGCAACAATTCCAAACCGGAGCAAACGGCCCCGGAGAATCCCCCGGGAAAAATGACGACGAAAGACGGCTTAAATGAAATTAATAAAACTCGCGACCATACCCTTTATGCAAAGATGCAGGATGGGCAGGTCGTAGGCTGGGAAGTCCAGGATAATGATGGAAAACCCGTTGATATCACCTTTAAAAAGGAAGAAACCCCTGGTTCCGGAGTCTTCAAATGTCTGGCTTGCATTGAAAAGACCAACGATGACAATACCACCGTGACCAAATGCTGGGAAATCCCATGTGCCTCCATGCCTGATATTCCGGCAACGGAGGAGCCAAAGGCCACTCAGTAAAAATACGCGTTAGCCTCTGTTTCTGCCTGCTAAAACCTTAATGCAATGATATCACCGTATCATTTCGATTCCTGATCTCTTTGAATCACAATCCCGATCTGGTCCACCTTCAGGTTTTTCCCAATGATGGTTCTGTCAGGATTGAGCACATAAATTTCAGGGGTATTATCGACGTAATACTTTGCGTAAATAGACTTGTTTGTGGGGTCAAAAACATGAATTCCCGGCAATCCGCTCGTCCGGATAAAATTTTTCCATTGGGCTTCATCCGTATCCAAAGCAATAGTAAAGACTTCCAGGCCTTTATTTTTCCATTCATTATAAAACCGCACGAGTTTGGGACTTTCTTCCTGGCAATGTTCGCATTCAGGATTGAACATGAATATTACGATATATGGAGCCGTAATTTCATAAATGGATCTCATCTGCCCGTTGATGTCCTTGGTTTTGACATCCGGTCCTTTTTTACCGAGCAGACTTCCTGCCATTTCATTTGCCCGCGTTTGCAAGGCTCTTATCTGCAGGGAATCTGCCCAAAAAGCACGTTGATAAGTAAAATAATTTTGGACCATAAACACATAAACGGCTTCCGGATCCATCAGGGTAGTTTTGGTCGGTTCGTATTTTATAGTAATCGCATTGGCGAAATATTTGAAATACTCAGGATATTCGAGCACCTGATCCACGAGAGCTTTGGCGGATTTAATAATAGAATCCTGATTTTGAGGTGTAATTTCGCTTATATACCGGTTCAGTTTATTGCTGATAACCGGAGTGTAAAGCAACCTTTCATCACTAAAATCGACATCCTTCCAAAATTCCTTTCGGTAGAGATAAACCTGCGTGGCATTATCCACTGTGCCGTCAGCCTTTCTCACATCCCTGACTTCAGGATTTTGTCCCGCTTTTTTGAAGATGGTAAAAAAGCTTTGAGGATATTTAGCATAAATTTCATCCAGATGGATCTTTCGTTCTTCCAGCAGCTTTTTTTCCCGGGCCTTCAAAGCATCAAATTCGGGGCTGCCCTCCTTGTGTGATTTCAATTGATTGGCAATATCATTAAACGCTGGCTGCTGTGCCGCCTGGAAATTCAGGTTTTTATACAATAATTCGTTATCTAAACTGCCTTCGACTTTCAATGATTCATAAATGGAATTCGCATTGGTGGTCATGGTAAACGTCTGATCCTTATCGATGAGCATCTGAATCGTCTTGTTACCGGGAAACCATGCCAGGTAGAATCCTGCCGGATAAGGTTCTTCCCGTGAGAAAACTAATTTGCCGGTTCCGTCTATTTGTGCCGAATCCAGACGGTATTGCTGATCCGTAAAAATACCGATCAGGTAAGACTGGCCGGAAGTTAACCCTTCCACCTGTATCACAATATTGGGAGATTCAGCCTTTTCTCCTGTGGCCGGTTCATTGGCCTGGGATTCACACGCCAGGAATAATACCGCAAGGGAAAACATTACAAAGTATCTCATAATTAAAAATTTGGCTGCCAAATTAAAAAAATATGTTCAAAGCAACACCACTATTACACTCAAAAAAAAGAGCCTGTTGCCAGGCTCTTCCTAATTCTCGATTTTCTATTTCAAAAAAATTGTTCCCTATTTTCTTAATGCCAATCTATCTGGTCAAAACAAACCGTGCACTCTTCATTTCTGTTTCTCCCTTCAGACTCACCTGATACATACCATTGGCAAACTGTGCAGACGACATGTCCAGGGATATAGTCGGAATTTCGAGCTGGTCGATCGTACTCCTCATCACTTCCTTGCCGAAGGAGTCGTACACGGTGTACTCTACTTTCTGGCCCAGGAAGTCCGTAATATCAATGTTGACCACACCTGAAGTCGGGTTCGGATATACATTCAATCCTTCCTTAGTGGTATTGGAAGTTTCAATGACCTCCTGATCCGGCGATGCGGCAAAAGGAATATTCCCTCCGGTCGTTGGGAGGTAACTGCAATTCAGGTTCCAGTTCCAGATCACATGATGATCCGATGCCACCTCGTCGTTGCTGATGAACATTCCCGTCATGTAAGTCGTCAGGGAGGCACCGGAATCACTTACGTTAAGTCCCTCCGGTGCATATATGTTCAAAGTGACTACTGAGCCCTGGCCTATAGAAACCTCTCCACTTGCATAAATCACACTGGTATAACCGTCCGGATTCACCGTATTGCTCTGCCCGATGCTCATCTTGCCACGGATTCTCATCTCTGTCGGCTGATTGAAAATGATGGTGGCATTTTTGGCTGTCACCAGGTTTTTGATGAAGATCTGTGGGTTGGCTATGATCAGCGTTGCCCCTGCTTCTACCGTTACATATCCGTAATTGCTGCCTGAGAGCGTCACTGTAGCATTCGCCGGTACATTGATATTGTTGAAAGCATTGTACGGATTGCTCAGGAAAGCAGGTAATGTCACGTTGAAGTTCGCATTGATAAAATTGTTCACAAAACTGCTGCCATCCACCGTCACACCAGCGGCATTCGCCCGCATGAAAGTCAGGATGGAGGAATTTTGAGAAATGACACACTCATTGGCATTTTTGACGCCCACGCCACCACCGAGCACATCGGATTCATACATCTCTAATCCCTTTCCGGAAATGATGGTATAAGCAGAAAGCAGGGTGGAAATATCCACATTCACGGTCGTCGAAACTTCAGTGGAACATCCCAGTGCATCCGTCACCACAACGCTATAAGTGCCGTTGGCCGGAGCAATAACCGTCGGGCTGTCGCCCAAACCGTCAGACCATACAAAGGTCAGCGGATAGGTCAGCGCCTGTGGATTCAGCACATTGGCCGTCAGCACCTTGATGCCCTGGCACCAGGTCGGCAGGTTTGTCTGACTGATCGTCACTTGAGGGACCGGATTGATGGTGATGGTAAAACTACAAGATACCGATAAGCCGGCGGCATCGTAGAAAGTATAAGTGGCCGTATAAGTACCCACTGCGAAGAAGTCTCCCGGGTTGTAGTTGTTGACCGTTGAAACCACACCGCAGTTGTCATCCGCTGCAGGAGGTGTCCAGGAAACATTCTGGGCTCCGCAAAGGGTAATGTTGCCAGGACAAGGCGTGGTCAGCCATGGAGCCTGGGTATCATTTACAATAATATCAAAGGTACAAACATCCGTCAGGCCGGCTGCATCTGTGGTCGTACAGGTCACGGTAGTCGTTCCCACCGGGAAGAAATCCCCTGAAGATACCTCGGTAAGCGGGCCACCACCTGGTGCTGGTGTTTCCACACAGAAAGGCGTCTTTTCAAAAGAAGAAAACGAACCTCCCTGGGCGAAGGTCTGTCCATTGCCGGACAGGGCGTAAGAACCACTGCCGTAGGTACAACACATGCCGTCTCCTGCAGAGTCCTTGATCAAAAACAGATATTCCCCATCCGGAAGATTGATCGGAATGTTCAGCGTGGAACCATCCGGTTCAGATCCATAGGTGCCTCCTGAAGCGACCATAATTTCTTGCGGCAATTGCAGGATCATCCAGGACGTTTCCTGAGGATAATTATCAAAAGTCAGACTGAGATTGAGGTTGTTGGTGGCGCAGTTGCCTGAGCCGCCGCCATTGTCGCCACCGATGGTGCAGACAACGGTTACATCGCCACAATTATCCGTAGCACTGACGTTGAAGGGTACGTTGGCACCGCATTGGCCTGTAGTATTACCAACAGTTATCGAACTGGCAGGGCAGAAAATTGTCGGTTCGGTCACATCATTGATCACCACATTTTGAGTAGCCATGATCACATTGCCATTGCCATCATCAAAGGTCCACGTGATGACATGCGTGCCCTGGGTGCTATAAGTCAATGGATCAGCTGTTGTTCCAGTAATGGTTCCAGCGCAAATATCTGTAGTCGTCGGTGCCGTCGCGGTGGCGGAACATTCGCCCGTTACATCGGCTAAGGTTGGCGTGACAGGGTCTTCATTATCTTCCACAGTAATAACAAATGTACAACTTGAGCTACCCGCGGAATTTGTTGCTGTAGCGGTAACCATTGTCATACCTAATGGAAAAATACTCCCCGGATTATATGAGTAAGAAATCATCGACGGTGGATTACCTGTTGTTTCTGTAGCGGCAAAAGTTACTATGGCACTACATAAACCAGGATCGGTATCAGCAGTAATATTTTCAGGACAAACTATGTCAGGTGCCGTGCCGCCAACAGTAACGGCAAAGGAACAAGTAGCAGAGTTGCCAGCTTGATCCGTTACAACAAAAGTATTGGTCGTCGTGCCTATCGGGAAGGTCGTTCCACTGACCTGCCCTGCTGTCTGGTTAGTTGTTGGGGCACAATTGTCGGTTCCTACCGGAGTGGTGTAAGTTACTATTGCTCCTGCAAGACTGGTTGCGGATGTTGTGATGTTAGCCGGACAGCTTATTTCAGGATCGGTCACATCAGCTATCACCACATTTTGAGTGGCGGTGATCACATTGCCATTGCCATCATCAAAGGTCCAGGTGATGACATGTGTGCCCTGGGTGCTATAAGTCAATGCATCAGCTGTTGTTCCAGTGATCGTTCCAGCGCAATTATCTGTAGTCGTTGGTGCCGTCGCCGTTGCTGAACATTCGCCCGTTACATCGGCTAAGGTTGGTGTAACAGGATCGGTCACATCATCGATCACCACATTTTGAGTAGCGGTGATCACATTGCCGTTGCCATCATCAAAGGTCCAGGTGATGACATGTGTGCCCTGGGTGCTATAAGTCAATGCATCGGTTGTCGTACCGGTAATCGTTCCAGCGCAATTATCTGTAGTCGTCGGTGCCGTCGCGGTGGCGGAACATTCTCCCGTTACATCGGCTAAGGTTGGTATCACCGGATCGGTCACATCATCGATCACCACATTTTGAGTAGCGGTGATCACATTGCCGTTGCCATCATCAAAGGTCCAGGTGATGACATGTGTGCCCTGGGTGCTATAAGTCAATGCATCGGTTGTTGTTCCGGTAATCGTTCCGGCGCAATTATCTGTAGTCGTCGGTGCCGTCGCGGTGGCGGAACATTCTCCCGTTACATCGGCTAAGGTTGGTGTCACAGGATCTTCATTATCCTCAACCGTTACCACAGCCGTACATGTTGACATATTTCCATTATTATCTGTTACGGTAAGGATTACCTCCGGCCTAAGGTTTATCAGGGTTTGACCTGAATTTTGACTGCCGGGGGTACTTGTCATTGGGTTAACCCAGGTGAAGTCGCTGTAGTCACTTCCAGTTCCCTGAAGTTGTAAGGACTCTGTAGTCAATGTAGTAGAATTAGATTCCACCACTCCAACATCTGTTGAAGTCATTCCATTGGCAGGTCCTGTACTGGCCGTAAAAGTACCTTCATAACTAAGCAATTGTACCACATGGCCCAAAGCGTCCACTAATGCAAAACCGTCATTCCCTCCATTTTGGAGCCCGGGTGTATTAATGGCATAAAATGTGAATCCTCCTGCCATAGAAATCGTAGCTCCTGTCAAAGGATATGTTTCATATACTACGCCCTGGTTATACAACACAAGAGACCAGGTAGATATATCCCCGTTTCCGACAATCTCTACAAATTCATTAACGTCCCCACTAACATTATCATAGTGAAATTCATTGATCCACCCCGTTAGGTCAACTATATCCTCACAATCAAAACCTGAATTATCCAAGCCTAAACCCTGAATGCCACAAGCATCACTGGAACCAGCGTCAACATTCCCTGCTGTTATAGTTCCCATGCCGGCTCCATTCAGTTGAACCGTCACTGCCTGGCATTGTGCATCGGGAGCTTCATTATCTTCTACGGTAACCGTAAAGGAACAATTTGAGCTACCCCCTGCATTTGTTGCCGTAACCAGAACGGTTGTCGTTGCAACCGGGAAGGCCGTACCGGGATTTTGTGAATAGGTTATGGTAGCTCCTGTAGTTTCCGTAGCCACAAAAGTTACCACTGCATTACATTGCCCAGGATCTGTATCTACTGTAATAGTTGCCGGACAAGTTAAATCAGGCCCCAATTCAGAAACAATCACATCAAAGGAACAGGATGCACTATTGCCCCCCTGATCCATGACTAAAAAAGTATTGGTCGTGGTTCCTACAGGGAAGGTCGTTCCACTGGCTTGCCCTGCTGTCTGGTTCGTTGTTGGGGCACAATTGTCGGTTCCTACCGGAGTGGTGTAAGTTACTATTGCTCCTGCGGGACTGGTTGCGGATGTTGTGATGTTAGCCGGACAGCTTATTTCCGGATCGGTCAAATCATCGATCACCACATTTTGAGTAGCGGTGATCACATTGCCATTGCCATCATCAAAGGTCCAGGTGATGACATGTGTGCCCTGGGTGCTATAAGTCAATGCATCGGTTGTCGTACCGGTAATGGTTCCAGCGCAATTATCTGTGGTCGTCGGTGCCGTGGCCGTTGCTGAACATTCTCCCGTTACATCGGCTAAGGTTGGTGTCACAGGATCGGTCACATCATCGATCACCACATTTTGAGTAGCGGTGATCACATTGCCATTACCATCATCAAAGGTCCACGTGATGACATGCGTGCCCTGGGTGCTATAAGTCAATGCATCAGCTGTTGTTCCAGTGATCGTTCCAGCGCAATTATCTGTAGTCGTTGGTGCCGTCGCCGTTGCTGAACATTCTCCCGTTACATCGGCTAAGGTTGGTGTCACAGGATCGGTCACATCATCGATCACCACATTTTGAGTAGCGGTGATCACATTGCCATTGCCATCATCAAAGGTCCAGGTGATGACATGTGTGCCCTGGGTGCTATAAGTCAATGCATCAGCTGTTGTTCCAGTGATCGTTCCAGCGCAATTATCTGTAGTCGTTGGTGCCGTCGCCGTTGCTGAACATTCGCCCGTTACATCGGCTAAGGTTGGTGTAACAGGATCGGTCACATCATCGATCACCACATTTTGAGTAGCGGTGATCACATTGCCATTGCCATCATCAAAGGTCCACGTGATGACATGTGTGCCCTGGGTGCTATAAGTCAATGGATCGGTTGTCGTACCGGTAATCGTTCCGGCGCAATTATCTGTAGTCGTCGGTGCCGTCGCCGGTGCTGAACATTCGCCCGTTACATCGGCTAAGGTTGGCGTAACCGGATCGGTCACATCATCGATCACCACATTTTGAGTGGCGGTGATCACATTGCCGTTGCCATCATCAAAGGTCCACGTGATGACATGCGTGCCCTGGGTGCTATAAGTCAATGCATCGGTTGTTGTTCCGGTAATCGTTCCGGCGCAATTATCTGTAGTCGTCGGTGCCGTGGCCGTTGCTGAACATTCGCCCGTTACATCGGCTAAGGTTGGTGTCACAGGATCGGTCACATCATCGATCACCACATTTTGAGTAGCGGTGATCACATTGCCATTGCCATCATCAAAGGTCCAGGTGATGACATGTGTGCCCTGGGTGCTATAAGTCAATGCATCGGTTGTTGTTCCAGTGATCGTTCCAGCGCAATTATCTGTAGTCGTTGGTGCCGTCGCGGTGGCGGAACATTCGCCCGTTACATCGGCTAAGGTTGGTGTCACCGGATCTTCATTATCCTCAACCGTTACCACAGCCGTACATGTTGACATATTTCCATTATTATCTGTTACGGTAAGGATTACCTCCGGCCTAAGGTTTATCAGGGTTTGACCTGAATTTTGACTACCGGGGGTACTTGTCATTGGATTAACCCAGGTGAAGTCGCTGTAGTCACTTCCAGTTCCCTGAAGTTGTAAGGACTCTGTAGTCAATGTGGTAGAATTAGATTCCACCACTCCAACATCTGTTGAAGTCATTCCATTAGCAGGTCCTGTACTGGCCGTAAAAGTACCTTCATAACTAAGCAATTGTACCACATGGCCCAAAGCGTCCACTAATGCAAAACCGTCATTCCCTCCATTTTGGAGCCCGGGTGTATTAATGGCATAAAATGTGAATCCTCCTGCCATAGAAATCGTAGCTCCTGTCAAAGGATATGTTTCATATACTACGCCCTGGTTATACAACACAAGAGACCAGGTAGATATATCCCCGTTTCCGACAATCTCTACAAATTCATTAACGTCCCCACTAACATTATCATAGTGAAATTCATTGATCCACCCCGTTAGGTCAACTATATCCTCACAATCAAAACCTGAATTATCCAAGCCTAAACCCTGAATGCCACAAGCATCACTGGAACCAGCGTCAACATTCCCTGCTGTTATAGTTCCCATGCCGGCTCCATTCAGTTGAACCGTCACTGCCTGGCATTGTGCATCGGGAGCTTCATTATCTTCTACGGTAACCGTAAAGGAACAATTTGAGCTACCCCCTGCATTTGTTGCCGTAACCAGAACGGTTGTCGTTGCAACCGGGAAGGCCGTACCGGGATTTTGTGAATAGGTTATGGTAGCTCCTGTAGTTTCCGTAGCCACAAAAGTTACCACTGCATTACATTGCCCAGGATCTGTATCTACTGTAATAGTTGCCGGACAAGTTAAATCAGGCCCCAATTCAGAAACAATCACATCAAAGGAACAGGATGCACTATTGCCCCCCTGATCCATGACTAAAAAAGTATTGGTCGTGGTTCCTACAGGGAAGGTCGTTCCACTGGCTTGCCCTGCTGTCTGGTTCGTTGTTGGGGCACAATTGTCGGTTCCTACCGGAGTGGTGTAAGTTACTATTGCTCCTGCGGGACTGGTTGCGGATGTTGTGATGTTAGCCGGACAGCTTATTTCCGGATCGGTCAAATCATCGATCACAACATTTTGAGTAGCGGTGATCACATTGCCGTTGCCATCATCAAAGGTCCAGGTGATGACATGTGTGCCCTGGGTGCTATAAGTCAATGGATCGGTTGTTGTTCCAGTGATCGTTCCGGCGCAATTATCTGTGGTCGTCGGTGCCGTGGCCGTTGCGGAACATTCTCCCGTTACATCGGCTAAGGTTGGTGTCACAGGATCGGTCACATCATCGATCACCACATTTTGAGTGGCGGTGATCACATTGCCATTACCATCATCAAAGGTCCACGTGATGACATGCGTGCCCTGGGTGCTATAAGTCAATGCATCGGTTGTTGTTCCGGTAATCGTTCCAGCGCAATTATCTGTAGTCGTCGGTGCCGTGGCCGTTGCGGAACATTCTCCCGTTACATCGGCTAAGGTTGGTGTCACAGGATCTTCATTATCTTGTACAGTGAGGGTAGCCGTACAATTACCTGAATTACCCGCTGCGTCAAAAGCAGTTATGACAATTTCGTTATTTCCCGGACCCACCACAGTCCCCGGAACAAGATTTTGGGTTACATTCACCACTGCGCAATTATCCGTCGGGCTTACACCGTTGACTGTAGAAATTACGGCAGTAAAATGGGTGTCATCACAAGCTGCATCAAATTTCGGGTCAATGACAAAGTCTAAGACATCCCCAACCACTACATTCAGATTAAAGTTATAACCAACTGAACCTGTTGAAATATTTAAGTATTCATATTTTTGAGTTCCATTTAGGAGAATGCGAACATTAGCACCATCTCCACAATTTCCATCCCTGTCGTAAAAATTACCACTGAGGTTGACCTCTCCGGTAAAAGTACTCGTCCAGCGGCGTACGGCCCAGGTCAGGCCTTCAAATTGAGGGTGACCTCCATTGGGATCCAACTGTGGAAAATCCAAAATGGCACCCACGCCTAAATTGTTCCAAACAAATCCGGTCCAATTAGGTAATTGCGAAAAACCAGCAGCATCAAAAGCAGCATATTTACCATATTGCCAGCCATTGTTCCCCTGAGTTCCTGAAAAATCAGCAGAACTATTGGCCAGGGTCGTTCCGGCAGGCATGGTAAGGTCAGGAATCACTGCGCTACAACCCACTACGGTCGCTAAAGTCGGGCAGGAAATCTGAGGATCTTCCGCATCGTTGACGGTAATCGTAAAGTTACAACTGGCCGTATTTAAGGCCACATCCGTTGCGGTAGCCGTAACGGTTGTCGTACCCACGGGGAAGAAATCTCCTGAATTATGGGTAGTTCCAATAGAGAAAGCGCCACAGTTATCGGAACCTGTTAAGGCAAAGGTAACATTGGCACCACATAACCCCGCTGTATTAACAACCGTAATATCTGCAGGACAATTTACTACTGGATCAATACCATCGGTTAACTGAACGGTACCGCTGCAAGAGGCAACAGGATTATCACCGTCATCAATGGTAAACGTGATGGTCAATGAACCTGCACCTGAGGCAGTAGTCCCCGGAGCCGGGCTCTGCACCAGGTTCGCGCAGGTCGCATCAAAAGTCGCCGTTACCTGGTTTGTGTAGTCCGGCACGATCACAGAACAGGAATTGTCGAGTGTGAGGATTGCAGGAGACAAGCTACCCGGGCAAGTTATGGCTGGGGCGATATCGTCATTCACGATGGTTCCAACGCCCTGATTATCTATTATGGTTCCTGCCGTGCTGCTGGTCAGGTTGACATAAAACGTTTCGTCAGGTTCTGCGAGACAATCTTTATTGACATCGATAGAAATCGTTGCAGTTGTTTGAGTTCCGGTGAAGGTGACAAAACCATTCGGCACTCCATTGATATCATCAGCCTGAGCTGTTCCTAAAGAGGTATTATAGTACAATGTGATAGGATTGGCCGAATTATCGTCGACAGTGGCCGTGAAATTAAACGTAGTGGTACCTGAAGCCGATCCTTCATTCATGGTTACATCCGTGATGGAAATTTCCTGAAGATCCGGAGGCATTGCCTGTACCGGGTAATCTTCTACTTCTCCAAAGGTATTGCCACAGGCTGCCGCCGCAGTAAAGTAGGATAATCTCGTACGCAAACGAAGTTGTTTGGTGGTAATGGCCGACATTGGGACTGTAAAAGTGGCGGTCGCCAGGGTATTAGTTGTTTTGACTAAACCCAGGCTCTCACCTGACCCAAACTCAGCATCCCCGTTATAATCAATCCAAGCATCATAATCATTAGCTGCATAATTAACACTTCCCTGAACAGAAATAGTATACGTTTGCCCTTGTTCTAAATTAACAAGATTACTAAACAAGGTATAATAAGCATTATCGGAGGTAGTATTATTTACGTTCGCGATGGTAACATTGCTGATGTGCAATTCGTTATATCCTCCGTTATTATTACCTGTTGCATCACAATAAACAAAAGGCTTTACCGTATACATAAATTTATAGGTTTCGGTAATGTCGCCAGAAGCCCCCACGGCAAAAACTTTAAAATACATTTTTGTCCCGGCAGGATAATCCGGAAGAGGAGTATCGGATACCCAGGTATTGCCTCCTGTATTTGACATGGTAATTTGATTGCCAAAAGTGGGTGAATTGACTGACCATTCCAAATACACACTGGAAAGCGTATTATTATAAGTGATTTCAGAAGTTACATATTGAGGAACCGTTTCCTTGGGCAAATCATCCGTAGGTTGGTCGGTGATATAGGTTTTTAAAATAGAAGGGTAATCCGTTCTGCCAACGAGGGTATATTCCCATAATCCACGTCCCCATGACGCGGCTTTAAGGGTATTGGAACCGTATACTATTTCCAGTTCTTCCACGGATACATTGGGCAAATCCGGATTGTATAAAGTCCAGGTAGTGCCCGTCATCGGTTTGGTGAATACACCGATTTCAGCACCGAGATAAATATTGGAATCATCAGAAGCGTCGATGACGACGGTATGCACGGGCATATTCCCCAGATTGGAGGTTATATTCGTCCAGTTGGCACCGCCGTCGGTAGTCATAAAAACCTTATTGCCGTTATTTTGATAAGTCGCATAAACTACAATGATCACATCATCATCCAAAGGATCAAAAGCGATATCCTGGATGGCATCGCCGGGTAAATTATTTTTTATATCCACAAAAGTGGCCCCTCCATCAGTTGATTTTTCAATTTCACTGTCCAATGCAATAACCATTATATCTGAATTGTTCTCAGCGATGGCTGCTTGTTTTATTGGATCAGTAAAGGTAACAGGACTGCCTTTAGCCGTCCATGACGATCCAAAATCTTCACTTACATTGACAATAGTGCTAAAATGATAAACCCTCATCTGATTATTCGGATCATAAAGCAATGGAGCTTCCCAAGCACCATTTCCGGAGCCTGTTTGTCCTGCAGGGTTAACCCCCCCCTGGGTTTGCCCGCCGTCTTTTGTTCTTATTCGTCCTCCGTACTGAGAACTACCGATCATCCAGTCGTCATTTAAAGGATGAACGATGCCCTCCATTCCGTCTCCTCCGTAAAATTCAATCCAGGTACTTTGCTGTTTTATACTGGTTCCGCAATCCTGAGAACCTGAGATACTTCTGTAATGATTGGACTGGCTCACTCCCAATTTATAATTTTCCCTGATAGCCGTACCTTGACTCAGGTAATGCCAGGTAGCCCCATTGTCTGTACTTTTACATAAAAATCCATCGGTGGCCACGTAAAAAACGCCATTCACACATTCAGCATCTCTTAAGTCAGCATGGACATAAGCAGTCGTTGTTAAAAAATTATCTTGTGGAGACCCTGGGCCGTTGTTGGCATTGCCCAAACTCCACCAGGTTACCTGGTTAAAAGAAACTCCTCCATCGGTACTCGCTTCCGTATCTAAATAACCATAAATCATGTTGTCGACATCCAGGTCATTAACGGCAAATCCTCCGTGACATTCAGAACCCGGGTTGATAAGAAAGGTGAAATTCGCCCCTTGGTTTGTCGATTTCCAGATTCCGTTATTACTTGCAAAAAACACGCAATTGGGGCAATCAGGGCTGACAGATAAATAACCTGTGGCACCTGCATTCCCCGCAACCTCCATTGATTCAGAAAAGGTCTGTCCCTGATCTGTTGAGGTATAAACATAATTGTGGTTATTATTCCAATAATAAGTGTCAAGCGCATAAATAACGTCAGGATCCGTCGGATGAAAATCAATATCGGTAACCTCCGCAGAGTATAAATCAGTAACTTTAAATTTCGACAATCGAGTCCAGGTAAGCAAATTATCAGTCGACCAGTACAACCCTTTATTGGTACCTATGAAAACGAGATTCGGTACGGTGGGATGATAAACGATTTTAAAAACCTTGAAATTACTGCCCAAACCACCATACCCAACATTGGCAGGACTGAAATTCGTCAAAGTCCAGGAATCTCCTCCGTCGGTAGATCGATAAATCCCATTAGAATACCCATTCTTTGCATTTTGCACATTGATAAGAATATTCATGGGCTGTCCAGGAGGTGTAGCAATGGCATTCACACCCGATGCGATTAAAAAATCCGTAGTACTTCCCTGCCAGGTAACTCCTCCGTCAGTCGTTTTCCAAAATCCCCCGCTCCTGGATCCCAAATACATCCTGTCCGGATCATTGGGATCAACATATATCTCTTCCACCCGGCCTAAACCAGCCGAGTATCCGCCCATAATATTATCAACGACATATGGCCCCAGTTCTTCCCATCCGTTATTAAACAGGCTTTTTACGTTTGCCTGGGACGGGTTGTTTTTCAAATAGGCCTCAAAGGCATGTTCCACAAAATAAGGATCAATCCTGTCCCTTTGGCCCGAGGGATAAAATTTATATTCATTGGCATACTTCCAGCGCTGGTACCCTTTATAACCAGAGCCCTTTTGATCTTTATTGATCGTTTCGAAATATTTGTCTGCTTCCTTACAGACATCATAAAAATTGACGGATAAATCGTCCATCATTTCTTTATAACGCTGTGCATTCAAACTAATTGAAAATAATACTACTGTGAAAAGTAAAATTAGCTTTTTCATCAAATGTGTAATTTGTTACGAGAGAAAGAAAATAGTTTTACCTCATTCAACATTGCCCATTGCCAATTAGCCCTATTACGATTAAATCAATAAAGGATTTATCAGTCAATGAGAACAATCGCTGTCAAGGTACAAATGGAAGGTATGAAAGAAAGCCTTTTAGTGGGACGGGGGGAGTATGACAAAAATAGAACTCTTCGTCCTTTTTATTAAGATTGGGTGTAAATATAATTTAGTTGCAAAGCTAAGAAAACATAAAATTAAATAAACTTTTTTTGAATATAATTTTTATTCTTTCGGACAAAAATAATAAAGGGTATTACTGTTAATAGATTTATATCAATTATCAGTAATACCCTTCTGGTTAGGCCCTTGTTTCCTGGAAAAAATCAAGATCTAAGGAACCGTCAGTTATTCTATTTACTCAAAACAAACCGCGCCGTCTTCATTTCCGTATTCCCCTTCAGACTCACCTGATACATACCATTGGCAAACTGTGCAGACGACATGTCCAGGGATATAGTCGGAATTTCGAGCTGGTCGATCGTACTCCTCATCACTTCCTTGCCGAAGGAGTCGTACACGGTGTACTCTACTTTCTGGCCCAGGAAGTCCTTAATATAAATGTTGACCAGACCTGAAGTCGGGTTTGGATATACATTCAATCCTTCCTTAGTGGTAATGGAAGTTTCAATGACCTCCTGATCCGGCGATGCGGCAAAAGGAATATTCCCTCCGGTCGTTGGGAGGTAACTGCAATTCAGGTTCCAGTTCCAGATCACATGATGATCCGATGCCACCTCGTCGTTGCTGATGAATATTCCCGTCATGTAAGTCGTCAGGGAGGCGCCGGAATCACTTACGTTAAGTCCCTCCGGTGCATAGATGTTCAAGGTGACCACCGAGCCCTGACCTATACTGACCACATCTGATGCATAGATCACACTGGTATAACCATCAGGGTTCACCGTATTGGTCTCTCCGATGCTCATCTTGCGACGGATTCTCATTTCTGTCGGCTGATTGAAAATGATCGTGGCATCTTTTTGTGTGACCAGGTTCTTTATGAAGATCTGGGCATTGGCGATGATCAGCGTTGCCCCTGCTCCTACCGTTACATATCCGTAATTGCTGCCTGAGAGCGTCACTGTAGCATTCGCCGGTACATTGATATTGTTGAAAGCATTGTACGGATTGCTCAGGAAAGCAGGTAATGTTACGTTGAAGTTCGCATTGATAAAATTGTTCACAAAACTGCTGCCATCCACCGTCACACCGGCGGCATTCGCCCGCATGAAAGTCAGGATGGAGGAATTTTGAGAAATGACACACTCATTGGCATTTTTGACGCCCACGCCACCACCGAGCACATCGGATTCATACATCTCTAATCCCTTTCCGGAAATGATGGTATAAGCAGAAAGCAGGGTGGAAATATCCACATTCACGGTCGTCGAAACTTCAGTGGAACATCCCAGTGCATCCGTCACCACAACGCTATAAGTGCCGTTGGCCGGAGCAATAACCGTCGGGCTGTCGCCCAAACCGTCAGACCATGCAAAGGTCAGCGGATAGGTCAGCGCCTGTGGATTCAGCACATTGGCCGTCAGCACCTTGATGCCCTGGCACCAGGTCGGCAGGTTTGTCTGACTGATCGTCACTTGAGGGACCGGATTGATGGTGATGGTAAAACTACAAGATACCGATAAGCCGGCGGCATCGTAGAAAGTATAAGTGGCCGTATAAGTACCCACTGCGAAGAAGTCTCCCGGGTTGTAGTTGTTGACCGTTGAAACCACACCGCAGTTGTCATCCGCTGCAGGAGGTGTCCAGGAAACATTCTGGGCTCCGCAAAGGGTAATGTTGCCAGGACAAGGCGTGGTCAGCCATGGAGCCTGGGTATCATTAACAATAATATCAAAGGTACAAACATCCGTCAGGCCGGCTGCATCTGTGGCCGTACAGGTCACGGTAGTCGTTCCGACCGGGAAGAAATCCCCTGAAGATACCTCGGTAAGCGGGCCGCCACCTGGTGCTGGTGTTTCCACACAGAAAGGCGTCTTTTCAAAAGAAGAAAACGAACCTCCCTGGGCGAAGGTCTGTCCATTGCTGGACAGGGCGTAAGAACCACTGCCGTAGGTACAGCACATGCCGTCTCCTGCAGAGTCCTTGATCAAAAACAGATATTCCCCATCCGGAAGATTGATCGGAATGTTCAGCGTGGAACCATCCGGTTCAGATCCATAGGTGCCTCCTGAAGCGACCATAATTTCTTGCGGCAATTGCAGGATCATCCAGGACGTTTCCTGAGGATAATTATCAAAAGTCAGACTGAGATTGAGGTTGTTGGTAGCGCAGTTGCCTGAGCCGCCGCCATTGTCGCCACCGATGGTGCAGACAACCGTTAAGCCATCGGCACAATTATCGGAAGCGCTGACCTCAAAGGAAACATTTGCACCACAGACACCCGGATCGGTGCCTGAGGTCACCGGTTCAGAAGGACATTCTATTTGTGGCGCTATATTGTCTTCGACCATAACGGTGGCCTCGCATTGGTTGTAGTTGCCGTTATTATCAAAAGCATACAGATAAACAATGTTGCTTCCGAGGTTTTCACAAGTGAAATCAGGATTCCAGATACCACTTTCTGCAATACCACAGGCATCGGAAATCTCTTCCCTTATTTCCGCTACGCTTACGCTGGCCATACCCTCATCATTCAATTGAACCGTTGCAGATTTACACAATACAGTTGGTGACGTATAATCGTATACCGTTACGGAGGTGGCACAACTGGCCGGATTGCCGGCAGCATCTTTGGCTAAGATCGTCACCGTCGTTGTTCCAACCCCTATCGAAGACCCCGCTGCCGGACTCTGCATAAGGGACTCTATTCCACAATTGTCATTGACCGTAATCAGAGCCAAAAAGTCCGGCGTACTGCCTGAGCAGACTCCCTCGTCGGTCGTGATGTCTATCGCTGCAGGGCAAGCTTCGTTTGGAACCACAAAAATTTCATAAGTATTGGTATTGCTGTTAAAACTGAACGTTACGATGGAATTGTTGTCCGGCACCGTGAATGGAAGGTTGCTTCCCGGGTAACTTACATTCCAGTTCTCGTTGAGTGCTGCTTTAGATTCATAACTTCCTGCCGGGATACCGGATATAGACCTGGTGTAAATGCCGTCTCCGTCCGCATCCTGTAGCCAACTGCGCAGGCAATCCGGCTGCCAGTCGCCCGGACAGCCGATCTCACTTTGGAAGTCTCCTGCCGCCGTCACGATAAGGCTATTCACATTATCCGTGATCCAGTGAGATTGTGGATCGTAATAAAATTTAACATTCGTTGCTGCACCAAGTCCCAAACCGATATTTGGTCCAAAGTAAGTGGCATTCGCACCGTAATTTTCATCCCAGGAATCATCAATGGCTGCTTTATACTCCCAATAGCCTGCCGGGATATTGAAAGTCCCCTGCCATACCAGGTCACCGGCATCATATACCAGCTCTATATTCGGACAATCCGGCTGCCAGTCACCGGCACAGCCCAGTTCACTGTTGAAATTTCCGGGGATAGCAACAGAGCCCGGATTGACGAAGGCGCTATTGTTCACACCAATGGTCGGTGGTGTCACATCCGTAACAGTAACCGTTGCGGCACATGTGGACACTCCCCCATTACCATCTTCCACGGTAAGGGTCACACTGGTCATACCCAAAGGATATGGTCCTTCCGGACTAACCGAGAAGGTGAGCGGATCTCCATCAGGATCAGTGGAACCTCCGTCAAAAGCGGAAGCAGCTACATCCGCCTCACAATTGCTGTCTGCATTGAGTTCGAGGTTCTTACAGACAGCCACGGGTGGTTCATTACAAAACCCTCCTGGATCTGTAACGATAAAGTTTACGTTACAAGGAGTCTGGTTGCCGTTGATATCGTTATTAAGGATAGTTACCGTAGTCATTTGTCCAACGTCCGAACAATCAAAAAAGTACCGGGAAACCCCAATACCGGCCTGCCCCGTTACCAGGCCGCAGTTATCAGATTGGTCCTCGATTAGTTGGGTAACAATAATTCCAAGATAGAGAATGTATTCTCCATCCGAGTTAAGTTCAGCGGTAAAGTTTTCTACACAGTTCAGCGTAGGCGCTTCTGTATCATTGACCGTTACGGTGAAGCTACAGGAAGCGCCACCTCCCTGATTAATCTCATACGTCTCCGTAGTCGTACCTACCGGGAAGAAGGCTCCGCTGCCCAGACCGCTGGTCTGAATCAATGGAACCGGGCCGCAATTATCCTGTCCCGTTGGAGTGGTATAATTGACGATAGCGCCACATTGTCCCGCATCGTTGGGTACTACGATATTGGTTGCCGGACAGTTGACTATAGCAGGAGTGGTATTGTTCTCCACCGTGATGGTGGCATTACAGGTTGAAGAGGCTCCCATCACATCGGTAACAGTGAGGGTCACACTGGTGGTTCCCAGAGAATAAGGTCCGGCAGGGCTTACTGAATAAGATAAGGCCTGACCTTCAGGATCTGTTGAACCACCATTAAACTCAGATGCTAAAACTATTGCCTGGCAGTTATTATCCGCATCCCTGGTCAGGTTTTGACAAACTGCATTTGGCGGAGAATTCAGGACACAACCTATTGTTGCTTCCCAGCCATCACCTTCAAATGCAACATCAGAAAAAAAATAGAAGGTCAGACAACCCGAGGAATTTGTTGCTGTTAAAGAACCTGGACTATTATTACCTACAAAAAAAAGGGTTCCAATTTGATTAGAATAATTAACTGTCTCGTCGTCAAATACATACAAAGGATCCCAGTTGGTAAATATTGTTGCAGTGGCAAAAAATGTAAAGTTAACCTGTATAAAATAACCCGGATCATCCGGGCAAATAGTCAGGATATATTCTTCATTATTCGAATAAGGATCGCCTGCACCACCACTATCGTAAAAGGTACCCGAACAGGTGTTTACCGTGCCGTTTTGCATCAGGATTACCGGGCCGCCGGGAACGCAGGAGATCTCGGCCGCCCAGCCGGGTTGGGTAACGGAACCATCAGAAGTAAACCAGAAGGTCAAACATCCTGAAGCATGGGTTGAAGTCACCGTTCCGGGGCTGTTGGTAGAGGTATAAGTACCAATTAACGGATCACCAGTGGATGAGCCGTCATATATCCTTAGAAAATCAAAGTAATCTTCAATTAAAAAACTGGAAAAAGTAACTTCGGTCAAATCGCCCGGGTTATCCGGGCAAATGGTGAAGGTGTAGTTCTCAGAATTCAAATAATTACCGCCCAGGCCACCGCTGTCGTAAAAGTTGCCCGAACAGGTATTTACCGTACCGTTTGTCATGTAAAAATTTCCTTCAGCTATCAGGGTTGCCTTCAGGGTCATACAAACACCGTTGACGTCGGGGGCACAGTTAAACTCATTGACCTGAATACGATAATTCCCCGTGACGGGAGGTGTAAAATCAATACTGGACTGCAAGCCGCAGTAGTCGTCATTATATGCCACAGGACTGCTACTGAATTGAGGGAATATCGTCAGCTGGGTATCGAAACTAGCGTCACCACAGGTTTCGATCCGGTAGGTATTACCAGCGATCATATTGTTTAATAGTAAATATTCTCCCCCATAGATACAGGGCCCTATAGTAACCTGCGTACCCACTGCAACCGGAGCAGAGGCGAATCCATAATAAACATCGTTAAAACTACACTGGGCATATATTCCCACAGCCAGCAGATTTAACAGGACCGGTAAAAGAAAGTAATTTTTTTTCATTCTGAATTAGTTTTAATAAATGGTCGATAGTTCAGTCAAACCCAATGATGGTTGGACTGAATATTTAACACATTCAGGTTGCAATAAAAAATAGCAGAACCTCAATGATAATTTCCAAAAAGACGAAAAAGCCATGCCGAAGCATAGTCCAAAACAGCCTGAAGGCCACTCAAAGTAAATATTGTTTAGCCACTCAAAGGGGGAGGAAATGTAAGGATTGGATCTATTGTATGTGAACAGGTGGACAAGATAAATAAAAATATGTTAATGTCCAAAAAAGGGCAAAAAAAAGCCGTCCGAAGAATAATCTCCGGACGGCTTAAAATATTCAGATATTTAATTTCACGACTTCACGCGTATTTTTTCTTTATATTTAATCAACTGACGCTTTAGGGTATCAACTGCACTATCGATCGCCGCTTCGAATGTTTTGTGGGTATCCTTCACGACGATCGTTTCGCCGGGTACTTTCAAAATCACTTCTGTAATTTTATCCCTAACCTGTCCGGAGTTTTCCAGTTTCAAAATCACCTGTGCATCCAGGATACGATCAAAAAAATGTTCCAGTTTTCCTACTTTTTTTTCAACGTAATCAATCAAACTTGCATCGGCTTTGAAACGAACAGCTTCAGTTTGTACTTTCATTTTTCAATTTTTTTGTTAGTAAACGAATTTCTTTCTACTCTGCTGCATCCCTGGTGGTCATCTTTTTGACCGGGGATCTCTCAACCGGCACCTAACTCGATTTTGCTTTTGGGTGTGCCTGTTGGTACGTTTTTTTCAGTTTTTCTATCGAATTATGTGTATATATTTGGGTCGCCGCTAGATTGCTGTGGCCCAGAAGTTCTTTGATCGCATTCAGATCGGCCCCGTTTTCCGATAAATGGGTGGCAAAAGAATGCCGCAACACGTGGGGGCCTCTATGATCGACGCTGGTCACTTTCGACAAGTTCGTCTTCACTATATTATAAACGAGTTTTGGGTAGATCGGTTTGCCTTTCCGAGTCAAAAAAAGCACTTCTTTCGACGAACCGGGAAATTCGGCATTCCTGATATCCAGGTAATCATTGATACTTTTATCCAGTGACTTTCCAAACGGAATGAGCCGCTGTTTATTTCCTTTTCCGGTGACCTTAAGATATCTTTTAGCAAAGTTAATATCACTTGCCCTGAGGAAGAGCAATTCAGAACGACGCATGCCAGTGGCGTATAACATTTCGAGGATCAGGCGGTTACGTACCCCTTCAAAATCATTGCCAAAAGGAATCTCTGAAAAAAGAAGATCCAGACTTTCTGGTCGCACCACCGACGGCAAGCGTTTTTCCACCTTGGGTAAATTGACCTTAAGCATCGGATCATGGAGTACGGCCCCCCTTTTCATCAGGAAATGGAACCATGTTTTTAAAGTGGATAATTTTCGACGAACGGAACGGGCCGAGTAGCCTTCGGACATCATCTCCACCACCCAGGAGCGTACATGGGTATGGGTGATCTGGTCAGCCTTATCTATCCCGTAAATCGTTTCAAGATAACGCAAAAATTGATCCAAATCGTTTTGATAGGCCAGAACGGTATGCGGTGAAAACCGCTTTTCATAACGAAGAAATTGAATAAAGGTGTTCCTGTGCATTCACTAATTCTTTTCTCGTCGCATCTTTTGGAAATGCTTATTTGTTGAGTATTCAATTTACGCTTTTTTATTGAGAAACGCCAATTTTTTTTGACTTTTGTTTAGCTTTACAAAACCGTACTTTCTCCCGTTTGAAACATAACTTTTTGAGCCACAGTCCAATTGTATCTCAATAAAAATAATATGCACAAAGAAAAAAAAGATAAACATTTTTTAAACAAGCCCGTCTACGAAGGCGGCCCCAAAGCCATGAAAAATTTCGTAAGGGAACATTTAAAATATCCTGAGGAAGCACTAAAAGCCAAGGTAGAAGGTAGTGTTAAAGTGAAGTACTCTATTGATTTTAAAGGCAATGTGACGAGTACAAAGGTCATTTCAACCCTCGGGCACGGCTGCGATGAAGAAGCCGCCAGGATCGTAAAAATGTTTAAGTTCCAGGTTCCCAAAAACAGGAAAATCAAAGTGGTATTTTACAAAAACATTACCATTCATTTCAGGCTGCCCAAACCGCAGCTCACCCCGGTAGCGACGAACATCCAATACAATATTACCATTACCAAACAGCCGAAAAAACCGACCGTAATAAAGAAAGAAGAGCAGAAAAAAAGCGGGAGTTATTCTTATACGGTTGAGTTATAGGGGCGGGATGCTGGTTACCTGGTTACTGGTTGCTCGTTACTGGTTGCTGGTTACTGGTTGCTGGTTACTCGTTTGTCAATGCCTAAAATAGCTTGACCAATTTTAATTAATTATAAATCAAATTGTAATTCAAGTTGCATTGGATTATCTAACATTTTGTTTATTGTAAAGACTTCCATTTCGGGTCTTTCTTTTTCCTTTAGGTCTTTGATATATGTTTCATAAACCATTGGTGTCATCTTTAAAGAATTGTGTAAACGGTTGTTGTAGTTTTCAACAGCCATGGCTACTCGTTTCTTTAACTGTCCAAAATTTTGGATACTCCACCTTTTGAGGTATTCATTTTTTATGGTTCCATTTGCCCGCTCGCAATGTGCATTTTCAAGTACGTTAGTACACATACTGATCCTTATGCCATAGGATTTAAGTAAGTTCGTATAATCAGTACTCGTATATTGCGAACCTCTGTCAGAATGATGAATCAACTCATTATTATAATCATCAATGCCTCTGAGGTTGAGTGCCATTGTTAATGCAGCAATATTATTCTCTGACCGCATATTGTCAGAAACCGAATATCCTATGATCCGTCGAGAATAAACATCCATTATTAATACAACGTAATAATGCTGTCCCCCTAATGGAAAATAAAAAAGGTCACTAACCCATAATTGGTTGACATTTGTAAACCTCTTTCCTATCAGTACATTACCATATTGACTTCCCTTATCGCTGTAAGTAGTCTTATAGGGACTTTCTAAGGCCCGTAAACGATAGCCTTCGCGTAAACCTAATATTATAAAAGCATCCCGTCCAATGCCTTCTGGTTCGAACTGTTCATATATCTTGCGCAGGCCCATCCCCGGATGCATCTCCCTAATCTCCTCAATAAAACCTATGTAAAGGGGAGCTTTTAATAATTGCTCTCGTTCCCGTTTCAGGGCATCCATATGCCCTTGTTTGCTGATCCCCGATAAACTGTATAATGTCTTCATTTTATATCCGTGTTCGTCAGGGTGTTTTCGGAACCATTCCAGGGTTGGAGTACGTACTTTTTTTTTACATCATAACCCAGATCTTCACTCGCAAACTCGTACCCCTTCTCCAAGAGATCTATTGTCATCTGTTTTTGTCCGATTATGCGTTCATATTCGGACAATCGTTGCATTAATATTTTCGTCTTTTGTGCTTCACTTTCCATTTGTACTACTGTCTTTACTTCTTTTGTACTGTCAGAATACAAATATATCCATTTATATACACTTGTTCGTGATACTTCATATAGCTCACATATATCTCGTACCTTTATTCGTCTTGAAACCAGGTCTTTAACTTTGCTCCTTTTAAAGGATTCACTGAAAGTCCTATTGCTATTTGGTTGTTTTTGAAACTTTTTGTTATTTTTGTTTGCCATGTTTAGTTGACTTTTTTGGTCAAGCTATTTTAGGCAATGACAGTTGCTGGCATTGGGTACCGGAAAAAATAAAAGGGGAAATCAATAACACAAAATTGAAATGAAAGAAAGTAAAATAGCCAAAGAGGAAAACGCTTTTAAAACAGCTCTCTTGCTTTTGCCAAGCAGGCTGTTCTTGTTTTTGGCATTCCAGTTATTGCTGGCCTGGCTGCTGGGTTCCTTTGCGGAATCTCAAAAATACTGGTTGCTGACAGCTTCCGCCACAAACCTGGTCAGCATCACTATCCTGGTCTGGCTCCTTAAATCCGAAAGAAAGCGCTTTTTTCCCCTTTTCCACTTCGACAGGAAAACCCTGAAAAGAGATATTTTTACTTTCCTGGGAATCACCTTACTTTGCGGCCCTGTCGTTTTTGGGCCCGAGTATTTTTTAAGCCGCTGGATATGGAGTGATCCTTCCATCCCATTCAACATGATGTTTCAACCCATTTCGCGGTCGTTGATTTATGTCCTCGCGGTTGTTTTTCCTGTAACCATTGCTTTGGCTGAATTATCCACCTACTTTGTTTTCATCATGCCCAGGTTAAATCGCAGGATCAAACAAAAATGGATGGTAGTGCTTTTACCTGTCCTTTTTCTGGCCATTCAGCATTGCACGCTTCCCTTTATTCCGGATATAAACTTTGTACTTTACAGGGGATTAGTGTTCCTGCCCTTTGCAGGCCTCATTGGGATTACCTTATACTTCCGACCGACATTATTTCCTTATTTTGCCATCCTGCACGGCCTGCTTGATTTTGGAACCGTAATGGTATTATTAAATAATTGACAAACCGAATTTTATGCAAATTCCAAACCTCCTAAACGCCCCTTTAGTGCTGCTGATTTTTTCAACCTTAATGATAACCCCTCAAATGCTCGCGGGTCAAACCAAAGCAGCTCCCGTAAAAGTGGGCGTTATTGGTCTTACTCATACTCACGTGCATTGGATATTAGGCCGACAGGCCAGCGACGATATTAACATAGTCGGAATCGTGGAACCCAACCGGGAACTGGCGGAACGCTACTCGAAGCAGCATGGATTTCCCATGGACATCGTTTTTAATTCCATGGATGAAATGATCAGCGCCACTAAACCCGAAGCCGTTTTTGCCTTCGGCTCCATATACGAACACCTGGAAGTCGTGGAAACCTGTGCCCCCCTGGGCATCCATGTGATGGTGGAAAAACCACTGGCGGTGAGTGTAAAACATGCCCGAAAAATGCAAAAACTGGCTCAAAAATATCACATTCATCTGCTCACCAATTACGAAACGACCTGGTATGCCACCAACCATAAAGCCAAAGAAATGGTCGATGCCGGCGCCATCGGGGACCTCCGGAAAATAGTCGTCCACGACGGACATAAAGGCCCCATTGAAATTGGTTGCAACCCTGAATTCCTCGACTGGCTGACGGATCCCGTACTCAACGGTGCCGGAGCCCTAACGGATTTCGGTTGTTATGGCGCCAACCTGGTCACCTGGCTGGCACAAGGCGAAAAACCTGAATCCGTTTCTGCCGTGACCCAAACGATCAAACCCGATTTGTATCCCAAAGTCGATGACGAAGCCACCATTATTTTAAAATATCCCAAAATGCAGGCCATCCTCCAGGCCTCCTGGAACTGGCCCATCGACCGGAAAGACATGGAAATTTACGGTAAAAGCGGATACATCATCAGTAAAAACCGGGAAGAATTTATTTACCGGTTGAATGAAAAGGAAAAAGTCACCAGCGAAACATTAGATCCCCGCCCGGCTCCGTATAACGACCCTTTTGCCCTGTTTGCCGCCGTGATCAGAAAGGAGATCACCCTGCCGGCTTATGATTTGTCCTCTTTGGAAAATAATATGATCGTGGTGGAAATTTTAGAAGCCGCAAAGAAAAGTGCCAAAACCGGGAAATCAGTTAAGTTGAAGTAACTGTCATGACACGATTGGTGGGGGATTGCAGAATGGACAGGATAAAAGCAGATGCGGGAAAATGCCCACAAAGCTCAGGCCATTAATTATTGTGAAGCCTATAACATTGCCGATGGTCTCTTGATCAATTTTGGTTATACAAGCCTAGAGTTTAAACGAGTTTACAACAAAAAACTGATCAAGCCTCAACCATTCCCCAGGTTTGATCCCTAATGACCCCTATTAAAAATCCTGTTCATCTCCTAATCCCCAAAATCGTGCCAAGACAATGGCGCCCAAAAAACAAACCATTCCCCGGGTTTGATCCCTAATGACCTCTATTAAAAATCCTGTTCATCTCCTAATCCCCAAAATCGGGTCAAGACAATAGCGCCCAAAAAACAAACCATTCCCCAGGTTTGTCCCCTAATGCCCCTTATTAAAAATCATGCTAATCTCCTAATCCCCAAAATCGTGTCAAGACAATGGCGCCCAAAAAACAAACCATTCCCCAGGTTTGATCCCTAATGACCTCTATTAAAAATCCTGTTCATCTCCTAATCCAGACAATCGTGTCAAGACAATGATGCTCCAATACTTTTGTCTATGTACGACAATAGAGTTGTAGGATAGACAGCAAAAAAGCGGGAGAGGAAACTTTTTTTGATCAAATCAGGTTCAATGGATATACCAAAAAATTTCAAATGAACCTTAATGAACTAACCCATAAAATTATTGGTTGTGCCATGACCGTCCACAACACCCTTGGCAACGGTTTCCAGGAAGTCATTTACCAGCGAGCGATGGCCATAGAAATGGAATTGGCCGGACTAAATTTTGCCAGAGAAATGGAAATGCCCATTTTTTACAAAGATTTCCCCATTGGCATCAGGCGGGTAGATTTTTTTGTAGAAGACAAGGTAATGCTCGAATTAAAAGCGGTTATAACATTAGAAAATGCCCATAAAGCTCAGGCCATTAATTATTGTGAAGCCTATAACATTGCCGATGGTCTCTTGATCAATTTTGGGAGTACAAGCCTAGAGTTTAAACGAGTTTACAACAAAAAACTGGTCAGACCTCAATCCTCCCCCCGGTTTGATCCCTGATGCCCCTCTTAAAAATCCTGCTAATCTCCTAATCCCCAAAATCGTGTCAAGACAATGGCGCCCAAAAAACAAACCATTCCCCAGGTTTGCCCCCTAATGACCCTTATTAAAAATCATGCTAATCTCCTAATCCCCAAAATCGTGTCAAGACAATGGCGCAAAAAACAAAAAAGCCCCGACAACTGCCGAGGCTTTTTTTGTGGTGTGGGGCGGGTTTGAACCGCCGACACCAGGATTTTCAGTCCTGTAATTTTTGGTCTGACATATTCCTATTTGGTTGATTAACAACTTAGTACCATTATAACAATTTCATATTTGTCTATATAAATCCATATAAAACCAATAAATGTTGTACCCATGTTGTACCCAAATTTTGTATCTTTGCATTAAGGTAAGTAAAATCAATCAACTATGGGATCCATCAAAGTGGTACTGCGCAAGAAAAAAAACGCTAAGGGATTATTCCCAATTATGGTTAGAATCACTAAAGACCGTAAATCAAGTTACCTTTCCACAGGGCAATATGTTGATGAAAAATTTTGGGATGAAAAAAACCAGAAGGTTAAGAAAGCTCACCCGAATTCTACAAGGTTAAATAATTTTATTATAAAAAAACTGGCAGAAGCAAATGATAAACTTTTAGAATTAGAAAGTACCCAAGATGGAATAACTGCTCAAGTTGTTACCAATCAGATAAAATCCAGAAATAAAGTTACCACCTTTTTTAATTTTGCAAGAGTCTATATTGATCAATTAGAAAAGAAAGGTCAATATAATAGAGTATGCGCAGAAAAACCGAGGATTAAGCATTTCCGCGTATTTTTAAAGAACAAGGATATTTCCTTTCCAGAAATTACAGAAGTTTTATTAAAAAAATTCCAAGCTTATTTAAAAGCAACCAGGAAGGTAAGTGATAGAACTATTGTTAATTATCTTATTGTCATTCGGACTATCTATAATTTAGCAATCCGTGAAGGAATTATAGATAGAAAACATTACCCATTTGGTAAGGGTAGAATTGTTATCAGGTTCCCACAATCTGTTAAACTAGGCCTTTCTATGGAAGAGGTCAATGCATTGGAAAAAATTAACCTTAATATTGAACAGGAGAACTATGCAAGAAATGTTTGGTTACTTTCTTTTTATTTTGCGGGGATGCGAGTTTCAGATGTTTTAAGACTCAAATGGTCTGACTTCAAAGATGAAAGGCTATACTATCAAATGGGAAAAAACAAAAAGGTTCTTTCTTTGAAAGTCCCCGAAAAGGCTACAAAAATACTGGCACAATACGAGAGCGATAAATCTTCAGATAATGATTTCGTTTTTCCCTCATTAGTTGGGACTAATTTAAACAACGAATATGATATAAATCAAAAAATTGCTAATGGCAACAGGTTAATCAATAAATACCTCAAAAGAATTGCCAAAAAGTTAGCATTAGATAAACCCTTGACTATGCATATTGCTCGACATACCTTCGGAAATATTTCAGGTGATAAAATTCCTATCCAAATGCTCCAACAGCTTTATCGTCATTCTGATATTACGACAACAATAAACTATCAAAAGAATTTTATTTTCAAAGATGCTGATGATGCTTTGGACAAAGTTTTAGGTTCTTAGGAAATCTTTACTCTATAATTTATTAATTAACATCACTTCTCTTTTTCAACAAATAGGTCTTGGTATTAAATCATTGGATTCTTTATAAAAATCCTTTACCTTTAAAGGCGTAAGATCACCAATCCTCATACAAGTGGCTGAGTTTAATAATCCTTTAAATATTATTTGTCTTGAATCCGAAGCTTTTTATGCCTTGGTTAATGATGTAGTGGAAAAACTCAAAGAAAAGCAAGATATCAAACATGACAAATGGATTAGTGCTGAAGAAGCCATGCAACTACTTAGGATCACTTCCAAATCAACTTTGCAAAAATATCGGGATGAAGGTGAAATACGCTACACCCAAATCGGTAAAAAACATATCTTGTACGACTACGAATCAATTCTCGATTATTTAGATAAAAAATCAAAAAACACTTTCTAATGAAACTTCGTGACTTAGCCATAAAGGGGTTCAATGCCGGATACATGATTGAAAAATTCAATCCTCAACTTTCTGATTCATTGAGCACGGGGATTAAAGAATCTAATAGTCCTTTTGTATTGGGATTTTTACTCGGTAGAATGAAGCTATTACGAGAACAAGAAAAAACCACCATCGTTAAAAGAAAAGATATTGATTTAAATAGAAGAATGGACGATCTGGAACTTGAGTGATTTTTAATATTTGAAAGACTCTCGTTGGTTAGGTTTTATTTTCATGGAATTAGCTTACAAAAAAATCCCCTTCTAATCAAGAGGATTTTTAATTTGATGTTTTGTTAAATTATTATTTTTCCTTTTTTTCTAAGGTATCTACAAATTCCTTTAATTTTCTGTTAATAAGTTTACTTTTTTCTAACTCATGATTAAGGCGTTTTATTTCCTTTTTCCTTTCGCGTGAGTCTGAAAAAGTCATATGAAGGTAATATATACCACATGCCAAACCGACAATAGATAAAACTAAAGGTATAATAGTGTAGATTACAGTAGCACCATCTAAATTATCCATGTTAACTACAGGTTTTACTGACTTTGAATACAAAGAATTCAAAGAAAATGAACAATTATTATATCTAACAAACTATACACGATTATATAGAAATTGCAACAAATAATTATTTAGGAATTTTGAACAAAAACACTTAACTTTAAAAAGACTTTTAGTTTTTATAGTTTTTACTCCAAAATGAAATGAAGAAAACACCTTCACTCTTTACAATTTTTATTTTGGCTGTCACCTTCGCATGTCAAAATAAAAATTCAACTCCGACCCATGATTCTATCATGGCGACAATTACCTCTTCTAAGGTTTCAAAAGATTTCGCGGTATCAGATTCATTATTGGAAAAAGCCTATCTGGAAAGCAATACAATTAGAGACACCGGATTAATGGCTTTGTCCAGAGTTGTACAAGGGAACTTATACCTAAAAAATAGAAAATTTGACTCTTCTTTAGAAATTTTAATGAAAGCGCTTGATTTACTAAAATACATTGAGAATGATACTCTAAAAATAAGTTGCTATGGCATTATTGGGAATAACCATTTGCAAAAATCTAGAACTTTAGAGAGAGAATATCATCTTAATAAAGCATTAGAGTATTTTAAGCCTGCACTTTCTTTAGGGTTACAACTAAAAGATTCTTCTCGAGTTGGTACTACGGAGATAAATATTGGAATTATTTATAAAAGTTTAAATAATATTGATTCCTCGTTTATTCATTTTGAAAATGCGTCTCATTATCTTGAAAATTCTGAAAACAGAAATCTCAAAGCCACCGCTGATTTTAACCTTGCTCAATTATATCTTTACATAGGTAACTTAAGGGAAGCCCTTGAATATAATAAAAGAGCGTTAGCCATTTATGAAAAAATTTCTGGAGATGAAATTAATCAATGCCAAGCCTACCTCCATCTAGGTGATATCTTTCGTGTCGGCGGACAATTAGATTCTGCAGTTTATTATTATGAGGTTTCGCTAGTTACATCTGATTCTATAAGTGTTCCAGTTGGGAAGGACTTAATAAAAATGCGAGCAAGTGACAATTTAGGGGTAGTTTTTAAAGAACAAGGGAAGTTAGTCAAAGCAAAAAGTAGCTTGGACACCGCGTTAACCTTAACTAATTCATTGAATGATGTCTATATGGCAGGACATATACACATTAATATTGGAAATGTATTACTAGAACAAGATTCTTTCTCCTCTGCACTTTCTCATTTTAAGGAGTCTTTGTCCATATTTACGAATTCAAATTACTCGAAAGGAATAGGTACGAGTTTAGGCTCCATAGGGAAATACTATTCTCAAATTTCAAAACCAGATAGTGCAATTTATTATTACAATGAATCTCAAAAATTACATGAGTCTACAGGTGATAAGATAAATATTGTTACCGATTATTTAAATCTAGGAATTTCTACATTTAATAAAAATAAATCAAAAAACGTTAACCAGGCAATCCATTATTTTGAAAAAGGTTTAGAATTATTAAAACAAATTGGTTCAACAAAAAATAAAGATGAGCTTTTGATCAATATTGCCGAATTATACGAATTTAAAGGTAATTACAAAAAAGCAAATCAATATTTTCAAGAGTTTATCTCACTAAGGGATTCGTTAAATGATTTGGAGATTTCACAAAAAGTAGCATTAATTGAAGGGCAATTTAATACTGAGAGGTTTTCTAGGATTGATAAGGAAAATAAATTAGAAATCCAAACCTTAAATTTAAAAAATTTGCAAAAATCCCAGCAAATAACTAATAGAAACATAACCATAATTATAACAAGCTTGTCCATCCTGTTTCTTGTTACAATTTTGATAATCAGAATCCGGGCCTACCAGCGGGCAAAAAAAGACAAACAGGTTATTGAGCAAATAAACGAAAAACTCCAACAGAGTAATACTCAAATCGAACAGCGTAACAAACAAGTTGAAAGGTTATTGCAAGTTCTAAGACATCAAGTTAAAAACGACTTTAATCGATTTGGAGTACAACTCGATTCATTTACAAATATTCCAAATGTACTTAAAGACGTAAAAGAAAATATTAAAGACCTTCAAATGAGAGCTATTACTCAAGGGAAATTTTATAGTTTACTTTATGGCAAAAGAGAAGACTACCAAACAATTTTCTTACCTCAATTTTTAAATAAATGGATAGAAGAAATTATGTTAACCTTTGGCTACACTGATTTAGACATGCTAATTGAAAAAGAATTTTCAGTCGAACCCACTATTTTAACTGATGATGGTAAAACTTTAGCTCTAATTATAATCGAAATTGTAATAAACTCATTCAAATATGCTTTCAATGATGGAAGGAAACCTCATTTTATAATAAAATTATATAAA
Source organism: Lewinellaceae bacterium (assembly GCA_020636105.1). Taxonomy (NCBI): domain Bacteria; kingdom Pseudomonadati; phylum Bacteroidota; class Saprospiria; order Saprospirales; family Lewinellaceae; species Lewinellaceae bacterium. The sequence continues at coordinate 1,199,082 of JACJYL010000002.1, forward strand.
TCTGAGGATGGAAAAACGACCTTTTTCATAAAGGATAATGGAAATGGATTCCCAACCAATTTCATTAAAACAGATTCTTCAAAGATTTCAGGAATTGGGCTTATCAAGATGCTTGTCAAGGAATCCCTTAAGGGACGTGTAGAAATTTATAGTGATCATGGAGCAGTATTTGAAATCACAAGTTCAAAATTCAATTCATTACCATCAGATAAACAGTTTTCATAGTTGATCGAAAAAATCAACAGGAGCATATCTACTCGAAACAGTTAGTAATTCATTCAGTTTAGCCACGTAAATTCCATTTCCTGAGGTTCTTTTCTCAATTTTGGTGATGTTAACAATAAATTGTTGATTTATTCTCACCAAATCAGGGTGACCCTTTAAAGCATTTTCTGTTATTCCAATACGATGGGATACTCGATAAACTTTCTCTTTTTCCATTTTTCCATTTGGAAAAGTATGAAAAGCGCTGTATTGCCCATCTCCCACTACCCAATAAATTGAATCAATTAAAACTTTATGAAAAAGGTTGTTATCTCTGATCCAACACCATTCCCTTCCTTCTAAAAAATCAATTTGAGAACTGGGCCTTTCTAAAGAAATAATATCCGTTTCAATACCTGGCGGCCATAAAGCATCACTAATAGCTCGTTTTAGCTGTTTTTCACTGAAAGGCTTATCAAGGAAACTGGTATAACGTGTCATTTTAGCCTCCTTCTCCAGGGCTTCATTGTTTTGACCGGTGAGATATATAAACGGAATTTTGTAGTGCTTGTTAATATGTTTACCAACTTCAATACCTCCGGTTTCATTGTCAAATAGAGCTATGTCCAGAATCGCTAAGTCAACTCGATTCTTAGCAAGAGAGGACTTTGCTTCACTTTCAGTTCTAACTTGATCAGAAACTTTATAACCAAAACTTATTATTTTTTTGGCGATATGCTCTGCCTGCATTGGATCGTCTTCTACAATCAAAATTCTTGGTTGATTCATTGTTATGTTTTTTGTTCTTATCTAATACTAATCCTCAATATTAGAAACATTACCTCTTCTATACAATTAAGTTTCACATATCTAACCAAATATTTCAAATATACGTTTCCATGCACCAATTCGGCAATTATTTTTCTAGAATATGAAGTCTATGTTCTAAAATATGAATGAAAAATAGAGCTCATTTCAATCACCCATAAATTGCATAAAAATAAGCAATTGGTTCTAAAATATTTTAACCACCCCTCATTTACCAATTTAAAAAGCTTAAAATAATTTGGCTCCATGATCACCTTATGGTATTGAAAATACAAAGTAGACATGAAAAACACAAAAAATAATCAACACATCACATTACTGTTAAATAGTCTTTTCTATAGCAAAACCGATTCCCGATTTAAAGCAAGCGGTTCTATCGAAATAAATAAAACTTTAGTTTCTCCAATAAAGGTAATCTGTGATTATGCAATAAACAGCCTTATCAACAATGGTGGATTTACAATATCTCACACTGGCTTAGTTCCTATTTTCGGTTACGCCATATCAATATACAAAGACAGAGAACGCAAATACACAACATTAGACAGACACGATATAGCCGAATACATAAAAGCAAATACCGACCTTCTGAAACTTCCCAACAGCTTCCTTGGTGGTTGGAAGTTCCAGAAGCATATCTTCCTGGATGTTTCTTTAGTCCTTCAAAGTCTTGAAAAGGCAAAATATCTGGCCCGGAAACATGAACAAATTTCCATTTTTTCACTGTACGAGAATGTTGACTTTTCTAACGAATCATTTACTAACTCAATTAAAATTTTAGATCATGAAAAATCAGAAAAATAATTCATTTGTCGAGCTTAATAAAAATCAAAAAATGAACTCTACCACCACAGTAATTTATGATCCGGTAGCTGAAAAAGTTCTGGAAGAACTGAAATTAAACATGCCGGAAATTGAAAGGCTTGCCAGGCAAAACGGAGCTATAGGTGTTCCCAGATTTGACCAGACTTCCCTTTCAGAAGTAGAATTGGGACTCAAATCCAAGTTCGAAGGACACCTCCGGGATTCCTTAAAAAGAATCTCTTTGGTCATTACCAATCTTCAAAATAGGTTAGAGGGGGTAAAAAGAACCGTAAATCTTTTTTCCGTTAGTCCGAATGATGCGATAGGAGCCATGCATGGATATGACAACTCGATTATTAATGAAATTCAAATAATCGAGCAGGAGTCAGAAGGGAAAGTACAGGTCTTGGAAACAAAGATAAATCGATTAGAATTGGAAAAAGGAAAGGATATAACCGAGAAAAACGTTACCGAGGATGCACTGAAGGAACGGCCCCGTAAAAAGTCCTGGTGGTCTATTTTTCTATATAACATATTTTTGGTGATCGCAACTTTCTTTGATATTTCAATAACATTTAAGAACATAGAAAATGCTGCTGAAATTCCACGTGCGGGAAGTTACATTGCTGCTTTTTCTATTGCTACCGGCATTGCCATTTCCGGTCATTTCTTCGGAAGGTCCATCAGGACTCGCAATATTACAGGGATGGTTCTATCCCTTTTGCCAGCAGTTACTATTCTTGCTATCATTTCCGTTCTTGCTTTTAAATATGGAAATGGACTCACGGCATTCTTAAACATCGGTATGTTTTTGGTGGTATCTGTTGTTGCCTACTTCTTTACTGAAAAAAAATCAGAATTGATCAAGAAGTATTTCGACGATGAAGCTGCCATTGAGAAATTGGAAAAACAAATAGCAGGAATTAATTTAAATATTGTCCGTATCAGAGATAAGGCAAACAAAAAGAAGTTGCAGTTAATCCGGAAATTACAGACAGAAGTTATGGACGAATATAATTCAATAAGCCGGGAACTTTCAGAATGGACTGCCTACCAGGTCAATGTAAAGGATCGTTTTATTGCTTTGTATCGCCAGCAGATTCATAAATACCGAAATGCAAATCAACATGAAAGGATGGATAAGAAGATCCCTGTAGTAAAAATTTGGGAGCAAAAAAACCAGATTCCTCCACTTTGCATATCTACTGCAGAAGATGATGTTGGGTATAGAGAAGAACAATTTTCAAAGAATGGTAAACCCACCCAATTCGATAACGGGATATTATCTCTCCTGCTTTTGGTTGTAATGCTATCTTTTGGAAGTTGTGTTGCTTTTGAGGCAAGCCAAGAACAGGATACGGCCATTTCCGTTTTAAATGATCAAACCGACATACAGGTTTTTGAACCATACAAAACTGTGGAGTTTATTTCCAATGTGGTCAGTTTGGATACAATGCACCTGTTTAGACCTTCTGTTTCGATTGAGATTTCAAACCTTAACGATAAATACACTAACCGAAAATGGAATATCACCCTTGAAAGGGGTGGGGATAGTTTTTCAGAAATTACCAAAGAAAGAATCTCAAAGCAGAAGGAGTTTTACGATCAAATGATTGAGGTCTTAAATCAAAGCAACCAATTTACAGGGGAACTCCCTCGATCGAGACTTTACAATTCGATATGCGAGACATTACAACGACTGGAGCAATCATCGGCTGAAAAGAAGATATGTCTGTTGTTCACTGACGGATTGGAAAATACCAGCCAAATATCTTTCTACAGTTACCGAAAAAAGCCTCAAAAGCTATTGGAAGATAAAGAAACAATCATCCAAAAGCTGGAAGCTCAGTGCGTGTTACCTGATTTGACAGGTATTGATATTTACATCATTCACCAACCAAAGCCTGAGGTGGATGAACTGTTCTATGTAACGAAACAATTCTGGAAAGATTACTTTGAAAGTTACGGAGCTGCAGTTCACTTTAAGGCTGAATTATGATTCACAATTAAAATCTGTAACCATGAATTCAGTTGAGCATTTCATTGTTCGGTTCCTTGACCGTATGGCGGTGTGGATATTCCGAATTTTAAATTCCGGTATTATCACCCGTGAATTAATCTTTGGCGTGTCTCTATTTGATCTCCTGGTTATCTGGGTGATGATTAAAATAATCCAGTGGTTATACAAACGTAGTAAGAAAAAGGGTGGTTTTTTCTTCTGACCTGAAAAAGTCAAACTGCTCCTGGGAGTTAATCCTGGGAGTAGTTTGCTATTCAAAAATTTGTCATAATGTTCCAGGTAATTTTATATTATCAATTTCCTCTGGCGTATCAATTCTTCGCACTATTCCTATTATATCTTATGGTGCGGTTTGTGTTTCAATTTATTGGCAACGCACCAAAGGGAGTGGAAGGAAGGTTTTTGAATCTTGGAAGCATAATATGGCGAACGGTTTCAAAAATCTTCTCATGGGTAGTTAAAAGGGTATTTTCCAGGGCCTATCGAATGTTGAAGTACATTCTTAGGTCAGACCGAATACGATGGTTTCTCCACAGGATAAAGATGAAAGTACATCAGATTAAATCTTACTTTTCCAAATCTTCATAAAAACGAACGCATGAACAGCGGCATCATAATTATTCTATCACTTATTCTGATTGCAGTAATATTGCTCTTCCTGTCCAGTTTCTTTTTTCCCATTGAATCTAATAACTCTAAAATACACGGAAGCGCCGAATTTACAAATAAGTCTTCCATGCGATATGGGAACAAAGGTTGGGTTATTGACGGGGACATGAAGGCCTTAAGTCGATCAGATTCCTATACCCACCTTTTAACACTCGCACCGACCGGATCTGGTAAGAGTACCCGGTTTTGTATACCTAATCTCCTCCGGTTGGATAATTGTTCCATCGTTTGCACAGACCCTAAAGGTGACCTTTACGAAAAGTGTGGTGATGCCCTTAGACAAAAAGGCTTTGATGTTCTTTTATTTGATGTTGACAATCCAACTTCTTCAAGCCACTTTAATCCCCTGCTTCGCTTAGAGGACGATGCAGATATCCAACACTTTGCTGGCTCCCTCATTGCTATCGAAAATAAGGCAGTTGAAGTACAGGCTATTTGGACGCTTGGCCCGGCAAGGTTACTTCAAGCGCTCATTACTTGTCTCAAAAACATTCCTGACAAACGGTTTTGTAATATGTCTGTCCTTATTCAACTTATGAAGTCTTTGAACACCGAAAAAATGCAGCGATTCGTTGAACTTTATGGTGACCTGGACACTAAAGAATGGTTCTCCGATTGGATAATTAAACCAGACAAAACCAGAGAAGGTCAGGTCATGTCTGCACAAGCGGCATTAACCCGATTTGATACTCAAAAAGTGAAGCTCTTGACTGCCGATGATTCCATTGACTTTTCTTCTCTTCGACGTAAAAAGACGGCAATTTTTTTAAAGGTACCCAGCGGAGATCCCGATAGACTCGGCACTATCATCTCAGTTTTCTACTCCCAATTATTTAGATTTCTTCTGTCCACCAAACTTTCCAAAAATGATTTGGGAATTATGATGATATTAGAGGAGTTTGGTAATCTTTCTGTGATCCCCAACTTTTCATCCGTTATTGCACTGATCAGGTCAAAGAAGGTCGGCTTGGCTCTTATTTGCCAAGATCTTCAACAGGTGTATAGTCTTTATAAAACAAAAGCTCATACCATAGTTAGTAATTGTAGCAGTATCCTCGCCTACCCCGGCATTAAAGACCCTACAACATTACGGTACCTCACTCAGCTTCTTGGTAAGGCAACAATTGAAATAAAGACAACCGGTCGGTCATCACACCTTATGGGAAGAAACCTCCTTAATCAGGACGAAATTCGCACACTGGAAAGTTGGGCTGGTATTTTCATTCATGGTAATTATTATGGAGAAAAAATCACAACTATTCCGATTTACCAGAACAAAGGAATGATGAAAAAATTTGGCTTACAATCAATAGATGGAAGTCTTATTCCACAAGAGATTATTAAACAACCGGAGGTAGAACTTTCTGAGGAGTTTACCCGGTTCCCATTAGAGAAGGAATTAGAAACCCAGACTGAAATTGACATAAAGAAAAAGTTAGACCAAATTTTAGAAGATGATCTATAAGTCTTGAGTCATGAAAAAAATGCCTACACTAAAGGAATTTCTTTACCAGGCTGGTGTCAACAAAGATACGCCTTCTGACAAGGTTCAATCTTTGAAAAAGCAGTATAGCAAAGCCTATCAAAAATGGTATCAACTTAAACGAAAAAAAGACACTCTCCGATATACCTTACGGTTTTCCAAAGCGGAATTTTCAGAGCTAAAGCGAATGGCTGCCAGATACGCCCCAACAGATTTGCCAACCATAGCAAAAAAGGTCAAGTTGGCTCCTTTCATCAAAAAAGCTGTTTTGACTTACCTGTCAAATCAATACCTTCCTCGCGATGAAATGCTGGTTAGAGCACTTGGAAAAGATATTAGAGCCATTGGAAATAATATTAACCAGGTAATCCAAAGCGTCCACCGGGCAAGGAGAAAAAACCAACTTTCCGGGACTTTTAGCGATGATGAATTCAATTCCCTCTACTCCAACTATTTTGCTCTACAGAGCCTTATTGGCGACCTTGAGAACAGGTTAAATAAATTCATGCAACAACCAACAAAAACCTTAAAGCAAGCTTTGGAAGAATCCCTCATTGATAGGCCTAACAAAATCGACCAGCTAGTTGACTACTTACTGACTTTAAAAAATCAAAGTAATGCCAGTAGTGAAAAGTAAAACTCGGAAGGATAATTCTTTTAAACAATTGGTTGAATACATTTCTGAAAAAGATAACTCTTTTAATCAGCTCCTTGGATATATTAATAAAGAAGAAGGTAAGAACTTACAGAGCCAAATCCTCCTCCATAATATCAGCGGTATCTCTGATAATGATATACCTGGGATCACCCAGGCTTTTCAGGAAAATGACTCTTTCCGCAGACAACGCAAAAACGGCGTTGTTCAATATCATGAGATCATTAGCTTTTCCCCTAAAGACCGTGAAGTCCTGGAAAAAGACCCTGGTATACTTTTAGACATGGCCAGAAAATACCTCGATTGGCGAGCGCCAAATTCTCTTGCAATAGCTCGCCCACATTTTGACACCAATCATATTCATATACACATTATGATTAGCGGGAATCAAAACATGAGTAAAGAAACCACCAGGGTGAGTCAGACAGAATTTAATCAAATAAAACAGAAGTTGCACGAGTATCAGCTTGAGCAATATCCTGAATTGGTTCACTCCATAATCGAAGAGCATAATGAACCAAAGCCTAAGTTGGAAAAAGACAGTAATACACAACTTGAAACTCAGGAAAAGGAAATGACATATTCAGTTGAAAATAATGCTGAACCGTTACCTGACCATGAAGATCCTAGTGTAGCTGAGTTGGCACTTGATATAAACGAGATGACTGAATTTGAACAAGAAGTTACTGATGATGTTTCGGAACCCGAACTAAGTCCTTATTGGGAACAAGACTCTATACCCAGCCCATACTGGGAAGAATTGGAAGAAGAACAATCAGAATCAGATGATGAACCAGACGACGATGAAGATTAATTCTTCTTTTCTTTTGCACAATAAATGGCTCCCTTTCTCCAAAACTATTCTATATGGTTTTTAGCACCGCAGGTCAAGAGCAATTTGGGCAGCAAAAAAGTTTTGCGTCCAAATTGCAATCTTGCAAATTGATTTTCTTTGAAATTATAGGGTATTAAGAATTTTTTCGATCAAGCCTATCGGACATTAATAACAATTCGATAAATGTCCGATAGATTCGGTTGGACTTTTTAAAACTAGTTTAAAGGCCAATTAATCCCTTTTGCCTCCCTTTTTAAAAGTAAATCCTTCGCTAAAAAACTCTACCGGATCAATTTCCATAGCACGAAGTAATTTTAGCAGACTGCTTAGACGCAAGTCACTTCCTTTTTCATAACGGCCATATTGTGCCCGGCCAATATTATGCTCGTAGGCAAACTGCTCATAATTGGTAAATCCCTTCTCCTGGCGGATTTTTTTCAAACGTTTGCCTAAATTATCGAGTTGTTCTTTGATGTATTTGTCATTATCATTCATATATACAAAGAAACATCTAATCCATGTCTTAAGGTACGTTGTTTTAGTTACACCTTTTTAGGTGGTTTTTGTTTTTATTTATATCTTTACAAACAATTTAGCTGAATGGTATTTGTTCTGTTATCTTTTTTATTAATCGATTTTATAGATAAATGACTGCTTCGCATCACTCCAATTCAATATTTAATATCCAATTTGATCCTGGGCGAAATAACAAAAGCCTGAACAACAGACCTTTGTTTTGGCTTTTGTTGTTCTGTGCTGTTTTCATTGGTTACTTGGTTTATGGTTCCCTTGGATATGATGATGTTGTGACCTCTGATCCAGACGGGAATCCAATCTTGGTTCCGGAGAGACAAGCCGAAATAGAAAGAAGGCAAAGGAAAAATTCAGAAGGAGCAGAGCAATATGTTCTTCGAGCTATTGTTCCAGGTTACCGAGAATGTTATCTTTGTCCAAAAGGTAAGGTTTGGCTTGAGGCGAATGAAATTGCTAAAATCGGTATTACTACGGATGGTCAAAGCAGATATTCTATTGAGTATTACGAAAAACATGGAGTATATTATGTAATGGAATATCGTGGAGATCTTACTTCTGCTAAAAATCGAGAGGTAGCCAGGTTGGGTGCCTATCCCCTTTTACCGGAAAACCAGAAACGGGAGAGAAGGCTTGTTTACCCTCCACTGAATTCAAAGCTTGATTAATAACAAATGACAATTTGATGGAATTTTTTGTAACAAAAATTGTAGATCAGCCAGTTGAAACTAAGGTCAACCTTGTGGAGATAAATGAATTACTGACAACTTTAGAATTACCTGAAATTTTAAAAAAATTCGAAAAAATAATTGTCACATTTGTTGCACGAGAGCCTGATGATTTTGAATTCGACACTTGGAATCGGAATGGAAAAATTTATCTAACTATCCCCCTGCCTTACGGGGAAATACTAAACCTGGAAACGGATAAGATTTCTGAAAAATGCATTTCGCTTTTTAAAAACCACGTCAAAAAATTGTGACAGGGAGAACCCTATTCATTCAAATAATACCAGGTCAGAGCAAGAGAAAGGGCATCAAATATGGCCATATTCCTATCCTCACTGGTCCATAGTTTTCTTGGCTTTGGAGACTTTTTTTCTAGTTCCTTGAATTCGGTAACCAGAAGTTGCGAAATTTCATATTTAGTTACCACTCCGAATTGTTCAAACACATCCCTTACCTGATCACGGGAGTATTGCACAACTGTAAGGTTTTTCTCAGTGGCATAGGTTACAATTTTTTTAATCAGTTGCTTTACGCGTTTCCCCGTCCTTGAAGTCTTACCCTTAGGATCTTGTACAATTAGAACAAGTGGTTGAAAATATTCAACGGATTTTTTAATTCTTTCCAAAACCTTTCTGTTACTTATCGGATTAATTCTGACAGATCCGAAATCTATTAATTTACGAGGATTTCCCATGTACACGAATCCAAAACCAGAACTATTTGGATAAACTGAGAACACTAAGTTGCTTTTATTTTTTTTCATAGTTAATTTAATGGGTTATTCTTTTAAATACTTGCTCAAGGAATGTGATTATTGAAGTATCCTTTGGAATGTTATCTCTCTTTTTTATCTCGCTGATTAATTGCTTGATCTGCTCTGAAAGTTTTGTTTTAATTATTTCAACCTGTGGTTCAAAGAATGATTCAACAGAAGTATCAAAGAGAAGATGATAGACAAGCAATAATTCGATACCTGGCGTTCTTTGTCCTTTCTCACATCTGGAAATGTTTGAATAACCTGGCAATTTCATCAAAAAAGCAATATCCGCTTGAGTGAGCGGAGAACGTTTACGATATAATCGAAGATAATTAAATAGATGGGGCATAAAAAATTGGGCACCAAGATTATTAATCCTGATGCCCTAAGTCTAAGCGTTTTAGATATCTTATCGTAGAGGGTATTTGTTGCCAATTTGGCAATTTTTTTCAGTGGTAGTATTACGTTTTGTGGGAATACTGTGAATTTGGAGCAGAACAAAAAGGAGAAATCATATTGATGTTGATTATTACCTTATAATACGATTATTATATCATCTTCAAACCGTTGTATACCCAGCACTTTGCGAATGAGAGAATCGCAAAGTGAAAATCAAAGGTACGAAGAAGTTTAGTGTGCCCAAGGTTCTTCATTTCTGTATATATCGATTCCTTGGGAGCCTTTTCTGTCGCCTTCTTCCTCATTGATTTTCCGGCCAAGAAAGAACTTCTTAACTGGCATCCCAAGGAGTATCTTGCCAATCACTTATAATTCCATTATCTCCACAAACCGGACATCGCCAGTCAATCCTATCCGAATTCAAATCCAGTATTGCTTGGATTTTCCCTTTGCATGGTTTTCGCTTGGGTCTGCGACGGCATGAGATATTACTGTTCAAATATTGTTCATCCTCAAATGAAGTAGCAAATGTGACTATTGATCCAAAATATTCCGCTAACCTCCTGGTAGGACGATTCATGGAACCGGTTGAGCCATCTTCGTTAAGATAATGTTGCATATTTGTGATCCAGGTCATATGAATTTTTTTGGTCGCTCAATTAAAATAATGAAGAACAAGTCAAAAGGAAAATTGATTGGATTTTATACTATTTTAGAACACAAAATAGTTTTTAGTTTTTCCCTTCTTCTGTGTCCAAAAACATTTCAAACCTTTTTTGAGTGAGAAAATCCAAATTCTCATCAGCTAATTTTTTATCAAGAAACACATTCTAAAGGGTAAATTGATCCTGATAAATTCCTGTCGAGATTAACTTTTGAAAAAACTCAGAAAATGAAAGCTTTTCCTTTAACAGACAGACTTTAATTTACACCCTCTTTTTTCTTTACCTATATAAATTATTCACTCTACCAGGTGAAATGTAATTTGATTTGAATTCAAAAACCTGAAAACTCCGTATTCTTTTTAGTTTTTTAATTTTCTGATTTGCTTTCTTATAGAATCAAATCTATCTATTTCTATACTCAGTGCAAATATCACATATAATAATAATATCTATTAGGTGGCTCTATATCTTCTGGTATATACTGGATTACTTCCCCAACTTTTTGAGAGAACGTCAAAGTTATTGGCAAACTACTATAATAGTTGCAGTTATTAAAATTAAGTTTTGATAATGCCAATATTTCTTCACAAACTTGACGGAGTGTAGACTCTCCAATAACATCTACCATGACCCCCATAGGAACATGTACTCCAGGGTAAGTTCTGTAATAAGGTATATATCCGGTTGTGTAAAGTATTCCTGAGTAATCATCTATTTTTAAAAGAGACCCTCTCAAAACAGGATAAATACCATTACTCCGAAGTAATTTAATCTTGGTAGACCGTATTGAGACTAGATCAACCTCGGCATCATCTCCTAATAATTCCTTAGCTCCATCAATAAACCCATTAGCTTCAGCAAATTCTTTGTTAATAAAGTCATCCCAAAAAGTGGTAGTTTTATGAACAACTATTCTTTTTGGCGTGTAACCATTTAGTTGCTTGTATGTATTTATAACCTTTTGAATAAGTTCTTTTGCATAAAGGTATGTTAAATGAGGAGCAGCTACTCTTGTTTTTTTAGTATTCCATTCAAATTGTCTACCAGTAATTACAATGCCTTTACCTTCTCTATTGAATGCTTGTGCAACACTTGATCTCATTAGATTATTCTCTGCATTCAGAACTTTATGAAAACTAACACCCACAAAAATCGACTCCTTATCTATTTGTGTTAATGCCCATGGAATGCAACCACCGGTCTTATAATACTGTGCTACACAAAAATTCCAAGCAATCATTGACAAATCTTGTTTCCCTTTTGTTTTACCTATTACCGTAGATTCAAGTAATAACTGAACAGGAAATAAGTTTTTGCTTCTTGCTATTATCTCTGCCTTTAGTTTTCTTCGAAGATTTATCCATTGTTTTCCATAAGGGATTGATGAAAATTTATTAAATACATCAGTCGGTATGACAAGAAGACAAACATCTGGTCTTACATCATAAAACTCTTCCAAGCGAAGATAAGCATTCACATATAAGTCAATTATTAATTCTACTTTCTCAACTTTTGTTTTATTAGACTTTAATATCTTTTTTAGTTCCTGATCTTTTACTGATATATTATTAGATTTATCATTTAGCAGTTCGCAGCGAAATATAGAGTCTTTGTTAAAGCCTGGAAAATCAGGATTAAGCTGTTTATTATAACGATAAGTTACTTGATCATCTAGTTGTAGATCATTAATAGTCAGGTATTCATCGTCTTCACTTGTCAGATTTTCAACTTCACCGTCGATTATCTCAACCTCATTATTAATCAATACTTCTTTAGTCGCTTCAATTGGATATTTAATCTTTTCCACCCAATCAACTACAGATTCAATATCAATTTTTCTTCCAATAATTGCATATTGAATTTCTGATTTATGGTTCTGATGGGAAAGAGAAAAGAATCCACTAATTGTCAGGCCTTTTTTAGGATCATCACAAAGAAAATCATCTGAAAACTCAATTAAAGGTTCTTCTAAATATTCAACTCTCATAGCAAGGTCATTTGATTAGGATCTCCATCGTAATCATCTCGAATACCAAAATCTACTGAAAAAGTCTTCGATTGATAAACTTGGATTTTTTCTTTTGGAAAATCAGCAATATATAATGCTTGGCCATTATTAGCCAAAAATTTAAAAATAAAGTGTATTTGATTAATCACTGATTGATTAAGTTCCCTAGCTGTCTGGTAGTTAGTAAGTTTAGTAATTAATCGTGGTTCCTCTAAAACTTTATGCCCGTCGCTAGTAAAAAGATATTTTGGATTAATTGCTACATAATACTCCTCATCAGAGTAAACATAATCCAATTGAAAACCTAGATGCCTAACATGCTTTACTCCATAATAATCTTGGCGTTGGGCTACAACCCGATTAGTACTCCTACCTTTTTTTGACCTATATTGTTCCGTTCTTTTATCCTGATTATCTGCTAATTTAAAGTAATACCTATTATATCTACGATTATATCCAATGTACTTTTGATAACAATAGTCTTTGATGTAAATATTGATTAATTGGGCTATAATTCGGCGATTATTGTCGTCTTTCATAAAGGACTTAAGAAAATGTTCAGTATTAGCATCCTTGTCAAGTATAACTCGCTCTTCAAACTCAGGGAAAGATATCAATTCGGCAAAAAAGAAGAGTTTGCCGTTTTTAATTACGAATGGTGGGATCGAATAGTTTTCCATCGCAGTAAATATATCCTTGGGGTTAGTAAATCTACTTTGATAACAATAAATGAATTTCGGAAGTCTAAAAAATCTGTAAAGATTTGAAAACAATTTCTCTTCGTGAGATGAATCAACACGGCTTTTAAAATATGAAGAAAATTTTTGCTCAAATAAATTATCACCAATTACGAGTTCGTTTTCAATTTTTGAAAATAATATTGGTTGTGTCTTCCTAGCTAAGTTTAAATCTTTTTTTGATATTTTTCTTGCAAATAATTTTTCTTCGTTAACAAAATATACAACCAGAACCACATCACAGTCATGGTCAGACCAATATTCAACATCGTCTTGCTTTGCAATGAACTCAAAACTAGTAACTGTTTCTTTCTGAATGTACCCTTTTTTATCAGTTGATTTGAGTTGAACCTTAATAATCTTGCCTGATACGGCCAGTTTGTTGTCATTAGTTCGGTAAGTAAACTCGACTTCTCCATCAATACCATAATCATTCTTTGTTTCCTCTCTCCATACCAGTAAGGGGGTATGGTTTAAACAATACCGTTCAAATGCATTAACACCTTTCGCACCTGTAATATGCGTTTCACTTACAATTTTCGCCATATGAAACAATCTAGTTGTCTATAAATAGATTTATTTTGTCAAAAGAGAAAATTTGGATAATTTCTATTTTATATGCCTTTTACAATCAATGATTAGTGAGTATATGCCTTCTTTTTTCTATGGGATTTCATCAATTAACTTAATTGCCCGTTCAAAACCTGTGAACATCATCTGATTATGATTTATTAAGTAACTAACAATTCCTTCTTTCTCCTCTTGCAATTTTTGTATTTCTCCCTCATCTTTAAAATGACCTTTATACTGCTCAAAATATCTACTTTCAAGTGCAGAATAATGAATAATTTCATTCCTTTTATTCAGTAAATCTTGAAATTCATTATCTTTAAAACCTTTCAACCAAATATAGTTTGTAGAAGCATGATATTGATTAGGCAATTTTTTGATAACAGTCCCAAAATAAACATTTTTGCCAGCAGTGATCACTCCAAAGCAATTATCGAGTAAATCTCCAATCTTGTCCCAGTAATTATAAAGAAGGCCTATTATTAACCCACTTGTCATGAAAAATCTCTTGTCAAATATGCTTGGGAAATATCTAAAAAAAGTTTGTCCTTTCCAATAAGTCTTACCGGATAAATAGTTTGTTATATATGGTTTATACATAATCAATTGACCGATCAAAAACCTTATATCTTGAGTTACCCTGGTTAAATCATCAAATGTATTAAAGTCATGAAATGGCTTTGGAAATGCATTTGTTCTTTGCTTTCTAGTAATTTCGGTAAAAATTGAAGAAAGACCTTTGTCGTCTATTTTTAATTCTAAGTTATCAAACCCAATCAAATCTTTTTCTTTGCAAGTTTCAATTACTTTATCATTGAATTCTTTAAGAAATTTTTTCTCTTCATTGTATATTGTAAAATTGAAATCGTGTTTGGTGAAATTCAATATTGCTTCCACCATCAATGTCTCTAAATATTCTTTCTCAACTAATATCCCCGTTTCTGAACTCTTAAACCAAATCCCTCCTTCAAGGGTAAAACTCCTAATATATTTATGAGTATAAATTCTATATGGCTCTTCAAATTCAATTAATTTTGCATTTCCGTGCCACGTAATACTCAAATTGTTCCTTTCGATAAGGTATTTTTCAAATGGAGAATACTTCTCTGTTAGGAACAACATATTCTGACTATTTAAATTAGTCAACAAAGTTCTTCTGATATATTCTAGCAAGGAATTTATTGCAGCTTCTGTATTCATTTTCTTTTTTTCAAGTGGAAACGAACAGTTTGTATGCATGCCCCCTCAATTCCTGAGGACAAAAACTCACCTTATGTATTTCGGTTATACCTATTCGAAAAAGTGACTTAAGGAATTTAATTGATAACTTAGGGTGAAATATTAATCTGGTAACGAGTAAAACTTAAAATATTTCAGTAAGATCGAATAATAAATAACAGGTCGGTTATCAACGAGGAGTAAATTTTCCATTGGTTTGGCTTTAGATAGTTAAACAATTATTTTCAGCCTTTTCCCTTTTTAAGAAAAAAGTTATGATATGCCCTAAGTTACTAAGTATTTTTCAGATATGTTAAAAATAATTATTCCTTTTTAATTTTCTTGAATTACGTAGTTCAAAACTCCCCTATACTAACAATTCTTCCAATCCTTCTTCTCCTAAGTTTTGTCTCTTTTCTTTTGAATAATTAGTTTTATTATATGCACTATTGTTCACCGATTTAGGTGAAGAATGTGCAAAGGTCAATATGCAGGTTTTACTTTTGAGATAATGAAAAAAGGACCCGTTCGATTCGAGACTGGCCCTTTTTTCTTAACCAATTTATTGATATTTTTAACGAGAGAGTCAAATTCTATTAAAATCGGACTTATCTCTCTAATTTTTATTTAACTACTTTGTAGAATACTGTCTTTTTGGAACTGATTTCACTTTGCAAACGGTTCTGGAGATTCATTTTTGTGAAGTTTTATATATGTGTAGATAGTGGATTCATCGTATTCCTGAAGTTCAAGCTTCCTACCCCAAGAAGCGAGTACTATAGGAGCATCATTCTCCTCCCTTGGGGAAAGTATTACGCTACCTAAATTTCTTAAGTAGATTCCCTCTAATAAAGCTACTGTTTCCTCATCCACCTCACTCGTATAACTAATCCATATATTTCCATGCTCAAGTCCATGAACAGCTTCTTCGTCCTTTAGTCCTTTTTTATAAAAGCCTGCCCCAGGCGCTTCCGCATAATGAGGTCCTGAAGTTGGAGGATTAGAATTATATTCAGCATGATCTTCCCTCGTTCCTATGTGTGTAACTGTTTGAATCGGAACTTTCTCGCCAAGCTCTTTCACATCTTCAAGTAAAGGCACTTCGACCTTTTCTATCTTGGGTGCTGTAACTATAGCCACGACTAGAGCAATCACACCTATCAAAACTACACCCCAAACGATTTTGGCAGTAGTGCTCATCTTTCCACCTACTACTTTTTCATTTGAAGTTTTGTCTTCTTTCTTTTTCTGTCTTTTTAATTCATATTGTTCTTTGGCTGACAAATCTGAAGACGTATTTTTGTTTTCTATATTTTCACTCATATTATTTTTTTATTGTTTTTGTATTATTTAATAAATTTATTCTAACGCTATATCAATTAATGCTTTTATACCGGCATAAGGTTGTGCTCCATTTATGGGATACTTCTCACCACTTTCTGTTACAATAATACTCCATGGTGTTCCTCTCCCTCCTGTCGCTAATGCATTATTTATGTCATCTTGAATATCTTGGTCATATCTACCACTAGATACACATTCATCTATTTTCTCTTGTGAAAGTCCGAGATTGCTAATTATTTCAGGGAGTACTACTGCTACGTCTGTCTGATTGTTCGAAGGTGTAACTGCGAAAAATGCATCGGCAAACACCCAGAAGGCATCATTACCTCCAATTTCAGCGACACACTCTGATGTAGCTGCTTCAAGTCGGGCTTTCTCTGGGTGAAGACTATCAAGTGGGAACTGCCTATATACCCAGGCAACATCTCCACTTTCACCATATTCATCCATTACTTGATTCATCGTACTATGAAAACGTTTACAAAAAGGACATTCAAAGTCTGAATACTCTATGATTTTTACTTTGGCATTAATATTTCCCTTTATATGATCCTTGCTAATTACTTCTGCGACCTGATCAAGCGAAGGGTCAGCTTGTACTTGGGCTGCATCGTTCACTCCTTGCTGTGATTGATCCGCTAAAGGGCCTGATCCTTTTGTTACTATTATAGCCAAAGCTATGACAACACCTGCTACTATTATCGCTATCGGTACACTCAATTTTTCTTTCATATAATTATTTTAATTAATATTATTAATCTAACGAAACTTTCTTCAAAGTCATAGCATTTACTACGACTATCACAGTGGAGAGGCTCATGACGAGCGCCCCTATCTCAGGCCTTAAGAAAAATCCTGCGAAAGCGAACACTCCTGCTGCGGCAGGAATAGCTACGACGTTATATCCTAGTGCCCATACGAGGTTCTGTATCATCTTCCTATACACTGCACGTGAGAGCTTTATGAGCTTCACAACATCTTTAGGATTATTCTTTGTCAGCACCACGTCCCCAGCTTCTACTGCTACATCAGTCCCTGCTCCAATAGCGATACCCACATCCGCTTGAGTAAGAGCAGGAGCATCGTTTACTCCATCACCCACCATCAGGACGACATTGCCCTCCTTTTGCAAACTTTTGATATGAGCGTATTTATCTTCGGGTAATACTTCTGCGAAGTATGTATCGATTCCTAACTCTTCCGCTACACCATGTGCTACTTTTTCATTGTCTCCTGTGAGCATCGCAACTTTTACACCTAAAGAATGCAAATCTCGTATAGCATCAAAGGATTCTTTCTTTATTTCATCTGAAAGAGCAATGATGCCGATTAGATTTTGCTTGTCTGAGATTAATATTGCTGTCATACTTTTCGATGAAAATTCATCTATTTTTTCTTTCAAAATATTTTGTATATTCAAATCATTCATCAAAGCTTTGTTACCAATGTAGTACTCTACACCCTCTACAACACCGCTAATTCCTTTACCTGCAATGTTCTTGAACTCTTTAGGTTCCGTGAGAGCAAGATCTTTTCCTTTAGCAAAATTTACAATAGACTGACCAATGATATGTGAAGAATGTTGTTCCAATGATGCTGCAATTTTTAGAATCTGCTCTTCTGAATACGAATTAAGCGGAGCTATATCAGTCACACCAAATTCACCTTTTGTAAGAGTTCCTGTTTTATCGAACACTACGTAATCTGCTTTTTTAATAACTTCAATTTTAGATAAGTCTTTTATAAATACACCGTTTTTAACAGCCAGAGATGTAGTGATAGTCGTAACAGTAGGTATAGCCAAACCCAATGCATGAGGACAGGCTATTACGAGCACAGTGATAGTGAGAGTTATTGCAAAAACAAAAGTTTCTCCTACTACAAGCGTCCAAACGAGAAGTGTCAAAAGAGCAGTGATTCCAGCCACAAATGTCAGGAGAGCAGAAGCTTTGTCTGCAATACGTTGAGATCTTGGTTTTGTTTTTTGTGCTTCACTAATTAGTTTTTGTATTTGACCGATAGTGGAATGTTCCCCGACGCGACTCAAAGTAATCTTCAGAGACCCATCAAGACAAATAGACCCGGCTACAACCTCATTACCTATCTTTTTATTTACTGGTTTTGATTCACCACTGATGAGTGACTCATTTACATTTGCAACACCTTCCTCCACTATTCCATCAGCAGGAATCTTTTCTCCTGGTTTTACTAATACAGTATCTCCTTCTTTTAGTGTCGCTATGTCTACATCCTCTTCTTTTCCATCTATAATTTTGTGAGCTTTTTTGGGTAATAACTTTGCTACTTCTTGTAAAGCATTTCCGGCTGCAGAACTAGAGCGTGCTTCTAGATAGTGCCCAAACAACAAAACCCAGATCAGAGTTGATATTTCAAGATAAAACTCTACTTCAAGAGCAGGTAAGAAAGTAGACACTACAGAAAAAATATATCCAGCCGAAACAGCCAGGGATACGAGAGTCATCATTCCATAGGCTCGGGATTTGATTTCCATCCATGCATGTTTGAAGAACAAAAAAGAAAAACCAAATACTATAGTAGCAATTCCAAATCCAATCCATTTTGCATATGGAAGTGGGGTAATATGCAAAAATTCCATTACGGCTGCATTAGTGAAAATAAGCGGAATAAGTAAAAACGTAACAACCCAAAATCTACGCAAAAAATCTTTGGCAGAGCCATGACTCATACCAGGCGCACCATGATCATGGTGGCTACCAGAATCATGACAGCTAGAAGCATCTTTTGCTTTTTTATCCTTTTTTAACACTAACTGCATGCCTCCACATTTTTCACACACAGCAAGAGGATCTTTTGATACAATTTCAGGGTGCATAGGACACCAATATGTTTTTTCTTTTTTGTTCATATCATTCATAACTTAATTTTTTACCTGATAATAAGTACTCCTTACCAATTCTTACAACATTCGACTATTTCCTTAAACCACTTTGCCCCCTGCTTATTTCTTGAAAAATATATCAAGAAAAATACAATCCAAAGACTAATTATTAATATCACGATATTTGCTTCAATATTTTTTGACAACGCCATATACACTAATCCAAATGCCGTAATTAGATAAGGTAATTTAAATATCTGCCAACTCTCAACTTTATCTTTAAAAAGATAATACATCCCACCGACAGCACTACCTCCCATCAGAACACCAAGAGTAGTACTATCGATAGATCCAATACTACTTGTGTCAAATACCAAATACCCCACCAAACCTACCAACCAAGTTGTAAATACAGCGAAGCAAATGGCGCACATTTCTGGAAAGAATTTTCTAAGTAATATTCCAACGACAAACAGAACAGTAACACTCAGTAAAAGGTACATCATGACGTCAATAAGAAAAGATCAATTAGTAAAGGAATTACGACCAGTAGAATAATAGTTATTATTATTCCTTGGAATGGAATGATTTGTTTCTTGGCTAGCATTGTTACCTTCCTACTTATATATGGAGAAACGATGAGCACTATGGCTCCTACGACAACACCCACTATGAATAAATCCACAGGTATAGTCTCAGCATATTTATCAATTCCTAAGAATGGTATATATAATGCTTTAAAATCTTTCAAAATAGGCCACAGAGGTATAACAGTGGATAAATATATAAGCCAAGTAACGACTAGATCCTGATGTGGGAAATATTTCTTCTTTATTACATTTTTCATCCACAGACCCAAGGCCAGAGCAAATCCTCCGAGCAAACTCGCAATAATAATTCCAGGGACACCGAGAGATACTGCTATCACAGCTAAGACTCCAGCACCTGCTGTGCAGAGTGGGCAATGCGCGTGAGAAACAATTGGAAAAATAGAAACAAATACAGCTACTAACGATATTCTTAACTTACGTATTTTTTTAAGCTTAGTATTCATTTAGTTATGTTATTTATTCATTCTTAATCACCATCGCTTTAATACGAACTTCTACTTCTGGAGTCATGTCAGAATTTGTTTTAAGAAAAACACTACGCTGAATCAATCCAGTAGCATCTGGTCCGTGAGCTAAAGGATCATATATTACATTCATATTCTCTGTACCACCTGCAGGAACGACTAAAGTATCCTTCATTCTCTCGTGCATACCAAAAGTGATTCCACCTATATCTGCATCGGTGCAAGCACAACTAGTAGTACCTGCGAGGATTGTTATATCCTCAGATCCGTTATTTGTCAAACTAAACTGTGTAGTAACTTTCCCTCCGAAGATATCTATCTCTCCAAAATCAAATAGTTCCTTATCTGCGACAAGCGCTGAAGTAGCCACTGCTTCAACTTTATTTGACTGACTGTTTTTACCAGGAGCTGCAACCATCAAGATCACGACTAGAACAACTAAGCTAATAATAGAAATTAATGTTATTTTATCTGTTTTCATATATTTTTTACTTTAACCAAAAACTAATCCGTCTTTGGTAATAATTAATAATTACTCTCCTTCTAATATATCCACTGTGATTTTTACCTCAGCTTCTGGCTGATTTATATCATTGGTTGGTATGAAGACTGTTCTTGTAAGCTTATCTGACGGTTCACTATGAAAATCTGGATCGAAAGATACGGTCAAGGTAGCAGAATTTCCTGGGTCAATACTTTTTCCTGAAATCTCAGCCGTGGTACATCCACAACTAGTACTCAAGGCACCTATTTCAAGCTTCTCATTACCTATATTCATAATTTCAAAAGTCGTACTTATAACTCCAGCTGATTGGGGCACATCTCCGAAATCATACAAGATACGGTCAAAGAAAATTCGAGGACCACTATCAACTTCTTCGCTCATTTCTGTATTAGAAAGTACTCCTTTATATTCACCAGACTCAGTGAACGGATAATTATCTTCCTCCCAATGCACCATCCCTCCTGACACACTCTTTATATTTGTATACCCCAGAGAATCCATGATGTCGTATGCTGTTTTACTCCTATTCCCACTTCGGCAATATATTATGATTTCCTTGTCTTTCATATCTTCCCCAAGGCCGATTTTATTCAAAGCCTGCTGTGAAAGCTCTTGCACTGGCAGCAGAAGTGAATTTTCTAAATGAGTTTCTTGATATTCTTCAAGAGTACGCACATCTAGCAATATAACATCTTCATTGTTCTGAATTTTCTTTACCACATCACCTGGATATATTTCAAAGTCAGCTACTTCCCCGTCATCATGATCTTCTTCGTATTCTACAATGCTGTCACCCACATAATCTTCATGAGCATGTCCTACGTGTATACCGACATGCATGACATTATTAAAAGTAATAAAGACAAGAATGAAGGAAAGGAAGATTATAAACATATCTGTCGAATTTAAGTCTTTCCTCATATTATATTTTCTTTGCCAACTTATAAACTTTCAAAACTTCTTCTGTGGCCTTTTTCGTTTCTCCCTTCTTCATTTGATGCATTACATGTGTTGAAAGATGATTCTTTAGCATCAAATTCTCGACAGATGACAATGCTTGGCGTATGGCAGAAGACTGCGTGATAATATCCACGCAATATTTTTCTTCTTCTACCATTTTTTGCAAACCTCGTACTTGTCCCCCTATGCGATTAAGACGATTTGATACTTGTTTTTTGATGTCTTTTATCATACCCAAAAGTATATACCCTAGGGGGGTATATGTCAAATACGTACTTATCCACATATTGAGTATTGGGTTCTTTCTGCCTTTTAAAAGAGGAATGAATAGCTGTGCTTAGAAGGACCTACTAGGACATTTTATTAAAATAATAATGATATCGTAGATAAATTCGTGATTAGGCCCAATAAAATAGATGATATAACACTCATTAAAAATATGGGAGCTTACCATTATCAGAAATTGAAGAAGAAGGAGTAATAATGTTCACTCTAGGCAGTCAAAAAAAATCATTTTACTGGATGCTACCTATAGTTGAAAATCATTTACTGTAATTCTTTACTTCTACTATTCCAGATTTTTGTAATACACCATAAAAGGATTTAATGTCTTGGTTTAGTTGTTGTCGATTATGTCTCTCTTTAGAAAAAGTAAAAACCAAGTTTGTTTCAGCCCTAGACATTGCAACGAAAAAAGCGCAAGTATCTTCTTCAGGCTGATTTTTAAAACTCCAAAATGCTCCATCTTCTAACCCTAAAAATATAACCGTATTATACTCAAGTCCTTTACTTTTATGGATCGTCATTACAGGAATAGAATCTATTCCCATAAATCCTTCAATGGCATTACTCCAATCCTTAGTTCTTTGATGTTCATTCCAAAGCAATTCGGCAATAGCAAACTTTAGTTCTCTGACATAGCTAAGGTTTCGGTATTGGGTGTAGTAAGAGTTAATTGCTTTGACACCTAAATAATCAATAATGGTTTGAACACAAACTTTAAGATCTTCTACATCACCTATATTAGGTAAGGTATTTATGCACAGGTCATTTAGAAAATCTTTTAGTTTAGACTCTTGTTTTATCCCTTCCTTGTCGTCATGAATATCTATGACTTTTTTGATAAAGTCATATACAAATTGGTACCCTTTTGGATTTCCTTTGGAAGTTGCTAATTTAATGATATTGAGTATGTATAGAACAAGGTCTTCGGTAAGAAGGTCTTGGAAAGTCGTTTCATTTCGTGCATTAATTCCTAAACCTCTTAATGCTTCAATTATTTTCGCTGAATACTTGGGAACTTGTTGTTTTACAAGAATACAGACTTGATCTTGTGATAGTTTGTTTGTATCAATAATTTCTTTAATATTTTGTGCTGAAATTCTTGCTTCGTCATCCTCATTATTATAGAACCAAAACTCTACATTGCCATCATCTTCTTTCCATTTTGTTGGGTATTTCACATCTATTTCCACCATCATAAGTTCAGACATAAGAACCTTCTGAAGAGCAATAATTTTTGGAGCGCAACGATAATTCATCAATAAGCTTGTACGCATCCCATCAAACTCTTTTTCATAATCCTCGAAAATATCTTTTTTTGCTCCAGCCCAACCCATGATCCTTTGTTTGTCGTCCCCAACAGCTGTTGAAATTGCGCCAGCCCCTTGAAAGCACGATTTTAAAAGGTCATATTGATGATGAGTTGTATCCTGAAATTCGTCAAGAAAAACATGAGTATAAGTCGCTTGGAGATATCTTTTTATATGTGGATTTTTATTTACAATAAGTTCTGCTAGTCTTGAAATCATTGGAAATGTTAGTCTCGGTTTTTGCCCTTTTAAAAAATGTTCCCAAACCTCCTTTACCACAATTTCTTTTTCATCTGTTGGCGATTCTTTTAAGGGTAATTGCTCTTCTGTTAAAAACCTAACCAATTCATTTCGATTATGGGAGGTAGCGAAACCAACATTTATGTGTCTGAAAATTCCTTCAACATCTCTGTAATCAAGTAACACTTCGTATGTTATAGGTTTATATCTTTCAGGCAATGCATGAATAAACCTATCTAAGATTCCTTTTGCAAACGTATCGAATGTAACTGAATTAAATCTAACTGCTAAATGCTTTTTACATCTTTTTTCGACTCGATCATTTAAGTTTTTTGCCGCATCTCTTTTAAAACTAATTGCAAGAATCTTTTTTGGAAAAAGGCAAGAATTAGTTTGTAATAAAAAACTTGCTCGTTGAGCTAACAACTCAGTTTTTCCAGCGCCAGGGCCAGCAACAACAAGATAATTATCTTTTGATTCGGTAACAACCTTCAAGGCATTTGGCTCCAGCGTCAATCCATCACTAGGTTTCCAGTTTTCAGGCTTTACATACATATATAATGGAATTATGGTGTTGTAGTTTCTTATGAATTAACTAACTCGTTTATCCTCTTAAAGATTTTCTTAAAAACATCAGGCATGCGATCTTTTAATTCTTGGTCGTCCAATTCTGCGAGAGCCGCGATATGTGTTGACGGTTTTCCTCTTCCAAGGAAAAAATAGTTATACCAAATCATAAGTTCTTTTTCATCATCGGTATAACTCTCTCCGCTTCCTCCAGCAGGTTTCAAAGTAGCCTGTATTCCTTTTTCCAATTTTTCCGTAAAAGCATCTGGATCAGCTACTTTATCAGGAATTTGTGGGCCTCCTCCCTTAGGTAAGGTCCTTTTGTATTCTGTTTCAAATTCACTGAGGAATAAAAAATCTAAATCCAGAGGTTGGGAATAATAAACATCATATTGTTCTAGGTGACTTACCCATGAATAAATGGTATCTCGTTCTTCAATATCCCATTTATGCATACCGTCAATTTCATCATCAGTAAAATTTTCTCCTCCTTGTTTTCCAATTTTTTCTGCTTTCCCGATTTTCCTAAGTTGTTTGACAATGTATTTAATTCTTCCCCATCCTCCACCATGACGTTCAAAGTCAAGATCCAAAAGGGTTACATGAGGTATCGACAAATCATTGAGTAACTTCCAAATATGATTTACAAACCGATGCCCAAGAGGAGCAATCGTGATTCCCATTTCATCCGCTGGTTGATTAACAACTCTTGAGAAACGATTGAACACAATTTCTTCGCTATCACCTTCTCCAATAACTACTATACTTGCAAAGTAAATTTCAGGGTAATTCCTTACCGCTTCTTTTACATATTTGTAAGCTTCATCTGTTTTTTCAGGAAGTGTAATCTCCTTAACAATTGTACAATACTCATTTTTCTCAATTCTTAGATGGCGAACCGACTCAGGATCAATTCTTTGAATTATCGCAGGAGTGTGAGAAGAAAGAATAGTTTGAGCATTCGGTTGAGAAGCAATTTCCAATAAGTTTTTAATCACTTTTCCTAATAAATGTGGTGAGATATGATTTTCTGGTTCCTCAACAATTAGTAGAGTTAATAAAGGCTTCTGAATTACCTCACCTGCTTCTGGTTCATAGTCTTGTTCGATTTTGAGTAAAGAACAAACTAATGAAAGATAAAATAATGACCTCAGTCCTTCACCTAAATCTCCAATCTGATACGGACGACCTGTTTCGGTAGGTAGAAATTCAATTTCAATTTTCTTAAGTAGTTCATTAAAATCACTACTCCCGACAGTTAAAGAGGAAGACTGATATCTTTCATCCCCATGAAAATTTTTCCAAAAATCTCCAATCGTAGTTTTTACAGAATCAAAATCCGTATGACTGGATAAATGACTGTTAACTTGGTCAACCCTATTTTGTAATTCATCCATGAAAGCATCACCCCATTTTACTTTCTGCATTAATCGCCAAAGGATAGTTCCAGAGGCAAACTTCAATTGCTCTGATGGTTTTCTGATTGCAGGAACATACATTGCCTGGATTAATAGTCGATGTCGAGATGGTACAGGAGTTCTATTCTCTCCTTTAGCTCCTTCTTGACCTTCAGGAGCAGTTATATAAACAAGCTTACTTTCAATTTCCCCTTCGGGTGATAGTTCTGATTTTTGCCAAGTAGCTTCCAGTCTTATCCTTAAGTATGGAGGAGAGCTCCCATCATTCACCACCATCTGATCAAAAAAATGAGGTATTGCATTATCGTCATGATTCCCATCTTTATCAAGAAAGTCAAAGGCCGTTTCGATATAAAAAGAGCTTTCTTGAAGACTAGAAGGTGAGGTTCCTTTTGGCAAATGAAAGTCAGACCTTGTTATTTCTTTTTGAGTAAAGCTGGTTCCAAAGATTTTTAACAAAGCTTGGAATGTTGCCGATTTACCTGTGCTATTCGCACCAACGAATGCTGTTAAATCTTCTTTTACATTTATTATTACTTCATTATCTCCATAACACTTGAAGTTTTTAATCTTAATTTTCGATAGCTTCATGGTTTATGATTATTCTTTAATAGAGGTTATCTTACATTATTTGTTACTCATTCTCATATGCTAACTACATAATCTTCTTTAAGAGTTCATGATGAGTTTTGATATCTGTTTTGGAAATTCTAAAACGATATTTCCCCCACTTCTTCAAGTAACCCATATCGTCAATACCAGATTCGTCAATCAATTGCTGGAGTTCTTCTGACTGTGGAAGACGAATCTCAACTATGAGCTTCATCAGTTTTGCCGAGTCGAATTTCTACCTCAT
Organism: Lewinellaceae bacterium; assembly: GCA_020636105.1. Taxonomy (NCBI): domain Bacteria; kingdom Pseudomonadati; phylum Bacteroidota; class Saprospiria; order Saprospirales; family Lewinellaceae; species Lewinellaceae bacterium. The sequence goes on from JACJYL010000002.1 coordinate 1,225,610, forward strand.
ATCGACGATTGGCGTCTGGGACTTGAAGTAATAGATTAAATTGTTCTTTAAATTCTACTTCTTGTCCTTCTATATGAAATAAGTATTCGGATTCTATAACTTTCAAAATTTCCTCCTCCATAGCTTTTTCAATCATTAATTTTTAGCTAGTCTTACCATTATTTATTTTAGCAAACAAAATCTCTTCATTACGTTTCAAAAGGTGAATTATACCATTATACTATTACAATTTTTATGTTATTGCAATCCAATTCAAAAAAGTGACACAGGATATAAAAATGGTGAGTGGGTTTTTTTAGGATATACAATACAAATAATTGCCTAATTTACTTAATTTTTATTAATATTTCAATAGGTGGATGACATCATTCAATAACTCATAGAATTCATTACCTCCCCAACACTAACAACTCCACCCTTTCTTCTAGAATTTTTCTCCCTTAGTTTTGTCTTTTTTTCTTTTGTATAGTTAGTTTTGTTATATGCACTATTGTGCACAGGTTCAGGTGTAGATTGTGCACAGGTAAGTGTCAAAATATGCACTGGATGAAAGGAATAGAAGATGTAGGATTTTCCTTTCCTGTCACTGGAATCATAGAGTTCCTTTCTTTCGAAATCAGAAGCAATAATTAGCTTCTTTTCTACTAAAGATTTGATGGTTTTCGATATTACTCTACGAGATAGGCCTGTTTTCTTGATGAATTGGCTTTGGGTAATTCTATCTCTGGTTTTTCGTTTACCGGTTTTTGTATTTACCCAGCCATAGGTTTGACGGATGATGATGAGAAGTATTTTTAGTTCTGATTCTTTGAGGTTTGGTAGATATTTATCGAATATGATATTTGGCACTTGTGTAGTCCTTTTATACATAATCATCTTGACCCTCCTTCTTTGCTTCTTTCTCGAAGAAGGCAATTATAGTTTCTAACAATTCCCGCATGCTTTCTCTTAGTTCTGGGTTATCCACAATCTGAGGGGGTGCATTTATGTCAGTATTGGCAATTTTGGGTATACAACTTCGAGGCGTGTGGTGATTGAGTACACATGATGAAAAACTATGCCGATTTCCAATCTCTTGATACGGAGATACCATTGAAATCATTAGCTTTTTTCCTTGAATCATAAGGTTCGAGGTAATGATTTTGATAACTTCTCTTTTTTCTTCCAATATTCCTATTAAGTAGGTTTTTTTAAGGCTTTTTACCAGTTCGAGGTAATTTTTAGCTTTCTTAAAAACAGCCTCTTTTTGACCTGAAATACACTGTATTTTGTGGTGTAATCCCTGCTGTTCTATCAGAAGTTTTTCCTTTTTACGCTCAAATAGTTCCTTGTCAATGGCATTCTCAATATAAGCGTCGGTGAGTCTCTCTAATTTTTGAGATATTTTACTTTGTTGCATTAATAAAGAATCCTTTATCCCTTTCTGAGTTTCTGACCAATTGTTCTCTGCCTCTTCCAATAACTCAATTAAGATACTGTTTTCAACATCATGCAATTGAAGGTTTTCTAAAGACCGAATCAAATACTTTTCAATACGTTCTTCACGTATTGTTTTAGTTGGACAGCCTTTAGTTTGGCAACGGTAATATATATGTCCTTTTTGCTTTTCTCCGATAAGAGATCGCCCACAATCAACACATTTCACTTTTCTGCGGAACAAGAAATCATGTTTTAAGTACCTGGTATTTGTTTTACCTTTCAGAACGTTTTGAATTTGCGCAAAAAGCCTGGGAGTAATTAAAGGTTCATGCTTTCCAGCAAATGTTTTGCCTTTAACTTTTAATACTCCTGCATAAAAAGGGTTGTTTAGCATTCTGGACATTGCATTTATGGAAATTAAGTTTCCGTTCATATTCTTTAGTCCAAATTCATCCATAACCTTCACTAGAGATTCAAGGTTATATTTTTCACTTGCATATAGTTCAAATGCTTTCTTTACCAATGGCCCTTGAACTGGATCAATTGTTTTTAATTGACCACCACCGTTATTAACATATCCGATTGGAGCACTGAAAGGATAGATACCTTGCTTTAAGCGACCATAGAGGCCTTTAATTGCCTCTTCACGAAGATTTCTGATGTAATCCGATGCAATGACTGCTTGTATATCAGCTGCCAAACGTCCACCCCTTGTATCCAGGTCAAGGCTTTCGTGGGCAAAATGAATTTCGATACCTTCATCAATTAAATCTCCTAACGCTGCCCAGTCTTTTAGGTTACGAGCACTTCTATCTATTTTATGAATAATGGCTCCTTTGGCTTTCCCAGCTCGCAACAATTTCATCATTTTTGTAAATAATGTTCTTCCTTGTTTGGCTGCTGTTTCTTTTTCTTCAAACCATTGAATAATATGAAGATCATTCTTTTCTGCATACCGAATTATCGCTTCTTTTTGCTCTTGAAGCGATACGCCATTACCTTGTTTAACGGTTGAAACCCGTATGTATCCATATACTTTTTTCATGATTATATACTTAATTTTACTAGATTTTTTACAAATCGTCAAAGTCAGAAACGCTCTTTCCTTCCCGTTCCAACCGGTCACATATTCTTTTTATTACCAATAAAAGTTTCCTGAAATTTTCTTCCGCTTCTAACAATTCTTCCTCTGTTTTACCTTTGCAGACGTCTCTAATGAACAAGCTTATTTTGCTTTCTTTTTGTTTTTGATTCATAAACCCCAGTCTATGCAAATCCTCGAAACATTTATAGAAGGTATAAGGTGCCATATTTGCAATAAAGGCCCTCTATGAGTGAAGAATTGTTTCAATACAATTAGGGCTATGTCAAAAAATTCCAAAGAGGAAATAACCTACTTTGCTCAAACCACCTGGCGAAGCGATCGAAGGCATTTTGGTATTAGACAAAAAGATCGTTTAATGCACACCTACATGATCGGTAAAACCGGAACCGGAAAATCAACTTGTATTGAAACCATGATATTACAAGACATTCAGTCTGGAAGAGGATGCGCTCTTCTGGATCCCCACGGAGATCTTGTAGAAAAAATTGAAAAAAGTATTCCTCCTGAAAGAAAGAAAGACCTGATATATTTCAACATCCCCGACCGCAAGCTAAATCTTAAATACAACCCTTTCAGAAAGGTTTCCTATGAGAAAAGATCATTAGTGGCTTCTGGTATTTTAGAAGTGTTTTCTAAGCTATGGGATAAAGCCTGGGGTGTAAAATTAGAGCATATCTTACGCCATGCGATTTTAACACTACTTGATCAACCTAGAGCAACCGTTGCGGATATTCCTGAGATCTTACTTAACAAAACTTTCAGAATTGAAGCTCTTAGATACATAAAAAGTGATTTGGTAAGAAAATTCTGGAAAAGAGAGTTTCCTGAATATCATAAATATGATCTACTGCCGGTGATGAACAAAATTGGAGGAATGTTGGTGCATCCTGTGATTAGGAGAGTTTTGATTGAAAACACAGAAGAGGTATCTCTTCGAAAGGCAATGGATGAAAAAAAGATCGTTTTGGTAAATCTATCTAAGGGACATTTAGGTTCCGATGTAGCTCATATCCTAGGCGCCTTGTTTGTTACTTCCATTGCTTCTGCTGCTTTTAGCCGGGTTGATACTCCAGAAGATGATAGAGTTCCTTTTATGGTTTACATGGATGAATTTCACAACTTCACTACTCTTTCCCTGGTCAATATGTTTTCTGAACTACGAAAATTCAAAGTGGGAATGATCTTGGCTCATCAATACATGCATCAGCTTGATGAGAAGATAAAAAGGGCTGTGCTTGGTAATATAGGAACTGTTATTTCATTCCGAATTGGAACAGAAGATGCAAGGCACATGTCAAAGGAAATGTATCCTGAATTTGATGTTGAGGATTTTATAAACCTGGCTAATTACAAGATTTACTTAAAATTGATGATTGATGGGACGCCAAGTAGGCCTTTTAGTGGAATAACGGTTCCTCTTTTGCAAAAAAGCCAATAATCAAAATTGCCATATTGGCAATTATCACCCTCTTGGTATGAGTACTGTATTCATATAAACTGATTTTGAAATATTTCTTTGACAATCAAAATCAGTAGGCCATGAGAAAAAAATCTTTATACCAGGTATCGGAAATTAAGTTGGTATATACAAGCAAGATTAATATTCAGGACAGGCCACAAATCCGGCAGTCACGTGATGCATACGATATCTTTCTCAATAATTGGAGTGACCAACTTGAATTCATTGAAGAATTTAACATTCTATTACTTAACCGGACAGGTCGTGTAATAGGTATCTATTATGTATCAAAGGGTGGCCACTCAGGAACTGTAGTGGATGCAAAAGTTGTATTTTCTGCGGCTCTTAAAAGTCGGGCGGCTTCAATTATTGCTGCACACAATCATCCATCTGGAGGAAGCAAGCCCAGTGCATCCGATATTGCTTTAACAAAAAAGTTAAAGAAAGCTGGTGAGTATTTGGATATTGCTGTACTGGATCACTTAATCATCACCCCTTTTACATACTATTCATTTGCTGATGAGGGCATGATTTGAAAATTAAAGTCCGGGAACCAATTCCTGGACTTTTTTTATCCACCCCTCTATTGCCACCCTGGCAATTATTGCTGTCTTGGTTTGTCTGCCTGATCTTAATATACTGGTTTTAGAATTCTTCCTTGACAATCAAATCAACACAGCTTTGAATTGATATTCCTCTAACGGTCATTCTTTTAACCTGTCAGTTCACTCCTGACAAAAAACTTCTAATACCATGAAAAAATCTAACCACACCAATGGAAAGGTTAACCTTTACCAGGTTGTAACAAACCAAATTATTGATCTACTTGAAAATCAAAAACTGACGTGGGATAAACCGTGGGTGGCGATAACCTCCGACGGTAAACGAGCACATAATGTAACCTCCCAAAGAACCTATTCAGGCATAAATCAAATTCTGTTATCAATTAGGCAGATTGAATCTGGATATCCATTCAGCGGATGGTTGACGTTTAATCAGGTAAAAAAACTTGGAGGTCGGGTACTTTCCGGTCATAAGTCCTCGGAAATTTTCTTTACTCAATTAGTCTATTACGACAAAAACGGTAAACGATACGATTACGAGCAAATACAGGAGATGTCCGAGAAAGAACAATATGATTTAAGGAAGTATTTAATACTTCGGCACTATAATGTTTTTAACCTTGCTCAAACCTCAGGTCTTGAAGATTCTTTCTATGAAAGAGAAGATATTCCGGTTCTTCCAAATTCAGAGAAGGATGAAAGTGCAGAGCGTTTGATTAATAACACAGATGCAAGCATTATACACTGGCCAAGTAACGAAGCATTTTACAATTCGATCAATGATGTGATTTGCCTGCCCAAACGTGAACAATTTAAAGGCAAGACTGCCTACTACGAAACTGTATTACATGAACTTGGCCATTGGACAGGTCACCCACTACGGCTTAATCGTAATTTGAAAAATGTATTCGATTCAGAAGATTATGCAAAAGAAGAATTGGTAGCTGAGCTTTGTTCATCCTTTCTTTGTGCTGAACTTGGATTTTCGAAAACTATTACCAATAACGCTGCCTATATTCAAAACTGGATTGATGTTTTAAATAATGACTATCAATTCATCTTCAAAGCTGTGAAAAGTGCGGAAAAGGCAGCGATGTATATTGATTCATTTCAAGGAGTAACCTAAAATGGTTACTCCTTTTTATTGTAGGCTTCACCCGTTTAAAACCACCTCCTTAGGTGGTGGATAGTCGAGGATAAAGATTTTTATTTACTTACACTAATAGTAAATTCTATCCAATCTATTTGAGCGTTTCCAAGCCTAAAACTTCAAACTTTTTCTCCTTATGATTATATTGTGCCATAAGATTTGAGACTGCAAACCTAGGAGCTATACTGGGATTATGTATTTTTGATGTACCTTGGCGGTATACAATATCTATTGTCCCTAAGATAAAGTCAATTTTGAATGGAGTACCCTGGAAAATTGAATTAGAAAGATGATTAAAATATCTATCTTCCATAAAAACGGATCTTACTTCGTCAATTTCAAAGTTTTTAAAAGTTCCTAAATTTTCAATATGGTTTTTCACTTCAATTGAAATTGCCTGTTTAAGGGATTTTATTTCCGATAAGTCCATAAAGTTGGTTTTAATTAATTTTTTATCACCTTAAATGTACGATTCATATCCATATCTTTCACCTTAAGATAATAAACTCCTGAAGAATAATTAGACAAGCCGAAAGATTCAAGATTTTTACTCGTTTCCCTTTGTTCTAAAAGTTGACCGGAAGTATTAAAAAGTTCAATTACAGAAGGTTTTAGGCCTTTTAGCGTTACAGATTGAGTAGTTGGGTTAGGGTAAAGGGAAATGGACTCCCCTTCAAATTCATGTATTCCTGTTGAATAATCAACTACGGTAAATTGTCCCATCATTCCTTCATCTTCATGAGTTAACATATGGCAATGATACATGTAAGGAACTTCATCATCGGCAAAATCTTCGAATTTTGTAATAAACCGGATACTCCCAAATTGTGGCGGTATTAAAACTACATCCTTTCGGCCCTGCTCATTTTCAGGCACCGGTACACCGTTACGAGTCAGCAAATAAAATTGGACATCATGAATATGGAATGGATGAGCTATCATGGTTTGATTGGTAATCTCCCAAATTTCCACATTATCTAATGGAATGACTTGATTAATAACATTTAAATCAAAGCTATTGCCGTCAATAACAAAGGGGCCATTTACCATTCCACTTGGGCCAAAAGCTTCTGGGGTGAAAAGTAAATTTCGGGTTGTATCAACATCATTTTGATCCCATGGGGTAAGCATAGTCAAATGGGTTGGAATAGTTGTGACGCCTCCAGATGGTTCATCAACATTTATTTGCAGGATGTTAAAATCAGCTCCATTTAATGGGTTGGAACTATATCCAGGGATCGTCATTTGAGCATTCATACCTACCTGTAATGCCCCGTAAAATCCAGTAGGTAATTCGGAAGCATAACTCTTAAGGAAAATACTTTGCCCTTCATTAGAGGCCAGATCAATAAGTATTTCAGCCCTTTCTCCCGGAGCTAATGGCAATCGGGTTAATTCAATCGGCTGACTTAAAAGTCCTCCATCGGAAGCAATCTGAAAAAAGGTTAAATTATTTGAAAGTCCCAAATTAAAAATACGCTGGGAAGCACCATTCAATAATCTGAGCCTGACCACCTGGGCAGGAACATTAACAAAGGGATTTCGGGTCGCATTAACCAAAACAGTAGTATCCATCGCATTAGCACCAAGCACTATTTGTTTATCGGCATCAAAAGTTTTAGTCTGAATGACTATTGGAAAATCATCTATACCGTAAGTACGTGGTAAATCAAGTGTTGCTTCCTCTTCATCCTGAACGATGATAAAGCCGGCGATTCCCTGTAAAACATGATCGTTTGTTTTTTCATGCAGGTGCGGATGATACCAATAAGTAGCTGCATTATCCATTACTGTAAATTGGGGATTCCAGGTTTCCTCCGCGGCAATAACGGTATGAGGTCCTCCATCATTTGCAGCGGAGACGTGCATGCCGTGCCAATGAATGGTGGTGCTTTCTCCAATTAAATTATTTACAGTAATGCTAACTTCCTGTCCTTTTTCAAGCATTAAAGTTGGCCCAAGAATATTGCCATTTACACCCATAGTAGCAGTACTTGTACCTGGGTAAAATTCAACACTCCCCTGCTGAAGGGTTAAATCAATATTTTCACCGGAAAGTATTGGAGGAATAAGTAATGGATTTTGAGCAATGCCTGTGTACGAAATAAATAAAACCAATTGGATGAAAAATAGAATTTTGTGCATAATGTAAGTTTGGTAAAAAGTAAAATTATAGTTTGGGTTTTAAAAATAAGTTCGTGCTCTTACAACTTTGCTTTTATTTCAAAATTTATCCGTCTGTAGTATTGCATTTGTGACAATTACTTCAAAGTCTTATTCTCCATCTTTAATAGGGATTGATTGCAGGAACCATTTTTCACCGATAAAAATCAAAACCATTAATACGGCTGCAACGATAAGTACAAGGATGTCTTTTGAACCCTTCACCCACAAAAATGCTCCCAGAACAATGGAATCAAGAATTATAGCTGTGATAATAATGGATGCTTTCGCCTGAATTTCTTCTCGGATATGTTTAAGGACCCCCCAATGGATCATGATGTCCATTACCAAATAAAGTATAGCACCCAAAGAGGCAATTCTGCTTAAGTCAAAAAACACGGTGAGAATAATAGCGATAACCGCAGTGTAAACCAGCATGTGTTTCTGAATGCTTCCAGACATTCCAAAATGACTGTGCGGTATCAAATCCATATTAGTCAACATAGCCGTCATTCTGGAAACAGCAAACATGCTGGCTATGATTCCTGAAATAGTGGCCACAATAGCAATACCAACAGTGAACCAAAGTCCAATTTTTCCGAAAGCGGGTTGTGCTGCCTCAGCAAGGGAATAATCCTTTGCTTTAATAATTTCAGGAATGGATAAGTTGGCGGATACGGCAAATGCTACAAGCACGTAAACTGCCGTACAGATAAGCAAAGAAATTATAATTGCCCGTCCAACATTTTTATGAGGTTTCACTATCTCATCACCACTATTGGTAATAGTAGTAAAGCCTTTGTATGCGAGGATAGACAATGCTAACGCACCTAAGTAACTGGCAACAGAATAATCGGGCATTGATTCCGGGATGGCTTCACCAAATGAAAAACCAGCTGCCCATAGCCCTGCTATTGCAAAAATAGAAATGCCTCCAATTTTGAGAATTGCCATCGCCAGAGAAGACTTTTCTATGAACTTATTACCTGATATATTGATCAGAAAAGCTACAATAATGAGTAAAACGCCTAATAATGGTGTCAAAAAGGTGTTGTCTCCACTGTCGAATAATTGAAGGGTATATGTACCAAAAGTCCGGGCAACAAGACTTTCGTTAATGATCATTGAAAAAGCCATTAAAAGGGCCGCTGACGCTGTAATGGCTCCTTTACCGTATGCCTTGTTCAGGTACTTGGCAATTCCTCCTGCCGATGGATAGGCATTCGACATTTTAATATAAGTATAAGCACTAAAGGCAGAAATAACTGCACCTACCAGAAAAACAAAAGGAAACAACTCACCTGAAAGCTCTGCCACTTGCCCAAGTAGGGCGAAGATACCTGCACCAATCATTACGCCCGTTCCTAATGAAACAGCTCCTGTTAAAGTCAAACTATTTTTCTTGTAGTTACTCATTTATGTTCTGTTTTATTCCATTATTGAGTTCCTGTAATCGCTCCATAATTGGTTATTTATTATGATTTTTTCTTCAGGTCTTTTTCCAGTTGTAAATTGTTCCGGTTAAGAACCCGGTTATCCATCCTAAGCCGAAAGTCAGGGCGATGCCGGCAATGGATTGTCCGGCAGGTACGTTCATCCGGCTTACTGATGATACATCCAATCCGTGTAGAATGCTGTTAAAAAACCAGGTTGTTCCATCTTGCCCCGCAATCAACATCAGGCACATACAACCGAGGTATAATATGACACCTGTTGTTCCAAGAGCCAATCCAAGTTTATTTGAATTTATAGTATGCATGATTTAAAAAGTTTTTGTTAAAAAATTATTACAAACCTTTAATTGATGACATCCCTCTCTAAAATTGCTTTACGTTCTTCGTATTCCTCTTTTGTAATAGAACCTTCAGCGAATCTTTTTTGTAAAATTTCGAGGGGACTTTTTTGCCTTTTTCGTTTACCGGGAATTTCGTATGGTGTGGCAAAAATCCAGATGAGGAATATTATCCATAAAATCCACCAAATGAGGTGCATGCCCCAAAAATGAGAACCTTCATAAAAATGCATAATGATTGATTTTAAGTGAGAAGGAAAATTTCCTTCTCACGGTTAGTATTTATTTATTCACCTTCTTTAAGTGCAGCTCTTCTTTCTTCGTATTCTTCCTCAGTAATTTCGCCTTTAGCAAATCGGTGTTTCAAGATGTCAATGGGAGAATCTTTCTTCTTTCCAAATGAAAAATCACCGTTCTTTTTCCCAAAATGCCACACCGCCCAAACGATACCTGCTAACAGGATAATCCAGAAATACATCATGTCTTTAGGGTTTTATTGGTTATGAGACTTTTGATTATCTCCATTCTTACCTTCCATCATATTACCCATGTCCATACCTTTATCGCCCATCATTTTCATACAGGACTGCATACATTCTTCGCTCATCATCCCTTCCTTGTTCATCATTTGCATCATGTTTCCCATCATCTTTCCGTCCTTCATCATGTTTCCCATCATGTTTCCCATCATGTTTCCGTCCTTCATCATTTCTCCCATCATGTTCTGCATCATTTCGGGCTTATCCTTCATCATTTTCATCATATTGTCGTCGCCCATCATCAGGTCTTTCATTCCGTCATGTTCCTTCATCATCATCTTTGCGTGTTCGTTGTTCATCGTGGCTTCCATAAACCCGGTCATCATTTCATGGTCCGCAGCAATTTTTTCAAACACCTGCTGACGGGTTGTTTCATTTTGTAAAAGCTGGTCAACATTGACTGCATTATTGCAACTTGTGATTAGCAATAACCCAATGGCTATTGTCGTAAATAAGAAAATGGTTTTGAAATTCTTCATTATTTGAAATTTTTAAAAGTGAGTAATATATATTTAGTTAGAAGGTCGCTCATATTGGCAGCAACCAGTTAAGTTATTTGAAGTGTTTTAAAACCGAATGCTCAATCCACCCCCTCCGCCAAATCTGTTATCATAACTTGCAGTCAGGGATATATTTTTAGAAAGCAGATATTCTGCTCCCGCACTCCACACTATTTCGCTTTCATAATTTTTATCCTTTTCAAAATGGGTTACTACTCCAAAGTCAGCGAGGTATTCGTAATAACCAAAAACAGAGAATCGAGGAAACAACATCACACTCCTGCCAATACCAATACGAAGGCGCAATTTAGTGTCCGCACGCACATCGAGGTCAAATAGATAAGGCGTGAGAAAACGCAAACCACCTATGCCAACCACGTCGTATAAACCAAGACTGTCTGGCGTGGTATTCTCTACATTCACTCCTGCGAATACACTTGCATAATCGTATATATAACGTTGATAGGAAAACTCGGCTTCCAGATTTTCATTATAGCCAACCTCCGCTCTAAGATTGAATTGGTTACGGGTATTCGAGGATACGAGATCAATTGAACTCATGTGTGAAGCTGCGTCCAATGTTCCCCATGTGTAAAACATATCTGTTTCGTGAATCAGCTTTTTTAAGGGATACTTTGCCATGCGTTCGTCTCTTGGCGTATCATAACTAAAAACACGGGCCATGCCTGACATCATGTGATACAGAATATGGCAATGAAAAAACCAATCACCATATTCGTTGTCATAAAATTCAATGGTCACCTCCTGCATGGGTGGAACATTGACGGTATGCTTTAAAGGAGAGTATTCCCCATTTTTATTCAATACCCGAAAGAAATGACCGTGCAGGTGCATCGGGTGGTGCATCATTGTCAGGTTGTTGAGTGTGATACGAGTAACTTCCCCTTGCTTGATTTTGATTTTATCGGTTTCTGTAAGTGGGATACCATTTATACTCCAGATGTAACGATTCATATTACCCGTCAGGTTAAGCAGAATTTCTTTGACTGGTGCACCTTCGGGGAAAGTCGTTTTATGGGGTGATTTTAAAAAATCATAACTGAAATCGTCACTCATATTCATCCCTGCCATTTCAATATCACCCATGTTCATTTTTTCTTTGGGAATAGCATCCATTGGCATGTCCATCTTCATTTTAGGCATGGAATCCTGCGGCATCCTCCTATTATCTTTCATTTCATTATGATGCTGCATTTCTGGCATGGGCTTTTTATCCTCCTTCATTTCAATATTGCCATGATTCATCTCTTCCATATCACTCCTATTGTCCATTCGCATCCCATATTTTTCTTTCAAGGCAAATGGGTCATCGTTTTTAGGATTGGCTTTAAGGGCAGGTGCGCCCATTTTCATGTTCATTTTTGCCATCGCTTTCATCATGGCTATTTTATCAGGTCTTGGCACATCAGGAGCAGCCATCAACATACCCTGTCCCAAGAAAGCAGAAGTTTGACCCAACCCATCTTGGGCAGTTGCCCGAATTTCCAGCTTGCCATTTTCTGGAATAGTCACAATGAAGTCATACGTTTCTGCTACCGCAAAAAGCAGCTTCTCTTTTTGAACGGGGACAACATCCAGTCCGTCATTGGCGACCAGTAATGGCGTTTTCCCACCGAACGTCAGCCAGAAATAAGTTGAGGCAGCCGCATTTATCATCCGTAATCTGACTTTTTCGCCTGCCTTAAATTCTGAATATTCTTGTGTAGCTTTTCCATTGGTTAAAAATGCAGGATAATAGATATCGGCAATATCGGCACTCTCCATTCGCTGTTTCCAAAAATTGAACTGTGCGCCCAAGGCTCCTTTGGCAATGACTTGATTGAGAGGGGTAGCTGTTCCTTTTTTGATACCAAACCATTCATTACCTCTTTTCAAATTTCGCAACACATTCATGGGTTTATCATCTGTCCAATCAGACAAGACAATCACCAAGTCTTTATCATAGTTTAGAGTTTTTTCTTTAGGTTCAATAACAATAGAGCCGTACACGCCTGATTGTTCCTGCAACATGGTGTGGGAATGATACCAATATGTACCAGATTGTTTTAAAGCAAATTCATAGGTAAAGGTTTCCCCAGGCCTAATAGGTGGTGTAGTCAGATAAGGAACACCGTCGTAAAAGTTGGGTAATAATAGACCATGCCAATGCACCGATGTTTCCACGTTCATGTTATTGGTTACATGAATTTTGGCGTAGTCGCCTTCTGTAAAACGAAGCGTTGGGCCAGGGATGGAATTGTTAATTGTCATTCCCATCACTTCTTTCCCTGTGATATTGACCGATTTTTTGTCAATGGTCAGGTGGTATTCCCTCACGGGCAAATTATCCACATTACCTTCGTAGGAAGGAGTGGATTGTGCAATGCTTACCGTAGAAAAATATAAAACAAATAATATAAAAAGTGAATATTTCATTAGCGTTATTACTTTCAATTTAATGGTTATGAATGCCCTGTCGAATAATTAAAGCTCGCTCCTCGGAAGGATTTTTGAAGTCTTTTGTAAATTAATACTTCTCTTTTTTTAAATGCTCAGTACAAGCAATTAGGGCTTATTTGGAATAGACCAAAGAGTATTGAACCAGTCATGCAGAACATGGAGGTTTAAATGTAAATGAAAATAAACGCTATAAAAGGAATGATTCAAAAAGGACAGGGATATCCCTCGATATATACTGCTGATTTTGTTCATTTTATGAATTAAACATCTACAATAATAACAATTTTTCTGCTAAAAAGTTTTATTCAATTTCGTTGTAAGTGGTTCACCAAACTCCTTCTTTCTACAACTATTTTAATCGGAAACGCTTTGGATAAATTTATTGAAAGAACAGAACCAACTGCTCCGTATCCTCCAATGATCAATATTTTGTCCTTTTCTAATTTCATTTTCACTCCTTCCATTTTATTAATTTTTGACTGTAATAATTCTTTCTCTAATTCCAAGAATCAATGCTACTCCAATAGCAATTATCCCAGCTAAGAAATAAGGCAATGAACTGTTGACTGTTAATAACCAACTCCCTGCAATAGGTCCTATTACTTGCCCAAGACTGTCAGTAGATTTTTGAATCCCCAAGGCACTTCCAGAAGTTTCTCCACCTTTAAGAGATATTAACGAGGTAATATTAGGGATGATAAAAGCTCCTCCTAATGCCAATATTCCAATTATTATCAATACAGATATTAACTGATCGGCATTTATCAAAAGTAATATGCCTAATCCAAAAATGAAGTATCCTAAAATAAGTTGATGGTGTCCAGGTATTTTCTCTACTACTTTTTTTGAAACTACAAATGGTTGTAATATTGCCATCACAAAAGCACAAACCATAAAGCCATATCCAATAGCAATCGCATCAAACTGTAATTCATTTTTGGAATAAATCGAAAAGACAGCTTCAAACAATGTAAGAGTGACTTGATAAATAAATGATAAAATCAAAAGTGGGAATAGCTTCTCTACCATTAATTGCCATTTCATTGGAGGATCTTTTTCTTTTATTTTTCTTGAATCTTTATTACCTAGTTCGCTTTGTAATCCTTTTTCCGCCATTGACAATAACAATATCCCTACAAATACAAGAAAAAAGAATGGAATGGAATAATCATTTATCAGAAAGTGACCAAACTTAAAGTTTAAATGTAAATCCGTTTGACTTAAAATACCTCCTATAAAAGGACCTGCAACAATTCCTAAACTATACGAAGTACCAGCATACGCAATTCCACGAGCTCGATTCTCTTTAGTCGTTAAGTCACTTATTAAAGCATAACTGACTGGAATAACAGCAGAGATGAATACCCCTCCTATTATTCTAGCTAAATAAAGCATCCAAAGAGATGTGGAAATTCCAATCAAAAACTGCATAATTATAAATCCTAGTATTCCAATTATGAGAAGTGGTCTTCTCCCCAATTTGTCAGACCACCGTCCCCAAAGTGGAGCAAATAACATTTGAAAAAAAGGAAAGATGCTAGTCAAGAATCCTATGTGAAAAATGATACTTTCATCAGTAGCTCCAGCTCCTAATGCTAGTCGCTCTGTATAAAATGGCAGGACTGGTAAAATCACACCATACCCTAGAGCTACTATAAATAGGGTGGCAAATACCGTTACCAGTTTAGAATTGAAAAACGCCTTCCCTCTCATATCTTTTTTCCGATTTTACGCTTTAACAATTGTGCATTGATAGCAACAATAATGGTACTCAAGCTCATAAAAACAGCCCCTATTACAGGACTCATCGCTTCAGCATAAGTTCCATAAGCATCTACTAGTACTCCTTTCATTCCATCTTTAGATTGTCTTGATTTATTTTAAAATTTCTATGGTAAAATAATCTCCAATTTTATCTGTAAATTTTTGTTTTATTATCCCTTTCTCCATATCTATCTCTTCGAAATATTTATATTCTATTGAGGTAACTTTAATACCTATCACGTAGGCTCTTATTGACATTTCTCCACTCACACGAAAAGAGTTTTCCAAAGGCATCACTTTTCTATTTGTTATAGATATATTACTTTTCGTTCCGAAAAAACCAACCACACCGTCCTTGAAATTAAGACTAAAATTGAAGTCATTTAATTTGGAAAGCTGCCTCCATCCAGAAGGATACATTATAGCTCCATCTTCCATATCTACTACCAACGACCGTTTGGATTTTTTGCCAGCAAAAGGGAAAACTCCCATCAGTACTTGTTTCGACTCGGGTGAACAAACAAGGTTAGTTTGTGAAGCATCTCTCAATGTGCCATCAGGTTCATAAGTGATAACTGTCATTTTGGTTTCTATTTTTTCACCTTCTTTTTTGACTTTTCCGACTTCAATAATTTGGTAATTAATGAGCTTTGCTTGTTTGTTAAAATTACTTCGTTTATAGCGATTGCCATCCACTTGAAAAATCAACATTCCGTCATCTACCTGACCGAGCAAAGGATTTGTATTTCCAAATTGGAACAGAAAAATAAAAAAAGGCAACAATGATATTTTGGAAAAAAATATTTTCATTTTTAGGTTATTGTTTTTTCTTTTTCATAATTTTTGAGTGTTAATGCCGAGGTGCTTGAGTTTTAAAACATTTAAATTATTCTTCATCATTTTTACTTGCAGTTAGGCAATAGTGATTGTTTCTTCCAGGTAAACTTGTTGGACACTATTGATAATTTCTACACCTTTTTTCATGGGTTGCTGAAATGCTTTTCTGCCGAGAATCAATCCCATTCCTCCAGCACGTTTGTTGATAACAGCAGTTCTTACTGCTTCCGCCAAATCAGATTCTCCCTTTGAACCACCACCTGAATTTATCAAACCAATCTGTCCCATATAGCAATTAGCTACCTGAAATCGGCAGAGGTCAATTGGATGGTCGGAAGAAAGAGCTTGATACATTTCTTCATTATATTTTCCGAATTGAATATCCCTAAAACCATAATTGTTGACTGGTAATTTTTGCTTGATAATATCTGCTTGAATGGTCACGCCAAGATGATTAGCTTGCCCCGTCAAATCTGCGGATGCATGATAATCTTGTTCTTTGGTTTTAAAATTATCGTTACGCGTATAACACCAAAGAATGGTTGCCATTCCCAATTCGTGAGCTTGGGAAAATGCTTGAGCAATTTCTTGTAGTTGTCTATTGCTTTCTTTTGAGCCAAAATAGATAGTGGCACCAACAGCTACAGCTCCTAAATTCCATGCTTCCCGAACATTGCCAAAAAGTATTTGGTCATATTTATTTGGATAAGTCATCAATTCATTATGATTAATTTTTACAATGAAAGGAATTTTATGAGCGTACTTTCTGCTATTAAGTGCTAGCACTCCAAAGGTGGAAGCTACCGCATTGCACCCTGCTTCAATTGCCAAATGGATTATGTTTTCAGGTTTGAAATAAATTGGATTTTTATAAAATGAAAATGCTGCGCTATGCTCAACTCCTTGATCAACCGGAAGAATACTTAAATAACCTGTACCCCCTAAATTTCCATTTTCAAAAAGCTGTGTTAGGCTTCTCAAGACTTGAGGACTACGATTACTATTGATAAATACTTTGTCTAAAAAATCTGAAGAAGGAAGTTCTAACGATTCATTCGGTATTAATTTACATTGATGACTCAATAATTTTTCAGCATCATTTCCAAGTAATTCGATAATTTTATTGTTGACTGTCATTTTATTGATTTTAATTTTTTAAGAAATTAATGCTACAATAGATTATGAAGCGTATGCAGCAACCATTCAATCAAAGTCCTTTTCCTATGTAGTTGAATTTTCATTCTACTTAGATTTCTTTTTGACTATTTGAGTACTTTCAGATACTCCTTCATCCTGTCCAAAAAAATCTTGTATCAAAGACCAGACTTTCGATGGTTCTGCTAGATAAACCTGATGATCAGCTTCAGGTAACCCTACATATTTTGCATAATTGAAAATAGGAAGCAATTCTTCCATATTTTCAATAGGAGCTGCTGAATCATTTTCACCATGAATAAATAAAATTTTCTTATTCTTAATTTTGGAAGCCAATTGAACTAAGTCAGTATTTATTATCACCTCATCTAAAGTGCGATAATAACTTATCCAAGTGTGCTTACCAACATCTCTAAAAATATCCATAGGAATATTTTTAGGTCGGAAAAAATCGGTTATATAAAGAGGATGAAAAAAACACACAAACTTATATCTTGAATCTACACTGATGCTGTCCCATAAAGAAGACTTACTAAATCTATTCTTGATGGCCTCTTTTCCATTATAATTGGGAAGCCCAATAAGGGCTAAACCCTCTAACCAATCAGGATATTTCCCAACAAGTCCCATACTCAATATTGCCCCTAACGAATGTCCAATAACCATACAATTGCCAGAATCAAATCCTTCCTTTTTAATTACCTTTCCTATTGCCATCAAATGTTCTTCAATGTCATATTTGCTTTTAGGTTTGGGAGAATCACCAAACCCTAAAAGGTCAATCAACAAAAAAGAATTTGATTTTGGTAAATCTCCTAATCCTCCTTTCCAATATTTTAAAGAACCAGTCAAACCGTGTAGAAGAATTATTTTTCTTGTACCGTTTCCAATTCGCTCATAGTTGAGTATCATTTTTTCAAAATCATAAGTAGGCGACATGATTCCGTGGAGGTATCCACGGAGTGCGACTGCTGCTAGAAATAGTAATATGATTATTAAAATATAGGTTAACATTTTTCTAGGTGTTTAAACATTTGAATTTGATTAACAACCTGTTTTCTGAATGGGAAAAGAATTTCATTGTTTTTAAATTTCACAGAGTGCTTTGGCTTCCGCCAATACTTTTTTTATTCTCGTTTCTTGTAAGCCAATACTCAATAATATTTTTTCATCCTTACTAATATCTTTACAGAGGACTATCATTTTTTCCAACAATAATTGTTTTTCTCTTTTGGTCAAAGTTGTCAAACAGGTAACCGGATGTAAGCCCGAAGCATCAATTCGTTCTTTAAGGCTTCCTTTTTTCGGATGATTCCAACCCAATAAATACAATCCTATGCAAGTTCCATATTGGATAGCATCAGTTGTAAATCGAGTATTGGTCGCTACCCAGCCTTGATGGAATTTTGTGTCGTGTCCAGTTTTTTTCTTCCATTGTTTTTCTATATCCAAAAAACGGGATTGGATATATAGAGGAATTTTAACATTGCAATTTCGGCTACTATCGCTGTGGAATTTGCATTCAATCATAAAATGCTGATTGTCTTTTTCTGCGATAACATCTACCTCGTGTTGGACACAATGCCCTTTTACTATTTGTCCAACTTTAACATTGAAACCTTCATATTTCAAAATTTCAGCAATGTATCTTTCAAAAGGAAATCCAGTAGGCCCCAATTGCATGATGGCTTTTTTCAGTTTGTACTTCGCTGCTGTAGGACTAGGCGTTTTTCGTAACATTGAAAAGGCTTTTTTGTAGATTTCCTTGGTGTGCATCCCTTCATATAATGTCTTTGAAATTTTCAAAGCGATATTTTGAGTGATTTCCTCAGATGCACCCGAGCTTTTCAACGAATTTTTTAATTTATCAATTTCAAAAGGTACTTTCTCGCCATTAGCTTTAATGATGGTTATTGGTTTCATTTTTCTACTTTTGTTGATTTCAAAAAGAAACTCCCTCTAATTCCTAAAGAGGCATTGGTTTGAGAGGTCGACTTTTTCACATCCAATTCAATTCCTGTCAATGCCCGAATAGCATCAATGGTTTCAGGAATCACAATGGCTTGGTTATCCACTAAGTAGGCGTAGTATAATTCATCACCTTCTACTTTTAGCATATCTTCCCAAATAGCGACTTCGTACATGTCACCATGTGGTCGGCCTAGGTCAAGCATCAATTCTTTCACCGCATTATTGGCAGAAAGCCCTTCATCGTATTGGATAAATGCAATTCGAGAAGAGGTTCGTAATGCTTTCAATACTTCTTCTTTGGATGCCTCCCTAGTCAGTCGAACTGTCCAATAATGTAAATGACTAAGTGTTTCTGGAACTTTTACAGCAGCAGTTATTACATCTAGTTCTGGGTCAACACTTTTAGCATCGGGTCCTTGGTGACTAGGAATTTCTTTTTCAGGTACAAGCGTATTCATGATTCCATTCAGATGACTTTCCCAAGGGTCAGTTGCTCGACGTAAAAGTGTGCCTCTGGCATTTTTGAGTAAGCCAGCATTTTTTAAAGCAGTTAAAGTTCGAACGATTGAGGTCGTATTACAAGAGACCACTCTTACGGCTTCCTTTCCAATGGCTTTTTCATAATTGGATTCTGCTACAAAAGAAAGTCCTGTGGTTTCATGTTTTTCTCCTCCTTGTACAATGTATTTCACATTGGCTTGTCGGTAACGCTCTGCATTTTGTGCGCCGAATTTTTTGGGTGCACAGTCCACGACTATATCAACTTTAGTAAGAAGTTCATCCAATGTCCCATGTGTTTCTATTCCAGCGGCATTCATCTTTTCAACTGTCGACTGGTCAAAACCATAGATTGGAATTTCTTTGATTCCAGCTACTTTAATTCGCCAATCTGTCGCTACATCACAAATACCTATCAGCTCCATATCAGTTTGTAATGCTACAGCATCTGCTACTCGCTTTCCAATTACGCCGTATCCATTGACGGCTACTTTTATCTTTTTCATCTGTTTAAAAATTTATTAATTCTTTCATTTATTTAGAATTTATTTTTTATTTTTTGAAGTTTGACAGCATCCAGGCAGTTCATTTTTTTGAGATTGTACACCTTCTTTTTGTATTGCGAGGTACAGATCCCTATAATCAGATTCTATCAGATTTGCTACCTGATTTGTGAGTTTAGGGTCAGAAATGGCCAGGGTCAACATTGCTTCAATAGCTTCTTTGAAAAACACACTGTCGTTTTCTAACATTTGAAAAAAGTATTCCTTTTCATCTATTACCTGGAATCGGATTTTATTATTATCAGCTGACTTCATAATTTTACCTGTAGTTCAAAATTTATCCGTCTGGAGTATTGCATTTGTAACAATTACTTCAAAGTCTTCTTTAAAATTAATAGGCAATTCAAGATCCAACTCCTTAAGATTTAAGTTTAGGACCAAACCTAACATACATGCAATTTGATCAGAATCTCCAATGTGGTGTAGTTCTCCTTTTCCCTCAATAAGTTTTTTTTGATTTGACATTTCTAACCACCCCTGAAAGCCAAAATTTAAAGGGGGATGTTTTTTTGTATTGATAAATTCTAAATCCAACTTTCCTTTAAAAACTATTTCATCCGTGTTATTCCTCAACATTTGATTTAAAGTATCAATGGTTGTTTCTAATGTACCCAGTTTGAATCGAATTATAATTTCAGTGGTCTCATAATCCAACTTTATAGAAAGATTATTGGTCTGCAATTTTATTGGCTGCTCTTCATAACTTCCATTAACAAGGAGGGTGGCATGTTGTGTGAAATAAATTTCGTCTTGAGAATATATTACGGACGTGCAAAAAAGAAGTATTATGGATGATAACAATAGATTTTTCATTATTCCTGATTTTAAAGAAGTAAAGAATTTTAATTTAAAATATCTACATGATTAACTCGGTCCCCTGAACCATTACTCCAACGCGAACGTGAAATCCCTGGTGTTTCAAAATTCCTCCAAGGTTTTTTCAAAAGGATAACCACTTGGCCCTAGCTCTTGGATTGCTTTCTTTAGCTTATATTTAGCAACCACTAGCTCCTTAATGCTCTTTTTTAAGATTGAGGTAATTGACAGCTTCTTTTACCGTAAGTTGTTTAGTTGAATTCCCCGCTCTTAAATAAAAAATGGTTTTCCCATCAAGGTTGACATAAACAGGTGAAAAAGACTCGTTTATTTCAAGGCTACAGATATCCTTTCCATCAATATTGTAAAATAATATGCGAACTAATGCACAATTTTCTGTTCCCAGATGAGCAGAAATTAATTGCATTAATTTTAGCTCGAAGCCATCACGATTTTTCTTTTTCAATGAATGATAATCTTGTTCTAGCCCCAAAATTCCACCATCGTCATCAACGCCAAGTAATAAAGTTCCACCTCTGGCATTTAAAAAACCAGCAATAGTTTTCAGGAAAACTTTTTCCAGCGTTTTGTTAACCGTATTATTATTGTAGTCGAATCTGAGGGAAGATTTAAATTCAACTTTTTCACTTTCTCCCTCGGCAATTAATAGTTGAATATTTTTACCTAATTGGGCTTCCTGAGCTTTAAGTGTTTTATTCTTTTTTAAAATCATTTTATAATAAATGCCTGACCCAAGTCCAACCAAGCCACCGATTACTATAAAAGTCGTTGACATTCCCATCATATGAAGAGAAAATGAATCCTGAATTCTTCTGCCCATTACTTCCCATAATAAAGCGAAACTAAATGTTGTATTGCTAAATTCGAACCAGTAAATAACCATAGTTAATGGATGAATGATGAAGTAAAAAATAGCAATACCGATTATAAGATGTGAAATAATAATTTTGCGCTTAAGCAAACTTTTAATTTTATCACTCACATCAATTTGTCTTTCCATTATTAAGCAGGATATATTTTTTAAAAAACAACAACTTCACACCTGAATTATCAAAAAAAAAATAAGCCAAGTCAGGTAATGAAAGTTGCTGCTAAATAAATCAAATCGTGAATCTTTTCACTCGTCTACTGAGATCCACTTCACAAGGCTACCACTTATTCCGGATGCACAGGTTCATGTAATAATCTTAATTCTTCCATCCACTCATTCGTCTCTGTATTATGATCATATCCATGTTCGTCACCATGATCACAACAATTATTGTTCATGTTGATCATTGAACCTCCTTCGTGACGATGATCATCAAAATCATTTCCATGGCTATAATTTTCATGGTGATAATCAAACATAGAATCAAACTGATGATATAACTCATCATATTGAGCGATAGTTATTGAATCACAAGCTGTTGCCACATCGGAGCAGAGCACCAGGGACTCATTATATTGTACTGCTTTTTCATAAGCTTCCTCCATACTTTCAAGAGCAATCAAGTCTGCTTCGGAAAGACTATCTTTGTTTTTGTTGCAAGCCATAAGGAATAATAATCCCAAAACGGGAATCAAATATTTAAAATTCATAATTAAAATAGTTTATTAAAAAAATGTGTTTATAGAAAATGTGTTTGGAACCATCTAATTTGCTGTTTTCAAAAAGTCCACAATTTTAAGTGCTTCATCTTCCGTTAAGTTAGCTCTTATTCTCATATGCAAAACAGCTATATCCCACTCCGTATCGCTGAATGTCTCCGGAGAAGGTGCATTGTGACAACGGAGGCAATTTTCTCCCCATAATTGAGCTCCGGATTTAGCTGCTGACAATTGACTAGTGGAAGAGCAGCTATTTATAAAAAATCCAATTGTGAACATTGCCAAAACAAATATTAAGAATGATATTTTTTTCATGATTAGTTTATTTATGTGAAAATTAAAACCCTATAGCCCAATGAATAAAGAAGACATTACCAGTGACTTCCTCCCCGTGTACGTCCGGCACATCTGGTTCGTCATGCGCAGCTTCCGCTGAACCACTTATTCTATAGCTAAATTTGAGTACTGTGCGCCAATCAAACCAATAATTAATACCTAAATCCAATTGGGTTTGATCTACTTCCCACTCGGATCCTTCAGGTGTTATTAAAGTTGAATAGCGGCCTGCAAATTCAATATTTCTAATAAAATTATTATCTACCAGGGCAGGGCGCAAAGAAAGTTGAGCAAACCAGGTTGAACTGGAGTTGTCAAAAGTGATAAATTCTCCAGGATTTTCGTGATCCGGATATTCTGCATCATCCACTTTAACCGAGCTATATTGAGCCTTAAAATCAAGGACACTGCTCAGAGATGAAATCATCGTAACATAAGACATATCGAAGGCGAAGTGCAGTGCATTTACGTCCTCAAGTTTGGTCCCTGCTGCACCTACTTTTCCATACATACCTGAAAACCCCAATTCTAAGCTGGAGTTTGACATGGGGAATATTCCCAATCTACCGCCAATAGTTTTTCCTTTATTATTATCAGGGAAAATAGCATGATGTAAGACTCCAGCTTCTTCAGGCTCTTCCACTCCATCATTTAGTTGAGAACCATTCACTGCATATATAGAATAATTTAGCTTTAAATTTCCAAGGTAGGAGCCACCTCTTAACTCAATCCCAATATCATTTGTGGGAATTATCCCATCATGACCGGCACCCAATGGACCGCCAGGAAATTTATTAATCCAGGCGGGATGTAAATTGGGTACAAAAATCCCAAAAGGAACCAGAAATTTACCAGCTCTAACTGTAAGGCTTTTATTGAGAATATAAGACATGTTTGCATATTCCACACCAAATTCGACTTCCCCTCCTACAAGTTCCAACTCCAATTCACTTTCAAAAAGCAGTTTGTCAGATTGTTTATAGATAAAAAGTGGATTGAAAGACCCTCCAACAAAACTGAATTTTTCTTCAGTAACCTGTAACCCGGAATGGGCGTAACCTCGTAGTAAAAAACCGCTTGTCCCTGGCCTGTAGGAATCAATTTTCTGTGATAACGCTTGTATCTGCCCTATAGTATCTATTTCCTGAGCCTGTACATTTGCAGTAAAACCAAATACCAATGAAACCAGAGAGAATAATATTAAACGTACTTTCATAATTGAATCTTTTTTTATTCACAATTTGTTATGAATTGGTTATAAAATATCATTTTTTCAGAGTGGTAATATAATTTACCAATTGCCATCGCTGCTCTTCTGTTAAAACAGTTTTATATGATGCCATTGGCGCTTTCCCTTCGGTTAATTTCCAATAGATTGCACCATCCGATTGTTTAAAAAAAGCTTCTTTTGTAAAATTGGCTGGCCGAGGTTTTAAACTCATGCCTGCCATACCATCCCCTTTACCTTTGTCTCCATGGCAAATGGCACAGTAAAGTTTGTAGAGCGATTTCCCTGAATCCGTTGCAGTTTTATCGGCCTTTAGTGGATTTTTTAAACTATTTGCGCTTTTCGGTGCGGTCCAGGATGATTGCCCAAATGTCTCTTCGATTGGAACGGTGAGAGCAATCATTAAAACAATAAGTGTAAATATTCCTTTTCGGAACTTGTAAGAAGATTTTTTTTTATACATCATGATATATTTTTGAGTGTAAACTGATACGAAAGTGTAGGCCCACGCCTATTTATTCCTTTCCAGATATATTAATCAAGAGAATATTTCTGTGAATATTTGTTTGAGAATATCCCTTTTAAAAAAAACTATAATTTTATACTCAATACTGGCAGGATCGATTGATTGGCTACCTTTTCAGCGATGCCAGATGAGAACAATCGTTGTAGGCCACTTTTTCCGTGAGTACAAATCGCGATCAAATCCATTGATTTTTTAACTGTAAATTCTTTTATCCCTTCCTCGATGGATGTGGCATTGATAACGTTCCTGGAACAGCTATCTTCTCGATTACAGTGTGTCATAACTCGATCCATATTTTGAGAAGTCTCAGCAGATTCCTCAAATTGACCAGGAGTATTGATAAAAAGTAGATCAATGTGCGCTTCAAGCACATCAGCAAAATCTGTTAATGTATGAAACGAAGCTCTGGACACATCTCTAAAGTCTGAAACAAAAACGATGTTTTTTACAGGAGTCTTAATAGGTTTTTTAATTATTAAGACAGGTACAGTTGCATTTCTTAGAATAAATTGGGCATTGCTCCCAATAATTTTTTTTAACAATCCTTTTGAACCATTCGACCCCATGACTAAAAAATCGTGATTCCGATCTTTAATATGTAAGAATAATTCTTCCCATTTTGGGACATAAACCAAAGAATTTTTGGCTCTTACATTGCTGTTTTTGGCTTTATCAACCCATTGCACTAAATTGGAACTAGCGAAACTAATAGCACGAAGTGTATCCGGATATAATTTTTCTTTCTCCTTTGGCAACTTTACCCAATCTACATGAGTTTCAAGCAAATGAAAAAAATTAATTTTCGCCCCAGACATTTGACCAAGCTGTATCCCATATTCCGCTGCAGCATTGGCGCATGCTGAAAAATCTGTTGTGATGAGGATGTTTTTCATTATCATTATTTTTTTTTCAAATCAGCATCATTTACCTTCCATCTAAAATCACATTTATCAAATCCTTCTGCTATACTTCCTGTTCTTTCTAATTCGGAATTCCATAATTGAGCTAAAGGAAAATCAAGGGCACACCAGGTATTTGAACAAAAGGATGAAAGTTTATGTGCTTTAAAATAATCTGCTACCGGGCATTTTGTACAATTAAACCCAACCATTGAGTAATCTGTCTGAACTTCTTCCCAATGATAAGAAGGGCTATTAAATGGAAAAAACCTGAACAATTGGGTAGCTTTTAGTACCCTGTCATAACCACTTCGATTTCCTCCCTTAGCTATCCACCATGAAAATTTCCCCATTTTTTTGTAAACCTGCCATGCAATATCATAAAACAACTGGGTTGCAACTTTTTCATTTTGACCTCTTGCTGTGACTTCCACATAAAAGCCTCTGGACATAGCAGCAAGGTGTACCATGATTGCTCCTCCCAGGGTCGGCATTTTAGGCACTTCTTTTTTAAATTGTAAATACCTTTGCCAATAGCCATCCAGTATTTCCTGAATTTCTTTAAAATTATATTGACTAATTAACACTTTTTGAGCAGCGCTTGCAGCCTGCCATTTAAACCACTGTAAAATTAGTATTCGAATCATATTGATATTATTGTAGAAAATTAATAGGCTTCTTCTCCTTTTTTTCCATTCCGAACTTTGTATAATTCCCCCACATCAACTGTGTATATAATTCCATCGCCTGATCGTCCTGTTTTACCATATTTTTGAATAATTTTTATTATTTGTTCGGCGTCATTTTCAGGGCAGACTATTTCGATCTTTACAACTTTACTGTGCATAAAAGGGAATTTGAAACTAGGAAAATCTACATCGGGATCAGTATACATTCCTGTTCCTTCACTTTCCGTTAAAGTCATGCAACAAAAACCATTGGTTCTTAAAGCTTTGCATACCTCAGGTACTTTTATGTGCCTTATAAATGCTTTGATTTCTTTCATGATAAGTGGTATTTTTGAATAAATTTATTGTGTATAAACTTAAGTTGAATTAAATTTCTTTGCAGCACCCTTTAATTCCTTTTTCATTTTCTTTTCCAAGTACTTTTTTCATAATAACCAGATAAAGATTTCTGTAATCTGACTCTATCAAGTCAGCCACATCAAATGTTAATTTTGGATCTGAAATGATCAAAGTCAACATCACTTCCAGCGTTTCATTAAATAATTGTTCGTCGTTTTCCAGAACCTGGAAGAGATTTTCCTTTCCCTCCGGCGTTTGAAAATATTCGTGACTTAAAAGCGGTGAATACATGGTTGCATGATTTTTAGTGCTGAAGAAAGTGTTCAATTAACTGTGCCTGTGAGCTTCTAAATCCTTGATAATCAATAACAATTTGAACTTTGAACCTGGAACTTTGAACAGACCCGTGCTGAACATCGTGATGGCCTGCCTTTTTTTTCATTTCACTATCCTAATCTTTATTCATATCCATTTTCATTCCCTTATCCGTCATCATTTTCATGCATGATTCCATACATTCATCGCTCATCATTTCTTCCTGGTTCATCATTTTCATCATTTGCTCCATCATTTTCCCATCCTTCATCATATCACTCATCATGTTGTTCATCATTGCCGGTTTGTCCTTCATCATTTTCATCATGGTACCATCTCCCATCATCATTCCCATCATTTCATCGTTGCCTTTCATCATCATCATCGCATGATCGTTCGACTTCATTCTGTTCATAAATTCGGTCATCATTTCATGGTCTTCCAAAATAGCACCAAATAATTGGTCTTTAGTTTCTGTAATTTCAAGTAGGGAGTTGACGTCAGTTTGTTGATCACAGCTCGACAAGAAAAAAGTAAATACTACGAGAAAAAAAATAATAGTCTTTTTCATGATTCAATGTTTTTATTATGTTTTAAAAATCATCTTGTACCCAATTACCAGTAAAATAAGCAGCCCATACCCAATAAGTCCCAATAGAAACACCATTTTGTAGCCAATGGAAATAGCGATTACAATAGCAAATACAGACGCAGCAACGCCTGCCATACTCGAAACTCCCAATAAAATAGGAATTGCCTTTTTATCTTGGTATGTGATACCCATTTTAAGGATTATTGGAAAGGGCATCCCAATAAAAAAGGATGGCAAAAGTAGAAGCAGCGCTATTTCCATTCCTGACAAATGAGATTTTGAAATGGAAAGCAAAATAAATACCGTAATCAAACTGGCAACAATAATTGCGGATGTTGCTATCATCAAAGCCTTTGGCAGAGAGGTTTTGAAAAAACTGGTTAATAAACTTCCCAGCCCGTTGCCAAGCAAAAATGCAAATAACAATAAGGAAAATGATTGTGTTGGGTTTGAAAGCCTTAAGTTTAAAATTTGAAATAAATAGGCCTGGACAAAAAAGTAAGAAAAACCAAGTATCATTACCATGAAGGTCAGGTACCCAAAACTATTTAACTTTTTAGTTTTATCATCACTATTGATGGAAACCACTTTCCAGCCTATAATTATTTTGTATAGAACCCAGGCAATGATCGCAAAACCCAGCCAGAGTGGAATGGATAAGGCTTCCGGAATACCTCGAGTATAATTGAAAAAGAAAGGCGTGTTGTCATAGGAAGGGCTAAGGTTGTGCATGGAAGCTTCCCAAATTTTGCTATAGGCATATTTTCCCTTGGAAATATCATATAACAGGTTGTCAAACATGTACCAGGTATTATTGATATCTTTTGAACTTGTTTCATTGCCATTAATCTGATCGATATAAGGAAAGAAAAATATATCCCCGTCCATTTGATGATGATGAGCGGCGGCATGGATTTCTTCGATCCTTTCAGGGGTGAAAACATTTTTTCGAATGGCCATTACCGGGTTCATACCATTGGAAATAAGGTAAACGCTCTTTAAGGCTTCATCAGTTGAAATTCCTTTGCTGGTTTGTAATTCCAAATAATTGGCCAGCATTTTATAAGCTTCACTTTTCCCGTGCATCGTGAAGAAAATTATCCCTTCTTCGGTCAACGATTCCAGATAGTCATTAAGTGCTTCAACAGTAAAAAGGTAATTCTCTGTCAGGCCGTAAAAGTCAGCACCACGTCCTCCTTTTGTGATGGGAATTGTGAGTAAGATGGCATCATATTTACTATTACCCTCTTTGACAAAATTCCTGCCTTCGTTAAGAAAAATCTCAATATTATCCTTTCCTCCAAACGTCGGCTGATTGAAATTTTCCATTAATTCAACAAAGGATGGATTCACTTCTACCGCCTTAATAAATTTAAATCCGGCAATCCATGAAGCAGCAATATCTATCCCTCCGCCAGGGCCAATTATCAATGCAGTATCTTTTTCATTTTCTTCTAGATAATTCAGCGAAAAAAAAGCAGGAAATCCACCTAACTCATTCAGTAATTTAGTGGTATCACTTAATAATTCATCAATGTTGATTACGCTTGTTCCTGCTGCTCCATCTATGAATAAGACTTCAGATTCAGATTTATCCTGGTAAGTAAATTGAACCAAATCTGTCTTGCCAAAAGCACTCCATTGACTTGCCAGGATTTTAGTTTCTACGCCAGGACTTTTCATTAGCCTTAACATATCTTTTGATGGGTCATCAGCAATGGGTACGTTGGACAAAACTTTTTCTCCTCCAATAAATAAAATCAATAATAGGAAAGCGATGGCTGCAATGCCAATCTTTGAAAAACCTTGCTTATAGGATAAAATATGAATGACAAATGCCAATACCATAATTGAGGCAGCAATACCTATTACAAACCCAAGGTTTAATGAATTCAATAACAGGACAGAAAGTAGAGCTCCCAAGGCAGCTCCTAACAAATCAAAACCATATAAAAGAGCAATATGCTTTTTGTTGTTTTGAAATAGATGGGCATATATGAAACCTATAAAAATGAAAGGAAGTGTTGATAAAATTATAAAAAAAAGTAGGCCGGCATTGGCATTTGAAAAAATACCAAGCCTGGGAAGAACCAGTAGTGTGAGATAGCTGAACAATAAACTACCGGGCACAAAGGCAAACCAATTATTGATTGATTCTCCAACTTTATCTGAACTTTTTGAATACCACATTTGTCCTATCCCAAGTCCTAAAATGGAAAAGGCAATAATAATAAGCACAAAATGATAACTCAACATATAAGAGAACAGTCGGGAAAGACTAATCTCAAAAATAATAGTTCCTGAGGTTAAAAGAAAAATGATGGATATAATTGAAATATACCGTTTCATATTTACTCAAATTTTGATTGGCCCGTATTGATAATTTATACCAATGGCTTTCAAACTGTCAACCGATGAATGCTTGAGCTATAATCGTTTTGAAAAAAGTGTGTAAAATTGGCTTCGATCTTTAAACTAAAATCTTAAAAAAGAATCAATGATTATTTGAATAACAAAAAGGCCTTATTATTCCTTAACTATTTAATAATCATAAATTTACGGCTAAATATTAACGATTTATTGTCTTTTTTTGGGAGATGTTTATACAATCTTGTTAAGTATGAAAAAATCGAAACGAATGGATTAAGTAAAGTTCAATATTGAGGCTAATTTGTCGGCCGAATCATTTAAGGCACGTCGCTTCAATTACAGTTTTCGGAGAATACCGTTAAGCAGTATGTTCTATCTGGCAATTAAATAACCAGAACTTTTCCTATTTACTTTTATTATTAGATTCAGAACTGACAACTATTTTCATCCTCCTTTAAGCGAACAATTAAATGAGGAAAGCTAGGAAAAAAACTAACCCTCCTAAAAATGTTACCAGAACCATCAATAGAACACCACCAACTAAAGGAAGGTAACTTTAAAGGCCATTATACAATTTACAAACACATTTTTTTGTTATCTTTGCAACTTATGAAAATAACAATCCACATATTCATCATATACATGCTGGCGTTATCGCTCGTACCCTGCGGCGATGGGGGTGGTGGAATCGTGGAAATAACTAATCTACTCTTTGGAGAAGAATATCAGGATATTTCAGATCATGAGCAACATTCCAATGACTGTGGAGATGACCCATGTTCACCTTTTTGCATTTGTAGCTGTTGCTCCCCTGCTTTAGATATTCCTACAAAATTACCTTTCCATATAAAATTTCTTCCTCCAATACCAGTAAAAGCATCTTCTTTTCTTTCTAATATTATCCATTCCTCTTTCCACTCTTCCATCTGGCAACCGCCCAAATTTAGTTAGATCATTTTCGCAGGCTAACCTATGCCTGTATATCTCATTTTTTTATTGGTTTAACTAAATATCACATTCAATATGTTTGATAAGATTATCGCTTATTCGATACAGAATAAGTTCGTGATAGGGCTATTGGTAGCCGCCCTCATTGTTTGGGGATTATTCTCCTTGCGACAGATACCCATTGATGCCGTTCCTGATATTACGAATAATCAGGTACAAGTCATTACTTTATCGCCAACATTGGCTACCCAGGAAGTAGAGCAATTCATTACTACTCCCATTGAGCTGGCATTACAAAACATTCAACAATTAGTAGAAATACGTTCTATTTCCCGTTTTGGGCTTTCAGTAATAACTGTCGTTTTTGAAGAAGATATGGATGTTTACTTATCTCGCCAACTGGTCAGTGAGTATCTCAAAGAAGCTGAAGGCAACATTCCTTCAGGATTGGGAACACCAGAAATGGCTCCAATTTCTACTGGTCTGGGAGAAATTTACCAATATGTTATTCGACCTGCTGACGGGTTTGAAGATAAATATTCACCTACGGATTTACGAAGTATTCAGGATTGGATAGTTAGCCGCCAGTTGTCTGGTATTGAAGGCGTCGTAGAAGTAAATACAATGGGTGGTTTTCTAAAACAGTACGAAGTTGCTGTAAACCCTAATTTACTCAAATCCATAGGCATTAGCATAACCGATGTTTTTCATGCGCTTGAAAATAGTAATGAAAATACGGGTGGGGCTTATATCGAGAAAAACCCCAACACCTATTATATTCGAACAGACGGCGTTGCACAGTCATTGACAGACTTGGAAAATATTGTTGTAGATGTCCGAAATGGGAGGCCCATTTTGATAAAGGATGTAGCAACCGTTCAATTTGGCAAAGCTCCCCGATATGGCGCATTGGTAAGAGATGGAGAAGAAGCCGTTGGTGGTCGGGTAATGATGCTCAAAGGTGCAAATTCCGCAGCCGTCACCGAACGGGTCAAAGAACGGGTTGAGCAAATCAAAAAATCTTTGCCTGAAGGTGTAGTCATTGAACCTTATTTAGTCAGAGATAAATTAGTATCCACCGCTATTGGAACGGTTAAAACGAACTTACTGGAAGGAGGGCTAATTGTCATATTTATCCTTGTACTGATGTTGGGTAATTGGCGAGCAGGTTTAATAGTAGCATCAGTTATTCCACTGGCAATGTTATTTGCGGTTTCTATGATGAATTGGCTGGGAATCTCTGCCAATTTGATGAGCCTCGGAGCAATTGATTTCGGATTGATTGTAGATGGTGCGGTGATTATTGTTGAGACCGTTGTACATCGGTTACAAAAAGGTTTTGCAGGGCAAAAACTGACCCAAGTTCAGATAGATAAGGAAGTACAAACCGCTTCCATAAAAATAATGAATGCTTCGTCTTTTGGAATGATTATCATCTTGATGGTTTATATTCCAATTCTGGCTTTAGTAGGTGTAGAAGGAAAAATGTTTATCCCAATGGCTCAAACCGTAATGCTTGCAATCGGTGGTGCATTGATACTTTCATTGACTTATGTACCAATGATGTCCGCTTTATTTTTGAGTAAGAAGATTACTGATAAGAAGACTATTGCTGACCGTATTATTTCTTTTCTACAAAATTTATATACACCTGTTTTGAATGCTGCCTTGCGGCTGAAAGCAATTTTTGTATTGGCTACGGTGGCTCTTTTCATTTTTAGTTTTATCATTTTTAGCAGAATGGGTGGGGAGTTTATTCCCACATTGGAAGAAGGTGATTTAGCCATGCAACAAATTCTTCCTCCTGGTACTTCACTTTCGCAAAGTATTGAGATGGCATCCCTCATACAGAAGAAACTATTAAATGAATTTCCTGAGATTGAAGATATCGTTACTAACATCGGTGCTGCCGAAATACCTACCGACCCTATGCCAGTCGAAATTGGTGATTACGTTTTGGTAATGAAACCAAAATCAGAGTGGACTTCGGCGAGTAATCGAAAGGATATGTTTGAAAAAATAGAGAAATCATTAAGTGCCATTCCTGGAGTGGGTTACGAATTTTCTCAGCCTATACAGCTCCGGTTTAATGAATTGATGACAGGATCAAAGTCAGATATTGCTATTAAACTATACGGTCAGGACTTAGACCTAATTTATAGTAAAGCCAAAGAAGCAGAGAGTGTGATCACTAAAATTGATGGTGTAGGAACGGTCAATGTCGAACAAACCATTGGGATGCCTCAAATCATTATTAAATTCAAATATGATAAAATGGCGCAGTATGGTTTGCAGGTTAAGGAGGTTAATCAAGTAGTGAGAAGTGCTTTCGCTGGTGAAAGTGCAGGGGTCATTTATGAAGGGGAAAAACGATTTGATTTAGTGGTTCGACTGGATGAAAAATATCGTAATGGCCTGGCCGATGTTCAAAATTTATACATCACTTTAGACAATGGAACACAAGTGCCTTTGCAAGCAGTAGCAGATGTTGAGTTGATTGATGCACCTATGCAGATTTCCAGAGAAAACACCAATCGTAGAATTGTTATTGGGGTTAATGTAGGTGATACCGATGTCGAAACATTAGTCAGTAAAATCCAAGCGGAATTAGATGCTAAAGTTGAATTACCTGCTGGTTATTATTTCACTTATGGTGGTCAATTTGAAAATCTTAAAGCTGCCAACGCACGGCTAATGATAGCTGTACCGCTTGCACTTGCGCTTATTTTTATTATGCTCTTTTTTACTTTTGGTTCTATCTCACAAGCAGCATTGATTTTTACCGCTATTCCGCTTTCCGCTATTGGAGGAATTTGGGCATTAGAGCTTCGAGGGATGCCATTTAGTATTTCGGCAGGTATCGGATTCATCGCTTTATTTGGCGTTGCCGTTTTAAATGGTATTGTACTGATTGGTTATTTTAATCAATTAAAAATTGAAGGAATGACCAATATTCGAGAGCGGATTATCACGGGTACAAGTGTTCGATTAAGACCCGTATTAATGACCGCAATGGTGGCTTCTTTTGGTTTTCTTCCAATGGCACTTTCCACTTCTGGAGGTGCAGAGGTTCAGCGACCATTAGCAACGGTGGTCATTGGAGGTTTGTTAACCGCTACGTTCTTGACCTTAGTGGTATTGCCAATTTTATATAGTTGGCTGGCTCAATGGCAGGAAGGAAAAAACAAACCGTCTTTACCAACAAATGGCGCAATAATATTGTTACCCCTGCTATTTTTGGGTTGGTCTGCACAGGCACAACAACGATCGATTACAATGAGCGAAGCAGTTGAAATGGCTATTGCCAATAACCCCTCTGTTCGAGCTGCCAATTTACAAATTCAGCAAGGTCAGGCTTTACAGAATTTGAAATATAATCTTGGTTCAACAGATTTTAGTTATCAGGGTGATGGACTTTTTAAAGAAAATGGTCAGCGTGTAAACCAAATCGGGGTCATACAAAATATTCCCAACCCTGCTACGATTAGGGCACAAAATAGTTTACAAAATGAACAGGTGGCACAAAGCGTTTTGCGAAAGCAATTAACTGAAAAAGAATTGCGATTACAAGTACAGCAAAGCTATTTGGATTTACAGCAACGCAAAGAATTACGACAATTATATGAAAGGCTCATTCAGGTTTACGAACAATATGCGCAAATGGCAAAAGTTCGGGCAGATGTTGGAGAAGCCAATCGAATAGAATTGTTGACTATTCAATCCTCCTTGAATGAATACCAATTATTGGTGAATCAGGTGAATATAGAAATCACCAACTTGGAAAAGCAATTAGCAGGCTTACTCAACACCGACGAAGTCATTACCTCAACAGATAGTTTGATGGTCATTCCATTTGCTTTAAATGATAGTATCAATTCTTTTCGGGTACAATTAGCTAGTCAAAATATTCAGATTGAACAGGCTAATATTGAGATACTAAAAGCAAGGATGAAACCTGATTTTAATGTGGGTTACGCTGCTCAAAATTATTTTGATGGTGGTTGGCTACATGGACTACAGGCAGGAGTTCAGATTCCACTTTTTAATAAACAGACAAAGCAAAGAATTACGGCTCAACGATTACAAGTTGATGTTGCCCAAGCTAATTTAGAGACAGAACGTTTGCGAACTAAACAGGAATTACTCTCTGTCGGAAATGCCATTCAACTGTATGCAGCAGGAGTAGATTATTATCGAGAACAACTGGATAATCTCAATCCAGAAATGGAGAGAATTTCCGAACTTAATTATCAGGCAGGGGAAATTTCCTATCTCGAATTACTCAACACCCTCAACCTGCTTTCCAAAAATAACAAACAATACTGGGAACAGGTTCTATCGCATAACAAAGCAGTTGTGTTGTATCAATTTTTGTCAAATCAATAAAAATATTTCAAAAATGAAATTTATAAATCAATCAATCATATCAATTTTGTCAGTAGCGGTAATGCTTCTACTTTTCTCTTGCGGTAACGAACATAAAGAAGGAGATGGTCACAACCACGAAGACGAAACAGTTCATCATTCTGAAGATGATGGTCATGGAGAAGAACTCGAAGAAGGTGAAATTCATCTGACCAAAGAGCAAATAAAAACCATGAATATTCAATTTGGCGATTTTTCTAAAATCAAAATTAATGACTATGTAAGTGCTACGGGTACTTTAGGTTTACCTCCTAATGCTTTGACTTCCGTCAGCGCAAGGTCAAGTGGTTTTATTAAAAACAGCAACAAATATGTGGAAGGCAGCTATGTGAAAAAAGGAATTATCATGGCTTATTTAGAAAATCCTGAATTCATTCAACACCAACAGAAATATCTTGAAGTGGCTGCTGAATTAATTTTTGACCAACAAGAATTAGCTCGACAAAAATCTTTGGTTGTATCAAAAGCAGGGGTTGAAAAAAATGTGCAAAGACTTCAATCGCAGGTTAATATGAAAACCGCAACATTAAAGGGTATCGCCAAACAATTAGCTTATTTGGGAATCAAAGTGGATGAATTATCACCGGATAATATTGTCGAACGAATCCCGATATACGCTCCTATGGGAGGTTATATTACTTCGATTAATATGCACAACGGAATGTATGTCACACCTGAATTGGAACTGATGGAAATCGTCAATGAAAATCACCTGCATTTGGAGTTAGATATTTTTGAAAACGATATTGCCAATATAAAGGAAGAACAGAAAATCAGCTATACCGTTCCTGCTTTGGGAAATACGGTTTATGATGGCGAAGTTCATATTATTGGAAAAGAATTCAATACCGAAAATAAGACGGTTCGTATTCACGGTCATCTTGAAAAAGTACGCCCCCGATTCATCAAAGATTTATTCATTGAAGCTAAAATTTGGTTGACCGACCAAACGGTACAGGCATTACCTGAAAAAGCAATCATCAAAGATGGGGCTTCTTCTTACATCTATGTCGCTAATGACAAAACAGATGAAGACGAAATGAAGTTTGAACAAATCATGGTAATACCAAGTACTACTGACAAGGGCTTCACTTCCGTAAAATTGATTGATAAAATTCCTGATGGGATGAAAATAGTAACAAATGGAGCTTATTATGTTTATGCTCAATCTAAAGCAGGAGAGTTGGAGCATAAACATTAATGATAAAAATTGGTGGTGCTATTCCAAGCACTACCACCTCTTTAGTTTTGAATAAAAAATGAAAAAATGAAAGAAATAAAAGCATTTATAAAGCCTTCAAGAGTAACCAAAGTAGTAGAAGCCCTTGAAGCAGCAGGCTTCGAAAGTTTAACCCTGTCTAAAGGAGAAGGAACAGGTACGCATGAACGACCCGATGCAAGCCTTGATTTAGAGTATTTTTTTACCAATAGTTTGGTAGTAAAACTGGAACTGGTATGCCAGAACGAGGAGGCCGAAAAAGCAATTCAATTAATTTGTGAAAATGCACGTTCTCCTGAACCAGGAGATGGTATCATTTACATAACTGAGATTGAGGATGCCTTTAGTATTAAGACTAGAGAATCTCTTAAACGGTTTGATTTGTAAATGGGATATACAAGATTAATGGGGAAGGAATTATTTTGTTCCTTCCCCTAAAATTTATTTATGGTGCAATCATCAATAGAAGAAAGACAAAAACGAGCCATTCAATACTATGACAGGTTGGCAAAGATATACGATATTATCGCAGGCAAATGGTACTATCGCAAAGCCCGAAATTATGCCATTCAACAGATACAACTGAAAGAAGGGGAAGCCATCCTTAACCTCCCCTGCGGGACAGGGCAAAATTTTGAATATTTCCAGCGATATTTAAAAAGTACAGGAGTAGTCATTGGCATTGACCTATCAGATGGAATGATGGCACAAGCCAAAAAGAAAAAGGCTGAAAACAATTGGACAAATGTCAAAATCCTAAAAGGGGATGCCACAAAAATCACGAAAGATTGGATAGCAGAAAATGTATCCCCTCCTGTCCAAATAGATGCTGTATTGTGCGACCTGGGATTGTCAGGTTTTCCGCAATGGGAAAATATAATTGACAATATGCTTTCCCTTTTGAAACCAGGTGGCATTATGGTCATTATGGATTGGTACCTGCCTAAGCCTTCTTTGTGGGGAGCGTTTATTAAATGGATAGGGAAAGGCGAAGTGAACCGACCAATCTATCAATATTTAAAAACCAAAGTTGCTGAATATTCTGTCAATACTTCTTTTAATCGAGGAGGGGTCTTTGTGGCAACTGGAATTAAAAAATAACAATATGAAAAAAGATAATCATATTCATACCCATGACGAAAACGGCAAAATGACTTGCTGTTCATTAGAAGAAAAAATAGATAAAAATACTACTCCGTTGATAGTTCGCCAGAGCGTTGAACATAATGAGGAAGACGGACACGACCATTCAGATGAGCATAACCAAGATGGTGAACCTACTTGGAAAATATATTTCCCTTCAATAGTAAGTTTGGTATTACTTCTATCAGGATTAGCAATAGAACATTTACTAAAAGCAAGTTTTTTCGCAGGTTGGGTAAAAGTAGTTTGGTACACACTTGCCTATTTACCTGTTGGTTTGCCCGTTATCAAAGAAGCGTGGGAATCCCTTCGAAAAGGCGAAGTATTTACCGAATTTTTTCTAATGAGCATTGCCACTATTGGAGCTTTTGCGATTGGAGAATATCCCGAAGGAGTGGCGGTAATGCTCTTTTACGCCATTGGAGAGTTATTCCAAACCGCAGCCGTAAAACGAGCTAAAAACAATATCAAAGCCTTGCTTGATGTCCGTCCAAAAACGGCAAGTGTTCTAAGAAATGGAAATTATGAAACCATTAACCCCGAAACGGTACAAATAGGAGAAATTATTCAAGTCAAAGTTGGCGAGAAAATACCCTTAGACGGAACTTTGATTTCTAAAAAAGCAGCTCTCAATACCGCAGCACTTACGGGGGAAAGCAAACCGAAAAATGTCCAAAAAAATGAAAAGGTAATGGCTGGCTCTATCAATCTTGACGGTGTGATTGAAGTAGGAGTAGAAAAATTATTTAACGATAGTTCCATTGCCCGTATTCTAGAATTAGTACAAAACGCAACTTCTCGTAAATCAAAGACAGAATTGTTAATCAGGCGTTTGGCAAAAATCTATACGCCAATTGTGGTTTATTTAGCGATTGCTATTTGTGTAGTCCCCTATTTCTTTGTATCGGATTATCTGTTTGCAGATTGGCTATATAGGGCTTTGATTTTCTTAGTAATTTCCTGTCCTTGCGCTTTAGTAATATCTATCCCATTGGGATATTTTGGAGGATTAGGCGCAGCTTCCAAAAATGGCATATTGTTCAAAGGGGCGACTTATCTCGACCAGTTGACAAAAGTAAACACTTTGGTCATGGACAAGACAGGTACAGTTACTAAAGGTGTTTTTAAGATTAAAGACATTGTATTGTTAGGTGATTTTAATGAAAGTAAATTCATGGAATTACTAATGGCAATTGAGGCAAAATCCACACATCCAATTGCCAAAGCAATTATGGCATATTCGAAAAATGGCATATTGTCCGAAGCGACCAATATTCAGGAAATTGCAGGAAAAGGGTTAAAAGGTGAAGTGGAAGGAAAAACGCTTTTAGTCGGCAACAAAAAGTTGATGGAGCAGTTCAATGTCATTATTCCGGCCGAAACAAATGAGATAGTAGAAAGCATTGTGATGGTGGGTATTGACAGTCAATTTGCAGGCTACATTACCATTGCGGATGAACTAAAAGAGGATGCAATTCAAAGTATCCAACAACTCCAAAAAGTAGGCATCAAACACCTAACCATGCTATCAGGTGATAAAAATTCTATCACACAAAAGGTAGCTAAAGAATTGGGTATTGAGGATGCCAAAGGTGGTCTATTGCCCGAAGACAAATTAAACGAAGTTGAAAAAATTAAAGAGGACCCCACTAAGGTGGTCGCTTTCGTTGGTGATGGCATCAACGATGCTCCTGTTTTAGCGCTAAGTGATGTTGGAATAGCAATGGGTGGTTTGGGAAGTGATGTTGCCATTGAAACTGCTGATGTTATTATCCAAACTGACCAGCCTTCTAAAATTGTAACGGGTATCAAAATAGCGAAATCTACTCAACGGATTATTTGGCAGAATATCGTTTTAGCTTTTGGAGTGAAAGTAATTGTTTTGATTTTGGGGGCAGGTGGTTTAGCTACGATGTGGGAAGCGGTTTTTGCTGATGTGGGGGTGGCCTTGTTGGCTATTTTAAATGCGGTGAGGTTGCAGCGGATGGAGTGGAATTAGCAGCCCCATGTATCATGCTCTTTCTAACAAATATTTTTCTTAATAAGAATAAATAGATGATAAAAGTTTCATATGTTAACTGACATTGATCACTAACTTGGATAGTTTAATAGTCTAATTTTGTGTTTTAAATTAAAACTTCGTCCAATTTATTTTGAAAATAATTATTCAAATATTAATTATTCATGTTGCCTTTTTGGGCAATTTCCCTAATCAGTGTAACTGTAATAATGGACAAAGTGGTATGGACGATTATTCTTGTAAAGATGATGGTCTCGGGAACAAACACCCTAATTCGTGTTCACCATTTTGTGGACATTTTTGTTGCGGTATAACAATCAATATTGTTGAAATTGCACAGCTTGAATTCCAGAGGATTCCACCTCCTGAAGAAGAAATATTTTATTATCAACAGTCCATTCTGTCAAACTTTTTTCACGCTGTTTGGCATCCTCCTAAAGCATAATATTCTTATTCCTCCGGCCTTTTATGAAAAGGTTTTTATTAGATGCAGCTTTTGCATTAATTAATGACTTATAAAGTAATATTATGAAAAACGTAAAAATAAATTTGATGGCTATTGCAGCGATGATAGCCATATTGTTTTCTTCTTGTGATAAATTGGATCTTGTTTCTAATAATCAGTTTGGAGATATATTAGGCACCTATACAGGTACAATGGTTAACGATAATGACCCGGGTACAATTTTTGATGCTACCGCTGTGGTGACAATGGGAATAGATTCGATTTTACAAATCCATTGTTTTACTGAGCACTTTGATACCACTATTATGCTTGATACCTATCACCATGGTGACAGTATTATGGTTTGTAATACCGGTCAGGATTTTTTCAATGAATATGGACACCACCAATCAGGACATTCAAATAACTGTAATGGTATGATGGGCAATGGAATGATGGGTAACACGGATAATCCTTCATGCGAATGGGAAGAACATATGGCCAATGATCATAACCCTGGTGATAGGCATTTTGGAAGTTTTAATACACTAGACAATTCTTTTGGTTATGACTTTGGAATGCAATCCAACGGTTTGAATTATTTTAAAAAATTTAGAGGTACAAAAGAATAAAGATTTTTTTTATTTCTAAATCTCATAAATAAACTTGATACATCCCGAATTTTACCTGACGGCAAAATTCGGGATATTTTTTCGTAACCTATTGATTGTCAATCCTCCGGGTATTTATTTTTCGGCCTTATGGATTTTTGGGTAACAATTCTTAGTGTAGATTTTGAGGGCTGGCCTCGTGAAAGCACCCATGTTTGAGCCTGCCTTCCGTCGCAGTCGCGGAGCAGGCAGGCCTGACAAAGGAAGGCGAGCCTGCCTGACGGCATAGGCAGGTTTGGGTGCGTGGCCAAAATTGAACCTGCCTGCAGCAGCAGGCTTAGATTTGTCCAAAAATACATAAAGCCTTGATTTTTTGGTACTTTTTTATCAAGAAAAAAGTACATAATTAATTGAAAATCAATTCTTTAAAATGGATAAAATTGGTTAAACTCTAAAAACCAATACAATTAATTCTATTTACAAAAAATTCGGGATGATTCATGTTTTTTTCTAAGTGCCAACCGTTCTATAACTCTATAAGCTCTGCATTGAATCCTGCTTTTTGGACAGTATTTTTGATTTCTCCAGCAGTTAAACCAGTGGATTGAACAGTCAATATTCTATCAATACTGGCCAAGTCGACTGCCCATGCTTCAATTTGATTCTCATTATCTAAAACAGGAGTCACTTTTGATAAACATCCTGTACAATTTATGTTCGTTTTAAATTTTAATTCATTCATAATCTTTAATTTTTTTCTTTGAAATTTAATTATAATTTGCTTGCTTTTAAACGAAGGCTATTGGCTACCACCGAAACTGAAC
Organism: Lewinellaceae bacterium; assembly: GCA_020636105.1. Classification (NCBI taxonomy): domain Bacteria; kingdom Pseudomonadati; phylum Bacteroidota; class Saprospiria; order Saprospirales; family Lewinellaceae; species Lewinellaceae bacterium. The sequence continues at coordinate 1,266,904 of JACJYL010000002.1, forward strand.
TAAATGCCATGGCTCCCCCGGCGATCATAGGATCAAGCAAAAATCCATTTATCGGATACAACAGGCCCGCTGCTATTGGAATTCCTATGAGGTTGTAAATAAAAGCCCAGAATAGATTTTGACGGATATTCAAAACGGTTCTTTTTGATAATTCCAGTGCTTTGGGTATAACACCTAAATCGGAGGTGATCAAGGTCATTTTGGCTACATCCATTGCAATATCGGAACCATGTCCCATGGCGATACTTACATCTGCCTGGGCTAAGGCATGAGAATCGTTAATTCCATCACCGACCATGGCAACTATTTTCCCCTTCTCCTGAAGATCCTTTATAAATTCTGCTTTGCCTGAAGGAAGTACCTCTCCTTGGTAATTTTTTAAGTTGACTTGGTCGGCTACTGCTCGGGCCGTTTCTCTATTATCTCCAGTGAGCATAAAGATTTCTATTCCCCTGTTTTGGAGTGTTTGAATGGCCTGCTTTGAAGAAGGTTTGATTTTGTCTGAAATGGCCAGGATTCCTAATGCTTTTATTTGAGTTGCAAAAAAGATTACCGTTTTTGCTTTTGATCGCCATTCTGAAGCTTTTTCCAAAAGCAAATTTGATATAGCTACTCCATGTTCACCCAGAAGCCCGGTATTACCAACCAAATAATTGGTGCCTGATTTATCTCTTGCTTCAATACCTCTTCCTGTAATACTATTGAAATCCATTAAGTCTGCTTGCTGCACACCCTCTCCTTTGAGCTTTTGAACCACTGCTTCGGCCAACGGATGTTCAGATTGTGATTCCATCGCCAACAAAATCGGTTTAAGTTGATCAGCCTGATTTTGATCTTCCCAAAACATATCCGTAACAGTGGGTTTTCCTTCCGTGATGGTTCCTGTTTTATCTAAAACGATGACGTTTACTTTATGACTTAACTCCAGGCTTTCAGCATCTTTTATCAGGATGTTATTTTCGGCGCCTTTACCAACTCCGACCATTATGGCGGTAGGTGTTGCCAGACCAAGAGCACATGGGCAGGCAATAACTAAAACAGTTACGGAGGTTAAAATGGCATGGCTAAAGGCATTTTCTCCTCCAATTATCATCCAGGAAATAAAAGTAATTACAGCAATCCCCATTACAACAGGCACAAACACTCCTGCTATCTTGTCAACTAACTTTTGAACCGGAGCTTTACTTCCCTGAGCTTCCTGAACCATTTTAATAATTTGTGACAACAATGTTTCTCCCCCTACTTTTTCTGCCGTAATACGAAAACTTCCTTTTTGATTGATCGTCCCGGCAAATACTTTCTCTCCTTCTATTTTTTTAACAGGAACAGGTTCCCCTGATATCATGCTTTCATCCACATAGGAGCGTCCTTGAATCACTTCACCATCCACAGGAACTTTTTCTCCCGGTCGGACAATGATTTCGTATCCTTTTTGCACCGAAGCAATAGGCATGTCTACTTCCTTACCATCTATGATGGCTTTTAAGGATTTGGGCTGAAGCCCCATCAAATTTTTAATGGCGGAAGAAGTGTTGGATTTAGCTTTCTCTTCCAGTAATTTTCCTAAAGAAATAAAAGTGATGATCACCGTAGCTGCTTCATAATACACATGGGGTTGTATTCCACGGCTTAACCAAAATTCAGGAAAAACAGTATTGAAAAAACTAAATAAAAACGCAATCCCGGTACTTAAAGCTACAAGGGTATCCATATTAGCTTTACCGTGCCTGGCTTGTTTATAAGCATTGATAAAGAAGTAACGTCCAAACCAGAATAAAACGGGAATGGTCAACGCCAATGAGATCCACCTTCCTGCCTCCCACTCCATAAAGAACATACCGATTATAAAAACCGGCAATGTTAAAATGGCGGAGGATTTAGTCCGCTGCTTTATCTCATTATAATGTTTTAATTGTAACAATTGCTGCACTTCAGCCGGATCATCTTCATCGATGATCAGATCATACCCCACAGACCTAAGTGCATTTTGCAGATCATTGGTTGTAATAGTAGGTTCATATTCTACAAGTACTGAACTGCTGGCAAAATTTACACTTGCATTGGCAACACCTTCTGTTTGGTTAAGAATGGATTCCACACTGGAAGCACAAACGGCACAAGTCATACCTGTTACAGGAAAAGTATTTTTTACGGATTTGTCAGCCTTTTTTTTATTTGTCAGTACATCTGTAGAAATCATTGTGGATATTATTTTTTTAATCCTACAAAATTGGGCAATACTTCACTAATAAGTATTACAGTATTTTGACAAAGGGTTTCAAAGTTTTGTTCAGATCTTATCTAAAGATTTGTGTTGGGGATCCCTGTTTTTTTTGAAAGCGGTAGGTGTCATGCCTGTTTCTTTTTTGAACTGTGAGGATAGATAGGCCACACTACTATAATTCATTAGAAAGGAAATTTCAGATAAAGTCAGTTCATCATAAAACAAAAATCCCTTAACCCTTTCAATCTTTTGAAGGGTAATAAACCGTTCAATAGTGATGCCTTCCACAGAGGAGAACAATCGACTTAAGTGGCTATAATTATAGTGCAACCGTTCCGAAAGAAAAACAGAAAAATTAACAGCTAAAGGTTCTTTGCTATAATGTATCTGATCAATAATCAGTGTTTTAATTGTTGAAATAAGGATATCGGTAGCAGGCCCTAATAGCTCAAATCCTAAAGGTTCTATTTTTTCACTCAATGCCGTTCGTTGTTGGCTGTCAAGTGCCTGAGGTAAATATACTTTTCCTAGCTCCACTTTAATGAAAGGAATATCCAATCTGTTAAATACCTCTTTTATCGCCATGATACACCGGGGGCAGACCATATTTTTTATATGTACTTTGAATTGCTGCATGATTAATTTTTTTGATGGGTATTGTTGGTTTTAAAGGGTCTCATTATAATTCGGTTTCCTTTTTCAAAACTAAAATAACTTATAGCCCAGTTAATGCTCACCAATAATTTATTTCTGAAACCACTTATCGACATCAGATGTACAATGGACCATATCAGCCAGGCAAAATATCCTGCGAATTTGAATTTACCCAAATCCGCGACAGCCCTTCTTTTTCCAATGGTAGCAAGTGAGCCTTTATCTTTGTATTTAAACGGTTTCAATGCTTTTCCATGGATTAGGTTTATTAATGTTTCAGCAAGATGTGTGCCCTGCTGAATGGCTACTTGAGCAACTTGAGGATGCCCGTTAGCATTCCCTTGTGTAGCTACTGTTGAAACATCACCAATAACAAATACGTTTTCGTATCCTTCAATTTTGAGAAATTCATTTGTTTTTATTCGGTTTCCTTTCTCCACAAACATGTTATCTATCCCGGCTGGAAATTGCCCTTTTACTCCGGCGGTCCATATAAGGTTTTTTGCAATGATTTTTTTCTCATTTTTAGTTGTAACGGTCGTGCCGTCATAGTCAACTACTGTTTCGTTGAGTAATACTTCTACATTAAGATCCTTTAAATACTTCAGGGTCTTTGTCGAAGCATTTTCAGACATAGAAGACAATAATTTATCCGATGCTTCAATCAAATAAATATTCATAATAAAAGCAGGATATTCCGGATAATCCTTGGGTAAAATGTAGTGACAAAATTCAGCCAGGGCGCCTGCTGTTTCAATACCTGCAGGCCCCCCTCCCACTACGACAAAATTAGTCAGTGCATCTCTTTCTTCTTCATTACAAGTGATGGCAGCTTGTTCCAGGTTTTGCAACATTTTATGGCGAATGTTTAAGGAGTCCCGAATATCTTTGAGTCCTAAACTGTGATCTTCAACTTTTTTCATGCCGAAAAAGTTGGTTTCTGTCCCTGTTGCAATCACCAGGAAGTCATATGTCAAAAGCCCTTTATCAGTCAAAACAGAAGTGGTCGACGTTTGAATCTCAAGTACTTCTGCCAATCGAAAAATTACGTTTTTGTATCCTCTCAATTGTTTTCTAAAAGGAAAAACGATACTATCCGGTTCCAATGCACTGGTGGCTACCTGGTAAAAAAGAGGTTGAAATTGATGAAAATTGTTTCGATCTATTAATACAATTTGTAAATCCTGATTTTTTAGCTTTTCCACTAGAGCCAACCCAGCAAAACCTCCGCCAATAACCACTACCCTTGGAAATTCAGATTCTGGTAAACATATGGTTTCTTTCACCATACAAGAGGTCTCAATTTTTGATTTATTATACACTTATCGGTTATTTATAATGATTTTATTTTGTGGCAACCTATTCCTCAATTTGTGGACTTTATAAAAGCTCATGGTCGTACCTGTATAATTTTTAAATTGTTTACACAGATGTTGAACACTTCTATACCCCAGATGGTAGGCTATTTCTGAAAAATTCATTTCATCATATTCCACTAATTCTTTTACTTTTTCCATTCTTACTAATGCAAAGTATCGTTCAATTGTAACGGATTCCCGATGCGAAAATGTTTTGCTCAAATAGAAATAGCTTTTGTGGAATTTTCTACTCAAGAAATCAGATAGGTTACAGTCCATAATTAAAGGTAAATCATTAACCAACCCACGAATGGTTAATTTGATTTGGTCAACTAAAAAAACCTCTTTGTCTTTGATCAAATCAAAACCATCTTCCCTTAGCGCTTTTCTAAGGCTATCAAATTCAAATTGGTTTTGGTTTTGATAACATGAAATAACAGCTTTCCCAAGCGTAAGCTCAAGCACCAGATAACCAGAATCTTCCAAGGTTTGTCTGACAACCTTGATACATCTGGTACAGATCATATCTTTGATAAATAAAACCTTTTCTTGTTGTATACTCATAATGTTAAATTTGATATTAACTTTTGCTGATACTCTGAGATTAATTCTTTTTTAACACGAAATACATACTTTAAGGCATTGCCTTTGCGATAAATCACTTGTCCTTTTACAAATTGCTCCATATTGGGAAATTCCACTCTCTTTTTATGTTTTCTTCTCTTGGCAGCCTTGTAAGTATTTTCTTCCATATAACTCATGTAATAGCTTTTGAGTAGTCCAAATTAAAAGGCAGTTTTAATGTCTGATCACAACCTTTTTTGTTTTGAAGTGCTTTCCAATATTCAATGACAAATAATATAATCCCTCTGGCAGCCCCTCTGCAGGTATTGTAATTAGGTGGTGCCCTGAATCATACTTTTGGGGGTTAATAACATTGACCTCTTTTCCAAGCGCATTGAACAGGGTTCCAAAAATCATTAGAGGCTCCTCAATATTAAACTCCAGGTTTAATCGGCCAGAAACAGGATTAGGGTAGGTTTTATAATTTAAGTGCTCAGGAAAGTTATCTTCGATTGCCACAGGTGTATCTCCATTACCAATATAAAGATCATCGATATAAAGTTTATTCCCCCCATCTGTCACATTCACAATTTTGACTTCAACATAGGTTTCGGTTTTAAAATTGTTTAGAATGATGAATGCATCTTTCCATTGGGTAGAATCAGGAATAAAGGGAGTGGTTTGTGTCGGACCAGTAACCAAACCACTGCCTGATCTGTAAAAAACCTGGGAATAAGTATTCCCACAGTTCGAAGAAAGTAAAACAATTAATTCATCTGAATAACTTGGGTCAGACCTTGCGTATGCCCATTTAAAAGACATGAAAAGCAGGTTTCCTGTGTTTGAAGAAAAGTCTAATTTTGGCAACACCATTTCATCAACGGTTCCATAATTTGTATTTTCTAAATTATTGATACTCATTGAATAATTACTCGAAGTAAAAGCCAAAGAATCCAATTGCCAGGTAATTTCTCCATCAGGGTTATTTATGGAAATGCCGGCAGGAGGATAAAGACCGCTATCAAAATTTTCACTAAAAGGCAAATCAGCCCCCACTCCAGGAGCATTTACACTAATATAATTTTCCTTAATAAGGGTATCCGAAGTGTTGGCATTTGAAACAATAAGCATCACATCATAATTACCAATAGATTCGTAATTAACGACAGGGTTTTGTTCATTGGAAAAACCGGGGTTTCCGCCAGGGAATTCCCATTGCCAATTGGTCACATCATTTAATGAAATATCAGAAAATCTTACACTATTACCGATGCAAATATCTTTGGTAAGAGTTGCAAAGTCCGCTAGAACCGGGCATATAGCGGGTGAGATATAAATTGAATCATAACCTGTGTTAATTAGATTTTCATCGGTCCAAATTTCAGTTCGAATAGCATTTAAGGAGCTTTGCATTCTCATTTTTTGACCACTCGTAAACATGTTTTTACAACTCCCGGGTGTATAATCCATGTAATTTTCTTTCTGGTCATTTAAATCAGGGAGATCGTTGTCACAAGTATTTAGCGTAATGCAAGAGTAATTGGGTTCAAAGGTTGGAGGCGTATCACAAACATAATCACCATCAGTACATACATCCTGACCACATGAATTATTGAAGGTATGGTAAACACCAAGCCAATGACCTACTTCATGGGTAAGTGTCCTACCTGGAAAACCGTTTGCTGATCCTGTATTGCCAAAATAATTATGCTGCACAACAACGCCATCTTCATCTGGTGGCCCACCCGGAAAAGAAGCATAACCGGCTACGTTTCCATTTATACTTTTTACAATATAAACATTCAGATACCTCGTGTTATCCCAAAAACTCAGCTCCTTTAATAATGGGCGCTGATAGCTTTGGTGATTGGTTAATGAAGAATTAACCCTTACAATGCCGTTTGTACATTTTCCTTCCGGGTTTAAATTGGCCAGGAAAAACCGCACATTGGTATCCACTCCTTCTCCATCTCCATTGGTGCCTGCCATTTTGCCAAAGTCTTCGTTTAGAATTTGAATCTGGCTTTGAATTTGTAATTCTGAAATATTTTCGTTTCCACCATTATGAATGACGTGAACAACAACAGGGATGATTTTTATTGAATCTGTATTACGCTCGCCGGATTCAATTTGATTAATACCGTTTTGAATTTTATGTTTAATCTCTTCCAGGTTGTTCTGGTTAAAATATTGATCAAAGTAACAGGGTCTAATTTCCTGAGCAACCCCAAATTTTGCAGTCAAAAAAAGCAAAAGCAGCAATATTGTTTTTTTCATAATTCCGATTTGATTAAAGTTGCCTGGTTTTAATGAGTATGAGCTCCTGTTTCCAGAAAAGCTCCCTTAGCTCCTACACCTTCTATATGAATTAACTGGGCTCCGTAATGCCCGGCTTCGCTGACAAAATAGGCGGAAGAAATAAGCGCAATGGCCACAAAAATTTCAAGCCATAATTTTCGTTTCAAAAAAAAGTGACTAATAGACTTTAGAACAACCGCAAAAAAGGCACTCCAAAGCGTATAATCTGCAAACCATTCATGCTTGTCTAATACCCAGGCCGCAGTTTCAGATAATCCATTTGTATGTGGGTGTACATACCTTCCGGCTACATAAGCACCTAATAGTCCGGCAGTTGCCAAACCCAGGGTAACCCAACTAAGCTGTTCTTTAAAAACGAAAAAGCTGATTATTTGAAACAAAGCAGCAAACAACAATAACACAATGGGAAAATGTACAACCATAGGATGTAAAGTCGGAAAGCTTTCAAATGAAGCCTTTTCTTTAACTATTGCATCAGCATGATGAGTATCAGGTTCTCCATGAACGTGGCCAGCATCTTCTATGTGTACTTGTATAGAGGACGCTTCTCCCATAGAATCATTTTGAATTTGTTCCTGCGATTCATTGTCCTTTTTGTGTCCTTCCTCTCCGTGTGCATTTGCAGAAAAACTTAAAAGGAAAAGGCTTGCTGTGATTATCAGTACTTTTTGCATTTTTATGATTTTATTTGATAAAAGACCATAATCTGTTTCTAATTATTTGCTATTAAAAAAAGTGATTGATAAGACTCTGGTAAATGCCTCCAATAATTATTGAGCCTACCAGAAGAATTAAAAAGTAGTTGTACATTTTTTTCATCAATGAAGGAGGGTTATCTCCCGTTTGGCAACACTTTTTCATATTTAAATTTGATATTATCCAGGTTATCTTAATTTCAATTTCAACAACTGGGCATTAATGGCCACTATCACTGTACTTAAAGACATTAATACGGCTCCAATGGCAGGGGTTAAAACGAAAGCCGGGTATAAGACTCCTGCTGCCAGGGGAATTGCAATGACATTATATCCGGTAGCCCAAATCAGGTTTTGAACCATTTTCCAGTAAGTAGCTTTTCCAAATAATATCAGGTTGGAAATATCTTTTGGGTTGCTGTTGACCAATATAATATCAGCGGTTTCATTGGCTACATCCGTACCCGATCCTATTGCAATGCCTATATCTGCTTTGGCCAATGCAGGTGCATCATTTACACCATCTCCTGTCATGGCAACGATGTGTCCTTTGCTTTTTAAGTCGTCAATAATTTCTACCTTTTGATGGGGTAAAACTTCTGCAAAATAACCATCAAGTTTCAGTGACTCACTGACCGCTTTGGCCACTATCTTATTATCTCCGGTAGCCATGAAAACTTTAATATTATTCTTTTGTAAGGTTTTGACTGCTTGTTCAGATTCTGCTCTGATCTCATCGGCCAATCCAATAAATCCAGCCAGGACATCATCAATAATTATGAAGATGACGGTTTCGGCTGCATTCAAATAGGCATCGGACGGAAGGCTGATTTTGTTTTCTTCCAGAAATTTAGGACTAACCACTTTAACTTGCTTTCCTTTTATCGTGCCTTTAACCCCTCTTGCTGTAATAGATTCGAAATTGTCAACCTGAGGAATATCCAAAGCTTCATTTTTGGCGTATCTTACAATGCTTTGTGCAATGGGATGTTCTGAATTTTGTTCCAGGGCGGCGGCCATTTGAATTAGTTGAACTTTGTCGTGATCAGTTGATTTTGATTCGATTCTGGTTACACCAAACTCCCCTTTTGTCAATGTTCCGGTTTTGTCAAATACAATGGCTGATATTTTCCTGGAATCTTCGAAAGCCGTTCTGTTCCTGATCAGTAAACCATTTTTTGCCGAAATGGAAGTGGAGATGGCCACTACCAGCGGGATGGCTAATCCAAGGGCATGAGGACAGGCGATAATCAAAACCGTTACCATCCTTTCCAAGGCAAAAACAAATGGCTTGCCATCTAATAGCCAATAGGTAAGCGTTACCCCTCCGGCAATAATAGCAATATAGGTAAGCCACTTAGCAGCTTTATTAGCTAGGTTTTGGGTTTTGGATTTAGAAGCCTGTGCTTCTTTAACCATTTTAATCACGTTGCTCAAATAAGAATCTTCCCCTGTTTTTTCAACTCTTACGTTTAACGACGAACTTCCAATAATAGACCCTCCAATCAGGTAATCATTTTCCTTTTTCTCTATGGGTTTTGATTCCCCTGTGAGCATTGATTCATTGACATAAGTGGTACCCTTTACTACTTTCCCGTCGGCAGGGACTTTTTCATTGGCTTTTATGAGAATGATATCTCCTTTTTTTAAATTTTGAGTAGCCACATCTTCCATTTCACCATCCTCTCGAATAATATGTGCCACACTTGGCATTAGGTCTGCTAATTTTTCAAGTGCTTTGGAGGCCCCTAAAATAGATTTCATTTCTATCCAATGTCCCAATAACATGATCACGATTAGCGTCGCCAATTCCCAAAAAAATGTTTTACCCCCAAGTCCAAAAGTTACGGCTGCACTATAGGCATAGGCCGTAATGATAGCTAAGGAGATCAGGGTCATCATCCCTGGGGTTTTTCCTTTTACTTCATTAAAAAATCCTTTCAAAAAAGGAAAGCCTCCATAGAAAAAAACAATACTTGACAATAGAAAAACCACTAAATCCCGGCCTGTAAAATCAAATTGGTATCCTAACAATTCCTGGATCATGGGCGCCAGAATAACAATAGGAATGCACAAAATAAGTGATACCCAAAATCGTTTTTTAAAATCTTCAATCATCATTCTATGATGATCATGCCCTGAGGCACCCATGGATGGGTTACCATGACTTCCGTGATTATTCATCTTATGATGTTGGTGTTGTGAATGGTCCATTCTTATTTCAATTGTGGTTAATTAATATCCCAATGCTTAAAGCTGGAGAGGGGAGTTTCCTCCTCCTCTCCGCAATGGACGTAAGTTTATGCTTTGGCTCGATCATATTGGCAACAGCCAGGTAAATTGGTGTATACTTCCTCTTTCGCTTGAAATTTATCAGTATCGTGACCAACATCAGCTATTTTCTTTTTGATTTCGTCCAGGCTGATAACTTCATTATCGAATTGGACAGCCATCATTTTGGTATCTACATCCCAGTCAGCTGATTGAATCCCTTTTACATTTTTAAGTGCCCCTTCAATTCTGTTTTCACACATACCGCAATTTCCATAAACTTTGAAAGATGCTTTTTGTCCATTGAAACTAGATGTCATCGCTGCTCCTGTGATTTCATCAATTGAACTGGAAGCGTTATCTACCTTTGATGTTGATGACTCACAACTAGCTCCCTTTTTCGCCTTTGAACCACAACAACCTTGAGCGTTTACAGAAAAACCCATAAGTACGAGTGCCAATACACTCAGTGAAATTTTTAAATAATTCATTTTAAATTGTTTTTTAGTTAAATAATGTTTTTTAATAAATTGATTCCTAATGACTGTGACCATCATGATCATCTTTATCAATTAATTCTAAATCCATACCGCATTTCGAGCACTTGTCCCCTTCTTTCCCTTTAATATCAGGATGCATAGGACAAGCATGCGTCTCAGTCATATCGCCTTTCATTTCGGTGCCATCCTGGTGATCAGCATGTTCATGGTCGGCATCATTCATTTCCATTTTGTCGTGTGAATGGTCATCATGACCGTCGCTGGCATTACTTCCTCCACAAGAAGAAAGACTAATTGTAATTGCGATTAACGCAATAAAAAATGCACTGATTTTTAAAATCTTCATGATCTATTGTTTTTATATAATTAATGATTGTGAAATTTCATAGAATTTTGAGTGGTGGAAATAGTGGTTTCCATTTCCATCGGAAAAGTTCCTGTGACACTACCGCATTTCATCATTTTGTCTCCGAAATAAGGATTTTTTATCTGTTCCTCTTTACTTATCCAATCAGCCCCTTCGTTGTTCATTGCCATAGGACAATGTTGGATATATAGCTTATCTCCGTCATACCCAAAAGCTCCCAATGTTTGAATCATCAACTGAGATAGAAAGGCAAATTGGGTTCGTTGATCTTCAACTTCGTTATTCTTTTTGATTTGCTCAACATGGCCTGTCATCCCTTCCAATTGCTCCATCCAGTACATATGTGCCTCTCCTTTTAATAAGCTCATATCAACTTTTTCAAGCTGATTCAAAAAAGCTTGAGCTGCGGTTGCAGCAATCTTAGCATCTGTGGCCACAAATCCATCTTTTAATTCGAAATAGACTTGTACCAGGCTATTTAATTGTTCTTTGAAACCTAAAGGTGTTGTCGTTGTATAATCAGGAATAGAGGAAATTATTTGGGAGTCTCCTTTCGTCGTTACCACTTTATTCATCATACTCTGCTGGTTATTGAGCTGTGCCGCTGCATCAATTGCAAAGTTTCCATGAATTACTATTTCCTCCCCTGCGACCAGACCACTTTCAAGCATATAACTATCTCCTAGAGAAGTTCCAAGTTCTACCTCTTTATACTTAAAAGAAGGAATTTCCATATCTGGCAGTTTCACATAAACGACCGAACGCTTACCGGTCCATAAAATGGCCGATTTAGGAACCATCAATTTTTCATCAGATGAAAGACTTGCTTTTATTTCCCCCCTTACGAACATTTCTGGCTTTAGAATCCCTGAGTTATTATTAATTTCAGCCCGCAAGGCAGCAACCCTGGTTTTTGGGTTGATGATAGGATCAATGTATTCAATTCGTGTTTGAAATGTTTTATTCGGAAGTACAGGAGTAGTAAATTCTACCCTGTCCCCAATTCTGATATTGGCCAGATCTTCTTCATAACCATCAAATAAGACCCATAACTTATTCAGATTGATAATATCAAATAAAACTTGCCCTGTTTTAACATAATCTCCTACAGAAATTCTACGATTTGATACTACTCCATTCATTTCTGCATAAATGGTGAAAGTCTCCATGATTTCTCCATTTTTCTCAATAGTTTCAATGTCTTTTATCGGTATTTTCCAAAATTGAAGCTTCTTTCTTGCTGCCTCAACTAAGCTCGGATTAATACTTGTAAACTTTAAAGCTTCTAATAATTCTTGTTGAGCAGCCACCAATTCCGGAGAATATATTACAGCCAACTTTTGTCCTTTTGCCACTCGTTCACCCGTAAAAGTGATGAACAGCTGTTCGATTCGACCAGGAATATGTGCGGCCTGGCTTGACGAGCGCCTTTCATCTGCCTGTATCTTACCATTTAGCAAAATTGTTTTTTCAGGATTACTCGTCTCTCCAATAATCGTCGTTTGGATATTAGCCAATTTAATAGCTTCTGTTGTCATTTCAAGTACAAGAGGATCATTGGAAGAACTGCTATTATCTAATGGGATCAACTCCATCCCACAAATGGGGCAATCCCCTGGTTCAGGTTGTTGAATTTGAGGGTGCATAGAACAGGTCCAAATGGTTGCTTTTTCCTGCGCCTCTTTAGAATGGTCATGTTGATCATTAGTTGAACTATCCATATTGGCAGAATTGAAGGCTAGGTAACCAATGCCTATTCCCACTACCATAGCAAGTAAAATAAACAATATTGATTTTGAACTTTTCATAATATTATTTTGATTCCTACCTTTGAAAGTAGGGTAAGTTTTTAAGTTAATTATTGATTCTCGACTTGATTACAATATGTATCTTTCAACAGAAACCTTGGCGATATGACTTTTCATAACAGCTTTCAGAATTTTCAAATCGTAATTGACTAAATCATTTTCCAACTGAAGCAATTCGTCGAAACTACTTCCGGAATTACTGTAAGTTTCCTGCAAAATATTAATGGCCACTTTTGTCGTAGCAATTTGTTTTTGATAGAGTTCCAGTTTTAAAACAGCATCTTCATAGTCTGCATATGCTTTTTCAATACTGGATAAAAATCTCAACTGTACATCTTCTTTACGATTCTCAAGCGCTGCGATTTTTAATTTTTCTTCCTGAGCTTTGGCTGTGTATTTTTTACGATACAGAGGTATTTTGACTTTAACTTTAGGTATCAAAATATCCCTGCCATTATTTTCTGGAAAAGCATCACTGCGTTTCCCTACCATGATGTAATCCATACCTACTCCAAAAGATGGTTTTCCGTTCAAAACATTCAGTTCAATCTCATTTTGAGCACTTTCCTGTTGAATAGAAAACATCTTTACTATCGGATGATTTTGCCTGATATTATTAGCCAAACTGTCTTTATTGAATAACATTTCAGCTCTCGAAAATCCACCTACTATCCGAACATTTACATCTACTGGTCGGCCGAGTACCTGGTTAAGCTCTGCAAGTGCTTTTGTTTTTTGATTATCAATAATTTTCAATTGCTGATCCAACTCCTGGAGTTTTATTTGTACCCGAAGGACATCAGATAGATTACCCTTTCCGCTTTCAGTTTTTATAAGCGTAAGGGATTCCAAAGCTTTGAATATCTGAATATTGCTTCGAATTATCTCCTTGCTTTCTTCTAACTCATATAATTGGAAATACGCTAATTTGACCTGATAAAATAGATTTAGTTTTGCTGCTGCAATCCGCTGGTATTTCGCCTGAGCATTGCTAAGCGCAACAACCTCCCGGGCTTCTAGCGTCCCTTTCCACGGAAACATTTGTGAAACTCCCAAGGCAATCCTTTGTGGCCCTAAACGAGTTTCCGGTGGCAATAAAAATAGCCCTAAACTCGCCTCAGGATCAGGTAATTGACTGACTTGGGGTGCTTTTTCCAAAGCGGCTAAATATTCATCTTCAAGCGCTCTAAGCTCATAGTTGTTAAGCTCTGCCACCCCCAATAATTCCTGCAGGGATTGTGCACTCATTTTTAGAGGTATAAAAAGAGATATTAAGACAAACAGAAACATATAATATTTCATGAATTTTTACTTTTTCTTACAGTGGTAATAACATTATCCAGTTCTTTTTAAAATAACTATTACCTGTTTTAACCTTTCGAAAATATTTTCAATTTAATTTCCTCCATGGAGGAATACAATACCGGTACCACAAACATTGTAATCACGGCCAACACCATTCCTCCAAAAGAAGGAATCGCCATTGGAATCATAATATCTGATCCACGACCAGAGGAGGCCAAAACCGGTAATAAAGCTAAAATTGTTGTCGCTGAAGTCATCATAGCTGGACGCACGCGCCGTTTCCCTCCCTCAATTACAGCAGCTCTAATTCCTTCGACAGAATCAGGTTTGTTTCTTTTAAAACTATCGCGCAGAAAAGTAGCCACAAGCACTCCATCATCGGTAGCTATGCCAAAAAGAGCCAAAAAGCCTACCCAAACAGCAACGCTTAAGTTCAATGTATGAACCCCTAGTAAGTCTCTCATATTCGTCCCCAGAACTGAAAAATCAAGAAACCATGGCTGCCCGTAAAGCCAAATCATGATAAACCCTCCAGCAAAGGCTACAAATACGCCCGAAAATACCATGGAAGTGACCAGCACCGACTTAAATTCAAAATACAGAATCAAAAAGATAATGAGTAAGGCAATCGGCACCACAATACTAAGGCGCTTACTCGCCCTTTCCTGTTGCTCAAAGTTCCCGGCAAATTTGTAACTAATTCCTGGAGGCACTTCTAACGTACCTGATTGAATTATTGATGAGAAGTAATCCTGTACCTCATTAACAACTTCCACTTCTGAATATCCGGGTTCCTTATCGAAAAGTACATAACCTACCAAAAAGCCATCTTCACTTTTTATGGATTGTGGACCTTGAACGAAATGGGTCTTAACCAATTCTCCTAACTGTATTTGTCCACCTGATTTAGATGGTAACAAGACTTTATTTATTGCGTCAGGATCATCACGTAATTCCCGAGGATATCGAATTCGAACGGGATACCTTTCTCTACCCTCAACTGTTTCAGTCATCTTCATTCCCCCTACCGCTGCCTGGATATATTGCTGAACCTGGTTGACTGTTAAACCATGACGGCTGATAGCATTCCTATCTATTTCTAACTCTAAATATGGTTTCCCAACTATTCGGTCAGCAAAAACGGCAACATCTTTAACGCCATTTACATCCTTGAGATATTTCTCCAATTTGATACCAAAGTCTTCTATGGTTTTTAAATCTGAGCCATAGACCTTTATACCCATGGGGGCCCGCATGCCTGTCTGAAGCATCACCAGGCGGGTTTCGATGGGTTGCAATTTTGGAGCGGAAGTAACACCTGGTAGTCTTGTTACTTTTACTATCTCATTCCAAATATCATCAGGGTTTTTGATGTGATCCCTCCATTGCCTGAAATACTGTCCCCGGTCATCCTGGATTAATTCATTGTTTTCATCCCGAATGAACGCCCTGTTTTCGTCTACTTTGAATCGTATCCGGTGTCCATCTACATCGGTTTTGTATTCTGATTTGTACAGAATAACATTCTCATACATGGAGATGGGAGCTGGGTCGAGTGGACTTTCGACTCTTCCCAGTTTTCCAACAACTGATTCTACCTCGGGAATTGCAGTAACCGCCATATCCAAAAGCCGAACATTCTTTAGGTTTTCCTGCATACCTGAATGCGGCATGGCTGTTGGCATTAACAGAAAAGATCCCTCATCTAAAGACGGCATAAACTCTTGTCCCGTATTTTGCATAATTCTAACGCCCAAATAAACCAGGACAACGGGAATCAGTAAAAAGAGTAGTTTGATTCGCAGTAGAAAGCTTAAAATGCTTTCGTAGAAATATATGATTATGTAAAAAAATCCGATAAGTATTCCTGAAATCCCCGCAACAAAAATGAAGTTGGCGAAAACACTTTTATTTACGCCCAGTGGCATCCATTCATGAGCCAGTAAATAAGCTACCATACCTCCATAAAAGATGTTCTTAAGGATATTGAATGTTTCGACTGTTCTTTCGGATACTAATTTTTTTATTCCGATCGTGGCTAATTCCATTACGCCAATAAATATGGCCAATATTCCAAGATTCACATTGAAGGAAATAGATAACCATACACCGCCTCCAATCAATAAGAGGTTGGCAACATACCTTGTCCATTCCCTTTTGGATTTGATTGAAAAAACAGAGTGCGCCATCGCAGGCAGAATGGTTATGGCAACAATAATGGAAGCAGTTAAAGCAAATGTCTTTGTAAAGGCCAGTGGCCTAAACAATTTACCTTCGGCTGCCTCCATCGCAAATACGGGTATAAAACTCACAATCGTTGTAGCTACAGCCGTTAATACCGCTGAAGCTACCTCGATGGTTGCTTCATAAATTGAGGTCAATAAGCTTTCATCAGGGGGTGCTTCCTTCATTCGGATAAGCATACTCTCCGTAAGCACAATTCCCATGTCAACCATTGTTCCAATGGCAATGGCAATACCGGATAAGGCTACAATATTAGCATCAACACCAAAGTATCGCATAGCAATAAAAACCATTAAAACAGCAAGAGGTAACGTTCCTGAAACAAGTAAAGAAGATTTCAAATTTAGCAGCATCAAAATGACTACTATAATTGTAATAAGTATTTCAAGTGTGAGCGCTTCCTGAAGGGTGCCAAGCGTTTCATTGATTAATTGTGTCCTATCGTAAAAGGGAATAATTTTAACCTGAGACACCGTGCCATCAGCTAACGTTTTTTGTGGAAGCCCTGGTTCTATTTCTTTAATCTTTGCTTTTACATTATCGATAACCTGCATTGGGTTAGAACCATAACGGGCTACCACAACGCCTCCGGTGGCTTCCGCTCCTGATTTATCCAACGCCCCTCGTCTTGTTTCGGGCCCCAGGTGTACCCTGGCCACATCCTTAATTTTTATAGGAACATTATTATTTACGGCAACAACACTTTCTTCAATATCCTCCGTGTTTTTGATGTACCCCAAGCCTCTTACAAAATATTCCACCATATTGATCTCGAGGGTTTGTGCTCCAATGTCGAGATTACTATTTTTAACGGCAGCCATTATTTGTTCAAGATTGATATTATTAGCCTTCATGGCATCTGGATCCACATCAATCTGATACTCCCTAACATATCCTCCAATGGAGGCAACCTCTGCAACTCCATCGGCTGAAGAAAGTCCATATCTCACATAAAAATCCTGAATAGATCGCAGTTCCTGAAGATCCCAACCTCCCGTTGGGTTTCCTTCTGAATCTCTTCCTTCTAGGGTATACCAATATATCTGCCCTAAAGCAGTAGCATCAGGGCCTAATGTGGGTTGCACACCGGAAGGGAGCGTATTGGCGGGAAGGGAATTGAGTTTTTCTAAAATTCTACTTCGACTCCAATAAAAATCGACGTTGTCCTTAAAAATGACGTAAATACTGGAAAACCCGAACATGGAGTTACTTCGAATACTTTTTACTCCGGGAATTCCAAGTAACGCCGTTGTCATTGGGTAACTAATCTGATCCTCTACATCTTGTGGAGAACGTCCCATCCATTTGGTGAAAACAATTTGTTGATTTTCCCCAATATCAGGAATGGCATCTACGGCAACGGGATCACGGGGAAGCCAATTTACACCGAAATCAAAGGGTGCAGTAACTATACCCCAGCTGAGAAACATACCAAGCAGTAGCCAGGTTACAAGTTTATTCTCAAGAAAAAACCGGATAATTCTATTTAACATATAACAAATACTTTTCTAATCCATTTGACTATCCTATCAATTAAAGCTCTATCGATCAAAGTATGATCGTAAATATTTTATTATAGGTTGCCAGTTAAATTTTAATCACCACAGGTTTGTAAAGACGTGGTGACCATTTCTTGAATATCTTTCAGCAATGTTATCCTTGAAGAGGGATAATTTTAGTAAAAGATACCATAATGCGCACGGCATTAGACCCCCTCCTAAGATGTCAGGAAAGAACCACTAAAAAGTATATGTTATAAAAGGAAAGATTCGACAAGGATAGGAATATCCCTCGATATCAAAGGTGGTTTGTAGAAAGCCTGTGAAGGCGTTTCTTCTTCAAATGTGTAAGCATTATTTACAAAAAATATGCTTACATAAACAGCGACAAATTGCTGTAGCTGCGCATTCTGAATAAAATCTTGAGACTGAACCTGGTCATCAATGTCAGCTTCCACATGAAGGGTTTGGTTTTCGCAACAGTCCTTTTTTTCATTAGAACAGTCTTTCTTGTGTTCATGTTTGTGCTGATGAGTTGCATGATCCTTACTCGCATGCTCTGCTTCTTGTTGTACTTGGCAACTTTCAGCGATTCCAAACAAGGAAATGGATTGAAGTTCTCCATTACAGTAGTGCATATCAATAGAAAAACTCAATGTTGTTGCAAACATTAAGAGCGCCATGGATAAGGCTATTAAACGATATGTATTACTGATTTGATTCATTTATTTATAATACGTATTGCAAAGTTATAACTTTAGCTACAATGCAATTTACACAATTTTGTGAATAATTTATAAAATTTTGACATTACTAATTTCTAAACCCTTTGGGATTTATACTTTTTTACCTTATAATTCATGCCGATATTTACAATCTACCTTGTGAATATTCTTGTAAACTAAGGTGTCAAGTCTGGTATTCAAACAAGGGTAAGTGGAACTACTATAGTTCATTTGGAATACAATTTTAGATAGATTTAAATCGCCATAACTAAGTAACTCTTTTACCTTTTCCATCTTTTGGGAATTAATTCTTATCATAAAAAAAATTAAAACCAAGTTATGTTGAAATAAGTAGTTCTTTTACCTCTTTTAATGTTTTTGGTAATTTTTGTTTATCACTTACTTCTAATTCTACTTCGTATCGTGTGAATAAAAATAAAGGTATAGAAAATTTAAGCTTATGTTTGATTGATACATCTCCACTTCTCAGTCTTTTATTGATCTTATTAGTATCAATATGCTTACTAGAAATTTTTTCAAAATACTTTTTCAAATCTTTCAAAATATCTTCCATTTCTTCATAAGAAGTTCGATCATTTTCAACCTCATTGTCAATCTCAGGAATTATTTTTTCTATCAGATTGGTATCGATCCATTTATTTGGTTTTCTTGTAGATACCAAGGAGCTGATTTCCAACCTTATTAAATCTGTATTTGAGAGAACATCAGTTGTATTTGTTCTAATCTCTTGAATATTATTTTTTATTTCATTAATTTCCCTAATTGTGTATTGGTTTACAGTACCATAGTATTCTATTAATTTATTTAGCCACTGCTCAATTAAACCTAAATATTCAAATTCCTCTTTTGTATGATCAGATTTAAAAAGCATAGCATGTCCTAATTTCAATCTTTTCTCTGCAGCCTCAATCAAGCCTTCCTTGTCTTCGATTACAGTAATTTCTCGATTTTGTATTAAAATATTGATTTCTTTTAAATGCTTATCAGTAAGTTCTCGTAAAAAATCTAAAAGTTCTTTTCTACTTCTCATCCTCATATACGTCTCTCTCAAATATTTATTAAACTTCACTTCGCACGCAAAAATATTCATTGGAACTTTCCCTGTCAATTTCTCTTTATAAACTGTAAACATTCCAAAATCAGGCATTGCCTCAAGCCATTTTTGAAATGTTTGATACAAAAGCACCAAATCTCTCTCTTTAATATCATATTCAGGTTGATGGGGTTCAAGAAACTCTAACAATAGTAATTTATCATCATCAGTAATTTCTTTATTATCGAGCTTAATATTTTCAATTAAAAGTCTAAGAGCTGATTCAAATATGTAACCACCAACTTCTGGAGTACCAAAACTTTTATTCAAATAATCCAAATATTCTGTTACTTCTTCAAACCAATTATCTTCTCCAAAGTAATATTCTAAACAATGTGCAAAATATTGTAAATTATTAATGATTTGCCCAGGGATAAATGAATAATTTTTTTTTGAAAATTTTGGTAATGATTTAAATTTTTGATGAGTTGAACAACAATCAGGAAATTTATCATACCAGTTATTTGCCCATTCTTTGACTTGTAAAAGTAGTGGAGTGTCTGCTTTTAGCGATAAATCGGGATTAAATTCATTCAGAGGGTAACTTTTAAAAGGGTGTAAAAAAATATCCCCTCCTTCAATTTTCCATAGAGGGCCTATTTTACTTATTTTTGAAGGTTCCATTTACATTAAATTTAAAATTTACCTTGAAAGACAAATTAGCTTTGTTCTCTTTCTAATTTATTTTATCGCAGACAACAACATCCCAACTGCTGATGTTGGCTTTTGATTATCAAATAAAATTCTTGCAACTATTCCATTCCCTAAACATCTCTCCTCATTTTTATATTTTATTAAAATTGCTTGATTCTTGAATGTAAATATTCCGTGACTACTTCCACTATATTCTTTTATTCTTTGAGTTTGTTTTGTCGTTAACCAATTTGCTTCTGCTCCAAAAGCATTGAATATTCCAATTAATTTATCAAAGTCAATACAAAGGCTAATTCT
The DNA here is from genome assembly GCA_020636105.1 of Lewinellaceae bacterium. Lineage (NCBI taxonomy): Bacteria > Pseudomonadati > Bacteroidota > Saprospiria > Saprospirales > Lewinellaceae > Lewinellaceae bacterium. The sequence continues at coordinate 1,287,502 of JACJYL010000002.1, forward strand.
TATTCTGTCAAAAATAATGTTGATCGTATCTTTTATTCCAAATGGTTTTGAAAAAATTGGTTGAACAGTCGGAATTGAAATTAATCGAATATAGTTTGTAACTGGATAATTTTTACCTGTGAATTGTTTTATTAATGCCTCCAATATATATTTACCTTTAAACTTATGCTCATGCGAATAAGCTCCAATTAATACGCAATCTTCAATAACATTGTAGGCATGGTGTTCCCTATTGCATTTCTCAATCAACTCAATCAATTCCATATGATAATCTTCGTAAGGAAATTCCGAATCGAGTAATTTCATTTCGACTCCTCTTAATGGGTCAATACCTTTATCATTCTTAATTAACTTTACAACTCTATTTCCTTTCTCTATCTGTCTAAACATTCGTTTTACTTGTTTCCCCATTTTTTTATCCTTAACCACACTATCTATCTCCTCGATAGATTTTTTATTTTTTTTGAGGTTATCTATTATTTTTTTTGCTTCAATATTTTTTTGTCCTTCTTTCATTTCTATAAGTTGTACAAAATCTTCTCCCTTATATAAGATATCTCCAATTTGAATGAAATTTGTAATATCGGCGATTAAAGCAAATTCTAATGGATTGTTTTCGTTAATTTCATCCACTTTCCTAATAACTGAACCTAGATTAGATGTCGATAAAGTTGGAGGGAGTTCTTCAAGATACAACCTTCTGATTAAATGAGTCGCTCCTCCCAAAATCGTACAACCAATTGCACTTCCTATGCTTCTTAAAACATTAGTTTTAAATTTTGAAAAATTAATTTTTTGCCGGACTTTCTTTTCAAAATCCTTTTTTCTTTCCCTACGGTATTCTTTTAATTTAATTTTGAGAGATTCTTGATCTTTTTCAATTTCAAGTATTTCAAATATTATTAACTGTTGAGCGATAGCCCACCCTTCATGACATTTTTTAAAAAAGATCTCTGTTTTTAATTTATTTACCCCTATTTCTTCAACTTTTATTTTTGAATTCTTCATTCCAAATAAAAAAGCAAAAAAAGAGATTTGTCTAATGGTTTTCTCGAATCCTTTTTTATCATCAACTGTTCCTCGAGAATTTGTATTTTTTTTCTTTGGCTTAGGCCAGTGCTTCCCATAGCTTCCATTATGTATTTTGCCCTTCCTTGTTTTTAAATCACCTTTCCCCATGTTTTTAATTTTTATGGTTCGTGACAACCTTTTCAAAGCCGATAAAAAAAAATTCAAACCATATATTTCAATTCTAAATATAAAATACTTCTTGCACTTTACAACAATACTCTTCCTGAAAACATTGAAAAAGCAAGCAATAAAATGCGACGATAATTCCTATTTAAATGAGATCCTTAAAGAAAGTAGTTTTCTCAAAGAAAATGGATGTAGATTCTGACCATTTATTGGAAGGTAAAATCGGCGACTTTGAACGGCCAATCAAAAAAATTATTATTTACTTCCTCTGTTATTGGCTAAGGAGCTCAATGAGGATTTGAACGAAAAGGTATTTGCACAACGTCAATGCGAATGCAACGAGGAAGATTATATAAATGTACTTCCAAAAAACGTTATTATATCCGTCAAAAAAATTTAAGATGATGTTAAAAAAAATCGACCAAGACGTCGACAAACAAAGAAAGGTTGGAGAAAAATGTAATTTGTTGTACCTATGTTGTACCCAAGATTCTTTAAACTAAAAAAGCCAAGTCTATCGACTTGGCTTAATTTTTTAAGTATCAAGAATTTATCTTGATTTTTTGTTTGTGGTGTGGGGCGGGTTTGAACCGCCGACACCAGGATTTTCAGTCCTGTGCTCTACCAACTGAGCTACCGCACCATCCGCAAAATAAACAAAGCAAAAACGTCCTTCGTCAATTCTTTTTCTGCCTTATTTATTTAGCGGTTGCAAATTTAGCCCTATTTTTTATTTTTCACAATAGTCAGGGAAAAAAATTTAATAAAAGTTTACTTTATTTTTAAAATCCCTCGCCAATCATAACAAAAGCCCCGAAAATAAAGTTCTCCAGTCACCCGCCTACCAAAATTTTAAACCGGGAAGCAGGAATTTTTTGTTGTATACTTTTCGGGAGTTTATCCCTTTTACCCGGGAAAACGTATTTTGCACCTTCATTTTATTAAAATTAAACCATCACTATATGTCATCGCCCTGGAGATTTGCCGCAGCACCTTTCATTATCGGAGCCATTTATTATTTGTACAAGACATTTGATGACCCTTCTTATGCCCTATATATAGTCCCCTTCATCATCATCCTCGTCATATTTTATGTATTGAGCCCGCAGATCAACTGGTTTTGGTTTAAGCGTAAACCGCCAAAACTGCCAAAACCCCTCGCACTCTTCCTACAAAAAAACCATAGATTCTATCAAAACTTATCCGTGGAAAATAAACAAAAATTCCGCGACCGGGTGTCCCTTTACATGAAAGCAGCAGATTTCATGCCCATGGTCTTCGAAAAAGTACCCACCGACGTACAAGGGGTGGCCGCCGCCTGTGCAGTGCAGATCTCTTTTGGAAAAGAAAATTTCCTTTTCCCCGATTATGAACACATCATCGTATATCCCAAAGCATTCCCCTCACCTCAGTACCCGCGTAATATCCATCCTTCTGAGATTTACGATCACGACGGAGTCATCATGTTTTCCGCGGAACATTTGATGTTTGGTTTCATCGACCCCCACAAATACTTCAATGTCGGACTCCACGAATACGCAAAAGTCTTTATCGAAAGCTATCCCACCGAACCCTGGCCCGAATTAGACGAAGACACCTGGGACCGATTACATGAAATTAGCGGGTTCAAAAAAGAAGCTATTTTCAAATACATGAACATCGACGATATCACCCCCCTGGCCGTCAGTATTGTCCTGTTTTTTGATTTCCCACAATCCTTCAAAACAGTGCTTCCCGACCTCTATGATCTTTACGTGACTATTTTCAATATCAACCCGGCAGAGTAAAAACTACCTGGTTTTCTTCCCGGTGCATCAGCCAATCGAATGGCTCCCAGATCATGCATCATGCCTGCGCTACGCTGGGCACCGGGCTATCCGCTATCACTCCTATCCCTTGCTGTCCTCGTCCCTGCGGCGCCCTGCGCTCAAATCGCTCCGGCCTTATTTCCATTTTAAATCTCCCTGAACGAATTGATCATATCCTCCATCACCTGCCTATGTTTTTCTTTTTCGGCTGCGGTACACCACGTCATCACCTGGTAGTAATGATCAGTGCCTTTCAGATAGGCGAATTTGTAATGGATATCCATTTCATCATAAACAGCATCCATTTGCAGCACCCTGGCACTCAGCCCGTTGATGGTCCTCTCCTCAAAGTCATTCCCTTCAAACTGCCCCAATTCCATGTTAATCCCCAGCATCAGCAGGTCGCTGTATCCCTGAAGATCAAAGGAGTAAAGACTATCCAGGCCATTTTCAACCAGGGCCATCCTAAATTCTTCAACACTTTCATCGATAACGATAATGTAGAGTTCCTGGGAAATGTTCTGATACTGAAGAGAAGCGTCTTCATTGAGATCGGTGGTCCTTTCCAGAAAGGCAGGAATATTCATGCTGTACCGATCTTCGATGACAACTTCCTGACTCCCCTTTTGGGTACCACACGAGGTCAATAGGAAAAATACAGGGACAAGTGGCAATAATTTTCGCATAGGTTATTTTTTTAAAATCGTTAATTGAGGAGGGCAAGATAAAAGATTTTGCCGAATAAGTAAACGACCACCACCAGAGGTGGTGGCTTAGATAAAACAATACCCCCAAAGGGGGATAACCTCTAAAAGAGGGTGAAATCTTTGCGATCGTTTTCTTGTGCTCGTTCTTTATCTTCTTGATATTTTACGTATCTGACTATTTTGTCTTCATCTATTCCTATTGTGCTAACGAAATAGCCTCTCGCCCAAAAATGATTGCCCCAATATGGCTTTTTCTTCAAACTGGGAAAACTTTTAAACATGGCTATTGCTGTTTTTCCTTTTAGGATTCCCATGAAATCAGATATACTTAGTTTTGGAGGGATAGAACAGACCAGGTGTATGTGATCAGGTTGTATATTTAATTCAATTACTTCTACATCCTTCCATTCACATATAGTCTTTATTTTATCCTCCATGTAATCCGCTAGAAGATCTCGGAGCATTCGAAAGCGATATTTTGGCGTCCATACGATATGATAATTACAATGGTATACCGTATGTGCCAATTTCCGGTATTTTATCTTTGCCATTCCACAAGATAATACTTTTTACCGGCAGAGCCTACATCCATGACCACCGTCTTAGACGGTGGTTTTTCGGTGGAATAAAAATAAAAAAGAGGCCCCGGACGAACCGGAACCTCTTCTTTATCTATCGAAAAAATAAATTAATTCGTTTTCACAAAACGTTTAGTGACATTTTGAGTGGCTGATCTCAAATTCAACAGATAAGCTCCCTCACTAAGGTTCAAGGCAGCAATATCCAGTTCAAGACGCGTAACCTGGTCTTCAAAACGATCCGTGAAGATCACTTTTCCATTCATATCCACAATGCTGATGAAAATTTCTTCCCCAAAGTTTTCAGGAACAGCTACTTCCAACCAGTTGGCTACAGGATTCGGGTGCAGGGTCACTTCCTGTACCATGGATTCATCAGCCAGTTCAGGCAAAGCTAAAGATGGCTGCCCATCCCTGTCAACATTGACTCCAATAGCCGTTTCCGGACCTTCATTGAGGGCTGTAGTTTGCATCATGGCTTCGTTACCGAAGCTCACATGACTGAAAACGGCCGTTGTGCTGGCATAATCCACATTACTGTACACAGCAGGACCAGCGAACAGGCATTCACTCATATAAACAAACGACTGGAATTCCAGTTTCCAAATAACCCCGTTAGAGGAGGTATATCCGGTGAAGAGGTTTCCAACACGTTTGATCTTGAGCCATTGCTTGCCTAACGCAAATTTGCTTGACACCTGAGGCGCAGTATTATTAGCCTTTCTAATGGCCCAGTGAACGGTATTGCCTCCTGTTTTATAAATCCAAACGTATTTGGATCCTGGAGCAGTAGACTCCCTCAACATCAATCCCGCCTGTCCCAGGCCGGTGATGCTTTCTAATTTAGCGCTAAGCTCAACATCGCCACATTTATCCTGGAAAGCGAACGTCAGATCATCCTGTGCTGCATCAGGGTTAAAACAATTGGAAATTAATGTCCACTCATCTGAGCTTTCATCATAAGAGAAGCTGCCGTCCTCACATCCGATATTGAATGGGTTCCAGCCAAAAGGCACATCGGGTGGCAAACAGGTTGAACCATGATATCCCAGACCGTACTCGGTATTGATATCAAAACCTTCCCATTCCGCACTCAGATCAAAGGCATTGGTGCCGTTATTATCCCCCGCCTGAATCCACGGCATTCTTCTGATGGTCCTGTTTAAGGTAGAAATGCCTGGACCTGTCCACTGGGTACCTGGATCAAAGCCAATCTGGCCAATAACATCAATGATCACTTCCTCAGATTCTATGGCCTCTGCAACCAGGGCCACAGCATCGTCACCATTAAACCAGGAAGTTCCCCCTGTGGCCTCATCTGCCAGATCCAAAAAGGCATCATCCGCAGCCGGACTACACACGACGTAAGTTCCGCCCGCAGGTAAAACAGCACCTTCGGCGAAATTTATGGTATTGCCTGCCGAGGTACTCCCGTTGAAATAAATTTCAATATGGTAATCATCCAGGTTGATATCGGTAGCTGTCGGGTTGTAAATTTCGAGACACTTGTTGTTTCCTGATCCTTCTATGTATTCAGAAAAGAACGGGTAAGCACAATCAGGCACACTGGAACAAGCTTCCGGAGCCGTGGCAGCATTGCTGTTGAGCAGGGCGCAGGAAGGCTCGTCACTGAAATAAGCAGAAACAGAAACCGCGCCTCCATCAGCAGGAATTTGTACAACAAACTGGGCCATATTGCCCATGATGCTGCCGACAGGAATAGAAGGATTGCCCAAAACATCTCCTGTCAACACCAAATTTCCTGTAGCCGGAGCATCGGTGATCATAACGACTACTTTTGCCGTTGCATAATCATCATAGATGTTTATGGTGCCGTTATCATCACAACCGGAAATAATTTCCATGAAAATATTATCAATATTGCATACCGCAGGGGCCGGACAGCCGTCGAAAGTATGGGTGCCTAAATCTCCGGAATAGTTATTCTGATATTCCGTCCATTCAGTATCCAAAGTCGGGAAACCCGTGGCACCGGGAAGGTTCGGGTTAATGGTAATGCCCTGATAGATATTTGAATTACGAACCAGGGTTTGATCCGCGGTTTCGTTGGTCGCAGTAACACCCCACTGTGAACCGGGGTCATTGCCGATGCTTCCGATAATATCAAGGGTACCCGAACTGTTGACCAGTTCTATGGCATCGTCACCGTTCCATAGGTTGGAGGTCGTCACCTGATCGGCGACGGCCAAAAATTGGGCAGCAGCACCATCGTCACAGAAGACAAAAACATCGCCAGCCGCCAAAGTGCCGGACAAATTAAACGTATTTGCAGAAGAGGAACCATTCGAATACAGTTTTATGGCGTATCCACCCGCTGCCAGGTCTACATCAGCTCCTGTTGGATTGTAGATCTCAAGGCACTTTGTGTTACCACTTCCTTCAATATATTCAGAGAAGAAAAGCGTTCCGCAGCCTTCTCCTCCTCCACCGCCACCGCAGCCGGTGACAGAGAACCCACAGTCAGATAAAGTAACTCTATTGACATTATCACCCGCCCAGGCAGTCTGGGTATAAATAGCCGCCAGAATTTGAGCTGCCGTTCCAGAGGTGGTGCTACAGTTGTAAGCACTGTTATCAATTTCTGCCAGAGCAAAGGCATTCGTGCCTTCAGTCAAACCCAGCGGCAGAGCCGAATCATTGGAAGTCGTCGCATCAGCCTGCCATTCGGTATTTTGAAAATTGATCGCGGTAATAAATGTAGGCGAAGCATTGTCTCCCTGGTAAACAAGAATTTGATCTCCATCTGCGGCCAGAGCTATACTGGTTCCGCTAACACTCCCCACGGAAACCAAGGTACTTAAGTTCTGAATATCAGAAGCTGTAAGTAATAAAGTAGTGCCACAAGCCACCTCCTGGTTAAGTTGGATGACCATAAATCCCTCCCCGGTGCGGAAAGTATTATCGGCTTTCCAGCCATTATCCGTGATCCTGATCTCGGTGGTGGGAGCCAGGTCAGTCAGCGCCACCAGGGCAACTTCATCTGGATTGTCAGAATTAAAACCAGTAATTCCCAGATCACCGGGACCTAAGGTCGTTTGCGCGTTGAGTCCAATTGTACTGAATACAATGGCCATGAAAACAAAATAGAGGTGTCTCATAAATATTTGAGTTTTTTAGAAATAATAAATATATCGCCCAAGTCAGGCCGAAGCCCGACGCAATGAAAATGCCGTTGGAAAATGTTGGATTGGTATGTGTTGTATTAGATTATCGCCCCTAATATTCCTTGCGAAAGGATAATGTGTAAAAATAATTTTTTTATTCCAAAAAACAGCCTGATCTAAAAAATTTAATCCAGACTTTTTATTATTTTAACATTGCCCCTCTATCTGATTTTTTAATTATTCCTACATTTACAAAAAAAAACATTGAACTCCATATTCAATATTTACCTCGAGCTCGGATTTAAGCACATCCTCGACCTGGCGGGTTATGACCATATCCTGTTTCTCGTAGCCCTGTGCGCCGTTTACCGCATCGCCGAATGGAAAAAAGTTATTTTACTGGCCACGGCTTTTACCCTGGGACATTCCCTAACTTTGGCCCTGGCGGCTTTGGACATCTTACACTTTTCTCCTGCGGCGGTGGAAATTCTCATTCCCGTCACTATCTTACTTACGGCATTCTTTAACATCTTGTTTCATTCCGGAGACAAAAAAATGATAAATAGTAAACGGATGTCAATTAATTATGGTTTTGCGGCCCTTTTCGGGCTGATCCACGGGATGGGATTTTCCAATTTCTTCCGGGCCACAGCCCTGCCCGGAGACGGGAAGGCTTTTATTTTACAATTATTTGCCTTTAACCTGGGAGTAGAAGCAGGACAGGTCATCATCATTGCAATAATTCTAGTGCTTGCCGGGTTATCCTTCCGGCTGTTCAAGGTAAGACAGAACTATTGGAATTGGGGCGTCTCCGGAATAGCCGCCCTGTTTTCAGCAAAAATGATCATAGAAAGATTAATGGATTTGTGATAAAATTAAAATATGAAACTTTTTAATCTGGCTCTTTTGTTGTTGTTTATTTTTCCCGGAAAAAACCACCCCACAGTGGCTCCGGATGTTTTCCACAAATACCATATCGGCAAATGTCTCATCGATTATAACCAACGTGAAAAGGCAATACAGGTAAGCCAGTTCATTTTCCTCGACGATCTGGAGGCCGCCCTGCGTGCCCAGGGAGCGGATAAGTTATTCCTGTGTACCGAAAAAGAAGCAGAAAAGGCGGAAACTTACCTGGCTCGCTACCTGGCCCAACATTTGCAATTTGAAGTGAACGGCAAAGCGAAGTCCTTCGTGTTTATTGGGAAAGAAAGTTCCGAAGACCTCTTGGGCGTTTGGTGTTACCTGGAAATCACGGAAGTGGCCCCATTGAAAGAAGTCCGCTTCAGGAACGATCTGCTCATGGAAATTTACGACGATCAAAAAAATGTGATCATCTTCAAAGGTCCGAACAACAAGGAAGCTTCTTTTTTGTTTGAAAAAGGAAAGGCAGAGGACAAACTTGCTTTTTGAATACCGGCCCTCATTTATTACCTTGTTTTCCCACAAGGCGCTTTGAAGGGAAACCATTAATTTAGCCATTGTACATATGAATGAGCTGTTAAAAAAACTTTTTATCCTTCCCATCAGATTTTACCAATTGGCCATCTCGCCCTTGCTGGGACCGAGATGCAGGTTTCAGCCTACCTGTTCTCATTACATGGTAGGAGCCATCCTGGAATGGGGGGTTATTAGAGGGATCTGGCTTGGGTTAAAACGCATCTTCAAATGCCATCCGTGGGGACCACACGGACATGATCCGGTGCCTTTAAACCCTAAACGGCATAAAAAAGAAGACCTTTGACGAAAATCTCCCCCTTTTCATAGAAATATGCGCACAACCCAATCAAATTTTTTATAAAATTGATTCATGCCAGCGCCAATGGCATATGGGCAGATCTATATCGCCGAATAAAGTCTGCGCTACTTTTTTTAACCAAATCCATTATACTAATGATGAAAAACAAGCTTTTTATTTTGCCTTTTGTGGCCATCTTAACTTTCCTCCTGGCCGCATGCTCCAATTCAGACAATAAGAACGAAGCCGAAGCACAAAGCGAAGATGACAAAGGAATAAACATCAGTGTAAACGACGATGAAGGAAAAACGAACATCAATATCAATGCGGATAATTTACAGGATGCCTTAAAACAATTGAATAACGGCAAAGAGGTTGCCGTGGTGGATCACCGTGAATTGAAGGATCTCTTTCCCAATTCCATCGGCGGGTTCAAACGCGTTTCTGCCGAAAGCCAGAAAACCGGCTTCGGAGGGCTGAAGACTTCAATTGCAACGGCCGAATATAAAGACGGAGATGCCAAACTGAAATTATCCATCGTTGATGCAGCAGGTATTGGGCTGGCAATCAACGCCATGGCCGGCTGGACGGGCCTTGATATTGACAAAGAAACAGATGACGGATATGAGAGGACCACGGAAATTGACGGCCACAAAGCCTTTGTAAGTTATGACAATAAGGACGAGGACGGGCAAATAGCCATGTTTATCCGCAACCGCGTATTGTACACGGCTGAAATTACCAATGGCTCGGAAAAACAACTCAAAAAAGGTCAGCAAGCTGTTGATCCGGATGACATCATCAAACTGATCAAAAAGACCGAGAAATAAACTATCCGGCATAAAAAGGTTACCTTTTAGAATATCGTGACTTTTAGATGCTGAAAGAGAAGTAAGGGGGGCTGCCTTCAGTACCTGGACAAAATTGGCGTTTTAAATTGTCCTGTTACTCAAGTCAGGCCCCCTTCCTCTAATAATCTAACTTTTTATCAATTCATTCTGTTTCACACGGGATTTACCAATCATGAGGAGGCGTTACCCATATTTTATCTTTTTCATCCTAATAAATTGTTGTTTTTCCTGCTCGCCTTTGCCACAGGAGCATTCCATCTCCCCAGCCTTTTATCACTGGAAACAAGAGCTTTCCCTGCTCAGAGAAGAATCGAATTACCTCCGTGAACTGGAATGCACGAAATTATATGTCCGGTATTTCGATGTGACCTGGGATAATGAAACTAAGACGGCTGTTCCCGCCTCCATCGTCGAAATGGATACTGTAGGGTTAAACGGCTTTGAAATTATCCCGGTTGTTTATGTCACCAATGAAGTCATGATTGCCCTGCCGGAGTCCGGGATAGCCTCCCTTGCAGATAATATTTTAAAAAAAATCCAGTCGCTCTCCGCGCCGCTGCCAGCACCAGGTATTTCAGAGATACAGATCGATTGTGACTGGACGGGAACCTCAAGGGAAAGCTATTTCAAGTTGTTGAAAGCTCTAAAAGTCGTTCTGGAAAGTCAAAACATCAGGCTCTCCACTACGCTGCGGCTTCACCAGTATCACGATCCCCAAACGACCGGGGTGCCCCCCGTTGACCGGGTCATGCTCATGTTTTATAATATGGGCGAGGTCAATGATTATCTCGAAACCAATTCGATTTTAAATTTGGATGCCGCGGCAAATTACCTGGACACGCCAAGAGCCTATCCTTTGCCTATGGATCTGGCGTTGCCCATATTTCAATGGGGGTGTATTTTCAGGGAGGGAAAACTGGTACACCTGTCGAACAACCTGGAATCGACATCGCTGAACGATCCCCAGCGATTCGTCAAAACAGGGGAGAAGCATTTCACGGTCCTGAAAAGTACTTACCTTCAGGGATATTTTCTGTACAAAGCCGATGAAATTCGCCTCGAAAGCGTATCTTACGATCGATTGATGGAGGCAGTCGGGTTATTGAAAAAAGTAAGAAACACCGAGTCACTGACGGTCTCTTTTTACCACCTGGATACTTTTAATTTAAACCGGTTTCCTGCTGAGCAACTTGAAAAAATTTTGCTTAAATTTAGTGATTAACCCGAATTTTCATGAAAAGCCATCGTCGTTTTGCTTTCCGGATGCTGCTTGCCGCATTGTCCTTTTTTATCGTACCTCAACAATTTTCAAAAGGCTGTGGGGTCAAGGGCATGGTATTTTATGGTTATGACTTTTTCAACCCGGAGGTCGTTCATCCTGAAAAAGGCTTAGCGCCTTTCCTTTTGGACATGAATGATGTTTATGAAAAATATGTCAACGCCGAAAACACCCAGGTCAAAGACAACCTTACGGAATGGAGGGAGCGGTTTTGTAATAAGGTGAGCCTGAATGACCTGTATTACATCATTTACAAGGTAAATATTTCCACCCTGCAAGATCTTCGCGACGCCATAAACAGCCCCTCCCTGACCCTGAGTTTTATGGGAGATAAAATCTCCGGCAATTCCTTTGCACGATACCTCTACCGCAATAAATGCGACGAGGCGGTCAAATACCTCATTTTTGCCAAAAGATGTGAACCTCATGTGACCAAAAAGAAAGCTTGGGAAGACAAAGAACTGGATGTGGAAGCCATGTTGGATTTGATTGAAAAAGGGAAGGAAGAATTCCTGTATACCAAGTCTTACTATTTCAAGTTGCGTTATGCTTATCAGCTCATCCGGCTGGCGCATTATGCCAAAAAATATACCCTAGTGCTGGAATTGTATGACTTCCTCATGCCCAAGTTAGACAACGATCCCAGTATCATTGAGGACTGGATCGAAGGCCATCGCGCCGGTGCCATGCAGGCGCTGGGCCAGCGGGTGGAAGCAGCGTATATTTTTTCAAAGATCTTTGACCGATGCCCTTCAAAACGGGAAGCGGCTTTCCTCAGTTTTGATATCCGGACGGATGAAGAATGGGAAACCTGCCTCCGTATGTGTCAAAGCGACCACGAGAAGGCCATGCTGCATGTACTCCGTGCCCAGGGTAAAAACAGCCGCCTGGTGGAAGAGATGAAGAGCATCTACGAACTCGATCCTCAAAATATGAACCTGGAATACCTGCTCGTCCGGGAAATCAAAAAACTTGAAAAGGATTTTTTGGGGTATGAATTCAATGACAAAAGAGCGCAGAACAAACAATATTTCAACATTCCCCGGCCCAATGCCGATAAAAGGGTAATCGAACTTCAGGGTTTTGTGAGAGACCTTTTGAAAGACAATCATCTGGCTCATCCTGATTTCTGGAAAATTGCCGAAGGTTACCTGGAATTACTTTCAGGCGATTATTATTTTGCTAAAAAAACCTTTGCCGATGCCCGTAAAATGGTTTCCAATGACACCTTAAAAAACCAGTTGGAAATACTGAATCTCGTGCTTGAAATTTCTTCCATGGAACAGCTGGATAAAAGCCAGGAAGAAAGGATATACGAAATCCGTACCGAGGAAAAACATTATAAGGATGATACAGATTTTAAGGATTTTCTGCGCGACAAGATGGCCTACCTTTACACCAAACAAGGCGATGATGCGAAAGCTTTCCTGTGTTATAGCGATATTTCCGAACTTAGGCCTTACCCCAAGCCGGAAATTGTCGATAACCTGCTAAGCATTTGTTATGATCCTGACAAAAGTTTGATGGAAAAACAGATGATTCTCAAAACGGACGGATCGACCATCCAAAACGATCTGCTGGATATGAAGGCCAATATATACATGAGCCTGTTTCAGCCGGAAAAAGCCCTTTTGGTTTATCAGGAAATGCCTGATGAGACCTATTGGGATGCCTACGGGCTTTTTGATCCTTTTATGGAACGCATGAACGACTGTCCGGACTGCGCCCTGTCAGACACCTCCATTTTATATAACAAAGGAGAACTCATCCGTCAACTCATTCAGCTGGAGCAGGACGCCATCATCGAAGCCGACCCGACCAAAACCGCCCAGCTTTACTATAAACTCGGACTCGCCTGGTACAACATGACCTGGTACAGTTACAGCTGGAAGACAATCGATTATACCCGCAATAAAAACAGCCTGGACTACCTTCAGAAAACCGGTTCTGACGTCATTCCTGAAGCGGGCACTCCTTACGGAAACAAGGAATTTTTCGACTGTTCCAGGGCATTGTATTATTTTGAAAAGGCCCTGCAACTTTCAAGAGACCCCGAACTGGATGCAAAAATTGCCTTTATGGCCTCCAAATGCGAGCGCAACGACTACTACATGCGCCAACACAGTGGAGGGGAGCAGACTTTCAAATATTACAATATGCTCATAGACAATTACGCCAATACGGCTTTTTATGCAAAATTAATAGAGAAAAATAAAGCGTTTAGTGCATATGTGATTGGGCGACAGGATTAATCATAAATCATAAAAAACAACCATGGTTAAGCATTTAACAATTATCACCTCCCTACTATTCATCCTTGCATTCCAATGCGAGCGCAATATCAGTTTTCCATTAAACGAAGCATTCCAAATAAAAATGGACGAAATACAATCCAATAAAATGCTTAAAGTGATGGTCAGTCCGGAAGAGGTGGCGGAAGATTCCCGTTGTCCCAAAAACACTACCTGTGTCTGGGCCGGGCAGGTAAAAATAAAGTTCTCTTTATGGGACGCTTCCAAAGAGGCCCAACACTTCGTGCTTTCCCTGCGCGATGACAAACCGGATGAGGCCATGCAGGTCGTTGATGGTTATACCTATCAACTTATGGCCGTTGATCCTTATCCTGTTGAAGGATCCGAAGTGGCTAATGAAGATTACATGATAACGCTTCTGGTGAGAAAGGCTGAAGCAGGAGATGGGAGGCTTGATGAGCAGTGAGCCTGGTTTGCTGGATACTCATTGCCGGAGAATTGAAGTGACCTCTTCGCCGGGCGTCCTGGCATGCTATAAACCCGGTGCGAAGAGGTCACCTTGAGTACAAAAGAGGGGTTGGCCCGTCACCGGCATTGAGTACCGAGCCACCAATAACTAACCGCCTACTCCCTCAAATCCTCCACATAATACCCCGGAAATTTATCTTTATTAAAAGAGAAGGCCGAAGCAACCAGGCCTGTATTGGTTTTTACTTTCCCAATATGTAAAGTGTATCGGGAAGCATCCTTACTATAAGCCTTCACCCGGATAATTTCAGAAGCATTTTTGTCGACGGTCAGGACGAGTTTCGCATAATCTGAATGGTCCCGATCGAGAGGCTTGAAGGTAATTTCCTGAAGCCGTTTGCCGTTTTCAACCAGCTCTCCAGTGAGGAAAAAGACAAAATTATCGGATTCATAAAAATTAAAAATGGCCTGGGGCGACAACACACTATTGTCTTCATCAGGATCAGGCATGTTGTTGATCTGGACCTCTTTATTGTTATGCAGAATAAAATAGATGGACTTGCCGTCGCAAAAAACTTCCTGGGTACCCAATTTGAAATGGTACTTATCTCCCTGTCTTTCGAGGGTACCTTGCTGGGATTCTTTGGGCTGGTCCGGAATTTCAATATCCAAAACAAAAGAGAATTCAACAGTTTTATAAGCATCGTATTTTGCTTGGATTTTCTTGAGCATTTCCTTTGCTTCAGGATCGGAGTCCTCAGCGCTTACGTACTGTTTGGGTTGTGCAACCACAATGGTTCCCAATAATAAAAAGAGTGCAAAACCAAGGATTTTTTTCATCTTAATTAATTGTTTGATATTCAAAATAGTAGCCCATTCAGGGTTTAAAAACGGTATATGCTTCAAACGCGCAAGTTCTGCAAATTATTGAAACAAGAATGTTTTGCAAAGGTTAAAGTTTGTTAAGCAAATCCCAAATCCTTTGTGTATCGTTTATAGGACGAGGCTTTCGGGTGAAAGTCAATGAAAGAAAGACGTTTCTTGAAAAAAATACAGGCCTAAAGTCGCCGAACTCAAAGCTTTATTGGAAATAATTCCACTTTTTTAGTAATTTTCAGAAAAATCAGGCGGGATAATGTGTTTTTTTGTAATTTTAGGTTTTATTACTTGCCAGATAGTCATGCAGTCCCCCGGTGCGACAAATTAACATCTCAATCCTTATTATTTTTTGAGTGATCAAAAACTATTTTAAACAAATTTATGTAATTAATAATCTATTACTCAATAGAAACCAGGTGATACTGTTTTTTCCTGCAAGGAGATAGAGGTAAAGCCTATAATTTGGTTATTCAATAGATTAAAAACATACAAATGAAAAATTTGATTTTTTTCCTATGTTTATTACTCCCGGTATTTGCATTCTCTCAGGAAAAAAAACCGGCTTATTGTGATGAACTTCCTGTCTCTTACGAAAAAGGAGCCTGGACCACTGTCAAAGGAGGCTCTCCTCCGCCTAAAAACAGTTTGCCTAAATTTAAAACCGTTCCGGTCAGGTGTTATAAAATTCAAGTGGCGCTGCTTAAATTCACCAGCCCCGAAAATTATCCTTTTCATGAAAGCCTTATCGCCCGCCACCGGCCTTGTGAAGATGTTTGGGTCGTTGAATCCAAAGAGTGTTTTGATACCCGTGCCGATGCCAATAAAATGAAGGATAAACTCATTGGTCTGGGGTATAAAGGCGCTTACGTGATAGAACTCATCGCCTGGGAGACTCAATAAAATAAAAATTGCGCAGGAATCACCCCCGCTTCAGTCGTTTCCAAAAGATTCCCCTGTCTTCCATAAATGTAGACTTTCCCTTTTTGGGCATAATCTATTGCATCCCCAACTATTAAATTTCCCGTTGCAGGATCCACCGCCAGAGCATAAAAATTGCTCCCGCTGGCCTGTATAAGCGGTGAGGCGGGTAAATTCGTATCGCTTAAGGCAAAAGCATAAATATCATTTTTCAGATAATACAGGGTATCCCCCGCTGAATTAAAAGACAACCGGGCTGCAAATCCAAGGTCGTAATCCTCAAACAACAAACTCCTTTCCACCTCAAAAGTTTGAGGGTTCACACAATAAAGCCCTGCTGGTTCAGCCAGGGATTCGGCTCCCCGGCAATAGATCCATAGTTTATTATTCCCATCCCTGGCAATAGCAACCGGATCATAACCCACCTGGATACTATCGGCAAGGAAATCATTTTCAGCATCTATCACATAAATTTGATCATGAGGATCCAACCGTATATCCCAGGGTGAGGTGACAAAAACATAGGCGTCCACCTTTTCCATTTGCTCGGTCCAGAAAGGCATCATGATACTACCCGTCACGGTGCCTTCCATCAGGTTTACCACCTGAATACTATTAGAATACAGATCACTCACATAAGCCTTCCCTTCGCTTACCGGCAAAAAATGCCTGGGCGATTCAAAGGGCTGAATCAATCCTTCCGATTCAAAAGTTTCCATATTAACCACTTCCACATAACCCGAATTATTCAATACCAGGTATCCTTTATCATCCACTACAAACATCTGTTGCAAAACATCCCCGGCCGTATGTCCGTTAGCGTTTTTAAACAGGTCATGGGTCACTTCCCCGGTTTCATAATGATAATAACTCACCGAAGCATTGCCGAAGTTGAAAGTTCCTTCATTGACGATAAAAAAACCTTCGGCCTGCCGAATGGATGCAACAGGGTTGTTTTCCTCTTCATGACAAGCCATGAAGGACAAAAGAAACCCCAAACTCACGAAAAACAAACGCGAGCTTTTAGGTTTCCTTAAGAATCTAATAATCAAGTCTTTAACAGTACTAACTGGCAATTGAATATTCGTCATCAAACTCAATGGATTCATCATTATTAAAAATCGAATTGTTTTCCGTTTTGCTTTAAAAAGCGCTCTTTATCCTTGTAATCGGGCATGACTTTTTTTACTTCCGCCCAAAAGCGTGGAGAATGGTTGGCTTCCACGAGGTGGGCCAGTTCATGGACAATCACGTAATCGATGACGGGCTGAGGGGCGAAAAGCAGGCGGGTGGAAAGGTTGATATTGCCTTTGCTGGAACAACTGCCCCAATTGGAATGATTGTATTTAAGGCTTACCTTGTTGAATGCTTTCTGAAAATAAAGATCATTCAGATCATCGACCCGCTTGACGATATTCGGCAAAAAATCCTGCGCCACCACCCTGCTCAGTAAATGTTTGATGGCTTTTTGCAATAGCATAGGGTCTGCCGATTCAACGAGGCTCAACTTAATAATGTCTCCCTTAAGTTTTGCCGCATGGGTTTTTCGGTCTTCGTAAACGATTTGGAGCGTATAACGGCGATCCCCCACCTCCAAGATATCTCCGTTTTCATAGGATTTCAACAGCAGGTGATCCAGTGCATCCGGTTTTTTTGCCGTCAGCTCTTCCAGCCAGTTCTGTACCCAGGTTGTGCCCTTTTCCAGCCCTGGAGCTAATATCCCGGAAGGCATCCTGAGAATAACCGCCCTTTTACCAACAGCCACACGCATACTTTGCCGGCGCTCGCGCACCACCTGGAAAGGTATCTTTTTCCCCTTGACCGATAAAAAAGAAGGATATATTTTTTTGGACGACATCCTGCAAAGTTAATATTTCAGAGCAAGTTTTAGCTAATATTCAAAAGGACAAATAGGAGAACCGGGATCAAAATAAACAGACCCATTCCTATCAAAAAAATAAAAATGGCAGACAGGATACTCGCAACAATTTCCTTCCTGGAAAAGAAAAACAAAAAATTCCAAATCAACAACACCAAATAAAAGACGGGATTGGCTAAAACGGTTAACTGCTTAAAAGGAAACAGGAATATGGTAAAAAAAGCAGCATGCCCCATAATAAAGGCCTGGATAGCCAAATGCTCCGCAAAATTGAATTTTTTATAAAAAAGTTTAGCAGGAATAGAAAAAAAGAAAATGATCAATGGTAAAAAAAACTTGAGATTGCCTTTCAAAATCTTTCCAAAATTTTGACCTAAATTATATTGTGGACTATCTTTAAAAGAACCAACCAATTCTGAATGACCTGTAAGTGAAGAAGGAAACCCTTGACCCAAATAGTGGTCCAGCAAGGTCAAAATGGTAACCCCAAGAATAGCATATTGAATGGGCGGAAAAACGCCTATTCTCTTCCCGGACAAGTAACCTGAGATTGTCGCCTGGGGTTTTCTGGTAAGGTTAATATAGTTGAACAACAATCCTCGGTCAACATTGGTCAACATTCTAAAGACATCCGAAAGAACACCAGCCAAAGTAATGGCTTTCACCGTAGCTTTTTGTCCGCACTGATTACAAAAATGGCCTTTGAATTCATTTTCACAGTTTAAACACTTCATGGTTTTTTCGAAAATTTTGACAAAGGTAAGATTTTAAAGGAAACTGTCAGGCAGACTTCAACTCCACCAGGGTGATCTCCGGTGCCATGCCCAACCTGCCCGGGAAGGCCAGTACGCCTAATCCGCGATTGACATGCAGGTGTTGTTCCCCTTCCGTGTAAAGTCCGGCCCAACGCTTATAACGCAGCTTTACGGGACTCCATTTAATCCCCAGCGAAGGAATCTCGATCCCCATCTGCATGCCGTGGGTATGCCCCGAAAAAGTCAGGTGAATATCTTCCTTTCCCAACACCTGGTGCTCCCAATGGGTAGGATCATGGGAAAGCAGTATCTTAAAATGATCAGGATTGACATTTTGCATAGCATTCGCCAGGTTTCCTACCTGGTGAAAGCCTGCGCCCCAGTTGTGTACCCCGATGAGGGAAATTTTCTCCCCGTCTCGTTGCAGCTCAACATGTTCGTCTTCCAGCAACCGGAATCCCATTTCTTTATGAATTTCTTTCAGCCGGTTGCGGCTTTTTATCTTTTCTGATTCAGTGTAATTACCATAATCAGCATAGTCGTGGTTGCCGAATATCGAGAATTTACCATATTTGGCTTTTATGCCGGAAAATACGTCGATCCAGGGCTCCGCCTCGTCAGACAATGAATTGACCATGTCACCGGTGAACACCACATAATCGGCTTCCAGGTCATTGATCATGCGCACCATTTTTTTTACCGGTTCGAAATTATTGATAAAACTTCCAAGGTGTGCATCACTGATCTGAACAATCTTTAATCCGTCAAAAGCTTTGGGCAAACGGGAAGAAACCACTTGATTTTTCATCACCCGAAAAGCAAACTTTCCTTTGGTCACCCCATAGAAAAATCCACCCATAAGTAAGGCTCCTACCCCGAGGCCGGCCTGCGTGATGAAAGTACGCCGGGAATAGTCCGTTCCA
The DNA here is from genome assembly GCA_020636105.1 of Lewinellaceae bacterium. Taxonomy (NCBI): domain Bacteria; kingdom Pseudomonadati; phylum Bacteroidota; class Saprospiria; order Saprospirales; family Lewinellaceae; species Lewinellaceae bacterium. The sequence continues at coordinate 1,306,856 of JACJYL010000002.1, forward strand.
GGGTTTGCCAGTTTATTCACCCCCCACAATACTCCATTGGTGAGATCATTGGCAAAATGAAAAGCAGCAAAGACCAGCATGGGAAGGGTTACCACAAAAAATGCGGAAGTCCAGAAAATAAACGCCCTTGGATGATTTACCCTGAATTCATTGAAATGGGTAATGGTATAGGCAAAGGCTAGCAATAAAGCGACCCGGACGGTCCAGAACAGGAAAAACACCCCCGTCTGTCCGGATTTGGAAAGCGATTCCGTCAAAGTGGAAATTCCCTTATAAACGTAGAGGTCGAGAAAAAAAACAACCGCACAAGCAATTAAAACTCCCATTGATTCAGTCTGATTTTAAATGGGCATTGCCCACACAATAATTACCCTTAATCAATGCTAAAAGACCGATTTTGTTCAATGAACTATCCTACATTTTCGACCAGCAGCTCATTTATATCCAGCAAAGTATGAAAAATGACACCGGGCTAATTTGCCAATATCACTTTTTGGGTAAAAAATTGACCGTCCACATTTAAAGTGAAAAAGTATAATCCCTCAGGAAGATTCTCCCGGATTTCAAAAAGCATGTTATTCATGCCGGCATAAAAAGTAAAGGGCATTTCTGTCATGATTTGCCCTAAATTATTGAACAACAGCATTTTGCCTTCAGCATTTTGGCTAGCCAATGCCTCGACGTGCAGGGCAACACCGGGATTTAGCACATTAGGGTATAAATTCAGGGCGGACAATCCATCAATAGAGTTGACCTTCAACAGGTTTTCGGTTTCAAAACTTTCATACCCCGAATAGGCAGCACAAAAATGTTGCCTGTTGAAGCCCCTTATCCTCCAGTAATATTTTTTCTGATCCTGCAAATCTTCCAGTACAATGGAATTTTCGGTACTGACGTAAGTTTTGGTTACGGTTAATGGAAAACTGGACAAAAGAGATACCTCGACCAGGTAATGGGTTGCATTGGCGACCTCTTCCCACTCCAGTGGCACATAATTGTATTGCACCGGCTGGTCATTTGACGGACTAAGCAATACCGCCGTAGTTGCCACCGGATTTTCAGTGGTCTGATTGTAGAGATAATCGGATTTTTCATCATATAAGTTAGCCCGCATTGCGGCCATTTGTTCGGCAGAAAACCTATAAGCACAGGCATCATCCGAATAAGACATGATCAAGGTTCCATCCGACTTGAAGGTGGCTCCGGAAGGGTCTTTTTGCTGAGTAGCACTTTCCATATTGCCGTCGCAGAACCAGCGGTTGGCCAGATAATCGGGGGAAGTATCGCAAAAACCATCCGCAGCAATCCCACAATTGGAACCATCCACAAACTCCACATAAGCGGTATCAATGATCAGGGTGTCCAAAATTAAGGTATCCTGGAAAAAAGTATAATCGTAGGTGACTGTCAAAGGAGCCGGGGCGTTAAAATTGGGAGGAACAGAGTCGTCATAACTCACCCCGCCTTCCCAGCCCAAAAAAGGGTGTGGCAAAGAAAGGGCATGACCTACTTCATGCGACCAGGTGTGATCATTGGGATTCGCACAGCTTTTGGCAACGGCGAGGCCGGCATAAGGAAGCGCGTAACCACAATTCCCGGCCGGGTCAGCGACAAAATAGCAATTAAGCGTATGTTCCACATTATTGGCAAACATCATCTGTCCACCTTCCAGCAGCGTTTCATGTTCGAACCATGCAGTATTTTGAATGTAATGAACCTCTCCCTCCATGTAAAACTGGATGTTAGCCGATTCATAATCTTCATTCAACGTACAAAACGCCTCCATCAAATTCCGGTAATTAAAAAAACCAAGCCCTTCATCCGTACCCAATAAATGAATCGTCAAAGGCACATAAATGATCGTATCCAGGTTCTTCTGGTAAGCGGCCGGAGCCGCCTGGTATTTTTGAAGCCAGGCAGATTTTTCAGGAGCAGTCCCGCATGGACCCAGTGGGTTTTGGGCAAAACCAACCTTAAAAACAAACAGGAGGATTCCCAACAAAAAAAGGCGTTTAAACATGGCTAATGGGATTATTGTTTTTTAAAAAAATCGTCATTAAAATATCGTTTATAGAATCAAGGAAACAATGATCCAGGGAGGGTTATCGCTCAAAAAAGCCGACACTGCCCCCTACCCAGTCTTTATCTTTATTGTATTTCACCCCAACCATCTCTCCTTTGCTCAGGCGTACCAGGTTGTTGACCAACAGTGGGCGTTCCTCATGTTTTTCCCAAAGGAACATGACCCTGATTTCACATTTCGAACTGATATTGGGTGTTTTAATCACGGGGGCGTAAGTTACTTTTCGTTGTAAGATATAATTTTCAGGATTCGAAACGCTATCGAGGTCGGAGCGTTTGACGTTGATGATCACGCCTGAACCCGCGAAAGAGAAGAGTGGTTTGAGAACATAATTTTCCAGGTCAGGCGGAATGTTTTCCAACTCATTCAAAAAATGAGATTCAGGAACATATTGGCTCTTTAAAAAGGGCAAAGTATGTTTGCTGAGTCGGAAGAACCAATTGGGATGCCCGATCCATTCGACATTGGCTCCCATGTTAAATCTGAATTCACGACGAAGGTCGGTGCGTTGAACCAGTTCATCAAAAATGACCCGGTTGTAAATGCGTTTCACCTTTATCTTTCGGTTGTCCTTGTAATAATACACATCTTTCCCTTCTACTTTGAGATCTGTCACGCATACGGTATCTATCCCGAGGGCTTCACGGGTCGCATAAAAATCGATGGCGGTGGCCTGCTTATCCGGCTCCACTTCAAGTAATATGGTGGTTTCGGGGTCGGCATCTCCAATAATAATATTCCTCAATTTTTGCTTGTAGGATTCCGAATCCAGTCCGTTGAACAGATGAGTGTAATGATCCGGAATATCAAAATATTCGCGATACTTATTGGCCAGCAAATCCTGAAAAAAATACAAAGAGGGAAATCCCTGGGCCTCGATCAATTGGGGCGTAAGTTCTCCCTTTTCATCGATACACACCCCAAAATCCATTTGCAAAAAGTGCGTAAAATTTGACTCCTGGGGTACTTTCAATGCAGGCGGAATGGCATTGGTGGAATTCTTCATAAAATCCGGGGCAAGGATCACCTCCAAAATATCCTCGGCAGCTTCCATAATCTTGTCTTTCAGCTCACGTGGAATAAAAATAGGGGTTTCCGCAATCCTGAACACAGGAAGGTGATTATACTTTTTTTCAATAGAATATTTGAAAGCATCATAAGTTTGCTCATCAAAAACTTTATTGAATTTTTCTCGTAACTCGGGTATCATTGGGCGAAAGGTTAAAAGGTGAAAACCAAAAGATTAAAGTACAAACTAAAAATAATCCACTGAAATTCCGGTCACCGGAAAATCAGACATCAAAATAGTCCATTAAACAAAACATTAAAAATCGGGTAACATCTGGAAAGAAAGGGGCAATTTCAGGCACTTCATTCGATTACCTAATATTATTTAAAGGGTAGCTGGTAAAATTATTCCGACCAGGAATGATTCACCACATCAATAAGCCACCGTTCCTTTCCTCACGTTAGCCACAGCTTTTTTCATAAACCCGGGTAAAACGGTATCATGAGTCAATTGAATTTTGTTTTTGTCCCGAAGGTGATCAATAAAGCGTTGATATTTTTCAACTCCATGGTCTTCAATCAATTGGGTGCGCTTCTCCACATCCATAAAATGCCAAAGCATAGATTTGGGCTCTGCTTCCGGATGAAATTGGGTGCCAAAAATTTCATCGGAAAACCGAATGGCCATTATCGCTCTTTCCAAAGGAACATGAGGCCTGATTTTTTCAAGTGCTACCACTTTAGCGTCCATGGCATTCATGCGTCTCCAATCCGGCTGGACACACTGCCAATCCCTGAAATCTGCTATATAAAAAGGCTCCGGCAGCGATTCAAACAAAGGTTCAAATTCCTCTGTTTTGTGCGTCCGGAAGGTACCAAAAGACTTAGACTTCCTTTTGGTGACTTTTGCCAACTTGAAGTGATTGACCGCAATCTGAAACGAATGACAAATGAAAAAAACATGTTTTTTCGGCAAATCAGGTTGCTGGTTCCAGTTCCATATCGAATCCAGCCAGCGTCCGTAACGGATATCCCATACACCATCCCCTTCCAGCGGACTTCCCGGGCCCCCGGTGGAAATATAAATATCAAATTCCAACCCGGGCACCTGGTCCTTTCCCCTTACATCAAAAACGGTATACTCCACATCCTCATAAGCCTCGACTATGTCCTGTATGCAACGCATACCCTGGTTAGGCGTGTTATCGTATAAATCAAGAATAGCTAAACGTATCATGTTGCTGAATGCTGGTTGCTTTGTTACTCGCTACTGGTTGCTGGCCATTCAATGCTGCTGCCCCCCTGCTAAAAACCGGTACTGGTAACTGTAATCGTGACTATTTCCCTGCTGCGGCATTTTTAATAAAAGTCCCCCAGGTGAGGTTGTCTTTTCCCTTTTTATTTTCCTGTGCTCTCTCAATGGCGTAATTGGCCATGGTTTCCACGACCCATTCGAAGTTTTCTTCGCCAACGGAACTTTTATCCGCATCCGGGGCCGGGTTACAGAAATCAATAGCATAAGGCACTCCATCTCTGATCGCAAATTCAACCGTATTGAAATCGTAGCCCAGTGCTTCGTTGAGTTTGATGGTAAATTTTTCGATTTTTTTCAACAACGCGGCGGATACGTCGTGATGAGCATCGTAACGTGAATGATGAGGATTACGTGGTTCGTAATGCATGATTTTCACATGTTTTCCTCCAATACAATAACAACGGAAATAAGCATCAAAAGTGATCTCTTCCTGGAGCATCATCACGAGTTGACCGGTTTCGGCATGTTTGATAAAAAACTCATCCACATTCTCCAGTCGATATACATTTTTCCATCCGCCCCCGGCAAAAGGTTTCATATAGGCCGGAAATCCGATATATTCAAAAATACCCTCCCAATCCAATGGGAAAGCCAGGTTAGAAAAAGAATCTCCATCAGTATCATCAGGATGATCATGGGAAGGCAGTAAAACGGTTTTAGGCACCGGCACCCCCACTGAAATAGCGAGCGCGTTATTAAAAAACTTCTCATCGGCACTCCACCAGAATGGATTATTGATCACCGCGGTTCCTGTTATGGCCGCATTTTTTAGATAGGCACGATAAAAGGGTACATCCTGGGAAATCCGGTCGACGATCACCGCATATTCTGAAGTAGCGCCCTGAACGCATTTATCGATTTTTACCGGTTCGGCAATAATGCCTTTCGGCTTTTTATCATTGATTCGTTTGACGAATGCTGCAGGAAACGAACGTTCCTTTCCATGAAGAATACCAATTTTTTTCATCTGCCAATTTTTTTTTACTTGAACGTAAATTCACTAATCCTTCCTAATGCTTCTGATGACTAAGCTATAAAAAAGTTATCACTATTATTTCAAATGTTCTTCTGCAAGCCAGACCAAAGCTGCTGCTCTGCTTAAATTTTCCTGGGCCAATTCATTATGTGCCAACCGATGGAGTTCCTCAGAGAAATGTTTTTTCGTTAAAATCAAGGCTATTTCGGCTTCCATTTTAAGCTTTTCAATAATTTCTACTGACGGACCGGCGGCCATTCCTGCAAACCTGCCCAGGTCATTTGCAGTAAGAACATGACTCGCTTTGGCGCTTTGTGGCAACTGCCCAAATCCGATACCGGGAGGCGTAACAGGTTGCACGATGGTATGGATGGCTTCCCCACTGGCACGAACATAATAAGCCCGGCCCATACGCCCCATAAGATCTATTTTGTGTGGATTGATCCGGCCGTCATCCACCACGTCTTTTGATATATGCATCCTCAAAATCCGGCATATGATCAAATGACCGGCCCCGCCCTCTTCACCGAGCGGTATGATTTCCTGCACTTTACATTCCATATGTACCGGAGACTCTTTCACTCTCGGGGGCGCTACCAGATCTGAAGGAATAGGCGTTAAGCCTGCCTGTTCAAATTCACTCACTCCCGAAGGGAATTCAATGCTGGCCACAGCCATTTGCCGGACGATATTATAATTGACTACATTGATGACCACTTCTCCCGTTTTCCTCACGTTGTATAAGGTATCCTTAGTCGTGTTATCGCTCAACCGGCGATTGGACGAAAATACCAAAATCGGAGGATTGGAGCTAAAGGCATTAAAAAAACTGTAGGGCGCAAGGTTTGGCCTACCGTTTTCATCAATGGTGCTGGCAAAAGCTATCGGTCGTGGAGCGACAGAACCCAACACGAACTGGTGCATATCCTTTGCTTCAATCTTTGACGGATCGATGGTGATCATAAATGAATTTTCAATTTAATGAACAAAGATAATCGGCTTTGGTATAAAACCTTTAACATGAAGGTAGAAAAACATCTTTTGATCCTATACAAAACGGGTTCAGATTTCATTCTGAACCCGTTTTGTGGTTGTTTGCCGGTGGAAGTCGTATATTCCCCTCCGAAGCTATTATTTATTTACGATCAATTTCCTAAGAAAACTGCCCGCTTCACCATCCAGGCGGATAAAATAAGTGCCATTGGAACAACTGGAAAGATCCAGCGGCAATTGGGCTGTTCCTGCGCTTACTTCCAGCCCGTCCACTACTTTTTGTCCGAGCACATCCCAAACGGAAACCACAGCATTTTTCGTTAAAGTCGGTTCAATAGTCATCCAAACCAAACCATTGGAAGGATTCGGAGTTAAATTAAACCCTAAGTCGAGCTGAACAACCTGGGTTCCTGTCAAACTTTCAACGGTGATCACATCACTGGAATATGTACAACCATTGGCATCCGTGATCTCCACAGTATAATCTCCTGCGGAAAGTCCGTTGATATCGCCTGAATCGGAGAAGAATTCTCCTTGAAACGACCATTTATATGTATAAGGCCCCGTCCCTCCGGTTGGAGTAATATCAATTGAGCCGTTGGCTGATCCGTCGGTTTCATCTACGATCAAATCTACGTCTGCCCCCAGTGCATTGGGCTCAAGGATCTCAATACTCAGAACCTCTTCGCATGCATCGCTATCGGCTACGGATATAGTATAAACACCCGCCGTCAGCCCCTCTGCATCCGACCCGGAAAAGCCATCTTCCCAGGTATAGCTATAATCAGGAGTACCACTGCTGGCCGTTATGCTTATAGTACCATCCGCGCCTCCGTTGCAGGAGACATGTGTTTCGGCATATTCCACCTCCAGTGCCGGTTTTACGGTCACTTCAAAGCTGCAAAGCGCAGAATTATTGCCTCCGTCTGTGAAACTGTAGGAGACCACCGTTAGTCCTGTAGGAAAAGTAGCTCCCGGTGGCAAACCGGCCGACAAAACAGGGTCGATGACATCCGCACAATTATCAATTACTATCGGCATCGGATAATCCAATGTTGCTTCACAAGCCGGAACAGTAATGTTTGGCGGACAGGTCATTTCAGGGGCAATCAGGTCGGAGATCAGGACGGTTACCGTTTCCTGGGCGGAATTGCCCGATTGGTCGGTCACGGTCAATGTCACCAAATTCGTCCCTACATTTGTACAATCAAATTCACTCTGACTCAAGGTCATAGAGGCTATGCCACAATTATCAAAACTTCCATTATTTACCTGCCCCAAAGGCAAAGTTACCGTACCGTCATCCCCCAGGAATAAATTGACATCACTGGCAAACACTACCGGCGGTTCATTGTCTAGGCTGGAAATGATCACCTGCGCCGATTCGGTACAATTGTGCTGATCAGTGGCTGTAACCATATAATTGCCCGCCGTCAATCCAAAGATCGGGTTGACATTCGAGCCGTTAGACCACAGGAAGCTGTAATTTGGTGTTCCTCCCTGGGCACTTACGGCAATGGAGCCCTGTGTGGAGTTAGGACAGTTGACATTCGTCACGGTGACAAACAGTTCAAGAGGTTCTGGCTGTGTGATCATACCCCCAAGTGTTTCAAAACAACCATTACCATCCGTCAGGGTCACCTGGTAATTACCCGGAGACAACCCACTGATTGATGTTCCTGTTTGCCCGTTGGACCAGTTGGTGGTCAATGGCATAGTTCCGCCAGAAACAGCTACCCCAATGGATCCGTCCCCCACGCCAAAACAAGATACATTTTCAAGAGACTGCAGGGTGAGCGACAGCTCGGTTGGTTCGGTAATATCGACGGTGACGGATTCCGAACAATTGTGGGCATCAGTAACCGTCAGTGAATAAGTATCCGGGCCAAGACCCGCCAAAGATTCCGTAAGGGCACCGTTTGACCAGGCATAGTCGTAATCAAGAGTACCTCCGATTACCGATATTCCGACGGATCCATCCGCCGCCCCGAAACAGGAGACGTTGCTTTCTGAAATGACCGTAACCGACAAAGGAGCCGGCTCCGTGATGGTAATATTCACTTCAGCGGTACAGTTGCTTGCATCCGTCACGGTGACGGTGTAGGTGCCTGCGGCAAGTCCCTGAGCCACATTGCCCTGCATACCGTTGGACCAGTTGTAAACATAATTTCCTGTACCTCCGGAGGCTGAAACGCTTGCAGCTCCTGTAGATGCACCGGAACAATCAACATTTTGGGAATTATCTACTGAAAGTTCCAGTAAAGGCGCCTGGGTAATTTCGGCACTCAAAGTGGCTGTACATCCTCTTGCATCGGTAACCGTGACCGTATAATTACCGATCCCCAGGTTGTTAATGGTGCCGGTGGTCTGCCCGCTCGACCAAAGGTAATTGTAAGGCGTGGTACCTCCCACAGGTTGAACAGAAATAGAGCCGTCATCGGTGCCGAAGCAGCCCAGGTTTAAAAGATTTTGCAAATTGACTTCCAGTACATCCGGCTCATGGATCACCACAGTGTTCTGATTGGTGCATCCGTTTGCATCGGTGACGGTGACGGTGTAAACTCCTTCACAAAGATTGTTCAGGTTCGAAGCATGTGACCCCGTACTCCAATCGATAACAAAAGGAGCGGTCCCCCCGCCAAAAATAACGCCTGTGTGTCCGTCGCACTCCCCATGGCAGCTTATCTGGGTTGCGGAACTGGTCACATTCAGGCTACAACCGAAGGCATTAACCGTTACGGTCTGGATGGAAATGCATTCATTGGCATCGGTGACCGTAACCGTATAATCGCCTACCGGCAGATTAGAGATATTAGGGATCGTACTGTTATTCGGATCATCCCATTGATAAGTATAAGGAGTTGTACCTCCAAACGGCGTAGCAAAAGCACTCCCGTTATTTGCCCCGAGCGCCGTTTCATTACTGGCACTGGCGCTGGCAAAAAGGAAATCAGGTTCGGAAACGGTAGCCGTAAACTCGAGCGTGCAACCATCCGCATCGGTAACGGTTACTGCATAATCCCCGGGAGCCAGGTCGATAAGGATATCAAAATCCGAAGGCGCCCCGGTAGACCAGTTGTAAGTAAAAGGAGGGGTTCCTCCTGTCATATTGAGTATGAGAATGCCATTATCGTTACCTTTACAGGAAACATTATGAACCAGCAATTCTCCGGCAATTTCACATTCCACCTCATCGTCTTTTGATAAGGCGGAATTATTATTTGCGGCAAAAACTTGTGAATTAAAAAGGAAAAACAAGCACAAAGTGCTCATGAGGGTAAAAATCAGTCTCATAGGATAGTTGTTATCGGTTTATAAAAATAGGTTGACTTATTATCTTTGCGTCGTTATGTATATTTTAGGGCTTAAGCTACTCATTTATCCATCAAAAAGCAAACATTTTTTTTGAATTAATCACGATGAATACAAAACTAAATAAAGGATTGGTTGCCATTCTAATCGGAAGTGCCCTCGGTTATTTTTTATATCAGCTTTATCATTTAGATCAACAGCAGCCTTTGATCAACGGGGAACAAGCCATTGATTTTCGGGCGGAGAATAAGGATGGAACTCCCCTGCAATTATCCTCCCTTCATGGAAAATACGTATTACTCGATTTTTGGGCCAGTTGGTGCGCCCCTTGCCGGAAAAATAATCCAAAAATAGTTCAGCTCTATAAAACTTTCCATCCTGCTAAATTTAAGGATGCCACGGGATTTGAAATAGTTAGTATTGCCCTGGAAAAAACTTTGGATCCATGGTCAGGGGCCATTGAAACAGACCATTTGGACTGGCCCTATCACGTTGTCGATCTGCCTAAGGGAGAAGGCTTCGATAACGGTCGGATCGCTGAACGGTACAACATAAAAGAAATTCCGGCTACCTTTCTGATCAATCCTCAAGGGATGATCATTGGCGTGGATTTGTCGGTAAAAAAGATGGAAGGATTGTTGAATTCAAAATTGAAATAGGATTTGGTAAACAAATTGACATATTTTCAGACTTTAAAACGTTCTTAACATAATAAGTCCAACATAAGTTGGAAATTAGGGGTCTGTTATAAAAAGGCTAAAGACTAAAGGCTAAAGACTAAAGGGTTTAATTGTTTTTTCGGCTAAATTTGTCTGGATACTGAAATCTCATAAACCATTTGAACCATTTGAACCATTTGAACCAAAATACAAAAGCTATGCGTTACCACTACATATTACTATTGGCCCTGTTTATTTTCACTCCTGTGTGGTTGTCTTCCCAACCGGCCAATGATGAATGCATTGATGCCATTCTCATCCCTGATGTAAGTGCCTGGTGTTCGGCGGTGGCAGAATTCAATAACTACGATGCAACTATTTCTGCGGAAACCAGTCCCGGATGTTTTCCCAACAACCAGGATAACAATGATGTCTGGTTTGCCTTTACGGCCATTGCTACGACGGTGAATGTAAGTGTTATCGGAATGGTGGCGAATAACCCCGGCGGCAACCAGCAAAATCCTCAATTAGCCATTTACCAAGGGCCTTGCGATAATTTGAATATCCTGGGATGTGCCTCGGATGCTTTTAATGTGGACCAGGTGAGTGTTTTCGCCGGTCCCCTTAACATTGGAGAAACGTATTACATTCGCGTCAGCGCCCGTTTTGGATTTACGGGAACTTTCCAGTTGTGTATCAATAATTTTAACGAAGTGCCTTCCGCTTCGGGTGATTGTGATCCCGGAGTTATTTTGTGTGATAAATCTCCCTTTACCGTTGGTTTTTTGAACGGTGTTGGAAATGACCCTAACGAAATCAATGATGTAAGTTGCAATTCCGGTACCTGCCAGATTACAGAATCCGGCTCTACCTGGTATAAATGGACTTGTGACGCTACGGGAACGCTTGAATTTGATATCACCCCTTTGAACCCCACAGACGATATTGACTTTGTCGTTTATGAACTGCCTAATGGGATTGACGACTGTTCCGGCAAGTTTGACATAAGATGTATGGCTTCAGGGGAGAATGTGGGGACTCCCTTGTCAGAATGGATAGCCTGTACCGGGGCTACCGGACTTGTAGATGGTGACGCAGACATCAGTGAAACCTGTGGGTGCCAAACGGGTGACAACAACTACGCCGATGCCATCGAAATGATTTCCGGAAGAAGTTATGCCCTGGTGATTAACAATTTCAGCCAATCAGGTTCGGGTTTTTCCATTGAATTTGGCGGTACAGGTACTTTCCTCGGCCCGGATGTGAATTTTCTTTCCGCTCCGGATGAGGTTTGTATCGGAGAACCGGTTATTTATACAGATGATTCTTTTTTCGCGGGAGGGCTTGAAAGCTGGACCTGGAACTTTGGTCCGACGGCAACGCCACAAGCAGCTACAGGCCCCGGGCCTCACTCGGTCGTTTACAACAAGCCCGGCATTAAATCTGTGGTTTTGACCGTGAAGAGCAATCAGGGTTGTTTGAAAACCATCGTTCAAAACAGCGTCAATGTCATTTGTTGCGATGATCATTTCAATATTTCAGGAGTGGTCACTGATGAAGCTTGTCCCAACGACGGAACCGGGGCCATCGACCTGACGGTTTTTAGCGGTTATGGGCCTTTTGGTTATTCCTGGGACACCGGGGCGACCACAGAAGACGTCACCAACCTGGAACAGGGCACGTACTTTGTCACAGTAGTCGATGAAGCGACCTGCGAAGTAGTGACCAGTTTTGACGTGGGCGGGCCACCTGTATGGGCTGTGGATACCCTCATCACTATGCCTACCTGCAACGGGGGAACGGACGGTGCCATCACATTGAACGTTAACGGAGCTACGCCTCCTTATCAATACAATTGGGAAAACACAGGTTTTACTTCAGCCAATTCCTATAACAATCTCATCAACGGAATGTATGACGTTGTCATCCGGGATGCCAATAATTGTGAAATAGCCCTGACTATCGATGTTCATGAACTCGTGCTGGAGCTTGACCCCGGCGTTCAATCCATTACCGATCCTTCGTGTACGGGATATGCTGACGGGGTTGCCGTTGCGGCTATTTATAATGGTTTGCCGCCCTATCAGTACAACTGGAACGATGGGAATGGTTTTATCAATTCCAATATTATGACCGGGTTAGCCCAGGGTACCTATGTTGTGGATGTCATTGATGCAAATCTTTGCGTTGGAAACTTTGAACTTGTTTTACAGGATCCGCCCCCGCTTACGCTGGATTTTGATATTACAGATGTGAGTTGTTTTGGAGAAAGCGATGGTAGTGTCAATTCAATCGTTACCGGCGGCACGGGTGATTATTCCTATTTATGGCAGGGAGGTGCTACAACCCCTGATATTTCAACTCTTCCTGCGGGGAATTACCCGTTGACCGTAACCGACGAGAATGATTGTGAGATAACAGATATTGCTGTCGTAATCCAGCCTCCTTTACTTGCCATCGATACGACACAAGTGATTCATAACATTTGTTTTGGCTATACGGACGGACAAATTAGCGTCACCGGAATCGGAGGATTGCCCCCTTTTGAATACAGCCTGGATGGAACGACTTTCCAGATAGATTCGGTTTTTACCGATTTGGCCGCAGGTGATTATACGGCAACCGTTTTGGATGCCAACGGTTGTACCGCCACCGTAGAGATTACGGTCAACGAACCCCCTCAATTGCTTGTGGAAGCAGGTCCCGATCAGTTTATTGAATTAGGTTTCAGCACCACAGCCCAGGCCTTGCCCAATTTTTTTCCGGTAGTTTATTCCTGGGCACCATTGGATTTTCTGACTTGCCTCAATGCTGAATGTTCAAATATATTTCTCAGTCCTGTCAATACCACCACCTATATCGTCACCATAACGGATGAAGCCGGCTGCGTCGCTTTTGATGACCTGACGATACATGTGATCAAGAACAGGCCCATCTATATTCCTAATGTTTTTTCTCCCAACGGTGACGGTGTCAATGATGGCTTTACAGTGTACAGCGGTCCCGCTGTGAATGAAGTTCTACGCCTGAGCATTTTCGACCGATGGGGAGAACTTGTTTTTGACGGCAAGAATTTTGCCCCCAACAATGAAGCCCTCGGATGGGATGGAATATTCCTGGGGGAGCCTGTCAATTCAGGCGTGTTTACCTATATGGCAGAAGTGCTTTTTATCGACGGGGAAATCATCCGGTTTAAGGGGGATGTTTCTGTGGTTCGATAAAAAACCGTAACTGCCGAATTCATTCGGCATGTATGGCACCCCGAATGAATTAGGCGATTTACCCTGATGCCCGAAGCTTGTCCCACCAAGCAATGGGGATTTCACTTCCTTCAATCTGAAACCACTTTTGAACGAAATAAAACCACTTGAACCCATTTTTGTCTTCATACTCTGATTGCCATCATCTCAGAGCCAATCCCTTTTTCCAAAAAAACAAATGCTGAATCCCACCTCTTGCCACCATAAAAAGCAACAAGGCGAACCAAATGGAATGATTGTTGCCCCAAATTTCTTTGAACGCAAAATGAACGGCCAGGTAAAAGATGAAAGCAAGTATCATTGTATTACGCATAGCCCTTGAGGCGGTCAAGCCAATGTACACCCCATCCCATATATAACATGGCGTACTCAATAATGGAAAAATAGCCATCCAAAAAAGGAAAGGAGTTGCGGCTACAATGACGTCTTCCTGGTTGGTAAACAATCGTAAAATGGTGCCGCCGCCAAACCAATAAGCGAGACTAAACAGTGCCGCCATAGCCATTCCCCAGCCAAAAGAAAGGCGTATGGCTCTTTTTATGTTTTGCGGATGGCCAATACCTTTATATTTTCCAACGAGACTTTCCGAAGCAAAGGCAAAACCATCAACACCATAGGACATCCAGTTGAGGAAATTCAATAAAATAACATTTACCGCCAGGATCATATTTCCACCGCTGGCTGATTGGCTGTAAAAAAAGCCGAAGACAAAAGTGAGAAAAAAGGTGCGGATAAATATATCACTGTTGATGCTCAAAAATTGTTTAAAAGCTTCTTTTTTTAGGAATACCGCCCTTTGCATGTGTGCAAACAGGTGGCTATATTTATAATAGAAAAGTCCCAATGCAAGCAAAACGCCGGTATATTGAGCGATCACGGTGCCCCAGGCCACCCCTGCAGCTTCCATTCCCAGGTGCATCACAAAGAAATAACTCAAAACGATATTCACGACATTGACCGCAACCGTCATGATGAGCGGATAAACAGCATTTTGCATGCCAAAGAACCAGCCCATAAAGGCATAGGAAGCTATACTTGCCGGAGCGGCCCAAATTCGAATATAAAAATATTCCTCCACAATAGGCCTTTGTTCCGCCGAAACATTCATCAGGTAGATCGCCGATTCTACCAGCGGATACTGTAGGATAAGTAAAACGGTGGCCACTACTATGGCCACTACGTTCGCCCGACCAAAAGTTTCAATCAAATCCTTCTGGTCGTCCCTCCCAAACGCCTGGGCGGTGATGCCTGTGGTGCCCATGCGTAAAAACCCGAAGTTCCAATAAATGAAGTTGAAGATCATGGCTCCTAGGCCGACGGCACCGATATGTAATTCAGTCAATCGTCCCATCAGGGCCGTATCGAAAGAACTGAGCAAGGGTACGGATAAATTGCTTAAGATATTGGGAATGGCAAGTCGCAGAATTTCTTTATTCATAATATTGAATATCAGCGGTTTCGTCGAATCTAAACCGTTCCTCGATTTCTATATTTCCAAACGGAGATCAGCATTCTGATGGCAAAAAGAATGGCACTGACAATCGCCGCCGTTCCAACCAGTAGGATTTCATGCCGAATGTATTTTTCCAGCTTCAGTTGTTCTTTATACGGCAATTTTTCAAGGTCATTGAATAATATGCCTTCATTGATATACCCCTGGAGAAAATTCAGTTTCTGGATGAGTAAAAAAACGACTGGAATCATTATAAAAAACAACGCAACTTTAAGGTATTGTCGTTTGGCAATAAAAGTAAATCGCAGGAAAAAGATATGGCGGGTAAAAAAAATAAAACAAAAAACGAGCAGAACATTCAGCCCAATATGAGGAAAATCAGGGAGTTGTAAATAGATGGGGAGTACCAGGACTGCGGCCATTAAGGCAGCGATAAACCACCAGAAAAACTCCAGTTTGAGCAATAAAGCACGTTGATTGTCCATCATCGGATTTTTTAATGCTTTGAAAAGATGTGCAGGGTATAAATAACAAGAGCCTTGCAGAATAATTTATGCAAGGCTCTTGAGAAGAAAAAAAGTTGGCAGCGACCTACTCTCCCACCTAAAGGCAGTACCATCGGCGCAAAGAGGCTTAACTTCTCTGTTCGGAATGGGAAGAGGTGTGCCCTCTTGCTATAGCCACCAACAAATCTTTATCACCGGCGAAAAGGCCGGGACATTATATTTTTTGAATGATCAAAGATCATGACAATTGACAGGTGAGATTAATAAAGCTACTAAAGAGCTTTTAGTGAAAAATTTACGAAGAAAGTCTTTGGGTAATTAGTACTACTCGGCTCCATACATCACTGCACTTCCACCTGTAGCCTATCAACGTGGTAATCTTCCACGACCCTACATCCCGAAGGAATGGAATACTCATCTTGGAGTTGGCTTCGCGCTTAGATGCTTTCAGCGCTTATCCATTCCGCACATAGCTACCCTGCAATGCAACTGGCGTCACAACAGGTACACTAGAGGTGCGTCCAACCCGGTCCTCTCGTACTAGAGTCAGATCTCCTCAATATTCCAACGCCCACAACAGATAGGGACCGAACTGTCTTGCGACGTTCTGAACCCAGCTCGCGTGCCACTTTAATGGGCGAACAGCCCAACCCTTGGGACCTTCTCCAGCCCCAGGATGTGACGAGCCGACATCGAGGTGCCAAACCTCCCCGTCGATATGAGCTCTTGGGGGAGATCAGCCTGTTATCCCCGGCGTACCTTTTATCCTTTGAGCGATGGCCCTTCCATGCGGAACCACCGGATCACTTTAGCCTACTTTCGTACCTGGTCGAGGCGTCCCTCTCTCAGTCAAGCACCCTTGTACTAATACGCTCTGCGCATGATTACCAACCATGCTGAGGGTACCTTTGCGAGCCTCCGTTACTTTTTTGGAGGCGACCACCCCAGTCAAACTACCCACCACACAATGTCTCCCGAGGGTATCGGGATTAGAACCTAAGTATAAGAAGGGTGGTATTTCAAGGTCGGCTCCACCACCGCTGGCGCGGCAGCTTCAAAGCCTCCCACCTATCCTACACATCTTATACTCAAGCACAATGTGAAGCTGTAGTAAAGGTGCACGGGGTCTTTCCGTCCCGTTGCGGGTAACCGGCATCTTCACCGATACTTCAATTTCACCGAGCTCGTGGCTGAGACAGTGCCCAGATCGTTACACCATTCGTGCAGGTCGGAACTTACCCGACAAGGAATTTCGCTACCTTAGGACCGTTATAGTTACGGCCGCCGTTTACCGGGGCTTCAGTCAATTGCTTCGCTCCGAAGAACTAACAACCTTCCTTAACCTTCCGGCACCGGGCAGGTGTCAGACCCTATACTTCATCTTACGATTTCGCAGAGTCCTGTGTTTTTGCTAAACAGTCGCCTGGGCCTCTTCACTGCGGCTCTGATTGCTCAGAGCGTCTCTTCTCCCGAAGTTACGAGACCATTTTGCCTAGTTCCTTAGCCACGATTCACTCGAGCGCCTGAGGATGCTCTCCTCGACTACCTGTGTCGGTTTACGGTACGGGTTGTATTATTCTGAAGCTTAGAGGGTTTTCTTGGAAGCATACTTGGGACCACTATCACGTCAAGCTTGCGCTATCAGTGTACTATCGCAGTTCAGCTCAGAAAGCGGATTTGCCTACTTTCTTCAACGCCTACGTGCTTCAACGTACTATTCCGTCAGTACGCGGGTCTTACGTGTCTTCGTCACCCCATCGCAAATAATACAAGTACTGGAATATTAACCAGTTTTCCATCGGCTTCGCCTCTCGGCTACACCTTAGGGCCCGACTAACCCTGATCTGATTAGCATAGATCAAGGAAACCTTAGTCTTACGGCGAACAGGTTTCTCACCTGTTTTATCGTTACTCATGCCTACATTTTCTTTTCCAGCTCCTCCACCAGACCTCACGGCCTGACTTCTGCGGCACTGGAATGCTCCCCTACCACTGATCCGAAGATCAATCCATAGTTTCGGTAATATACTTAATGCCCGATTATTTTCCGCGCAGGAACGCTCGACTAGTGAGCTGTTACGCACTCTTTAAATGAATGGCTGCTTCCAAGCCAACATCCTAGCTGTCTTAGCATCCCCACCTCGTTCATTCAACTTAGTATATATTTTGGGACCTTAACTGATGGTCTGGGTTCTTTCCCTCTTGGCAATGGACCTTATCACCCACTGCCTCACTGCTAGTGCAATGTCATGGCATTCGGAGTTCGTCAGGGTTTGGTAGGCGGTGAAGCCCCCTAGCCCTATCGGTAGCTCTACCTCCATGACACTCTAAACTAACGCTGCACCTAAATGCATTTCGGGGAGTACGAGCTATCTCCCGGTTTGATTGGCCTTTCACCCCTACCCACAGGTCATCCAAACACTTTTCAACGTGTACTGGTTCGGTCCTCCATTCCGAGACTATCGGAACTTCAACCTGCCCATGGGTAGATCACCGGGTTTCGCGTCT
This sequence comes from Lewinellaceae bacterium, assembly GCA_020636105.1. Lineage (NCBI taxonomy): Bacteria > Pseudomonadati > Bacteroidota > Saprospiria > Saprospirales > Lewinellaceae > Lewinellaceae bacterium. Next base: position 1,324,929 of record JACJYL010000002.1, read on the forward strand.
ACCCCAACTAGCTAGGCGCCCTATTCAGACTCGCTTTCGCTGCGCTTGCGTACCTTAAGTACTTAAACTTGC